>NZ_PJBC01000065.1 GCF_002836515.1 Pseudomonas sp. Choline-02u-1
TGCGTAACTCTTTGAATCTCAAGGAGTTTTCCGTTTCGACTGCGCCGGAAGTGGGGCGAATTATAGACTTCTAGAATTCGCCGTCAACCCCAAATTTCAACTTTATTCAGATTTCAGCGTAATACGTGCAAAAGCCTTCTTGCCGGCCTGACAAACGTGAGTCGCTCCCAGTGCATATATAAAGGAGCGATCAACCACCTCACCATCAACACGCACCCCGCCAGCCGCCAACAGATCTCGCGCCGCCGCTGAGTTCTTCACCAAGCCAGCCTTATTAAGGACGGCAGCGATTGGCATATCCTCAACCGAAGACAGTTCGATCTCAGGCAAGTCATCTGGAAGCTCGCCATCCTTCATGCGGTTGCCAGCGCCACGGTGAGCATTCGCCGCAGCCTCTTCACCATGAAAACGCGCAACGATCTCTTCAGCCAGTTTGATCTTGATGTCACGCGGATTCGCACCAGCCTCGACGTCAGCCCGAAATGCGTTGATTTCATCCATCGAACGGAAGCTGAGCAACTCGAAGTAACGCCACATCAGCGCATCCGGGATGGAAACCAGCTTGCTGTACATGACGCCCGGCGCTTCCTGGATGCCGACATAGTTGCCCAGCGACTTGGACATCTTCTTCACGCCATCCAGACCTTCCAGCAATGGCATGGTCAGAATGCACTGGGCTTCCTGGCCATAACCACGCTGCAACTCGCGACCCATCAGCAGGTTGAATTTCTGATCGGTACCGCCCAGCTCGACATCGGCGCGCAGCGCGACCGAGTCATAACCCTGAACCAGCGGATAGAGGAACTCGTGAATAGCGATCGGCTGGTTGGTGGTATAGCGCTTGTCGAAGTCATCGCGCTCGAGCATGCGAGCGACGGTGTATTGCGAAGTCAGGCGAATGAAATCCGCTGGCCCCATCTTGTCCATCCAGGTGGAGTTGAAGGCAACTTCGGTTTTCGCCGGATCAAGGATTTTGAAAACCTGAGTCTTGTAGGTCTCAGCATTTTCCAGAACCTGCTCACGCGTCAGTGGCGGACGCGTGGCGCTCTTGCCACTCGGATCACCGATCATCCCCGTGAAGTCACCTATAAGGAAGATCACCTGGTGCCCCAGTTCCTGGAACTGGCGCAGCTTATTAATAAGCACCGTATGACCCAGATGCAGATCCGGAGCGGTTGGATCGAAACCAGCCTTGATACGCAGCGGTTGGCCGCGCTTGAGCTTCTCGACCAGCTCGGACTCGACCAACAGTTCTTCCGCACCACGTTTAATCAGCGCTAGCTGCTCTTCAACCGACTTCATAACAGACCCGCAAGGCTCAGATTCAAAGGGAACCAACCATACAAGAACGCGCACCAATTACAAGTTTTGCCCGGCGCACGGACACCAATCCACAGACCCGAGGTCTGTAGACTTGCTTCAGCGATGATTTGGTTATATTTTATACAGTTATTTCATCTTCATCATGTCATTCATCTTTTCCAATTCATCTATTCAAAGTCAAAAATTACCTATGACCACAGAACCGTCTAAAGCGCCTCCGCTTTACCCGAAGACCCACCTGCTCGCCGCAAGTGGAATCGCCGCCCTTCTCAGCCTGGCGCTGCTGGTATTTCCCTCCAGCGATGTTGAAGCCAAAAAGACGACTCTGAGTCTTGAACTGGAAAGTCCTGCTGAACAACTGACACAAGATCAAGACGCTGCTGATGCGGCTCAAGCCACAAACGAGCCCGTAGCTTCGCCGTTCGCACAAATCGAAAACAGCGACGAAAACGCCGCGCAAACCGCTGAAACCGCGCCGGCACCTGTAGCCCCTGCTGAGAAACCAAAAGAGCCTGGGCACCGTGAGGTCGTGGTTTCCAAAGGCGATACGCTGTCTACCCTGTTTGAAAAAGTCGGCCTACCGGCAGCCTCCGTGCACGAAATACTGGCAAGCGACAAGCAAGCCAAGCAGTTCAGCCAACTCAAGCGCGGTCAGAAACTCGAATTCGAACTCAGCCCGGAAGGCCAGTTGACCAGCCTGCACAGCAAGGTCAGCGACGTTGAAACCATCACCCTGACCAAGAATGACAAGGGTTATTCGTTCAACCGAGTGACTGCCAAGCCAACCGTTCGCACTGCCTACGTCCACGGTATCATCAACAGCTCACTGTCGCAGTCCGCAGCCCGCGCCGGCCTTTCTCACAGCATGACCATGGATATGGCCAGCGTCTTTGGCTACGACATCGATTTCGCGCAGGACATTCGTCAGGGTGATGAATTCGATGTGATTTACGAGCAGAAAGTCATCAACGGCAAGGCTGTCGGCACCGGCCCGATCCTGTCGGCGCGTTTCACCAACCGCGGGAAGACTTACACCGCCGTTCGCTACACCAACAAACAAGGCAACAGCAGCTATTACACTGCCGATGGCAACAGCATGCGCAAGGCTTTCATCCGTACGCCGGTTGACTTCGCCCGCATCAGCTCGAAATTTTCCATGGGCCGCAAACATCCGATTCTCAACAAGATCCGCGCCCACAAAGGCGTTGACTATGCCGCACCACGGGGCACGCCGATCAAGGCTGCTGGTGACGGCAAAGTGTTGCTGGCCGGCCGTCGTGGTGGTTACGGCAACACTGTGATCATTCAGCACGGCAACACTTACCGCACGCTCTACGGCCATATGCAGGGCTTTGCCAAAGGCGTGAAAACCGGCGGCAGCGTCAAGCAAGGTCAAGTCATTGGCTATATCGGCACCACCGGCCTGTCCACCGGCCCGCATTTGCACTATGAGTTCCAGGTCAACGGCGTTCACGTCGATCCGCTGGGCCAGAAGCTGCCAATGGCCGATCCGATCGCCAAGTCCGAACGCGCGCGCTTCCTCGCGCAGAGCCAGCCACTGATGGCGCGCATGGATCAAGAGAAGGCCACCATGCTGGCTTCGAGCAAGCGCTAAGCCATGACCCTGTATATCGGTGTGATGTCCGGAACCAGTCTCGACGGGCTGGACATCGCCCTGATCGAGCAGACCTCGGCGATCAAACTGATCGCCACCCACTACCTGCCAATGCCTGACTCCCTGCGCGCCGAGCTGCTTGGCTTGTGCGCCAGCGGCCCCGACGAGATCGCCCGCTCGGCGATTGCCCAGCAACACTGGGTCGAACTTGCCGCGTCGGGCATTCACACCCTCCTCGCGCAACAACAACTCAAGCCTGATGCCATCCGCGCCATCGGTAGCCACGGTCAGACCATTCGCCATGAGCCGGCGCGCGGGTTTACCGTGCAGATCGGTAATCCAGCCCTGCTGACTGAGTTGACCGGTATTACCGTCGTCAGTGATTTCCGCAGTCGCGATATCGCAGCGGGTGGCCAAGGTGCGCCTCTGGTGCCAGCCTTTCATGAAGCGTTGTTTGAAGAGCGTAGCGGTAACCAGGCAGTCTTGAATGTCGGTGGATTCAGCAATCTCAGCCTGATTGAGCCGAACAAACCTGTAGCCGGTTTCGACTGCGGGCCGGGGAATGTTCTGATGGACGCCTGGATTCACCGGCAACGTGGCGAAAACTATGACCGGGACGGCAAATGGGCTGCGACCGGCAAGGTTGAACCAACGCTGCTCAAGGCACTGCTCAGCGACCCGTTCTTCGTCACCAAAGGCCCGAAGAGTACGGGCCGGGAAGTCTTCAATCTGCCATGGCTGGAACAGCATCTTTCGCGCCTGCCGACCTTCACTGCCGAAGACGTTCAGGCCACGCTACTTGAGCTGACGGCGCGGACCATCGTCGAGTCGCTACAAAGTGCTCAGCCGGACACACGAGAACTGCTGGTCTGTGGCGGTGGCGCCCATAACGCGACGCTGATGAAGCGTCTGGCGGATCTACTGCCAAACACCAAAGTCGCCAGCACCGCAACTCACGGTATTGATCCGGATTGGGTCGAAGCCATGGCCTTCGCTTGGCTCGCTCATTGCTGCCTGGAAGGGATTGCTGCTAACCGGCCAAGCGTCACGGGTGCTCGGGGTCTGCGCGTACTCGGCGCCATCTATCCGGCATAAGCTTCAAACACAAAAACGCCGCAGAACCGAAAGGCTTTGCGGCGTTTTTGCGTGTGCGGTGAAGCGCGATCAGATCGAGAACGACGATCCGCAACCACAAGTAGTAGTGGCATTCGGGTTCTTGATCACGAAGCGCGAACCTTCCAGCCCTTCCTGATAATCAACCTCAGCACCGGCCAGGTATTGGAAACTCATCGGATCGACCACCAGGCTCACGCCCTCGCGCTCGACGATGGTGTCGTCATCGGCCACGTCTTCATCGAAGGTGAAACCGTATTGAAACCCTGAACAACCGCCGCCCGTAACGAATACGCGCAGCTTCAAGCGATCATTCCCCTCTTCATCGACCAGGCTCTTCACCTTGTGCGCGGCACCGTGGGTGAATTGCAAAGCCGTGGGGGTGAAGGATTCGACGCTCATGCTGACTATCTCCCGGCGTTACGCCGCCATAATGCGTGATGACGCGCATTATCCGCTTGTCCTAGAAAATTGGTCAACTATTAGAGAGCAGCGGCAAGCTTCAAGCCGTGAGCTTCAAGCTTGCCGCTGATAGCCTGCGGCAGCGTCAGGGCAGCATGCCGGCGTGGGACAAACCGAAGCGTTCGTCCAGGCCAAACAGGATGTTCATGTTCTGCACCGCCTGCCCCGACGCGCCTTTGACAAGGTTGTCGATGACCGACAGTACCACGACCAGATCACCATCCTGAGGGCGGTGCACCGCGATGCGGCAGACGTTGGCGCCACGCACGCTACGGGTTTCGGGATGGCTGCCGGCCGGCATTACGTCGACGAACGGTTCGTTGGCATAGCGCTTTTCGAACAGTGCCTGCAGATCAACCGAGCGATCCGCTACTGTCGCGTAGAGCGTGGAGTGAATACCGCGAATCATCGGCGTCAAATGCGGGACGAAGGTCAGGCCGACATCCTTGCCCGCCGCCCGACGCAGGCCCTGGCGAATTTCCGGCAGGTGACGATGACCTTTTACCGCATAGGCCTTCATGCTTTCCGACGTCTCGGAGTACAAAGAACCTACAGCCGCACCACGCCCGGCACCACTGACACCGGATTTGCAGTCGGCGATCAAACGCGATGCGTCGGCCAGACCTGCTTCCAGCAACGGCAGGAAACCCAATTGCGTTGCGGTCGGATAGCAACCCGGCACCGCGATCAGGCGCGCTTTCTTGATCTGCTCGCGATTGACTTCCGGCAGACCATAGACCGCTTCGTCCAGCAATTCCGGTGCGCCGTGTGGCTGGCCGTACCACTTGGCCCATTCGTCAGCGTCCTGCAGACGGAAGTCGGCGGACAAATCGATGACCTTGGTGCCCGCCGCCAGCAGCTCGCCTGCCAAGGCGTGAGCCACACCGTGTGGCGTGGCGAAGAACACCACATCGCAGGCGCCAAGGGTTTTCACGTCTGGCACGCTGAACGCCAGCCCGTCATAGTGGCCGCGCAGGTTCGGGTACATGTCAGCCACGGCCAGACCGGCCTCGGATCGGGAAGTGATGACGACCACTTCTGCCTGCGGATGCTGTGCCAACAGACGCAGCAGTTCGACACCGGTGTAACCCGTGCCGCCGACGATACCGACCTTGACCATAAACCTGCCCTCAACGAACCCACTGGAAAGCCGTCGATAATAGGGGCCGCGCGCGCCTGCGACAACCGCCAAGGTGACGCGCGGACGCTCAAGCCTCTACTATCTGGCTACCGTGAATGAGGGAATAACCAAAAATGCTCTATCTATGGCTCAAAGCGTTTCACATCGTCAGCATCGTTTGCTGGTTTGCCGGGCTGTTCTACTTGCCGCGCCTGTTCGTTTACCACGCACAAAGCACAGACACGATCAGCCAAGAACGCTTCAGCGTCATGGAGCGCAAGCTGTATCGCGGCATCATGGGCCCGGCGATGATCGCCACGCTGATCTTCGGTGGTTGGCTGATCTACCTTAATCCCAGCCTCTTCAGCCAGGGTGGCTGGATCCACGCCAAACTGACCCTCGTCGTGCTGCTGATCGGTTACCACCATATGTGCGGCGCGCAGGTAAAGCGTTTTGCGCGTGGCGAAAATACCCGCAGCCATGTCTTTTATCGCTGGTTCAATGAGGTGCCGGTTCTGATATTGCTGGCTATCGTAATTCTGGTCGTGGTCAAGCCGTTCTAACTTCAACCAATACAGATCCTTGGGGTGTTCACAATGTCGCTGCCCGTTCTGCTCGAACAACGTCTGCGTCTGCCCGTGGTAGCGGCGCCGATGTTCCTGATCTCCAATCCGGAACTGGTGCTCGCCTGTTGCCGCAATGGCGTGGTCGGCAGCTTTCCGGCGCTGAACCAACGCGAAAGCGGTGGGTTCAAGGCCTGGCTGGAACAGATCGAAGCGGGCCTGGCGACGCTGGATAATCCGGCCCCTTATGCGGTGAACCTGATTGTTCACCACAGTAACCCGCGCCTGCAGGCGGATCTGGACATCTGCGTCGAGCACAAGGTGCCGATCGTAATTACCAGCCTCGGTGCGGTGAAGGAACTGGTCGACGCGGTGCACAGCTACGGCGGTCTGGTGTTTCACGACGTGACCACGCGGCGCCATGCCGAGAAAGCCGCTGAAGCCGGTGTCGACGGGCTGATTGCCGTCGCGGCCGGTGCCGGCGGGCATGCTGGCACCTGGAGCCCGTTTGCGCTGGTTGCCGAAATCCGTGAGTTTTTCGACAAGACGCTGTTGCTTGCGGGATGTTTGAACCATGGCCATGAGATTCTCGCCGCGCAGCTGCTCGGCGCGGATTTGGCCTACTTCGGTACGCGATTTATCGGCACCACCGAAAGTCACGCGCCTGACGCTTATAAAGAGATGCTGCTGACAGCCAAGGCTGCCGACATCATTCATACTCCAGCGGTGTCGGGAGTGCCGGCCAGTTTCATGCGCCAGAGCTTGGAGGCGGCCGGTTTCGACATGGCGGCACTGCAAGGCAAAGGCGAGGTCAATTTCGGCGACAAGCTCAAGCCGATCAACGATGAAGCCAAAGCCTGGAAGACCGTGTGGTCGGCGGGTCAGGGTGTTGGCCAGATTGGTGATCTGCCAAGCGTGGATCAGTTGATCGCGCGGCTCGACGCTGAATATCGTCAAGCCCAAACG
The DNA here is from genome assembly GCF_002836515.1 of Pseudomonas sp. Choline-02u-1. Taxonomy (GTDB): domain Bacteria; phylum Pseudomonadota; class Gammaproteobacteria; order Pseudomonadales; family Pseudomonadaceae; genus Aquipseudomonas. The sequence continues at coordinate 7,163 of NZ_PJBC01000065.1, forward strand.
CGCGCTGCACAGCTGCCACAACGCTGGCCGCGCTGAAAAACATATCTGGCCAGTCCTGATCAGACTGGCTGCCAAATGAATCGCGACAAGGATGCCTCGGCCATGAGCGACACCCGTTACAAGATCGTCTTCGACGGCGCGCTGCAGCCCGGCGTCGACCTCACCACCGCCAAACTGAATCTGGCGGATCTGTTCAAAAGCGACGTGGCCGCCATCGAGCGCCTGTTCAGTGGCCGCACCGTCGCCCTCAAACGTGATCTGTCCCACAGCGATGCCCAGACGTATCTGCAGGCATTGAACAAAACCGGGATCGATGCGCGGATCGAAGCGGAAACCGCCATCGAGCTGAATCTGGCGGATGTCCACGATAACCCTGCAGCGGTCGCGGAACCCGACTCGCCTTACGCACCGCCGCGCGCCAATGTCGGTGAAGCTCTGCCGCCATTCGCCACGCTCAAGCCATTCAGCGTCGAAGGCCGGATCGGTCGCCTGCGCTTTCTCGCCTGGACCATGGTCTTGAGCCTGGTGACCCTGCCCATCGTCGGCGTGTTTGCTTTGATTGCGTTGGGGCTGGTCAGCGGCGACTCGACTACCGGCCTGATCCTCGGCGGCATTCTGGCGGTCTTCCTGTTCCTCGGCTTCATGATCGTCAGCATTCTGTTCAGCGTTCAGCGCCTGCACGATATCGGCTGGTCGGGCTGGCTGTGGTTGCTCAATCTGGTGCCTTTCGTGGGCAGCTTCTTCCCCCTGGTGATCATGGTCGCTCCCGGCAACGCCGGCGCCAACCGCTATGGGCCGCCACCACCGCCCAACAGTAAGGCGGTCAAGGTGTTGTGCTCTTTATGGATCGTGTTCATCGCGCTGATTTTTGCCGGCGGTTTACTCGGCGGCTTCTCGGCTGTGCAGGAAGAATATGAAGGCAATCTGGAGAGCAGCTATGACAGCGGCTCGGTGACGACCGACGACGTTGAGGTCGTCGAACCGCCAGCGATTTCCGCCGACGAGGCAGCCGAACCCGCGCAGGCCCCTGTAGACTCTGCGCAAGAATGAACAGCGCTCCCCGTCGTGACAACCGCGTCGCCGGCGCGGAGCTGTTGCGATGGAGAATTGCATGACCCGTTACGCTCTGATCACTGGCGCTTCCAGCGGCATCGGCCTGGCCATGGCCGAAGCGCTGGCCCGGCGCGGCCGCAGCCTGATTCTGGTGGCACGACAGCGTGATCAGCTGGAGAGTATCGCCATCGAGCTGACCCAGCGTTTCGATGTCGAAGTATTGTTTCGTGCCTGCGACCTCGGCGAACCGTTGCGCCTGTCAGGCTTTTTGCTGGAGCTGGAAGAAGGCGACCGGCAGATCGATCTGCTGGTCAATTGCGCCGGCATCGGCACGTGCGGGCCGTTCCTTGCACAGGACTGGATGACAGAGCAGGATCTCATCGAGGTCAACATTCTCGCCCTCACCCGCCTCTGCCACGCGGTGGGCAACAGCATGGCGCTGCTGGGTGGCGGGCAGATTCTGAACGTCGCGTCGGTCGCCGCCTACAGTCCCGGCCCGTGGATGAGCACCTACTACGCCAGTAAAGCGTATGTGCTGCATTTTTCCGAAGCCTTGCGCGTGGAGCTCAAACAAAGCGGCGTGAAAGTTTCGGTCCTGTGCCCCGGCCCGACGCGTACACCGTTCTTCCGTACCGCACAGATGAGCAGCGAAAAGATCGAAAGCAGCAACTCGCTGATGAGCCCGGAAGAAGTGGCGCTGCATGCCGTGCGTGCGCTGGATAAAAACCGCGCGATCATCATTCCGGGACGACGCAACCGCTGGCTGGCGTTCCTGTCGCGACTGGGTTCGCGCTGGCTTAACCGGACGATTGTCGGCATGGTCAACAAAGCTTACTGCCCCCGCTAGGAAAGCGACTTCCAAGCGGTACACTTGATTCAGCCCAACTCAACGGAGAAACAGCAGTGGATACTCTGTTCACCAAGATCATCAACCGGGAAATCCCGGCCAATATCATTTACGAGGACGACCAGGTTCTGGCCTTCCACGACATCGCCCCGCAGGCCCCAGTGCACTTTCTGGTGATTCCGAAGAAACCGGTGCGCACGCTCAATGACCTGACCGAAGACGACAAGGCACTGGCCGGGCACATTTTGTTCACCGCACAGCGTCTTGCGCTGGAACTGGGTTGTGAAGAAGGCTTTCGCGTGGTGATGAACTGCAATGAACTTGGTGGGCAGACTGTCTATCACATTCATATGCACGTGCTGGGGCAGCGCCAGATGAACTGGCCGCCGGGCTGAAACTCACTGCGGCTTGCCGAAGGCTGCAATGCTTTGATTTTGCAGCCTTCGGCGACATGGAGCGATAACCCGCAACACTGCGGCCAATGACCCAGCGCAAACCCTCGCCGGCCGATTCGGTTAAACTGGCCGCCGAGATTCTTCCCGGAGGTCAGCATGACTACCCAACGTCACTACTCGCCCATAGACCGTCTGCTGCTGCAAGCCGATGCCGCGATGCGCACCCTGTTGCCCTTCAGTGGCCAGCCGTACCGCCCATCGCCGGCGATTCTGCAGCCGGACACGCTAATGAGCGATGAGGACACCCGCCACGTCGCTGGCCTGATGCGCATCAACCACACCGGCGAGGTCTGCGCCCAGGCGCTGTATCAAGGACAGGCGCTGACCGCCAAGTTGCCGCAGGTGCGCGAAGCGATGGAGCACGCAGCTGAAGAAGAGATCGATCATCTGGTCTGGTGTGAGCAGCGCATCCATCAATTGGGCAGTCACACCAGCGTGTTGAATCCATTGTTTTATGGCATGTCGTTCGGCATCGGCGCGGTCGCCGGGCTGATCAGCGACAAGGTCAGTCTTGGTTTCGTAGCGGCGACCGAGCATCAGGTGTGCAAGCACCTGAACGAGCATCTGGAGCAATTGCCGGCCGAGGATGAAAAGTCCCGTGCGATTCTCGAGCAGATGCGCATTGATGAAGAACATCATGCGGAGAGCGCCCTGGATGCCGGCGGGTTTCGCTTTCCGGCGCCAGTGAAGTTCGGCATGAGTTTGTTGGCGAAGGTGATGACCAAAAGTACTTATCGGATCTGAGATATGTATCGCCCGATATAGCCCTATCGCTGGCAAGCCAGCTCCCACAGGGTTTTGTGTAAAGCAAGAAAAAGGCGACCAGGAGGTCGCCTTTTTTGTGCCCGAGAATCTCAGGTCGGCATGTTGCGCGCGTAGAAGATTTCAAGCATTTCGTGTTTCACACGGTCGGTCACCTGAGCACGTTGCTCGGGCGAAAGATTGCTGGTGGCGTCGCCGAACAGGTAGTTGTCCAGCTCGAAGTTCTTCAGCAGCATTTTGGTGTGGAACAGGTTTTCCTGGTACACGTTCACGTCGGTCATCTGGTACGCGTCGCGAGTGTCTTCGGAGAGGTAGTTCTGGATCGAGTTGATCTCGTGGTCGATGAAGTGCTTGTTGCCTTCGACGTCACGAGTGAAGCCGCGCACACGGTAATCCACGGTCACGATGTCCGAATCGAACTGGTGAATGAGGAAGTTGAGCGCTTTGAGCGGTGAAATGACACCACAGGTCGACACGTCGATATCCACACGGAACGTCGCAATACCATCGTCCGGATGGATTTCCGGATAGGTGTGCACCGTGATGTGGCTCTTGTCGAGGTGGGCCAGAATGATTTCCGGCAAGGGGCCCGGCGACTCTTCGATCTGGCTGTCAGTCGGGGTTACCGGCTCTTCCGAAATCAGAATCGTGACGCTGGCGCCCTGGGGTTCATAGTCCTGACTGGCGATGTTCAGGATGTTGGCACCAATGATCTCGACAACTTCTGTGAGAATCTGCGTCAGGCGTTTCGCGTTGTACTCTTGATTGATGTACTCGACGTAAGCCTGCTGGTCTTGCGGGGTTTCCGCGTAGCAGATGTCATAGATGTTGAAGCTCAAGGTCTTTGTCAGGTTATTGAACCCGTGGAGCTTGAGTTTGCTTTTCACCGTTAAAAACTCTCTATGTATGCGGCCCGGCCGCGTGATCAAGCATGCCCGTCAAGTGCGAACGACGCACCTGCGTAGGACGGTTAACACCTCTTCGCGATGGCGATTTTGGTTGTCTGTTCAGGCGGATGATCCGTCGGCTGACCGATCACTGCCCTGAAAAAAGTGGCGCATTATGCAGACGTCAGCGGGGGATCGCCAGAGTCTGCACTGCTTTTATGATAGTTGAATGTCGGATCAGCCGAGTTCGACGATTTCATAGTCGTGAGTGATTGCCACACCAGCCGCGCCGAGCATGATCGACGCCGAGCAATACTTCTCGGCAGACAGCTCGATGGCGCGCTTGACCTGGGCTTCTTTCAGGCCCCGGCCCTTGACCACGAAGTGCATGTGGATCTTGGTAAAGACCTTGGGATCTTCAGTCGCACGCTCGGCGTCAAGGAAGGCTTCGCAGCTTTCCACGGCCTGACGCGACTTTTTCAGGATGCTGACCACGTCGAAGTTGCTGCAACCGCCGACACCCAGCAAAAGCATTTCCATCGGGCGAACCCCGAGATTACGCCCACCGGCGTCCGGCGGGCCGTCCATCACCACAACATGACCGCTGCCGGATTCGCCGAGGAACATGGCTTCGCCAGCCCATTGGATGCGTGCCTTCATCGCCCAGACTCCACTGTAAAAAAAGGGTCGCCAGCTTAGCACAGCGCTTTGTCCCGGCAGGAACGACGTCCTAGGAAGGTTGCTTTCTGGCTGTAGGTAATTTCTCGAATTTTCGACGAAGTGTCTGGTAAGCTGGCGCCAATTCGCTGGCGCTCATTCGTCAGCCCTGTAGCGACCGCCTTCAGCGCCTCATAAAAACATCACCGTGCAGTCTTTTCGGGATACAACCATGGTTGCTATTACCCCCACACCCAAAATCAAGAACATCGACAAACTGTTGATGCATTGCCAGCGCCGCCGCCACGCAGCCAAGAGCAACATCATCTGCGCCGGCGATCGCTCGGACACGCTGTTCTTCATCATCAAGGGCTCGGTCACCATCCTCATCGAAGACGACGATGGTCGCGAGATGATCATTGCCTACCTCAACGCCGGCGACTTCTTCGGCGAACTGGGTTTGTTCGAGCAGGCCGGCCACGAACAGGAACGCAGCGCCTGGGTGCGGGCCAAGGTCGAATGTGAAACTGCGGAAATCAGTTACGCCAAGTTCCGCGAGTTATCGCAGCAGGATCCAGACATTCTTTACGCGCTCAGCGGACAAATCGCACAGCGCCTGCGCAACACCACGCGCAAAGTCGGCGACCTCGCGTTCTTCGACGTCACCGGCCGCGTCGCCCGCTGCCTGCTGGAGCTCTGTAAACAGCCGGACGCCATGACTCACCCGGATGGAATGCAGATCAAAGTCACCCGTCAGGAGATCGGTCGAATTGTCGGTTGCTCGCGAGAGATGGTCGGCCGCGTGCTCAAGGATCTTGAAGAACGCAACCTGGTCGATGTCAAAGGCAAGACCATGGTGGTCTTCGGAACGCGCTGAGCCCGTCAATCAGGCGCTGTAGATCTGCGCCAGCATCAAACGAAACAATTCATCGAGACGCGCCAACGCCTGTGGCGCGTTGAATTTTTCATGCAGGGCGATATGACTTTGCGCCCGCACCCGCTGCTCCAGGTCGCAGGCTTCATTGAAGCGATTGACCGCGGCGACCATCGCTTCACGTTCGTCATCCATCAGCATCGCACCATGCACCAACCCCACCGGACGTTGGCCGCCCTGACTTTGGCGCCAGCGCTGGGCGGTGCCGACCATCTTGCGACCGTCGAGATTGACGTTGAAACGTCCGTCACAGAATGCGCCGTCGATTTCGCCGACCGACGAGGCGCCACCCAATTCATCCAACAACTGACAGATCGGATCGCACAGACGGCGGTAGCCGGTTTCGATGCGGTTCAGGTCACCTTCGCTGCGGGGCGGGGCATACACCAAGGCAATGTTGATGGTTGCAGCGGATTGCGGGACAGGTTCGCCGCCGGTCTCGCGCAACAGCACCGGCCAGCCGGCCATAGCAGAGACTTCGCAGGCGTGGTCGAAGTGCGGGAGTCGGTTGAGGCGACGCGGCATCACTAGCGCGCGGTCGGTGGGTTGCCAGAACAGCAGGCCGAATTCGGCGTCGCCGGCGCAGACCGAGGCCAGCAAGTCCTGTTCGGCTTGCAGGCCGGATTCGATGGTCAGCGGGGTTGGCAGCGACATGGTGGGCTCCGGCAGATCTGCAATCTGTGGGGGTTTTGAGGGTCTCTTCGCGAGCAAGCCCATTCCACATTTGGAATGCATTTCCCTGTGGGAGCGGGCTTGCTCGCGAATGAGTCGACTCGGTCTGGAGCGAATCAGTCGAGGGTCGAACCGCTTATTACCGGACCGCCACGTTCCGGGAAGAACAGGCGCTGCAATTCAATGCCCGGATTTTCGGCGCGCATGAACGCTTCCCCGACCAGGAACGAATACACGTCGCTGATTTCCATCAGTTCGACGTCGGCCCGGTTGAGGATGCCGCTTTCGGTGATCACCAGGCGATCGCGCGGGATGCGCGGCAGCAGGTCGAGAGTGGTTTCCAAGTTGACGTCAAAGGTGTGCAGGTTGCGGTTGTTGACGCCGACCAGCGGCGTGTCGAGGGTCTTCAACGCGCGCTCCAGTTCGTCACCGTCGTGCACTTCGACCAATACGTCGAGACCGACACCTTTGGCCACGGCGGCCAGTTCGGCCATTTTCACGTCGTCCAGTGCGGAGACGATCAGCAGGACGCAATCGGCGCCCAGCGCGCGGGCTTCAACGATCTGGTACGGATCAATCATGAAGTCCTTGCGGATTACCGGCAGTTTGCAGGCAGCGCGCGCCTGTTGCAGGTAGGCGTCGGCACCCTGGAAGTAATCGATGTCGGTCAGCACCGACAGACACGTCGCCCCGCCCTTCTCGTAGCTTTTGGCGATGTCGGCTGGTACGAAGTCTTCGCGAATCACGCCTTTGCTCGGCGAAGCCTTTTTGATTTCGGCAATCACGGCCGGTTGTTTCTTTTTCGCTTGCGCCAGCAATGCCTGGGCAAAACCACGGGGTGCATCGGCCGCCTTGGCCAGACCTTCCAGCTCGCTCAGGCTGACCCGAGCGCTGCGCTCGGCGACTTCTTCAACCTTGCGCGCCAGAATCTTTTCCAGAACCGTCGGTACACTCATCCTTCATTCTCCACTTTGAATACCGCGGTAAAGGCACCCAGCTCCTCGAGCTTTTCCCGAGCGAGGCCAGTGTGCAGCGCATCGTGCGCCAGCTCCACACCTTGTTTCAGACTGCTTGCCAGGTCGGCGGCATACAGCGCCGCACCGGCATTGAGCACAATCATCTCGGCAGCTTTCTGGCCGTTGTCGGTTTTGCGCTTGCCGAGGGCATCGCGGATCAGCGCCAGCGACGCTTCCGGACCTTCGACCGAGAGACCGTGCAGGCTCTGGCTCTTCATGCCGAGATCTTCCGGTTCGACCCAATATTCAGTGATCTGGTTGTTTTTCAGCTCGGCGACAAAGGTCGGCGCGGCCAGGCTGAATTCGTCCAGACCGTCCTTCGAATGCACCACCAGCACGTGTTTGCTGCCCAATCGTTGCAAGACCTCCGCCAATGGGCGGCACAGCGTCTGGGTGAACACGCCCACCACTTGATGCTTCACGCCGGCCGGATTCGTAAGCGGGCCAAGCATGTTGAACAGTGTGCGCAGGCCGAGTTCGCGGCGCGGGCCAGCGGCGTATTTCATCGCTTTGTGGTGAGTCTGGGCGAACATGAACCCGATACCGACGCTGTCGATGCAGCGCGCCACCTGAACCGGCGTCAGGTTCAGGTAGATGCCAGCAGCCTCCAGCAGATCGGCGCTGCCGCTCTTGCCGGACACCGCGCGGTTGCCGTGCTTGGCGACGGTGCAACCGGCCGCAGCGACAACAAAGGAGGACGCAGTCGATACGTTGAAGATGTTCGCACCGTCACCGCCAGTACCGACGACATCGACTACGCCGTCGAGGGTTTTCAGCTCGACCTGATCGGCGAGCTCACGCATCACCGACACGGCGCCAACGATCTCGTCGATGCTCTCGCTCTTCATGCGCATGGCCATCATGAACGCGCCGATCTGCGCTTCGGTGCATTGCCCGGTCATGATTTCGCGCATCACATCGCGCATTTCATCGGTGCTGAGGTCGAGGTGTTCGACGATACGGCTCAGGGCTGTCTTGATATTCATGGGAAGTCCTTAGCGCGTGCCGCCGGTTTGTTTGAGGAAATTGGCAAACAGTTCATGACCCTGCTCGGTGAGGATCGACTCGGGGTGGAACTGCACACCCTCGATATTCAGGGTCTTGTGACGCAGGCCCATAATCTCGTCGATCGAGCCGTCATCGTGCTGGGTCCACGCGGTCAGCTCCAGGCAATCGGGCAGGCTGTCGTGCTTGACGATCAGTGAGTGATAACGGGTAACGGTGAGCGGATGATTGAGACCGGCAAACACACCCTTGTCCTCGTGGAATACCGGGCTAGTCTTACCGTGCATGACCTGACGGGCGCGGATCACGTCGCCGCCGAAGGCCTGGCCGATGGACTGGTGGCCAAGGCAGACGCCGAGAATCGGCAGTTTGCCGGCGAAGTGTTTGATCGCGTCGATGGAAATGCCCGCCTCGGTGGGCGTGCACGGCCCAGGGGAAACCACGATGCGCTCGGGATTCAGCGCTTCGATTTCGGCGATGGTCAGTTCGTCGTTGCGCACCACTTTGACCTCGGCACCCAGCTCGCCGAGATATTGCACAACGTTGTAAGTAAAGGAGTCGTAGTTGTCGATCATCAGCAACATGGCGTTTCGAACCTCTTGAATTCTGACTTGATGACAGCCTTCAGATGACTTGCCCGCAGGGCGCTGCGCGATGTCGGACGCGCAGAGGGCGCCAGCACAGCGGCATTTCAAACAGACAAGGAAGGCAAAGCGATACAGATCCGGCGAGGCCGGCAGAGAAGATTCAGGCGCGCCAACGCCAGCGGGCGTGAGCCTTGATGACTTGATCCAGAAGTTTGCTGGTGATCAACACGGGGAAGGTCTCGTTCATACGTTCCGGCACAGTAACTTAGCTGGGCGGAGCGTGCAATATGGCGGGGCCTGCGGGTTATAAAACGGCGGAAGGATTCGCGACCGATGGCAAAATGCCGAACGTTTTTGGTACTGTCGTTTCGTTCACCTACAACAATAAATAAACGGACTTGCTCATGATCAGACAGACGTTGTTTGTACCGCTGGCCAGCTGCGTGCTCGCACTCGCGTGCGCCCAGGCCAATGCAGCGCCCAATCCTTATTCCAGTTTCATTGTGTTCGGCGATAGCCTCAACGATGCCGGCACCTTCGCCGACACAGGCGGCCCGGCGGGTTCCACCGAGCGCTACACCAACCGCACCGGGCCGGTGTATCAGGACGGCAGCGGCGAATTGTATTCATTGAATTCCACACAGCTGCTTGGCGGGCGCCTGGGCTATTCGCCGGACCAGACAGCCTCTTCCAGTTCCGCCGTGCGTGCGGAAAACGGCCAGCCCGACGGCAACAACTGGGCGGTCGGCGGCTATCGCACCGACCAGATTCTCGACTCGATCACCACCCAATCGGCCACCGGCGAACGCACGCGCCCCGGTTATCTGCCATCAAACGGCTTTCGCGCCGACCCGAATGCGCTGTACTACATTTCCGGAGGTGGCAACGATTTCCTCCAGGGCCGCATTTTGAGCCTGCCCCAGGCCAACGCCGCAGCCGATCGCCTGGCCGACAGCGTGCAGACGCTGCAGACCGCCGGCGCGAAATACGTGATGGTCTGGCTGCTGCCAGACGTGGGCCTGACCCCGGCACTCAACGGCACGCCGCTGCAAGCGTTCAGCAGCACCCTGGCCAACCAGTTCAACAGCCAGTTGGTGACGCGCCTGCAAGGCATCAACGCCGAAGTCATTCCGCTGAACATTCCGGTGCTGCTCTCGGAAGTCTTCGCCGACCCGGGGCGCTTCGGTCTGGCGACTGACCAGAACCTGACCGCCACCTGTTTCAGCGGCGGCGGCTGCCCTGAGAACGCCCGATACGGAATCAACAGCGCCACGCCAGATCCGACCAAACTGATCTACAACGATGGCGTGCACCCGACCGAATCGGGACAAAAACTGATCGCCGATTACGCCTACTCCCTGTTGGCTGCGCCGTGGGAATTGAGCCTGCTACCTGAAATGGCCCACGGCACGGTGCGTGCTCATCAGGATGAATTGCGTAACCAGTGGCAGGCGGATTGGGAAAACTGGCAGGCGGTCGGCCAATGGCGCGCTATTGTCTCGGCCGGCGGACAGCGTCTGGATGTCGACAGCCAAAACAGCGCCGCCAGTGCCGATGGCAGCGGTTATAACCTCAACGTCGGTGGCAGCTATCGTCTCAACGAAGCCTGGCGCGTGGGCGTGGCGGCCGGTTTGTACCGGCAGAATCTTGAGGCCGGCCACAACGACTCCGATTACAAACTCAACAGCTACATGGCCACCGCGTTCGCCCAGTTCCAGCAGAACCGCTGGTGGGCCGACGCCGCGCTGACCGGCGGCAAACTCGACTACGACAACCTCAAGCGCAAGTTCGACCTCGGCGCCAGCGAGGGTGCGGAGAAAGGCGATACCGACGGCAGCCTGTGGGCGTTCAGCACGCGCCTGGGTTATGACATTGCGCAACCGGGCAGCCAATGGCATCTGTCGCCGTTTGTAAGCGCCGATTACGCCAGTGTCGATGTCGACGGTTACTCGGAAAAGAGCAACCGCGCCACGGCGCTGACCTTCGACGACCAGAGCCGCGATTCGAAACGTCTGGGCCTGGGGATTCAGGGCAAGTACAACTTCACCGCGCAGACTCAGGTGTACGGCGAATACGCTCACGAGCGTGAGTACGAAGATGACGTGCAGAAGGTCAATATCGCGCTCAATACCCTGCCGGCCAATGACTTCACCCTTGAAGGCTACACGCCGGCCAGTCACCTGAACCGCTTGAGCCTGGGTGTCAGTCACAAGCTGACGGCGGATCTGGCGTTGCGTGGGGGTTATACGTTCCGTAAGGATGATGACTTCAAGCAGCAGGGATTGAATGTCGGGGTTGTGCTGGATTTTTGAGTCGTAGATGCAAAAAAGCGGCGCCTGTCAGGGCGCCGCTTTTTTTGGCTACACACAAATCGAATGGGGGAGCGGGCTTGCTCGCGAATGCATTCGGTCAGTTGATGTAAAGGTCGACTGATCCACCGCTTTCGCGAGCAAGCCCGCTCCCACAGGGGTCGGTTGTGGGCTCAGGCGTCCGGGGTTTGCTCGGCCAGGGCGACGGCGCGGAACATTGCGCGGCGTTTGTTCAGGGTTTCTTCCCATTCCAGCGCCGGCACTGAGTCGGCGACGATGCCGCCGCCGGCCTGCACGTGCAGTTCGCCGTTCTTGATCACCGCCGTACGAATGGCAATGGCAGTATCCATGTTGCCGTTCCAGGCAAAGTAACCGACCGCGCCCCCGTACACACCGCGCTTGACCGGCTCGAGCTCGTCGATGATTTCCATCGCGCGAATCTTCGGTGCCCCGGACAACGTACCCGCTGGCAGAATCGCCCGCAGCGCGTCCATCGCGGTCAGGCCCGCCTTCAACTGGCCGGTGACGTTGGAGACAATGTGCATGACATTGGAATAACGCTCGATGACCATTTTTTCGGTGAGCTTCACCGAGCCGATTTCCGAGACGCGCCCGGTATCGTTGCGGCCCAGATCGATCAGCATCAAGTGCTCGGCGATCTCCTTGTCATCCGAGAGCAGATCTTGCTCCAGCGCAGCATCGGCTTCTTCGGTCGCGCCGCGTGGGCGCGTGCCGGCGATCGGGCGTACGGTGATCAGGTTGTCTTCGACGCGCACCAGCACTTCCGGCGAACTGCCAACGACATGGAAATCACCAAAGTTGAAAAAATACATGTACGGCGTCGGGTTGAAGCAGCGCAGCGCGCGGTACAGATCGATCGGCGCAGCCTTGAAGTCGATCGACATACGCTGCGATGGCACCACCTGCATGCAGTCGCCGGCAAGGATGTATTCCTTGATGGTGTCGACGGCTTTTTCGTAATCGTTCTGGGTAAAACTCGAGCGGAACACCGGATCGGCCGATTGCTGTTTGCTGAAGTCCAGGCCACGACGCGGGGTGATCGGCTGGCGCAGTTGCTCAAGCAGTTCCTGCAAACGCGCCTGACCGTGTTCAAAGGCATCGGCCTGCGCCGGGTCGGCCAGCACGATCGCATGCATCTTGCTGGCGAGGTTGTCGAACACCACAACAGCGTCGGAGACCATCAGCAGAATGTCCGGCACGCCCAGCGGATCGGGATTCGGGCATTTGCCCAGACGTTTTTCGACATAACGCACGCAGTCGTAACCGAAGTAACCGACCAGACCACCGTTGAAACGCGGCAGACCGGCAATGGTCGGCACGTTGTAGCGCGCCTTGAAGGTTTCGACGAAGGCCAATGGATCTTCAACGTCGTGGCTTTCGGTTTCGATGCCGTCAACGGTGATGCTGACATGATGGTCATGCACACGCAGAACGGTGCGGCACGGCAGGCCGATCATCGAGTAACGGCCCCATTTCTCGCCGCCCTGTACCGATTCGAGCAGGTAGGTGTTGGGCTGGTCGGCCAGTTTCAGGTAGATCGACAGCGGCGTGTCGAAGTCGGCCAGGGTTTCACAGGCCAGTGGAATGCGGTTATAGCCGTCAGCGGCCAGACGCAGGAATTCTTCGCGGATCATGAGGTGCCTCGTGGAATGAGGTGTAATCGGTCAGGTAGGCAAACGCGCCGGCAGGCCGGCCAGAATCAGTCAGGCGCGCCAACGCCAGCGGGCCAGGGCCTTGATGACTTTCATCCAGAGTTTGCGGGTGACCACCACGATGGCGTTTCCAGAAGGGGGTTGAACAGCGTCGGGCAACGTTATCCCACCGGCCAGATCCAGGCAACCGGGAATTAGTTTGCGCAAATCGTCGATCACCAGCGCTGGGGATTCCTCGGCAATCGGCCGGCCATGGTTGTAGCCGTAGCTCAGCGCCACACATTTGACCCCCGCCGCTTTTGCCGCCTGCACATCGCTGCGCGAGTCGCCGACGAACAACGATTGCGAGGCCGGAATGTTGGCCATTTTCATCACGAAAAACAGCGCCGCCGGGTCAGGCTTCTTCTGCGGCAAGGTATCGCCGCCAATGATCCATTTGAAGTAGCGCCCGATCTTCATCTGATCGAGCAGCGGCGCGACGAAACGCTCCGGCTTGTTGGTGATCAGCGCCATGGCCACGCCTTGCTTGTGCAGCCACTTGAGCGTGTCGCGCACACCGGGATAGACCACGGTCAGCTCATGGCTGGCGCCGTACGCTTCCATAAAGATTTCCAGCGCGCGCTCGGCCTCGGCATCATCCACCGCCGAATGATCGATGCTACCGGCCAAGGCCCGACGCACCAGCACTGGCGCGCCATTGCCGACCCACTCGCGCACCGCTTCGATGCCCGCAGGCGGGCGGCCGAGAGAGAGCAGCATGGTGTCCACGGCCGCTGCCAGGTCGGGAACCGAATCGATCAGCGTGCCATCCAGATCGAACATCACCAACCGTGGCAGTTGCCCCGGGAACAACTGCTCAAAACCGCTCATGGGCGCGCCAGTGCCAGTTCGGAACGCATCTTGTCGATGACTTCCTGATAGTTCGGCGCGTTGAAAATGGCCGAGCCGGCGACAAAGGTATCAGCACCAGCAGCAGCGATTTCGCGGATGTTGTTGACGTTGACGCCGCCATCGATCTCCAGGCGGATGTCACGCCCCGACGCATCGATGATCGCCCGCGCTTCGCGCAGTTTGTCGAGGGTACCGGGAATGAACTTCTGCCCGCCGAAGCCTGGGTTGACGCTCATCAGCAGGACCATGTCGACCTTGTCGATCACATACTTGAGCACGTCCAGCGGGGTCGCCGGGTTGAATACCAGGCCGGACTTGCAGCCGCCTTCACGGATCAATTGCAGCGAGCGATCGACGTGCAACGTGGCTTCCGGGTGGAAGGTGATGTAGGTGGCGCCGGCTTCGATGAAGTCGCCAACGATGCGATCCACCGGGCTGACCATCAGGTGCGCGTCGATCGGCGCGGTGACGCCGTACTTGCGCAGTGCTGCGCAGACCATCGGGCCGATCGTCAGGTTCGGCACGTAGTGATTGTCCATGACGTCGAAATGAACGAAGTCGGCGCCGGCGGCGAGAACGTTGTCCACTTCCTCGCCGAGGCGGGCGAAGTCGGCGGAGAGGATCGACGGAGCAATTACGAAGGGCTGCATGACGCACCTGTGCTGAGCTAAATCACGATGGCGCGCATTGTATACCTCAAGTTTCCACGCGCGCACCGGGACCGCGATGATTGGGTTGTGCCATGAGCGCTCAGCGACCCTAGCTCAGTAGGCTGCGCGGTAGATCTTTTCGATGTCGACGGCGCTGAGCTGGCGCGGGTTGTTGCGCATCAGACGCTCGATGCCGGCGGCCTCCACGGCCATCGCCGGGATCGCTTCCTCCGGCACACCAAAACTGCGCAGCCCGGCAGGGATTTCCACCGCCGCACACAAATCGGTCATCGCCTGCACGGCTTTGTCCGCCGCTTCGGCCGCACTCAGATGCGCAGTCTTCAGCCCCATGGCTTCAGCAATATCCTGCATCCGTTCGAGGCAGGCCATCTTGTTCCAGGTCATCACATACGGCAGCAGCAAGGCGTTGCTGACGCCGTGGGCAATGTTGAAGCGCCCGCCCAGCGGATACGCCAGCGCATGCACCGCGCCCACGCCAGCGTTACCGAACGCCATGCCGGCCATCAGGCTGGCGGTGGCCATGTCTTCACGCGCTTGCAGATTGGCACCGTTGGCATAGGCCTTGGGCAGCGCCCTGGCGATCAGCTTGATCGCACCGATGGCAAGGGAGTCGGTGATCGGCGAGGCATTCACCGACAGATAGGATTCGATGGCGTGCACCAGTGCATCGACACCACTGGCGGCGGTGACGCTGCGCGGGCAGGTCAGGGTCATTTGCGGGCTGACCAGAGCGACGTCCGGCAACAGATAGTCGCTGACGATGCCTTTCTTCAACTGCGCGACCTTGTCCGAGAGGATCGCCACATTGGTGACTTCGGAACCAGTTCCGGCGGTGGTGGGAATGGCAATCAGCGGCGGGCCTTTGCGTGGCACCTGATCGACGCCGAACAGGTCCTCCAGTGCCCCGTGGTAACCGGCGTAAGCGGCGACACTCTTGGCGATGTCGATGGCACTGCCGCCGCCGAGGCCGATCAAACCGTCATGCCCGCCGTCGCGGTAGGCGCGCATGCAGTCTTCGACAATGGCGATTTCCGGGTCGGGCAGCACTCGGTCGAAAATCTCGTAGTCACGCCCGCCAAGTTGCACCAACGCCAGCTCGACCGTACCGGACCTGACCAGCGCGGCGTCGGTGACGATCAGCGGATTGTCGATATTCAGACGCGTGAGCTCGGCGGCCAGTTGTTCGATGGCTGCGGCGCCGGTGATCAGTTTATGAGCGATTTTGAACTGGGACAGACTCATGGTGCGCAGCCTCTTATAGATGTGGGAGCTGGGCACAAGATTAGCTGGGGATTTGAGGTTGTCTGCTATTCACTCCATGAATGACCAACAACTACCCCTGTAGGAGCTGCCGAAGGCTGCGATCTTTTGATCTTTGTTTTTAAGATCAGGATCAAAAGATCGCAGCCTTCGGCAGCTCCTACAGGGAATGCGTCAGACCTGAGCAGTACGCAGTTTCTCGCTGCGCCCGCGCAACCATTCCAGCGTCAGCAGCAGGATGACGGAGAAGGCAATCAGCAACGTCGCCGCAGCGGCGATCGTCGGGCTGAGGTTTTCGCGAATCCCGCTGAACATCTGCCGAGGCAACGTCGCTTGCTCGGGGCCTGCGAGAAACAGCGTCACCACCACTTCATCAAACGACGTCGCAAAGGCAAACAGCGCCCCGGAAATCACTCCCGGCGCAATCAGCGGCAAGGTCACCCGGCGAAATGCGGTCAGTGGCGAAGCACCGAGACTTGCAGCCGCGCGCACCAGATTGTGATTGAAGCCCTGCAACGTCGCCGACACGGTGATGATTACAAACGGCACACCGAGCACCGCGTGCACGACGATCAGCGAAAAGAAGCTGTTGCCCAGGCCCAGCGGCGCGAAGAACAGATAACTCGCCACGCCGATGATCACCACCGGCACCACCATCGGCGAAATCACCAGCGCCATCACCAGCGATTTGCCGGGAAAGTCGCCCCGGGTCAGGCCGATCGCCGCCAGCGTGCCGAAGATCATTGCCAGCACCGTCGCGGCCGGAGCGACGATGATGCTGTTCCTCAGTGCGCGCATCCACTCCGCCGAGGCGAAGAAGTCGTGATACCACTGCAGCGAGAACCCCTGCAGCGGGTAGACCAGAAAACTCCCCGAGTTGAACGACAGCGGAATAATCACCAGCACCGGCAGGATCAGGAACAACAGGATCAGGCCGCAGAGGATCCGCAGGCTGTAGAACCACACCCGTTCGATGGGCGACATGTAAGGACTCAGCATCGCAAATTCCCCTTAGCTCAGGCGCAGGCGACTGGCGCCGACCAGCCAGCTGTAGATCAGATAAAGCACCACGGTCGCCAGCAACAGCAGCCCGCCGAGCGCGGTGGCCATGCCCCAGTTGATGCTGGTGTTGGTGTAGAAGGCGACGAAGTAGCTGACCATTTGGTCGTTCGGGCTGCCGAGCAGCGCCGGGGTGATGTAGTAGCCAATGGCGAGGATGAACACCAACAGGCAGCCGGCGCCGACGCCGGCGTAGGTCTGCGGGAAGTACACGCGCCAGAAACTGGCGAACGGGTGGCAGCCGAGGGAAATCGCCGCGCGCATGTAGGTTGGCGAGATGCCTTTCATCACGCTGTAGATCGGCAAAATCATGAACGGCAGCAGAATGTGCACCATCGAGATGTACACGCCGGTACGGTTGAACACCAGTTCCAGCGGTTTATCGATGATGCCCATCGCCAACAGCGCACTGTTGATCAAGCCGCCCGATTGCAGCAGTACGATCCATGCCGCCACCCGCACCAGAATCGAGGTCCAGAACGGCAGCAGCACCAGAATCATCAGCAGGTTGCTCTGCCGCGACGGCAGATTCGCCAGCAGGTAGGCCAATGGATAAGCAAGCAGCAGGCAGATCACCGTAATGACCAGGCCCATCCAGAAAGTGCGAGCGAAGATGTCGAGGTAGATCGCCTGATCAGGCGTAGCCGGGGCCAGTTCGCCGAGGTCGTCGATACGATGGTCGACCGCCGCCAGCAGGTAATAAGGAGTGATGCTGCTGGTGTTGCGCTTCACCGCTTGCCAATAAGCCGGATCGCCCCAGCGTTCATCGAGCGCTTCCAGCGCTTCTTTATAAGAAGCCGGTTCGCTGGCGAACGGCAGCGCCCGGGCAGTTTTGGTCAGCAGGCTGCGATAGCCGGCCAACTCCATGTTCAAGCGCTTGGACAGATCGCCCAGCGTCTGGTTTTTACGCGCCTCGGCGAGGTCTTCGCTGGCAGCCTTGTACACCGGCTCGGCAGGCAGGCCACGGCCGTCCCAACTCGCAATGGCCGTGACGGTGCGCGGCATGCCGCCGACCACTTCGGGGTTGCCGACGCTTTTGTAGAGCAGCGCCACGATCGGCACCAGAAACACCAGCAACAGAAACAGCACCAGCGGCGCAATCAGCGCCTGAGCTTTCCAGCGGTTGACCCGCTCGGCGTGCCTGAGCTTCTGCTTCAAGGTGGGGCTGGCGCCCTCGTTCAGGGGAACGGCGATGGCCATGACGTACTCCGTAAATCTTTGGATGGGCGGCATCACACATAGCGATACCGCATTACATCAACACACAAGAAACACATCGCACCTGTAGGAGCTGTCGAGTGCAACGAGGCTGCGATCTCTTGATCTTGAAAGGCAAAGTCAAAAGATCGCAGCCTGCGGCAGCTCCTACCGGGCGAAGGATTACTTCGCGGCCCAGGAATTGAAGCGTTGTTCCAGTTGCTCACCGTTGTCAGCCCAGAAGCTGACGTCGATCTGCACCTGGTTGGCGATGTTTTCCGGGGTGGTCGGCATGTCCTTCAGGACGTCCTTGGCCAACAGCGGTACGGCTTGGGTGTTGGCCGGGCCGTAGGCGATGTTTTCCGAGTAGGTCTTCTGCTGCTGCGGCTGCACCGAGAAGGCAATGAACTTCTTCGCCGCTTCGGCACGCTTGGCGTCCAGACCTTTCGGGATGGCCCAGGCGTCGAAGTCGTAGATGCCGCCGTTCCACACGACTTTCAGGTTGGATTCTTTCTGCACCGCAGCGATGCGACCGTTGTAGGCCGAGCTCATCACCACGTCACCGGAAGCGAGGTATTGCGGCGGCTGCGCGCCGGCTTCCCACCACTGAATGCTTGGCTTGAGCTCATCGAGTTTCTTGAAGGCGCGGTCCTGGCCACCCTTGCTCGCCAGCTCTTTGTAGACGTCTTTCGGCGCCACACCATCGGCCATCAAGGCGAATTCGAGGGTGTATTTGGCGCCTTTGCGCAGGCCACGTTTGCCGGGGAATTTCTTCGTGTCCCAGAAATCAGCCCAGCTTGTGGGTGCGGTTTTCAGTTTGTCGGCGTTGTACGCCAGGACGGTCGACCAGACGAAGAAGCCTACGCCGCACGGCTGAATCGCGCCTTTGACGTAGTCTTCGGTCTTGCCGAACAGCGCCGGGTCGAGTTGTTCGAACATGTCTTCGTCGCAACCACGGGACAGCTCTGGCGATTCCACTTCGACCAGATCCCAGGACACGCTCTTGGTGTCGACCATGGCTTTGACCTTGGCCATTTCGCCGTTGTACTCACCGGCAACGATCTTGCCGTTGCCCGCCGCTTCCCACGGTGCATAGAAGGCTTTGACTTGCGCTGCCTTGTTCGCCCCGCCAAACGACACCACGGTCAAATCCGGGCCGGCAGCCATCGCGCCGCTCGCACCCATCAGGCCCAGGGTCAGGGCGGTGAACTTCAGGGATCTCAACATTTATTGTTCTCTCCACGTGCAGGGTTGGTGTTGGTATTGCCGGGGCGCTTAGTGCGCCTCTAAAAGCGGATCGAGCGCACGAACGTGCTCAACCTGCCAGCCAAGCGGTACCACGTCGCCGACGCTAAGCGCTGGATCAAGCTCGGCAATCGGTTGTTTCACGAAGAAGTCGGTCTTGCCGCAGACTTCCAGGCGCACCCGGACGTGGTCGCCCAGATAGATGAATTCCGCCACCCTCCCTGAGAAGCGGTTGACGCATTGATCGCTCGAACCGTTGAGGCTGACCCGCTCCGGACGGATCGACAGGGTCACTGGCTCGCCGGTCTGGCCGACATTGACCGCCAGCGCCTCGACCTTCTCGCCACGGCCCAGCTCGACCACGCAACGCTCGCCGCTCTGGCTGAGCAGACGACCGTTGAGGCGGTTGTTCTCGCCGATGAAGTTAGCGACGAAGGTGTTTTTCGGCTCTTCATAAAGCGTACGTGGCGGAGCAATCTGCTGGATTTCACCTTGGTGAAACACGGCGACACGGTCAGACATGGTCAGCGCTTCGCCCTGATCATGGGTCACGTAGACCACGGTCACGCCGAGGCGCTGGTGCAGGTGTTTGATTTCCATCTGCATGTGTTCGCGCAGTTGCTTGTCGAGTGCGCCCAACGGTTCGTCCATCAGCACCAGTTGCGGTTCGAACACCAAGGCGCGAGCCAATGCCACACGCTGTTGCTGACCACCGGACAACTGCGCCGGATAGCGTGAAGCGAACGCATCGAGCTGGACCATGCTGAGGACTTTCTTCACCCGCTCGCTGACGTCGCTCTTGTTCAAGCCACGCACGGTCAACGGGAAGGCGAGGTTTTCCGCGACGGTCATGTGCGGGAACAGCGCGTAGTTTTGAAACACCATGCCGATGTCGCGCTTGTGCGGCGGCACGTTGTTGATCGAGCGCCCGGCCAAGAGGATTTCGCCAGCAGTCGGCGTTTCAAAACCGGCGAGCATCATCAGGCTGGTGGTCTTGCCGGAACCGGACGGCCCGAGCAGGGTGAGGAATTCGCCTTTGCGAATGTCCAGGTTGAGGTCTTTGACGATCAGGTTCTCGCCGTCGTAGCTCTTCTGCACACCACGAAAGCTGACCAGCACATCACTGGTCCCTGCGCTTGTATCGACCTGGCTCATACCCACACCTTTGTTGTTGATGACTGCTTGTTCATCAAGCCTAGTGGCTGGCGCCAGCCACGCAAATCGGGGCGCAGGAGAGAATCGCTTAAGTGCAATGGAAGGTTGGGGGTAGGGATTGCCCTACAAGGATGGCGTTAATGGATAAAGCAATGGTGAGCGGCAAGCTGCGAGCCGCAAGTAAAGGCAAAAGCGTTTGTCGCTAACAGATATGCCAACGCGGTCTCATGTAGGAGCTGCCGAAGGCTGCGATCTTTTGACCTTGCTGTTTATAAGATCAAAAGATCGCAGCCTTCGGCAGCTCCTACAGGTGCGGGACGGGTTCAGAGGAGTTTGTGCTCCATCGCATATTTCACCAGTTCGGCCAGCGAGGTGATGTTGAGTTTCTGCATCAGCCGCGCTTTATGGGTGCTGATGGTCTTGCTGCTCAGGGCCAGTTGTTGAGCGATGTCGTTGACGTTGGCGCCCTGGGCCAGGCGCTCGAACACCGAGAATTCGCGCTCCGACAACAGCGAATGCAGCGGCCGGGTATCGGTCAGGCCAACTTCGAAAACCATGCGGTCGGCCAGCTCCGGATCGATGTAACGACCACCCGCAGCAACTTTGCGGATCGCCGTGAGCAGCAGCGCCGGATCGCTGTCCTTGGTCGCATACCCGGCCGCGCCGACCTTCAATGCGCGCGCAGCCATTTGCGCTTCGTCGTGCATCGACAGCACCAGAATCGCTGGCGGATTGTTCAGCGCGCGGATACGCGGGATCGCTTCCAGGCCGTTGACGCCGGGCATGGAGATGTCCAGCAGCACCACCTCGCACGGCACGCTGCGCAGGGTTTCGAGCAGTTGCTCACCATTGCTCGCCTCTCCCACCACTTGCAGATCCTTGGCCAGGCCGATCAATTGCTTGATGCCCTCGCGGACGATGGTGTGGTCTTCGGCTACCAGTACACGGATCACTTGGATTTCCTCGATATTTGCATGAAGCGAAAAGATCGCAGCCTTCGACAGCTCCTACAGGGGTATGCGATCAGTGCAGGAGCTGCCGAAGGCTGCGATCTTTTAGCGATCTACAGGCACCCACACCTTAAGACTGGTGCCCTCCCCCGGCTCGCTCACCAGCTCCAGCCGCCCGCCCATGATCAGCACCCGTTCACGCATGCCGACCAGGCCAAATGACGTCGGCCGACCCTCGGCGGCGACAAATCCTACGCCATCATCGCTGACCGTAAGGCACAATTCGTCGCTCGCAAGCGCCAGCGTCAACTCCACCGTATGCGCCTGGGCATGACGCATCACGTTGGTCAGCGCCTCCTGCAAAATCCTGAACAGCCCCACCGCTTTGGCATCGCTGAGCGCCGGCAGGTTATCCGGCACCTGCACCAGACACGGTATCTGCGTGCGTGCCTCGAAGCGTCGCGCCTGCCACTCGATCGCCGAGGCAATGCCGGCATCAAGAATCGGCGGGCGCAACGCCGTCGCCACATCACGGACCAACTGAAACAACTGCGCGATCAGGCGTTTCATGCTGTTGAGCCGCTCCTGCAGACCCGGATCGAGTTGCGCATAAGCCAGTTCGCACATCGAAGTTTCCAGTTTCAGCACGGTGAGCATCTGCCCCAGCTCATCATGGACTTCGCGGGCGATGCGCGCCTTCTCTTCTTCGCGCACGCTTTCAAGGTGCGCCGACAGTTCGCGCAATTGCTCGCGCGAGGCGGCCAGTTCAAGCTCGATGCGCTTGCTTTCGCTGATGTCCCAGACAATGCCGTCCCACACGTAGGCGCCGTCCTCCAGTTGCCGGGTGATCGCCTTGATCTCGGCCCAGCGTTGCTGGCCCTGACGCGTGAGGATGCGTCCCTGCCACGACCAGTCGCTGTCACTGTCGAGGGCCTGATCCTGGGTGCGGTGATAACTGGCCTTGTCATCCGGGTGGACCAGACCGCGCAGGCCCATGTCGCGATGGGCGATGGCGGCCGGGGCGTACCCGACCAGATTTTCACTGCCTTCGCTGATGTAGGCGAAATCGATCTGCCCGGTGACCGGCGCCCGCTCCAGCCGAAACACCAGGCCCGGAACGTTGGCGGCAATGCCTTGCAAACGTGCTTCGCTTTCCTGCAAAGCGGCGAGCGCGCGGCGGCGGTCGGTAACGTCGGTGAGGTAGACCACCAGATATTCACTGTCGCGAAAACGCAGAAAACTCAAAGACACGTCCGCCGGTAACACGCTGCCATCGGCGCGCAGGCAACTGGTTTCGAAACTCAGCGGCCCCTCTTCACTGGCCCGTGCACGCTTCCACAGATTGAGCCAGCGGTCCATGTGCAGGCCGGGCTCGAAATCGATCAGCGGCCGTTCAATCAGCCCGCCCGAGGGATAACCGAGCATGTTTTCCGCCGCGCGGTTGGCGTAGCGCACATGGCTGTCCCAATTGACCCAGAGAATGCCGACGGTGCTTTGATCGATAGAAAACTGCGTCAGCCGCAGCGCTTCTTCACTGGCCGTGCGCATCGCGATGTCTTCGCGGGCGCTGAGCAGGCGCTGTTCAAGGTTGTGCTGTTGGCGCCGCTGCCAGAACACGATCGCCGCGCAACTGAGCAGCATCACCGCGAACAACAGGCTGAGGTTCTGCCAGAACCCCGGCGACTCGGTCAGCCGCGGATATTTTGGCTGCAGCCATTGGTTGTGCAGTTGTTCCAGGTCCTTGGCCGGTATTGCGCGCAAGCCACTCTGGACGATGCCGGCCAGTTCCGGCCAGTCGCGCCGCGAGGCCACGCGCAGCAATTGCGGCAGGCCGATATCGCCGACCACCACCAGTTCGGCGAACTCCGGCTCCACCGACAGCCGGCCCAACTGCGCTTCGTCGATCACCGCGTAGGAGGCCTGCTGACTCAGCAGCAACTGCAAGGCCTGACGCTCCAGCGGCACGCCTTGCAGATTCAGGTGTGGATAGTTGCTGCGCAGATAATCGGCGGTGCTGCTCGGCATGCGTACGGCGACGCGAGTCTGGCTGTCGAGCTTTTCCAGATCGACCGCACCGCTGCTTTTCTGGTCGCTGACCACCAGTTGCGGCACGCGCATGTACGGGTCGGAAAACAGCCAGAGGCGCAGCGCGCTCGGGGTCTGGCTCAGGCCCGGGGCGATGTCGATCTCGCCCTCGCGCAACGCATTTTCCAGTGCACCGAGATCCTGAAAGTTGCGCCAGCTCAGTTCAACGCCCAGGGTTTTGGCGAGCAGTTTCATCAACTCGACGTTGGCCCCGGACAGTCGCTGCAGGCGCCGATCGTAGGTCGCGTAGGGCGCCTGCAGAACCAGGCCGACGCGCAACTCATTGTGCTGCCCCAGCCATTTCTGCTGGCTCGGCGTCAGCTGTGCGACATGTGCCGATGGCGCAGGCGCCGCCCAGCCCATCAAGGGAAACCACAAACAGCCGATAACCCACAGGCAGCAAAATCGCTTCATTGAAGTCTCATACACTGACAAATTCTGACCAACCCATTAGGCTGCCGGG
The DNA here is from genome assembly GCF_002836515.1 of Pseudomonas sp. Choline-02u-1. Lineage (GTDB taxonomy): Bacteria > Pseudomonadota > Gammaproteobacteria > Pseudomonadales > Pseudomonadaceae > Aquipseudomonas. The sequence continues at coordinate 30,996 of NZ_PJBC01000065.1, forward strand.
ATACTTTCTGGCCTGGAATAACCGATGCCCTCTGTCTACCGCCTGGCACTGCCAGCATTGTGCCTGTCGCTGATCCTGCCTTGTGCGTTTTCCGTCGAAACCGCCGACCCGGCGCCCGCCGCCACGGATAAACCCGCTGAAGAACAACCGGCGCAGCGCCAGCCACTGCTTGAGCGTAGTCAGGAAGAGGCCGCCGCACTGCAACGTAAACTGCCGGCGCAAGAGCAGCAACAACTGCAGGCTGGCAGCGACACTTTCCTGGCCTTGTGGAAACCGGCCAACAGCGCCGACCCCAAAGGTGCGGTGATCATCGTTCCCGGTGCCGGCGAAACCGCCGACTGGCCGCAGGCAGTCGGCCCGTTGCGACGCAAATTGCCGGATGCCGAGTGGAGCAGCCTGAGTATCACCCTGCCGGATCTGCAAGGCGACGCCATTGCTCCGCGCGTGATCGAACCGACCGCCGCGCCGAAAGCTGCGGAGACCGCAAGCAAGGACGCCACCACCGCGCAACCGATCGAGCAAGCCGCTGGCGGTGAAGCGGAAGTTGCCGAGCAGGTGGTCGCCGAGACCCGCGAAGAACAAGCCAGGGCCGATGCCGATCGCATTTTCGGGCGGATCGACGCGGCGATTGCCTACGCCGAACAGCAGAGCGCGCGCAGCATTGTCGTGCTCGGTCACGGCACCGGCGCCTACTGGGCGGCGCGTTTTCTCAGTGAGCGGCAGACGCCGCAGGTGGAGAAACTGGTGATGGTTGATGCGCAGGCACCGGCCAAGGCCCTGCCGCCACTCGCCGAACTGACGCCGACACTGAAGCTGCCCACGGTAGATATTTTCTACATGGACAAAGCGCTCGATCGCAATGCGGCGCTGGAGCGCATGCAGGCGAGCAAACGCCTGAAGACCTCGGCGTTCAGCCAAGTGGCGCTGAAGGTGTTGCCGGACAAAAAGGCCGAGCAGGAACAACTGTTTCGGCGGGTGCGGGGTTGGTTGAACCCTCAGGCTGTTGACTGACTGTCACACCGAGTCGCCCTGATTCGCGAGCAAGCCCGCTCCCACATTCACCCCTGTTCCTTCAGATAGAACACGGCTAAATGTGGGAGCGGGCTTGCTCGCGAAGGGGCCCTTGCAGGCGCCACATCTTCAAGGGTCAGCGAAAATCCCGCCGCTCGCGAATCAACGTATAGGCATGGTGCAATTCCCGCGTACGTTCGGTCGCCTCACGCACCTGCGCCGGGGTCGCGCCGCTGCCGGCGATCTTGTCCGGGTGATGGCGACTGAGCAAACGTCGGTAAGCGCGCTTGATCTGCGCCGGCTCGCTGCTCGCCGACACCCCAAGCAATTTCATCGCCTCCTGATAACTCACCGCTGCACTGACAATCGGCCGCTTGCCCGGTTCATAATCGTTGGCCAATGCCTGCACCTGCTGCGGCGTCCAGCCCAGCCACTTGCCCCACTGCGCCAGCAACTCGCGTTCGCTGACCCCGGCGCGACCATCGGCCCAGACCATGCGCCAACAGGCGCGCAACACACCTTCGGCTGCATGCGGTTGCGCACTCAAGCGGCGCAGATAGCCGCGCAGATTGTCGCTGCCGGACTTGCCGCGATTGAATGCGGCAATGGCCCGCCGCGTCGCCGGCTCGCTCATTTCCAGTGAGCGCATTTCATTGCGTGCCTGCTGGATATGCCCGTCAGTGACACGCCCATCGCTCTTGGCCAGACGCCCGAGCAACACGAACAGCAGTTCGTCGTTGCGCAGCATCGGCCGGCCGCCGAGCTTTTCGCGTAAGTGTCCCCAGCTCTGCAGGTGCAGGCGCCGATCCAGCGCCTGTCCCAACAACGCCCCAAGCATGGCCCCCGGAATGCTGGCAATCGCATAGCCCACTCCGGCTCCAATCAGAGTCCCTGGCCACAGCATTTCAGCGACTCGCTTCTATCAGGGCTTCAGCTTCGGCCAAGCGTTCATGGGTGCCGACATCCACCCAATGCCCTTTCAGACGCTCACCCGTCACTTCGCCGGCGGCCATCGCTTTGCGCAACAGCGGCGCGAGTTTGAAAGCGCCATCGCTGCAGCCATCGAACAATTGCGGATGGAGCACGGCGATACCACTGTAAGTCAGCGTTTGCGCGCCAGGCTCACCGTCCTGCACCTTGCCGTCGATCAGGGTGAAATCACCTTTCGGGTGGTGCGCCGGATTATCCGCCAGCACCAGATGCGCCAGGCCATTGCCCGGCTGGTGCAACACGCTGAAGTCGTAATCGGTCCAGATATCGCCATTGACCACCAGAAACGCATCGTCACCGAGCAGCGGCAGCGCGCGGAAAATCCCGCCACCGGTTTCCAGCGGCTCGCCCTCCGGCGAATACTGGATGCTCAGGCCGAAACGCGAACCGTCGCCCAGATAATCCTCGATCTGCTGACCGAGCCAGGCGTGGTTGATGACAATTTCGTTGAAACCTGCGGCCGCGAGGGCACGCAGGTGATACTCGATCAGCGGCACGCCACCGGCACGCACCAGCGGTTTCGGCGTCGTCAGGGTCAGCGGGCGCATGCGCTCGCCTTTACCCGCCGCCAGAATCATTGCCTTCATGCCGTCGCTCCAGCACGCAGGCTGCTGAACAGCGCTTGCAGCTCCGCCAGCTCGGGACGGCGCGCGATCACGGCTTCTATATAAGAGAAGAAGCGCGGCACGTCCGCCAGATAGCGTGGCTTGCCATCGCGGTGGCAGATGCGCGCGAAGATGCCGATGACTTTGAGGTGACGCTGCACGCCCATCAGGTCGCTGGCGCGCAGGAATTCTTCGAAATCGGTCTGCACCGGAATGTCCAGCGCCGAGGCTTGCTGCCAATAACTTTCCAGCCAGCCGCGCACGCGTTCTTCCGGCCAGCTGAGGAAGGCATCCTTGAACAGGCAAGTCACGTCGTAAGTCACCGGGCCGTACACCGCGTCCTGGAAATCCAGCACGCCAGGGTTCGGCTCGCTGAGCATCAGGTTGCGCGGCATGTAGTCACGGTGCACCAGCACTTTCGGCTGCGCCAGCGCGCTGTCGATCAGCAGCTCGCTGATGTGCTGCCACTGTTGCTGCTGGGCCGCATCGAACTCGACGCCCAGCTCATGCTTAACGTACCACTCCGGGAACAACTCCAGCTCACGGCGCAACAAGGCAACGTCATAACTGGGTAACGGCGCAACCATCGGCAGCTGTTGAAAAGCCAACAGCGCTTGCAAGGCGTCGTGGAATAACGCGTCGGCATTTTCGCCGTCGATGACGTCGAGATAGGTCTTGTTGCCCAGGTCATTTAGCAAAAGAAAACCGCGTTCGAGGTCTTCGGCGTAAATTTTCGGCACATTAATTCCGGATTTCGCCAGTAAAAAGGCGATATCCACGAACGGTTTGCAGTTTTCCTGCGGTGGCGGTGCGTCCATCACGACGAAGCTGCGACCGTCGCCCTGCCAGCGGAAGTAGCGGCGGAAACTCGCGTCGCTGCTGGCTGCGGTCAACGTGGCCGGGGGCACGGTGCCCCAGCCCTGCTCGGCAAACAGTTTTGCCAACTGCTCATCAAGCCAAACTTTCAGGTGTTGCAAGCGTACATCTTGATCAGGCATTGCAAGGGTCTCCGACGGCGCTAGCCGTCAAGCGGGTCATGCTTTATTATCCAGCATCTTTTTCAGACCATCGAGAGGCGTGCGGCCCACACCGCGGGCAGATGGCACGCAGGAAGCCCGGACTAATAAGATGGCATTGAAATCCCCCGCGTTTCGTAAAAAATTTCCATTGTTGGTAACCGGCAGTCTGCTGGCTATGCAACCTCTGGCCAGTCAATTCGTTGTTGCCGCCGAGCAGTATGACTGCTCCGTCTCGGCTACGGGTGGCTGGGACTGTGCGCCCAAGTCGCCCGCTGCGGCATTGCCGCCGCGTCCGGTGCATGACGGCAGTGCCGTCAGCGTCGCCGGCGAGCCTGTGGCCGACAAGGGTTCCGACGCCGACACTGGCGCGAAAACCGCACTGGTCACCGAAGCCAAGGGCCGCGGCCTGAAATCCCGTAGCGAAGACTACAGTCACCTCGACTGGGTTCCGCGCGAGAAGCTCACCGCCGCCCAACTGGCCGAGACCGGTCCTTACTGCTCTGGTTCCTATATCGAACCGATTCGTCCTGGCATGAATGACAAGACGAATAAAAGTGACGCGCCGACTTTCATCGGTGCCAAAGCGTCGCGTTATGAGCAGGACACACAGGTCGCCAGCCTCGCGGGTGACGTGATCATGCGCCAGGGCAGCATGCAGGTCGAAGCTGACGAGGCCAACCTGTATCAGGCCGAGAGCCGTGGTGAACTGGCCGGCAACGTGCGTATCCGCGACAACGGTGCGCTGATCGTCGGCGACCACGCCGATGTGCAGCTCGACACCGGTGAAGCCAAGGTCGACAACGCTGAATACGTGATGCACAAATCGCGCATCCGCGGTAACGCGCTGTACGCCAAGCGTGCCGAAAACGCGATCATCCGCTTGAAGGACGGCACGTACACCACGTGCGAACCGAACAGCAACGCGTGGCAGCTCAAAGGCAACAACATCACCCTGAACCCGGCGACCGGTTTCGGTACCGCGACCAACGTGACGTTGCGCGTCAAAGACATTCCGATCCTGTACACGCCATACATCTACTTCCCGATCGACGACCGTCGCCAATCGGGCTTCCTGCCGCCGACCATCGGTTCGGGCAGCGACACCGGCTTCATGCTGGTCACCCCTTACTACTTCAACCTGGCGCCAAATTACGACGCCACGTTGTACCCGCGCTACATGAGCAAGCGCGGCATGTTGGTGGAAGGCGAATTCCGCTATCTGACCAAGTCCAGTGAAGGGCAGTTCGGTGCGGCGTACCTCAATGACGAGAACGACGATCGCAAGCTCCAGTCCGACTACAAAGACACTCGCTATATGTACAACTGGCAGCACAAGGGCGGTCTCGACTCCCGTGTGCTCACAGAAGTCGATTACACCAAGATCAGCGATCCGTATTACTTCCAGGATCTGCAAACCGATCAAATTGGCGTGCAAAGCAGCGATTTCGTCAACCAGCAGGGTGCTGTCACTTATCGTGGCGACAGCTATACCGCTCGCTTGAACGCGCAGCAGTACCAGTTGGCTACCGTTTCGAACATCACGCCGTATGGTCGTTTGCCGCAGATCACCTTCAATGGTCAGTTGCCCTACCACCCGGAAGGCCTGAATTTCGATTACGAGACCGAGCTGGTTCGTTTTGATCGTGATCTGCGTGACGGTGACTTCATCAATGAGGATGGCTTTGCCGAGCGTCGGCTGGATAGAAACATCACCGGCCTGGCTCGCGCCAACGGTGATCGCTTGAATCTGAAGCCGGGCGTCAGCCTGCCGATGAACTGGACGTATGGCTTCCTCAAGCCATCGTTGAAGTATCAGTACACGCAGTATCAGCTTGATCTGGACAGCACCGGCAAATCGCAGATCGATGCGATGAGCGCAGAACAGAAGAAGCTCAACGGCGAATTCGATAGCAACCAGAACCGTGGCGTTCCAATCGCCAGCATCGACAGCGGCTTGTACTTCGACCGCAACACCTCGTATTTCGGTAAAAACTACCGTCAGACCCTGGAACCGCGCCTGTTCTACCTCTATGTGCCTGAGGTTGATCAGGAAGACATTCCTGTGTTCGATACCAGCGAAACGACGTTCAACTACTCGTCGCTATTCCGTGACAACCGCTTTACCGGCGCCGACCGTGTCGGTGACGAAAACAAGCTGTCGCTGGGCGTGACCAGTCGCTGGATTGAAGACAACGGTTTCGAGCGCCAGCGCATCAGCGTCGGCCAGGCTCTGTACTTCAAGGATCGCAAGGTTCAACTGCCGGGCATCGCGTTCAACGATCGTGACGACGCCAAATCCGACGTTTCGCCTTACGCGCTGGAATACGAATACCGCTGGAACCGCGACTGGCGCACCACCGCCGACTACAACTGGGATCCGGACAGCCGCAGCCCACGCTCCGGCAGTGCGATGTTCCACTATCAGCCGGAAGACAACCCGAACAAGGTGGTCAACGTCGGTTATCGCTATCGCAACGACCAGGTCCGTTACGACCAGAACACCGGTAAGTGGACAGTGGGCGGTGGCGACTACGGCACCCCGGGTCAACCTGGCTACGTGAAGGACTACTACAAGATCCAGCAGCATGACTTCTCGGTCATCTGGCCAATCGTTCCACAGTGGAACGCGATCAGCCGCTGGCAGTATGACTACAACCGCAATCGCACGCTGGAAGCCTTCGGTGGTTTCGAATACGACAACTGCTGCTGGAAACTGCGCCTGATCAACCGTTATTGGGTCGCCTATGACGAAAACAGTCAGAACGCCCCGGAAAACGAAAAAGGCGACCATGGCATCTTCCTCCAAATTGTTCTGAAGGGACTCGGCGGCCTGACTGGCGCCAAGGTAGAGAGCTTCCTCGACAAAGGCATCCAAGGTTATCGTGAACGTGAAGACCAAGCTTTCTGATTGTCTGCGCCCGCTGCTGCTGGGCGCGCTGTTCCTGGGTACGTCGGCCAACGCCGCCGTACAGTCCATCGATAAAGTGGTGGCAATCGTCGACAACGACGTGGTCATGCAGAGCCAACTGGACCAGCGCGTTCACGAAGTTCAGCAGACCATTGCCAAGCGCGGTGGTGGCTTGCCGCCTCCGGGCGTGCTGGATCAACAGGTGCTTGAGCGCCTGATCGTTGAAAACCTGCAACTGCAGATCGGCGAACGTTCCGGCATTCGCATCACCGACGAAGAGCTTAATCAGGCCGTCGGTACCATTGCCCAGCGCAACAACATGACGGTTGATCAGTTTCGTGCAGCGCTGGCGCGTGATGGCCTGAACTATGACGACGCCCGTGATCAGATCAAACGCGAAATGATCATCAGCCGTGTACGTCAGCGTCGTGTCGCCGAGCGCATTCAGGTCTCCGAGCAGGAAGTGAAGAACTTCCTCGCCTCCGACCTGGGCAAGATGCAACTGTCCGAAGAACTGCACCTGGCCAACATCCTGATTCCGACGCCGGAAAGCGCCAACTCCGAAGCGATTCAAAGCGCCGCGCGTCAGGCCATGGAGGTTTACCAGCAGCTCAAGCAAGGCGCCGACTTCGGTCAGATGGCCGTGGCCAAATCCGGTAGCGACAACGCACTGGAAGGCGGCGACATGGGCTGGCGTAAAGCCGCACAACTGCCACCGCCGTTCGACCGCGAGTTGAGCAGCATGGCCGTCGGCGACATCACTCAACCTGCACGGACGCCGGGCGGTTTCATCATTCTGAAGCTGCTGGGCAAGCGCGGCGGCGAAGCGCAGATGCGCGACGAAGTGCATGTCCGCCACATCCTGGTCAAGCCAAGCCCGATCCGCGACGAAGCCAAGACCAAGGCGCTGGTGCAGTCGTTGTACGACCGCATCACCGCTGGCGAAGACTTTGCCGAACTGGCGAAAAACTACTCGGAAGATCCGGGTTCGGCGCTCAACGGCGGCGACCTGAACTGGATCGACCCGAACGTGCTGGTACCGGAGTTCCGCGAAGTGATGGCCTCGACGCCACAAGGTCAGCTGTCGAAGCCTTTCCAGACCCAATACGGCTGGCACGTACTGGAAGTCCTTGGCCGTCGCGCCACTGACAGCACCGAACAGGCCCGTGAGCAGCAAGCCATGACCGTACTGCGTAACCGCAAATACGACGAAGAGCTGCAAACCTGGCTGCGTCAGATACGTGACGAAGCGTACGTAGAGATCAAACTCCCTGGTGCAGACCAGGCAGCGCAGTGAAACCCAAGCGTTTCGCGCTGACACCCGGCGAACCGGCCGGCATAGGTCCCGACCTGTGCCTGCTGCTCGCCTCGCAAGCCCAGCCCCATCCCCTGATTGCCATCACCAGCCGCGACCTGCTCCTTGAGCGGGCCGCGCAGCTGGGGCTGGCCATCAACTTGCTGGATGTCGCGCCCGGGCAGTGGCCTGACCTTCCGGCGCCGGTTGGCAGTCTTTACGTCTGGGACACACCGCTCAGCGCACAGGTGATCGCCGGGCAACTGGACAAGGCCAACGCGGCGTTTGTTCTCGAGACCCTGACTCGCGCCGGCAACGGCTGCCTGAACGGCGACTTCGCCGGGATGATCACTGCGCCGGTGCACAAAGGCGTGATCAACGAATCTGGCATCGCCTTCTCCGGACACACCGAATTCCTCGCCGACCTGACCCAGACTGCGCAAGTGGTAATGATGCTTGCGACTCGCGGACTTCGCGTGGCACTGGTGACCACCCACCTGCCCCTGCGCGAGATCGCCGATGCGATCACCCCCGAGCGCCTCGAGCGGGTCACGCGAATTCTGCACGCCGACCTGCAAGAGAAATTCGGCATTGCCCGGCCGCGCATTCTGGTCTGCGGACTCAACCCGCACGCTGGTGAAGGCGGCCATCTGGGCCATGAAGAAATCGACATCATCGAACCGACATTAGAGCGCCTGCGCGGCGAGGGCATGGACCTTCGTGGCCCGCTGCCTGCCGACACTCTGTTTACCCCCAAATATCTGGAGCACTGCGATGCAGTGCTGGCGATGTACCACGATCAGGGCTTGCCCGTGCTCAAGTACAAAGGCTTTGGCGCTGCGGTCAACGTGACGCTGGGCCTGCCGATCATCCGCACATCGGTCGACCATGGCACAGCCCTGGATCTGGCCGGCAGCGGCAGGATCGACACCGGCAGCCTGCAAGTCGCGCTGGAAACCGCCTACCAGATGGCCGAGACCCGTTTATGAACGAGCAATACCAACACAAGGCGCGCAAACGCTTTGGCCAGAATTTCCTGCACGATGCCGGCGTTATCGACCGCATCCTGCGCTCCATTCACGCAAAGCCTGACGACCGCCTGCTCGAAATCGGCCCCGGCCAGGGCGCCCTGACTCAAGGTTTGCTGGGCTCCGGCGCGCAACTCGACGTAGTGGAACTGGACAAGGATCTGATCCCGATCCTCAACCAGCAGTTTGCCGGCATGAGCAATTTCAATCTGCATCAGGGTGATGCGCTGAAATTTGACTTCAACACGCTGAACGCCGCACCGAACAGCCTGCGCGTGGTCGGTAACCTGCCGTACAACATCTCCACGCCACTGATTTTTCATCTGTTGAACAACGCCGGCATCATCCGCGACATGCACTTCATGTTGCAGAAAGAAGTGGTCGAGCGCCTGGCGGCAGGCCCGGGTGGCGGTGACTGGGGGCGTTTGTCAATCATGGTTCAGTACCATTGCCGCGTCGAACACCTGTTCAATGTCGGCCCCGGCGCGTTCAATCCGCCGCCGAAAGTCGACTCGGCAATCGTTCGTCTGGTGCCGCACGCAGTGCTACCGCACCCGGCCAAGGATCACAAGTTGCTCGAGCGCGTTGTGCGCGAAGCCTTCAATCAGCGCCGCAAAACCTTGCGAAATACCCTCAAGCAATTGCTCAGCAATGCCGAAATCGAAGCCGCCGGCGTCGATGGCAGCCTGCGTCCCGAGCAACTGGATCTGGCCGCATTCGTACGCCTGGCGGACCAGCTCGCGATACAGGTCCCGGCAGCTCCCGCCGCCGACTGAGCCGCGATGAACGCTATCGGGCAGCACACCACTCTGGTTTACTGCCCGATACTTGCCTAGACTGATTCCCCATCAGCTACGCCCCGCGTTCCGCTTCATAAGGCCTTCTTGCATGTCCGATTCCCGTTATCAGGTCGATGTCAGCGTCGTCACCCACTATCTGGCAGACCAATCGCAACCCGAACAAGACCGTTTCGCCTTCGCTTACACCATTACCGTGCAGAACAACGGCGAGATTGCGGCCAAGCTTCTCTCCCGGCATTGGGTGATTACCGATGGCGATGGCCATGTAGAAGAAGTACGCGGTGAAGGTGTCGTCGGGCAGAAGCCGCTGATCGCCGCAGGCGAAAGCCACACGTATACCAGTGGCACGGTGATGACCACCAAGGTCGGCACCATGCAAGGCACCTATCAAATGCTCGCCGATGACGGCAAGCGTTTCGACGCGATCATCAAACCGTTTCGCCTCGCCGTACCGGGAGCCTTGCACTGATGACGACATACGCGGTCGGTGACCTGCAAGGCTGCCTCGAACCGCTCAAATGCCTGCTCAAGCAAGTGGCCTTCGAACCGGCGCTGGATCGCCTGTGGCTGGTGGGCGATTTGGTCAACCGAGGTCCGCAGTCGCTGGACACCCTGCGCTTTCTTTACCAGATGCGTGAGTCTCTGGTGTGCGTGCTCGGCAATCATGATCTGCATCTGCTGGCCGCTGCGAAGAAAATCGAGCGATTGAAGAAAAGCGACACTTTGCGCGAGATCATCGAGGCGCCGGATGGCCCGCAACTGATGGAATGGCTGCGCCAGCAGAAGCTGATGCATTACGACGAAACGCGCGACGTGGCCATGGTTCACGCTGGCATCCCGCCGCAATGGTCGCTGCGCCGTGCCTTGAAGTGCGCCGCAGAAGTCGAGGCCGCACTGCGCGACGACAACGTGTTCCCCGCCTACCTCGACGGCATGTACGGCAACGAGCCGGTGAAGTGGGACAACGATCTCAAAGGCATCGATCGTCTGCGGGTGATCACCAATTACTTCACGCGCATGCGCTTTTGCACCGCCGAGGGCAAGCTTGACCTCAAGAGCAAGGAAGGCCTGGACAGCGCCCCGCCCGGCTACAAGCCATGGTTTCAGCACAAGGAGCGCAAGACCCGCGGCCTGCGCATCATCTTCGGTCACTGGGCAGCGCTCGAGGGCAATATCCACGAGCCGGGGATTTCGGCGCTGGACACCGGATGTGTATGGGGCGGCAGCCTGACGCTGATGAACGTTGACAGCGGCGAACGTTTGTCATGCAAATGCGATGAGCACGGCGGGCTAATGCCATCAGTCGCACCACCCTCCCCTGACAATTCGCCCGCCAACGTCTCGCGTTAGACTGCGCCTTCAGTTGAGCAACAGGAACTTAGTCATGACCGAATTCAAACGAATCCCTCCGGAACAAGCGCAGGCCCTGCGTGAACAAGGCGCCGTCGTCGTTGACGTGCGCGATCCGGCAACCTTTGCCGCGCTGCATATCAGCGGCTCGAAGCATCTCGATAACCATTCGCTGCACGCGTTCATTCAAGGCGCCGACCTTGATGCCCCGACCGTCGTGGTCTGCTACCACGGCAATTCCAGCCAGGGCGCAGCCGCCTATCTGGTCAGTCAGGGCTTCTCCGATGTTTACAGCATGGACGGCGGCTTTGAGCTGTGGCGTGCGACCTATCCGTCGGAAACCGCGCAAGGCACCGCCGAATAATTTTTTTGCGCGGCGCAGGCCCCGGCTGCCGTGGGCCTGCGCGCGGCAGACGAACGGTCTGCCATAACTAATTACGTATCTCGCCTTTACCTCTCGAATTCCCAACTATCCTTAAGCGCAGGCCATCCAAAACAGGGGAGAGCCGGTACACCGGCGCGCGGGTCATCGGGAGTAGCTTTTACGGTTTGTCGACCGTGGAAGAATTCTGGGGGGTAAACAGCAGGTGCCATAGCGACTGCTGCCAGCATCGACTGAGTGATCCGGCGTCGGCTCCACGTATCGAGCGAGGTGACGTCATGAGTATCTTTAGCCACTTCCAACAACGCTTCGAATCCACACGCCAGGAAGAACTCTCTCTGCAGGAGTACCTGGAGCTGTGCAAAAAAGATCGCAGCGCCTACGTTTCCGCCGCCGAGCGTCTATTGATGGCGATCGGGGAACCGGAACTGCTCGACACTTCGACCAATTCGAGGCTGTCGCGCATCTTCTCCAACAAGGTGATCCGCCGCTATCCGGCCTTTGAAGACTTCCATGGGATGGAAGAATGCATCGATCAGATCGTCTCGTATTTCCGCCACGCCGCCCAAGGCCTGGAAGAGAAGAAACAGATCCTCTACCTGCTCGGCCCCGTAGGCGGCGGTAAATCGTCCCTGGCCGAGAAACTGAAGCAACTGATGGAAAAAGTGCCCTTCTATGCCATCAAGGGCTCGCCGGTCTTCGAATCGCCTCTGGGTCTGTTCAACGCCACCGAAGATGGCGCGATCCTCGAGGAAGATTTCGGCATTCCACGGCGCTACCTGAACACCATCATGTCGCCTTGGGCGACCAAGCGCCTGGCCGAATTCGGCGGCGACATCAGTCAGTTCCGCGTGGTCAAACTGTACCCGTCGATCCTCAATCAGATCGCTGTCGCCAAGACCGAGCCCGGTGACGAGAACAACCAGGACATCTCGGCGCTGGTCGGCAAGGTTGATATCCGCAAACTCGAAGAATTCCCGCAGAACGACGCTGACGCCTACAGCTACTCCGGTGCGCTGTGCCGGGCCAACCAGGGTCTGATGGAATTCGTCGAAATGTTCAAGGCGCCGATCAAGGTGCTGCACCCTTTGCTGACTGCTACCCAAGAGGGCAACTACAACAGCACCGAAGGCCTCGGCGCGATTCCGTTCACCGGCATCCTGCTGGCTCACTCCAACGAATCGGAGTGGCACACCTTCCGCAACAACAAGAACAACGAAGCGTTCATCGACCGGATCTACATCGTCAAAGTGCCGTACTGCCTGCGCGTCAGTGATGAAGTGAAAATCTACGACAAATTGCTGTTCAACAGTTCCTTGTCGAAGGCGCACTGCGCACCGGATACCTTGAAGATGCTTGCGCAGTTCACCGTACTGTCGCGCCTCAAGGAACCGGAAAACTCCAACATCTATTCGAAGATGCGCGTTTACGACGGCGAAAACCTCAAGGACACCGATCCGAAGGCCAAGTCGATTCAAGAGTATCGGGATTCGGCCGGTGTCGACGAAGGCATGAACGGCCTGTCGACTCGCTTCGCCTTCAAGATCCTCTCCAAAGTGTTCAACTTCGATCCGCACGAAATCGCCGCCAACCCGGTGCACCTGCTCTATGTGCTGGAGCAACAGATCGAACAGGAACAATTTCAGGCCGAAACCCGGGAGCGTTATCTGCGCTATCTGAAGGAATACCTGGCACCGCGCTACATCGAGTTCATCGGCAAGGAAATCCAGACTGCTTACCTCGAGTCCTACAGCGAATACGGTCAGAACATCTTCGATCGCTACGTGCTGTACGCGGATTTCTGGATCCAGGATCAGGAGTATCGCGACCCGGAAACCGGCGAGATCCTCAATCGCGTGGCCCTGAACGAAGAACTGGAGAAAATCGAAAAACCGGCCGGCATCAGCAATCCCAAGGATTTCCGCAACGAAATCGTCAACTTCGTCCTGCGCGCCAGGGCCAACAACAACGGCAAGAACCCGACCTGGCTCAGCTACGAAAAACTGCGGGTGGTCATCGAGAAGAAAATGTTCTCCAACACCGAAGACCTGCTGCCCGTCATCAGCTTCAATGCCAAGGCCAGCAAGGAGGACCAACAGAAACACAACGACTTCGTTACGCGAATGGTCGAACGTGGCTACACCGATAAACAGGTACGCCTGCTGTCTGAATGGTACCTGCGGGTCCGCAAGTCGCAGTGAGGCAGCTGCAAGCTTCCAGCTACAAGCTGCAAGAAAAAAGCGTGTAAACCGAAGTTTTTTCGGGATCGGCTTCGACTTGCAGCTTGCGGCTCAAAACTTGAAGCTCCCCGGAGGGGCCTATGAGCTATGTGATCGACCGACGCCTCAATGGCAAGAACAAAAGCACGGTGAACCGTCAGCGTTTTCTGCGACGCTACCGTGACCACATCAAGAAGGCTGTCGAAGAGGCAGTCAGCCGCCGCTCCATCACCGATATGGAGCATGGTGAACAGATCAGCATTCCCGGTCGCGATATCGACGAGCCGGTGCTTCACCATGGTCGCGGCGGCAAGCAGACCGTTGTGCATCCCGGCAACAAGGAATTCACCGCCGGTGAACATATCGCCCGCCCCCCGGGAGGCGGTGGTGGCCGCGGTCCGGGCAAAGCCGGTAATTCCGGCGAAGGCATGGACGAGTTCGTCTTCCAGATAACCCAGGAAGAATTCCTCGAATTCATGTTCGAAGACCTTGAACTGCCGAACCTGGTCAAACGCAACCTGACCGGCACCGACACGTTCAAAACCGTACGCGCGGGGATCAGCAACGAAGGCAACCCGTCGCGGATCAACATCATTCGAACCTTGCGTTCAGCCCATGCGCGCCGCATTGCGCTGTCCGGCAGCAGCCGCGCGAAACTGCGCGAAGCCAAGGAAGAGCTGGCACGACTCAAGCGCGAAGAGCCAGACAACTTTGGCGATATTCAGGAACTGGAAGCCGAAATCGAGAAGCTCAGCGCGCGCATACACCGCGTGCCGTTCCTTGATACCTTCGACTTGAAATACAACTTGCTGGTCAAGCAACCGAACCCAAGCTCCAAAGCGGTGATGTTCTGCCTCATGGATGTCTCCGGCTCGATGACCCAGGCGACCAAGGACATCGCCAAGCGCTTTTTCATCCTGCTGTACCTGTTTCTCAAGCGTAATTACGACAAGATTGACGTGGTGTTCATCCGCCACCACACCAGCGCCCGGGAAGTCGATGAAGAAGAGTTTTTCTATTCCCGCGAAACCGGCGGCACCATCGTTTCCAGCGCCTTGAAGCTGATGCAGGAAATCATGGCCGAGCGCTATCCGAGCAATGAGTGGAATATCTACGCAGCTCAAGCCTCCGACGGCGACAACTGGAACGACGACTCGCCGATCTGCCGCGACATTCTGATCAACCAGATCATGCCGTTTGTGCAGTACTACACTTATGTGGAGATTACGCCGCGCGAACATCAGGCCCTGTGGTACGAGTACGAACGCATCGCCGAAGCCTTCTCTGACACATTTGCCCAACAGCAACTGGTCTCGGCCGGAGATATCTATCCGGTCTTCCGTGAACTCTTCCAGCGCAGGTTAGTGACATGACCGCCAAAGAGCAGAAGCGCCAACCCATTTCCACCGGCTCCGAATGGACGTTCGAGCTGATCCAGACCTACGACCGCGAGATAGCCAGGATCGCGGCACGCTATGCGCTGGATACCTACCCCAACCAGATCGAAGTGATTACCGCCGAGCAAATGATGGATGCCTATGCTTCGGTGGGCATGCCGCTGGGCTATCACCACTGGTCCTACGGCAAGCACTTCCTTAGTACCGAAAAATCCTACAGCCGTGGGCAGATGGGCCTGGCCTACGAGATCGTGATCAACTCGGACCCTTGCATCGCCTATCTGATGGAAGAAAACACCATCTGCATGCAGGCGCTGGTGGTGGCGCATGCCTGCTATGGCCACAACAGCTTTTTCAAGGGCAATTACCTGTTCCGCACCTGGACCGACGCCAGCTCGATCATCGATTACCTGGTATTCGCCAAGCAGTACATCATGCAGTGCGAGGAGCGCCACGGCATCGATGCCGTGGAAGACCTGCTCGACTCCTGTCATGCGCTGATGAACTATGGTGTCGACCGCTACAAGCGTCCTTACCCGATCTCCGCCGAAGAAGAGCGGCGCCGGCAGAAGGATCGCGAAGAGCACCTGCAGAAGCAGATCAACGATCTGTGGCGCACCATTCCCAAAGGTGCGGACAAGTACAGCGACAAGGACAACGCCCGATTCCCGGCCGAGCCGCAGGAAAACATCCTCTATTTCATCGAGAAACACGCACCGCTGCTGGAACCCTGGCAGCGCGAGATCGTGCGGATCGTGCGCAAGATCGCTCAGTATTTCTATCCCCAGCGCCAGACCCAGGTCATGAACGAAGGCTGGGCGACGTTCTGGCATTACACGCTGATGAATGACCTGTATGACGAAGGCCTGGTCACCGACGGTTTCATGATGGAGTTCCTCACCTCGCATACCAGCGTGGTGTTCCAGCCCGGGTTCGATAGCCCGTACTACAGTGGCATCAACCCCTACGCGCTGGGTTTCGCCATGTATCGTGACATCCGCCGCATGTGCGAAGACCCTACCGAAGAGGATCGCCGCTGGTTCCCGGACATCGCGGGCTCCGACTGGCTGTCGACCATCAAGTTCGCCATGAGCAGTTTCAAGGATGAGAGCTTCATCCTGCAGTACCTATCCCCCAAGGTGATCCGCGATCTGAAGCTGTTCAGCATTCTCGATGACGACCAGAAAGACGACCTGCTGGTGCCGGCCATCCATGATGAGGGCGGCTACCGGATCATCCGGGAAACCCTGGCCGCGCAGTACAACCTCGGCAATCGTGAGCCGAACGTGCAGATCTACAGCATTGATCGGCGCGGCGATCGCTCGCTGACCCTGCGCCATCAGCAACACGATCGCAAACCATTGGGCGACTCCACCGAGGAAGTGCTCAAGCACCTGCACCGGCTCTGGGGCTTCGACATTCATCTGGAAACCCTGCAAGGCGACCAGATCATGAAAACCCATCACGTGCCGCCGCGCAGTGAACACAGCGAGGGCGATTACGGCCGGCTCGATCTGGCCGTGATTCATCTTTGATCCGGTTCCGGCCTCCGAAAGTCTGACGCAAGGGTTATCCTGTCGGACTGACGGAGGTTTTTTATGCAGGTTTACAAGGTTGGCGGCGCGGTACGTGATCGCCTGTTGGGTTTGCCGGTCACTGATGTTGACCGGGTCGTGGTGGGCGCCACCACTGAAGAAATGCTCGCCAAGGGGTTTCGCCCGGTCGGCGCGGATTTTCCTGTGTTTCTGCACCCGAAAACCGGCGAGGAATATGCCCTCGCCCGTACAGAACGCAAGAGCGGCCGGGGCTACGGTGGTTTCACCTTCTACGCAAGTCCCGAAGTCACACTGGAAGAAGACCTGATTCGCCGCGACCTGACGATCAATGCCATGGCCGAGGACGAGCAGCTCAACCTGACAGACCCGTATCATGGTCAGCGTGACCTCGAAGCACGAATTCTGCGCCATGTTTCCCCGGCATTCGCCGAAGATCCGCTGCGAGTACTGCGCGTTGCCCGTTTCGCCGCGCGTTATGCCGGCCTGGGCTTCACGGTTGCCGACGAGACCATGGGCCTGATGCGTCAGCTCAGCGAATCCGGCGAACTGCAGGCCCTGACTGCCGAACGCAGCTGGAAGGAAATCTCTCGTGCATTGATGGAAAACCACCCACAGGTATTCATCCAAGTGTTGCGTGACTGTGGCGCCCTGAGAGTGCTGATGCCGGAAGTCGATGCCTTGTTCGGCGTACCGCAGCCGGAGACCGATCATCCGGAAATCGACACGGGACTGCACACTCTGAGCGTGCTGGAGCAATCAGCCTTGCACAAGCAGCCGCTGACGGTGCGCTGGGCCTGCCTGCTGCATGACCTCGGCAAAGGCCTGACTCCGGAAGAAGACTGGCCTCGGCATATCGCTCATGAGCACACCGGTCTTAAATTGATCAAAGCGGTCAACGAGCGCTTCAAGGTGCCCAAGGATTGTCAGGAACTGGCGCTGCTGGTCGGGCAGTACCACACCCATGGGCACCGGGCGCTGGATTTGAACGCCTCGACGCTATTGGAGTTGCTGCAGAGTTTCGATGTCTATCGGCGACCGCAGCGCTTCGAGGAGTTCATCGCTGCGTGCGAGATGGATGCGCGTGGCCGCAAGGGCTTGGAGCAGCAAAGTTACCCACAGGCGGATTATTTACGCGGAGCCGCAACCGCTGCGCGCGGGGTAGCAGTGCAGCCATTGCTGGCGAAGGGCTTCAAAGGGCCGGAATTGGGCGAAGCGCTGAAGCGTGAGCGGCTGAAAGCATTGCAGATCTACAAAGACAACGCCTGAAGCAAGATCAAAAGATCGTCCGAAGGCTCGGGCCGCGATCGGACGATCTTTTGCTTTAAAGATTCGACGGAGTCAATTGCTGCCCATTCCATTCGAATGCAACCGGCGCCAACACCTGATCAATTTGCGCCTCAGCCCACAACGTCGCAAAGCTCTTGCCCACCCCCGGATGCACCCGCTGCGGCGCAATCAGCGACAGCGGCCACAGCACAAAAGCGTTTTTCAGGATTTCCGCCCGCGGCAGTACCAGTCCGTCGAAATTCCCCACCAGATCGCCATACAGCAACACGTCGATGTCCAGCGGCAGGCCCTTGCGATCCGGGGCATAACGACCATTGTCCGCCTCGATGAATTTCAAGCGGCGATCCAGCTCCATTAGCGACAGATCAGTGTAGGCAGAGACAACGAAATTGAAGAACGGCCCGCTCTTGATGCCGACCGGCTGGCTCTCGAACACCGCCGAACATCGGATATCCACCAGAAATTTGGCCAGCGCGTCGAGCCCGGCGCGCAAATGCGTTTCGCGCTCGATATTGCTACCGAGCCCGAGATAGACCTGAGTCAGCGACATCCGCGCTCGATCTCCACACCCACACCGCCCTTGGCCGCCGGCACCGCGCCCGGCTTGGTCAGTTTAAGCCGCACCCAGGTGATCTTGAATTCGGCCATGAGCACTTCAACCAGACGCTCGGCAAAGGTCTCGACCAATTGGAACTGCGCCTGCTCGGCAAAGGCCTGAATGCGCGCGGAGACACTGGCGTAATCGAGCGCCTGGGTCAGGTCGTCACCGGCGGCGGCCGGACGATTGTCCCAGGCAAAGCTCAGATCAAGCCGCAGACACTGACGGATGCCGCGCTCCCAGTCGTAGGCACCGATCACGGTGTCGACTTCCAGGCCCTCGATAAACACTCTGTCCAAGCACTTCTCTCCGCTGCACGACAAGGGCGCGATGCGCCGTTAGAATCAGGGCGTCCTCGCCCGGAATAGTTAGCATGTTTTGGTTACTGGCGATTCTCGCCTACCTGCTCGGCTCGCTGTCCTTCGCCATTTTGCTCAGCCGCCTGACCGGAAATCCCGATCCGCGAATGAGTGGCTCGGGTAATGCCGGCGCCACCAACATGCTGCGCCTGGCCGGTCGCAAACTGGCGATCCTGACCCTGCTCGGTGATCTGTGCAAAGGCCTGCTGCCGGTGCTGATCGCCTCCGGCGCGGGCCTTTCCCTGCAGGATCAGGCCTGGATTGGCGTGTGCGCCGTGATCGGTCACCTGTTCCCTTTGTACTTTCGCTTTCGCGGCGGCAAAGGTGTCGCCACGGCTGCCGGCATGTTGCTCGGCCTGTATCCACCCGCCGCGCTGCTGGCCGGGTGCGCCTGGCTGCTGACGTTCTACCTGACCCGCACCAGTTCACTGGCGGCGCTGATTGCCACGCCACTGACCCTGCCGTTGCTGGCCTGGCAGGAGCCGGAAGCCTTGCTGCCAATGAGCGCGCTGACCTTGCTGATTGTCTGGCGTCACCGCGGCAATCTACGCGACCTGTTTGCCGGGCGCGAACGGCATTTTTAAATGTCGTTCGTGAGCATCGCTGATCACAGTGCCGACAACTGCTCCATCGGCCAGCGTGCCTGCACGGTGATTGCCAGACTTTCCTGCTGGCCGGCTTTCAGGCGCTGGCAACCGGCAAACGCGATCATCGCGCCATTGTCGGTGCAGAACTCCGGGCGCGCGTAGAACACATCACCTTTCATGTCACCGAGCATTTTTTCCAGCGAAACCCGCAACGCCTTGTTGGCGCTGACGCCGCCGGCAATCACCAGCCGCTTCATCCCCGCCTGTTTCAGGGCGCGCTTGCACTTGATGGTCAAAGTCTCCACCACAGCCTGCTGGAACGCCAGCGCGATGTCGCAACGGGCTTGCTCGCCGTCGTCCCCGGCGCTGACACATTGCTGCCAAGTGTTGAGGGCGAAGGTTTTCAGCCCGCTGAAGCTGAAATCCAGCCCTGGGCGATCACACATCGGACGCGGAAAGGTGAAACGTCCTGCGACGCCTTTCTCGGCCAGTTTGGCGATTTCCGGCCCGCCCGGGTAATTCAGGCCCATCATCTTCGCGGTTTTGTCGAAAGCTTCGCCGGCCGCATCGTCGAGCGTCTCGCCGAGCAGGCTGTATTGGCCAATGCCATCGACCTGAACCAGCTGCGTATGGCCACCGGAGACCAACAAAGCGACGAACGGAAATTCAGGCGGTTTCGGCTCCAGCATCGGTGCCAGCAAGTGGCCTTCCATGTGGTGCACACCAAGCGCCGGAATGCCCCAGGCAAACGCCAGCGCCTGTGCGCAGGAAGCACCGACCAGCAACGCGCCGACCAGGCCAGGACCCGCAGTGTAGGCGATTGCATCGATCTCGGTCGGCACGCAGTCGGCCTCGGCCAACACCTGACGGATCAAGGGCAGCATGCGCTTGACGTGGTCACGCGAGGCCAGCTCCGGGACCACACCGCCATAGACGCGGTGCAGGTCGATCTGACTGAACAGTGCGTCGGCCAACAGACCACGTTCACTGTCATACAATGCGACGCCGGTTTCGTCGCAGGAGGTTTCTAATCCCAGTACTAGCATGGGTTTGCGCCTTGTTTAGGCTGAATTCGAAGGCGCGCATGATAGTCGCCACGTGATGCCCCGACCAGCGGTTTTCGATCAGAGGCTTTGCATTCCGAGCGATGAGGGGTTAACATCCGCAACCCTTAAAAACCGACGTCTTCAAGTGCTCTTTTGCCGCGAGGATGTTGACCCCGGTAATGAATGAAGGTAGCTCTGGATGCCAGCCGTCAAAGTAAAAGAGAACGAACCCTTCGACGTAGCTCTGCGTCGTTTCAAGCGCTCCTGCGAAAAAGCCGGTGTACTGGCTGAAGTTCGTAGCCGCGAATTTTACGAGAAGCCAACTTCTGAGCGTAAGCGCAAGGCAGCAGCCGCTGTTAAGCGTCACGCCAAGAAAGTTCAGCGCGAACAGCGCCGCGCCGTTCGTCTGTACTAATACACAGACGTTCGTAGCAAGCTTCTTGCCTAAGCCCGGCCCTCAGCCGGGCTAATGGCATTTGCGTAAAACGCTTGATGCTTCACCGTCGACGCCGCCGATGCGACCGAGACAAATCTGCTTCACCGCGTCAGGCCTGGCTCTTTTGCCAGCGGTGCACGTCTTTTCTGACGAGCCTTTCAAGGCTACTGACGAGCACACCCACTGATTCCTCTTACGACGATCAGCCCAAGGCACCTGTATGCGTGCCCGCGTTATTGAGCTATCCGAGGTCGACAACCGGCCGTCAGCGGATTCGGCGCAACACTTCCAAATAGTCGAAGACTGATAGGTACTAACGTCAGTGGATTTTCGGCAGATACACTTCCCGATAGCGATCACGCAGACGACACCGGTCGAGCCGCATATTTTGTGCGTTTCCAACAATGGCCCGCGTCCGACAGCCTGTCGCAACGGACTTATTACAGCGCAGACGACGAGAACGCCATGGCCGGGCTGATTCCCCAGAGCTTCATTGACGACCTGCTGAACCGCACCGACATCGTCGACGTGGTCAGCTCGCGCGTGCAATTGAAGAAGGCCGGCAAGAACTACACCGCCTGTTGCCCGTTCCACAAAGAGAAGACCCCGTCATTCAGCGTCAGCCCCGACAAGCAATTCTATTACTGCTTCGGCTGCGGCGCCGGTGGCAACGCCCTCGGCTTTCTCATGGATCACGACAACCTGGATTTCCCCCAGGCCGTTGAAGATCTTGCCAAAGCCGCTGGCATGGAAATCCCTCGCGAAGAAAGCGGCCGCGAGCGCAAGCCGCGCCAGCCGACCGATTCGCCGCTGTATCCGCTTCTCACCGCCGCCGCTGACTTCTATCGGCAGGCACTCAAGAGTCATCCGTCGCGCAAGGCTGCGGTGGATTACCTCAAGGGCCGCGGCCTGACCGGCGAGATCGCTCGGGATTTCGGCCTCGGCTTTGCTCCGCCGGGCTGGGACAATCTGCTCAAGCATCTGAGCAGCGACACCCTGCAACAAAAGGCCATGATCGAAGCCGGCCTGCTGATCGAGAACACCGAAACCGGCAAGCGCTATGATCGCTTCCGTGATCGCGTGATGTTCCCGATCCGCGACACCCGCGGACGAATCATCGCCTTTGGCGGCCGCGTACTGGGCGACGACAAGCCCAAGTACCTGAACTCACCGGAAACTCCGGTATTCCACAAAGGCCAGGAGCTCTACGGCCTTTATGAAGCGCGCAAGAACAATCGCAACCTCGACGAAATCATCGTTGTCGAAGGCTATATGGACGTCATCGCCCTTGCCCAGCAAGGTTTGCGCAACGCCGTCGCGACGCTGGGTACCGCAACCAGCGAAGAACACTTGAAACGCCTGTTCCGCGTTGTGCCGAACGTATTGTTCTGCTTCGACGGCGACCAGGCCGGCCGCAATGCCGCTTGGCGCGCACTGGAGGCGACTCTCCCGTGCCTGCAGGACGGTCGTCGCGCGCGGTTTCTGTTTCTGCCCGAAGGCGAAGACCCGGATACCCTGGTTCGCGCCGAAGGCACCGATGCCTTCAAGGCGCGCATCAATCAGCACGCGCAGCCGCTGGCCGACTATTTTTTTCAGCAACTGACCGAAGAATCCGATCCGCGCTCGCTCGAGGGCAAGGCGCACATGGCCACTCTCGCCGCACCGCTGATCGACAAGGTGCCGGGCGCGAATCTGCGCATCCTGATGCGCCAGCGCCTGACAGAAATCACCGGCCTGAGCAGCGAGACCGTCAGCCAACTGGTTCAGAGTGCGCCGCAGGAAGCACCGCCCGCTTACGATCCGGGCATCGATTACGACGCCATGCCGGATTACAGCGACTACCATCAGCCGCAGGCACAGGACATGTATGTGCCGCAGCAGGAATGGACGCCGAAGAAACCCGGCGCCGGCGGCAAGAAGTGGGACAAGAAACCGTGGGACAAGAATGGCAAGCGTGGCGGCGATCGCGAACAGCAGCGCCCGCGCACACCGATTGGCGTTGAATCGCCAACCCTGACGGCCCTCAGAACATTGCTCCATCATCCGCAACTGGCCAAGCGCGTCGAAGACGCCGGGCACATCGCCGATGAAAATCAGACCAACGCCCAGCTGCTTGTGGCGTTGCTGGAAGCCGTACAGAAGAATCCCAAGCTAAACTCATTTCAGTTGATCGCGCGATGGCACGGCACTGAACAGGGTCGCTTGCTAAAGGCACTGGCAGAAAAGGAATGGCTGATTGATGGAGATAACCTTGAACAACAGTTTTTCGACACCATTACTAGCTTGTCAGCCCGCCAACGCGAGCGAAATCTCGAACAGTTACTCAGGAAAGCGCGGCAAAGCGAACTGAGCGTCGAAGAGAAAAATCAACTGCGCGACCTTTTAAGTCGCAATGTTTCCGCATCAAACCCGACCTCAACTGGCGCGTGAGGTCATAGCTCAGGTATAATCCTCGGCTTGTTTTTTGCCCGCCAAGACCTTCAGTGGATAGGGTGTTATGTCCGGAAAAGCGCAACAGCAGTCTCGTATTATTGAGTTGATCAAACTGGGTCGTGAGCAGAAGTATCTGACTTACGCCGAGGTCAACGACCACCTGCCCGAGGATATTTCAGATCCGGAGCAGGTGGAAGACATCATCCGCATGATTAACGACATGGGGATCCCCGTACACGAGAGTGCTCCGGATGCGGACGCCCTTATGTTGGCCGACGCCGATACCGACGAGGCCGCTGCGGAAGAAGCAGCCGCTGCGTTGGCGGCGGTGGAGACCGATATCGGTCGCACCACTGACCCGGTGCGCATGTACATGCGTGAAATGGGTACGGTCGAGCTTCTGACCCGTGAAGGCGAAATCGAAATCGCCAAGCGGATCGAAGAAGGCATTCGTGAAGTGATGAGCGCAATCGCGCACTTCCCTGGCACGGTTGACCACATTCTCTCCGAGTACACCCGCGTCACCACCGAAGGTGGTCGCCTGTCCGACGTCCTGAGCGGTTATATCGACCCGGACGACGGCATCGCGCCGCCTGCGGCAGAAGTGCCGCCGCCGGTCGATCCGAAAGCCGTCAAGGCCGACGACGATACCGACGACGATGAAGCCGAATCTTCCGATGACGAAGAAGAAGCCGAAAGCGGTCCGGACCCGGTCATTGCTGCGCAGCGCTTCGGCGCCGTGGCCGACCAGATGGAAATCACCCGCAAGGCGCTGAAAAAGCACGGTCGTCACAACAAGGCAGCGGTTGCCGAGTTGCTCGCTCTGGCCGAGCTGTTCATGCCGATCAAACTGGTGCCGAAGCAATTCGAAGCCCTGGTCGAGCGTGTGCGCAGTGCCCTGGATCGTCTGCGTCAGCAAGAGCGCGCGATCATGCAACTGTGCGTACGTGATGCACGTATGCCGCGTGCCGATTTCCTGCGTCAGTTCCCTGGCAATGAAGTCGACGAAAGCTGGTCCGACGCTCTGGCCAAAGGCAAGAGCAAGTACGCCGAAGCCATCGGTCGCGTACAGCCGGACATCATCCGTTGCCAGCAGAAGCTGATCGCGCTGGAAACCGAAACCGGTCTGACCATCGCAGAAATCAAGGACATCAACCGTCGCATGTCGATCGGTGAGGCCAAGGCCCGCCGCGCGAAGAAAGAGATGGTTGAAGCCAACCTGCGTCTGGTGATCTCGATCGCCAAGAAGTACACCAACCGCGGCCTGCAATTCCTCGATCTGATCCAGGAAGGCAACATCGGCCTGATGAAAGCGGTGGACAAGTTCGAATACCGTCGCGGCTACAAGTTCTCGACTTATGCCACCTGGTGGATCCGTCAGGCGATCACTCGCTCGATCGCCGACCAGGCCCGCACCATCCGTATTCCGGTGCACATGATCGAGACGATCAACAAGCTCAACCGTATTTCCCGGCAGATGTTGCAGGAAATGGGTCGCGAACCGACCCCGGAAGAGCTGGGCGAACGCATGGAAATGCCTGAGGACAAGATCCGCAAGGTACTGAAGATCGCCAAAGAGCCGATCTCCATGGAAACCCCGATCGGTGATGACGAAGACTCCCATCTGGGCGACTTCATCGAAGACTCGACCATGCAGTCGCCAATCGATGTCGCCACAGTGGAAAGCCTGAAGGAAGCGACTCGCGAAGTACTGTCCGGCCTCACTGCCCGTGAAGCCAAGGTACTGCGCATGCGTTTCGGTATCGACATGAACACCGACCATACGCTCGAAGAGGTCGGCAAACAGTTTGACGTAACGCGTGAGCGGATCCGTCAGATCGAAGCCAAGGCGCTGCGCAAGCTGCGCCACCCGACGCGAAGCGAGCATCTGCGCTCCTTCCTCGACGAGTGACACCAGAACCCCCGGCCCAGGCCGGGGGTTTTGTTTTATGGCAGATTAAATTCCCCGCTCCCCCCTCCCCGCCGCATACCCCGTCTACACTCGAAACAATCCCCCCCAGCCCTGACGAGAGCGTTATGCCCAGACTGGCGCCCGTGCTTTTTCTGCTGTCATTGATGATCTGCACCGCCACGGCTGACGCGCTGACTCTCACCGATGAAGAACGCAGCTGGCTGGCGGCTCACCCTGACTTGCGCCTGGGTGTCGATGCATCGTGGCCGCCGTTCGAATTTCGGGATGATCAGAACCGTTATCAAGGGTTGGCAGCCGACTATATCGACGTGATCCGTCAACGCCTGGCGATCAAACTCACGCCCATCGAACCAGTGAGCTGGACGGTAGTGCTGGAGCAGGTGAAGAAGGGCAAGATCGATTTGCTGCCGGGAATCATGTCGACGCCGGAGCGCCAGAACTATCTGTCATTCACCCGGCCGTACCTCGACTTCCCGATCGTCATCCTCGCCCATGTCGGTGGCGCCCAACCGCGCAAACTTGACGACTTGTACGGGCTGAAAATCGCTGTGGTGGAAAACTACGCCCCCCACGAACTGCTGCGCACTCACCACCCCGATCTGAATCTGGTCGCCATGCCCAATGTCAGTTCAGCGCTGCAAGCGCTGGCGACCGATGAAGTGGACGCGGTAGTCGGCGATCTGGCTTCCAGCGTCTGGAGCCTGCGCCAGCTCAAGCTCGACGGCCTCTACGTCAGCGGCGAAACGCCGTATCGTTATCAACTGGCGATGGCTGTGCCCCGCGACAACAAAGTGCTCGTCGGGATTCTCGATAAAGTCCTCGCCGACATGACGCCAGCGGAAATCAGCAGCATCCAGGAACATTGGGTGGGTAATGTGCTCGACCACCGTACCTTCTGGTCGGACCT
Organism: Pseudomonas sp. Choline-02u-1; assembly: GCF_002836515.1. Classification (GTDB taxonomy): domain Bacteria; phylum Pseudomonadota; class Gammaproteobacteria; order Pseudomonadales; family Pseudomonadaceae; genus Aquipseudomonas. Next base: position 57,141 of record NZ_PJBC01000065.1, read on the forward strand.
GCTGATGTACGGGCTGCCCGGCCTGTTGCTGCTGATGACAATCCTGGCCGTGGTAATCCGCATCAATCGCCGCCTGAGCTCTGAAATCACCCGGCGCATCGACCTTGAGCAGGAATTGCGCAGCAGCGAATATCACTACCGCGGCCTGGTGGAGAGCTTGTCGGCCATCGCCTGGGAAGCGCGTATGAGCGACTTCACCTACAGCTATGTTTCGCCGCACGCTGAGGATTTGCTCGGTTATCCCCAGGCTCATTGGCTGATCCCGGGCTTCTGGCACAACATCATTCACCCCGCCGACCTGACCCGCACGCAGAACTACTGCAAGGAAGCGCTGCGCCAGGGCCGCGACCATATCGTTGACTATCGCGTGATCACCGCCGACGGCCGCTGCCTGTGGGTGCGCGATATCGTCAGCCTGATTGAGCATGGCCACGAGCCAGTGATGCGCGGGTTGATGATCGACATCAGCGAAATCAAGCGCACCGAAGAGGCGCTGCGCCTGTCGGAGCAGAAATTCGCTTCGGTGTTCGAGCAATGCCCGGACATTCTGGTGATCGCACGCCTGTCCGACGGCTGCCTGCTGGAGGTCAACGAGGCCTTCGAAGAGCAGATCGGCCTACGGGCCGAGGACGTGATCGGCCAAACTGCCACCAATCTCAATATCTGGGGCATTCCCGGCGTCGGGCCGGGCCTCTTGCAGCGTTTGCAGGCTGGCAGCATCCGCAATCTGGAAATGCCCTTTCGCCGCAATAACGGCCAAGTGTTCACCGGGCTGATTTCCGCCGAGCCCTTCGACCTCGACACCACCCCGGCGCTGGTGGTTGTAGTGCGCGACATCAGCCAGCTCAAGGAAACGCAACAGCAACTGCAAACCTCGGAGGAGAAGTTTGCCAAGGCTTTCCATGCATCACCGGATGGCTTGCTGCTGTCGCGCCAGAGCGACGGGCTGCTGTTGGAGGTCAACGAAGGCTTCAGTCGCATCACCGGCTTCAACAGCGCCATGTCAGTAGATCGCTCGACGCTGGATCTGGGGATCTGGGTCAACCTCAATGAACGCAAACAGATGCTCGACCTGCTGCAACGCGACGGTTTTGTCCGCGACTTCACTTGTCATATCCGTCGCAGCGATGGGCAGATCCGCCTGTGCGAGGTCTCCAGTCGCCCACTGCCGATCGGCGACGAAGACTGCATGCTGACCATCGCCCGCGACATCACCGAACGCCATCTCATGCAGGAAAAACTGCAACAGGCTGCGACCGTTTTCGAGAGCACCGCCGAAGGCGTGTTGATCACCGATACCCAACAACACATCAGCGCGGTCAATCGCGCCTTCACTGAAATTACCGGCTACAGCGAAAGCGAAGCGCTGGGCCACACGCCACGGCTATTGGCGTCGGGGCTGCATGACAGCGCTTTCTATGCGGCGATGTGGCACCAGCTGACCGATGAAGGCCACTGGCAAGGCGAGATTTCCAACCGGCGCAAGAATGGCGAGCTGTACCCCAGCTGGCTGACCATCAGCGCCGTGCGCAATCGTGACAAATTCATCACCCACTTCGTCGCGGTGTTCGCCGATATTTCCAGCCTCAAGCACGCCCAGGCCAAGCTCGATTACCAGGCTCACCACGACCCGCTCACCGGCTTGCCGAACCGCACATTATTCGAAAGCCGTTTGCAAATGGCCCTCACCAGCCAACAGGAAAATGGCGGCCAGGGCGCCGTGCTGTTTCTCGACCTCGATCGCTTCAAACACATCAACGACAGCCTCGGCCACCCGGTCGGCGACCTGTTGCTCAAGGGCATCGCCGTGCGCCTGAAGGAACAGTTACGGGATATCGATACCGTTGCGCGGTTAGGTGGCGACGAATTCATCCTTCTGCTGCCGGGTTTGCAGCAAGCCAGCGACGCCGACAACATCGCGACGAAACTGCTCAACTGCTTCGGTGCGCCTTTTCAGGCCGGCGAACACGAGTTTTTCATCAGCGCCAGTATCGGTACCAGCCTCTATCCACGCGACGGTTGCGACGTGGCCACGCTGGTAAAAAACGCCGACGCGGCGATGTACCGCTCCAAAGCCAAGGGGCGCAACCGCGTCGAAAGCTACACACGCGACCTCACCGCCCAGGCCAGTGAACGCATAGCGCTGGAACACGAACTGCGCCGCGCCATCGAGCGCGACGAACTGTTTCTCTACTACCAGCCGAAAATCAGCTTGGACGACCACCGTCTGGTCGGTGCAGAAGCTCTGATTCGCTGGCGCCACCCGACCTTCGGCGAAGTGCCACCCGAGCACTTCATCCCATTGGCCGAAGAGAACGGCATGATCCTGCAGATCGGTGACTGGGTGCTGGAAACCGCATGTCGGCAGATGTTCGAGTGGAACCGGATCTACCAACCACTCGGCCCCCTTTCGGTGAACCTCGCCGGCGCGCAACTACGCCAGCCAAATCTGCTGGTGCGCATCGAACAGCTGCTCAAGGAAAACCGCCTGCGCCCGGATTTACTGCAACTGGAAATTACCGAAAATTTCATCATGAGTCAGGCCGAGGAGGCGCTGGCGGTACTGCACCAGCTCAAACACCTCGGCGTGCAACTGGCGATCGATGACTTCGGCACCGGCTATTCCTCGCTCAGCTACCTCAAGCGCCTGCCGCTGGACATCCTCAAGATCGACCAGTCTTTCGTTCGCGGACTGCCCGACGACCCCCACGACGCGGCGATCGTGCGCGCCATCATCGCACTCGGCCGCAGCATGCAGTTCACCGTGATTGCCGAAGGCGTGGAAACCCAGGCGCAACAACAATTCCTTGCCGCGGAAGGCTGTGAACAGATCCAGGGCTACATCGTCAGTCTGCCGTTGCCACCGGACGAATTCGCCGCGACATTTCTGCATGTAACCGTATCGGATTTTTCGGATAGCACAGCCGCGAAACCGTCGCTATAATCCGCCGCCTACTGAGGGCCTATAGCTCAGTTGGTTAGAGCAGAGGACTCATAATCCTTTGGTCCACGGTTCGAGTCCGTGTGGGCCCACCAAACAAACAAAGGCTTGTGCTTGATGGCATAGGCCTTTTTTGTTTTCGTGTTTTGTGGGCCATTCAGCCGTACCCGTCACCAGGATGTGAGTGGCGCATGCGGGACATACCCGACATCAATTGCAATGGAGCAGGCAAAGAGCGTAATGGAAAAGGAACTTCCGGAAATACACATCGAAGACACCATCAAAGTTCTTGAGCACTTGAGTACCTGCAGGCCCCTGAAGGCGTCTGCGAGACGCAGCAGGCTCGAAGTGAACGCAGAGAAGTTTGCCAATTGGTGTCTCGCTCTTGGCGGTGCCGGAATGGCCGTGGCTGCCTGCATGGCCTACTGGCATACACCGCAGACTCCGCTGCCGGAACAGGCCAAATATCTGGCTCTCCTTCTAGTGTTCGCCTCGACAATATTTACTCTGCTGTCGCTGCTTACACCTATCCTGGCATTGATCCACGCGCTCTTCCGATGGGAGACCATCACCTTGAGAAGCATGATCGCCGATGTCAAACACGAGAATGCGTTAGTAGATTCACTTCAACCTCATACGGAAGTGGCGCTTCTAGATGCAAAATATTTGCTCGAACTCAGAATCAATCGAGCAGAAGCCCGAGTTGCCCTGTTTTTTGGCGAAAAAGCTGCAGCACTTGCTTTGCTGGGAACGGCCTACGTTTGCGCGGAAAAATTCGGCGGTTTGCCCTGGATCAGTCAGACCCTGTTGACCGGACCTGTGCGCGGAAACTGGGGAAATAGCGCTTTATTAATGATTATTGCTTTGGTACTCGGCCTATCCATAGGGGCGGTATTGCTCAAACATGTAAATCTCCGGTACCGCTTTCAGATCGAGCTTATCGATCGGGCATTACGCAGAATGGCCAGATAACCGACAATCCAATCGAATAAAGCAGCGCATTGCGCTGCTTTTTTGTTTCTCCTCTTCGCTCCCCAAGGTGGCAAACCATTCGATTTATCGCCCACAAGCGCCTGGCCGGTTGAGCCTGTAACATGCTCGCTCCAAGATCCGCGCCCTATGGAGCCCCCCTTGTCAGACACCCGCCCTGCTGCGCTCGACGAAATCGACCGCCAGCTGATCGCCGCGCTGCAAATCAACGCCCGCGAAAGCGTGGCCATGCTTGCCCGTCAGCTAGGCATTGCTCGCACGACGGTGACGTCGCGTCTGGCCCGGCTGGAAAAGGCCAAAGTGATCACCGGTTACGGCGTGCGCCTCGGTCAGCGTGTCGTCGATGGCGGGCTGCAAGCCTACGTCGGGATCAAGGTGCAGCCGCGCTCCGGCAAGGACGTGCTGCGGCGCTTGAGTGCGATGGCGCAGGTGCAGCAGCTGTGTGCGGTGAGTGGCGAATTTGATTATGTGGCGTGGTTGCGCACCGATTCGCCGGAGCAGCTTGATCAGTTGCTGGATCAGATTGGCAGCGTCGATGGCGTGGAGAAGACCACGACGTCGATCATTCTGAGCAGCAAGATTGATCGGGGGCAACCGGTCTGAGCATTGGCCGGGCATTCCAGTTGCGCCGCTTCGCGAGCAGGCTTGCTCTCACTTTTTGGTCGGTATGCAGCCTGCAATCGTCAGTCTGCACAACAATCAGGCAAAACGACGACACATTGCGTCTTATTAACGCGCTCCGCGCTCCCTAGAATGGCTGGCATCTTTTTCTATACTCAGACGCGAATCCTGCGTCGAGTCGCCAACAAGGTCAGCCATGAACAACAACAATCGCCATCCTGCAGACGGGAAAAAACCAGTCACCATTTTCGGTCCGGACTTTCCGTTCGCGTTTGACGACTGGATCGAGCATCCCGCAGGTCTGGGCAGCATTCCCGAGCAACACCATGGCGCTGAAGTGGCGATTGTCGGCGCGGGCATAGCCGGTCTGGTGGCTGCCTACGAATTGATGAAGCTCGGTTTGAAACCGGTGGTGTACGAGGCGTCGAAACTCGGCGGACGTCTGCGCTCGCAAGCCTTCAACGGCACCGATGCCATCGTCGCGGAGCTCGGTGGCATGCGCTTTCCGGTGTCCTCCACGGCGTTCTACCACTACGTTGACAAGCTTGGCCTCGAAACCAGACCTTTCCCCAACCCGTTGACCGGCGCTTCTGGCAGCACCGTGATCGACCTGGAAGGCGAAACCTATTACGCCGAAAGCCTGAAGGATCTTCCTGCATTGTTTCAGGAAGTCGCTGACGCGTGGGCGGATGCGCTGGAGGCCGGCTCGCAGTTTTCCGAAATCCAGCAAGCCATTCGCGAGCGGGATGTGCCGCGTCTCAAAGAATTGTGGAACAAGCTTGTGCCGCTATGGGACGACCGGACTTTTTATGACTTCGTCGCCACGTCGAAAGCCTTCGCCAAGTTGTCGTTCCAACACCGTGAAATATTCGGTCAGGTCGGTTTCGGCACCGGCGGCTGGGATTCGGACTTTCCCAATTCGATGCTGGAAATCTTCCGCGTCGTAATGACCAATTGCGACGATCACCAGCACCTGGTGGTCGGTGGCGTCGAACAGGTGCCGCAGGGCATCTGGCGCCATGTGCCGGAACGCTGCGTGCACTGGCCGGCGGGTACCAGCCTGAAATCCCTGCACCGTGGCGCGCCGCGCTCGGGCGTGAAGAAAATTGCCCACGCGCCACAGGGTCGTTTCGCCGTCACCGACAACAATGGTGACACCCGTGAATACGCCGCTGTGCTCACCACTTGCCAGAGCTGGCTGTTGACCACACAAATCGAATGCGACGAAACCCTGTTCTCGCAGAAAATGTGGATGGCCCTCGACCGCACCCGCTACATGCAGTCGTCGAAAACCTTCGTGATGGTCGACCGGCCGTTCTGGAAAGACAAGGATCCGGAAACCGGCCGCGACGTGATGAGCATGACCCTCACCGATCGCCTGACCCGTGGCACCTATCTGTTCGACAACGGTGACGACAAACCCGGTGTCATCTGCCTGTCCTACTCGTGGATGAGCGACGCGTTGAAAATGCTCCCTCATCCGGTGGAAAAACGCGTTGAACTGGCGTTGAACGCGCTGAAAAAGATTTATCCGAAAGTCGACATCGCCGCACGCATCATCGGCGACCCGATCACTGTGTCGTGGGAAGCCGATCCGTACTTCCTCGGCGCCTTCAAAGGCGCCCTGCCCGGCCATTACCGCTACAACCAGCGCATGTACGCGCACTTCATGCAGGACGAGATGCCGGCCGAGCAACGCGGTATTTTCATCGCTGGAGACGACGTGTCGTGGACACCGGCGTGGGTCGAAGGCGCGGTGCAGACTTCGCTCAATGCGGTGTGGGGCATCATGAAGCATTTCGGCGGTTCGACACATAAAGCGAACCCCGGCCCGGGTGATGTGTTCAAAGACATCGGCCCTATCGCCCTGCCCGAGTAAGAGGATTCCCCGATGCGTGTAGCCGTTTACCAATGTCCACCGCTGCCACTGGACCCCGCCGCCAACTTGCATCGCCTGCATCAGGTGGCGATGGAGGCCAAAGGCGCTGATCTGCTGGTGCTGCCGGAGATGTTCATGACCGGTTACAACATCGGCGCCGAAGCGGTCGGCACGCTGGCCGAGGTCTACAACGGCGAATGGGCGCAGCAGATCGGTCGCATCGCCAAGGCTGCTGGTCTGGCGATCGTTTACGGTTACCCGGAGCGCACCGCCGATGGGCAGATCTACAACGCCGTGCAACTGGTCGATGGCCACGGCGAGCGTCTGTGCAATTACCGCAAGTCGCATCTGTTCGGCGACCTTGACCGGTCGATGTTCAGCCCGGGCGAAGCGGAGTTGCCGTTGGTTGAACTGAACGGCTGGAAGCTCGGTTTCCTGATCTGTTATGACCTGGAGTTTCCGGAAAACGCGCGTCGTCTGGCCTTGGCCGGCGCCGAGCTGATTGTGGTGCCGACGGCAAACATGATTCCGTTCGACTTCGTCGCCGATGTCACCGTGCGCGCCCGCGCCTTCGAAAACCAGTGCTACGTGGCTTACGCCAATTACTGCGGACATGAAGGCGACATTCAATATTGCGGGCAAAGCAGCATCGCCGCGCCGGACGGCAGCCGTAGCGCCCTGGCAGGTCTGGACGAAGCGTTGATCGTCGGTGAGCTGGACCGACAACTGATGAACGATTCACGCCAGGCCAACCGCTATCTCGGCGATCGCCGGCCAGAGCTTTACGGCGCGCTCAACCGTCGCTAATCCGCTAGCATGGGCGCTTCACTGTTCTGGAAGTGCCCATGCCTGCGCCGACTCATCCTCGCCCTCACACAGAAACTCTGGCCAACGGCTTGCGCGTGACCCTGCGCCATGTGCCCGCCCTCAAGCGCAGCGCCGCCGCGTTGCGCGTGGCGGCCGGCAGCCATGACGTGCCGTTGGCATGGCCGGGGCTGGCGCATTTTCTTGAGCACTTGCTGTTTCTCGGCACCGAGCGTTTTCCCACAGATGAAGGGCTGATGGCCTACGTGCAACGTCACGGCGGACAGGTCAACGCCAGCACCCGCGAACGCACCACGGATTTTTTCTTCGAGCTGCCTGTGTCGCCTTTCAGCGCGGGGCTGGAGCGTCTGTCAGACATGCTTGCCCGGCCGCGTATGAATCTGGACGATCAACTGCGTGAACGGGAAGTATTGCAGGCGGAATTTGTCGCCTGGTCGCAGGATCCGACAGCGCAGCAGCAGTTTGCCTTGTATGACGGTTTACCCGCGCAGCACCCGCTGCGTGGATTTCATGCGGGCAATCGGGACAGCTTGCAGGTGGAGTCGCCGGGGTTTCAGTCGGCGCTGAAAGATTTCCATCAGCGCTTTTATCGAACCGGGCAAATGACCCTCAGTCTGGTCGGGCCGCACACTATCGATGAGCTTCGGGAGTTGGCGCAGCAATTGACTGCGGTGTTGCCGGTTGGGGATGAAGTTGCCCAAGTCGCCCCGCCACCGCTGACGGTAAAAAGTTATCAACAGGTCGGCGCTCACGCGAACCTGTTAATCGCTTTCGATGGCCTACCCGAGTCATCCGCAGAGGCGATGGCCTTTTTGTGCCATTGGTTGAACAGCGCAAAACCCGGTGGTTTGCTCGCACACCTGCAACAACAGAAATTGGCAGAAAGCCTGAAGGCCGCACCGATCTATCAATTCGCCGGGCAAGCACTGCTGCATCTTCAATTCCATGCCGACGGCGAGCAATTGAACGCCATTGGCGAATACCTGCTGGACTGGCTGAGTTTCTTCACCCGACAGGACTGGACGCCTTTGCGCGAGGAATACGCCGCCCTGCTTCAGCGCCAGCAGCAAGTCAGCGGGGCCTTGCAACTGGCGCGCCTCGACATCGAGCAGCAAGCATTCGGCCTGACCGAATCGGGCGCCGCCGCACTAGAGCACATCCTGAGCGAAATCGGTGTTGTGGATAACTTCAGCGATCATTGGCACCCGCCCGCCGCCAACCCGTTCCTGCACACCAGTGAACCGTTGACCAACGCCGGGCTGATTCGCGGCCAGACCAGCGCCCACCGCGGCCTGCGCACGTTCGCCCAGGATCGCTCGCGCAGCCGTCGCGAACGCTCGCCGATGCAGTTCAGCCAAGCGCTGCCGGACCACAGCGATGAAGGGGCGATTTATTTGCGCTGGCAGGTCGAGGCGGCGGCCGGCGCAGATCTGCGCTCGAGATTGCAGCGTAGTCTGCGCCAGACGCGGCAGGATGCGGCTGAAGCCGGAGTGGATCTGTCTTTCAGCGCCCCAGGTAACCAATGGCTGCTGAAAATGACCGGACTACAGGAACCGATGCCGAGCGTCCTCGAACATGCGCTGCAATGTCTGACAGCCATCGACGCCGATTCGCCGCGCGACGAGGCGCAAACACCCTCGATGCCGATCCGCCAACTACTCGAAGCTCTACCGGAAAAGTCCCTGCCCACGATTGAATCCAGCGATGACATCAAGCAGCTGTGGACCACTGCCCGCTGGGACGGCCTGGCTCTTGGCCTGAACCAGCAAACCCAATCAGCCATGGGCCTGGCGCTCAGCCGCATTCCCGGCACACCGGACAATCAACTGCCGATTGCCCCGCACGGCAACGGCGGATACCGCTGGAGCAAGATCGACACCGCTTCCAGTGAACATGCCTTGCTGCTCATCTGCCCGACCAACCACGATATCGCTGATGAAGCCGCTTGGCGCCTGCTCGCACAGTTGTGCCAGACACCTTTCTACCAGCGCCTGCGCGTCGAGCTGCAATTGGGTTACGCCGTGTTCAGCGCGCTACGTCAGTTGCATGGGACGACGGCAATGGTCTTCGGCGTGCAATCGCCGACGGCCTCGGCGGTCAAGTTGCTCGAACACATGCAAGCGTTCTTCAAGGACATTCCAGCGCTGATCGAAAAGCTCGACGACGCTAGCCTGAAGCAACAGCGCCAAAGCCTCGCCGATCAGTTCGACGACGCCACGCTGTCGGCCAGGGATGCGGCCGAATTCCTGTGGCAGGTCAAACTCGGCGGCCACTCGTCGGATTACCGTGAGCAACTTGTCACAGCCATCCGGCAGGTTGATCGCCAGGCTTTACTGGCCGCTGCGCAACGGCTGATCAATGCGGACGGCGGCCACCACTGCCTGGCCAATGAATCGGTACCGGGCGCGCCGTGGCAAGCGGCAAACTGATCGTTACCGGGGCTGCAAGGAGCTTTCTCAAAGATTCACGGGTCATTACGCTGAAATTTTGAGTAACATAGCCGCCTAACTAATTGGAACATCGTCGCGCTGCCGTGGACTATACCTATGGATAGCGCTATCCCAACCCTCAGAAGGAGACATCTCATGGCCTGGACCAAACCTGCTTACACCGACCTGCGTATCGGCTTCGAAGTCACCATGTACTTCGCCAGCCGCTGAGTTCTGCTTACGTAGAATTGCAGTGCAACGCCTCGGCTCGCCGAGGCGTTTTATTTTCCGCGTTGAAATGATGGAGCGTTCATGTTCGTCCAGATTCTGGGTTCGGCCGCCGGTGGCGGTTTTCCGCAGTGGAACTGCAACTGCGTCAACTGCGCAGGCTTTCGCGACGGCAGCCTGAATGCCAGGGCTCGCACCCAATCGTCCATCGCCATTTCCGATGACGGCGTGAACTGGGTGCTGTGCAACGCCTCGCCAGACATCCGCGCGCAACTGCAAAGCTTCGCCCCGATGCAACCGGGCCGGGCCCTGCGCGACACCGGCATCAGCGCGATCATTCTGATGGACAGCCAGATCGACCACACCACCGGCCTGCTCAGCCTGCGCGAAGGCTGCCCGCATCAGGTGTGGTGCACGGACATGGTTCACGAAGACCTGAGCACCGGTTTTCCGCTGTTCAAAATGCTCACGCACTGGAACGGCGGGCTGGACTGGAATCGCATCGAACTCGACCAGAGCTTCACCGTAGCGGCGTGCCCGAATCTGCGTTTTACACCATTGCCGTTGCGCAGCGCCGCGCCGCCGTATTCGCCGCATCGCTTCGATCCGCATCCGGGCGACAACATCGGCTTGATCGTTGAAGACCTCAACACCGGCGGCAAGCTGTTCTACGCGCCAGGGCTGGGCAAGGTCGATGCGCCGCTGCTGGAAATCATGGCGGGCAGCGATTGCCTGCTGGTCGACGGCACGCTGTGGGATGACGATGAAATGCAGCGCCGTGGCGTCGGCACCCGCACCGGTCGCGAGATGGGCCACTTGGCCCAGAACGGCCCGGGCGGCATGCTCGAAGTGCTGGAGCAGTTGCCTGAGCAGCGCAAGGTGCTTATCCACATCAACAACACCAACCCGATTCTCGACGAGGATTCGGCCGAGCGCGCAGAACTCGCGCGGCGCAATGTTGAAGTGGCGTTTGATGGCATGAGTATTGTGTTGTAGCGACCGGCCCCTTCGCGAGCAAGCCTGCTCCCACAGGAGTTTTGTGTACGCCACAGATCCAATGTGGGAGCGGGCTTGCTCGCGAAGGCGTCCGAACAGACACCCAGGATTTCAACGGTTGTTCCCCGGAGAACCGCAATGATCGACACCCCGCTGTCCCCCGCCGAATTCGAAGCGGCCCTGCGCGCCAAAGGCGCCTACTACCACATCTACCACCCCTATCATGTGGCGATGTACGAAGGCCGCGCGACCCGCGAACAGATTCAGGGCTGGGTCGCCAACCGCTTCTACTATCAGGTGAACATTCCCCTGAAAGACGCGGCGATCCTCGCCAACTGCCCGGATAGAGAGATCCGTCGCGAGTGGATTCAGCGTCTGCTCGACCACGACGGCGCGCCCGGTGAAGATGGCGGTATCGAAGCCTGGCTGCGTCTCGGCCAGGCGGTCGGCCTCGACCCGGATCAATTGCGCTCCCAGGAGCTGGTGCTGCCCGGCGTGCGTTTCGCCGTCGATGCCTACGTCAACTTTGCCCGTCGCGCCAGTTGGCAGGAGGCGGCCAGCAGCTCGCTGACCGAACTGTTCGCGCCTCAGATCCATCAGTCGCGCCTGGACAGCTGGCCGCAGCATTACCCGTGGATCGACCCGGCCGGTTACGAATATTTCCGCACCCGACTCGGTCAGGCGCGGCGTGATGTCGAGCATGGGCTGGCGATCACCCTTGAGCACTACAAGACTCGCGAAGGTCAGGAGCGCATGCTGGAAATTCTCCAGTTCAAACTGGACATTCTTTGGAGCATGCTCGATGCCATGAGCATGGCCTACGAACTGAACCGTGCGCCGTATCACAGCGTCACCGATCAAAGGGTCTGGCATAAAGGAATCAGCTTATGAGTTTCGACCGCAGCAAAGTCCCGAGCTGGCGTCCCGGCTACCGCTTCCAGTACGAGCCAGCGCAGAAAGGCCACGTGTTGCTGTACCCGGAAGGCATGATCAAGCTCAACGAGACGGCCGCGCTGATCGGCGGCTTGATTGACGGTGAGCGCGATGTCGCGGCGATCATTGCCAAACTCGACGAGCAGTTCCCAGGCGTGCCCGAGCTCGGTGACGACATCGAGCAATTCATGGAGGTTGCCCGTGAGCAACACTGGCTCACCCTTGCCTGATCTACCGGCAAAACCGCAAGTCGGCCTGCCGCTGTGGCTGCTCGCCGAGCTGACCTACCGCTGCCCGCTGCAATGCCCGTATTGCTCCAATCCGCTGGATTTCGCCGAGCAGGGCAAAGAACTGACGACGGAACAGTGGATCAAGGTTTTCCGCGAAGCGCGGGAAATGGGCGCGGCGCAGCTGGGCTTTTCCGGTGGCGAACCATTGGTGCGCCAGGATCTTGCCGAACTGATTCACGAAGCGCGGCAATTGGGTTTCTACACCAACCTGATCACCTCCGGCATTGGCCTGACCGAGCAGAAAATCAGCGACTTCAAAAAGGCCGGGCTCGATCATATCCAGATCAGCTTCCAGGCCAGTGACGAGCAAGTGAACAATTTGCTCGCCGGCTCGAAAAAGGCCTTCGCGCAAAAGCTGGAAATGGCCCGGGCGGTGAAGGCCCACGGCTACCCGATGGTGCTGAACTTCGTCACCCATCGGCACAACATCGACAAGATCGACCGCATCATCGAGCTGTGCATTGCGCTGGAGGCCGATTTCGTCGAACTCGCCACTTGCCAGTTCTACGGTTGGGCGCAGCTCAACCGTGTCGGCCTGTTGCCGACCAGGGAGCAACTGGTACGCGCCGAACGCATCACTAACGAATACCGGGCCAAACTGGAAGCCGAAGGGCATCCGTGCAAGCTGATTTTCGTCACCCCCGACTACTACGAAGAACGCCCGAAAGCCTGCATGAACGGCTGGGGCAGCATCTTTCTGACCGTCACCCCGGACGGCACGGCCCTGCCCTGCCATGGCGCTCGCCAGATGCCAGTGCAGTTTCCCAACGTGCGCGATCACAGCATGCAGCACATCTGGTATGACTCGTTCGGCTTCAATCGCTTTCGCGGTTACGACTGGATGCCGGAGCCCTGCCGCTCTTGCGACGAGAAAGAAAAAGACTTCGGCGGCTGTCGCTGCCAAGCGTTCATGCTCACCGGCGATGCCAGTAATGCCGACCCGGTGTGCAGCAAGTCCGAACACCACGGCGTGATCCTCAAGGCCCGCGAAGAAGCCGAGACCGCCACTCAATCCATCGAACAATTGGCCTTTCGCAATGAACGAAACTCACGCCTCATCGCCAAGGGCTGAGCCTTTCAGCGCCGCCCAAGCCGTCGCCGCCGGCACCGACTTCGCCGAACTGCAGCTCGGCGCCCACGGCTTGTTCTGGAATGAATATCGCCCCGAGGACGCCGCGTGCCGGATCTGGCATTGGCGCGATGGCGTGGCGAAACGTCTGACACCGGATGGCTACAGCGTACGTAGCCGCGTGTACGAATATGGCGGTGGCGCGTTTTGTCTGACGCCCGACGGCGTGGTTTTCGTCAATGAAGCGGATCAGCAGATGTATCGGCAGGCGCTGGATGGCGAGCCGGCCGCGCTGACGTCGACTGACTGTCGCTATGGTGATCTGCAGTTTGCTGCTGGCCGGGTGTTGGCGGTTGAGGAACAGCAGGATCAGCATCGGCTGGTGGCGATCGATCCGGCGGACGGCACGCGACAGGTGTTGGCAGAAGGCGCCGACTTTTATGCGTCGCCAACGCTCAGCCCCGACGGCCAGCGGTTGGCGTGGATCGAGTGGAGCCGCCCGCATCAACCGTGGACATCGACGCGTTTGATGCTCGCGGAAGATGATTTTTCTGCGCCCCGTTGTATAGCCGGCGAGCAGATGGAGGAGTCGATTCAGCAGCCGCGCTTCGGCACCGACGGACGACTCTACTGCCTGACGGATCGTGGCGGCTACTGGCAGCCGTGGGTCGAAACGTCTGATGGTCTGCAAGCGCTGGCCTGTGCCGAGGCGGATCATGCGCCCGCGCCGTGGCAGCTTGGTGGCTGCACGTGGTTGCCTGTCGGCGATCAATATTTAGCCAGCTGGAGCGAGGGTGGTTTCGGTCGCCTGGCCCTTGGCAGTGAAGACTTCAGCGGCGACTACAGCCGCTTCCGTCACTTGGCAATGGATCAACAATTCATCTATTGCATCGCCGCATCGCCGGTCAGTCCGTCGGCAGTCATTGCCATTGATCGCGTGTCTCACGCAGTGAAGGTATTGGCCGGCGGCGTGGCTCCGTTGCCCGCCGAACATATCAGCCGCCCGCAGACCTTGCGCTATCCCAGCGGATCCGGCGAGGCGCACGGTTTCTTCTACCCGGCCATGAACGGTGAAGCGAAACCGCCATTGCTGGTGTTTATCCATGGTGGCCCGACGTCGGCGTGCTATCCGATGCTCGACCCGCGCATCCAGTACTGGACGCAGCGGGGTTTTGCGGTGGCCGACCTCAACTATCGCGGCAGTAGCGGTTATGGCCGCGAATATCGGCAAGCGCTGCATCTGCGCTGGGGCGAGGTGGATGTCGAGGATGCCTGCGCCGTGGTCGATTACCTTGCCGGCAGGGAGATGATCGACGGCGACCGTGCGTTCATTCGTGGTGGCAGTGCGGGCGGCTACACAACGCTGTGCGCACTGGCGTTCAGACAGGTTTTCCGCGCAGGCGCCAGCCTCTACGGTGTCAGCGATCCGGTCGCTTTGGCCCGGGCTACGCACAAGTTCGAGGGTGATTACCTGGACTGGCTGATCGGCGACCCCGATCTGGATGCCGAACGCTATGCCGCCCGCACTCCGCTGCTGCACGCAGATAACATCCGCGTCCCGGTGATTTTCTTTCAGGGTGAACTGGACGCGGTGGTCGTGCCGCAACAGACCCGCGCCATGGTCGCGGCGCTGGAGCACAACGGCATCCCGGTCGAGGCGCATTACTACCCCGACGAACGCCACGGCTTTCGCCGCGCGGCCAACCAGGCGCATGCGCTGGAACAGGAATGGATGTTTTATCGGCGGGTGATGGAGCTGACTGACTGAAAACCGTATCGCCCCGTTCGCGAGCAGGCTCGCTCCCTCATTGGATCCGCTTCAATCACTAATTCCCTGTGGGAGCGCGCCTGCTCGCGAAAGCTGTCTGATAGACGCTACCGGACTCAGCGCTTGGCGATGATATACACCGCATGCACGATCCCCGGAATGTAACCGCACAGCGTCAGCAGAATGTTCAGCCAGAACGCCCCGCCAAACCCGACCTGCAGAAACACGCCCAGTGGCGGCAACAGAATAGCGATGATGATACGAATGAAATCCATGGGGCAGCTCCTGAGTGGGGGTTGGCTCACTTGAGCCATACAAGCTAATCGACCTGCGCCGTTCGTCAGGGTTCATTACGCTTGCTATTTGATCGCCAGCACCACAAAAAAAACGCCCCACGCCAAAAGAATCAGGCGTGGGGCGTGCGTTATACCGCGAGACGGTTCGGGAAATCGGTTGGGGGAACCTCAGCTCAGACGGCGATACCCTTGCGGCATTGCAATTGGGCGGTGTGCACTCGTGAGAAGGCACGGCCCAGACGCAGGAGCATTTCGTCGATGTTGGCATTGCTGACCGTGAGCGCCGGGGTGAAGCGCAGGCAGTCGGGTTGCGCGGCGTTCAATATCAGGCCCTCGTGCAGTGCGGCGTGCACGACGGCATCGGCGCAATCTGCCGATAGCGTCAACCCATAGAACAGGCCTTGGCCGCGCAACTCACCATGGCCATAGCGGTGCGCCAGTCGTGCAAGGCCTTCGCGCAGATGCTGGCCATTGTCCTTGACCTGCTGGAGGAAGCTTCGGTCGTGCACGCTGTCGAGTACCACCAGACCGGCCGCAGTCATCAGTGCGTTGCCGTGATGGATGCCGCCCAGCTCCCCAACGGCAAAACAGCAGGCCTTGCCCCGCGCCAGCAACGCCGCCAGCGGCAAGCCGCCGCCGAGTCCTTTGCCGAGCACAACGATATCGGCGCGAATGCCGTAGGACTGTTCGGCGAGCAAGGTGCCGCAGCGGCCGATGCCGGTCTGCACTTCGTCGAGAATGAGCAGAATGCCCAACTCGCGGCACAGCCGCTCGACGCCTTTGAGGTAGTGCTCGGTCGCGGGGATAACTCCGGTATCGCTCTGGATCGGTTCAAGCATGACTGCTACGGTTTGCGCGTCGACCGCCGCATGCAGCGCCGGCAAGTCGTTGAATGGCACCCGATCAATCGTCGACAGACTGCGGCCATGGCAACCCTGCTGCGCCACGATGATCCGCGAAGCCCCGCTGCGATGCAGTTGGCCCCATTTGCGCGCCAGTTTGATTGCCGCGTCACAAGCCTCGCTGCCACTGTTGAGCAGGTACGCCTGATCGCTGGAGGTGCTGGCGCAGAGACGCTCGGCGAGGCTGAGCATGCCGCGATTATGCAGATTGAAGCCCGGGTTGATCAGCGCCTGGGCCTGATTGGCGATGGCTTTGACCAACGCCGTGGGGCTGTGGCCAAGGCTGTTGGCGCCGCCAGCCTGGGAAAAGTCCAGGTAGGCGCGATCATTGCTGTCCCACAGCCAGGAACCCTGGCCCCGAACGAACACTTGATGCGGTCGTTCAACACTGGGCATCAGGCGTTGGGCATTGAGGTGGTCGGTCATAGCGGATGGCCCCGCCTCGAAGGTGAGGTCGTCCAGACTCGGCGTCTGGCGCCGCAAACTGAACAAATTCATGCGAAAAAACCTCGCTTGAGGTTTTTTGAACTGCCTATGTAAGTACTAACGAAGCAAATGGAATTCATCACGTTTTCTGGCCCTGTAAGCCTTGTGAATGCGTTTAGACTAGGCGCGCAAACGGCATCAGGCCATTTCGATTTCCCAGCCATTTCGATAAGCACTACTTATGGATTTCAAACAACTGCGTTATTTCGTCGCGGTCTACGAAGAAGGACACGTCGGCCGGGCGGCGGAACGCCTGTCGATCTCGCAACCAGCGCTGTCGCAACAGATCCGTCAGCTGGAGCAAAACCTCGACGTGACGCTGTTCGAACGCAGCAGCAAGCGTCTGCTGCCGACCCTGGCTGCGCACACCTTGTATAACCACGCATTACCGCTGCTCGATGGCTTGCAGCGGGCGCGCGAGGCGTTGGGCAATTTCAAGGGGCAGGCGTTGCGGACCCTGGCGATCGGCGTGCTGCAAACGGTACACACCAGCCTCGTGCCGCAAATGCTCGAGCGTGTGCGCAGGGCGCAGCCGCATCTGGTGGTGCAGATCTACGAGCTGACCGGGCTGGAAATCGAACGGCGCCTGCTCAACGGTTCGCTGGACATTGGCATCAGTTATCTGCCGCCGCGCCAACCCGGGCTGCACGGCGTGTTGCTGTATGAAGACGAACTGACGCTGGTCATTCCGGCGGATCATCCGTTGCGCGAGTTCAAGAAAGTCTCGATGCGCCAGGCTGCCGAACTGCCGATGCTGTTGCTCGGTGAGGAATTCCAGATTCGGCAGATCTGGCAGGCGCAACTGACCAGCCTCGGGCGCCGTCCGCAGGTGCAGGCCGAGCTGAACAATATGCTGGGGATTCTCGACAGCCTGCCGCACACCAGGCTGGCGACGGTGCTACCGGGACGTTCGCAAAAGGAATACGACGATGTTGATTTGCTGTGGAAACCGCTCAGCGAGCCTCGCGTGCCACTTAAAGTCGGCCTGGTGTGCCGCGATGTGCAACGCCAGCAGGCCTCGTTGGCACTGCTGCAGACATTGCTTGAGGAGGTGATCGACCGCGAAGCAAAGGCACCGCTCGATCCTATCGCCTGATATTTTTCTTCAGGCAAAAGAAAACCCCGCCGAAGCGGGGCTTTGCAGACTGTTTCCCTGACATCCATTTCACTCCGCCACCCTGGCAGAATCCTACGTGTCCGTGTTGTTTACTTTGCGCTTCCTGCGCGACGTCCATGAAACGTAGATTAGCCGTGGATCCAATATATGCATATGGGAGAACAGCAGCGCGTCATGTAAGCGAATGCTTACAGGACGAGCACAGGATCAGAACTGCGCTGCATCCAGCAGAAACAGCGACTCACTGCCGGCCTTTACCGACGCGCTCAACGAGTGGATGCGCGGCAGCAGACGGGCGAAATAGAAGCGTGCGGTACCCAGCTTGCTCGCATAGAAGTCGTCTTGGGCTTCCTTGCCGAGCGAGGCTTTGGCCATCAACGCCCACATGTAGGCGTAAGCGGTGTAACCGAATGCTTGCAAATATTCGACCGAGGCTGCGCCGATTTCGTTCGGATTGTTTTTCGCCCGATCCAGCAACCACGCAGTCAGTTCGTCGAGAGTGTCGACGGCATCGTTCAACGGCTTGGTGAACTCGCCCAGGTCGGCGCTGGCGGTTGCGGTGAAATGACGGATCTCGTCAGCGAATAGCTGGTAAAACGCGCCGCCGCTGCCGACGATCTTGCGCCCGACCAGATCCAGCGCCTGAATGCCGTTGGTGCCCTCGTAGATCTGCGTGATGCGTACATCGCGCACCAGTTGCTCCTGGCCCCATTCGCGGATGTAGCCGTGGCCGCCGAAGACTTGCTGCCCGTGGACAGTGGTTTCCAGCCCCAGATCGGTGAGAAAGGCTTTCGCCACCGGCGTCAGCAACGCCACCAGGTCTTCCGCGCGCTTGCGGGTGGTCGCATCTTCGCTGAACTTGGCGGTGTCCAATTGCATCGCGACGTAAGTGGAAAATGCCCGGCCGCCTTCGTTCGAGGCTTTCATGGTCAGCAACATGCGTCGCACGTCCGGGTGAACGATGATCGGATCAGCGACTTTGTCCTTGTTCTGCGCGCCGGTTGGCGAACGGCTCTGCAGGCGATCGCGCGCGTATTCAACAGCGTTCTGATAGGAGCGCTCGCCCGTGGCCAGGCCCTGAATTCCGACGCCCAGACGCTCGTAGTTCATCATGGTGAACATCGCGGCCAGGCCTTTGTTCGGCTCGCCAACCAGATAGCCGACCGCTTCGTCGAAGTTCATCACGCAGGTTGCCGAGGCCTGGATGCCCATTTTGTGTTCGATCGAACCGCAGTTGGCCGGGTTGCGTGCGCCGAGGCTGCCGTCCGCATTGACCATGAACTTCGGCACCAGGAACAGCGAAATGCCTTTCGGACCTGCTGGAGCATCCGGCAGCTTGGCCAGCACCAGGTGAATGATGTTTTCGGTGAGGTCGTGCTCACCACCAGTAATGAAAATCTTGGTGCCGCTGATCTTGTAGGAGCCGTCAGCCTGAGGTTCGGCTTTGGTCCGAATGATCCCCAGGTCGGTCCCGGCGTGCGGCTCGGTCAGACACATGGAACCGGCCCAGATCCCGGCGTACATGTTCGGCAGGTACGCAGCTTTCAATTCTTCGCTAGCGTGAGCGTTGATCGACAGGCAGGCGCCGGCAGTCAGCATCGGGTACAGACCGAAAGCCAGGCTGGCGGAGTTGACCATTTCTTCGACTTGCGCCGACACGGCTTTGGGCATGCCCATGCCGCCATAGGCCGGATCGCCGCCAACGCCGACCCAGCCGCCTTCGGCATAAGTCTGATAAGCCTGTGGGAAACCCGCCGGAGTAGTGACGGCACCGTCCGCCCAATGACAACCTTCCTCGTCAGCGGCACGGCTCAGTGGCGCGATACTTTTGCTGGTGACCTTGCCGGCCTCTTCGAGAATCGCTTCAACGGTTTCGGCGTCGACGGTCTCGGCCAGCGCAGGCAGCTCGGCCCAGAGTTTGGCGACCTCGAACACTTCATTGAGGACGAAGCGCATATCGCGCAGCGGCGCTTTGTAGTCAGCCATGGCAAACCTCGCAAGATCTAAACAGGTGGTTCGTGGAATGATATTTTCTGAGCCCGAGTGTACCTCAACAACTTTTGCGACACATAGGGTCAACCGGTGACTGGTTTGTTATTTTTGGTCACTGGAAAAATATCGTAGTGATCTTTCTATCTGCCCTACAAAGCAAACGCCTGCGCCGACAGATTCATCAAACAATCACTCCCCGCTTCGATCGCCGCCCGATGCGCAGCTGTGCGCGGCAACAAGCGCTTGAAGTAAAACTCGCACGTTGCCAATTTGCCCTTCAGGAAATCAGCCTCGCCCTCGCCTGCGTCCAGTTGTGCCTGAGCAACCAACGCCATGCGCAGCCACAGGTAGCCAAGGATGATGTAACCGCTGTACATCAGGTAATCGACAGACGCCGCGCCGACTTCGTCCGGATTCTTCATCGCGGCCATGCCGACCTTCATGGTCAGATCGCCCCACTGTTGATTGAGCCCGTTGAGTTGCTCGACGAAGTTGCCCAACTGCGCGTGTCCGGCGTGCGCTGCGCAGAATTTGTGGACGATTTTGGTGAAGCCGCGCAGCAGCTTGCCCTGACTGCCCAGCACCTTGCGCCCGAGCAGGTCGAGCGCCTGAATGCCGTTGGTGCCCTCGTAAATCGGCGCAATCCGGCAGTCGCGCACCAGTTGCTCCATGCCCCACTCACGGATGAAGCCATGGCCGCCGAACACCTGCATCCCGTGGTTGGTCACTTCCAGCCCGGTGTCGGTCATGAACGCCTTGCAGATCGGCGTAAGGAATGCCAACAGGTCTTCGGCTTCCTGACGCGCCTGGGCATCGCTGTTCAGGTGCGCGACATCAAGCATCTGCGCGGTGAAATAGGTCAGCGCGCGATTGCCTTCATTGAAGGCTTTCATGGTCAGCAGCATGCGTCGCACGTCCGGGTGGACGATGATCGGGTCGGCAGGTTTTTCCGGCGCTTTGGCACCTGTCAGCGCGCGCATCTGCAGGCGGTCGTTGGCGTACTTGATCGCCCCCTGAAAACTCGCCTCGCCCAGACACAGCCCCTGCATGCCGGTGCCGAGCCGCGCGTGGTTCATCATGGTGAACATGCAGTTGAGGCCCTTGTTCGGCTCGCCGATCAGGTAACCGGTGGCGGCATCGAAGTTCAGCACGCAGGTGGCTGAAGCCTTGATGCCCATCTTGTGCTCGATCGAGCCGCAGGAAACGCCATTGCGCTCTCCCGCTTCGCCTGCTGTATCGGGAAGAAATTTCGGCACGATAAACAGGGAAATGCCCTTGGTTCCAGCCGGTGCGTCCGGCAACTTGGCCAGTACCAGATGGATGATGTTGTCGCTCAGGTCATGCTCGCCGGCGGAAATGAAAATCTTGCTGCCGGTGATCGCGTAGCTGCCGTCGGCCCGAGGCACCGCGCGGGTCTTGATGATCCCCAGATCGGTACCGCAGTGGGCTTCGGTCAGGCACATGGTACCGGTCCACTGGCCAGCGGTGAGTTTGCTCAGGTAGGTGTCTTTCTGTTCGGCGGTGCCGTGGGCGTGGATCGCCGACATCGCGCCGTGGGTCAGGCCCGGGTACATGCCCCAGGACGTGTTACTGGAGCCGACCATCTCGCTGATCACCAGCCCCAGCGAACTCGGCAGCCCTTGGCCACCGTAAGCTGGATCGGCCGCCAACCCGTGCCAGCCGCCCTCGACGTATTGTGCGAAAGCCTGCTTGAAGCCTGTAGGCGTTGTCACCACACCATTGTCGAAATGGCAGCCCTCTTCGTCGCCGCTGCGATTGAGCGGTGCCAGAACGTTCTCGCAGAACTTTGCGCCCTCTTCGAGGATCGCGTTGATCATGTCCGGGCTGGCGTCATGCGCGCCGAGACTGGCGTAACTGGTGTGGAAGTCGAAGACGTGATCAATCAGAAAGCGCATGTCGCGCAGGGGAGCTTTGTACTCGGGCATGGTGGCTTCTCCGTCAGCAGATTTCAGCAACCTACTGGCGGCCATCCCGCCCGACAATCATTGTGCGGGCGCTGAATGCGCCATCATCACTCAACCCGCAGCGGTATCCATGCGCACCGCGCCGCGACGGTTCTGCCCGAATGCCATGACGCAGTTACGCCCGGCACCCTTGGCGCTGTACAACGCCTGGTCGGCGGACTTGAGCACTTCTTCCGGAGTACGCTGTTCGACGCGTTCGGCGACACCGATACTCACCGTCACTGACACCGCCGACGCGCCGGAACCGCTACGGCGCTGGCGACCTTGCTGATCATCCTGCGGGCGGTTTTCCTGGTTGCGCAACTGAATGCTGTAGGACGCAATCGACTCACGGATTACTTCCAGGTGCGGCATGCATTCCTCAAGGGTTTTGCCTGCAAACACCAAGGCAAATTCCTCACCGCCGTAGCGATACGCCCTACCGCCACCGCTGATTTTCGACAGTTTGCTGGCGACCAGGCGCAGGACCTGATCACCGACATCGTGGCCGTGGGTGTCGTTGAATTTCTTGAAGTGATCGACGTCACTCATCGCCAGCACATAGTTGCGCCCCAGGCGTTGCATCCGTTCGTTGAGCGCGCGACGACCGGGCAGGCCGGTGAGTTCGTCGCGAAAGGCCATTTGATAGGCTTCATGCGCAACTGCGGCTGCGATCATCAGCATCACCTGGCTGCACATGATGTTGAGGGTGAACGGCAGAATGAAGGTTTTCGGCAACATCCAGAACACACCGAGCAAGCCGACCAGTTGCGCCGCGTGTAATGGGCGCGGGTTACGCCAGTATTGCCAGGCCAGTAAAAGGAAGGCCGAAATGAACACCGGGTAGGACAACTGTATCAGGCTCATCCATGCGCCGTGCAGCGCCGGCCAGCGGATTTCCGACAGCCACAACAGCAGCGCCTGCGGATAACTTTGCTCCAGCCCCAGCGCCACGCTGCCGAATGCCAGCAATACGGCGAACCGGGCGACCATGTCCTGAAACAGATGGGTGCGTTCCTGCCATGCGGCGAACAGCCCGAATAACAACGGTAGCAGCAGGCAAACCAGATGGAACACCACCGCAGCGTCTTCGCGAACCTTGCCGTTGTCACGGTAAAAGTCGGTCTGGGTATCGAGCAGGAAATAGGCGATGTACACCGTGAGCATCAGAAACAGTTCGCGCTGACGTCGGTACACCGCGCAATACGCCCCGCCGAGCAGCAGAACCAGGGTCGGCAAGACGTTGAACAGGGACGTGAAAAACACGCTGAGATCTTTGACATACGCAGCCGCCAGCCCCGCAAGCAATAACAGCAGTGAAGGCAGGAAATGACTGAAACGTACAGCGGAAGAACGCGGCAAGGGTAAGCTCCGACCCGTCATAGCAAAGAGATGGCATTGTGCCTGCAAAGTGCGACCAAGCCCACACAATGTGATCCAGATCACACACGTTCTCTGTAACGGCCGAAAGCCCGACTATCTGAGCGATCCGCAAACAAAAAAACCGCTGCTCCCGAACGGGAGCAGCGGTTTCGTCAGACTGCGCTAAGGGTTAGTAGCCCAGTGCGAAGTCTTCTTCTTTCATGTCCATCAGGTTGCCAGCGCCCGACAGCATAGTGGCCACGTGTGTGCGAGTACGTGGCAGGATGCGCTGGAAGTAGAAGCGCGCGGTTTGCAGCTTGGCGGTGTAGAACGCCTCGTCGCTGGTGCCGGCAGCCAGTTTTTCCGCAGCCAGACGTGCCATGTCAGCCCAGAAGTAGGCCAGGCAGGCATAACCGGAGTACATCAGGTAGTCCACGGAGGCAGCGCCAACTTCTTCGCGATCCTTCATGGCCGCCATACCGACCTTCATGGTCAGCTCGCCCCACTCTTTATTCAGTGCAGCCAGCGGTGCGACGAATTCCTGAACGGCTTCGTTGCCTTCGTTGGTCTGGCAGAACTTGTGGACGATCTTGGTGAAGCCCTTCAGAGCTTCGCCTTGAGTCATCAGCACTTTACGGCCGAGCAAGTCGAGGGCCTGAATACCGGTGGTGCCTTCGTACAGCATCGAAATGCGGCTGTCGCGAACGTTCTGCTCCATGCCCCACTCGGCGATGAAGCCGTGGCCGCCGTAGATCTGCACGCCGTGGTTGGCGGCTTCGAAACCGACTTCGGTCATGAACGCTTTGGCGATCGGAGTCATGAACGCCAGCAGTGCATCGGCCTTCTTCTTCTCTTCTTCATCGACGCCGTATTTGACGATGTCGACTTGTTTGGCGGTGAAGTAGACCATCGCGCGGTTGCCTTCGGCGAACGCCTTCATGGTCAACAGCATGCGGCGCACGTCTGGGTGAACGATGATCGGGTCAGCGGCTTTGTCCGGCGCTTTCGGGCCAGTCAGCGAGCGCATTTGCAGGCGATCGCGAGCGTACTTCAGGCCGCCCTGGAAGCCGATTTCAGCGTGAGCCAGACCTTGCAGTGCGGTACCGAGACGAGCGGTGTTCATAAAGGTGAACATGCAGTTCAGGCCTTTGTTCGCCGGGCCGATCAGGTAACCGGTGGCGCCGTCGAAGTTCATCACGCAGGTGGCGTTGCCGTGGATGCCCATCTTGTGTTCCAGCGAACCGCAGCTCACGGCGTTGCGCGCACCAAGGGTGCCATCGGCGTTTGGCAGGAATTTCGGCACGATGAACAACGAGATGCCTTTGGTGCCAGCCGGTGCGTCCGGCAGGCGGGCCAGTACGATGTGGACGATGTTGTCGGCCATGTCGTGTTCACCGGCCGAGATGAAGATCTTGGTGCCGGACACTTTGTAGGAACCGTCGGCCTGAGGCTCGGCCTTGGTGCGCAGCATGCCCAGGTCGGTGCCGCAGTGCGGTTCGGTCAGGCACATGGTGCCGGTCCATTCGCCGGAGACCAGTTTGGTCAGATAGGCTTCCTGCTGCTCAGGGGTGCCGTGCTCGGAGATGGTGTTCATCGCACCGTGCGACAGGCCTGGGTACATGCCCCACGACCAGTTGGCTTCGCCAACCATTTCGCTGACTGCCAGACCCAACGACTCCGGCAGGCCTTGGCCGCCGTGCTCAACGTCGTGAGCCAGGCTTGGCCAGCCGCCTTCGACGAATTGCTTGTATGCCTCTTTGAAGCCAGTCGGGGTTTTCACGCCAGACTCGCTCCAGGTGCAACCTTCCAGATCGCCCACGCGGTTCAGCGGCGCCAGTACCTGCTCACAAAACTTGGCGCCTTCCTCGAGGATGGCGTCAACCATGTCCGGCGTGGCATCTGCGCACGCTGGCAGGCTCTGATAGTGCGCTTCGTAGCCGAGCAGCTCGTCACGAACGAAGCGAATATCACGCAAGGGGGCCTTGTAGTCAGGCATAGCGATAAACCTCTGCTGATGTAACCGGGAATGAACGACCGTGTTGAGTTGTTATGACGGTCAAACAGTTGTTTGAAACATACGTTTACGCCGAAATCTTGTCAAGCGCCGTTCTTTTGCCGTTCGTCATCGGCTTAATCAAATTGCGGACACGATAAATCGTCGTGACTGCGCGCAGGCCACGAGCTTTCTGAAAAAGATTGGTTGAGCAAGAAAGACTTAAACGAAAAACGCCGCGACATGCGCGGCGTTTCGATGTTTACAAAAAATCCAATCAGGCGAAGGTGTCGATAATCGTCCCAAGCACTTCGTCGGACGCCTTGGCCACCTTCACACCCAGCTCTGCCTGGATTTTGCCCTGCGACAGTTCGACGATATTGCTGGTCAGATCCGATTCCTGCGCGCGATCCACACCGCGCAGGCGATTGACCTGCACTTCGGACGACTGGCTGGTCACCGAGCGTTCGATGGTGTTGTTGGCGATCTGGCTGGCGGCCTGATCGACGCGGTTCTGCCCGGACTGAATCGAGCTCAGCCCCGCATAAAAAGCTGTATTGCCGGAGATTTCCATAGTCACTCTCATCCCTGCAAAGGATCAATGCTCGCCATTGAAGCAGACGCGCCAGCAAAACACCCGTCAAAAACACTAATGGCACAGTGCCTGTTCATAGCGAGAAACTTAATCGAGCAAATCCAGTTGCAAATGCTCGGCCACCGCTTCGGCGCTCAACGCCTTGAGTTTCGGCACTCGGCCCAGGCACGGCGCGGGGATACGCTCGGCCAGTGTCGCAAGGTTTTCCTCCAGTCGTGAAGTCTTTGGATCAATGATGTTGGCCACCCAACCCGCCAACTGCAGGCCATCTCGGGCAATCGCTTCGGCAGTCAGCAAGGCATGACTGATACAGCCCAGCCTCACACCCACCACCAGAATCACCGGCAGCTTCAGTGCGATCGCCAGGTCCGACAGATTGTCCTGATCCGCTAACGGCACCCGCCAGCCGCCCGCGCCTTCAATCAGGGTGAAATCGGCGTTCATCGCCAGAATCCCGCGCATCGGCACCAGCAACGACTGCACGGTCAGCGCCACACCAGCTTCGCGCGCCGCCAGATGCGGAGCAATCGCGGGCTCGAATGCCACCGGGTTGACCTGTTGATAAGTCAGCGGCAGCGAACATTCGGCCAGCAGCGCCAAAGCGTCGCAATTGCGCAAGCCTTTGGGCGTGACGTCGCACCCGGAAGCCACCGGCTTGCCCGCCGCCGTGCTCAAGCCTGCCGACCGCGCCGCGTGGAGCAACCCGGCAGCGACGGTAGTCTTGCCGACATCGGTGTCGGTACCGGTAATGAAATAAGCTGCGCTCATAGGGGTTTCTCCAATACGGCGTACACCACCTGATACGTTGCCGGCAGCCCCGCAGGCTGACGGAACCGCTCATAAGCATCGATCAGCCCGAGAATCCGCGCGCGTCCGGTCAAACCGCCCGGCCGGCCGGGATTCAGATTGTGCGCGCCCAACGCCTTCAGCTCATGAGTCAGGCTGCGCACATCCGGGTAATGCAACACGTGCGGCTGATTCTCCAGAGCCAAGATGCGCATGCCTCTGCCAGCACATAACTGCTCATAGCGGACGAATTCACGGAAGCGATTGACGTGCACCAGCCCGTCGACCTGCTGCCAACTCTCACGCAACTCGAACAGCGTCCCTGTACACAGACTAGCAAACGCAAATATCCCGCCTGGCTTCAACACGCGGAAGGCTTCGCTCAGCACCGCATCGAAGTCGGCGCACCACTGCAACGCGAGACTGGAGAAAATCAGCTCTAGGCTCGCATCCTGCAACGGCAGCCTTTCGGCATCGCCGGCAATGAAATGCTCAGCGCCGCCCAACGGCCGAGCGTGATTGAGCATGCCCTCGGCAATGTCCAGCGCAACACCGCTACTCTGGGTAAAACGTGCGGCCAGCGCCCGGGTGAAATAGCCGGTTCCGCAACCAAGATCGAGCCAGCGCGACGGCATGGAACTCGCCGGCAACCGTTCAAGCAACTGCGTGCCGACTTCCCGCTGAAACTCGGCGACGCTGTCGTAACTGGCCGCTGCGCGGGAAAAAGACGCGGCTACCTGGCGCTTGTCGGGCAAGCCCCCGGGCAGCACAAAGGACAGATCAGTCATCAGCGCACTCATGTAGAAACGCCTGGATCGCACCCGCGACTCCGTGCGGATCTTCCAGCAGAAAAGCATGGCTGGCCTGTTCGATCAGGCCAATTTCGATATCCGGCAACAGCGCGAACAGTGCGCCGGCCGCTTGCGCCGGAACCAGCGCGTCCTGCCCGCCAAACAGATGAAGCTGCGGGCCGCGAAACGCCTGCAACGCCTGGCGTGTATCCAGCTGCGAGAGCAGCTCCAGACCCGCCATCAGGGCAGTCGGGGCGGTGGCGGGCGCGCCACTGAGCAGCAAGCGCGACAAGCCACGCGGGTCTGGCGAACCTTGCGCACATAGCAGAGCGAAGCGCTTGAGCGTGGTACGCGGATCGGCTTGGCAACCGGCAAGAAACGCATCGAAAGTCTCGCTGGGCATCGCGCTCGGCCACTGTTGATGCGCAACAAACGCAGGGTTGCTCGCCAGCGTCAGCACACCGCAGCACGCCTCGCCGCGCCTTGCCGCCAACTCAGAGGCGAGCATGCCGCCCAGCGACCAGCCACCGAGCCAGACTTCTTGCGCAATGCGCGCATCGAGTTCATCGAGCCATGCTTGGAGGTCAGCGCAATCCAGCTCCGGCAGCGGTTCGATCTCGACCTGCAAATATTCGTCGAGGCCACGCAAAGCCGCCGCCAGCGGTTCCAGCGGTGACACGCCAAGGCCCCAGCCGGGCAGCAAAATCAGACGATCACGCATGGCTTGGCTCCAACGACAGTCGAGCGAAACAATCTGCCAACCCTTCCAGCAACTGTTGCACCTGCGCCTCGCTGTGGGCGGCGGTCAGCGTCACGCGTAATCGCGCACTGCCGACCGGCACAGTGGGCGGGCGAATCGCAGTGACCATCAGCCCGCGCTCACGCAGCATTTGCGACAGCCGCACAGCGCGCCCGGCATCGCCGATCATGATCGGCTGGATCGGCGTGAAGCTGTCCATCAGCTCCAGCCCGATCTGCCCGGCGCCTTGGCGGAACCGGCGAATCAGCGTCTGCAAGTGTTCCCGGCGCCAGTGTTCACTGCGCAGCAGCTCGAGGCTTTTCAGCGTCGCGCAGGCCAGGGCTGGCGGCTGGCTGGTGGTGTAGATGTATGGGCGGGCGAACTGGATCAGGCTTTCGATCAACTCTTCGCTGCCGGCGACAAAGGCCCCGGCGGTGCCGAAAGCTTTCCCGAGGGTGCCGACCAGCACGGGCACATCGTCCTGACTCAGGCCGAAATGCTCGACGATGCCGCCACCGTTGGCGCCCAGTGGGCCGAAGCCATGCGCATCGTCAACCATCAGCCACGCGCCTTTGGCTCTGGCCTCGCGGGCCAGTGCAGGCAGGTCGGCAACATCACCGTCCATGCTGAATACGCCATCGGTAACCACCAGCGTGTTGCCGGTGGCTTTTTCCAGGCGTTTGCTCAGACTCTCGGCGTCGTTGTGCAAATAGCGGTTGAAACGCGCGCCGGACAACAGACCGGCGTCCAGTAAAGAGGCGTGATTGAGCCGGTCTTCCAGCACCGTATCGCCCTGTCCGACCAGCGCGGTGACCGCGCCGAGGTTGGCCATGTAGCCGGTGGTGAACAGCAGCGCACGTGGCCGTCCGGTCAGATCGGCGAGCGCTTCTTCCAGCGCGTGATGCGGGCTGCTGTGGCCGATGACCAGGTGCGAGGCGCCGCCACCAACGCCCCAGCGCTCAGCGCCGGCACGCCAGGCTTCAATCACCTGCGGATGATTGGCCAGACCCAGATAGTCGTTGTTGCAGAACGCGAGCAGCGGTTGGCCGTCGACCACCACTTCTGGCCCTTGCGGTGATTCGAGCAGCGGGCGCTGCCGGTAGAGGTTTTCGGCACGGCGGGCGGCAAGGCGTGCGGCGAGATCGAAAGACATGCAGGCCTCGATTTTTCAAATGACACAGATCCTCTGTGGGAGCGGGCTTGCTCGCGAATGCGGTCTAACATTCAACGGTATGTTGACTGGCCTGACGCTTTCGCGAGCAAGCCCGCTCCCACAAGGTGTTGCATTCCTTCAGATACATTCGCGCAGGATTAAACCGCTGCGTTATAGAATTGCTCGCTGCTCTTCTGCTCCACCAGTGCCTGCTCGATCGCAGCCTGATGAACCTCATCGGAATGCTCTTCACGGGCCTCCGGCTGGATACCGAGGCGAGCGAACAACTGCATGTCCTTGTCCGCCTGCGGGTTGGCGGTGGTGAGCAATTTGTCGCCGTAGAAAATCGAGTTGGCACCAGCGAAAAATGCCAGAGCCTGCATCTGCTCGTTCATCGCTTCGCGGCCAGCGGACAGGCGCACGTGGGATTGCGGCATGAGGATGCGCGCCACGGCGAGCATGCGGATGAAGTCGAACGGGTCGATGTCCTCGGCGTTTTCCAGCGGCGTGCCGGCGACTTTCACCAGCATGTTGATCGGCACTGATTCCGGATGCTCGGGCAGGTTGGCCAACTGGATCAGCAGGTTGGCGCGATCGTCCAGCGATTCGCCCATGCCGAGAATGCCGCCGGAGCAGATTTTCATCCCCGACTCGCGCACATAGGCCAGCGTCTGCAGGCGCTCGCTGTAAGTGCGGGTGGTGATGATGCTGCCGTAGAACTCTGGCGAGGTGTCGAGGTTGTGGTTGTAGTAGTCGAGGCCGGCCTTGGCCAGCGCCTCGGTCTGCTCCTGATCGAGACGGCCAAGTGTCATGCAGGTTTCCAGACCCAGGGCTTTCACCCCTTCAACCATCTTCAACACATACGGCATGTCTTTGGCCGATGGATGTTTCCACGCCGCGCCCATGCAGAATCGCGTCGAACCAATGGCTTTCGCTCGGGCCGCTTCTTCGAGGACCTTCTGCACTTCCATCAGTTTTTCTTTTTCCAGGCCGGTGTTGTAGTGCCCGGACTGCGGGCAGTACTTGCAATCTTCCGGGCAGGCACCGGTCTTGATCGACAGCAGCGTCGAGACCTGCACGCGGTTGGCGTTGAAATGTGCGCGGTGCACCGTTTGCGCCTGGAACAGCAGGTCGTTGAATGGCTGTACGAAGAGTGCTTTGACTTCGGCCAGAGACCAATCGTGACGCAGGGTGGCGGTGGTGCTCGCGCTCATGGGCAATTCCTTGGTTATGCTTGGCTGGCGCCGGGGAAACGGAATACCCACAGGCGCTACACGGATGTTCGGCATATTTAAGGAAGAGCGATGCGCTGTCAACCGCAATACCAAGGACAGGTTTACATCTGTTTAAAAAACGTACAGATCTGTTTGCTGTGCGATGAGCCCGCAGAAGCACAAACGCCAATGTGCGAGGCCTGCGAAACTGAACTGCCCTGGCTCGGCAGCCATTGCCGGAGCTGCGCTTTGCCACTGACTGGACATGGCTTGACCTGCGGCGAGTGCCTGCTAGAGCCGCCGGCTTTCGAACAGGTCGTCGCGCCCTGGGTGTATGGCTTCCCGGTGGACAGTCTGATTACGCGCTTTAAACACAACGCGAAATGGCCGTTTGGCCACCTGCTCGCCGACGTTCTCGGCCAATACCTGCAACATCGATTTGACGAGGACTTGCCGAGACCCGATGTGCTGCTGCCGGTGCCGCTGGCGAATAAACGTCTGCGTCAGAGGGGCTTCAATCAGGCGGCAATGCTTGCACGCTGGTTGAGTGTTTCGCTGGATTTGCCCTGTGAAGCACAGCTTCTGCGGCGGATCATGGACACCGACGCCCAGCAGGATCTGGATGCCAAGGCGCGCAAACGCAATTTGCGCAATGCCTTCGCGCTGGCGCCTGAAGCGCAGGTAAGCGGTCGCCATTTCGCACTGATTGACGATGTCCTGACCACCGGCGCGACCGCCCGGGCGCTGGCGCGGTTGTTGATGAATGCAGGTGCGGCGCGGGTGGATGTGTACTGCCTGGCTCGTACGCCGAAACCAGGCTCTTGAAGACGAGACATAGCCCTGTAGGAGCTGCGGCACGCTGCGATCTTTTGATTGTAAAAAACAGGATCAAAAGATCGCAGCGCGCCGCAGCTCCTACAGAAAACCGTGTTCGGCTTGACTCATGCGCTGCAAGTGGCCAACGTCCCTCTCATCGCCCGAGCCAGAAGCGTTCTGCCATGTCCACGCCCACCCTGCTGTCCCAACACATCGTCCGCCGCCCGCAGCGCATCGCCCTGCTGCAACACATCGCCGAGCAGGGTTCGATAACCCGTGCGGCGAAGAGTGCGGGACTCAGCTACAAGGCGGCGTGGGATGCGATCGATGAGCTGAACAACCTGGCGCAGAACCCCTTGGTCGAGCGCGTGGTGGGCGGCAAGGGGGGTGGTGGCGCGAGACTGTCCAGCGAGGGTGAGCGGGTGCTGCGCCTGTATCAGAAATTGCAGGCGTTGCAGGCGCAGGTGCTGGAGGCGGCGGAAGACGCCAGCGATCTGGATTTGCTCGGGCGGCTGATGCTCAGGACCAGCGCACGCAATCAACTGCATGGCACGGTGGCAGCGATTCAGGCACAGGGGCGCAATGATCTGGTCCGCCTCGACCTGGCCGGACACATAGCTTTGGATGCGCAGATCACCCACGACAGCACCGTGCATCTGCAATTGCAGATCGGCACAGAAGTGATGGCGCTGATCAAGGCTGGCTGGCTTGAACTGTTCGGCACCGATCAGCCCGCCACGCCCGGGCACAATGTCCTGCGCGGCACCATCGAGGCGATTCTCGAGGCCGAGAACGGCCCCAGCGAAGTGCGCATTTCGCTGCCCAACGGCCAGACCCTTTGCGCCCTGGCCGAACCGCTGCACTTGCACCGCCAAAGCCTGGGCGTCGGCGATCAGGTGCAGGTGCAATGCGCGCCGTCCAATGTGCTGATCGGCACGCCGCTCTGATCGGCCCTTGCCACAAAAGCGTCATCGACCCGCATTAAGGTGTTGCCCATAACCAAGCAGGGAGCCTGATGTGAGCCTATTAGAAGAAAACCAATCCACTGATCTGGAAAAAATGGTCGGCCTCAGCCGTCGCGGTTTCATCAGCGCCGGTGCGTTGTGTGGCGCGGCGATGTTCCTCGGCGGCAACCTGTTGAGCCGCAGCGTCATGGCCGCCAGCGTCAGCGCCGGCAACAGCCGCCTGCTCGGTTTCGAGAGCATCCCGGCGGCGACCACCGACGGCATCAGCCTGCCCAAGGGCTACAAGTCTTCGGTGCTGATCAGCTGGGGCCAGCCGTTGCACAAGAACGGCCCGGCCTTCGACCCGAGCGGCAATGGCACCGCCGCCGCACAGGAAGTGCAGTTCGGCGACAACAACGACGGCATGAGCCTGTTCGCCTTCCCCGACGACAAAAACCGCGCGTTGATGGCGATCAACAACGAATACACCAACTACCGCTATCTGTATCCGCACGGCGGCATGCCGCAATCGGCCGAAGACGTGCGCAAGGCCTTGGCCTGCGAAGGCGTGTCGGTGATCGAAGTGCAGCGCAAGAACGGCCAGTGGCAATTCGTCCAGGGCTCGCGCTACAACCGGCGGATTCACGGTAACTCGCCGCTGCGCATCAGTGGTCCGGCCCGCGGCCACGACTTGATGAAAACCGCCGCCGACAAGCACGGCAAAAAAGTCCTCGGCACCTTCCAGAACTGCGCTAACGGCAAGACGCCGTGGGGCACTTATCTGACGTGCGAAGAAAACTTCACCGATTGCTTCGGCAGCAGCAACGCCCAGCAACAGTTCGATGCCGCGCAAAAGCGCTATGGCGTAGTTGCGAGCAGCAAAGACATCAACTGGCACCCGCACGACCCGCGCTTCGACATGGCCAAGAACCCGAACGAGCTCAACCGTCACGGCTGGGTGGTCGAGATCGATCCGTTCGATCCGCAATCGACTCCGGTCAAACGCACTGCTCTGGGCCGCTTCAAACATGAAAACGCCGCGCTGGCCGAGACCGACGACGGTCGCGCCGTGGTGTACATGGGCGACGACGAGCGTGGCGAGTTCATCTACAAATTCGTCAGCCGCGATCGCATCAATCACCGTAACCAGAAAGCCAACCGCGACATCCTCGATCACGGCACTTTGTATGTAGCCAGATTCGATGCCGGCGACGGCAACCCCGATCACCCGAAAGGCCGCGGCCAGTGGATCGAACTGAGCCACGGCAAAAACGGCATCGACGCCAGCAGCGGGTTTGCCGATCAGGCTGAAGTGCTGATCCACGCGCGCCTCGCCGCCAGCGTCGTCGGCGCGACGCGCATGGACCGCCCGGAGTGGATCGTCGTCAGCCCCAAGGACGGTCAGGTTTATTGCACCCTGACCAACAACGCCAAGCGCGGCGAAGACGGTCAGCCGGTGGGCGGGCCGAACCCACGCGAGAAGAACGTTTACGGGCAGATTCTGCGCTGGCGTACCGACCGCGATGACCATGCCTCGAAGACGTTTGCCTGGGATCTGTTTGTGGTCGCCGGCAACCCGGGCGTGCATGCCGGAACGCCGAAGGGCGGCTCATCGAACATCACCCCGCAGAACATGTTCAACAGCCCCGACGGCCTGGGTTTCGACAAGGCCGGACGCCTGTGGATTCTCACCGATGGCGATTCCAGCAACGCTGGCGACTTCGCCGGGATGGGCAACAACCAGATGCTCTGCGCCGATCCTGCGACCGGAGAGATTCGCCGCTTCATGGTCGGGCCGGTGGGTTGCGAGGTGACCGGAATCAGCTTTTCGCCGGATCAGAAAACCCTGTTTGTCGGGATTCAGCATCCGGGCGAGAACGGCGGCTCGACCTTTCCCGAGCATCTGCCCAACGGCAAGCCAAGGTCTTCGGTGATGGCGATTACTCGCGAAGACGGCGGGATCGTCGGCGCCTGATCAACCGCTTTCGCGAGCAAGCCCGCTCCTACATTTGATCGCCTGTGTGAATGAGAGGATTGGCACACTGCAGATCCATTGTGGGAGGGGGCTTGCTCGCGAAGAAGCGCTTACAGGCGTCCATATCCAAGGCAAAACCCTCAACCGCTACAGTCTGCGCTACCATGCCGAGCCGGACGCAGCAGCCTGCTGCGCGCAGGAGTCAGCATGGCCCACCCGTTTGAAACCCTAACCCCCGATCTCGTCCTGGATGCCGTCGAAAGCATCGGTTTTCTCAGCGATGCGCGCATTTTGGCGCTCAACAGCTATGAAAACCGTGTCTATCAGGTCGGCATCGAAGACGCCGAGCCGCTGATCGCCAAGTTCTACCGTCCGCAGCGCTGGACCAACGAAGCCATCCTTGAGGAGCACCAGTTCACCTTCGAACTGGCCGACATCGACATCCCCGTAGTGGCGCCGCTGATCCACAACGGCGAAACCCTGCACGAGCATGCCGGTTTCCGCTTCACGCTTTTCCCGCGCCGGGGGGGCCGTGCACCGGAGCCGGGCAATCTTGATCAGCTGTATCGCCTCGGCCAGTTGCTCGGGCGCATGCATGCAGTGGGCGGCACCAAGCCGTTCGAGCACCGCGAAGCCCTGGCCGTGCAGAACTTCGGTCATGCCTCGCTGAAGACGTTGCTCGAAGGCAATTTCATTCCCAAGAGCCTGCTGCCGGCTTACGAGTCCGTCGCCCGCGACCTGCTCAAGCGCGTCGAAGATGTCTACGCCGCCACGCCGCACCAGAACATCCGCATGCACGGCGACTGCCACCCCGGCAACATGATGTGCCGCGACGAGATGTTCCACATTGTCGACCTCGACGATTGCCGAATGGGCCCGGCGGTGCAGGACATCTGGATGATGCTCGCTGGCGATCGCCAGGAGTGTCTGGGGCAGCTGTCGGAATTGATGGACGGCTACAACGAATTCCATGATTTCGACCCGCGCGAACTGGCACTGATCGAACCGCTGCGCGCCCTGCGCCTGATGCACTACAGCGCCTGGCTGGCACGGCGCTGGGACGATCCGGCGTTCCCGCACAGCTTTCCGTGGTTCGGCACCGAACGTTATTGGGGCGATCAGGTGCTGGCGTTGCGTGAGCAGTTGGCGGCGCTGAATGAAGAGCCGCTGAAACTCTTCTGATCAAAGATCAAAAGATCGCAGCCTTCGGCAGCTCCTGCCTTGGAATGCATATCCCTGTAGGAGCTGCCGAAGGCTGCGATCTTTTTGCTTTCTAACACGACACATCTTTACAACCTCCTTACAATTCTTTCTTTGTCAGCTGCCTGAGCAAGGATTCTGCATGCAAGCCGCCAACCCGCGTCGCGGGTACATTCTGGGCCTGAGCGCCTACATCATCTGGGGCCTGTTCCCGATCTATTTCAAAGCCATCGCCGAAGTCCCGGCCGTCGAGATCATCATCCACCGGGTGCTGTGGTCGGCGCTGTTCGGTGCGTTGCTGCTGATGGTATGGAAACACCCAGGCTGGCTGCGCGAGTTGCTCGACAACCCCAAACGTCTGGCGATTCTGGCCCTGAGCGGCACGCTGATCGCGGCCAACTGGCTGACCTACGTGTGGTCGGTGAACAACGGCCGCATGCTCGAGGCGAGTCTGGGTTACTACATCAATCCGTTGGTCAACGTGCTGCTGGGCATGGTGATCCTTGGCGAACGGCTGCGGCGCATGCAGTGGGTGGCCGTTGGCTTGGCTGCGGTGGGCGTGGCGCAGCAGGTGTGGCAGGTCGGCAGTTTGCCTTGGGTGTCGCTGGCGCTGGCGCTGACTTTCGGTTTCTACGGTCTGATCCGCAAGCAGGCGCCGGTCAAGGCGTTGCCGGGGCTGGTGGTGGAAACCTGGATGCTGGTGCCGATCGCGATCGCGTGGTTGCTGTTCAACCAGACTGCCACCAGTGTGCAGCCGGCCTTCTGGACCACCTCCGAAGCCTGGTGGCTGGTCGCCGCCGGTCCGGTGACGCTGGTGCCGCTGGTGTGTTTCAACGC
Organism: Pseudomonas sp. Choline-02u-1; assembly: GCF_002836515.1. GTDB lineage: Bacteria > Pseudomonadota > Gammaproteobacteria > Pseudomonadales > Pseudomonadaceae > Aquipseudomonas. The sequence goes on from NZ_PJBC01000065.1 coordinate 93,272, forward strand.
CGCCACGCGCCATCTGCCTTACACCACCATCGGCTTCCTGCAATACATCGCGCCGACCCTGGTGCTGCTGCAAGCCGTGCTGCTGTTTGGTGAGCATTTGTCGTCCAGCACGCTGGTTGCGTTCATGTTTATCTGGGCCGGTCTGGCGATCTACAGCGTCGACGCGTGGATAAGTTTGCGTCGGCGCGCCTGATCAAAAAACGCACAAAGCTCCGCAGCCCACGGTCCTCGTGGCCTGCATCGTTCCTTCCCAAGCTTATCCACAGCGTGATCCCCGCCGTTTGTGTGCAAGTCACTGAATGTTGGCGGTTTTTTGACCAACTGACGCAAAGCCACGGCCGACGTGGCGTGGCGGGCTGTCTCTACAGGTTATCCACAGGCAGGTGCACGTTAAACCTGAATAACCCTGTCTGCGCTTAAACCTCTGTGCGTAACACCAGTTCGACCATCAGATCATCGGCCAGGGTTTCCAGGCGCGCCTGCAGAACGTCCAGCGACAGCGTCAGTGGTACCGCGAGAATCGCCTCGGCGTGAAACAGCGGCTCACTGCTCATTGGCGCCGGACGTACTTCAGTGACCAGCCGCTCCAGGTTCACACCCTGTTCGCTCAACAGCCGAGTGATATCGCGGACGATGCCCGGTCGGTCATTGCCGACCAATTCCATGGCGATCGGTTTCCACGTGCAGGACTGCTCCACTCCGCTTTCGGCAATCAATACGCGAATGCCATGGGCCGACAGCGCTTGCAGGGCATCGACCAGTTCATCGTAAGCCTCCGCCGGCACGCCCACGCGCAGGATCCCGGCGAACTGCCCGGCCATGCGTGACATGCGACTTTCCAGCCAGTTGCCGCCGTGCTCGGCGATGCATTGGGCGATGCGCTCGACCTGCCCGGGCTTGTCCGGGGCAAAAACGGTGAGTACGAGATGGTCCATGGCGCAGCCCTCTGTTCATGACTTTTGTTATCGAAGGGCAAGTATAGGCAAGGGCTTGTTTTGCGTTGGATGGACCGGCGCTTTCGCGAGCAGGCTCGCTCCCACATTGGCAATGCGATCGCCCCGTGGGAGCGAGCCTGCGCGCGAATAGCCGCACCAGCGAGATATCTGACCGAACAAATCGTGTACAACTTTCGATATTTAGCTGGAACAATCCAACACTTTTTTGAGAACATCCGGTTCCGCGACGTGACCGCAATGCGTCATGAGGTCGCAGAACGACGTAATTAGTCTGATTTTCACAAGCGCAACTCATCATGTAGTATGCCGCAGCGCGCACTACATAACGCTGGATCGATGTCTGCCCAAGGCCCTTCGCAACCCTGAAAGCCCCGTCAGCAAGGCCTCCAAGCCGTTGATTGGTCCTAGCCCAGCCGCCAGCAATGGCATGTACTGGTCGGCAGGTTTGTGGTTTAAATGGCCAGAAGCTTCATTGTTAAATTGACGAGCTGAAAAGCGAAATAGCTGAGCAGAGTGAGGCAAGCAATGACTGAACACGTTCAAGTCGGTGGCCTGCAGGTCGCCAAAGTCCTGTTCGACTTCGTGAACAACGAAGCCATTCCCGGTACCGGCCTCACCGCCGAACAATTCTGGGAAGGTGCCGACAAGGTCATCCACGACCTGGCGCCGAAGAACAAAGCCCTACTCGCCAAACGCGATGACTTCCAGGCGCGCATCGATGCCTGGCATCAGCAGCATGCCGGCCGTTCGCACGACGCCGTGGCTTACAAAGCGTTCCTGCAAGAAATCGGTTACCTGCTGCCAGAAGCGGCTGATTTCCAGGCGACGACGCAAAACGTCGATGATGAAATTGCCCGCACCGCCGGCCCGCAACTTGTCGTGCCGGTGATGAACGCGCGCTTTGCGCTCAACGCTTCGAACGCCCGCTGGGGTTCGCTGTACGACGCCCTCTACGGCACCGACGCGATCAGCGAAGACGGCGGCGCGGAAAAAGGCATAGGCTACAACAAGGTGCGTGGCGACAAAGTCATCGCCTTCGCCCGTGCCTTCCTCGACGAAGCCGCTCCACTGGCGGCCGGCTCCCACGTCGATTCGACCGGCTACAAAATCGCTGACGGCAAACTGGTGGTGACGCTCAAGGGCGGCAGCAACAGCGGCCTGCGCGATGACGCTCAGTTGATCGGCTTCCAGGGCGACGCCAACGCGCCGATCGCGGTTCTGCTCAAGCACAACGGGCTGCACTTCGAAATCCAGATCGACGCCAGCACCCCGGTCGGCCAGACCGACGCAGCCGGCGTAAAAGACATTCTCATGGAAGCGGCGCTGACCACGATCATGGACTGCGAAGACTCCGTGGCCGCCGTCGATGCCGATGACAAAGTGGTGATCTACCGCAACTGGCTCGGCCTGATGAAGGGTGACCTGTCGGAAGAGGTCGCCAAGGGCGGCCAGACCTTCACCCGCACCATGAACCCGGATCGTACCTACACCGCGCCCCATGGCGGTGAAGTGACCCTGCACGGTCGTTCGCTGTTGTTCGTGCGCAACGTCGGCCATCTGATGACCATCGACGCCATCCTCGACAGTCAAGGCAACGAAGTGCCGGAAGGCATCCTCGATGGTCTGGTGACTTGTCTTGCGGCAATGCACAACCTCAACGGCAACACCTCGCGGCGCAACACCCGCACCGGTTCGGTGTATATCGTCAAACCGAAGATGCACGGCCCGGAAGAAGCGGCGTTCACCAACGAGCTGTTCGGGCGTATCGAAGACGTCCTGCGCCTGCCGGGCAATACCCTCAAAGTCGGGATCATGGACGAGGAGCGCCGCACCACGGTCAACCTCAAGGCCTGCATCAAGGCCGCCAGCGAGCGTGTGGTGTTCATCAACACCGGTTTCCTCGACCGCACCGGCGACGAAATCCACACCTCCATGGAAGCCGGCCCGGTAGTGCGCAAGGCTGACATGAAAGCTGAGAAGTGGATCGGCGCCTACGAAAACTGGAACGTCGATATCGGTCTGAGCACCGGCCTGCAAGGCCGTGCGCAAATCGGTAAAGGCATGTGGGCGATGCCGGACCTGATGGCCGCGATGCTTGAGCAGAAGATCGCTCACCCGCTGGCCGGTGCCAACACTGCGTGGGTACCGTCGCCAACCGCGGCTGCGTTGCACGCGCTGCATTACCACAAGGTTGACGTGTTTGCGCGTCAGGCCGAACTGGCCAAACGTGCGCGTGCCTCGGTGGATGACATCCTGACCATCCCGCTGGCGGTGAACCCGAACTGGACCCCAGAGCAGATCAAGAACGAACTGGACAACAACGCCCAGGGCATTCTCGGTTACGTGGTGCGCTGGATCGACCAGGGCGTCGGCTGCTCGAAAGTGCCGGACATCAATGACGTCGGCCTGATGGAAGACCGTGCGACGCTGCGTATCTCCAGCCAGCACATCGCCAACTGGCTGCGCCACGGCATCGTCAGCCAAGAGCAAGTGATGGAAAGCCTCAAGCGCATGGCGCCGGTGGTCGACCGTCAGAACGCCAACGATCCGCTGTATCGCCCGCTGGCACCGGACTTCGACAGCAACATTGCCTTCCAGGCAGCGGTTGAACTGGTGATTGAAGGCACCAAACAGCCGAACGGCTACACCGAGCCGGTGCTGCACCGTCGTCGTCGCGAGTTCAAGGCCAGGAATGGTCTGTAACTGGCGCTGATGACTGGAATACAAAAGGCCCTGATCGAGAGATCAGGGCCTTTTTTTGTGAGGTGGATTGAATGCTTTGATCGTTCCAACGCTCCCGCGTGGGAATGCAGCCCGGGACGCTCCGCGTCCCACAACAGCGAACGCGGAGCGTCCATGGGTGCATTCCCACGCAGAGCGTTGGAACGATCATCTCCTGGGCAACGGGATGTATCTTAGGGCTCAATGCCCAATTCGTGTTTCACCAACCCCAGCAACTTGCCCGTATCAATTGGCTTGAGCAGAAAATCCACTACGCTCAAATGCATCGCTTCGATCGCGTCCTTCACGTCGGCATCGCCGGAGACGATGATGATCGGCATCGCTGCCCGCACCGATTCGCGCACCTGGCGAATCAGGTCGAGGCCATCGACATTGCCCATGCGCAGGTCGGTAATGACCAGGCCGATCGAAGGTTTTTCCTCAAGCATTTTCAGCGCGGTTTCACCGCTGGCTGCGGTCATGCAATGAATGCCATCGAGCGCGAGAATCTCCGACAACAGCTCGCGGGCGTCCTTGTCGTCGTCGACGATCAAGACACGCTGCGGCGGCAGATCGGGTTCGAGCATCACTGCGCTGAGCGCTTCACGCTCGGCGTCGCTCAAAATATCGTGGTCGGACATGGCGCTCTCTAAATGTTCAATCAATCCCTGGCAAGTCGTCAGACATCGCCGGACAGCGCTTCAATGTGCACTTCGTCGGAATTTTTTCCAAGTGGCTAGCCCAAGCTTTTCCGAGCTTTTGCGTAGGTTATTTCCGAAAATCGGCCAATGGTGGCAAAACCTAGACTTACGTCCAATGGGCACCCTGCCCGCCGGGGTCGACCATGGCCGCAACGATCCGACAACAACAATTCGAAAAAGACTGCGGTAATGGTTATGAGCAAAGCGGACGCCTTCACCCAGGCAGGGAAAACCGCGGTTTTGCAGAACATTCAGGGCACCCTGCAATTTCTCCAGCGCTTCCCGCCCTTCAATCAGATGGAACATGCCCACCTCGCCTATCTGGTGGAGCAATGTCAGCTGCGTTTTTTTGCCCAGGGCGAGAGCATCATCAAACCGGCCGACGGGCCGGTGGAACATTTTCATATCGTCAAACAGGGCCGGGTGGTCGGCGAACGCCAGCACATCACCAAACCCGGCACCGAAACCACGTTCGAAATCACCACCGGCGAATGCTTTCCGCTGGCCGCCCTGCTCGGTGAGCGCGCCACCCGCACCGAACATCTGGCAGGCGAGGACACCTTCTGCCTGCAACTGAACAAACTGGCGTTCATCAAACTCTTCGCCCTTTCCAGCACCTTCCGCGACTTCGCCCTGCGCGGGGTCAGCAGCCTGCTCGATCAGGTCAACCAGCAAGTGCAGCAAAAAGCCGTGGAGACCCTCGGCACCCAATATTCGCTGAATACCCGTCTCGGTGAGCTTGCGATGCGCCATCCAGTGACCTGCAGCGCCACTACGCCGCTGCGTGAAGCGGTAAAGCTGATGCACGAGCAACAGGTCGGCAGCATCGTCGCGGTGGATGAGCACAAGGCGCCGCTGGGGATCTTCACCCTGCGCGATTTGCGCCACGTGGTCGCCGAAGGTGTCGGCGATTTCAGCGACGCCATCGAGCAGCACATGACTCGATCACCGTTTTATCTGTCGCCGGATCACAGCGCATTCGATGCAGCGATCGCGATGACCGAGCGGCACATCGCCCACGTCTGCCTGGTCAAGGATCAGCGCCTGTGCGGCGTGGTGTCCGAGCGCGATCTGTTCTCCCTGCAACGGGTCGATCTGGTGCATCTGGCCCGGACCATCCGCAGCGCGCAACGTGTCGAGCAACTGGTGACCCTGCGCGGCGAAATCGGCCAACTGGTCGAACGCATGCTCGCCCACGGCGCGTCGTCGACGCAGATCACCCACATCATCACCCTGCTCAACGATCACACGGTGTGCCGGGTCATCGAACTGACCCTCGCCGAAAAAGGCGACCCGGGCGTGCCGTTCAGTTGGCTGTGTTTTGGCAGCGAGGGCCGGCGCGAGCAGACGCTGCACACCGATCAGGACAACGGCATTTTGTTCGATGCCCGCGACGCAGCGCACGCGGCGGAGATCCGCGGCAAGCTGCTGCCGATTGCCCAGCAGATCAACCAGAGCCTGGCGCAGTGCGGCTTTACTCTGTGCAAGGGCAACATCATGGCCGGCAATCCCGAGCTGTGTCTGTCGCGGGCCGAATGGGCGCGGCGCTTTGCGGCGTTTATCCGCGAAGCCACGCCGGAGAACCTCCTGGGTTCGAGCATTTATTTCGACCTGCGCGTGGTCTGGGGCGATGAGCCAGGCTGCGAGCAATTGCGCCGGGGCATTCTCGACCAGGTCGCTGACAACCGTTTGTTCCAGCGCATGCTCGCCGAAAATGCACTGCGCAACCGCCCACCGGTGGGGCGCTTCCGTGACTTTGTGCTGGCCCGCAAGAACGGTGAGAAGGCCACGCTGGATCTGAAAATCCAGGGCCTGACGCCGTTCGTGGACGGCGCCCGTCTGCTGGCGCTGGCCAACGGCATCGAGGCCAACAACACCCTGGAGCGCTTTCGCCAGCTGGTCGATAAAGAAGTCATCGAACCACTCGACGGCGCGGCCTATGAAGAGGCGTATCACTTCATTCAGCAAACGCGCATGCAGCAGCATCAGCTGCAGACCCGGGAAAATCAGCCGTACTCCAATCGAGTCGATCCCGACAGCCTCAATCACCTCGACCGGCGCATCCTGCGTGAATCCCTGCGCCAGGCGCAGCGCCTGCAAAGCAGTCTGACGTTGCGGTATCAGCTATGAGCCTGTTTTCCTGGCTGCGTCCGGCCAGTCCTGTCGTGCCGGTGGATTTGCAGCAGCGGCTGGCGAAGCTGACGGCGCTTGCCGAGCTGAGCGATTGCAGCCTGCGCGAGCAGCGCTGGGTGGTGCTGGATCTGGAAACCACCGGTCTCAACATCAACAAGGATCGCGTGTTGTCGATCGGCGCGGTGGTGATCGAGGACGGCGCGATCGATTTCCGCCAGCAGTTCGAAAAGACCCTGCAATGTCGGGAAGTGAAGCTCAGCCCCAGCGTACTGATTCACGGCCTCGGGCCGAATGCGATCGCCGCAGGCAGCGACCCGGCCGAGGCATTGCTGGAGCTGCTGGAGTTCATCGCTGACAGCCCGGTGCTGGCGTTTCATGCGCCGTTCGATCAGCACATGCTCGGGCGGGCGCTGAAGGAGCATCTGGGGCACAAGCTGCAGCATGTGTTTCTGGATGTGGCGGAAATAGCGCCGCTGTTATGCCCGCATGCGCAGATTCGCGAGGCCGGGCTGGATGAATGGATCGAGTGGTTTCGCCTTGAAGTGTTTGAACGGCATAACGCGAGTGCCGATGCGCTGGCGACGGCAGAGTTGGCGTTGATTCTGTTCAGCCGGGCGCGGGCGCTGCAGATTGGCAGTCCATTGCAGCTGCAGCAGCGGTTGAGTCAGTGGAAGCGGCGGCAGCAAACTCACTCTTTCTAGCACTACCCCTGCAGGAGCTGCCGCAGGCTGCGATCTTTTGATTTTATAAACAGCAAGATCAAAAGATCGCAGCCTGCGGCAGCTCCTACAGGGGCATGCGTCCATGTCACCTGATCAGTGGCCAATTGCTAACCATTCCCACCTCTGCCAGAATCGCGAACTGTTCTCGTTAGTTAACATTTCCCAATCGGTGATGTCCGGTGTCGTCAGTGCCCAACCCCCACAGTGAGCTCGTCGGTGCGATGTATCGCGACCATCGCGGTTGGCTGCTGGCGTGGTTGCGGCGCAATGTGGCATGTCCGCAGCGTGCCGAAGACCTGAGCCAGGACACGTTTGTGCGGCTGCTCAACCGCGACGAACTGCTGACGCCGCGCGAACCTCGGGCCTTTCTGGTGGCGATCGCCAAGGGCCTGTTGTTCGACTACTTCCGCCGCGCCGCGCTGGAACAGGCCTACCTCACCGAACTGATGCTGGTCCCGGAGAGCGAACAACCGTCGGTGGAAGAACAGCAAATGATCCTCGACGACCTCAAAGCCATCGATCGCCTGCTCGGCAAACTGTCGACCAAGGCTCGTGCAGCCTTTCTGTATAACCGCCTCGACGGCCTCAGCCACGCCGAGATCGCCGCCAGACTCGGCGTCTCGGTGCCGCGCGTGCGCCAGTATCTGGCGCAAGGCCTGCGCCAGTGCTACATCGCCCTTTACGGTGAGCCGACATGACCGCGGCCAGTTCGCGCCCGGTACCGGCGCATGTGCTCGACGCGGCGATTGCCTGGCAATTGACCCTCGATTCGGGCACCGCGCTGGAACGCGAAGAGTTCGCCAAATGGCATGCGGCCCATGAAGAACATGCTCGCGCCTGGCGCCAGTTGGGCATGCTCGATCAGCGCTTCAACGTCGCCAAGGGCCCCGCCCGCAGTGCGTTGCTGCAATCGCGCGAAGGCATTCGCCGGCGCGTGCGCAAACTCGGCGGCGGGCTGGCCAGTGTCGTGGTGATCATCGGTCTGGGGCTGTTTGTCAGTGAGCGCTATCTGCCACTCGATTACTGGCTCGCCGATCAGCGCACCGCCACCGGTGAACAGCGCACTGTGCGCCTGGCGGACGGCACCGTGCTCAATCTCAATACCCACAGTGCGGTCGACGTGCGCTTCGATGACGAGCGCCGCCTGGTCGTGCTGCAGGAAGGCGAAATCCTCGTCGAAACCGGGCATGGCGATGCGCGGCCATTTATCGTCGAAACCCGCGAAGGCAGCATGCGTGCACTGGGCACGCGTTTTCTGGTCAAGCGCGAGGACGATGGCACGCGCCTGAGCGTGTTGCAGTCGGCGGTCGCGGCCCATGCCCAGGCGAACCCGGCGGAACAGATCCTGCGCGAAGGCCAGCAAGTGCTGCTGCGCAGTGACGGGTTGGGCTCGATTGCCGCCCTCGCCCCCGGCGCCGATGCCTGGACGCGCGGCATGCTGGTGGTGGACAACGCACGGCTGGGCGATCTGGTGCACGAGCTCGGGCGCTACCGGCGCGGCCATCTCGGCGTGGCGCCGGAAGTGGCCGAGCTGCGCATTACCGGCAGCTTTCCGCTGCATGACACCGATAAAGCGCTGAGTGCATTGCTGCCGACCCTGCCCGTGCAGATCGAGCGGCATACGCCGTATTGGGTCACCGTGGCCAAGGCTGAGCCCTCCTCCCCTTGACCTGATCGTTCCCACGCTCTGCGTGGGAATGCAGCCCGGGACGCTCTGCGTCCCTGCCGAAGCGGACGCAGAGCGTCCATTGAGGCATTCCTTTGCTGCGCATGGCAACGATCAATCCCGCAGAGATGTGGCGGTTTTTCAGTTAATAGAAATAATTTTCATCTGGCCCTATCACTTTTCCAATCTCGTCCGGCACACAGGCAATTGAGAAATATTTCCATTCAGGAGCCGCCGTATGTCCCGTTCGCCAGACACCTTGTTGCGCCCCAGTCTGCTGGCTTTTGCCATCGCTTTGGGCACACCACTGATCAGCAGTCCGTTGCTCGCCGCTGAGCAAGCGTCCAGCGTGCGCGCCTACCACCTGCCAGCAGCGCCGCTGTCGACCACGCTGAACCAGATCGCCAGCCAGGGCGGCCTCGCCCTTTCACTCAATCCAGCGCTGGCCGCAGGCAAGACTTCGGCGCCGGTCGACGGCCAGTACGACGCCGCCGGTGCCCTGCGCGCAGCCTTGCGTGGCACCGGTCTGCAACTGGAACAAAGCAGCGCCGGCACTTACACCCTGGTGGCCGTGCCTGAGGGCACGCTGGCTCTGCCGGAAACTTCGGTCATTGGCGTGGAAAACTTCGAAAGCGCCTGGGGCCCGGTCGAAGGCTACACCGCAACGCGCACCGCCGCCGGCACCAAGACCGACACCGCACTAGTCGAAGCACCGCGTTCGATCTCGGTGGCGACCCGCCAGCAGATGGACGACCGCAGCGTGCACAGCCTCGACGATGCCGTGCGCTACATGCCCGGCATCACCGCCAGCAGCTACGGCAGCGACACCCGTGCCGACTGGCTGCGCGTGCGCGGTTTCGAGCCGACCCAGTTCCTCGATGGCCTGCCGCTGCCCAAAGGCGTGTACGCCAACCCGAAACAGGAAACCTGGAACCTCGACCGCCTCGCCCTGCTGCGTGGCCCGGCCTCGTCGGTTTACGGCCAGACTCCGCCGGGCGGTCTGCTCGACATGGTCAGCCGCCGCCCGAGCGCCGAGGCCAGCAGCGCAGTACAGCTGCAATACGGCAGCGACAACCACCGCCAGATCAACTTCGCCAGCACCGGCAAGATCGATGACGCCGGGCAGTTTCTCTATGGCCTCAGCGGCGTCGTGCGCGACAGCGGCACGCAGGTCGATCACATCGACAACAAGCGCTACAACATCGCACCGAGCCTGACCTGGAACATCGACGACGACACCCGGTTCACCCTGCTGAGCCAGTTCACCCGCGACGACACCGGCATCACCAGCCAGTTTCTGCCGATCCAGGGCACCAAGATCAAATCGCCGCTCGGTGATATCTCTCACCACAAGAATCTCGGCGATCCGGACTGGGAATACTACGACCGCACCTATTACGCGCTGGGCTATGCCTTCGAACATCGGCTCAATGACGTCTGGCAGTTCAAGCAGAATTTGCGCTACACCAAGTCGGACCTGTCGTTCCAGGCTCTGACCGTCGGCGCCTATGAATTCAACCCGGTTGATGCCGAGGGCAACGTTGGCCGAACCAGCACTTCTGTCGATGAAGACATCAGTCAGTTTGCTGTGGACAATAATCTGCAAGCCGATTTCTCGACTGGAGACGTTCGCCACACGCTGTTACTGGGGTTGGATCACCAGCGTAACAACAGCAACTTTCTTTCGATCTATGGTGATGGTCTGAAGACCAACGTCAACAACCCGATCTATGGGCAACCTATCGTCCGGCCGGATCGTTCGGCGGCCTATCTGGATTACAACCAGAAGATCAACCAGACCGGCCTCTACGTGCAGGATCAGATGGCTCTCGACCAGTGGCGCCTGACGCTCGGTGGTCGCGAAGACTGGGTTCACACCGCTACCCGCTTCAACAAAACCGATGCGACGAACACCGATCGCGAGAAACATTTCAGCGGCAACGCAGCGATCAGCTATGTGTTCGACTCGGGCTTCGTGCCCTACCTGTCTTACGCTGAATCCTTCCAGACCACTGCAGGCGCAGACGCCAGCGCTACCGGGTCGCTCAAGCCGACCGAAGGCAAACAGTGGGAGCTGGGCGTTAAATTCCAGCCGCCGGGCAGTAAAACCCTGTTGACCGCAGCGGTCTACGACCTGACCCAGAAAAACGTTGCCGTGACGACTACCGTTGGCAACACGCCGATCACCAGCCAGACTGGCGAAGTGAAAGTCAAGGGTCTGGAGCTGGAAGCCACGTCCGACCTCACTGAAAACCTGAAAGTGATCGCTGCTTACACGCTGGCGAAATCCGAAGTGCAAAAAGGCGACTTCAAAGGCAACCGCCTTCAACTGATGCCCAATCAGCAAGCATCGTTGTGGACCGACTACACTTGGCATAGCGGCGTACTCGACGGCTTCGGCATCGGATTCGGTGCCCGTTACACTGGCAACACCTACGGCGATCAAGCCAACACCTGGCTGGGCAAAGCCGATGCCTACACCGTGTTCGACGCTTCGGCACATTACGATCTCGGTCGTCTGGACGAAACCCTCAAAGGTGCGTCGCTGGCGCTCAACGCGACCAACCTGTTTGACAAGGACTACCTTTCCACCTGCGACAGCTACAACTGCTACTACGGCGACCAGCGGAGTGTCGTCGCCAGCGCCACTTACAAGTGGTAAGCCAGTGAGCTGAAACAGGCCCTGTTCCCAGGCCGCCCGCAGCGGGCGGCTTTGGTGTTTTTGAAGGTCATGCAATGAAAAGTAAAACCATCCGCCGCTGGTCGTTCATCCACACCTGGACCAGCCTGATCTGCACAGTCTTTCTGCTGATGCTGGCGCTGACCGGTCTGCCGCTGATTTTCAGCCACGAGATCGATCATTTGCTCGGCAACGCCCCCGAGCTGCGCGAGATGCCGGCCGACACGCCGCAACTCAACCTGCAGCAACTGGTCGACGCTGCGCAGAAGCATCGCCCGGGCGAAGTCATGCAGTACTTCGGTTATGACGACGAAGAGCCGAACGCGGCGTTCGCGATCATGGCCAAAACCGCCGACACCGAGCCGAACTCTTCGCACACCTTCATGCTCGATGCGCGCACGGGTGAAGCGCTGGAAACCCCTTCGGCCAACGGCGGCCTGATGCTGTTCATCCTGCGCCTGCATGTGGACATGTTCGCCGGGCTGCCGGGCAAGTTGCTGCTGGCGTTCATGGGGCTGCTGTTTGTCGTGGCGATCGTCTCCGGCACGGTGTTGTACCTGCCGTTCATGCGCCGCTTGAAATTCGGCACCGTGCGCCAGGACAAGTCGACAAGACTGCGCTGGCTCGATCTGCACAATTTGATTGGCGTCGTCACCCTGACCTGGTGCCTGGTGGTGGGCGTGACGGGGGTGATCAGCGCCTGCGCCGACCTGCTCATCGCCGCGTGGCGCAACGACGCGCTGACCACCCTGATCGCGCCGTATCGCGATGCGCCGCCGCTGACCCAACTGGCCCCGGCCACGCGCTTGCTCGACATCGCCGAGGAAGTAGCCCCGGGGATGAAGCCGGACTTCATTGCCTTCCCCGGCACCCGTTTTTCCAGCGAGCACCATTACTCGGTGTTCATGAAGGGTGGCACGCATCTGACCTCGCATCTGCTGACGCCGGTACTGATCGATGCAACGACCTTGCAAGTGACAGCTGTGGCGGAACGGCCGTGGTACATGGACGCCATGGGCATGTCGCAGCCGCTGCATTTTGGTGACTACGGCGGCATGCCGATGAAGATTCTCTGGGCGACGCTGGACGTGCTGACGATCATCGTGCTGGCCAGCGGCGTGTATTTGTGGGTGGTGCGGCGCAAGGCGGCCAAGCCTGTACTGGAAACGGCGGGGGCCTCGGCATGAAGCCACGTCAGTCGAGTTTCTGGAAAGTCTTCAGCACACCGATCGTGATCGCCCTGCTCAGTGCGGCGGGGCTGTTTGCCGCATTGCTGGGGGATGGAATCTGGGATGCGTTGAGCTGGGTCGGGCTTGGCGTGCCGGCATTTCTGGCGATAACAGGATTAATGCGGCGAAGCTGAGATCCTTGCAGGAGCTGCGGAACGCTGCGATCTTTTGCTGTTGACAGCAGAATCAAATTCAAAAGATCGCAGCGTTCCGCAGCTCCTACGGCTAATCTCCTGCTATTCGCCGACCAACGAGGTTCACCCATGTCCGCCCCCAGCATGACCCTGTACCACAACACCCTGTCGCCCTTCGTCCGCAAGGTCATGGTGCTGCTTCACGAGACCGGTCAGCAGGATCGCGTCGCGCTGCAAGACTGCGTGCTCAGCCCGGTCAGCCCGAACCCGGCGCTGATCGCCGACAACCCGTTGAGCAAGATCCCTGCCCTGCGCCTGGCCGACGGCAATGTCATCCATGACAGCCGCGTCATCCTTGAGTACCTCGATCAGCAGCACGTCGGCAATCCGCTGATCCCCCGCGAAGGCGCGGCGCGCTGGCGGCGCCTGACGCTGGCGTCGATGGCCGACGGAATCATGGATGCTTCAGTGATGGTGCGTTATGAAACCGTGCTGCGCCCGGCGGAAAAACATTGGGACGAATGGCTCGATGCCCAGCGCGACAAGATCCGCCGCGCCCTCGCGGTGCTTGAGAGCGAGGCGATTGCCGAGCTGACCAGCCATTTCGATGTCGCGGCGATCAGCGTGGCGTGCGCGTTGGGTTATCTGGACCTGCGCTTCCCGGACATGGACTGGCGGGATGCCAACCCGCAACTGGCCAACTGGTTCGTTGAGGTGAGTCAGCGACCGTCCATGATCGCCACGATGCCCAAGCCTTAAGCCGGCGGCGCCTGTTCCGGCCTTTTCGCGAGCAAGCCCGCTCCCACAGTTGATTTGTGTTGTTCATGCCATGGTTGCAGCAACAAAAATCCAATGTGGGAGCGGGCTTGCTCGCGAATGCACCACCTCGGTTCCGATGGCAGCGCTGCAAAAATCAGCGTCACCAAAACCTCCAGCTCCCGCCGATCTTCACGCAATCCCACCCGGCTCATTGCATCACCTCCACATCAAACTCCAACGGCTTGGCCGATTTCTGCCCGATCCCGTACCAGTCCAGTTTGCGCGTCAGCACCATGAACACCCCGAGCAGACCGAACAGCATCAGCGAGCCCATCAGCAGCGCGTAATCCTCAGCGCTCAGCAATCCATAAAGCAGGCCATACAACGCCGCCAGCCCGGCCGAAAAACTCAGGCCATGCCGCGCGCTGCGCAGGACGTGGCTGACATAAAACCCGATCAACAACACACAGCCACTCGCCGATAGCAGATACGCCAGAGCAAAACCGATGTGTTCCGACAGCGACAACAACAGCAGGTAAAAGAACGCCAGCGCGACACCGACCAAGGCATATTGCACCGGGTGCACCGCCAGGCTCTTGAGCACTTCGAAGAGGAAGAAACCGGCGAACGTGAGGACGATGAACAGCAGCGCGTATTTGATCGCCCGGTCGCTCTTGAGGTACTGATCCACCGGGTCGATGAAGCTCACACCAAAGCTGCGCCCGTTGAGTGCGTCACAATCGCCGGCGACACAGCGCTCCATTGCCTCTTGCAGGTTGGTTGAGAAAAACGAGGTCTGCCAATCGGCGCTGAAGCCCTGATTGTTGATCTCGCGCTTGGCCGGCAGGAAGTTGCCGACGAAGCTGGGGTGCGGCCAGTTGGCGGCGAGGCTGACGCTGCTGGTCTTGCCCACCGGCACCACGCGCAGCGAGCCGGTGCCTTGCAGGCGCAGGTCGAAGCCGAAGGTCAGCTGCGTGGCTTTGCTGGCGTCGAGTGCCGGTAGCGTCACGTGTACGCCCTCACCAATCCACGCCACTTCGCTGCCGGGTACGAAGTCCAGTTGCTGGCCGCCGAGCTCGAGTTTCAGCGCGTTTTCGATACCGCGAATATCGCTGATACCCACGGCGAGGAACGGTGCGTCGAACTGGTAATCGGCAAAGTTTTCCTTGATGCCCAACTGCGCCGGCAGGGAAAAATGCCCGTCGATGCGGTTATCGGCGTGAAACAGTCGCGCCTCGTAAATGCCGCGTTTGCGCAGCTCGGTCTGGACTTGGCCGTCGAGTTCGAAATGCTCGGGGAGAAAGTACAAGCGCCCGCGGGCTTCGCTGATGTCCTCATAGCGTTTGTTGGTTTTTTCGTTGGTTTTCCAGGTTCGCACGACCTTGCGATACGGCACCACCATGACCGGCCCGGTCAGTTGCTGGCTGTAACTGGAGCTGCGCGCGATGTCTTCGAGCACGCCGTCGCGCAATTGCTGACGCTCATCGATGATGCCGTCGATCAGCAGCAGCGGGATCAGCAACAGCAGGATCAGCAAGGCGATGGCGCCGAGCTTGATGGTCAGATTCTTGTTCATGGGACTCTCCCTGTTTGGATGCGGGGAGTCTGGTGATGCGGTGTGGAGGGAATGTGCGGGGAATATGGAGATTGTGTGGAAAGATCAAAAGATCGCAGCCTTCGGCAGCTCCTACAGTTGTACCGTATTCCAAATGTAGGAGCTGCCGAAGGCTGCGATCTTTTGGCTATCTCAAGGCAGGCGCAATACCACCTCAACCCCGCCCTCGACATTGCCAATGCGCATCCCGCCACCATGCAACTTCACCACTTCTTCGACAAAATTGAGCCCCAACCCGGTGCTCTTGCGTCCGCTGTCCGGGCGCGGCAGTGAGTAGAAACGCTCGGTCAGGCGCGGCAAAGCGTAATCGGGGATCGGCGTGGTCTGGTTGAACAGGCGGAACTCGATCTGCTCGCCAACCCGCTCGGCACTCAAGCGCAACAACCCTTGCGCCAGGGTGAAATCCAGCGCGTTTTCCAGCAGATTGCCCAGCGCCTGACGCAGCAGAAACGGCTCACCAAGCAACAGCAGATCCTCACCGATCGCTTGCTCGACACCCAGTCGCTTGGCCTCGATCCGTGCTGCCTGCGCCTTGAGCAGTTCTGCGACCAACAGCGCCAGCGGCACTGCCACCCGTTCTTCCAGGCCTTGGCGTTGCTCGACCTGCGCCAGATTGAGCAGGCGCTCGATCAACTGCTGCATCCGTGCGCTTTCGCTGTCGATATTGCTGACAAAGCGCAAACGCTGCACGGCCGGCATTTCACTTTGCAGTAACTCCGCCGCACCACGAATCGCCGCCAGCGGACTCTTCAATTCATGGGTCAAGGTGTGCACATAGCGCTCGACGTAGGCCTTGCCTTCGAGCTGCGTGCGCATCTGCTCGACCGCCGTCGCCAGTTGCTCCAGTTCGCCGCCACGATAATGCGGCACTTCCACGCGTCGGCCTTCGCTGACCGCTTGGGCATAGCCGGTCAAGCGGTGCAGCGCACGACTCAGCCACCACGACAACAACGCGCCGAACAACAGACCGAGGCCGATCAGCCCGGCGCCGTAAAACAGTAAACGCCGCTCGGTGCGATCGACATAGGGTTGCAGCGAGCTATTGGGCTTGGCCACGGTGACCGCGCCGATGATCTTGCCGTTGTCACGAATCGGCGCGCCGACGTGCATCACCGAGGAGTTCGGATCGTCAGGATCGCTGCGGCTGGAGCGCGCGCCATACTCGCCGCGCAGGGTCAGGTAGACATCGTTCCAGCGCGAATAATCCTGGCCGACCGCGACGCCGCTGGAGTCGAGCACGACAATGCCCTTGGCGTCGGTGACGTAGATGCGATGGTTGACCTGATTCTTCGGCAAACCCCAGATCGTCGCTTGCGGCTGGCGCTCGCCATAGGCGCGGAGCAATTGCGGCCAGCGATTCTCGCTGAGGGTGCCGGCCTTGAAATCGTCGCGCAGGATTTCTGCCATCAGGTTGGCGGTATCCACCAGCGTCTCTTCGGTGGACTGACGCACGCCAGGGCGAATTTCTTCCATCACCGTGTTGAGGACGAAATAACCGGTCAGGCCGACAAACAGCACATACACCAGAAAGATCCGCAGACCCAACGACATCAGCTGTGCCCCGGGCTGTAACTGTAACCCAGGCCGCGATGGGTCTGGATCGGCTCGGCTTCGGCGCGCACCAGGCGCAACTTGGCGCGCACGCTTTTGATGTGACTGTCGATGCTGCGCTCGTAGCCGGCATCGGCGGCTACGCCGAGGGCATCAAGCAGTTGCTCGCGACTAAATACCCGCTCGGGTTGCTCAAGCAGGCATTGCAACAGACGAAATTCATGGCGGGTCAGGCTCAGCGGCTGGCCGCGATAGCTGATCTGCACGCGTTCGGCATCGATGCGAAATAGCGTTGAGCCTGCTTCCGGGGTTGGGCGCGGCGCCATGCGCTTGAGGATGGCTTTGACCCGCGCGGCCACTTCACGCGGGCTGAACGGCTTGACCACGTAATCGTCGGCGCCGATCTCAAGACCCACGACGCGGTCGATCTCGGCGTCGCGGGCGCTGAGAAACAGCACCGGCACTTCCGTGAAGCGCCGCAGCTGCTTGCAGGTTTCGAAGCCACTGATGTCCGGCAGACCGATATCGAGAATGATCAGGTCGGCCGGGGTTTGCCGCTGATGCTCCAGCGCCGCTGCGCCGAGGTTCAGCCACGTGGTGCTGAACCCCTCGCCCTGCAAGGCAAAAATCAGTGTGTCGGCAATCGCCGCTTCGTCTTCGACAATCAGGATGTGCGGCATGGCGTCCGAGCCCGTGGCAGTTAGTGCGCGAACGGTGCCCCAAGCCCGGGGTTACGTCAATCAGACCACTTAGCAGTCAGGCTTGTCGGCGGTGTAGCGCCGCGCCGGATTGACCGCCGCGCCGAACTCGCGCAAAGCCTTGGCACCGATCAGCAGCGGGTAGTTGAAGTGGCTGCGGTCGGTCAGATTGACCTCGACGGTGCGCTTGACGTTGCCCAGGCACAATTCCAGATCCACCACCGGGCGCTTGGCGACCTCGCTGGTGTCGCGCTCTTCGTCATCTTCATCGGAGCGGCTCTTGATCTTGCTGATGCGCGCGACCTTATGTTCGAAGACCTTGTTGCTGGCATTTTTGGTGGCGAGGCGGAAACGCACCCAGTCTTCGCCATCGCGGGTGAAGGTTTCGATGTCCTTGGCCGACAGCGAGGCGGTCAGCGCGCCGGTGTCCATCTTGGCCTTGAGCACTTCGCCACCGATTTCCGGCAGCGCGATGTATTCGTAGCGACCGTACAGCGTCGGCTCGGCGGCCATGACCGGCAGCGCGACAAGGGCAAACAGAGCAAGGAGGGATTTCACGTAAGGGGCTTCCTTGGGAGGTTGGGCAACGGGATTTTAGACCGCCGCGCGGTTGATCGTTCCCACGCTCTGCGTGGGAATGCATCCTGTGACGCTCTGCGTCATAGGGGACGCGGAGCGTCCCGGGCGGCGTTACCACGCAGAGCGTGGGAACGATCAGGTTAACGGGACTGAAGTGAAACATTCGTCAGCGCCGATTTGGCCTGCCGCGCGAAGCTGCTTATCATGGCCCGCCCCTGACATTTAATAGAGTTGCTTATGCGCCGCCTGCTCACCGGCTGTTTCGTCACCCTGCTGCTGTTGCTCAACACCCTGATCCTGATCGGGCCACTGATGGTGTTCGCCCTGCTCAAACTGGTCGCACCCGGGCGCTGGCGTGACTGTGCATCCGGGGCGGTGATGTGGATTGCCGAGACCTGGGCCGAAATCGACAAGCTGATCTTTCAGCTGTGTATCCCGACGCAGTGGGACATACGCGGCGGCGACGATCTGCGCCGCGACACGTCCTATCTGGTGGTCAGCAACCATCAGTCGTGGGTCGACATTCCGGCGCTGATCCAGACCCTCAACCGGCGCACGCCGTTCTTCAAATTCTTTCTGAAAAAAGAGCTGATCTGGGTGCCGTTCCTGGGCCTGGCGTGGTGGGCGCTGGATTACCCGTTCATGAAGCGCTACACCAAAGCCTTTCTGGCGAAGAACCCGGAACTGGCGGGCAAGGATCTGGAGATCACCAAAGCGGCGTGCGAGCTGTTCAAGCGCCAGCCCGTGACAGTGGTCAATTATCTGGAGGGCACCCGCTACACCCTGGCGAAAAGCACGCAGCAGGCATCGCCGTTCAACCACCTGCTCAAACCCAAGGCCGGTGGCGTGGCGTTTGTGCTGGCGGCAATGGGCGAACAGCTCGACGCGATGCTCGATGTGACGGTGGTGTATCCGCAGGAGAAAATTCCGGGCTTCTGGGACCTGATCAGCGGCAACGTGCCACGCGTGATCATCGACATCCGCACCCGCGAACTCGACCCCTCGCTGTGGCAGGGCGATTACGAGAAGGATCCGGCGTTTCGTCTGCGCGTCCAGAACTGGGTCAACCAGCTCTGGACCGAGAAGGATCAGCGCATCGTCGCGTTGCGCAACGAGCGCCGCTGACTCAGCTGCCGGTGCCGGTGCCCCAGATGTTGCCCAGGCTGCTCAACAGCGAACCGCCGACGCCCTGCTGACCCAAGTACTGCAACAGCACCGGGGCAAACTGGCCGATCATGCCAGTGTCCATGCCCAGCGCGCTGAACGCGTTGTTGAGGTCGTTGCTGTCTTTGACATTGCCCAACGCATTCTCAAGGCCAGCAGACTTGCCGGACGAACCGAGCAACGCCCCGAGCGCCGCCAGATTGCCGCTGCCACCGGACAACTTGTCGATGCCCGGCACTTCCTTGGCCAGTTGCGAGTAGTCGGTGCTGCTCAATTGATTCTTCGCCAGACCCAGCATCGCACTGGTGCCGCCCACCGCTTGCTCTGGTGTCACGTCCAGCGCACTCAGGGCACTGAGCAGACCGGCGGTCTCCGAGGTCGGCGCAGCCGCCGCGGCCTTGTCGCCACCCTGCATGCCCGACACCGCACCGGCCACGTCATTCAGGCTGAAACCGGCAAATACCGGCCCCGCTGCCAGGGTCAGGAGCGATGCCAGGGCAAAACCGCGTGAAATCTTCATTCAGACATCCTCTTGGGGAAAAGCTGCCACCGGGTAACGGCGACGAAACTGGCGGTTTGACCGGGGATCGGGTGGCATGTTCCGGGTTGCAGATCCATTTTCAGCTACGATCCGTCGAGAAAATGTGAAAAGCACGACAATAAAAAACGGCGACCCTCGGGTCGCCGTCTTCTGTTGCGGTAAGACCTTAAGCCGCACTGAACAACTTGTGCGGGTCGATCACAAACTTCTTCGGCACACCGGCATCGAACTCGCCGTAGCCTTCCGGCGCCTGATCGAGGCTGATGACCTGCACGCCGACCACTTCGGCGATGTTGATGCGATCCCACATGATCGCCTGCATCAACTGGCGATTGTATTTCATCACTGGCGTTTGCCCAGTGTGGAAGCTGTGGGATTTGGCCCAGCCCAGACCGAAGCGGATGCTCAGACTGCCCATTTTCGCGGCGGCGTCGACGGCGCCCGGATCTTCGGTGACGTAAAGGCCGGGGATACCGATCTTGCCGGCCACGCGTACCACGCCCATCAGCGAGTTGAGCACCGTGGCCGGGGCTTCGGCCTTGACGCCGTCGTGGCCGTGGCCGCGTGCTTCGAAACCGACGCAGTCCACCGCGCAGTCGACTTCCGGCTCGCCCAGCAGTGCAGCGATCTGTTCGTGCAGCGGAGTGTCCTTGGACAGGTCGACGATTTCAAAACCCTGGGCTTTGGCGTGAGCCAGGCGGATGGTGTTGACGTCGCCGACGATCACTACCGCCGCGCCGAGCAGACGTGCCGAAGCGGCAGCCGCCAGACCGACCGGACCGGCGCCAGCGATGTACACGGAGCTGCCCGGGCCAACGCCAGCAGTGACGGCGCCGTGGTAACCGGTCGGGAGGATGTCGGAGAGGCAGGTCAGGTCGCGGATTTTCTCCATGGCCTTGTCGCGGTCCGGAAGTTTCAGCAGGTTGAAGTCGGCGTACGGCACCAGCACGTATTCGGCCTGGCCGCCGGTCCAATCGCCCATGTCGACGTAACCGTAAGCGCCACCGGCACGGGCCGGGTTGACGGTCAGACAGACGCCGGTGTGTTGCTCTTTGCAGGAACGGCAGCGCCCGCAAGCCACGTTGAACGGCACGGAAACCAGATCGCCGATTTTCAGGTTTTCGACGTCAGAGCCCTTTTCGATCACCTCACCGGTGATCTCGTGGCCCAGCACCAGACCGGTCTGCGCCGTGGTCCGGCCGCGCACCATGTGCTGGTCGGAGCCGCAAATGTTGGTGGAGACCACTTTGAGGATGACCCCGTGTTCGATCTTGCGACCGCGCGGATCCTGCATTTTCGGATAGTCGATTTTCTGTACTTCGACCTTGCCAGCGCCGAGATACACCACACCACGATTGCCAGACATGCTTTCACCTCGCTGTTGTTTTTATGGAACTGCGTTGCCCCGGTTGGGCAGCGCGTTGAGTGCTCGGTAAATCAAAAGATCGCAGCCTTCGGCAGCTCCTACATGGATCGCATCCCCCTGTAGGAGCTGCCGAAGGCTGCGATCTTTTGGCGATCTAGAGAACGACGGTTCTGTTGGCGTTCAGGAACACCCGTCTTTCGATGTGATACCCAACCGCCCGCGCCAGCGTCAGGCCTTCGATATCGCGCCCCTTGGCGATCAGATCCTCGGGGTAATGACTGTGATCCACCGCCTCGACGCCCTGAGCAATGATCGGCCCTTCATCCAGATCGTTATTGATGTAATGCGCCGTCGCGCCGACCAGTTTCACGCCTTTGTTGTAAGCCTGGTGATACGGTTTGGCGCCCTTGAAGCCCGGCAGCAGCGAGTGATGAATGTTGATCGCCTTGCCATCGAGCTTGCGGCACAGCTCCGGCGACAGCACCTGCATGTAGCGAGCGAGGATCACCAGTTCGGCACCGGCTTCTTCGATCACCTGCCAGACCTGACGCTCCTGCGCCGGTTTGTCGTTGGGGTCGAGAGGGAAATGGTAGTAGGGAATCTGGTGCCAGTCGGCCAGCGGCTTGAGATCCGGATGGTTGGACACCACCGCCGCCACGTCCATCGACAACTGGCCGATGCGCTGGCGGTAGAGCAAGTCGTTGAGGCAGTGATCAGCCTTGGAGACCATGATCACCACTTTCGGCCGGTAGTTCGGTGCGGTCAGCTCAAACAGCATGCCGAACGCTTGCCCGCGCTCGGCCAGGCCTTCGCGGAAGGACTGCTCGTCGAAGCCGTCCGGCTGGCGGAATTCGACGCGAATGAAGAAGCGCCCCGAGAGGCGGTCATCGAACGAGTGATGCTCGGTGACGTAGCAGCCCTGCTCGAACAGAAAACGCGTGACCGCGTCCACCGTGCCGAGGACGCTGGGGCAGTCGGCGGTCAGAATCCATGTGTCTGGGGCGCGGCTCATATTTTTTCCTCTGATCGTTCCCACGCTCTGCGTGGGAACGCCGCCATGGACGCTCTGCGTCCGCTCTTGGGACGCGGAGCGTCCCGGGATGCATTCCCACGCGGAGCGTGGGAACGATCATCATCAGGCCTGAACGCTAAGGCCGTACTCGGCCGAAGCATCCTGCAACCACAACCACCAGTAATCCGAGAAGCTGCGACGGATCAGCAACTCCCAGGTGTCTTCGGCCGTGTGTCGAATCATCAGCTGCGACTTGGCGAACACCGTGCCCACCGCTTTACCGACCGGGAAGTTGTTCGGGTGCACGTCATAGCTGGTGGATTTCATCAGCACCTGACGCACGTTCGGTCCGCTCAGTTCGAGGATCTGCTGGCCGCCGCTGACGTTCACGATAGCAATGTGCAGATCACCCAGCGCTTCGCGCAGTTTCTGCTCGGCGGCGAATTCTTCGCCGCTTGGCACGATCAGCAGCCACTCGTCCGGGCCCATCCATTGCAGGCTGGTTTCGCCTTTGACGATCACGCTCAGCGCGCCGGGCAATTCAATGCCAAGCGCTTTGTGCACACCGGCCGCGAACGCCGCGTCGTGGCCATCGCCACGAATGGTCAGGTGGCCGAGGAGTTTTTTCTCACGCACGATCACGCCGGCGTTTTTGCGGCCCTTGCCGACCAGGCTGGCGAGGTCGGCATGGTGCAGCGACGACTCGGCACGGGCA
The DNA here is from genome assembly GCF_002836515.1 of Pseudomonas sp. Choline-02u-1. Lineage (GTDB taxonomy): Bacteria > Pseudomonadota > Gammaproteobacteria > Pseudomonadales > Pseudomonadaceae > Aquipseudomonas. The sequence continues at coordinate 116,214 of NZ_PJBC01000065.1, forward strand.
CCGGTAGTCGGGCGTTGTTGGTAAACATTGGCTGTGGTCATAAAGCACCTTCTGAATTCTGTTGGTTCCGGCCCTTGTGGTGGCGGTACCGCCGCCTTCGCGAGCAAGCCCGCTCCCACATTTGACCGCATTCCCCTGTGGGAGCGGGCTTGCTCGCGAATAGCCGCCCGCCAACCGCTCCCGGGGGCTGTCAGATGTTCTGCCGCTCACCCTTCGGATCGAAGAACACCGAAGAAACGATTTCCGCCTCGATCACGCTGCCATCGGCCAGCGGAGCGAACACCCGCTCGCCCAGGCGCTTGAGACCGCCCTTGACCACACCCATGGCAAACGAATAACCGAGGGAGTTGTGTGCGTAGCTGGAGGTCACGTGGCCGACCATGGTCATCGGGATCGCCTGCTTGGTGTTGAACACCAGTTGCGCACCTTCCGGCAGCCATTTGGCCGGATCGATCGGTTTGAGGCCCACCAACTGTTTGCGCTGCTCCTTCACGCAATCTTCGCGGTTCATGCCGCGCTGGCCGATCCACGAGAACGGTTTGGTGCGACCGACACACCAGCCCATGTTCAGGTCGTCCGGGGTCATCGAGCCGTCGGTGTCCTGGCCGACGATGATGAAACCCTTCTCGGCCCGCAGCACGTGCATGGTTTCGGTGCCGTACGGCGTCAGGTTGTACTGCTTGCCGGCCTCGACGATTTTCTCCAGCACGCCCATCGCATAATCGGCCTGGACGTTGACTTCGTACGACAACTCACCGGTGAACGAGATACGGAACACCCGCGCCGGCACATCGCCGACCATGCCTTCTTTCCAGGTCATGAACGGGAACGCTTCGTTGCTCAGATCGATGTCGGTCACGGCGCTGAGCAGCTTGCGGCTGTTCGGCCCGGAGAGGGTCATGGTCGCCCAGTGGTCGGTGACCGAGGTGAAGTACACCTTCAAGTCCGGCCATTCAGTCTGGTGGTACAGCTCCAGCCACTGCAGTACGCGGGCAGCGCCGCCGGTGGTGGTGGTCATGACGAAATGGTTGTCGGCCAGACACGCCGTGACACCGTCGTCAAAGACCATGCCGTCTTCCTTGCACATCAGACCGTAGCGGGCCTTGCCCACGTCGAGCTTGGTCCAGGCGTTGGTGTACACGCGGTTGAGGAATTCGCGGGCATCGGGGCCTTGAATGTCGATCTTGCCGAGGGTCGAGGCATCAAGCAGGCCGACGCTGTCGCGCACGGCTTTGCATTCGCGCTTGACCGCCGCGTGCAGGTCTTCACCGTTTTTCGGGAAGTACCATGGACGCTTCCACTGACCGACGTCTTCAAACTCGGCGCCGTTCTTCACGTGCCAGGCATGCAGTGCGGTGTAGCGCACCGGTTCGAAGATGTGCCCGCAATGCCGACCGGCCACGGCGCCGAAGGTCACCGGCGTGTAGTTCGGACGGAACATGGTGGTGCCCATCTGCGGGATCGTCACGTTCAAGGAACGTGCGGCAATCGCCAGACCGTTGACGTTGCCGAGCTTGCCCTGATCGGTGCCGAAGCCCAGCGCGGTGTAGCGTTTGACGTGCTCGACCGACTCGAACCCTTCGCGGGTCGCCAGTTCGATGCCGCCGGCAGTGACGTCGTTCTGGAAGTCGACAAATTGCTTCGGGGCACGCGCCGAATTCTTCTCGTGCGGCACCTGAAACAGCGCCAGGGTCGGCTCTTCAAGACGGCTGAGCGCTTTCGGCAACACGCCTTCAACCGTCTGGAAACCGGCTTCGGCAGCAGCGCGCACGCCACCTTCAAAACCGTCGGCCAGCGAATCGCCAAGCGCGTAAACGCCATTGACGCCACCGACGCACACGCGCTTCTGCGGTGCTTCGCCCGGTACGAAACCGAGAATGTCTTCACGCCAGACCGGTTTGCCACCGAGGTGCGACGCCAGGTGAACCACCGGGCTGTAACCGCCGGAGCTGGCCACCAGATCGCAATCGAGCCATTCACCCGGACTGGTCACGGCGTGGGCCTTTACGTCAATCGCGGCGACGCGGGCGGCGGTCACGCGCTTGCTGCCGCGCACTTCGATGACGGCGCTGCCGGTGAGGATGCGAATGCCTTTGGCACGCGCTTCTTCCACCAGCGCACCACGCGGGTTGCTGCGCGCATCGGCGATGGCGACCACTTGCAGACTGGCATCGAGCCAATCCAGAGCGACGCGATAGGCGTGATCGTTGTTGGTCGACAGCACCAGTTTTTTGCCCGGCGCTACGCCATAACGACGCACGTAAGTCGACACCGCACCGGCAAGCATGTTGCCCGGCACGTCGTTGTTGCCATAGACCAGCGGACGCTCATGGGCGCCGGTCGCCAGCACCACACGCTTGGCGCGCACACGGTGGATGCGCTGCCGCACCTGACCGATCGGCGCACGGTCACCGAGGTGATCGGTGAGGCGCTCGTGAATGGTCAGGAAGTTGTGGTCGTGGTAACCGTTGACCGTGGCGCGCGGCAAGAGCAGCACGTCCGGGGTGTTCTTCAGCTCGGCGAGGACGCTGGCGACCCACTCCATCGCCGGTTTGCCGTCGAGGCTTTCGCGCGAGTCGAGCAGGCTGCCGCCGAACTCTTCCTGCTCATCGGCCAGAATCACCCGGGCACCGCTGCGCGCAGCGGCCAGGGCAGCGGCGAGACCGGCCGGGCCGGCACCGACGATCAGCACGTCGCAGTGCTGGTTCATGTAGTCGTAGGTGTCTGGATCGTTCTCGGTCGGCGAACGGCCGAGGCCGGCAGCCTTGCGGATGTACTTCTCGTAGGTCATCCAGAACGATTGCGGGTACATGAAGGTTTTGTAGTAGAAACCCGGCGGCATCAGCTTGCCGCCGACCTTGCCGAGAATCCCCATCATGTCGTTGTTGACGCTCGGCCAGCCGTTGGTGCTGGTCGCGACCAGACCTTGGTACAACGCCTGTTGCGTGGCGCGCACGTTGGGAATCTGCGTGGCTTCGGTGGCGCCGATCTGCAGCACGGCGTTCGGCTCTTCGGAACCGGCGGCGAAGATGCCGCGAGGACGCGAATACTTGAAGCTGCGGCCGATGATATCGACGCCGTTGGCGATCAGTGCGGCGGCCAGCGAGTCGCCTTCATAGCCTTTGTAGGTCTGGCCGTTGAAGGTGAAGCTCAGCACTTTGTTGCGGTCGATCCGTCCACCGTTGGACAGGCGATTGGTCTGGCTCATACCTTCTCTCCCAGCGCCGTCGTGGCTGTTTTTGCAGCGCCAGCCTTGTCGGTGAATTGCGGCTTCTCGCCGATCTTGTAGCTCTCGAGAATCTCGTAGGTCACGGTATCGCGAGTGACGTTGAAGTACTGGCGGCAACCGGCGACGTGGTCCCACAGCTCGTGGTGCAACCCGCGTGGGTTGTCACGGAAGAACATGTAGTCGCCCCACTCCTCGTCGGTGCAGGCGTTCGGATCCAGTGGACGCGGGATATGCGCCTGGCCGGATGCATGGAATTCCTCTTCGGAGCGCAGTTCGCCGCAGTGAGGACAGAAGATGTGCAACATAGGGATTTCTCCTGTTAGTGGGCGACGGCAGCAGCGCCGTGTTCGTCGATCAGTGCGCCGTTGTGGAAACGGTCGATGGAAAACGGTGCGGCCAGCGGGTGCATTTCACCCTTGGCCAGACTCGCGGCAAACACGTTGCCCGAGCCGGGTGTAGCCTTGAAGCCACCGGTGCCCCAACCGCAGTTGAAGAACATGTTCGGTACCGGAGTTTTCGAAATGATCGGGCAGGCGTCCGGGGTGGTGTCGACGATGCCGCCCCACTGGCGGTTCATGCGCACGCGGGACAGCACCGGGAACATCTCGACGATCGCTTGCACGGTGTGCTCGATCACCGGGTACGAACCTCGCTGGCCGTAACCGTTGTAGCCGTCGATACCGGCGCCGATCACCAGGTCGCCCTTGTCGGACTGGCTGATGTAACCGTGCACGGCGTTGGACATGATCACGCTGTCGATAATCGGCTTGATCGGCTCGGACACCAGCGCTTGCAGCGGGTGGGATTCGATCGGCAGACGGAAACCGGCGAGCTTGGCCATGTGCCCGGAGTTACCGGCAGTGACCACACCGACGCGCTTGGCACCGATGAAGCCCTTGTTGGTTTCGACGCCGATGCACACGCCGTTTTCCTTGCGGAAACCGATCACTTCGGTCTGCTGGATCAGGTCCACGCCCAAGGCATCGGCGGCACGGGCAAAGCCCCAGGCCACGGCATCGTGACGGGCGACGCCGCCGCGACGCTGCACGGTGGCGCCCATCACTGGGTAGCGGGTGTTCTTCGAGCAGTCGAGGTACGGAATCTCGTCCGCGACTTGCTTGGCGTTGAGCAGTTCACCATCAACGCCGTTGAGGCGGTTGGCGCTGACCCGACGCTCGGAATCACGGATGTCCTGCAGGGTGTGGCACAGGTTGTAAACGCCACGCTGGGAGAACATCACGTTGTAGTTGAGGTCCTGCGACAGGCCTTCCCACAACTTCATCGCGTGTTCGTACAGGTGCGCCGACTCGTCCCACAGGTAGTTGGAACGCACGATGGTGGTGTTGCGCGCGGTGTTACCGCCGCCGAGCCAGCCCTTCTCGACCACGGCGACGTTGGTGATGCCGTGCTCCTTGGCCAGATAGTAGGCCGTCGCCAGGCCGTGCCCGCCGCCGCCGACGATGACCACGTCGTAGACTTTTTTCGGGGTGGGCGTGCGCCACATGCGCTGCCAGTTTTCGTGGTGGCTGAGCGAGTGTTTGAACAGGCCGAAGCCGGAATAGCGTTGCATAGTCATTACTCCAAAACCGACTCAGCGATAAACCGGGAAGTCTGCGCACAGCGCCGACACCTGTTGCGCGACATTGGCCTCGACATCGGCGTCACCGAGGTTGTCGAGGATGTCGCAGATCCAGCCGGCGAGGGTTTCGCACTGGCTGACCTTGAAGCCGCGCGTGGTCACCGCCGGGGTGCCGATGCGCAGGCCCGAGGTCACGAACGGCGACTGCGGGTCGTTCGGCACGGCGTTCTTGTTCACGGTGATGTGAGCACGGCCCAGCGCAGCGTCGGCGTCTTTGCCGGTCAGGCCCTGACGGATCAGGCTGACCAGGAACAGATGGTTGTCGGTGCCGCCGGAGACGACGTCGTAGCCACGCTTGATGAACACGCTGGCCATCGCCTGAGCGTTGTCGATCACTTGTTGCTGATAGGCCTTGAAACCCGGCTCCAGCGCTTCCTTGAAGCACACCGCCTTACCGGCGATGACGTGCATCAGCGGGCCACCCTGGGCGCCGGGGAACACTGCAGCGTTGAGCTTCTTTTCAATTTCTTCGTTGGACTTGGCCAGGATCAGCCCGCCACGCGGACCGCGCAGGGTTTTGTGGGTGGTGGTGGTGACCACGTCGGCGTACGGCAGCGGGTTCGGGTACAGGCCGGCAGCCACCAGACCGGCGACGTGAGCCATGTCGACGAACAGCAGCGCGCCAACCTTGTCCGCGATCTGACGGAAGCGCGGGAAGTCCAGTGTCTTCGAGTAAGCGGAGAACCCGGCGACGATCATTTTCGGCTTGCACTCGACGGCCAGACGCTCGACTTCGTCGTAGTCGATCAGCCCGGTGTCGGTGTTGATGCCGTACTGCACGGCGTTGTAGAGCTTGCCCGAAGACGACACTTTCGCGCCGTGGGTCAGGTGACCGCCGTGGGCCAGGCTCATGCCGAGAATGGTGTCGCCCGGCTGGATCAGCGCCAGGTACACCGCGCTGTTGGCCGAAGAACCGGAGTGCGGCTGGACGTTGGCGTAATCGGCGCCGAACAGTTGCTTGGCGCGTTCGATAGCCAGCGCTTCGACTTTGTCCACGTGCTCGCAGCCGCCGTAATAGCGCTTGCCCGGATAGCCTTCGGCGTATTTGTTGGTCAGGCCGCTGCCTTGCGCCTGCATGACGCGCTTGCTGGTGTAGTTCTCCGACGCGATCAGCTCGATGTGATCTTCCTGACGTTGCTCCTCGGCATTCATCGCCGCCAGCAGTGCATCGTCGTAACCCTGGATCTGGTCTTGCTTGCTGAACATCGCGTCTCTCCCAGCGGCATCTGTGCGCCATTCGTCTCGGTAAGGCACCGGCAATCGCAGCGGTGCCCTTTGATGCGATGGTATGGCTGGCTTCGAGTGTTCAAATGCCTGCGGGCGCCACGCAAAGGTGCGTTTACGACATGGCTGGAAATGACTGGACAATGCGTTCCCCTGTAGGAGCTGCCGAAGGCTGCGATCTTTTGACTTTGACTTTGAAGATCAAAAGATCGCAGCCTTCGGCAGCTCCTACAGGGGTTATGCGATCAACTGGCGGGCGGCGAGCAGCAGGAGGAAATGCGCCGGATAAAGCGCATACGCCCAGCGCCGCATCGCTGGCGGCTGAAGGTGTCGCAGATGTCGCAACAGGAACATTCCCAGCACTGGCGCAAACAGACACGTCGCCAGACCGAGAATCGCCACGCAGTTGCCGAACCGCGCCGATTCGAGCAACACCTGCCATTGGTTCGCCGCCAGACAGACCAGCCCCGGCAACAGACTGAAATACAACGGCCGCCGAAATATCAGCAGCATCGCCAATGGCAGCAGCACGCCGAAGAAACCGAACATCAGCCGATCTGAAAAAAACGCCCCAGCTACCAGCGCGGCCAATGCGAGCAACCGCGAAATCGATGCCGAATCCTGCCAACCCCGCGCCACCAGCAGCCCCAACGCCAGAGTCGGCATCACGTTCAACGTGTCAGGCTCGGGAATGTACAAGCGATAAGGAATTTCACTGATGGCACTGAACAGCAACAGCCAGCTCAGATATCGCCACTCCATCTTCCGCGAACCGTCGCGCGCCAGATTCGCCGCCATCGCCAGGCAAAACCATGGAAACGCCAGGCGACCTGGCACAAACAACCAGTCGACGGAGAAGCCGACATATCGCAGATGATCGAGCAACATGCTCAGCAGCGCCAACCACTTGAGCAGGTCCAGCGCACCGTCGCGTTGGCTCAGGTGCATAATCGGCCCATAAACTGGTAATTTTCCCCACCCGACATTGCATGTGCTCCCCGGAAGATCTTCGGTAAAGTGCGCATCCTCATTGACCACGAGCCTTCACAAGAGTCTCGATTACGGAAGCCGGCCATGACCGACAAGAGCCAACAATTCGCCAGCGACAACTATTCCGGTATCTGCCCTGAAGCCTGGGCAGCCATGGAACAGGCCAACCACGGCCACCAGCGCGCTTACGGCGACGATGAATGGACCGCCCGTGCGGCCGATCATTTCCGCAACCTGTTCGAAACCGACTGCGAAGTGTTCTTCGCCTTCAACGGCACCGCCGCCAACTCGCTGGCCCTGTCGTCGCTGTGCCAGAGTTACCACAGCGTGATCTGCTCGGAAACCGCCCACGTCGAAACCGACGAATGCGGCGCCCCGGAATTCTTCTCCAACGGTTCGAAGCTGCTGATCGCCGGCACCGAAAACGGCAAGATCACCCCGCAATCGATCCGCGAAGTCGCGCTCAAGCGCCAGGACATTCACTACCCGAAACCGCGTGTGGTGACCCTGACTCAAGCCACTGAAGTCGGCAGCGTCTACACCCCGGAAGAAGTCCGCGCCATCAGCGCAACCTGCAAGGAACTGGGCCTGCACCTGCACATGGACGGCGCGCGGTTCTCCAACGCCTGCGCATTCCTCGGCTGCTCGCCCGCCGACCTGACCTGGAAAGCCGGCGTCGACGTGCTGTGTTTCGGCGGCACGAAAAACGGCATGGCGGTGGGTGAAGCGATCCTGTTCTTCAACCACAAACTGGCCGAAGACTTCGACTACCGCTGCAAGCAGGCCGGGCAACTGGCGTCGAAGATGCGCTTTTTGTCGGCACCGTGGGTCGGCATTCTGGAAAACGACGCCTGGCTCAAATACGCCCGCCACGCCAACCACTGCGCGCAGCTGCTGGCAGAACTGGTCAGCGACATTCCCGGCGTCGAACTGATGTTCCCGGTGCAGGCCAACGGCGTGTTCCTGCAACTGTCCGAGCCGGCCATCGCTGCGTTGACTGCAAAGAACTGGCGTTTCTACACCTTCATCGGCAAGGGCGGCGCACGATTCATGTGCTCCTGGGACACCGAAGAAGAGCGCGTGCGCGAACTGGCGCGCGATATTCGCGAGGTCATGTCGGCCTGATTCCCCTCCCTAGTTGCATTCCCATGCTCAGCACGGGAATGCAACCCAGAGGCTGCGCGTCGCAGACCTGCATTTTCAGAATCGGACTACACCAAGGCCTACAGAAAGCACAAAAAACCCGCCATAGACTGCCCGCTCCCGATTCAAGGAGCGCACGCGATGGCAATTCCCGGCTACATGACGATCATGGGCAAGACCCAAGGGCTGATTTCGGCAGGCTGCTCAACGCCTGATTCGGTCGGCAACAGATATCAGGCGGCACACACCGATCAAATCATGGTGCTGTCGTACAGCCACAACCTCGCCAACCTCGACAACTCTCACCGAGCCACCCACGCGCCGGTCATTGTCACCAAAGTCGTCGACAAATCTTCACCGCTGCTGGCCCAGGCACTGGCCAACCGTGAAGAGATCGACTGCAAGATCAACTTCTACCGAACCTCCCCTCAGGGTCAGCAGGAAAAATACTTTTCTGTCTCGATCGACGGTGCGGTGCTCACCGAACTGAACCTGGATATGCCCCACGTCATTCTGCACAGCGACGCTGAGCCTCAGGAGCAGGTCGCCATTCGTTATCGTGGTATCAGCTGGGTGCATCACCTCGCCGGGACCAGTGGCCATGCCTCATGGGGCGAAGAAGGTTGAGCGATCAACGCCACGACCTCAGCGACGTTCGACACGCTGCCGGCAAGCTGCTCGCACAGGCACAGACAGTCGGCTCACGTCATCTGGCATTCGGCAGTGCGCGCGTGCAGTTCAATCAGGAGGTCGCGCGCTTCGCCAAGGGCATTGTCGATGATGTCGCCAGCGGCCGCCTTTCAGCGGACATGGGCCTTGACGCCCTTGCACAGGAACAGCGTCATCTTCTGAACCAATCCAGAGTTCTGGTACGCGGCACCAAAGGTGCCGTTCCTGAAGGGGTAAAAAAAAGCCCATTATCGATGCTCAGGCAGCCTGCCTCGCGCTCCGATCCAGACAGGTTGCTGCGCGCGATTCATCAGCAGAACCTCAGGGTGGCACGCGTCAATAACAGCAGCACCGCGCGCAGCCCTCACCCCGTCAACGACTTGAAGTTCTTCCCCAGCGAGCACTGGCCGCAAGATCGTCCGGCCCCGTCAGAGCCGGGGTTTTACATCGTGCCGAAAAGCATTGTCGCCGAGAAGCTTGAGGCACAACTGCTCCCCTCCGCCAACCCGAATGTCATCGCCAGATTCAGGAGTCTGAATCCGAACCCGGACATGATTAAAGCGGGTTCGATGATCGTGCTGAGCGACCCTGACAATCAGCAATGCACATACGAAGAAGCATTGCTGATGCAGACCGCCCGTTTCGTCAGTGCGACGCTGGAACCACTGACCTTGGAAGAAGCGGATTTCATGGCGCAGCACTATGGCGTGATCCAGACCGCACTCGCCTATGAATCAAAAGTGATCGGGGTCGTCACGGCCATGGCAGCCAATCATCTGGATGGCATAAAAAATGTCCTCGCGGATCTTGAGCAGCTGCATGTTCATACGCTGGACGCAAAAAACCACCGGGTCTCTGAAGAATTCATAAACAAGCGTGACCAATTACTCAAAAAGCTGGACGTCCAACTCAATCGGTTCACCCGACAGAGTATTGGCATCCCCGATTACCCGAGCCTGAAGACCACTCTAGGCATTGATCATCCCTATCTTGTGCACCACTGGCGAAAAGCCGGCGGCATCGGCCAGAACCCAGGTTATGCCACGCATATTCGGGCAGTCAGCCAAGCATCACAGTACGTTAAATATGGCGGCTGGATCGGTACAGCGGTGGGTGGTGGCGCCTCCGCCTTAAAGGTGCAGGATGTCTGCATGCACGGAAGCGCGGAGGCATGTGAAAAAGTGAAGTTCACGGAGAGCGGAAGCTTTTTGGGTGGTGTGGGTGGCGGAATGGTTGCCGGCGCGCTCGTAAGCTTGACTGCCTCAACGATTTGCGTAGGCGCTGGCCTCCCGACAGGCGGGCTTGGCACTGTACTTTGCAGTGCGCTACTGGCAGGACTCGGAAATTACGCCGGCGGGACTTTGGGCGAGAAAGGCGGCGAACGGATCGCACAGAAAGTATACGAGGCTGTTAAATGACTCTTCGTACTTCAGAGAAAATATTCTTGTTGATTGGTATTGTAGACTTCGTCGGCATATTTATTTTGATAGGAGTGATGTTATATGTCGCGAAAACAAAGACCGAAACCATATTGAACCATCTAACAAACAGTTCTATTTCGAGCAGACTGATAATGCTTTGGCACGGAGGTCCTTGGGGCAAAATCTACATGATGGGAGAAGTGTTCGACATCATGCGAAACCCTGAACTTTACATTTACACCGGAAAACTTTGCGCGAAAGACTTCGAAAACTTCCCCAAAAAACTGAAAAAGAACCTGATTATTTTATACAAACTGGTTTTCATTTTTTTTGCAATTATGATGTGCTTGGGAATAAGCTCATCCGTAGATCAAATTAACAATATCGTAAAAGATCCAATTGTGATCATGACACTGGTGAGTTTCACAGGTCTTTTAGTGGTAAATGGAATTTTACTTTATACCGCCAAGAGAAGACTGGAAACGATCCTAAATAGCCTGAAACGCAGTTCAATCACATCGTCTTTGCTCATGTTATGGCAAGCGGGCCTGGGGGGACGTATTTATATGTTGGGTGAGATTTTCGGCATCCTCAAAAAACCCGCACGGTACATTTCTCAAGGCAAAGTCAGCGCAAGAGACGTTAAGAATTTCCCGCCAAAACTCAAACGCGACCTGCTCACACTGAATAAATACCAGCAAATATTTGGCTTTGCCTTTGTGGGCTTCGGCCTGCTCGCTTTGTTCGGGCTGATTTGAAATTGCACTTTCCCGGTCGATCTCCTCATTTAGGAGATCGACCCAAGTTCATGGCTATTTAAAACTCAATCCGCACATCCCCCTTCGGCACGCTGCAGCACGACAGGATAAATCCTTCCGCCTCGTCATCCTCGGTAATCCCGCCGTTGTGTTCCATCTCCACTTCGCCGCCCAGTTTCATCACCTTGCACGTTCCGCAGATACCCATGCCGCAGGCTTTCGGGATCATCAGGCCGAGTTTGGCGGCGGCTGCGTGCACGGTTTCGCCCGGGCCGACGCGGATGCTTTTGCCGGAGGCGGTGAATTCGACCTGGTGCAGATCCGCTGCGTCGATTTCCGGCGCATCGGCGGCTTGTTCGGCCTGTTCCACCGCGTCGGCGCGGGCCTCGGGTGGCGTGGCGCCGAAGGATTCTTCGTGGTAACGCGACATGTCGTAGCCGGCCGCTTCCAGCAGGCGCTTGACCGCAGTCATGTATGGCGTCGGGCCGCAGCAGAACACTTCGCGTTCGAGGAAGTCCGGAACCATCAGTTCGAGCATCTTGTGATTCAGATAACCGCGATAACCGGCCCATGGCTCACCGAGGCCGTGCTTTTCACAGATCAGGTGCAGGCTGAAGTTGTCGATCCGCGACGCCATGTGCTCGAGCTCGCGGTGATAGATGATGTCTTTTGGCGAGCGCGCGCTGTGCACGAAGGTCATGTCGACGTTGGCGTTGGTGTCGTAGAACCAGCGCGCCATCGACATGCACGGGGTGATGCCGACGCCGCCGCTCAAATACAGAACCTTCGGGCTCGGGAAGTCGATCGCGTTGAACAGCCCGACCGGGCCGTGCACCGCCAACTCCTGCCCCTCATGCAAAGTGTCGTGCAACCAGTTCGAGACCTTGCCGCCCGGCACGCGTTTGATTGTCACAGAGAAGCTGTACGGCACCGACGGCGAGCTGGAAATCGTGTACGAGCGCATGATCGGCTGGCCTTCGATTTCCAGCTCCAGGGTGACGAACTGCCCCGGCTTGAAGAAGAACAGGATCGGCTGGTCGGCCATAAAGCAGAAGGTGCGCACATCCCAGGTTTCCTGGATGACTTTGACGCAACGGACAATGTGTCGGCCATTGGCCCAGGTCTGGGTGGTGACCGGATTCAGGAAGCTGTTGGACATGCTGTTCTCCACGGCCGACTGTCGGCCTCTTGTCGGCGATTCTGCGTATAGCGCAGACCGTGCGTTTACCTATCCGCGACATTGACATACTTATCGCGACCAGCCCTTGAACACCGGGCCTTGCGCGTCGGGAACAGATTGCACCATGTCGCCCATGGATAAGGTTCGGGGCAGCGCCGGCCCCACACTCGCCCCAACACAAGACGATTTCTTTACACCTTGCGTAGCAACCGTTTTGCAGTACACCTGATCAGCCACTTTCGCCGGCCACGCAGAGGGCCATGAGGATTACATCGATGGACGTCACCGCAAAAATCAGCCTGGGCGATCCGCTGGAACCCGCACGCAAGGCCACCGCACAAATGCTCCAGGAACGCGAGCGGACCTTTTCCCTGCCGCAGCCGTTCTACAGCGACGAGCGCCTGTTCGATATCGACATGCAGGAGATCTTTCAGAAAGAGTGGTTGATCGCCGGCATGACCTGCGAAATCCCGGCCAAGGGCAACTACCTGACTTTGCAGATCGGCAAGAACCCGATCATCGTCATTCGCGGCGCCGAAGGTGTGGTGCATGCCTTCCACAACGTCTGCCGCCACCGTGGCTCGCGCCTGTGCACCAGTGAAAAAGGCAAGGTCGCGAAACTGGTCTGCCACTACCACCAGTGGACGTATGAACTGGACGGGCGCCTGCTGTTCGCCGGCACCGAGATGGGCGCCGACTTCGACATGAAGCAGTACGGCCTCAAACCGGTGAACGTGAAAACCGCCGGTGGCTACATCTTCATCAGCCTGGCGGAAAACCCGCCGGCCATCGATGATTTCCTGTCGACGCTCAACCACTACATGGAACCGTACGACATGGAGAACACCAAGGTGGCGATCACCACCACCTTGATGGAAAAGGCCAACTGGAAACTGGTGCTGGAAAACAACCGCGAGTGCTACCACTGCAACGCGTCGCACCCGGAGCTGCTGAAGACCCTGCTGGAGTGGGACGACGTCACCGACCCGCGCGCCGATCAGGCGTTCAAGGATCACGTCGCCGCCTCCGCCGCTGCCTGGGAAGCCGAGAAGATCCCTTACGCCCACGCCAGTTTCGGCTTGCGCAACCGTATCGTGCGCATGCCGCTGCTCAAGGGCACCGTGTCGATGACCCTCGACGGCAAGCAAGGCTGCGCGAAACTGATGGGCCGGATCAAGAACCCGGACCTGGGCTCGATGCGCATCCTGCACCTGCCGCATTCGTGGAACCACTGCATGGGCGATCACATCATCGTCTTCACCGTTTGGCCGATCAGCGCCCAGGAAACCATGGTTACCACCAAGTGGCTGGTGCACAAAGACGCGGTGGAAGGTGTCGATTACGACGTTGAGCGCATGCGTCAGGTGTGGGACGCGACCAACGATCAGGACCGGCGTCTGGCTGAAGAAAACCAGCGCGGGATCAACTCCACGGCCTACCAGCCAGGGCCTTACTCGAAGACTTACGAGTTTGGCGTGGTCAACTTCGTCGATTGGTACAGCGAGCGGATGCTGAACAACCTCGGGGCCGAGCCTGCGCCTTATCTCAAAGGCGTACCGGTTCAGGGCTGATCAAGAGCAAAAGATCGCAGCCTTCGGCAGCTCCTACAGCTGGAATGCATTCCAGCTGTGGGAGCGGGCTTGCTCGCGAAGGCGTCCTGCCAAATACCACACCCCCAAAGCAGATTGCACAATTTCTGATCAACCACCCCCCACCCATACCCACCAAGCCCTCCAGCCTTCCGCGAACAACTTATCCACATGCCCACCCACAGCAAATGGGGGTAACTGTGTGTGAGTCGGAAATTATCCTGCTGATTTGCAAAGAAAAACCGTGACTTTTGCAAAAGCACGGATCGCCAAAACGTCTGATTGTTTTTTGATCAGCTCGCTGTAAGCCACGCAAAATAAGGCCCGTAGCGGGTAGCGAACACGTTATCCACAGAAGCGCCAACAGAGAACGGGGGTAACTTTGTCTCGTCTGTGGAAAAGCGCATGAAACTCGGGAAAAACCCGCGCTCAAGAGGATTTCGTTGCAGCAGAGCTCCATTTGAGCAAAATCTGAGCAATTCTTTGTAGGCCTCGATTTATAAGGCTCTTGGCAGACGACGAACATCTTATCCACAGAGGCACCAACAGAGATTGGGGGCAACTCGAAGCGTTATCCCGTGGAAAACTCTGTAAAAACCGCCACTTAGATTGATTGTTTTTTGATCTGAGGCCTGCAAGCCGCTGCGGATATGGCTTGCAGCGAGGGACGAACACGTTATCCACAGACTGACCAACAGCGATTGTGTGTAACCCCTCAGGAGTGGATAACCTGATTCATGCTCTGTACATCAAATGGGCGTCGCCCGTTACCCGTATCATCGGATGGGGGACAACTTCGCAGGTTTTCACAATGCCGAAGCCATGACGCTCATAAAAGCGGCGCGCGCCAGTGTTGGCCGCATAGTCGATCAGGCTCAGACCATTCAGCCCGAGCTGCTCGGCGCGCGTCTGAGCATGCCGAAGAAACTGCACACCCAACCCTTGGTTGCGCCAGCCTTCGTGCAGCGCCAGGCTGGAGATGTACAACGAATCCAGCACTTCCATATCCGCATACGGCGCCAGTACCGGATCGGTGGGCGGCGTCGGTTCAGGATCTTCGCGCATGGCGTAACTGTGCATCATGCCAACGACGCCCCCTTCCGCCTCGGCGATGAGACAGTTCTGCCAGGAAAAATCCACATCGTCGCGGGCATAACGTCGCTCCCCGACGTCCAGCAGCGCCTCTCCGGGCGCCGCCAACTGGCTCCAGATGTAATCCGAAGCGCCCTCCGACGAAATCTGAAACAAACGTGCGATATCGCGCGCATCCGTGCGACGGGCAGGTCGAAACTCAACAGCCATTCACTTGACTCCTCGCGTTCGAGTTGGGGTTTTAACCTGTGGTTGAAGCTGATCGCAAAGGAATGCGGAGGTTTTTCCATGTCAACAAATGACAGCCTGCCGAACACGCACCTGTGGGAGCGGGCTCGCTCGCGAAGAGGCCGAGTCAGTCAACATCAATGTCGCCCGACACACTGCTATCGCGAGCAAGCCCGCTCCCACAAGGAATTGGGTGCAGTGTCAGCGGACAACACCTTCTTCGATGAGGAGTTTGAGAATCGCTTCGGCACCCGCCTGCGCAGTGACGCCTTTGAGCACTTGCCCACCGCCGCCACTGGCTTTTGCGGTAGCGGCTTTCATCCGGTCGGCGCCGCTCTTGGCCTTGATCACTTTCAAACGCTTGGGCCGTGGCTTGGCCGGTTGCAGCGTGGCGACGGCCAGGAGTTGGTCATCCACCACCTCAACTTCATCAGCCTGTAACTCGCCCCGTCGCGCCGGTCCGTAAGCACTTTGCCGAGGCTTCGGCGCGGCGTTATCCACAGTCGCCAGAAACGGCAGTTTCACCTTCAAGCGCCGCCGCTGCCCGCGCGGCAACGCTTGCAGGACCAACGCCGAGCCGTCATTGATCGATTCGACCTGCGCCAGGCCCACCACCAGTGGCCAGCCCAGACTTTCAGCCAGCAGGAACGGCAACATCCCCGAGCCTTCCCCGGTTTCCGCCTGGCTGCCGGTCAGCACCACCTGCGCGCCGGCATCGCGCAGGTATGCGGTCAGCGCCGGCAACGCATCAGCGCCAGCCGGTTGTTCAAGCACGTGCATCTGCTCCAGGCCCATGCCCAAATACGCACGCAATGCCGGTTCGGCAACATCACCGGCGTGCAGCACTTGCAGGTTATCCCCAGCCAGTTGCAGGCCCAGTTCGACCGCGCGGGCGTCCTGTTCGGCGCGCCGTGGCCGGCCGGAGGTCGGGTGGGCGCCGATCGAAACCAGACTGATAACGTTCGTGTTCATAGGGTTTCCTTAAGCCGCATCGCGCTTGGCTTCGTTGCGGTAAGCCGCGACCGCTTCGATCAACGCTTGCAGAATCTCTGCGCTTTCGCCGATCACCGAGAGGTCGGCACGCTTGATCATGTCGCAACCCGGATCGAGGTTGATCGCCACCACCTTGTCGCAGGCGCCAATGCCTTGCAGATGCTGGATCGCTCCGGAGATACCCACGGCGACATACACCCGCGCGGTGACCCAGGTGCCGGACGCACCGACCTGGCGATCACGGGCCATGAAACCATCGTCCACGGCGACCCGCGACGCGCCCTCGGTGGCGCCGAGTGCAGCGGCGGTCTCGTGGAACAGCGACCAGTCCTTCACGCCGTTGCCACCGGAGAAAATGAATTCGGCTTCGGCCATCGGAATCGCGCCCGGGTCCACCGCTACGGCGCCGAGATCTTCGATTCGCGACAGGCTGCGCGCCACGCTTGTGGATAACTCCACTGGCAACGCTTCGTGACGGGTTTCGCTGACCGGCTCCGCGCATTCGGCAGCGGCGAGAATCAACCGCGCCACCGGACGGGCGAGGTCTTGCAGCCCGGCGCCAGCGCGGCCGATGCACTGCTGATCCTTGACTTGCCAGACCCGCGTT
This sequence comes from Pseudomonas sp. Choline-02u-1, assembly GCF_002836515.1. Lineage (GTDB taxonomy): Bacteria > Pseudomonadota > Gammaproteobacteria > Pseudomonadales > Pseudomonadaceae > Aquipseudomonas. The sequence continues at coordinate 132,976 of NZ_PJBC01000065.1, forward strand.
GCCGGGCGTTCGCCCAGTGCCGCAGCAAAGCGCCGGCCGAGTTCGCCGCCACCGCTGCGACTGTCCGGGAGCAGCCAGTGGCGCGGACTGAACTGGTTATCCACAGCCCGCAGCCCCTGCACCCGTTGTTCCGGTGCATAACCGCTGAACTCGTCGCCCTCGAGTACCAGCAAGCGGTCGACGCCGGCGGTTTCGAAAGCGGATTCCTTATGCTCGCCAAACACCACCGCCAACACCGCGCCGTCCGTGCCGGCCAGTTGATGAGCGAGGCCCAGCAGATCGCGGTCGTGACTGCTCAGGCGGCCACCGACCATATCCGGCACCACACTGATGTAGAACGCCGGAGCCGGTACCTGATGCAGCGGCAACTGCACTTCAACAGCAGCCGAACGTTTGACCGCCCCACCCTGCTGCGCGCCGCTGCGGTCAATGCGTTTGATGCCGTTAGGGCCGATAAAACCGATGCCATGCAGGTTCTTGCGGATAACGCCATTAGGCCCCATCCAGCTGTGTTGCGCCGGTTGCATGGCCGCGTGCAGCGGATGCAGGCGGTTGCGCGCAATCCATTCGGCGCGCGGGTCGCGGCGGATAATGTCGCTCATCAGTGCACCTCCGCAGGTTCACGTTTGGCCGGGGTGGCAGGCTTGCTTGGCGCGGCGTCCTCGAGCAGCGCGTCGGCGACCAGCTCGGCAATGTCCTTGATCAGCGGACGCGGTTCGACCACGCCTTCGAGCATCGCCGTGCATTGTGGACAACCCACGGCCACCAGTTCGGCGCCGGTCTCGCGGATGTCGTCCATGCGCATATCGGGAATGCGCTGTTTGCCCGGAATGTCCGTGATCGGCGCGCCGCCGCCGCCGCCGCAGCAACGCGAGCGGAAACCGGAACGCTGCATTTCTTTGACTTCGATACCGAGCGCACGCAGCACTTCGCGCGGTGCTTCGTATTCGCCGTTGTAGCGGCCCAGGTAGCACGGGTCGTGATAGGTCACGCTGTTGCCTTTGTGCTGCCCGAGGTTGAGCGCGCCGGCCTGAATGATCTCGGCCATGTAGGTGCTGTGGTGCTGCACCAGATAGTTGCCGTCGAAGGCCCCGTACTCGTTTTTCAACACATGGAAACTGTGCGGGTCGCAGGTAACGATGCGGTTGAAGCTGTATTTGGCCAGGGTCTGGATGTTGCGCTTGGCCAGCAACTGGAACGTCGCCTCGTCGCCGAGACGCCGCGCCACATCGCCGCTGTCACGTTCTTCAAGGCCGAGCACGGCAAAGTCGATTTTCGCCGCCTTCAGCACCTTGACGAAGGCACGCAAGGTGCGCTGGTTGCGCATGTCGAAAGCGCCGTCGCCGACCCAGAACAGCACGTCGGTGGATTGCTTCTCGCTGAGCAGATTGAGGTTCAGGTCCGCCGCCCAGTTCATCCGCCCGCCCGGGGCGAAACCGCCGGGGTTGTCGGTGGCGATGAGGTTTTCGAGCACTTCGGCGCCCTTGTTCGGCGTCGCGCCTTTTTCCAGGGTCAGATGCCGGCGCATGTCGACGATCGCATCGACGTGCTCGATCATCATCGGGCATTCCTCAACGCAGGCGCGGCACGTGGTGCACGACCACAGGGTTTCGGCATCGACCAGGCCGTTGACGATCGGTTGATGCGGATTGCCGCCGTGTTCGCCGATCGGTTTGCCTGGATACGGGCTACCGGCGAATTTTGCATCGGTGCCGCCCGCGAGGCCGACGACCATATCCTGAATCAGTTTTTTCGGGTTCAACGGCTGGCCGGCAGCGAACGCCGGGCACGCCGCTTCGCACTTGCCGCACTGCACGCAGGCGTCGAAACCGAGCAACTGGTTCCAGGTGAAATCCTTGGGTTTTTCCACGCCCAGCGGCGCATCGGGATTGTTCAGATCCAGCGGCTTCAAACCGGTCGAGCGCCCGCCACCGAAACGTTCGGGGCGGCGGTGCCAGGCCAGATGCAGGGCACCGGCGAAGGCGTGTTTCATTGGCCCGCCCCAGGTCATGCCGAAGAACAGTTCCGACACGCCCCACAACACGCCAATACCGAGAATGGCGGCGAGCACCCAACCGCCGAAGTTTTCCGGCAGGATCCCGGCCACCGGCAGGGTCACCAGGAAAAACGACGCGGAGAAGGCCAGCAGGCTTTTCGGCAGGCGCATCCAAGGGCCTTTCGACAGACGTGCAGGCGGATTGACGCGGCGCAGGTACATGAAGATCGCGCCGACGAACATTACTGCCGACATCAGCAACAAGGCGTAACCGAGGATGCGGTTATGCAGGCCGAAACCGTGCACCAGAATCGCCAGCACGATCGACGCCACCGCACCGCCCGCCGTGGCGACGTGGGTGTTGGCAATGTATTTGTCCCGCGCCACGACGTGGTGCAGGTCGACCATGTAGCGCTTGGGCATGGCCAGCAGACCGCCGAGCAGATCGACTTTCGCCGCCCGCCCCCGGCGCCACATGTTCATCCGCCGCAACGCGCCGAGGACAGCAAGGCCCAAGGCTGCGAACAACAGGATTGGAAGAAGGGTGTTCAACATGGTGAAGCTCCCAAAGACCACACAGGTCTACCGTCAAACTGGCCCGTAATGTGGGAGCGGGCTTGCTCGCGAAGGCGGCGCGTCAGTCGATGCATCCAGTGCCTGGTACATCGCTTTCGCGAGCAAGCCCGCTCCCACATTTGACCGAGTTCACCTCGTTAGAAATCCTTGCAGAGTCGCAGGGCGTCATAGATCGCGGCATGGGTATTACGCTGCGCCACACAGTCGCCGATGCGGAACAGCAAGTAGCCGTCGCCCGCTTCGCTCAGCGAAGGTTGCGGCTGGATCGCGAACAGCGCTTCGACGTCGATCTGGCCCTTGTTGCGCGAGCCGTCCTTGAGCGCGTAGTAGATTTCCTCGTCCGGGCGCACGCCGTTTTCGACGACCACCTGATCGACCACCCGCTCCTCTTTCGCGCCGGTGTATTCGTTCTCCAGCACCGCCACCAGCTTGTCGCCTTCGCGGTAGACCTTTTCCAGCATCATGTCGCCGGTCATGATCACTTCTTTCGGGTACATGCTGCGGTAGTAGGTCGGGAACGACGTACCGCCAATGGCCACGCCCGGTTTGATGTCGTCGGTGACGATCTCGACCTGGCTGCCCTTGTCGGCGAGGAAGTCGGCCACCGACATCCCGGTGAATTCGCAAATGGTGTCGTAGACCAGCACGTTCTTGCCCGGCGCGACTTTGCCGTCGAGCACGTCCCAGCTGCTGACCACCAACCCTTCGGCGGCGCCCCAGTGCTCGTTCTGCTCAAGATACGGATGCCCGCCGACCGCCAGCACCACCACGTCCGGACGCAGGTCCATGATGGTGTCGGCATCCGCCGCCGTGCCCAGGCGCAGATCGACTTTCAGCCGCGCCAGTTCCAGTTGGAACCAGCGAGTGATGCCGGCGATCTGGTCACGCTGCGGTGCTTTCGATGCGGTGGTGATCTGCCCGCCGATGAAGTCTTTTTTCTCGAACAGCGTGACGTCGTGGCCACGCTCGGCAGCCACGCGTGCGGCTTCCATCCCGGCCGGGCCGGCACCGACGATCACCACCTTGCGTTTCGGCCCGGTGGATTTCTCGATGATGTGCGGCACGCCCATGTACTCACGGGAGGTCGCGGCGTTCTGGATGCACAGCACGTCCAGCCCCTGATACTGACGGTCGATGCAATAGTTGGCGCCGACGCACTGCTTGATCTGGTCGATCTGGCCCATTTTGATCTTGGCGATCAGGTGCGGGTCGGCGATGTGCGCGCGGGTCATGCCGACCATGTCGACGTAACCACCCTCGAGAATCCGCGTGGCCTGGTTCGGGTCCTTGATGTTCTGCGCATGCAGCACCGGCACCTTGACCACTTCCTTGATCCCGGCAGCCAGGTGCAGAAACGGCTCCGGTGGATAACTCATGTTCGGAATCACGTTGGCCAGGGTGTTGTGCGTGTCGCAACCCGAGCCAACCACGCCGATGAAGTCGAGCATGCCGGTGTCGTCGTAATACTTGGCGATCTGCTTCATGTCCTCGTGGGACAAGCCGTCCGGGTGGAACTCGTCACCGCACAGACGTATGCCGACGCAGAAGTCGTCACCGACCTCGGCGCGCACGGCTTTGAGTACTTCGAGACCGAACTTCATCCGCCCTTCGAAGCTGCCGCCCCATTCATCGGTGCGCTTGTTGACGCGCGGGCTCCAGAACTGGTCGATCATGTGCTGGTGCACGGCCGACAGTTCGACGCCATCGAGGCCACCAGCCTTGGCCCGGCGCGCAGCCTGGGCGTAGTTGCCGATCACTCGCCAGATCTCTTCCGGCTCGATGGTTTTGCAAGTGGCGCGGTGCACCGGTTCACGGATGCCCGATGGCGACATCAGGGTCGGCCAGTTGAAACCGTCCCAGCGCGAGCGACGGCCCATGTGGGTAATCTGGATCATGATCTTGGCGCCATGCTTGTGCATGGCGTCGGCCAGATTCTGGAAGTGCGGAATGATCCGGTCGGTGGACAGATTGACCGAACTCCACCATTCCTGCGGGCTGTCGATCGCCACCACGGACGAACCACCGCAGATGGCCAGGCCGATGCCGCCCTTGGCTTTCTCTTCGTAGTATTTGACGTAGCGGTCGGTGGTCATGCCGCCGTCAGTCGCGTAGACCTCGGCGTGCGCGGTGCTGAGCACGCGGTTGCGGATGGTCAGTTTGCCGATCTGGATCGGCTGGAACATTGCTTCGAAAGCCATTTCACGGTCCTCGGCTTACAACGGCTTGACGGTGAACAAGCCGTCATCGTGGCCCTCTTCGGAGCCTCCGTAGACTTGTTCAGCCACAGTGCGAATCTTGCTGCCACGGGCTTCGAGGATCTGGTCCATGGCGCCGGCAAACCAGCCGGTGAACATGTAATCGACCTTGCGCCCGACCTTGCCGTAGACATAGACGAATGCCGAGTGCTCGAGCTTGACGCTGGCGGTGCCTTTGTCGAGGTCGATGTCCTGGATCTTGAACAGACCCCAGCCGCGCTGCGACAGGCGCTTCATGTAGTGCTCGAACACTGCGACGCCTTCCAGGCCGTGGCATTCGGCTTCTTTTTCGCACCAGTGCCACGCGGACTTATAGCCGGCCTTGTAGAGGATTTCGGCGTAGGCGTCAGCGCCCAAAACCTCTTCGATGCCCATGTGGTTATTCACGAAGAAGTGCCGTGGCACGTAGAGCATCGGCAGGGCGTCGGAGGTCCAGACACCGGTCTCGCTGTCGACTTCGATAGGCAATTGCGGGGCGATCTTGGCCATGGAAACTTAACTCCAGAAAATTTTGTGTGTTGCCCCCGGCGCGGATGGCCGCGGGAAAGGATTCAGAAGTGCGGCGGCTTATTCGCCCCAAACATCTTTCAAAACGTTCACCCAGTTCTCGCCCATGATCTTGCGCACCACGCGCTCGGAATGGCCGCGCTTGAGCAGGGTTTCGGTGAGGTTGGGGAATTCGCCGACGGTGCGGATGCCCAGCGGGTTGATGATCTTGCCGAAGCTGGTCAGGCGGCGGGCGTAACCCTTGTCGTGGGTCAGGTATTCGAAGAAGTCCTGGCCGTGACCCTGAGTGAAATCGGTGCCGATACCGATGGCGTCTTCGCCGACGATATTCATGGTGTATTCAATGGCTTCGGCGTAATCGTCGATGGTCGAATCGATGCCCTTGGCGAGGAACGGCGCGAACATGGTCACGCCGACGAAACCGCCGTGGTCGGCAATGAACTTCAGCTCTGCATCGGACTTGTTGCGCGGATGCTCTTTGAGACCCGATGGCAGGCAGTGCGAGTAGCAGACCGGTTTTTTCGATTCGAGAATGACTTCTTCGGAGGTCTTTGAACCGACGTGGGACAGGTCGCACATGACGCCGACGCGGTTCATCTCGGCGACAATCTCGCGACCAAAACCCGACAGGCCGCCGTCACGCTCGTAGCAACCGGTGCCGACCAGATTCTGGGTGTTGTAGCACATCTGCACGATGCCAACGCCGAGCTGCTTGAACACCTCGACATAGCCGATCTGGTCTTCGAAAGCGTGGGCATTCTGGAAGCCGAAGAGGATACCGGTCTTGCCCTGCTCCTTGGCGCGACGGATGTCGGCGGTAGTGCGCACCGGCATCACCAGGTCGCTGTTTTCGCGGATCAGTTTCTGGCTGGCAGCGATGTTGTTCACGGTCGCCTGAAAGCCTTCCCACACCGACACAGTGCAGTTGGCTGCCGTCAGACCGCCCTTGCGCATGTCTTCGAACAGCTCGCGGTTCCATTTGGCAATGATCAGACCGTCGATAACGATGCTGTCGGCGTGTAATTCGGCTGGGCTCATCAGGCGTCCCCTTATTGGCGATTCATGCGCCGAATCGTCTGCCGGCGCTTTGGGGCCAGCATATGCCTAGGTGTCGGGGCGACCGGGTGCAAAAACGACAGGGGAATTGCCGAAAGCGTCAATCCGCGACAAAGGGTCGTCAGCCGCCCTCCTCGGCTGGCTGTTCAAGCCAGCGCGCTTGCGCCAGAATCTGCCGCAGCCTGCACCTACCCACGGATTAGAGCGACCCCAATGAAATCGATCTTCCTCGCCCTGGCATTGATTGCGACCGGCGTCCACGCCGCCGAAGAGTCCGAGAACAACCCGTGCGACGCGGTGGAAAACGACATCCAGACCCTGGAATGCTCCGCCTACAGCCGCAGCACCGCCGAAGACCTGCTCAAGGACAACTACGCCAGCCTCAACGAACGCATGCAGGCCGCGTACGGCAAGAACCCGACGCAACTGGCCGACATCACCGCCAAACTGAAAACCGCCCAGCAGCAATGGCTGAAAACCCGCGATGCCGATTGCGCAGTGGAAGCGTTTCCGGCGACCGCAGGCAGCAAAGCGTTCACCATTGCGCAGAACGATTGTGTGGCGCGGATGAGTGATGAACGGTCGGAGTTTTTGGAGTCGATCGGGCAGGATTGAGTGTTTGAGCTGTAAGCTGAACCTCTTAAGCCAGTCTAAGGATTCCCATGAACATCTGCGGCATTGAAATCAAAGGCAGCGAAGCGATCATCGCCGTGGCTGCGCTCGACGGTTCGACCTTGAGCCATGTCCCACTCGCCACGAAAAAGATTGCTCTGGATGACGATGACGAGGCGGCGAACGTGCGGCGGTTCGCGGCGCAGGTGGCGTCGTTTGTGCGCGAGAACTCGGTGGACCGGATTGCGATCAAGAAGCGCAGCAAGAAGGGTGAGTTTGCCGGGGGGCCGACGACGTTCAAGATTGAGGGCGTATTTCAGTTGCTGGATGGTTGTGAGGTGACGCTGCTGTCGCCGCAGACGATCAATGCGCAGGCCAAGAAGCACAATTTCGAGCTGCCGGGGACTTTGAACAAATATCAGCATGAGGCTTATAAAGCGGCGTGCTCGGCGTTGGTGAAAAAGTAACCAAGAGCAAGATCAAAAGATCGCAGCCTTCGGCAGCTCCTGCATTGGAATGCATTTCCCTGTAGGAGCTGCCGAAGGCTGCGATCTTTTGACTTTCAGGCCTGTGCGGTACGCCGATCCTCGCGCGGGCAGCGGGCGAAACGTGCGCGATAACTGCGGGTGAAATAAGACGGTGATTCAAAGCCGCAGGCAATGCTGACTTCCAGCACGCTCATGTCGGTCTGGCGCAACAGCTGCCGGGCCTTTTCCAGGCGCAAGCGCAGATAGAAATTACTCGGCGTATCGTTCAGATGCAGCCGGAACAAGCGCTCCAGTTGCCGCCGCGTGACCTTGATCGACTCCGCCAGTTGCAGCGTGGTCAGCGGCGGTTCGCTGTGCTGCTCCATCTCGCCGATCACCTGCACCAGTTTCTTGTTGCTGATGCCGTAACGCGTGGCGACTTCCATGCGCTGGTGATCCTTGCGCGGGCGGATGCGCCCCAGCACAAATTGCTCGCTGACCTGAATCGCCAGTTGCGGGCCGTGGGCCTGGGCGATCAGGTCGAGCATCAAGTCGATAGAAGCCGTGCCACCCGCCGAAGTGATCCGCCGGCGGTCGATCTCGAACAGCTCCTGGGTCACGCTGAGCTGTGGATAAGATTCCCTGAACGCATCGATCGCCTCCCAGTGCAGGGTCAGGCGATAGCCGTCGAGCAGGCCTGCTTCGGCAAGGACGAAGCTGCCGGTGTCGATCGCACCGAGGGTTACGCCGTCCTTATCCAGCCTGCGCAACCAGTGCTCCAGCGTCGGCGTGATGAACTTCAGCGGTTCGAAGCCGGCCACCACCAGCAAGGTCGCGCCTTTCTTCAGCGGCTCCAGCGCCGCATCGGCGTTGACCGACATGCCGTTGCTCGCCAGTACCGCGCCGCCATCGGCGCTGAGCACATGCCAGCGGTACAACTCGCCGCGAAAGCGGTTGGCCACGCGCAGCGGTTCGATTGCGGAGATAAAGCCGATGGCGGAGAACCCCGGCATCAGCAAAAAGTAGAAATCCTGAGACATGGGCGCACTCGGTTGGCGGGTCGCGTGGAACGTTGATACGCCGTTTGCCGGCGGCATTCAAGCGCGCAGGTCGCTACAGTGCAATTGCCAGTCGCCGCAGTGCGCTTTTACGGGCGCATAGCTGCGTAACTTGGCCTCACCGGTGCGCAGATGCCGGGAACCACAATAATCGAACTGCCGAGGAACCCGACATGAAACGACTGATCAGCAGCTGCGTTCTTGCACTCAGCGGTACCGCTTTCTTCAGCACCGGCGTGATGGCGGCCGAACCGGCGTCCTGCAAGAACGTGCGCATGGGCGTGGTCAACTGGACTGACGTGATCGCCACCAGTGCCATGACCCAGGTCCTGCTCGACGGCCTCGGCTATAGCACCAAACAGACCAGCGCCTCCCAGCAGATCATTTTCGCCGGGATTCGCGACCAGCGCCTGGACCTGTTCCTCGGCTACTGGAACCCGCTGATGACCCAGACCATCACGCCGTTCGTCGAAGCCAATCAGGTCAAAGTGCTCGAAGCACCGAGCCTGAAAGACGCCCGCGCGACCCTCGCCGTGCCGACTTATCTCGCCGACAAGGGTTTGAAAACCTTTGCCGACATCGCCAAATTCCAGAAAGAACTGGGCGGCAAGATCTACGGCATCGAGCCAGGCTCGGGCGCCAACACGCAGATCAAGGCGATGATCGCCAAAAACCAATTTGGCCTCGGCAAGTTCCAGCTCGTCGAATCGAGCGAGGCCGGCATGCTCGCCGCCGTCGATCGCGCGGTGCGTCGCAAGGAAGCCGTGGTGTTCTTCGGCTGGGCACCGCACCCGATGAACGTCAATATCCAGATGACCTACCTGACCGGCAGCGAAGACGCCCTCGGCCCGAACGAAGGCATGGCCACGGTGTGGACGGTCACCGCGCCGAAGTACGCCGAGCAGTGCCCGAACATCGGCCGTCTGCTGACCAACCTGACCTTCACCGCTGAAGACGAGAGCCGGATGATGCAGCCGCTGCTTGACCACAAGGACGCTTTCGAATCGGCGAAGCAATGGCTCAAGGATCACCCCGAAGACAAGCAGCGCTGGCTCGAAGGGGTGACGACTTTCGATGGCAAACCGGCCGCTGAAAATCTGCAACTGACCAGCAAATAACCCCTCGATTGAAGAGCCGCTCACCCTGACCCTCTCCCCAAGGGAGAGGGGAATTTGACGACGCTTCGCAGCCCCGCCACGGGCTGCGAACAGACCCATCACGCCTGAAGGAAAACGCACCATGAACCACGACGTCATCATCACCTGCGCACTTACCGGTGCTGGCGACACGAGCGCCAAAAGTCCACACGTGCCGGTCACCCCGAAACAGATTGCCGCAGCAGCGGTGGAAGCGGCCAAGGCCGGCGCCACCGTCGTGCACTGCCATGTCCGCGATCCGCAGACCGGCAAGTTCAGCCGTGACGTGGCGCTGTACCGCGAAGTCATGGAGCGCATCCGCGAGGCGGACGTCGACATCATCGTCAACCTCACCGCCGGGATGGGCGGAGACCTGGAAATCGGCGCTGGCGAGAACCCGATGGAGTTCGGCCCGAACACCGATCTGGTCGGCCCGCTGACCCGTCTCGCCCACGTTGAAGAGCTGCTGCCGGAAATCTGCACCCTCGATTGCGGCACGCTGAACTTCGGCGACGGCGACACCATTTACGTCTCCACCCCGGCGCAACTGCGTGCCGGGGCCAAGCGCATCACCGAGCTGGGCGTAAAGGCCGAGCTGGAGATTTTCGACACCGGGCATCTGTGGTTCGCCAAGCAGATGATCAAGGAAGGCTTGCTCGACAACCCGCTGTTCCAGCTGTGCCTGGGCATCCCGTGGGGCGCGCCGGCCGACACCACCACCATGAAAGCCATGGTCGACAACCTGCCGGCCGACGCGGTGTGGGCCGGTTTCGGCATCGGCCGCATGCAGATGCCGATGGCGGCGCAAGCAGTGCTGCTGGGCGGCAACGTGCGGGTCGGGCTTGAGGACAATCTTTGGCTGGACAAAGGCGTGCTGGCAACCAATGGGCAATTGGTTGAGCGCGCCACGGAAATCCTCAGCCGCCTCGGCGCTCGCGTGCTCACCCCGGCGGAAGGTCGCAAAAAAATGGGCCTGACCCAGCGCGGCTGATCCCATCACCCATTTCACCTGTAGGAGCTGCCGAAGGCTGCGATCTTTGCCTTTGATTTTTAGAAGCAAGATCAAAAGATCGCAGCCTTCGGCAGCTCCTACAGGGTCCTCGACCATCAGGGAAAACCTATGCGCTTTATCACCGAAATCAAAACCTTCGCCGCGCTCGGCAGCGGTGTCATTGGCAGTGGCTGGGTCGCGCGCGCCCTCGCCCATGGCCTCGACGTGGTGGCCTGGGACCCGGCGCCCGGCGCCGAAGCGGCACTGCGCCAACGCGTGGCCAATGCCTGGGGAGCTTTGGAAAAGAGCGGCCTGGCGCCGGGCGCCTCGCAGGATCGTCTGCGCTTTGTCACCACCATCGAGGAGTGCGTACGCGACGCCGATTTCATTCAGGAAAGCGCCCCCGAGCGGCTGGAGCTGAAACTCGATCTGCACAGCAAAATCAGCGCCGCGGCCAAACCCGATGCGTTGATCGGCTCCAGCACTTCAGGCCTGTTGCCGAGCGAGTTCTATGAGAGCTCGACGCACCCCGAGCGTTGCGTGGTCGGGCATCCGTTCAACCCGGTCTATCTGTTACCGCTGGTGGAAGTGGTCGGTGGCAAACACACCGCGCCCGAGGCAGTGCAAGCGGCGATGCAAGTCTACGAATCCCTCGGCATGCGCCCGCTGCATGTGCGCAAGGAAGTCCCCGGGTTCATCGCCGATCGCCTGCTCGAAGCGCTGTGGCGCGAGGCGCTGCACCTGGTCAATGACGGCGTGGCGACCACCGGCGAAATCGACGATGCGATTCGCTTCGGCGCCGGTTTGCGCTGGTCGTTCATGGGTACGTTTTTGACTTACACCCTGGCCGGTGGCGATGCCGGCATGCGTCACTTCATGGCGCAATTCGGCCCGGCGTTGCAATTGCCGTGGACGTATCTGCCCGCACCGGAGCTTACCGACAAGCTGATCGATGATGTGGTCGATGGCACCAGCGATCAGCTTGGCCGGCACAGCATTTCGGCGCTGGAGCGCTATCGTGATGATTGTCTGCTGGCGGTGCTCGAGGCGGTGAAAACCACCAAAGAGAAGCATGGGATGGCGTTCAGCGAGTAACCATTCAGCAGGTCTGGCCCCTTCGCGAGCAAGCCCGCTCCCACATTGGTGTTGTGAACGACGCAGATCCAGTGTGGGAGCGGGCTTGCTCGCGAAGGCTGCAGTCCCGCCAACATCAACATCGGAGCCGTGCAATGCCCCACCTCACCACCTACCAAACCACCATCATCGCCGACTGGGTCGACTACAACGGCCACCTGCGCGATGCCTTCTACCTGCTGATCTTCAGCTACGCCACCGACGCGCTGATGGATCGTCTCGGCATGGACAGCAACAACCGCGAAGCCAGCGGCCATTCGCTGTTCACCCTCGAACTGCACCTCAATTACCTGCACGAAGTGAAGCTCGACAGCGAGGTCGAAGTGCGTACGCAGATCATCGGCCACGACAACAAACGCCTGCATCTCTATCACAGCCTGCACAAGGTCGGTGATGCGCAGGAACTGGCCGGCAATGAACAGATGCTGCTGCACGTCGACCTCGCCGGCCCGCGCTCAGCGCCGTTCAGCCCCGATACGTTGCATCGCCTGCAAGCCATCGTCGCTGACCAGACCGACCTGCCCGCCCCTGCTTACATCGGCCGCGTGATCGCGCTGCCACCCGCCCGGTAATCCCTTCGATCAGGAGCCGCCATGAATACCGCTGCCGCTGTTGCCGATTTTCGTACTTATCCGTTGATCAGCGCGCTGCGTGGCGTGCAGGGTCTGGCGGATCGCGTTGTCATCGAATGGGCCGACGGGCGTGTCAGCCCGTTTCACCACGTCTGGCTGCGCGACAATTGCCCGTGTGATCAATGTGTCTACAGCGTCACTCGCGAGCAGGTCTTTGAAAGCGTCGATGCCGCCGAGGATTTGCAACCGCTGGCCACGCGCATCGACACCGATGGCGGCCTGCGCCTCGACTGGGAAGACGGTCACCTCAGCCGCTTCGACCCGGGCTGGTTGCGCGCTCACGCCTATGACGACCAATCCCGCGCCGAGCGCCTGGCCGGTAAACCGCAAAACCTTTTGTGGCACAGCGATCTGCAGTTGCCGGTGTTCGAATACAACGCGCTGATGAACGACAACGCTGCACTGCTGCAATGGTTGCTCGCCGTGCGCGACATCGGCCTGACCCAAGTGCGCGGCGTGCCGACCGAGCCCGGCTCGCTGAAATCCATCGCGCAACGGATTTCCTTCATCCGCGAGAGCAATTTCGGCGTGCTGTTCAACGTGCAGTCCAAGGCCGATGCCGACAGCAACGCTTACACCGCATTCAACCTGCCATTGCACACGGATCTACCGACTCGTGAGTTGCAACCGGGGCTGCAATTTCTGCATTGCCTGGTGAATGATGCCGAGGGCGGCGAGAGTGTTTTCGTCGATGGCTTTGCGATCGCCGATGCCTTGCGTCAGGAGGATCCGCAGCTGTTTCAGGCCCTGTGTGAAATCCCCGTGGAATTTCGCAACAAGGACCGGCACAGCGACTATCGCTGCCTGGCGCCAATCATCGCTTTGGATGCGCTGGGCCGGGTGGCGGAAATTCGCATGGCCAACTTCCTGCGCGGGGGGTTCGATACGTCGGTGGCGCAGATGCCGTTGCTCTATCGAGCTTATCGACGCCTTATCGCGATGACCCGCGAGCCGCGGTTTCGGCTGGTGCAACGGCTCAATCCGGGGGAGTTGTGGTGCTTCGATAACCGCCGCACGTTGCATGCGCGCAATGCCTTTGATCCGGCCACTGGGGCGCGGCATTTTCAGGGCTGCTATGTCGATCGGGATGAGTTGTTGTCGCGGATTCTGGTGTTGCAGAGGTAGACCTGTGGGAAGCTGGCTTGCCAGCGATGGCGTCAGCTCGATCAACATCCCGCCCCCTGATTCACAGGCAAAAAAAACTCCGATCAAGCCGTGACAGGATCGGAGCTGAGGAGGGTACTGTTGAGGAGCTGCCAGGCGAGGGTGACCAAACCTTCGTGAAGCGAGCTGGAGCCAGTGTGCCTACTCGCCAAGCCAGTCGATTAGCCGAAAACGACCTGTTCATAGTCGTCCCGGCCACCGCGACAAAACGCCCTTGCCGCGTCCGGTCGGGGCCACCAGAATCGAGCCAAGACCTCCGTTGCCACAGAAGGATTTGCGTGATGATGTACGCCGATTTGATTGACCAGGAAGATCTGTTGGGCCAGCTCAAGGCCTTGGGTATTCAGGTGCCGAGCGGTACCACCGCCGAGCAGGCCTGCGAGTGTGCGGTGCGCGGGCTGGACAACGTGCGCGCCTTTGAACTGCGCAAGATGGTCAAGGACATGTACACCAGTGGCGCGAGCATTCAGCCGGCGGTGCGTCAGGCGATCGACAAGCAGTTGTTGCCGGCACTCGCGGACTATCAGCAAAGTCATAGCGCCTGACAGGTCCTCTTCGCGAGCAAGCCCGCTCCCACATTTGAAATGCATTCCAATGTGGGAGCGGGCTTGCTCGCGAAGAACGATGACTCGGTTTACAGCCTTACGCTGGCAAACGTCGACTCATTACGCGCCTGACTCAACGCCGACATCGGCCCCGACAGCGGTGACATCACGATGGCCTGCGGCAGTGGCAGCATTGCCACTTGCTGGGTGGTGTTGGAGCCGACGCGCTCGTCACGCGGCGGAATGCCGAAATATTCGCGGTAGCACTTGGAGAAATGCGGCGTAGAAACGAAACCGCACACCGACGCCACTTCGATGATCGACATCGGCGTCTGCTTGAGCAGTTGCCGGGCGCGGATCAGCCGCAGCTTCAGGTAATAACGCGACGGCGAGCAGTGCAGGTATTTCTGGAACAGCCGCTCCAGCTGTCGACGCGACACCGCGACATACACCGCCAGTTCATCGAGGTCGATCGGCTCTTCCAGATTGGCTTCCATCAGCGCGACGATTTCCTGCAGCTTCGGCTGGTTGGTGCCGAGCATGTGCTTGAGCGGCACGCGCTGGTGATCCTGTTCATTGCGGATGCGTTCATAGACGAACATTTCCGAGATTGCTGCCGACAATTCGCGGCCATGATCACGGCTGATCAGGTGCAGCATCATGTCCAGCGGCGCGGTGCCGCCGGAGCTGGTGAAACGGTTACGGTCGAGGGTGAACAGGCGTGTGCTCATGGCCACTCGCGGAAACGCTTCCTGCATCGCCGCCAGACATTCCCAGTGCACGCTGCAATCGAAGCCGTCGAGCAGGCCGGCGCAGGCCAGCGCCCAGCTACCGGTACACACCGCGCCAAGCCGCTTGGACTGGCGCGCCTGGCTTTGCAGCCAGGACACATGTTCACGGGTCACGGTGCGTTGAATGCCGACCCCGCCGCAGACGATAACAATGTCCAGTGGCGGGGCTTTGTGCATGGAGGCGTCGGGGGTGATCTGCAGCCCGTCACTGGCCCAGACCTGGCCGCCGTCAACGGTGAGGGGGCTCCAGCGATACAGCTCGCGACCGGACAACTGGTTGGCCATGCGCAGCGGCTCAACGGCGGACGCCAGGGAAATCAGCGTGAAATTGTCCAGCAGCAGAAAGCCGATGGATTGAGGCGCACGGTTCTGGGGTTGGGCCCCGGAGTTGAACGTCGTCATCGCGGTATCTCCTCACACAAAGCGGGTGGTGGCCTCAGGCGGAGGCTCTTGTTATTGCCGGCGTTCTCACAAGGGAAGCAGGCTTTGTTATGACAGAGCAATTGCCATGCCTAAAGTTGGATGGCCATTCAATAACTCCTGAAAACGACCTCGCGACGTGTCTATTCGAGACCTGCGAACAGGGCATTTCGAAGTGCCATCAAGTGTCGAGAACGCCCTGCTCCGCGCTCCGTGAGCAGATCGGTAGCACTTGTGGGAACAGGGCTGGAGCGGTTTTGCAAAGAGTGTCACCGCAAGCACGGTCGATGAACGGTCTGATAGCGACTCATCGGTCACGACTGACAACCACTCTTATCTGATTGCGACGCGCCAAAAGGTGGCGCGGTTGAATTTCGGTGATCGTTTGGTGAGCAGTTTTGACTGGTCTGGCCCCTTCGCGAGCAGGCTCGCTCCCACAGTAGATCTCCAGTGAACACAAAATGTGTGAACCCCAGGGTTCAAATGTGAGAGCGGGCTTGCTCGCGAAGCATTCAACTCGGTGCTGCTGACTCAGCACTCAACCGCACTGACCGCCAACCCGCCCCGCGAGGTCTCTTTATATTTGTCATGCATATCCGCGCCGGTATCACGCATGGTGCGGATCACCCGGTCCAGGGAAATGAAGTGCTGGCCATCGCCGCGCAGGGCCATCTGCGCCGCATTGATCGCCTTCACCGCCGCAATCGCATTGCGCTCGATGCACGGCACTTGCACCAGCCCGCCGACCGGGTCGCAGGTCAGGCCCAGGTTGTGCTCCAGGCCGATTTCCGCTGCGTTGCACAATTGTTCAGGGGTGGCGCCGAGAATCTCCGCCAGCCCTGCCGCCGCCATGGCGCAGGCCGAACCGACCTCGCCCTGACAACCGACCTCCGCGCCAGAGATCGAAGCATTCTTCTTGCACAGAATGCCGACCGCCGCCGCGCCGAGGAAATAGTCGACGACGTTGGCGTCGGTGACTGCCTCGCTGAATTTCATGAAGTAGTGCAGCACCGCCGGGATGATCCCCGCCGCGCCGTTGGTCGGCGCGGTAACCATGCGCCCGCCGGCGGCATTCTCTTCATTGACGGCCAGGGCGAACAGATTGACCCACTCCATCGCGCTCAGGGTCGAGCCGATGACATTGGGCTTATTCAGCTCTTGCAGGCTGCGGTGCAACTTCGCCGCACGCCGCCGCACGTTCAGGCCGCCGGGCAGAATGCCTTCGTGCTTGAGGCCTTGCTCGACGCAATCCTGCATCGCCCGCCACAGCTTCATCAGCCCGGCGCGGATTTCTTCTTCGCTGCGCCAGACCCTTTCGTTGGCCATCATCAGTTCGGCGACGCGCAGGTTGTGCGTTTTGCACAACTGCAGCAGCTCGACCGCGCTGGAGAAGTCGTAGGGCAATTCGGTGCGGTCGAGGTCGACTACACCGCTGGCCGCTTGCGCCTCGTCCACGACAAAGCCGCCGCCGACCGAATAGTAGGTGTCGCGATGCAACTCACCGTGATCCCCCTCGGCAACGAAAGTCATGGCATTGGGATGGAACGGCAGGTTTTCATCGATCAGGCGCATGTCGCGCGCCCAGACAAACGGCACCGCCAGGCTGCCATCCAATAGAAGCGTGTCGGTCTCGCGCAGCGCCTGAATGCGCGGGCCGATCTGCGCCGGGTCAATGGCGTCCGGCCATTCGCCCATCAGGCCCATGATCACCGCGTTATCGCTGCCGTGACCGATGCCGGTGGCCGACAGCGAACCGAACAACTGCACCTCGATCCGGCGCACCTGCTCCAGCTGATGCTTGCCGCGCAGCGACTCGACGAACAGTGCGGCGGCGCGCATCGGCCCGACGGTGTGGGAACTGGAAGGGCCGATGCCGATTTTGAACAGGTCGAAAACGCTGATAGCCATTGCTGCAGAGCTCCTGAGAATACCGGACCGGGCGGCCAAAGCGCCCGCTGGCGGAGCTGCTACGCTCTAGCTGCGATCCGCCGAATGCCGGCATCATCGGGCTTTTGTCGGCGCGCACGGCGTCTGACACCGACGCACTCATGTCCAGCAGCGTCGTTACGGTTTAGCCCCGCAAATGCGCCGTTTTTATGCAGATCAGAAGGCCATCGAGGGCGGAAAAAAGCTGTAAGCGACGTCACCGACACTGGAAGCGACCATCCCTGTACTGGATACGACCCTCCCTGTAGGCGTCAGATTTTCACTGGTACATGATCGGGATGACTCGATTGCAAGGCGCTGCGGTAGAGCTGTCTTCAGAACGCCACCAACCGCAACCCATAAGTGCGGTGGTCCACAGTCGGAACACTGCCAAAAAAAACACCAAGGAGTCCATCCATGAAAGGTTCCCCGTCGTTGTTGTTGGCCGCCCTGCTGAGTCTGCCGTTACTGGCGCAAGCCGCAGAACCGGCCCAGTGCAGCCTCGTTAACTTCTCCGATGTCGGCTGGACCGACATCACCGCGACCACCGCCACCACCTCCGTTGTTCTCAACGCCCTCGGCTACAAGACCAAAACCACCATGATCTCCGTGCCCGTGACCTACAAGTCGCTGGCCGACGGCAAGAACATGGACGTGTTTCTCGGTAACTGGATGCCGACCATGGAGAACGACATCAAGCCGTATCGCGATGCCGGCACTGTCGACACCGTGCGCACCAACCTCAAGGGCGCCAAGTACACCCTCGCCGTGCCGCAAGCCCTGTACGACAAAGGTCTGCATGACTTCGCCGACATCGCCAAATTCAAGAAAGAGCTCGACGGCAAGATCTACGGCATCGAGCCGGGCAACGACGGCAACCGCCTGATCCAGAGCATGATCGACAAGGACGCTTTCGGTCTGAAGACGGCCGGTTTCAAAATGGTCGAATCATCGGAAGCCGGCATGCTCTCGCAAGTCGACCGGGCGCAGAAGCGCGACACCGCCGTGGTCTTCCTCGGCTGGGCACCGCACCCGATGAACAAGCGTTTCAAGATTCAATACCTGACCGGCGGCGACGATTTCTTCGGCCCCGATTTCGGTGCGGCCACCGTGGCGACCAACACCCGCAAGGGTTACGCCGAAGAATGCAGCAACGTTGGTCAGCTGTTGAAAAACCTGGAATTCACCGTCGACATGGAAAGTGAACTGATGGGCAACATCCTCGACGACAAGATGAAGCCTGACGCGGCCGCCAAGGCCTGGCTGAAAAAGAATCCACAGGTGCTCGATACCTGGCTCGCTGGCGTGACCACCATTGACGGTAAACCAGGCCTGGAGGCCGTGAAAGCCAAGCTCGCGCCTTGATTTGAAAGGCACCGCTTATGCCGGGCAGGCGTGCCTGCCCGGGCTGTTAATTTCCTTGCATGCGGACGTTCACTACCATGCTGATTGATCAGAAAATACCTTTAGGCCAGTACATCGCGGGCTTCGTCGAATGGTTGACGCAACACGGCGCCAACACCTTCGACGCAATCGCCGTGACACTGGAAACGATGATCCACGGCGTGACGTTTGCGCTGACCTGGTTCAACCCACTGGTGCTGATTGGCCTGATTGCCATCATTGCCCATCTGATTCAACGCAAGTGGGGCCTGACCGCGTTCGTGGTCGCCTCGTTCCTGCTGATCCTCAACCTGGGGTACTGGCAGGAAACCATGGAAACTCTCGCCCAGGTGCTGTTCGCCACCCTGGTCTGCGTGTTGATCGGCGTGCCGCTGGGCATCGTCGCCGCGCACAAACCGATGTTCTACACCATGATGCGGCCGGTGCTCGATCTGATGCAGACCGTACCGACCTTCGTTTACCTCATTCCTACCCTGACCCTCTTCGGGCTGGGTGTGGTCCCGGGCCTGATCTCCACGGTGGTCTTCGCCATCGCGGCGCCGATCCGCCTGACCTACCTGGGCATCCGCGATGTCCCGCAAGAACTGATGGACGCCGGCAAGGCCTTCGGCTGCTCGCGTCGCCAATTGCTCTCAAGGATCGAACTGCCGCACGCCATGCCAAGCATCGCGGCCGGCATCACCCAGTGCATCATGCTGTCGCTGTCGATGGTGGTGATCGCGGCACTGGTCGGCGCCGACGGACTCGGCAAACCGGTGGTCAACGCACTGAACACTGCTGATATTGCGCTGGGCTTCGAAGCAGGTCTGGCAATCGTACTGCTGGCGATCATGCTCGACCGTATCTGCAAACAACCCGACGCCAAAGTAGGGGGTGACGCATGAGCATAATTCGCTTCGAAGACGTCGACGTAATCTTCTCCAAGGACCCGCGCGAGGCACTCAAGCTGCTCGATCAGGGCATGACCCGCAACGAGATCCTGAAGAAGACCGGCCAGATCGTCGGCGTGGAGAAAGCCACGCTGGACATCAACAAAGGCGAGATCTGCGTGCTGATGGGCCTGTCCGGCTCGGGCAAGTCGAGCCTGCTGCGCTGCATCAACGGCCTCAATACCGTGAGCCGCGGCAAGCTGTTCGTCGAACATGAAAACCGCCAGATCGACATCGCGTCCTGCACGCCCGCCGAGCTGAAGATGATGCGCACCAAACGCATCGCCATGGTGTTTCAGAAGTTCGCCCTGATGCCCTGGCTGACGGTGCGCGAGAACATCAGTTTCGGTCTGGAAATGCAGGGCCGGCCGGAGAAGGAACGCAAGAAGCTGGTCGACGAGAAACTCGAGCTGGTCGGCCTGACCCAGTGGCGCAACAAGAAGCCCGACGAACTCTCCGGCGGCATGCAGCAGCGCGTTGGCCTCGCCCGAGCGCTGGCCATGGACGCCGACATTCTGCTGATGGACGAACCGTTCTCGGCGCTTGACCCGCTGATCCGCCAGGGCCTGCAGGACGAATTGCTGGAACTGCAACGCAAGCTGAGCAAGACCATCGTGTTTGTGAGCCACGACCTCGATGAAGCGCTCAAATTGGGCAGCCGCATCGCGATCATGAAGGACGGCCGAATCATTCAGTACAGCGTGCCGGAAGAAATCGTCCTCAACCCGGCGGACGACTATGTGCGCACCTTCGTCGCCCACACCAATCCGCTCAACGTGCTTTGCGGCCGCAGCCTGATGCGCACGCTGGACAAGTGTAAACGCATCAACGGTTCGGTGTGCCTCGACCCGGGCGGCGACTCGTGGCTGGACCTGGCCGAAGGCAACACCATCAAAGGCGCACGTCAGAACGGCTCAGTGCTGAACCTGCAGAACTGGGCACCGGGGCAAGCGGTGGAAGGCCTGGAGCGCAAGCCGACGCTGGTGGACTCGAACATCGGCATGCGCGACGCACTGCAGATTCGTTATCAGACCGGCAACAAGCTGGTGCTGCACGATGACAATCATGTGGTGGGGATTCTGGGCGACAGCGAGTTGTATCACGCGTTGTTGGGCAAGAATCTGGGGTAAACCCGCAGACACGAAAACGCCGCGAGAGGATCGCGGCGTTTTTGTTTGAAGATCAAAAGATCGCAGCCTTCGGCAGCTCCTACAGGATAATGCGATCCATGAAGGAGCTGCCGAAGGCTGCGATCTTTTAAAGGAACAATGCGGTGTCTCCGGAGAAACACCGCGCTCGGTGTTTAGCTATAAACCCGACCCAGCAACTGCCGATGGCTCTCGAACTGATCCAGCACATCCCGGGTAATCTGCTCCGGCGTAAAGCCCATCAAGTCGTAATCCTGACTGCCGTTGTGCAGATACACCTCAGCCCGGTAATAACGCTGCCGCGCTTCATCGGACTGCGCCGATTCGGTCGGGGTCGCCAGATAACCGTCCAGGCTGACTTCGTAAACGAAAGGGTTGCCCTCTCCCATCTCGACCCGCACGCCCATGCAACGTTTGGCCTTGCCCAGCAGCGTCTGCACTTCAATGCCCTGATTGCGCAATTGCGCGGCGGCGTCTTCCAGCGCCGGGGTGACGTGCTTGTCCATGAAACGCTGAACCACCGATTGGCTCGGTTGCAGATCCAGTTGCGTCAAGCGCTCGCTGAAACCGCGACGTCCGCGCTCGGCCAGTTGCGCCTGCTCCTGCTCGATCTGCACGTCCTGACGCATCGCCTTGTGCAGGCCGAACATGAAGCAGATCAGCACCACCGAGAACGGCAGGCCGGCCAGCACCACCATGGTCTGCATGGCTTCGAAGTTGCCGGCGAACAGCAGGCCGATGGTCACCAGCGTGATCACTACCGACCAGAAAATCCGCAGCCAGTGCGGCGCATCTTCATCGACGTTACCGCCCTTGCACGAAAGATTCGCCATCATCACCGCGCCGGAGTCGGCCGGGGTCAGGAACAGCACGAAGCCAACGAAGATCGACACACCGATGACGACTTTCGACGCAGGGTAGTGCTCAAGCAATTGATAAATCGCCATCGACGGCTGTTCCAGTGCCGTCTTGCCCAGCTCCACCGCGCCGTGGTTCATCACCAGATCCAGCGCCGAGTTGCCGAAGATCGACAGCCACGCCAAAGTGAAGCCCAGCGGAATCAACAGCACGCCGGCAACCAGTTCACGCACGGTGCGACCACGGGAAATCCGCGCGATGAACATGCCCACGAATGGCGCCCAGGAAATCCACCACGCCCAGTAGAACAGCGTCCACAGGCCCAGCCAGCGATCGGACTTGGCGTTGTCGCCTTCATAGACGTACAGGTCGAACGTCTTCAGCACCACGCCGTTCAGGTAATCACCGATGTTCTGCACAAAACCATTGAGCAAGTGCAGCGTCGGGCCGAACAGCAGGACGAAGATCAGCAAGCCGCTGAACAGCACGATGTTCAGGTTGGACAGACGCCGGATGCCGTTTTCCACGCCGGACACAGCAGCGATGGTCGCCACGGTGCTCATGACGATAATCACGATCAGCAGGTTGGTGTTGCTGTGCTCCATGCCGAACAGGTTTTCCAGCCCCGACGATACTTGCAGCGAACCGATGCCCAGGTTGGTCACCAGCCCCAGCAGCGTCACGAACATGCCGAAGCCGTCAACCGCATGCCCGGCCGCGCCTTTGACCCAACGCTCGCCGACCAGCGGATACAGCGCCGAACGCAACGCCAACGGCTGGTTATGCCGATAAGCAAAGTAAGCAACGGCCAGACCGACCAGTGCGTAGATTGCCCAGCCATGCAGGCCCCAATGCAGGAACGTCAGCTGCACCGCCTGACGCGCCGCCAGATTGCTGGCCGACGTGCCTTCCGGCGGATTGAAGTAGTGATCCAGCGGCTCGGACGCGCCGAAGTACAACAGCGAAATGCCGATGCCAGACGAGAACAGCATCCCCGCCCAGGCGCCGTAACTGAAATCCGGGGTGTCGTCCTTGCTGCCCAGTTTGAGTTTGCCGTACGAGGAAAACGCCAGACCGACCACGAACACCAGGTACGCGGCGATCACTACCATGTAGTACCAGCCGAAGCTGCGCGACAACCAGGCCTGAGCCATCCCCAACACTCTGCCGGCCTCTTGCGGGGCGATGATCAGAATGGCGGTCAACAACAGAATCAACGCGGTCGAGGTGTAGAACACCCAACCGTTGACCGTCACCTTCTCGGGCGGGGTCTTTATTAGCGAGGCAGAACTCATGGCACAAATGCTCCAGGCAGTGCGAGAGAAGAACACAAGGCATCACGGAACCCGACCAATCGGTTAGTTGGCAGCCGACCGGCGGGTGATATAAAGACACTCCGAAAAAAGCCCGAACCTGCCGAAATGGCGCGCTGATCGCTTTCGTGGCCCCGGTGTGCGGACGTTCATCCGAAACCTGGTCCCGAGCGTCTTGCCCTTTCAACACGTCCATCGAATCGCGAACCGCGCCATGCCCCGCGCAGGTTTCGAGCCGTTTCAGGTGTCGGTTTTTATCGTCATTACACGTAGGAAAAAGCTGTAGGCAGCGACGAATTGTCGCAGATCTTATTCTTTGTTGATTGAACGTTCAATCAAAACAAAATAGACTGGCCCTCAATCCGATCGGCGTCATTCGCCCCTCGGAAGGCCTAAGGAGATGTGCAAGATGCCCAAGGTCGGTATGCAACCCATCCGCCGTCAACAACTGATCGAAGCCACGTTGCAAGCGGTCGATCAGGTCGGAATGGGGGACGCCAGCATTGCGCTGATCGCCCGTTTGGCCGGTGTCTCGAATGGCATCATCAGTCATTACTTTCAGGACAAGAACGGCCTGATCGCCGCCACGATGCGGTACCTGATGAGCGTCCTCAGCGAGAACGTCACCGCGCGCCGTCAGGCGCTGGCAGATGACAGCCCACGGGCGCATCTGCAGGTGATCATCGAAGGCAACTTCGACGCCAGCCAGGTCAATGGCCCGGCAATGAAAACCTGGCTGGCCTTCTGGGCCACCAGCATGCACCAGCCGTCTTTGCACAGGTTGCAGCGGATCAACGATCACCGTCTGTATTCCAACCTGTGCTGCGAGTTCCGTCGGGTGTTGCCGCTCGAAGAAGCGCGCAATGCCGCGCGAGGTCTGGCAGCGTTGATTGACGGCTTGTGGTTGCGCGGCGCGCTGTCGGGAGACGCTTTCGACACGGCGCAGGCGCAACAGATCGCTTACGAATACATGGATTTCCAATTGGCCAAGAAGGTGAGCTAGAGCACACAGAAAATGCTCGGCCCCTGAACTCCACCGCAGCGTGATCGCGGTGGTCAACGCCAACCACCAATGCACTTGCGAGGACACTATGGCCCGTTTCGAACTGCAAAAACTCTACATCGATGGCGCGTACACCGACGCCGGCAGCGACGCCACCTTCGAAGCCATCAACCCGGCGAACGGTGAAGTCCTCGCACTGGTGCAACGTGCGACCAAAGACGACGTCGAGCGCGCCGTGGTCAGCGCCGAAAAGGGCCAGAAAATCTGGGCCGCGATGACGGCCATGGAGCGTTCGCGCATCCTGCGCCGCGCCGTCGACATCCTGCGCGAGCGCAACGATGAGCTGGCCGCGCTGGAAACCCTGGACACCGGCAAATCCTTCTCCGAAACCAAGTACGTCGACATCGTCACCGGCGCTGACGTGCTGGAATACTACGCAGGCCTGGTGCCCGCCATCGAAGGCGAGCAGATCCCGCTGCGTGACACCTCGTTCGTTTACACCCGTCGCGAACCGCTGGGCGTAGTCGCCGGTATCGGCGCGTGGAACTACCCGATCCAGATCGCTTTGTGGAAATCCGCTCCAGCCCTGGCGGCCGGCAACGCGATGATCTTCAAGCCAAGCGAAGTCACTTCGCTGACTACCTTGAAACTGGCCGAGATCTACACCGAAGCCGGCGTGCCAAACGGCGTGTTCAACGTACTGACCGGCAGCGGCCGTGAAGTCGGCACCTGGCTGACCGAGCACCCGCGCATCGAGAAAATCTCCTTCACCGGTGGCACCGACACAGGCAAGAAAGTCATGGCCAGCGCTTCGGCTTCGTCGCTCAAGGACGTGACCATGGAACTGGGCGGCAAGTCGCCGCTGATCATCTGCGACGACGCCGACCTGGATCGCGCCGCCGACACCGCGATGATGGCCAACTTCTACAGCTCCGGTCAGGTCTGCACCAACGGCACCCGCGTATTCGTACCCGCGCACCTGAAAGCCGCGTTCGAAGCCAAGATCGTTGAGCGCGTTGCGCGTATTCGCGTCGGCAACCCGGAAGACGAAAACACCAACTTCGGCCCGCTGGTCAGCTTCGCCCACATGGAAAGCGTGCTGGCTTACATCGAAAAAGGTAAGGAACAAGGCGCACGCGTCCTGTGCGGCGGCGGTCGTCTGACCGACGGCGAATTCGCCAAAGGCGCGTTCGTGGCACCGACCGTGTTCACCGATTGCACCGACGACATGACCATTGTCCGTGAAGAAATCTTCGGCCCGGTCATGGCGATCCTCTCCTACGAAACCGAAGAAGAAGTGATCCGCCGCGCCAACGACACCGACTTCGGCCTCGCCGCCGGTATCGTCACCCGCGACCTGAACCGCGCGCACCGCGTAATTCATCAGCTGGAAGCCGGCATCTGCTGGATCAACGCCTGGGGCGAGTCCGACGCGAAGATGCCAGTTGGCGGTTACAAGCAGTCGGGCGTGGGCCGTGAGAACGGGATCAGCTCGCTGAACAACTTCACCCGCATCAAATCGGTACAGGTCGAGCTGGGCGATTACGTCTCGGTGTTCTAACCCGAGATTTGCGTTGCCCGCGAAGGCCTCTTCGCTGGCAAGCCAGCTCCCACAGGTTCGGGGTAGTCCATCAATCTGTGGCAGCCCCCAATCCTTGTGGGAGCTGGCTTGCCAGCGATTCGAGTGCGCAGCACTCGCCGAGGTCAGACCTGACCACTATCAAAGAGGGTGCATTCAATGTCCCAAGAATTCGATTACATCATCATCGGTGCCGGCTCGGCCGGTAACACCCTGGCGACCCGTCTGACTGAAGACGAAGGCGTCACCGTTCTGCTGCTCGAAGCCGGCGGTCCGGATTACCGTTACGACTTCCGCACGCAAATGCCGGCCGCGCTGGCGTTCCCGCTGCAGGGCCGCCGCTACAACTGGGCCTATGAAACCGATCCAGAGCCACACATGGACGGTCGCCGCATGGAGTGCGGTCGCGGCAAGGGCCTCGGTGGTTCGTCGCTGATCAACGGCATGTGCTACATCCGTGGCAACGCCATGGACTATGACGGCTGGGCGAAACTGCCGGGCCTGGAAAACTGGTCGTACCTTGATTGCCTGCCGTATTTCCGCAAAGCCGAAACCCGTGACATCGGCCCGAACGATTACCACGGTGGCGACGGCCCGGTCAGCGTGACCACACCGAAAGCCGGCAACAACCCGCTGTTCCACGCCATGGTTGAAGCGGGCGTGCAGGCCGGTTATCCGCGCACCGAAGACCTCAACGGTTACCAGCAGGAAGGCTTCGGCCCGATGGACCGCACCGTGACGCCGAACGGCCGTCGTGCTTCCACCGCCCGTGGTTATCTCGACGTCGCCAAAAAGCGCTCGACCCTGACCATCGTCACCCACGCGCTGACCGACAAGATTCTCTTCGAAGGCAAGCGTGCAGTCGGCGTGCGTTATCTGATCGGCGACGCTGAAGAGCGCGTCGAAGCCAAGGCGCGCAAGGAAGTCCTGCTGTGCTCCGGCGCCATCGCGTCGCCGCAGATTCTGCAGCGCTCCGGTGTCGGCCCGGCGAAACTGCTGGAAAGCCTCGACATCCCGGTGGTCCACGACCTGCCGGGCGTCGGTGAAAACCTCCAGGATCACCTCGAGCTGTATCTGCAATACGCCTGCACCCAACCGGTCTCGCTGTACCCGTCGTTGCTCTGGTACAACCAGCCGGCCATCGGTGCCGAGTGGCTGTTCAACGGCACCGGCATCGGCGCCAGCAACCAGTTCGAGGCCGGCGGTTTCATCCGTTCGCGTCCGGAATTCGAATGGCCGAACATCCAGTACCACTTCTTGCCGGTGGCGATTAACTACAACGGCAGCAACGGTGTGAAAGAGCACGGTTTCCAGGCGCACATGGGGTCCATGCGTTCGCCGAGTCGTGGCCGCATCCAGGTCAAATCCAAGGATCCGCGCCAGCACCCGAGCATCCTGTTCAACTACATGGCCACCGAGCAGGACTGGCAGGAATTCCGCGATGGCATCCGCCTGACCCGGGAAATCATGCAGCAGCCGGCACTCGACGCGTTCCGTGGCCGCGAAATCAGCCCCGGCATTGACGTGCAAACCGATGAGCAGCTCGACAAGTTCATCCGCGAGCACGCTGAAACCGCGTTCCACCCGTCCTGCTCGTGCAAGATGGGCACCGACGAGATGGCGGTGGTCGACGGTGAAGGCCGTGTGCACGGCATGCAGAGCCTGCGCGTGGTCGATGCCTCGATCATGCCGATCATCACCACCGGCAACCTCAACGCACCGACGATCATGATGGCCGAGAAAATCGCCGACAGGATCCGTGGCCGCAAGCCGCTGCCGCGCAGCAATGCCGCTTACTACGTCGCGAACGGCGCGCCGGTCAAAGGCAAGCCGATGCGTGATATCACCCCGGTTACTCAATAAAACCGTAATACCGAGGCGCGGCCTTCGCGAGCAAGCCCGCTCCCACATTGGATCCTGGTGTTCACAAATTTTGTGTTCACTGAAGATCTACTGTGGGAGCGGGCTTGCTCGCGAAGGGGCCCTCACATTCAGCACAAATTCCCCTGCTGCGCAGTAAATCCCCATACACCCCCTCTTCACTTGATCCTCCCCCCACGCAGGCCTACTCTAGACCTCGCGCAACCGTATTACCCCCTCCCCGCTGTCGCCATGCCGCTACTCCATTACAAGGAGGTTCACGAATGTTCGATTTCCACCCCCAGCTCAAGCAGCGCTTCGCTGCCTTGCGCACGGGCGCTGAATTTTTTTCCCTGCGGTATGTACGCGAGTCAGGGCAGTACCTGTCGGTGCGCAAGAACGTCGCCGAACCGCCGAGTTTGAGCCGCGATGAGGGGGCGATGCTCACCGTGCGCGTCAATGGCGTCGAAGCCTACGCGGCGACCAACGACCTCTCGCAGCAAGGCCTGCAAACCGCGCTCGAGC
The DNA here is from genome assembly GCF_002836515.1 of Pseudomonas sp. Choline-02u-1. GTDB lineage: Bacteria > Pseudomonadota > Gammaproteobacteria > Pseudomonadales > Pseudomonadaceae > Aquipseudomonas. Next base: position 160,861 of record NZ_PJBC01000065.1, read on the forward strand.
GCGCCGAGCAGCAAGCCCGCCGACTCAAGCCGCACGCCTTGCTCGATCTGCGCGAGCAGCCGCTTTCCAGCGACCGCGCTGATTATTTTTCACCCAACCTCGAACAGCCCTTCCCGTCACTGAGCGAATGCTTCGATCTGCTTGGTGCGGAATCCGCCTCGGTGCCCAAGGATGAGCGCCTGGTCAATTGGCAGGTGAGCATTGGCGTTACCCACGTTGAACAGATTTACCTGAGCAGCGCCGGGGCCCAATTGCGCCAAGCGCAGCGCTTCGTCTACCCGGGTCTCGACGTCACCGCTTACGACGGCAACGACAGCCAGACCCGCAGCCTCGGCCGCGAGAACTTCGGCCAGCAGGGTGGCGCCGATGTCATCAGCCGCTGCGGCCTGGTCGGTGCCGGTCCGCAAGTCGCCGATCAGGCCCTGCAACTGCTGCTCGCGCCAAACACCCCGCAAGGCCCGCGCGACCTGCTGCTGATGCCCGATCAAATGATGCTGCAGATCCACGAATCCATCGGCCACCCGCTGGAACTCGACCGGATCCTGGGCGATGAGCGCAATTACGCCGGCACCAGTTTCGTCAAAGCCAGCGACTTCGGCAGCCTGCAATACGGCTCGAAGCTGCTCAACGTGACCTTCGATCCGGGCATCCCGGAAGAACTCGCCAGCTACGGCCATGACGATGACGGCACTGCGGCGAGCAAACAATTCCTGATTCGCGACGGCCTGCTGCTGCGGCCACTGGGTGGGGCGTTGTCGCAATACCGCGCCGGCCTCGATGGCGTTGCCAACAGCCGCGCGTGCAGCTGGAACCGCGCGCCGATCGACCGCATGGCCAACCTCAACATCGAGCCGGGTGATCAGACGCTCGAGCAGATGATCGGTGGTATCGAGCACGGCATTCTGATGAGCACCAACCGTTCATGGTCGATTGACGATGCGCGCAACAAATTCCAGTTCGGCTGTGAATGGGGCCAGTTGATCGAGAATGGTGAACTTAAAGGCGTGGTGAAAAATCCCAACTACCGGGCCATTTCCGCGCACTTCTGGAAAAGCCTGCGCGCCGTCGGCGACGCCAACACCGTCAAGGTGCTGGGTACGCCGAACTGCGGCAAGGGCGAACCGAACCAGGTGATTCGCGTCGGCCACGCTTCGCCGGCCTGCGTATTCAGTAACATTGATGTGTTTGGGGGAGACGCCTGATGAGCATTTCGAAGCGTCAGTCCGACGCCTTCAAGGTCATGGTCAACTGGTTGCGCGACAGCGTGCGCGAGCCGGAACAGTTCACGCTCAGCTACGCCGCCGAAGCCTCGGCATTCGTGCGTTTCAATCACGCCAAGGTGCGCCAGGCCGGGCAAGTGCAGCAGGCCAACGTTGGCCTGAAACTGATCGACGACGGTCGCCATGCCGACCTGCAAATCACCTTGTCCGGAGATCCGGAAGCCGATCTGCAACGGCTCGCTGAAGGCCTGCAACAACTGCGCGAAACCCTGCCGCTGCTGCCGCAGGATCCGTACCTGCTGCTCAATCACAACAGCTGGCAGAGCACACACGTACAAGCGCATCCGCTGCCGGACACCGAACATGTCGTCGGGCAAATCTGCGCTGCCGCTGAAGGTCTCGATCTGGTCGGTTTTTATGCTGCCGGCCCGATCAGCCGCGGTTTCGCCAGTTCCGCCGGCGCGTTCGGCTGGCACGAAGCCAACAGCTTCAATTTCGACTTCAGCCTGTTCCACGAAAATGGCGAAGCGGTGAAGGCCAGCTACGCGGGGCACGACTGGAGCGACGAGGGTTTCGCCCGGCGTTTCGCCCTGGCCCGCGAACAGCTGGAGTTTCTCGGCCGACCGTTACGCACTCTGGCGCCGGGTCAGTACCGCGCCTATCTGGCGCCGGCAGCGCTGGAAGAAATCATGGGCATGCTCAGTTGGGGCGGGTTCTCGGCGCAATCGATCGCCAGCAAAAGCAGTCCACTGCAGAAGCTCTACGTCGGCGACCAGACATTTAGCCCATTGCTGTCGCTGGATGAAAAAGTCAGCGAATCGCTGAGCCCGGCGTTTTCCGCCGAAGGTTATCCGCGCAGCGATCTGCGTCTGATCATCGAAGGACGGGCCGGCGATCAACTGGTCGGTTCGCGCAGCGCTGCCGAATACGGCCTGGCGGCCAACGGTGCGGGCGGCGGCGAGATGCCCAGTGCGTTGAACATGGCCGCCGGTGATCTGTCGCAAGAAGAGATCCTCAAGCAGTTGGGCACCGGGCTGTACATCAGCAACCTGTGGTACCTGAACTACTCGGATCAACCGGCGGCGCGCATGACCGGTATGACCCGTTTCGCGACCTTCTGGGTCGAGAATGGCGAGATCCAGGCGCCGGTCAGCACCATGCGTTTCGACGACAGCGCCTACAACCTGCTCGGCTCGCAGCTGGAAGCGTTGACTGCCGAGCGCGAATTGCTGTTGTCGGCGAGCACGTACAGCCAGCGCAACACCTCGTCATCGCTGTTGCCGGGTGCGCTGGTCAGCCGACTGACCCTGACCCTGTAAACGCAAAACCTGTGGGAGCGGGCTTGCTCGCGAACGCGGTGTATCAGTCACCCTGTCTGTCGACTGAAAAACTGCATTCGCGAGCAAGCCCGCTCCCACACTGACTGCGCTAGACAATGGACATGCATTAACTCCAACAACAGAGGTTCCATGCCCAACCGCCCACCTCTCGACGCCATCACCGCCCGCTGGTTGCCGTGGGTCGTCGCCATTGCGTTCTTCATGCAGTCCCTCGACGGGACCATCCTCAACACTGCGCTGCCGGCCATGGCCAGCGATCTGGCCGAAGACCCGTTGCGCATGCAGGGCGTGATCATCGCCTACATGCTCACCGTGGCTCTGTTGATCCCGGCGTCAGGCTGGATTGCCGACCGCTTCGGCACCAAGAAGATTTTCTTCGGCGCGATCCTGCTGTTCAGTTTTGGCTCGCTGCTCTGTGCGTTGTCCAGCAGCCTCGGCATGCTCATCGGCGCCCGCGTCATTCAAGGCCTCGGTGGTGCGCTGATGCTACCGGTCGGGCGGCTGGTGGTGCTGCGCGCCTATCCGCGCTCGGAACTGGTGCGAATCATGGGTTTCATCACCATTCCCGGCCTGCTCGGCCCACTCATCGGCCCGACCATGGGCGGCTGGATGGTGGAATACGTGACGTGGCACTGGATCTTCCTGATCAATCTGCCGGTCGGCGTCATCGGTTGTTATGCAGTGTGGAAATTCATTCCCGACCTGCGCGGCACGGAGCGCACGCGCTTCGACAGCCTCGGCTTTCTGCTGTTCGGCGCGGCGATGATCCTCATCACCATCGCCATGGAAGGCCTTGGTGAACTGCACCTGCCGCACCTGCGGGTGATGTTGCTGCTGTTCGCCGGCATGGCCTGTCTGGCGGCGTACTGGCTGCGCGCCGGGCACATCGAAAACCCGTTGTTCGCGCCGTCATTGTTCAAGACCCGCACCTTCGCCGTCGGCATTCTCGGCAACCTGTTCGCGCGACTGGGCAGCGGCGCTTTGCCATTTCTGGTGCCGCTGCTGTTGCAAGTGGCGTTGGGCTATTCGCCGTCGCAAGCCGGGATGAGCATGTTGCCGCTGGCCGCGGCGGCGATGGTCGCCAAGTGGGTGGCGCGGCCGCTGATCGAACGCCTTGGCTATCGCATCGTGCTCACCGGCAACACGTTGGCGCTGGGGGTCATGCTGGCGAGCATGGGTCTGGTCAGCGAACAGACGCCGTACTGGTTGCTGCTGTGCCTGCTGGCAGTGCTGGGTGCGATCAACTCGCTGCAATTCACTGCGATGAACACGGTAACCCTGATCGATCTCGATGATGCCAGCGCCAGCAGCGGCAACAGTTTGCTGTCGGTGGTGGCGCAGTTGTCGCTGAGCCTCGGCGTGGCCTGCGCCGGCGCGCTGCTCGGCGGCTTCACCGCGAAAGTCGGCAACGATGGCGTGGAAACCGTGCTCGGTGCGTTCCAGCTGACCTTCGTTACGGTCGGGGTGATGGCGATGCTGGCGGCGACGATCTTCTCGCAGCTGTCCAAGGAAGACGGACGCCGGGCCAAACGGCCGCAGGAGCACATCGAACATTAATCGCTGTTCGTCCAGAACTGTCGAGGAAACGGGCACGGGGCTGCTACACTGCGCGACATTTTGTTTTGCAGGCCAGTCCCGTGACCACCATCGCCACCGCTTTTAATACTCTGCCGCTGTCCGCCGCCATGCTGGCTAACCTCGAATCACTCGGTTATGCCCAGATGACGCCGATCCAGGCGCAGAGCTTGCCGGTGATCCTCAAAGGGATGGACCTGATCGCCCAGGCCAAGACCGGCAGCGGCAAGACCGCTGCGTTCGGCATCGGCCTGCTCAACCCGATCAACCCGCGCTACTTCGGTTGCCAGGCGCTGGTGATCTGCCCGACCCGCGAGCTGGCCGACCAGGTCGCCAAGGAAGTCCGCCGTCTGGCCCGCGCCGAAGACAACATCAAGGTCCTGACCCTGTGCGGCGGCGTGTCGTTCGGTCCGCAGATCGCTTCGCTGGAGCACGGCGCGCACATCATCGTCGGCACCCCGGGGCGCATTCAGCAGCACTTGCGCAAGGGTTCGCTGGTGCTCGATGGCCTGAACACGCTGATCCTCGACGAAGCCGACCGCATGCTCGACATGGGTTTCTACGACGCCATCGAAGACATCATCATCAAGACCCCGGAGCGCCGGCAGACTCTGCTGTTCTCCGCGACCTACCCGGTGGGCATCAAGCAACTGGCCTCGAAATTCATGCGCGATCCGCAGACCGTCAAGGCTGAAGCCTTCCACGACGACACGCAGATCGAGCAGCGCTTCTACGAGATTTCCCCGGAAGAGCGCATGAGCGCGGTGACCAAAGTCCTGCACCACTTCCGTCCGGCGTCTTGCGTGGCGTTCTGCTTCACCAAGCAGCAGGTTCAGGAAACCGTCGATCACCTGACCGCCAAGGGCATTTCCGCCGTCGGCCTGCACGGCGATCTGGAACAGCGTGACCGCGATCAGGTGCTGGCGATGTTCGCCAACCGCAGCACCTCGGTGCTGGTCGCCACCGACGTCGCCGCCCGTGGTCTGGATATCGATGCGCTGGACATGGTGATCAACGTCGAACTGGCCCGCGATTCGGAAATCCACATCCACCGCGTCGGCCGTACCGGTCGGGCTGGCGAGAAAGGCATTGCCATCAGCCTCGTCGCGCCATCCGAAGCGCACCGCGCGCAAGCCATCGAACAATTGCAGAAGGCGCCGTTGAACTGGGATCAGATCGACAATCTCAAGTCCCAGGGCCTGGCGCCGCTGCAACCGCCGATGACCACCCTGTGCATCGGCGCCGGCCGTAAAGACAAAGTGCGTCCGGGCGACATTCTTGGCGCGTTGACGGGCGAAGCCGGCATTCCCGGCGCGCAGGTGGGCAAGATCGCGATCTTCGATTTCCAGGCCTACGTTGCCGTGGAACGCACCGTGGCCATGCAGGCCCTGCAGCGTTTGAATGACGGCAAGATCAAGGGCCGCTCGTTGCGCGTACGCATTTTGTAAGAACAACGTAACTCCCCTGTAGGAGCTGCCGCAGGCTGCGATCTTTTGACTTTGTTTTTTAAGAGCAAGATCAAAAGATCGCAGCCTGCGGCAGCTCCTACAGTTCGTTTTGTGGTGACATTTCAGAGGACACCGTTTTGCGCTCTACCGAAGTCGTGATCATTGGCGCTGGCGCCGCTGGGTTGATGTGTGCACTGACCGCCGCCGGGCGCGGGCGTCAGGTGTTGCTGCTCGATCACGCGAACAAGGCTGGCAAGAAAATCCTCATGTCGGGCGGTGGCCGCTGCAACTTCACCAACATGTACACCGAGCCGAGCAATTTCCTCTCGCAGAATCCGCATTTCTGCAAATCCGCTCTGGCGCGTTACACCCAGTGGGATTTCATCGGTCTGGTCGGCAAACATGGCGTGCCGTACCACGAGAAGAAACTCGGCCAGCTGTTCTGCGATAACAAATCCAGCGACATCCTCGGCATGCTCCTTGATGAATGCGATCAGGCCGGCGTCGAGCTGCACCTGGACACCTCGATCCAGACCATCGAAAAAACCGACAGCGGTTATCTGCTCGACACCACCCTTGTCCAGATCCAATGCCAATCGCTGGTGATCGCGACCGGCGGGCTATCGATTCCGACCCTGGGCGCCACCGGTTTCGGCTATCAGGTAGCGAAACAGTTCGGCCATGAGTTGCTGCCGACCCGCGCCGGGCTGGTGCCGTTCACCATCACCGATCAGCTCAAGGAACTGTGTACCGAGCTGTCCGGCACTTCGGTGGATTGCCTGGTCAGCTGCAACGAGCAGAGTTTTCGCGAAAACATCCTGTTCACTCACCGTGGCCTCAGTGGCCCGGCGATTCTGCAGATTTCCTCGTTCTGGGAGTCGGGCGATACGGTGGAAATCAATCTGCTGCCGGATTACGACGCCGCAAGCTGGCTGCAGCAGCAAGTGGCCGAACGGCCGAACAGCGAGCTGAAGACGCTGCTCGGCGAAATCTTCACCAAGAAGATGGCCAATCTGTTGGCAGACAACTGGTTCGTCTCCAAACCGATGAAACAGTACACCCACGCCGAACTGGCCGAGATCGCCGACAAACTGGGCAGCTGGAAAGTCGTGCCGGCAGGCACCGAAGGCTATCGCACGGCCGAGGTGACCCTGGGTGGCGTCGATACCCGTGAAGTGTCGTCCAAAACCATGGAATCGCTGAAAAGCCCGGGTCTGTATTTCATTGGTGAAGTGCTGGATGTCACCGGCCATCTGGGCGGGTTCAACTTTCAATGGGCATGGGCCTCGGGCTACGCCGCCGCGCAGTACGTCTGATCCAGCGCAAATCAAAACCGTGGGAGCGGGCTTGCTCGCGAATGCGGTGTGTCATTCAAAATCATCGTTGGCTGACACTCTGCTTTCGCGAGCAAGCCCGCTCCCACATTTGCTCCGTGTGATGCAGTCAGGAACACTTTTTGCTGTCAGATGTGCTCGGCGCCATTGCGTCGGCGTCATTACTGGCTCAATTTAGCGGCATCGCCTCGGAAGGCCTTCGCACTTCATGTCCTCGACCTCGTTTCGTCAGTCTTTGCGGCGCCTGTGGGCGCTGGATAAATTCAGTTACAGCGTGCGGGTATTCATCGCCCTGACCGGCAGCATGGCGCTGTGCTGGCATCAGGATGAAATGGGCCTGCTGATCCCGTTGTTCCTCGGCATCATCGCCAGCGCCCTGGCCGAGACCGATGACAGTTGGCAGGGTCGTCTCAACGCTCTGGCGGTGACGCTGGTGTGTTTCAGCATCGCCGCGCTGTCGGTGGAATTGCTCTTCCCCTACCCGATCATTTTCGCCGTAGCCCTGGCGCTGGCCAGTTTCGGGCTGACCATGCTCGGTGCGCTGGGCGAGCGTTATGGGGCGATCGCTTCGGCAACCTTGATCCTTTCCGTGTACACGATGATCGGCGTCGATCAGCGCGGCGGCGCGGTTACCGATTTCTGGCACGAACCGATGCTGCTGGTCGCCGGCGCGGCGTGGTACGGCTTGCTCTCGGTGCTGTGGCAGGCGCTGTTTTCCAATCAGCCGGTGCAGCAGAGTCTGGCGCGGCTGTTCCGCGAACTGGGCCTTTACCTGAAGCTGAAATCCTCGCTGTTCGAGCCCATCCGGCAAATGGACGTCGAAGCCCGCCGTCTGGAACTGGCGCAGCAGAATGGGCGCGTGGTCGCCGCACTGAACACAGCCAAGGAAATCATCCTGCACCGGGTCGGCAACGGTCGGCCGGGCTCCAAAGTCAGCCGGTATCTGAAGCTGTACTTCCTTGCCCAGGACATCCACGAACGCGCCAGCTCCTCGCACTACCCTTACAACGCACTGGCCGAGGCGTTCTTCCACAGTGACGTGCTGTTCCGCTGCCAGCGCCTGCTGCGCCAGCAAGGCAAGGCCTGCCGCGCCCTGGCCGAATCGATCCAGATGCGCCAGCCGTTCATCTATGACGCCAGTTTCGCCGAAGCCCTGAACGACCTGCATGCCTCCCTCGAACACTTGCGCATCCAGAGCAACCCGGCATGGCGCGGGCTGCTGCGCTCGCTGCGCGCACTGGCGGCCAACCTCGGCACCCTCGACCGCTTGCTCAGCGATGCGAGCAATCCGGATGCCCTCGCTGATGCGACCGACAGCAGCCTGCTCGACCGCTCACCGCGCAATCTCAAGGACGTGTGGATTCGCCTGCGCACGCAACTGACGCCGACCTCGCTGCTGTTCCGCCACGCTCTGCGCCTGCCATTGGCGCTGAGCATCGGCTACGGCATGGTGCACCTCATCCACCCGTCGCAAGGCTACTGGATCATTCTCACCACGCTGTTCGTCTGCCAGCCGAATTACGGCGCCACCCGGCGCAAGCTCGGCCAGCGGATCATCGGCACGGCCATTGGCCTGACGGTGGCCTGGGCGCTGTTCGATCTGTTTCCCAGCCCGGTGGTGCAATCGTGCTTCGCCATCGCTGCCGGCGTGGTGTTCTTCACCAACCGCACGACCCGCTATACGCTGGCGACTGCAGCGATCACCATCATGGTGCTGTTCTGCTTCAATCAGGTCGGCGATGGCTACGGGCTGTTCCTGCCGCGCCTGTTCGATACGTTGCTGGGTAGCCTGATTGCGGGGCTGGCGGTGTTCCTGTTCCTGCCGGACTGGCAGGGTCGGCGCCTGAACAAGGTGCTGGCCAACACACTGACCTGCAACAGCATCTACCTGCGCCAGATCATGCAGCAATACGCCGCCGGCAAGAGCGACGACCTCGCTTATCGCCTGGCCCGACGCAACGCGCACAACGCCGATGCGGCATTGTCGACGACCCTGGCAAACATGCTCATGGAGCCGGGGCATTTCCGTAAGGAGGCGGATGTCGGTTTCCGTTTTCTGGTGCTGTCGCACACGTTGCTCAGCTACCTCTCAGGCCTGGGCGCCCACCGCGAGACGCAGTTGCCAGCCGAAGTGCGTGAGCATCTGATCGAAGGCGCCGGGGTGAAACTGGCGACCAGCATCGACGAAATCGCCCAAGGCCTGGCCAGCAAGCAGCCGATTGCCATTCAGAGTGATGAAGAGGAAGCGCTGGCCAATGAGCTGGAGCAGATGCCGGACGAGATTGATGAAGGGCAGCGGTTGGTGCAGACGCAATTGGCGCTGATTTGCCGGCAGCTGGGGCCGCTTCGCACGTTGGCGGCGCATTTGATCAAGGACACCAGTGAGGTCAGCGCTGGCTGAAAGAGCGCCTTCGCGGGCGGGCTTGCTCGCCAAAGGGCCACCAGCCGCACAGCAGATGCTGGATCAGCCTCACATGCCATGGCGCCGCAGCAACTTGTCATATGTCCCGTCAGCCTTCATCGCTGCAATCGCCCGATCAAACCCGGCGACAATCTGCTCATGCTGCGGATTTTTCAGACTGACCAGAATATGCAGGCTGTTCTCACTCAGCGGCTTGGGTAAAAACTCCACCGAATTGCGTACCTTGGCCGATTCCCGTGCCAGGTAATACTTGGCCACATACTCATCTTCCAGCGTCAGCTTGACCCGGTCCGCCGCAAGCATGCGCACGCCCATGGCGAAGTTATGCACAGGCACTTTCTGCATCGCCGTGTCGGCATCGAACGGTGCGGAATAGGCATACCCGCGCACCACTGCAACAGGATAGGTGTGCAGTTGCTCAAGGTTGCTGTAGTCAATAGGTGCATCTTTGCGCTTGAGAAAGCGAATGCGGTTGATCAGGTACTCGCCGGAGAACTGGCCGATCTGCGTGCGTTCGTCGTTGTACCAGGCGTTGACCAGCACGTCGTAACGTCCTTCGCCAATCCCCAGCAACGCCCGTGCCCAAGGCACTTGCTCGTACCCGCTGGCATAACCGGCGCGAGCCAGTGCGGTGCTGACAATATCGGTAGCCAGTCCACCGTTGACCAGCGCATCGTCGGTAAACGGCGGCCAGTTATCGAACGCCAGCCGCAGCTTCTGCGCTGCAGCATCCTGGCCGAGCGACAGCAGTCCGATCAACGCAACGGCTTGAAGCAATCGCAGCATGCTTGAACATCCTCAGCGGGCACCGCCCGACGCGTCTTCACGCCAAAAACCCAAGGCCCCTTACCGGCAACACCCAACCCTTGGACATTGGCTCATGCGAGCCAGTGCCCAGCGCTTTTCAGCAGATTACACAAAGTCGCAGGCGCCGCGCGAAAGGAATGATGGCATTTTGACCTTTATCACAGACTGTTGCGCCATACAGACAGACGGAGCCAGTGCGCTTAGTATCGGGCCACATGCTCAAGGAATCGAAAAATGACAATCGAGTGGATCTGCAAACATCACAGCGATCTGGGTAAAGAGCAGCTGTACGCGCTGCTGAAGCTGCGATCGGACGTGTTCGTGGTCGAACAGAAATGCGCCTATCCGGACCTCGACGGCCAGGATCTGGAAGGCGATACCTACCATTTGATGGGCTGGGAGGACGATCAGTTGATGGCTTATCTGCGCCTGCTCGATCCGGAATCCCAGGGCGGCGACGTGGTGATTGGCCGTGTGATCACCGCGCCTGCCGGTCGGGGCAAAGGGCTGGGCCACGCAATGATGGAACAAGCGCTGAAACAGGCGCAAAAGCATTGGCCGCAGGTGCCAATCTATCTATCGGCGCAGGCGCATTTGCAGGGGTATTACGGTAGGTACGGCTTTGAAGTGGCGGGTGAGCAGTATCTGGAGGATGGCATTCCCCACATCGGAATGCGTCGCTCCTGAGGCCCTTTGCAAGCAAGCTCGCGCGCACATTTGACCATGCTCTGACTGCAGAAGCCGGTCTACTGTGGGAGCGGGCTCGCTCGCGAAGACGTCAGTCTCAGGTACTGCAGACATCACGGATATTCCAGCACCGCTTTTATTTGCCGCAAATTGCGCTCGATCCACCCGCGATCAATTGCCCCCCATTCGCGAATTCGATAGCGCCCGGCATGATTGCGCGCGCCCTGTTCCTGTTCGAATTCACAAACGATATCCAGATCGGCCAGCGCGGCGATGGTGTCCTGCGCCGTGCGTCGAGGCATGCCGGTGACTTCGGTCAGCGTCGGCACACTTGGCGCCAGGCCGCTATCGATCAGATAAGCCACGTATAAACGGCGGTAGAAACTGCTCTTGGTCTTGCTGACGTCCATCCACATCTTCCTGATTGGTTAAACCTGCATATCCCGCCACGTCAGGTACACGCGCAGATCGAACTCGATCTGGTGATACCCGGGCAACATGTGCTCGCACAATTTATAGAACGCCTTGTTGTGGTCTGATTCCTTGAAGTGCGCCAGTTCGTGCACCACGATCATCTTCAGAAAGTCCGGCGCGGCGTCCTTGAACAGCGAGGCGATGCGGATTTCCTTGTTGGCCTTCAGCTTGCCGCCCTGCACTCGCGAAACCGTGGTGTGCAGACCGAGGGCGCGGTGGGTCAGGTCGAGGCGGTTGTCGAACAGCACCTTGTCGATGGCCGGCGCGTTACGCATGTACTGCTGCTTGAGATCCAGCGCGTAGTTGTACAGGGCCTTGTCGCTTTGCACGTCATGTCGCCCCGAATAGCGCTGATCGAGGTAATCACCCAACCGCCCTTCGGCGATCAATTGGCGCACCTGATCCTGCAAACGCTCGGGATAGGCCTGGAGGTACTTCAACGCAGTCATGGGCGGGCAGCACGGTTGGAAAAAATGGTGCGCCAGTGTAGCGAATTCAGCCGGGCAGCGCGCTCCAGTCGAACGGCTCGGCGAAGCGGACGGCCTCCTCGGCGACCAGGGGTCGCGCCACCAGAAAGCCCTGCACGTATTCGCAGCCATGGGCTTGCAGCCACCGATATTGCTCGACGGTTTCCACCCCTTCGGCGATTACCAGCAGACCGTATTGCTTGCACAGGTCGATGACCATACGCACCAGTGCAGCGTCGCGCGGCGAGTCCGGCAAGCGTGCGATCACGTGGCGGTCGAGCTTCAGCGTGTCCAGTTCCAGATCACGCAGATGCGCCAGTGAGCACGGCCCGGAACCGAAGTCATCCAGCGCCACGCGCACGCCGAAATGACGCAACAGCCGCAGCTGTTTGCGGGTTTCATCGGGGTTTTGCATCAGAGCTTCTTCGGTGACCTCGACTTCCAGCTGACGTGGCTGCAGGGCATGGCGCTCCATGACCTGGCGCAACTCGGTGACCAGATTCGGCAGGCCGAACTGGGTGTTGCTGAGGCTCACACCGAGCACCAGATCATCAGCGAACAGCCTTTCCCAGGCTTTACGCTGGCCAGCGCCACGGTGATAGATCCAGCTGCCGAGGCGACTGATCAACCGTGCCTCTTCCAGCAGCGGCAGAAACAGCCCCGGCGGCACATCGCCGACACTCGGATGCTGCCAGCGCAGCAGCGCTTCGAAGCCACGAATCCGCCCACTGCCAATCGCGACCTGCGGCTGATAGACCAGATTGAAATCGCGATTCTCGATGGCCTCGCGCACGCTGTCTTCAAGCATCAGGCGCGAGCGTGCGCGGCCGTTCATTTCAGGATCATAGAAGCGATATTGCTGACGCCCGGCACGTTTGGCTTCGTACATGGCAATGTCCGAGGCGCGCAGCAAGCCATCAAGATTGCGGCCACAGTCGGGATAGGTGGCAATGCCGATGCTGGCGCCAAGGACAATATCCAGACCTTCGATCTGCTGACAGACCGACACCCGTTCGATGAGCTTCTCGGCAATTTTCGCCGCTTGCTCGGGAAACTCCAGATCCAGCAGCGCGGTAAATTCATCGCCGCCCATGCGCGCGAGAATATCGAAGGGCCGCAGGCACGCCTTCAGTTGTTCGGAGACCCAGCGCAACACACGGTCACCGGCATCATGCCCAAGTGAATCATTGACCCGCTTGAAACCGTCGAGATCGAGATAGAGCAACACCCAACTGCTGTCGCTGCGCTCCCCGCGCAACAGCAGGTTTTCCACGGTCTGGTAGAACCCGCGCCGGTTGAGCAGGCCGGTCAGCGGGTCGGTCACCGCCTGGAACTCCAGCTGCTGGTGCAAGTGACGCACCACCGACATGTCCAGCACAGTCACCACCATCGCGTGCTGCTCCGAGGGCAGCGGCGCGCAGGACAATGCCACCGGCACTTGCTGCCCGGGCGCAGTACGCAGCAATGCATCATGCAGGCGCAGGGTTTCGCCGCGCTGGTAGCCGGCGTAGAACTCGGAATCGGCCCACAGCGCAATGTGCGGTTTCTGCAGGAAATCGAGAAACTCCTTGCCTTCGAGTTCCTTCACCGGCGCGTTGAGCAGCCGCGAAATCGCCGGATTGGCAAAGCGGATCACGCCGTCCTCGCTCAGCACCAGAATGCCTTCGGCGGCGTTATCCAGCACCGAGGCGTTGAAGGCGCGCGCCACTTCCAGGTCATGACTCAGGCGCTGCAAGGCGCGGCGATTGCGCTGGTGCTCAAGCAACGCCTGGACCTTGGGCTTGAGGATTTGCGGATCGAACGGCTTGAACAGGTAATCCACCGCACCGCTGGCGTAGCCCTTGATCACGGCATCCTGGGATTGCTCGTTGGCGGTGAGGAAAATGATGGGCGTCAGCCGCGTGCGCTGGCTGCCGCGCATCAGCCGCGCGACCTCGAAACCGTCCATGCCGGGCATCTGCACATCAAGCAGGACCAGGTCGATATCGTGTTCGAGCAAAAGGTTGAGCGCCTCGAAACCCGAGGCCGCGGTCATCACGTGCCAATCCTGCCGCTGCAGCAAGGCGCGCATGCTGATCAGATTTTCGGGGTAATCATCGACGATCAAAAGGACCGAGCTGCCTTCACCTGGCTGGGGTTGCGCGCATTCCATGCTGCTTCTCTTTTCGGGACCGGTTGCCGGCAAAACCATAGACATACTGAGCCTTCACTCTAGTCGCGGATGCGGCAAAGCAGAAGCTGCCGCTTCGCCATCATTTGGCCAATGTTCCATCGAGCCGACTAACGGTCACCGCTACAGCCCCCGAAAACCGGGGAGGATGGCATTTCGACAGGATGTTGACGTCAATCAACCGCCGGACGGGCATTAACAAAAATAGCCGCTACGCTTATAAAGGCGCCCCGAAAAAGGCGCGGGCTAGAGCTTCTGGCACCCGCGTTCAGGATGAATCGAGTGGAAGAACCGACATGATCGATCTCGCAACCTGGAACCTCAGCGTTCCCGTTGGCAGCCCGCCGTACACCGTCGAAACCGAAAAACTGGTGAACGGCTTCAAGGATCAATACTTCCATTCCGACACCGGCACCTTGTTTTTCTGGTCCCCGGTTACCGGGTCAAAAACCGAAAACGCCGTGTACCCGCGCACCGAACTGCGCGAAACCTACAGCAACGGCACCCTGCGCAACTGGTACTACCCGGACGCCGATAACCTGCTGCGCGCGACCCTCGCGGTAAACAAAGTGCCCAGCTCGGGCAAGATTGTCATCGGCCAGATTCATGCGTACGAGAGCCAGCGGCCGATGGTCAAACTCGAATACCAATACAAAACCAAAACCGAGACCGGCAACCTGGTGATCAAAGTGCGCATGCGCCCCGATGACGAAGAAAGCCGCGTCATCACCCTCGCCACCGGCATCAAGCTCGATCGCGAATTCAACTACCTCATCCACTTGAGCCCCGGCGGGGCGCTGGGCGTGAGTGCGGCAGGTTATCAGTGGGATTCACAGGTCAGCGCGACCTGGCGGGACAAGCCGTTGTATTTCAAAGCCGGGGTGTATGTGCAGGACAACACCGGGTACACCAGCGAGGGTGGGCAGGTGACGTTTACCAAACTGGATATTGATCACGACAAGTAACGCAAATCCTACTGTAGGAGCTGCCGGAGGCTGCGATCTTTTGATCTTGTTTTTGATTCTAAAAAGACAGAATCAAAAGATCGCAGCCTTCGGCAGCTCCTACCTTTAAACAGCGCTGTTTAGAGCTGTCAGCGGTTACTTCCGGATGCTTACAACAGCTTGCGTCGTTGCCTACCACTACGCCAGAATTCGCCGGCTTGTGCGCCTGGCGGGCCATCGGTAACTTGATTCGTGTCACTGATTCCCAGTGATCGGGTTTAGTAGCCCGCGGTTTCAAGCGTGATGCACAAGCATCTGTCAGTCGGGGATTTCGATTCCTGCGCTTGATGGCAGCTGTGCGCAGGGCACCTTCGGGTGCGCCGGCTTGCTCGAAACCCCGGTCTACTAACCTGCGTACAGTTGCCTCCACTTTGATTAGTAGCCAGAGCGGAGGCACTCCAATCAGGTTTCGAGCAAATGACTAAATCAACGCCACACCCGCCGGTCACCGACCCGGCCTCGCCATACGAATCCCTCAACTCAAAAAAACTCAACGACGCCGCCGAACGCGCCCTCGACCACTACCTCAACCCCGTCACCCTTATCATGGCGAGCACCAACGAACCCGAGCCCATGTACTTCGCAAACCCGAAATACAACACCGAATCCCTGCTGGCCAACGCCAGCGAAACCTTGGGCTCAGCCAGCGTCATGCTCAACAACTTCGCCGCGATGCTCGACAACTCGCATCGCAAAACCGCGCTGGGGATCGCGCAGGTCGTCATGCTCGGTGAACTGGCAGTGAATCAGGCACTGGATCACGTTGAACTGAAGGAGTAGTCACTGATAAAGGACTCTTCGTCGACGAGCTCACCGTCAATCCAGCAGTCATGCCCACGCTTGAAGAGATAGCGAAAATATTTGTTTAATTACGCCCACAAAAAACCCGCCTCTCGGCGGGTTTTTTCATGTCAGCTCAACACTCAGGCTTAGTTGACCTTCGCGTTCAACTCACCCTTCAGATAACGCTGGTACATCGCTTCCAGCGAGATCGGTTTGATCTTCGAAGCATTACCGGCGGTACCGAACGCTTCATAACGAGCGATGCACACGTCACGCATAGCAGTCACGGTGGCGCCGAAGAATTTACGTGGGTCGAATTCGCTCGGGTTGGTGGCCATCAGGCGA
Organism: Pseudomonas sp. Choline-02u-1; assembly: GCF_002836515.1. Classification (GTDB taxonomy): domain Bacteria; phylum Pseudomonadota; class Gammaproteobacteria; order Pseudomonadales; family Pseudomonadaceae; genus Aquipseudomonas. The sequence goes on from NZ_PJBC01000065.1 coordinate 176,937, forward strand.
CGCATCGCGCCGGTGGATGCCAGGCGCAGGTCGGTGTCGATGTTGACCTTGCGCACGCCATGCTTGATGCCTTCGACGATTTCTTCAACCGGTACGCCGTAGGTTTCTTTGATGTCGCCGCCGTACTGGTTGATGATCGCCAGCCACTCTTGTGGCACCGAGGACGAGCCGTGCATCACCAGGTGAGTGTTCGGGATGCGCTTGTGGATTTCCTTGATGCGGTCGATCGCCAGCACGTCACCGGTAGGTGGCTTGGTGAACTTGTAGGCGCCGTGGCTGGTGCCGATGGCGATAGCCAGGGCATCGACCTGGGTGCGCTTGACGAAGTCAGCGGCTTCTTCCGGGTCGGTCAGCATCTGGCTGTGATCCAGAACGCCTTCGGCGCCGATGCCGTCTTCTTCACCGGCCATGCCGGTTTCCAGTGAACCCAGGCAGCCCAGCTCGCCCTCTACCGAAACGCCGCAGGCGTGGGCCATGGCGACGGTTTGTTGGGTAACGCGGACGTTGTAGTCGTAGTCGGTCGGGGTCTTGCCGTCTTCGCCCAGCGAGCCGTCCATCATTACCGAGCTGAAGCCCAGCTGGATGGAGCGCTGGCAGACGTCAGGGCTGGTGCCGTGGTCCTGGTGCATGCACACCGGGATGTGTGGGAATTCTTCGATCGCGGCGAGGATCAGGTGACGCAGGAAAGGCGCGCCGGCGTATTTGCGGGCGCCGGCCGAAGCCTGGACGATCACCGGGGAGTCAGTCTTGTCAGCGGCTTCCATGATGGCGCGCATCTGCTCAAGGTTGTTGACGTTGAAAGCTGGAACGCCGTAGCCGAACTCGGCTGCGTGGTCCAGCATCTGGCGCATGCTGATAAGTGCCATTGTGTGTGTCTCTCCCGGTTGAGGGTCGTTGATCGTGCCAGCCTGCCGGAGCGGCGGCGGCTATTCAAGTTAATGCAGATCGGGGGTTGAGGCCCGGGCTGCGAATTCGGTGATGCAAAATCTCAAGAACTACAGACAACCACTGTGGGAGCGGGCTTGCTCGCGAATGCGGTTAAACATTCAACATCTTATGCGAGCTGATCCACCGCCTTCGCGAGCAAGCCCGCTCCCACATCTGGATCGCTGTGAATCAAATCAATCGTCTTACTCGGCTTTACAACCACGGCCAATCAGGTCATTGGTGGCGACCCAGTACACCAGGCCTTCATCACCCTTGACGTGGAACGCCAGCATGCCGTCGCTGTACAGCGTGCCCGACGCGCCCGGCTCTTCTTTCAGGCGATAGACCTGATCGCCGCCGCCCAGTCGCACATCGACTTCCTTCTGGCCGGCATCGGCGTAACGCCACAGCACCTTGGCCTGGCTGTCGCAGGTCCAGGTGGTCCAGTTGTCCGCCGGAGCAGACGACTGAAACAGGTTCAACTGCGCGCAACCGCCCAACAATGCCAACGCCGCAATGGCGATCAAGCCTTTCATCCGTGTTCCTCGGCTGACGGCGCACGCCGCCAGCCCTGAGTTAAGAGTCAGACCCGTCAAGGACAACCATGTTCCTTGGCCGGGCTTTGCGTCTCGTATTTCTCCAGACCGTCCGGCCCGGATCGCTTGTTCAGCACCGGGTTGGTTTCGGCCTGCCAGTCGGCCTGATAACAGCCCTTGTGCGGCTCGCTCGGTGCTGGCGTCGCGTCGGCCTTCGGGGTACTCCCGCAGGCCGCCAGCGTACCGCTCAGCAACAACAGCGCTAACGACTTGACCATGTGAACACTCCTTTGCCTGGCCAAACGGGCGGCCTCAGGCCTTGGCCCGGCTTTCCAGGACTTCGACGGCCGGCAGCACCTTGCCCTCGACGAATTCGAGGAACGCGCCACCACCGGTGGAAATGTAGGAGATTTGCTCAGCCACGCCATATTTATCGATCGCCGCCAAGGTGTCGCCGCCGCCAGCAATGGAGAATGCCGAGCTTTCAGCAATGGCCTGAGCAAGCACTTTGGTGCCGTTGCCGAACTGGTCGAATTCGAACACGCCGACCGGGCCGTTCCACAGAATGGTTTTCGACGATTTCAGCAGCTCGGCGAAGTTGGCTGCGGTTTGCGGGCCGATGTCGAGAATCATGTCGTCAGCCGCGACGTCAGCGATCAGCTTGACCGTGGCTTCGGCGGTTTCGGCAAATTCCTTGGCAACCACGACATCAACCGGCAGCGGCACGCTGACCTTGGCGGCGATGGCGCGCGCAGTGTCGAGCAGATCCGGTTCGTACAGCGATTTGCCCACCGGGTGACCGGCCGCCGCGAGGAAAGTGTTGGCGATTCCGCCGCCGACGATCAGTTGATCGCAGATCTGGCTCAGGCTGTTGAGCACGTCGAGTTTGGTCGAAACCTTGGAGCCGGCAACGATGGCCGCCATTGGCTTGGCCGGTGCGCCCAGGGCTTTGCCCAGTGCGTCCAGTTCAGCGGCGAGCAGCGGGCCAGCGGCAGCAACTTTGGCGAACTTGGCTACACCATGCGTCGAACCTTCGGCGCGGTGTGCGGTGCCGAAAGCGTCCATCACGAACACGTCGCACAGAGCGGCGTATTGCTGGGCCAACTCGTCAGCGTTCTTTTTCTCGCCCTTGTTGAAGCGCACGTTTTCGAACAGCACGATGTCGCCGGCCTTGACCTCTACGCCACCGAGGTATTCAGCCACCAGCGGCACTTCGCGACCCAGTGCTTTGCTCAGGTAGTCAGCGACAGGTTTCAGGCTGTTCTCGGCAGAGAACTCGCCTTCGGTCGGACGGCCAAGGTGCGAGCAGACCATCACTGCCGCGCCTTTTTCCAGGGCCAGCTTGATGGTCGGCAGCGAAGCCAGGATGCGCGCGTCGCTGGTGACAACACCGTCCTTGACGGGGACGTTGAGGTCTTCGCGGATCAATACGCGCTTACCTTGCAGATCGAGGTCGGACATCTTCAACACGGTCATGGGTCGCACTTCCTACGGTTTTTTTGAAGTTGCTGTTTGCAGATAGTGGTCTGCAACGTCCAGCATTCGGTTGGCAAAACCCCATTCGTTGTCGAACCAGGCCAGGATGTTCACCAGTCTGGGGCCGGAAACACGGGTCTGACTGGCATCGACGATGGCCGAATGTGGGTCATGGTTGAAATCACAGCTGGCGTGCGGCAACTCGGTGTAGGCCAAAAGGCCTTTGAGCGGGCCGCTGGTGGCGGCTTCGCGCAGGATCCGGTTGACCTCACTGGCGTCAGTCGCCGTGGCGGTCTGCATCGTGATGTCGAGGCAGGACACGTTGACTGTCGGCACGCGCACGGCTTTGGCCTGAATTCGCCCGGCAAGTTCCGGCAGCAGGCGCTCGATACCGCGTGCCAGACCAGTGGACACCGGGATCACCGACTGGAACGCCGAACGCGTGCGGCGCAGGTCTTCGTGGTGATAGGCGTCGATCACCGGCTGATCGTTCATTGCCGAGTGAATCGTGGTGATCGACACGTAATCGAGGCCGATCGCCTGATCGAGCAGACGCAACAACGGCACGCCGCAGTTGGTGGTGCACGAGGCGTTGGACACCAGCAATTCGTCGCCGGTCAGGCAGTCCTGATTGACGCCGTAAACGATGGTGGCGTCGACATCCGCCTCGCTGGCCATGGGCTGCGAGAACAACACGCGTGGCGCGCCAGCGTCGAGAAAACGCTGGCCGTCTTCACGGGTGTTATAGGCACCGGAGCATTCGAGCACCAGATCGACGCCCAGCGACGCCCAATCGATGCCTTCGGGGGTGGCACTGCGCAGGACCTTCACGCAGTCGCCATTAATATGCAGACAATCGCCTTCCACCCGCACTTCGCCGGGAAAACGGCCGTGGGTGGAGTCAAAGCGTGTCAGGTATTCGATGCTGGCCATGTCGGCCAGATCGTTGATCGCGACAATTTCAAACCCGGCCTTGTCGCCGCGCTCGAACAACGCCCGCAAGACGCAACGACCAATGCGGCCGTAGCCGTTGAGTGCAACTTTGTAGGGACGCGGTTGAGGCATGGGGTTCTCGATAGAATTCACTGACACACAACCCCTGTAGGAGCTGACGAGTGAAACGAGGCTGCGATCTTTTGATCTTGTTTTCAAGATCAAGATCAAAAGATCGCAGCCTTCGGCAGCTCCTACAGGAGAACGCGGCAGCCGTAGCCACCGCATTCCTGCTGGTTAGTCTTCCAGCAGCTCTTCAGCCTGACCAAGGATGTTTTCCAGGGTAAAGCCGAACTCTTCGAACAGTGCCGAAGCCGGCGCCGACTCACCGTAGGTGGTCATGCCGATCACGCGACCTTCCAGACCCACGTATTTGAACCAGAAGTCGGCATGGGCCGCTTCGATGGCGATACGTGCGCTGACCTGCAGCGGCAGAACCGACTGCTTGTACTCCGCGTCCTGAGCATCGAACGCGCTGGTGCACGGCATGGAAACCACGCGGACCTTGCGGCCCTGCTCGGTCAGCTTGTCGAAGGCCTGCACGGCCAGACCGACTTCCGAACCGGTGGCAATCAGGATCAGCTCAGGCTCGCCTGCGCAGTCCTTGAGCACATAACCGCCACGGCTGATGGCGGCAATCTGGCCGGCATCGCGTTCCTGGTGCTGCAGGTTCTGCCGCGAGAAGATCAGCGCCGACGGGCCGTCCTTGCGTTCCAGAGCGTTTTTCCAGGCCACCGCCGATTCAACGGCATCGGCTGGGCGCCAGGTGTCGAGGTTCGGCGTGCTGCGCAGGCTGGTCAGTTGCTCGATCGGCTGGTGCGTCGGGCCGTCTTCGCCCAGACCGATGGAGTCGTGGGTGTAGACGTGGATCACGCGCTTCTTCATCAGTGCCGACATACGTACGGCGTTGCGCGCGTATTCCATGAACATCAGGAAGGTGGCGCCGTAAGGCACCAGACCGCCGTGCAGGGCGACGCCGTTCATGATCGCGGTCATGCCGAATTCGCGCACGCCGTAGTACATGTAGTTGCCGCTGGCGTCTTCAGCGTTGACGCCCTTGCAACCTTTCCACAGGGTCAGGTTGGAACCGGCGAGGTCAGCCGAACCGCCAAGCATTTCCGGCAGCAGCGGGCCGAAGGCGTTGAGGGTGTTCTGGCTGGCTTTGCGGCTGGCGATGGTTTCGCCCTTGGCCGCGACTTCGGCGATGTAGGCCGAGGCTTTTTCCGAGAAGTCAGCCGGCAGCTCACCGCTCAGGCGACGGATCAGCTCGTTGGCTTCGGTCGGGAATGCAGCGGAGTAGGCAGCAAAACGCTGATCCCACTCGGCTTCGACCGCGCGGCCTGCTTCTTTGGCATCCCACTCGGCATAGATGTCGGCCGGGATTTCGAACGGGCCATGGTTCCAGTTCAGCGCCTGACGGGTCAGGGCGATTTCCGCGTCACCCAGTGGGGCGCCATGGCAATCTTCCTTGCCCTGCTTGTTCGGCGAACCGAAACCGATGGTGGTCTTGCAGCAGATCAGCGTCGGCTGGGCGCTCTTGCGCGCGGTTTCGATAGCGGTCTTGATCTCTTCCGGATCGTGGCCGTCGACGTTGCGGATCACCTGCCAGTTATAGGCTTCGAAACGCTTCGGCGTGTCATCGGTGAACCAGCCTTCAACTTCACCGTCGATGGAGATGCCGTTGTCATCGTAGAAGGCAATCAGCTTGCCCAGGCCCAGCGTGCCGGCCAGGGAGGCGACTTCGTGGGAAATGCCTTCCATCATGCAGCCATCACCGAGGAATACGTAGGTGTGGTGGTCGACGATGTTGTGGCCGGGACGGTTGAACTGTGCGCCCATGACCTTTTCTGCCAGCGCGAAGCCGACGGCGTTGGCCAGACCCTGACCCAGCGGGCCGGTCGTGGTTTCGACGCCTGGGGTGTAGCCGAATTCCGGGTGGCCCGGAGTGCGGCTGTGCAGCTGGCGGAACTGCTTGAGGTCGTCGATCGACAGGTCGTAACCGGTCAGGTGCAGCAACGAGTAGATCAACATCGAGCCGTGGCCGTTGGACAGCACGAAGCGGTCACGGTCGGCGAACGACGGGTTGCTCGGGTTGTGCTTGAGGTAGTCGCGCCACAGCACTTCGGCAATATCTGCCATACCCATAGGGGCACCGGGATGGCCGCTGTTGGCTTTTTGCACGGCATCCATGCTGAGGGCACGAATGGCGTTGGCACGCTCACGACGGCTAGGCATCGCTGATCTCCTGGGTGTGAATAGACTGAAACGGAAAAAAGGAGGGCATTTTCCCTCACCCATGCGCCTCGGGGCAATGACAGATAGTCATCGGCAGGCGTTTTTCCAATCGATAGCACAGGTTTCGCTTGGTGAAACCTTTCCGCTATTCGTTTTGTAGAGACTGCCGTGCGCTGAGAAGTGCCATTTATCGAGCAATATCAAAACTTTTTGATATTGGCCTTGCGATGCTATCCCCCCGTCTCTAGACTGCCTGCCCTATGAACCTACGCGTGCCTTCCATTCGCCATGACGATTGCGACGAGCTGGCGGCCCTGTGCAAGGCCGGCGGCGATCCGCTGCGGCTGAATGTCTTGCGCGCGCTGGCCAACGATTCGTTCGGCGTGCTGGAGCTGGCGCAGATTTTCGGCATCGGCCAGTCCGGCATGAGCCATCACCTCAAAGTGTTGGCACAAGCCGATCTGGTAGCGACACGCCGTGAAGGCAATGCGATTTTCTATCGTCGCGCCCTGCCCCACAGCGAATTGCTCGGCGGCAAGCTGCACGCGGCATTGTTGGAAGAAGTCGACAATCTGGACCTGCCTGATGATGTGCAAGCGCGCATCGAGCAGGTTCACAGCCAGCGAGCCGCCGCCAGTCAGGACTTTTTTGCCCGGGTGGCGGAAAAATTCCGAGCCCAGCAAGACTTGATCGCAGGCCTGCCGCAATACCGTGACAGCGTGCTGGCCCTGCTCGACAAACTGAACTTCAATGGTGCAGCCACGGCCATCGAAGTCGGCCCCGGCGATGGTGCTTTTCTGCCGGAGCTGGCCCGTCGCTTCGGCACCGTGACCGCGCTGGACAACAGCCCGGCGATGCTCGAACTGGCGCGTCAGGTGTGTGAACGTGAACAGCTGGCTAACGTCAGCCTGCAATTGGCCGATGCATTGAACGGCACAAGCCTTCAGGCCGATTGCGTGGTGTTGAACATGGTGTTGCACCATTTCGCCGCCCCGGCCGATGCGCTCAGGCACATGGCCGACCTGCTGCAACCGGGCGGTAGCCTGCTCGTGACAGAGTTATGTAGCCACAACCAGAGTTGGGCCAGGGAGGCCTGCGGTGATCTCTGGTTGGGGTTTGAACAGGACGATCTGGCCCGTTGGGCCACCGCTGCGGGACTCGTTCCCGGGGAAAGCCTCTATGTAGGCTTACGTAATGGTTTCCAGATCCAGGTTCGCCACTTTCAGCGACCGGCTGGCGACACTCACCATCGGTAAATTCAGGAAAACATCGAGATGAGCGAATACTCCCTCTTCACCTCCGAGTCCGTGTCTGAAGGACATCCGGACAAAATCGCCGACCAGATTTCCGATGCGGTGCTGGACGCCATTATTGCCCAGGACAAACACGCTCGCGTGGCCGTGGAAACCCTGGTCAAGACCGGCGTGGCCATCGTTGCCGGTGAAGTGACCACCAGCGCCTGGGTCGACCTGGAGCAGATCGTTCGTGACGTGATTTGCGACATCGGCTACACCAGCTCCGAAGTCGGCTTCGACGGCGCGACCTGTGGCGTGATGAACATCATCGGCAAGCAGTCCCCCGACATCAACCAGGGCGTTGACCGTGCCAAGCCTGAAGATCAGGGCGCCGGCGACCAGGGCCTGATGTTCGGCTACGCCAGCAACGAAACCGACGTGCTGATGCCAGCGCCGATCACCTTCTCGCACCAACTGGTGCAGCGTCAGGCCGAGGCCCGTAAATCGGGCTTGCTGCCTTGGCTGCGTCCGGACGCCAAGTCGCAAGTGACCTGCCGCTACGAAGGCGGCAAGGTTGTCGGTATCGACGCAGTTGTTCTGTCGACCCAGCACAACCCTGAAGTGTCGTACAAAGACCTGCGCGAAGGCGTGATGGAGCTGATCGTCAAGCACGTACTGCCTGCCGAACTGCTGAGCAAGGACACCCAGTTCCACATCAACCCGACCGGCCAGTTCATCATTGGCGGCCCGGTAGGTGACTGCGGTCTGACCGGTCGCAAGATCATCGTCGACAGCTACGGCGGCATGGCCCGTCACGGCGGCGGCGCGTTCTCCGGCAAGGATCCATCGAAGGTTGACCGTTCGGCTGCCTACGCTGGCCGTTACGTGGCCAAGAACATCGTCGCGGCCGGCCTGGCCGAGCGTTGCGAGATTCAGGTTTCCTACGCGATCGGTGTGGCCCAACCGACTTCGATCTCGCTGAACACCTTCGGCACCGGCAAGATCAGCGATGACAAGATCATCAAACTGGTGCGTGATGTGTTCGACCTGCGTCCATACGCCATCACCACCATGCTCGACCTGCTGCACCCGATGTACCAGGAAACCGCAGCCTACGGCCACTTCGGTCGCGCGCCGCAGTCCAAGACCGTTGGCGAAGACAGCTTCACCACGTTCACCTGGGAAAAAACCGACCGCGCCGACGCCCTGCGTTCTGCCGCTGGCCTGTAAAACCCTGGCTGCATGAAAGCCCCGCACGGTTCGCGCCGTGCGGGGCTTTTTCATGCAAGAGCAAAGTTCGCAGCCTTCGGACGATCATTTGACTTTGATCTAACGAAATACCCCGCAAAACACCCGCCCGACCTTGCTCGAAATTCTGACTAGCCTTCAAGAACTATCCCTGAGCAAGGATGCTCACGATGCGCTCGCTGCTTGCCTTACTGCTGATTGTTATTGCCCATCCGACGCTCGCCAGCTGCCCCGACTGGACGGCTCTCAAAGCGCAAAAGCAAATCACCACCCTGCAGACCCAGATCGACCAATGGGACAACGCCTATCATCGCGAAGGCCGTTCATTGATCACCGACGAACTCTACGACCAGTCCCTGCTGCGACTGGACGAATGGCGAGCCTGCTTCAACCAACCGTCATCACCGCAGCCGTTGCGCACCGCGTCCGGCAAAGTCACCCACCCGATCGCCCACACCGGTCTGGACAAGCTGCACAAAGCCGAAGATGTCGCCAACTGGCTACGCGATCGCCAGAACGTCTGGGTGCAGCCCAAGGTCGACGGTGTGGCTGTCACGTTGATCTATCGCCAGGGAATATTGCACCAGGCCATCAGTCGCGGTGACGGGGTCACTGGTCAAGACTGGACAGTCTCGGCGCGCAAGATCGCGACCATTCCGCAACGCCTGACGCAGCCACGGGATCTGCTGGTGCAGGGTGAACTCTACTGGCGCTTGAATGCACATGTGCAAGCCAGGTCCGGCAGTATTAATGCCCGCGCCACCGTGGCCGGCCTTATGGGGCGTAAAACCCTCGATGCCGAACAGGCCGCCGGGATCGGCCTGTTTGTTTGGGACTGGCCGCAAGGCCCGATAGACCTTACTGAACGCTTGTCAGAACTGCAGACGCTGGGATTCGCGACAACCCAGACCTATACACAACCCATCACCCGATTCGAAGACGCGCGACAATGGCGCGAACACTGGTATCGCTCGCCGCTGCCCTTTGCCAGTGACGGCGTGGTGTTGCGCCAGAACCAGCGGCCACCTGCGCACCGTTGGCAGCCCAAGGCACCTTATTGGGCGATTGCCTGGAAATACCCGTTCGCCCAGGCATTGGCCGAAGTGCGCAAGGTCAATTTCAACATCGGCCGCACCGGGCGCATCACGCCGGTACTGGAACTGCTGCCGGTCAGACTCGATGACCGCGAGATCAAACGGGTCAGCGTCAGCTCGCTCAAACGCTGGCAAACGCTCGACATCCGTCCGGGCGACCAGGTGGCAATCAGTCTGGCCGGGCTGACCATTCCACGTCTGGACAGTGTCGTGCTGCGCACCAGCGAACGGGCAGACATCCGCATTCCCCATGCCGGCGACTACCACGCCCTGAGCTGCTGGCAACCAACGCCCGGGTGTGAAAGCCAGTTTCTCGCGCGCCTGACCTGGCTCAGTGGCAAGCAGGGTCTGGCCATGCACCATGTCGGGCGTGGCACCTGGGAGAAACTTTTGGAAACAGGCCGCCTGAAACACCTGCTGGATTGGCTGACCCTCGACGCGTCAGAGCTTGCTAACATTGCCGGCCTCGGCGAGCGCAGCAGCGCACGCCTGATCCACAGTTTTCACGGCGCACGGCAACAGCCGTTCGCTCACTGGTTGAAAGCGCTGGGCATGCCACCGACCGGACAGGCACAACTGGAAGATTCATGGCAGGCCCTGGCACAACGCGACACTGAACAATGGCAGGCAGAAGCCGGCATCGGCCCGGGACGCGCGGCACAGCTGAGCGCATTTTTTCGCGATCCGCAGGTGCTGGCTTTGAGTGACACTCTCAAAGCCGCCGGAATCGACGGCTTCTGAATCTGCAATCCCCGCCTTGCGGGAACCCAACGGCCGGGCAGACGCTCCAACAGCGCAGTGCCCTCCAACCCCGATTGCCTATGCACATGGAGCTTTTATGAAATTTCTCGCACCGCTCGCCCTGCTTACTCTTTGCGGTGTCATGGCCGCTCCGGTCATGGCCGAAGAAGATGGCCCGGGCCTGACCGGTTGCGCTGCCAAGAAGCAGGGCATCATCAATCAGATCGAACAGGCCAAATCGCGCGGCAACATGGAGCAGCAGGCAGGTCTGGAAACCGCACTGCGCGAAGTGAACGAACACTGCACCGACGCCGGTTTGAAGAAAGAACGCGAAAACAAGGTGCTGGAGGCCAAGCATGAGGTGAGCCAGCGTCAGGCGGACCTCGACAAAGCCATGAAGAAAGGCGATCCGGAGAAGATCAACAAGCGTAAGGAAAAACTGGCAGAGTCGCGTAAAGAGCTGCAGGAAGCGCTGGACGAGATCGACAAGTAAGACTTTGGTTTCGTGGCGAATGGCAAACCGCGTTCGCGAGCAGGCTCGCTCCCACATGAACCACCTGGTCAACGGTGGGAGCGAGCCTGCTCGCGAAGGTGTCAGCTCAAGCAATACAAATCAATGATCGCGAAACTCTTTATGGCAAGCACTGCAGGCATCTTCAACTTTCTGCACGGCCGGCCCGAGATTGCTGACCTTGTACGGCTGAACCTGGCTGGCAACCACCAGTTCACCGGTGGCGGCTTCAAGTGCGCGGGCCAGTTGCTGAAAACGCGCCTGTTTCTGCCAGACATCATCTTTGGCGCTGGTGTGATCTTCTTCGCGCACCTGCGGAAAATGCTCCCACGGTTCATGGGACAAGGCATCGAGCTTGACCGCACCCTCGGTGAATTTTGGCCCGTCGAACGCAATGCGCCCGCGCAACATGCCGCCCAGGTCTTCGCTGGTCTTGAGCATCTGCTTGAAGATGGCCTTGCGCTGGCCCAGCGGCGAATTCGGGTCAACGCCGCCACAGGCGGACAGGGTCAGGCAGGCCAGCAATACAACAGCAATTCGTTTGAGGGTCATGGCGGCTTCAGGTCGCGGAAATCGGCGGCCAGTATCCTCGCGTCACCGTCAAACACCAATAGCCCTATTAAAAATACGGGTTGCCTGAGCGCATGGAGCACTTGGGCAACCGGCACAGGAATCACTCCATGAATCGCCGTTTCCAGGCCTGGCGTCACCCACTGCTTGCCACCCTTCCCCTGCTGGCCGCACTCACTGGCTGCACCGGCGGTGACAGCGACAAACCGAAAACCCATGCACTGGCCACCTACTCAAGCGCCACTTGGGAAGCCCTGCCCGCTGTGTCCGACAGCGACCTGGTCGCCGGTTTCGGTTCGTGGCGCAGCGCCTGCACCCGTCTCAAAACCGACGCAGTGTGGGCCCCGACCTGCGCAGCGGCGGCCAATGTGCCGCAAAGCGCCGCCGAGATTCGCGCATTTCTCAAGCACAACCTCGATGTCTTCGGCCTGCGCGCCGAAAACGACAACCCCAACGGTCTGATCACGGGCTACTACGAACCGGTCTACCCCGGCAGCCTGACGCCGACCGCGTCAGCAAACGTGCCAGTGTATGGCGTGCCCGAGGACATGATCATTGTCTCGCTCGACAGCCTCTATCCGGAACTCAAAGGCAAGCGCCTGCGCGGCCGCCTCGAAGGTCGCGTGCTCAAGCCTTACGACGACGCGGCGACGATTGCATCCAAAGGCGTGAAAGCGCCCGTCGTTGCCTATCTGACTGATCCGATGAACCTGCAATTTCTGCAGATCCAGGGGTCGGGCCGGATTCAGACCGAGGACGGCAAACAGTTGCGCATCGCTTACGCCGACCAGAATGGCCACCCGTACCGGCCGATCGGTCGCTGGCTCGTCGAGCAGGGCGAGCTGAAGAAAGAAGACGTGACCATGAGCGCGATCAGCAATTGGGCCAAGGCCAACCCGACGCGCATCCCTGAGCTGCTCGCCAGCAATCCGAGCTACGTGTTTTTCACTCGCAACCCGGACAGCAACGAAGGCCCGCGCGGCTCGCTGAATGTGCCGCTGACCGCTGGCTACAGCGCGGCGGTGGATCGCAAGGTGATTCCGTTGGGCAGTCTGTTATGGCTGTCGACCACCAAACCTGATGGCACACCGCTGGTACGCCCGGTCGCGGCGCAGGACACCGGCGGCGCGATTGCCGGTGAGGTGCGCGCGGATCTGTTCTGGGGCACCGGCGATGCGGCCGGGCAACTGGCCGGAGACATGAAGCAGCAAGGGCAGATCTGGATGCTCTGGCCCAAAGGGGCAGCGTTGCCGCAAGTGCCGCAGGTGGCTGACGAACCCTAAAAGCAAAAGATCGCAGCCTTCGGCAGCTCCTACAGGAGTACGCATTCCTCTGTAGGCGCTGCCGCAGGCCGCGATCTTTTGATCCTGCTATCAGATAGACACAAAGAAGAACGAAGCAATCAACCCCATCCCGATAAACCACACCACCGAACGCAGTGCAGCCCAGTCGGCCAGGTAGCAAATGATGTACAGCAGGCGACTGGTGATAAACAGCACCGCCAGCACATTGACCGTTACCAGCTCCGCAGTGCCGACCAGATGTGCAACGATCACCGCTGCGGCAAAGGCCGGCGTCACTTCAAAGCTGTTCAGTTGCGCAGCATGGGCGCGACGGGCGACGCCATCGACGCTGTCGAGAAAATCCCTTGGATCGTAATTGTCCTTGAGGCGGAAACCGCCGGTTGCCTTCGCCACGATCGTGCACACGTACGGCAGAAAAATCGCGATCAACACACACCACAGAGCCACCGTCATAACGTCGTCCTTTTTTTCGATTCGAGTAATTGGCGAGCGGTCAGAACTTCATCACCAGCATGCCGATCAGCACCAGCCCACAGGCTAAGAGCCGCGGCCGGCCGAAAGGTTCTTTCAGGTAACGCATGCCGAACAGCACCACCAGAATCACGCTGATTTCGCGCAACGCCGCCGCTTCGGCGATCGACCCCAACTGCATCGCCCACAGCACCAGAGCGTAGCTGAACAACACACAGAACCCGACCGCCAGGCCCAGTCTCCATTGCTCGCGCCAGAACAGCAGGAATGCGGGGCGCCGGGCGACCCATGCCAACAGCGGAAACGGCCAGGCACTGAGCAACGTGACCCAGACCAGATAATCCAGCGGATGCGACCAACGCCGCAGCGCCTGACCATCGATGTAGGTATAGCAACCAATGCACAGGCCGATCAGCGCCACGACCGGCAGCATTGACCACGGCAAACGGCCGCCGCCACCGCCCTGCCACAGCAGGCAGACCATGCCCAACGGGATCAGCATGATTCCGAAAATCTGCTGCGTGCTCAGCTCCTCACCGGCGAACATCAGGGTCAACGCCAGCACTACCAGCGGTGAAAGCCCGCGCATCAACGGATAGACCAGACCCAGATCGCCCACGCGATAAGCCTGAATCAACAGATAGCGATACAGCAGCTCAAACGCCGCCGAAGCGAGAATCCATGGCCAGATCTCCGCAGGCGGCAAACTCACGAAGGGCAACGCGAGGGCGACGAACAACAGCGCCACGGTGTCCATGCACGCCACCACCAGCAGCCGCTCGGCACTGAACTTGATCAGGGTATTCCACGCCGCATGCAACAGCGCCGCCACCATTACCAGAGCTGTTGCCAGCACAATTGACTCCTTTGTTTTTATTATCTTGTTGGAGCGGCCGAAGGCTGCGATCTTTAGACCTTGTCTGTCAAAACCAAAAGCAAAAAACCGCAGCCTTCGGCAGCTTCTGCAGTGGACATAAAGTAATCCACACGACAACCAGTCAGATTATTGATTCGCCATGTGTCAGCAGCTGTTTATACTGCAACCCACCACGCCGTACTCAGCTGCACACCAAAAAAAAACCAATAAAAGCTGCCTGCTCCGCTTTCTCCGAAAACGGTCGCTGGCACGCGTATGCCTGATCAAAGCGTCAAGACGACTGACAGAGACCTTGCGCATGCCCCTCGCTTTGCTTGCACTCGCCGTTGCCGCGTTCGGCATCGGCACCACCGAATTCGTCATCATGGGCCTGCTACCCGATGTGGCCCGCGACCTTGCCGTGAGCATTCCACATGCCGGCCTGCTGATCACCGGTTACGCCCTGGGCGTGGTGTTCGGTGCACCGATTCTGGCGATCGGCACCGCCAACATGCCGCGCAGAGCAACGCTGTTGGGCATGACGCTGATGTTCATTCTTGGCAATGTGCTTTGCGCACTCGCGCCGAACTACGCAACGCTGATGGCGGCGCGCGTCGTCACGGCACTGTGTCATGGCGCGTTTTTCGGGATCGGCTCGGTGGTCGCCGCCGGGCTGGTCGCGCCAAACAAGCGCGCGCAAGCCATTGCGATGATGTTCACCGGCCTGACATTGGCCAACGTCCTCGGCGTGCCCTTAGGCACGGCGCTGGGTCAATACGCTGGCTGGCGTTCGACCTTCTGGGCGGTGTCGGTGATCGGCGTTGTTGCGGCGCTGGCGCAATGGTTGTGGTTGCCCAGACACATCGCGATGGACAAGGCCAACCTCGCCAGCGAATTCAAAGTACTGGGCAAGGCCAACGTGCTGCTGGCGCTGGGCATGAGCGTGCTGGCCTCGACCAGTCTGTTCAGCGTATTCACGTATATCGCACCGATCCTGCAAGACATCACTGGCGTCAGCCCCCACGGCGTGACGGTGATGCTGCTGTTGTTCGGCGTTGGCCTGACGGCAGGCAGCATGCTCGGCGGGCGCCTGGCCGATAGCCGTTTGTTGCCGTCGCTGGTCGGTGTAGCGCTGGCAGTCGTGGTAATTCTCGCGGCCTTCAGCCAGACCAGCCGTTCGGTAATTCCGGCGGCAATCACGCTGGTGCTGTGGGGGATTTTCGCCTTTGCGCTGTGCCCGATTCTGCAGCTGCTGATCATCGATCAGGCCCACGAAGCGCCGAATCTCGGCTCGACGCTGAACCAGAGCGCGTTCAACCTCGGTAACGCCGCAGGTGCCTGGATCGGCGGACTGGTAGTCGCCAGCGGCGCGGATCTGGCGGACTTGCCGTGGACCGGGGCACTGGTTGGCGTGCTGACGGTGCTGACGGCGCTGTTGTTCATCTACCTGCAACGGCGGCGGGCGAGTACGGTCAATGTGTCTGGCTGATTGTGGTGCCAGACCGAGCCCCCACCCCTTCAACTTCTGCGCCCAATCTCCGGTCGCACTCCATTCACCCTTCATCCAAAGGACTCCGGATGCTTGAACTTGTCGCCGCTTTTATCTGTTTGACCACCCTTCTGACCTTCGTCAATTTCCGTTTCATAGGCCTGCCGCCGACCATTGGCGTAATGGTCACAGCGCTGCTGTTTTCGCTGATCCTGCAAGGCCTCAGTGTCCTCGGTTTTCCCGGCCTCGAAGACCGCGTGCAGCAACTGATCGGCCAGATCGACTTCGGCGATCTGCTGATGAACTGGATGCTGTCGTTTCTGCTGTTCGCCGGCGCCCTGCACGTTAACCTGAATGACTTGCGCAGTTACCGGTGGCCGATCGGCCTGCTGGCCACCTTCGGCGTATTGATCGCCACCGTCGTCATCGGCAGCCTGGCTTTCTACATTTTTGCCCTCTTCGGCTGGCACGTGAGTTTCCTTTACTGCCTGTTGTTCGGCGCGCTGATTTCGCCGACCGATCCGATTGCCGTACTCGGCGTACTGCGTACGGCCAACGCTTCGAAACCATTGAAAACCACCATCGTCGGCGAATCGCTATTCAACGACGGCACGGCGGTCGTGGTCTTCACCGTACTGCTGGGCATCGCGCAACTGGGCGAAACCCCGACTGTCAGTGCCACGGCGATGCTCTTCGTCCATGAGGCGATTGGCGGTGTGTTGTTCGGCGGGCTGATCGGCTATCTGGTCTATCGCATGATCAAAAGCGTCGAGCAGCATCAGATCACGGTAATGCTGACCCTGGCTCTGGTGATCGGCGGTTCGGCGATGT
The DNA here is from genome assembly GCF_002836515.1 of Pseudomonas sp. Choline-02u-1. Taxonomy (GTDB): domain Bacteria; phylum Pseudomonadota; class Gammaproteobacteria; order Pseudomonadales; family Pseudomonadaceae; genus Aquipseudomonas. Next base: position 193,454 of record NZ_PJBC01000065.1, read on the forward strand.
CCACCGAACTGCACGTTTCGGCACCGATCGCGATGGTGGTGGCCGGCCTGATCATCGGCAACCTTGGGCGCAATCTGGCAATGAACGACATGACCCGGCGCTACCTCGATGGCTTCTGGGAATTGCTCGATGACATGCTCAATGCGCTGCTGTTTGCACTGATCGGCATGGAGTTGTTGCTGCTCCCTTTCAACTGGTTGCACATGGCCGCAGCGGGTCTGCTGGCGGTGGCGATTCTGCTGTCGCGTCTGCTCACCGTGGCGCCGGCGATCCTGCTGCTGCGTCGGTGGCGCTCAGTGCCGGCCGGCACCATCCGCATCCTCACCTGGGGCGGCTTGCGCGGCGGTGTCTCGGTGGCACTGGCGCTGGCCCTGCCACTGGGCCCGGAACGCGATCTGTTGCTGAGCATCACCTACATCGTCGTGCTGTCGTCGATCCTGTTGCAGGGCCTGTCCATCGGCAAACTGGTCAAGCACGCGACGCGCAATGAGCCGACTGTAGCGAGCGAGTCTGCGCACTGACGCATCGCCGTGGCCCTTCATTGAGTTTCATCAAGGCGGGCTGCCGAGTAGATCGAGCAGGTGCCGCATCGCCAACGGGCGGTGCGGCGCCGAGCCGTGCATCACCACCAGCTCCCGTGAGTAAAGGTGTCCCTCCTCCACCGGCAAAACGTACAACCCTTCCAGCGCCATCCCGGACCATTGCGGTACCAGCGAAACGCCCATGCCCTGCGCAACCAGCATCACGATGGTCTCCAGCGCATCCAGTTCACACAGCACTTCGGGCTCGATTGCCTGTTCAGCAAGATATCGCTGAGCAATCTGACCGCCCCAGGAACGCGCGTCGTAACGAATCAAAGGTCCTTCGCGCAGCAGCGTATCGAGCGATTTTCCGACACATGCAGGCGGCGCAACCAGCACCAGCTTCTCGATCCTCAGCACCGTACAGGCCAATGCCTTCGGCGGCTGAAATGGCGGCCTCACCAGAATGGCCGCGTCCAGTTCGCCATTGAGCACTTTTTCGTAAAGGCTTTTCGAGTCACCCGGGGTGATCCTGAGTTTCAGGTTGGGTGCCGACAGTGTCAGGCGCTCGATCAAGTCTGGCAGTACGCCGGTCAGGGCGGTGGAAATGGCGCCGACTTTCACTTCGCCCGTTAATCCATCCTGGTGCAGGTCATGCTGCAATACCTGTGTCAGTTCAATAATTGCTTTGATCTTCGGCAAAGCCATCAGGCATTGATCCGACGGGTGCACCGCATGGGCTGTGCGCAGCAGCAGCGTACAGCCCAGGGTACGTTCGAGCGTCTGCACACGCTGACTGATTGCCGCCGCCGTACGATTTTCCCGCCGCGCCGCCGCTGCAATCGAGCCGGTTTCAATGACGGCCACCAGACTTCTCAGAAAGCGTACGTCCATAAGTTTTCCTTTCGCTCAGAACAAGGCGAAGCCGTTATGCCTCGCCGTACGGCCTGCTTAACCTGAGAGTTCCTTCACTCAGGGCTACCCCATGAACAGACCTTTTCACGCTGCATACCATGTTTGCGACCTGGACCAGTCGCGGATTTTTTATCGGGATGTGTTGGGCTGCATCGAGGGCCGCAGTACCGAGACATGGGTCGACTTCGATTTTTTCGGCAACCAGATCTCCCTGCATCTGGGCGTTCCGTTTGCCACTACCCGCTCCGGACAAGTAGGCGAGCACAAGGTGTTGATGCCGCACATTGGCGTCGTCCTGCCGCTGCAGGAGTGGCTGGCACTGGCTGAACGCTTGATCCGCCTCGGCACCCTTTTCGAGATTCCACCCGTGATCCGCTTTGCCGGCGAGCCAGGGGAACAACGCACAATGTTTTTCCTCGACCCGAGCGGTAATCCAATCGAAGTCAAAGGCTTCAAGGACTTCAACAACCTCTTCGCGCGCTGATTTCCCCACCAACAAACACAAGAAAAAAGGGGCACAACATGAGCAAGAAAAACACCTCGAGCCTTGTCACCCGCATCATGATCGGGCTGGTCGCCGGGATCGTCGTCGGCATCCTTCTCAACCAGTTTCCGGAGCACAAGGCATGGTTTATCGACAACCTGCTGCAGCCGGCCGGTGATCTGTTTATCCGGCTGATGAAGATGATCGTGGTGCCGCTGGTCTTTGCCTGCATGGTGGTCGGCATTGCTGGCGCCGGCAGCACAAAAGCGCTCGGGCGAGTCGGCATCAAGACGCTGGTCTACTTCTTTACCATCACCAGTATTGCCATCGTCTTCGGGCTGGTCGTCGGTAACGTATTCCAACCCGGCGCCGGCGCGGACTTCAGCAGCACCCTGCAAGCACCGGCATCCGCTTTGGCCACTGCCGGGGAAACGCAAAACCTTGGCCGAACGCTGGTCAACATCGTGCCCGATAACATCGTGCTGGCGATGTCCCAGGGCAAACTGCTGTCGGTGCTGTTTTTCGCTATTGTGTTCGGCTGCGCCTTGTCAATGCTGCCCGAGCAGCAAAGGGCGCCTTTGATCGCAGTCATGCAAGCCATTTCGGACACCATGTTCAAAGTTACCCATCTGGTCATGCACTATTCGCCGATCGGCATCTTCGGCCTGATCGGAGTCACCGTGGCCAGCTTCGGTCTCAGTGCGTTGATGCCGCTGGCCAAGCTGATCGCTGTCACTTACCTGGCGGTGTTGCTGTTCGCATTCGGCGTACTGGGGCTGGTGGCACGCATCGCCGGCATCGGATTTTTTCACCTTCTCAGGGAAATCCGCAGTGAACTCATACTGGCTTACAGCAGCGCGGCGTCCGCCACGGTGATGCCGCAACTGATTGAAAAAATGCAGCGATATGGCGCGCCGCGCTCAATCACCAGCATGGTCATTCCCTTGGGCTATTCATTCAATCTCGATGGCGCTTCACTGTTTGCAGGGCTGGGAACCCTGTTCATCGCCCAGGCTTACGGCATCGACCTGGGCTGGGCCGATCAAGCCATGCTGGTATTGATCATGGTGCTGACGTCCAAAGGGGCCGCAGGGGTGCCGGGCTTCATGTTCATCATTTTGACCGCGACGCTGACTACCGCAGGATTGCCGGTAGAAGGCGTCGCGATCATTGCTGGCGTCTATCGCCTGATGGACATGCCCGTCACCGCTCTCAATGTGCTGGGCAATGCCTTGGCGCCGTTGGTCATCGCCCGATGGGAGGGCCAGCTGAAAGCACCCGAGGACGCGGCAGCTGCAGATCAGCCGACGCTGCAAGCCTGAAGCTATTCGCCCCGGTGCTCGGTACCCACTGCGCGTTTACCTGCCGAGCCTGTTTCATCAGGGCTCGGCTTGTCAGCCTGCGGCGCACCGCTTTCGCTGCGAATCTGCGCATGGCTGATCAGCGCGAAGATGAAACTGCCGCCAATGATGTTCCCCGCCAATGTCGGCCCGGCGAATACCGCCCAGAAATCACTCCACGGCAATTCGCCGGCAAACACCAGATACGACACTTCCGCCGATCCGACGACGATATGGGTGAAGTCGCCCAGTGCCATGAAGTAAGTGATGAGGATGATGATCCACATCTTCGCGCTCTCCATGGACGGGATCATCCAGACCATGGTGGCGATCATCCAGCCGGAAACGATGCCCTTGGCAAACATCTGACTGGCACTGTGCTCCATGACCTTGCGGCCGATTTCGAGGAAGGCGACGTCGGTCTTGCTGTCGAAGATCGGCAGCTCCAGCATCACGTAGGCGACCAGAATCGTCCCGCAGAGGTTGCCGATCAGGACCACGCTCCACAGGCGGATCAATCGGGCGAAATTGAGCAGCGTCGGTTTGGTCATCACCGGTAGCACGGCGGTCAGGGTGTTCTCGGTGAACAGTTGCTGGCGCGCAAGGATCACTGCGAGGAACCCCGCGCAGTAGCCAAAACTGGCGATCACCTTGAATTCGTCACCATCAGGCAAGCGCGAATTGAGTAAACCCATGCCCATCAGCGACAGGCCCATGGTCAGGCCTGCCGCCAGCGCTGACCACCACAGCGCGGCAATGCTGCGCTCCAGCTCCTGATCGCCCTGGGTGCGGATGATTTCATGCAGAACGGCCGCGCGCGGCGGCTGGCTCTTCTCGACTTCGTGCTGTTCCTTGGCCGAGAGGTCGGGGGTCTTGTCGCTGGTGGGGGTGGTCATGGCGTGAGAACCGTGGGGGGTGGTGTTTAGCTACGACTCCCGCGGCTCACGACTGTTCAGTGGTCAGATAAAGATTCGGTGGCTGCACAACCGCATTCGCGAGCAAGCCCGCTCCCACAAGGGAACGCATTCCAATTCCAAATGTGGAGCGGGATTGCTTCCGCAAGGGAACGCATTCCAAATGTGGGAGCGGGCTTGCTCGCGAAGGGCGCGCCGCCCATGTCACCTGGTAACGGGTTCATCTTCCTGAAACTGGTCTTTCACATATTTGATCTCGGTTCGCCCGTGCGGCGCCGGCAGGCCGTCTTCGCCGAGATTGACGAAAACCATCTTCTCGACGGTCAGGATGCTCTTGCGGGTGATCTTGTTGCGCACTTCGCAGGTCAGGGTGATCGAGGTGCGGCCGAATTCGGTGGCGGTGATGCCCAGTTCGATGATGTCGCCCTGGCGCGAGGCGCTGACGAAGTTGATTTCCGAGATGTACTTGGTCACGACACGCTGGTTGCCCAGTTGCACGATCGCGTAGATCGCTGCTTCTTCATCGATCCAGCGCAGCAGGCTGCCGCCGAACAGGGTGCCGTTGGGGTTGAGGTCTTCGGGTTTTACCCATTTGCGGGTGTGGAAATTCATGTTCACTCCTGAGCGCTTGCCGAAAGATGCGCCCATCTTGGCAGACCGATCAGTCAGGCTCCAGCCAGCTGCGACTATGGTCGCCATTGGCGATCTTCATCTGGCCGACAGAAACCCTTTGGAAGATCAGCCCGGGCAGCTATAATCGCCCCCGTTTTAAAACGGTCATCTTCGATTGATACCGTTTTCCCGCCACCTGTCCGAGGGGCGCTGCAGCAGGTTCGACCTGTCAGGCTCGGATGGGGCGTTGACCGGCTCACGCCGGACACTAAACGCACAACGGCGCCCATTCGCATACATTACGAATGGAGGCTCTTCATGAGCGCTGTCAACACGCCTGCCGATTTTACCGATTACAAAGTTGCCGACATGTCCCTGGCTGCCTGGGGCCGTCGCGAAACCATCATCGCCGAATCGGAAATGCCTGCCCTGATGGGCCTGCGCCGCAAGTACGCCTCCGAGCAGCCGCTCAAGGGCGCGAAAATCCTCGGCTGCATCCACATGACCATTCAGACTGCCGTGCTGATCGAAACCCTGGTTGCCCTGGGTGCCGAAGTGCGCTGGTCGTCCTGCAACATTTTCTCCACTCAGGATCAGGCCGCTGCCGCTATCGCCGCTGCCGGTATCCCGGTGTTCGCCTGGAAAGGCGAGACTGAAGAAGAGTACGAGTGGTGCCTGGAGCAGACCATCCTCAAGGACGGTCAGCCATGGGACGCCAACATGATCCTTGACGACGGCGGCGATCTCACCGAGCTGCTGCACAAGAAATACCCGCAAGTGCTCGATCGCGTTCACGGCGTGACCGAAGAAACCACCACCGGCGTACACCGTCTGCTGGACATGCTGGCCAAGGGCGAGCTGAAGATCCCGGCCATCAACGTCAACGACTCGGTGACCAAGTCCAAGAACGACAACAAGTACGGCTGCCGTCACAGCCTGAACGATGCGATCAAGCGTGGCACCGACCACCTGCTGTCCGGCAAGCAAGCGCTGGTCATCGGTTACGGTGACGTGGGCAAGGGCTCGGCCCAGTCCCTGCGTCAGGAAGGCATGATCGTCAAGGTTTCCGAAGTCGACCCGATCTGCGCCATGCAAGCCTGCATGGACGGTTTCGAACTGGTATCGCCGTTCATCGACGGTATCAACGACGGTTCCGAAGCGAGCATCGACAAAGCACTGCTGGGCAAGATCGACCTGATCGTGACCACCACCGGTAACGTCAATGTTTGCGACGCGAACATGCTCAAGGCCCTGAAGAAGCGCGCTGTGGTCTGCAACATCGGTCACTTCGACAACGAAATCGACACCGCTTTCATGCGCAAGAACTGGGCGTGGGAAGAAGTGAAGCCACAGGTGCACAAGGTTCACCGCACCGGCGCCGGCAGCTTCGATCCACAGAACGACGACTACCTGATCCTGCTGGCCGAAGGCCGTCTGGTGAACCTGGGCAACGCCACCGGTCACCCGAGCCGCATCATGGACGGTTCGTTCGCCAACCAGGTTCTGGCTCAGATCTTCCTGTTCGGCCAGAAGTACGCCGACCTGTCGCCAGCGCAGAAAGCCGAGCGTCTGACCGTTGAAGTGCTGCCCAAGAAACTCGACGAAGAAGTGGCCCTGGAAATGGTCCGCGGCTTCGGCGGTGTGGTCACCCAACTGACCAAGCAACAGGCTGACTACATCGGCGTCACCGTCGAAGGCCCGTTCAAGCCGCACGCTTATCGCTACTGATTGACGCGTCGGCCTGCCTCCCCTGTGGGAGCGGGCTTGCCCGCGAAGGCGATCAGTCCTTCAACATCTTTGTTGACTGACCCAGCGCATTCGCGAGCAAGCCCGCTCCCACAGGGGCTTTGCAAGCTTCAAAGGCTTTGTGTTCCAAAGGGTATGACCATGTCCCAAGACCGTCGCTACAGCTTCGAGTTTTTCCCGACCAAGACCGATGCCGGGCAGGAAAAGCTGCTCGCCACTGCCCGTCAACTGGCCACTTACAACCCTGATTTCTTTTCCTGCACCTACGGCGCTGGCGGCTCGACCCGTGACCGCACGCTCAATACCGTGTTGCAGCTCGAAAGCGAAGTCAAAGTACCCGCCGCACCGCACCTGTCGTGCGTCGGCGACAGCAAGGACGACCTGCGCGGCCTGCTGAACGAATACAAGGCTGCCGGCATCAAGCGCATCGTCGCCCTGCGTGGCGATTTGCCGTCCGGCATGGGCATGACCAGCGGTGAGCTGCGTCACGCCAATGAACTGGTCGAATTCATTCGTGAAGAGACCGGCGACCATTTCCACATCGAAGTCGCCGCCTACCCGGAGATGCATCCGCAGGCGCGCAACTATGAGGACGATCTCGCCAACTTCGTGCGCAAGGCCCGTGCCGGTGCCGACAGCGCGATCACCCAGTACTTCTTCAACGCCGACAGCTACTTCTACTTCGTCGACCGTTTGCAGGCACTGGGCGTGGATCTGCCGATCGTGCCGGGGATCATGCCGATCACCAACTACAGCAAACTCGCGCGTTTCTCCGATGCCTGCGGTGCGGAAATCCCGCGCTGGATCCGCAAGCAACTGGAGGCTTACGGCGATGACACGCAAAGCATTCAACGTTTTGGCGAGCAAGTCGTCAGCGAGATGTGCGAACGCCTGTTGCAGGGTGGCGCACCGGGACTGCACTTCTACTCGATGAACCAGGCCGAACCTAGCCTGGCGATCTGGAACAACCTCAAGCTACCGCGCTGAAGGGTTTTCATGCGGTACAAAAGGCCCTGATCGGGCCTTTTCACTAAAAAGCACCAATGGAATGTTGTCGTCAATGATCTGCGCGCAAACAAAAAAACGCCCTCAACTGGTCTATCTGGTTTTCGGCGCCGAGACCTACCATCAAGAAGCTGTTTTCAGCATCGCCAGTGCTTTGGCGTGGTTGCGCGAAACACCGGATGCCCCGATCGACATCCAGGTCTTCACCGACAATCCGCAACCCTATGAACAGCTTCCCGTACGTGTTCGCCCTCTTGACGCGCAAACGCGCCAGACATGGAGCGAGCCCCACGGTTATCACTTCCGCATCAAACACGTCGCATTGCGCTCGGTACTGGCCGAATACGAAACGGCGCTGTTGATCGACACCGATACGTTTTTCCACTGCTCGCCGCTCAAACTGTTCGAGCGGGTGCAGCCCGGCACCCTGCTGTGCAATGACTACCACGCCCGATATGGCGACAACAAAGCGAGCCTGCTTTACCGCACACTGTCGGCAACACTGCTGGACAAGGGCCTGACTGACGATCACATGCGCCTGCTCAACTCTGGCGTCATCGGTTTGCACCGGCAGGACGCCCATGTGCTCGACCGCTCCATCGCCTTGATTGATGAATTGTTTCCGGCTGCACAGGGCGCCTACACCCTCGAAGAGTTCTGCCTGTCAGTGGCCGCCTATCGCACGCTGGACGTCAACAAGTGCCCGGACCTGATCCATCATTACTGGAGTCGCAAACATCTGTTCAGGGCCAAGGTTCAGGCCTGGGTCGCCAAACACGGCGACAATCCGACCGGCCAGGCTGCACTGGACGACACCCGCCGCGTATCACCGCAATTGCCCCGACCACCGCGCCTGCAGCGCGTGTTTCACAAGCTCATTACGCTGCTGTTGCCGGCACATCTGCGTCAGTTCATCCGCGAAATCCTCTACGGCTGCTATGAACACCCCAACGAGTTCGATCAGGCGTGTGCACGGGTGTGGTGGGACAAGGCGCTGCAAAACCAGCAGGAACGCATTGGCAAGCCGGTTTGCCAGCACTTGCTCAAAGACTGGTTCAGTCGTGGCCTGGTCAAGCGGATCCTGGGAACACGCCACGCAACGGTCCATCAACATTTGCTCAAAACTTCGAGCAAATAAGGCTGTTGCGGCCAATCCGCACGGGGACTGCGCGAAACATGCATGCCAGAGCTTCTCATCTGGCGTTTCGCGTACTAACCTCAGGCCATGCCCGTCATCGCCCAACTGCTGAGCGTTATCCTTCTGACTTGCCTGAGCTTCGCCGCTCGGGGCGAGAAGTTGCGCATTGTCACCGAGCCATGGGCGCCGTACGTGTACGAACAGGACGGGCAGAACCTCGGTCTGGACTACGAAACCACAGCCATCGTGTTCAAGCGGTTGGGCATTGAAGTTCAATGGCAGTTCCTGCCGTGGAAGCGCTGCCTGTCGATGCTTGAAACCGGTCAGGCCGACGGTGCGCTGGACATTTTTCACAGCGCCGAGCGTGATGCCACCCTGCTCTACCCCAGCGAACCGTTGTCCGATGTTGAATTCGTGATGTTCTACGCCAACGATCGGCCGCACCCGTTCAGCACACTCGAACAGCTCAAGGGCCTGACCATCGGCACCTCGCCGGGCTATCTGTACAGCCCGGATTTCAGCCAGTCGAACTTGTTCAACCGCGAACCGGCGCCCACCCATGAGGCCAACTTCGGCAAACTGGTGCGCGGGCGTATCGACCTGCTGATCACTGATCGCCGCGTCGGCCAGCATTTGCTCGATGAACTGAATATTCGCGATCTGATCACGGAAAACCCGACAGTTATCAGCCGTCAGAGCCAGTTTCTCGCGGTTCGGCGCAATGCTGGCATGGACTTGCTGGTGCAGCGTTTCGGCGCCGAACTCAGGCGTTTCAAGCGCGAACCGGCCTACGCCGAACTCAGCGCGCGCTATGGCGCCGCACCGGTTGACAGCGCATCACTGCGCTCGGCCACGGCCAACGGCAAAACCGTTGAGCAGCAGGAAAGCAGCGCGCAGTGATTGCTCTGTTATACTCCGGCGTTCCCGCCAGGCTCACGCCCGGACGCCCGGAACCGTAACAGGCCTCACGACCCGCTACAGCGCAGCTTTCAGCCCGCGCGAGCGCTCCTGACGAGCCTTCGGAACCGCCGCTGGACCGGACGGGATTGCGTCCTCTTAAACGTGATTCGCGCCAGGCAAGACTCCCATTGGGCCAAGCCCTAACTAAAACAGGATTACTCATGTCCTTTGCTTCCCTCGGTCTCTCCGAGGCTTTAGTCCGTGCCATCGAAGATGCGGGCTATACCGAGCCTACTCCGGTGCAACAGCGGGCCATTCCCGCCGTGTTGCAAGGTCGCGACCTGATGGTGGCGGCTCAGACAGGTACCGGTAAAACCGGCGGCTTCGCCCTTCCGATTCTGGAGCGGTTGTTCCCCAACGGTCACCCGGACAAATCCCAGCGTCACGGTCCGCGCCAACCGCGCGTGCTGGTCCTGACCCCGACCCGCGAACTCGCGGCCCAGGTGCACGAGAGCTTCAAGATCTACGCCCGTGACCTGAAATTCGTCAGCGCCTGCATCTTCGGCGGCGTCGGCATGAACCCGCAGGTCCAGGCCATGTCCCGTGGCGTCGACGTTCTCGTCGCCTGCCCGGGTCGTCTGCTCGATCTCGCCGGCCAGGGCAGCGTCGATCTGTCCCACGTGGAAATTCTCGTCCTCGACGAAGCCGACCGCATGCTCGACATGGGCTTTGTGCACGACGTGAAGAAAGTCCTCGCGCGTCTGCCGGCCAAGCGTCAGAACCTGCTGTTCTCGGCAACATTCTCCAAAGACATCACCGATCTTGCCGGCAAACTGCTGCACAACCCGGAACGCATCGAAGTCACGCCGCCGAACACCACGGTCGAGCGCATCGAGCAACGCGTGTTCCGCCTGCCGGCCAGCCACAAGCGTGCCCTGCTGGCGCACCTGATCACCGCCGGCGCGTGGGAACAGGTACTGGTGTTCACCCGCACCAAGCACGGCGCCAACCGTCTCGCCGAATACCTGGACAAACACGGTCTGCCGGCGGTGGCGATTCACGGCAACAAGAGCCAGAACGCGCGCACCAAAGCTCTGGCCGACTTCAAGGCCGGCGAAGTGCGCATTCTGGTTGCTACCGACATTGCGGCCCGTGGCCTGGACATCGACCAGTTGCCGCATGTAGTCAACTTCGAGCTGCCGAACGTCGATGAAGACTACGTGCACCGTATCGGTCGTACCGGCCGTGCCGGTCGTTCGGGCGAGGCGATCTCGCTGGTCGCACCGGACGAAGAAAAACTGCTGAAAAGCATCGAGCGCATGACCAAGCAGAAGATCGCCGACGGCGACCTGATGGGCTTCGACTCCAGCACCATCGAAGCCGAGAAGCCGGAAGCCCGCGAGCGTCCGGACATCCGCAACCCGCGCAATTCCCGTGGCCCACGCGGCGACGGCCCGAATGGCGGTGGCGGTGGCGGCGGTCGCAAGGACAAAGGCAAGGACAAAGGCAAGGAAAAGCCGGCCGGTGAACGTGGCGAGCGCCCTGCCCGTCAGCAGAAGCCACGCGAAGGTACGCCGAGCCGCGAACAGCGTCCGAGTCAGCCACCGCGTGCAGCAGCTGACCGCGCTCCGGACGAGTTCCTCGACGACGATATCGATAACTTCGGTAACCGCGTTGATTACGTGCCGAAAGCCGCCCCTGCCGGGGGTCGTGGCCGTCGTCCGGGCGCTCCGGCGCAAGGCGCAGGCACTGGCGCACCTCGTGGTGGCCAGCCACAGGGTCGACAGAACGGCCCGCGCAACAGCAATGGCTCGACCACCGGCACGCCACCGGCCAAACGCAGCGGCCCGCGCAATGGCGCACCGCGTGACGGTCAGGGTCGTCGTGACGAATCCGCACCACGCAATCGCCGCCCGGCCCGTGACGATCAGCCGCGCAGCGAACCGGCCGTGCAGAACCCGCGCAGCAACGGCCCGAAGATCATGCACAAGGAATCGAAAGCCGACCGCTTTCCGACACCTGAGCAACTCGATCAACTGCCAAGCCGCCCGCGTGGCGAGAAACCAGCCTTGCTGACGCGCAATCGCTGAGTTTCATGCCGCAATGAAAAATGCCCCCGTTCGAAAGAACCGGGGCATTTTTTTGAGCACTGCAAATCGCTTTGTGTAGGAGCTGCCGAAGGCTGCGATCTTTTGATCTTGATCTTGATCTTCAAAAATCAAGATCAAGAGATCGCAGCCTTCGGCAGCTCCTACAAGGGATCTGTGTTGCATCAATAAAAAACGCCCCCGGCCTTGCGACCAGGGGCGTTTTTTTATGGCGGCGAGAATTACTTCGCTTTCACACCTTCAAACGAAACATACAGCTCGACTGCATCGGACTTCGGCCCGAGGTCTTTCTGCTTGCCGAAATCGGAACGCTTGATGGTGGTGGTGCCTTCGAAGCCGGCACGGTAGCCGCCCCATGGATCCTTGCCTTCGCCCAGGAAGGTTGCTTTCACGACCACTGGCTTGGTCACGCCCAGCAGGGTCAGGTCGCCGGTCACGTCAGCGGTATTGGCACCGGTGGACTTGACGCTGGTGGAAACGAAAGTGGCTTTGCCAAACTTGCTGGCGTTGAGGAAATCAGCGCTGGCGATGTGTTTGTCGCGCTCGGCGTGGTTGGTGAACACGCTGGCAGTGTTGACGTTGAACTCGATCTTGCTGTCTTCAGGCTTGGCAGCGTCGAAGCTGAATTTGCCGTCGATGTCCTTGAAGGTGCCGGTGATGTAGCTGTAGCCCAAGTGGCTGATCTTGAAGTCGACGAAGGCGTGCTGGCCTTCCTTGTCTACTACATAGTCAGCAGCCATTACGTTGGCGGACAGCACGGCAGAACCGATTGCCAGAGCGGCCAGAGTCTTTTTCAACATGCTTTCTTTTCCTTTGAGTCGAGGTTGAATTTCAGGCTTTGCGACCGAGCATCCGGGTGAGGGTCGCATCACGATCGATAAAGTGGTGCTTCAATGCTGCCAACGCATGGAGACCGGAAAAAATTACCAGTATCCACGCCAGCCAGAGATGAATCACCCCAGCGGTATCTGCCTGATCCGGTAGTCCGGAGAGCAGTGCAGGAACTTCAAACAGGCCAAACACCGGGATCCCGACACCGTCTGCGGTGGAAATCAGGTAACCGGCAATCATCACAGCGAACAGCGCCAGATACAGAAACCCATGGCCGAATTTAGCGCCAACGCGGGTCATGCGGCTGTAGCTTTGCAGCGTAGAAGGTGGCGGGCTGACGAAACGCCACAACACCCGCAACACCATCACACCGAGCAGCACCAGACCGATGCTTTTGTGCAGGTCCGGCGCGTCTTTGCGCCAGGTGCTGTAGTAATCCAGCCCTACCATCCACAGACCCAGCGCAAACAGCCCGAAGACCGCCAGCGCGACGCCCCAGTGCATGAAGATGCTGACCCAACCATAGCGCGAAGAAGAGTTACGTAGCTGCATTGCCCAAATCCTGTGAGAACTGCGAACCAAGACTAGCGAGTTACCTATCGAATTAAAGCGGAAAATTTCGCTTTGAAATATCGAGAAATACGATCAAGAGTCTGGAAGTCGCGTGTTAAGGAAAGATTAAAGGCAAAAGTGTGGCGGGATGTTGTTGCAAGGCATCGGAATCGGAATGCCTGCGCCGGCCCCTTCGCGAGCAAGCCCGCTCCCACAGTGATTGCGTTCCAACTGAGGAAACACGGTCAAATTTGAGAGTAAGGCCACTCCCACAGCGATTGCATTCCAACTGAGGAAACACAGTCAAAGGTGGGAGCAAGGCCACTCCCACAGCGATTGCATTCCAACAAGAAACACGGTCAAAGGTGGGAGCGGGCTTGCTCGCGAAAGCGGTCTCAGAGGCAAAAAAAAAGCGCGGCATAAACGCCGCGCTTTTTCATTCACCGCAAGGCTTACTGCGCCTTGGTCTCGGTCGTTGCACCAGGCTTGGCCGCTGGTTTCTTCGCCGGCTCAGCCTTTTTCGCCGCCGGTTTCGCGGCAGGCTTTTTGGTTTCGGTTTTCGCCGCAGGCTTCTTCGCCGCAGGCTTGGCCGCTGCTTTCTTCGCCGGTTCAGCTTTCGCCGGGGCCGCTGGCTTCGGTGCTTCCACCGGAGCTGGCGCCGGTGCCGGAGTCGGTGCAGGCGCTGGAGCAGGCGCCGGCTCTGGTGCTTTCACCGGCTCAGGCTTCTTCTCGTCATCCGAACCGCCGAACAGATTAGTGAAGAAGTTGCCCTTCTTCGCCGCTACGGCACCCGCCGCGCCTGCCGCTGCTGCAGCCGGAACAACTTTGACCGGTTCGAACGATTTGCCTGCCGCCAGATCTTCAACCTGACTGGCCGCACGCTGGCCGGTGCGCAGCGCGCCCTCCAGAGTGCCGGGGTACAAGGTGTCGGTGTGTTCGCCGGCGAACGCTACGCGTTGCAGCGGACGCTCCCACAGGCGCCAGAACTTGCTGATCTGCCCCGGGCCGTAAGCCAGGTAGGCGCCGCCCATCGACGGGTCGGTGCTGTAGCGACGGATTTCATAACCGGTGAACGAGCCACGGGCCTGTGGATAAAACGCGTGCAGACGGATCAGCACCTGATCGACCATCTGCTTGTCGCCGAACGCCTGCATCACGCGGGCGTTATCGCCGGAGAGGTTGATCACCACGTTGGCGCCGCCCTTGAGCGCCGGTTCGATCCAGAGCATGCCCAGGCCGGTATTGCTGTAGATCTCGCCGGACATGCGCGACTTGCTTTCCCACACTGGCGTCTTGAACTTCAGCATGATCTGGTCGCGCCAACCGTAGTTGGTACCTTTGATCGCCGCCAGGTGCTGAGCATCCAGCGCCGGGGTCAGGGCGATCTTGTTCAGTGCGCGCAACGGCACTGCCAGTACTACGTAATCAGCCTGATAGCCGACGCTGCCGACCTTGACGGTCACGCCGTCCTTGTCCTGGGTAATGGCCGAGACCGGCGAGCTGGTCTTGATGGTCTTGATCTGTTTGACGAACGCCTGGGCCAGCACCTGGCTGCCGCCGACCAGACGCGAGGCGCGCAGGTCGCGGTCGGAGACGCCGCGATAGACGCGGTTCTGCTGAGCGAAATACAGCAGCGACAGACGCGAAGGTTCGTCGTAGTGGGTGCGGATGTCCTGGTTGATCAACTGACGCGCGGTGGCCGGCAGGTTCTGCTTGTCGAGCCAGCTGGATACGGTGATCTGATCCAGCGCATGCAGGGTGGGGGTCGCCGCCGGGTTCTGTGGATCGTCAATCGAGCGCGCCAGATCGTCGAGGGTTTTCTGGTAGCGCTTGAGTGCGTCCGCGGTGGCTGGCTGCTTGGTGGCCAGATCGGCGGCGGAGAAATAATCGCCGTCAATCAGATAGCTCGGCGTACGGACGAATTCCGGCGCCGGCGTGGTGCCGAGCTTGAAGGTCGAGACGTACTTGTTCAGCACCGGCTGGGTCTTGTCGTTGCCGATCCACTCGCTGGTGGCCATGCCCGAGCGACCGCCCAGGCTCGGCTTGGCTTCCAGCAGGGTGACCTGCCAGCCCTTGTTCTGCAGCTCGTAAGCGGCAGTCAGACCCGACAGGCCGCCGCCGATCACGATTGCGGTTTTATCCTTGGCCAGCGCCGTAACGCTGAACAGCCCCAACATCACCAGCGCACAGGCGCGCAGCCAACCGACAGACATTCAGCGAACTCCGGAAAAACATGTGGGAAAAAGCAGTTTTGCGAGTCAGACGACTCAAGAACCGCGAAGAATACGTTAGCCATCAAAACGCCGCCAGCGACGTCTATCGGCTCAGACAAAGTAGCTCAATCGACACAATGGGTTGTTCCCGCGCGATGCATTGCATAGGCTTGCGCGATTGTTCGCCCGCGCCTGACGCGAGCCGCCTCGAGGAGACTGTAAATGGGCCTGAATAACCAGTGGATGCAACGCGATCTCGCGGTGTTGTGGCATCCCTGCACCCAGATGAAAGACCACGAACAGCTGCCGCTGATCCCGATCAAGCGCGGCGAAGGCGTCTGGCTCGAAGACTTCGAAGGCAAGCGCTACCTCGACGCGGTCAGCTCCTGGTGGGTCAACGTGTTCGGCCACGCCAACCCGCGTATCAACCAGCGCATCAAGGATCAGGTCGATCAACTCGAACATGTGATTTTGGCCGGTTTCAGCCATCAACCGGTGATCGAGCTGTCCGAGCGTCTGGTGAAGATGACGCCGCAAGGCCTGAATCGGGTGTTCTACGCCGACAACGGCTCGTCGTGCATCGAAGTCGCGCTGAAGATGAGCTTTCACTACTGGCTCAATCGCGGCCAACCAAACAAGAAACGCTTCGTCACCCTGACCAACAGCTACCACGGTGAAACCATGGCGGCGATGGCGGTTGGCGACGTGCCGCTGTTCACCGAGACCTACAAAGCGCTGCTGATGGACACCATCAAAGTGCCGAGCCCGGATTGCTATCTGCGCCCGCAAGGCATGAGCTGGGAAGAACACTCGCGCAATATGTTCGCCGCCATGGAACAGACACTGGCGGAAAATCATGACAGCGTCGCGGCAGTGATCGTCGAGCCGTTGATTCAGGGCGCCGGCGGCATGCGCATGTATCACCCGGTGTACCTCAGGCTGTTGCGCGAGGCCTGCGACCGCTATGGCGTGCACCTGATTCACGATGAAATCGCGGTCGGCTTCGGTCGCACCGGGACGATGTTCGCCTGCGAACAGGCCGGCATCCGCCCGGATTTCCTCTGCCTGTCGAAAGCCCTGACCGGCGGCTACCTGCCGCTGGCCGCCTGCCTGACGACCGATGAGGTCTACAGCGCATTCTACGACGACTACCCGACCCTGCGCGCCTTCCTCCACTCGCACAGCTACACCGGCAACCCGCTGGCGTGCGCGGCAGCATTGGCGACGCTGGATATCTTCGAGCAGGACAACGTCATCGAGAACAACCAGGCCCTGGCCCAGCGCATGGCTTCGGCGACGGCCCATCTGGTCGATCACCCCAACGTCTCCGAAGTGCGCCAGACCGGCATGGTTCTGGCGATCGAGATGGTCAAGGATAAAGCCAGCAAAGAGGCCTACCCTTGGCAGGAACGCCGTGGTTTGAAGGTGTTCCAGCATGCGTTGGAACGTGGCGCATTGCTGCGGCCGCTGGGCAGCGTGGTGTATTTCCTGCCGCCGTATGTGATCACCCCGGAGCAGATCGATTTTCTGGCAGAAGTGGCGAGTGAAGGCATTGATATCGCCACGCGTGACAGCGTCAGCGTGGCGGTGCCAAAAGACTTCCACCCCGGCTTCCGCGATCCGGGCTGAAAAATCATCCAAGATCTGTAGTGCCTGGCGGCCGCTTTCGCGAGCAAGCCCGCTCCCACAGGGGAATGCATTTCAAGTGTGGGAGCGGGCTTGCTCGCGAATGAAGTCGACGCCGATCCAACTGATTCATATTTGCAGAGACCCGAAATGAGACTGTCCCGCTTCTTTATCGACGCCCCGCTGAGCACCGGCGAACATGAACTGCCGGAAGCCCAGGCGCATTACATCAGCCGCGTGCTGCGCATGGCCGAGGGCGATGCGGTGCAGTTGTTCGACGGCTCCGGCCATGAATTTCGCGGATCGCTGGTGGACGTTGGCAAGAAGCGCGTCGTCGTGCAGATCGACGAGCAATTCGCCGGGCAGGTCGAATCGCCGCTGCACATCCACCTCGGCCAGGGCTTGTCCCGGGGCGAGCGCATGGACTGGGCGATTCAGAAAGCCACCGAACTGGGCGTGAATGAAATCACCCCGATCTTCAGCGATCGCTGCGAAGTCCGTCTCAAGGACGAACGCGCCGACAAACGCCTGCTGCACTGGCGCCAGGTGGCGATCAGCGCCTGCGAACAGTGCGGGCGCTCACGGGTGCCGGTGATTCATCCGCCGGTGTTGCTGGCGGACTGGATCAAGCAGACCGAAGCCGAGTTGAAACTGGTCCTGCACCCGGTCGCAGAACCGCTGGTGAGTCATGCCAAACCGGCGACGCTGGCGTTCCTGATCGGGCCGGAAGGTGGCTTGACGGACGGCGAAGTCGAGCAGGCCAAAGGCAATGGCTTCCACGCCGCCCGCCTCGGCCCGCGCGTGCTGCGCACCGAAACCGCGCCGGTGGTGGCGTTGGCGGTAGCCCAACAATTGTGGGGTGATTTCTAAGGCCCCTTCGCGAGCAAGCTCGCTCCCACATTGGATCTCCAGTGACCACAGGTTTGTGAACACTCCAGTTCCAATGTGGGAGGGGGCTTGCTCCCGAATGCGGTGGGCCATTCATCAACGATTGACTGACCTGACGCCTTCGGGAGCAAGCCCCCTCCCACAGGGATTGCGTCTAGAGGACGTAAAACAGAATCGCGACAAAGTGCAGCAAGCTCCCGGCAATCACGAACAGATGCCAGATCCCATGTGCATGCCGCAGCCGGTGATCAAGGGCAAAAAAGATAATCCCCACCGTATACAACACCCCGCCCGACGCCAGCCAGGCAAACCCCGCCGTGCCCAGCGCGGCAATCAACGGCTTGACCGCGACCAGCACGATCCAGCCCATCACCGCGTAAATCACGATCGACAGAATCCGCGCCTCCGAGCGCGGTTTGATTTCCTGCAGGATGCCGATCAGCGCCAGCCCCCAGACGATTCCGAACAGCGTCCAGCCCCATGGCCCGCGCAGGGTTACCAGACAAAACGGTGTGTAGCTGCCGGCGATCAGCAGGTAGATCGAAAAATGATCGACCTTCTTCATGATCGCCTTCTTGCGCCCGCGCACGCTGTGGTACACGGTCGATGCGCTGTAGAGCACCAGCAGGGTGAACGCGTAGATCGCCACGCTGACAATCTTCCACGGACTGCCGTCGAGACTGGCGATCACCAGCATCCACACGCCGCCAATAAACGCCGCCACCGCTCCGACCAGGTGGGTCCAGGCGTTGAGTTTTTCCCCGTGATACATGTGTCGCCTTCCTCATAGTCGCTACCGCAAGCGCGCAAGGCTCGGGCCTTGAGCGTAAAAGCGCAATGTTTCCGTTTAACAGATCAATAGATCGCAGCCTTCGGCAGCGCCTACAGGTGATCGCATTCCAATGTAGGAGCTGCCGAAGGCTGCGATCTTTTGATCTTCAAGGCACAATCGACGCATTCCAAAAAGAGTCCGCGCCATGCTGATCGACGAAGAATTGACCCTGAAAAAACTCGAGGTGTTCCTCGCCTTCATGCGCACCGGCAACCTCGCCCGCGCCGCTGCCGAACTGCAGACCAGCAACGTCAGCGTGCACCGCGCCATTCACTCGCTGGAAAGCGCGCTGCGCTGCCCGCTGTTCAAACACGAAGGGCGCAACCTGACGCCGCTGGAAAGCGCCTATGTGCTGGAAGAGCGTGCGCAGAAGCTGATCAACGACGTGGTCGACAGCGTGCGCCTGACCCGCGAAGCCGCCGGGTTCTCCGCTGAGCGCTTCAAGCTTGGCTCGCTGTATTCGCTGACGGTGAAAACCGTGCCGCAACTGATCATGGGCTTGAAAATCCGCCGCAGCGAACTCAACATCGACCTGATCCTCGGCTCGAACATCGACCTGCTCTACAAGCTGAAAAACATGGAGGTCGACGCGATTCTGGTGTCACTGGACGACAGCATCAACGATCCGGACTGCGAACAGATTGCGCTGTTTTCCGACGACATCTTCCTCGCCACCCCGGCCGATTCAAAATTTGCTCAGCGCAGTGAAGTCGATCTGGCCGAGGTGCGGGATGAAACGTTCATCACCCTGACCCAGGGATTTGCGACGCATCAGGATGGCAATCGGGTGTTCAAGCAGGCGGGGTTCGAGCCGAAAGTGGCGATGCAGGTCAATGACATCTTCACTTTGCTGAGCATGGTCAGCTCGGGCGTGGGCTATGCACTGCTGCCGGGGCGGATTGCAGCGGTGTACGAGAACCGGGTGAAGCTGATTGCGTTGCAGGAGAAATATCGGTTGCAGCAGCACATTGGCGTGGTGTTTCTGAAGGCCAAGGAGAGGGATCCTAATTTGCTGGCGTTGCTGGCGGAGTGTCGGATGTATGCCAATCGCCAGACCTGATAGCGAGTCGCGCCCTTCGCGAACAAGCCGCTCCCACATTTGGAATGCGTTCCCCTGTGGGAGCGGGCTTGCTCGCGAAGGCGTCTGTCCCGACAACCAGTGTCTCAGCCCATCAACCCGCGCATCGCCAGAAATAACAGCGAAGGCCCCAGCAGACACCCAAGCGCGGTGTAGAACGCCGCCGTCAGGCAACCATAAGGCACCAGCTTCGGATCGGTGGCCGCCAACCCGCCGGCGACGCCGCTGGAGGTGCCCATCAAACCGCCAAAAATCACCGCGCTACGTGGATTGTTCAGGCCGATCATCGGCGCCACGAACGGTGTCATCACCATTACCAGAATCGCCTTGATCAGACCCGCCGCAATCGACAACGCCATCACTTCGGAACTCGCACCAATCGCCGCCCCCGTCACCGGACCGACGATATAGGTCACGGCACCCGCGCCAATGGTGGTCAGGCTCACCGCATCGGTATAGCCGAACGCCATCGCCACGCCGACACCCGCGACGAAAGAAGTGCCTACCCCCACGAACAGCGCCAGCACACCCACAAGCCCGGCCCGTTTGAGCTCATCGACGCTGACACCGAACGCGGTGGCAACAATCGCGAAATCACGCAGCATCGCACCGCCGAGCAGGCCAATGCCCGACAGCAGCGGAATATCGACCACGCCCTTCTGCCCACCGGTGAGCGCGCCGCCGATATACGACAGCACCAGCCCGAGCAGAATGGCGATCGCCGAGCCGTGCAGACGACCCTTGGTGAAGGTGTTGGACATCCAGTAGGACACCCACATGGTCAGGCCGACAATCAAAAAGCCGCTGATCAGACCGTAGCCGGTGATCACTTTCATCATTGATTCGTACATGGCGATCACCCCGCAGTCTTGGCTGGAGCAATCGGCGTCTGTTGCTTGTTGCCCATGCGTGTCAGCACCGGCACCAGAGCAAAAGCGATCACTACGGCGAGGGTTCCGGCAAGAATCGCCATCGGCCCGCCCTTCAGCGCACCGTAGACATTCTGCTGCGCGGCCATGGCGACCACGATGGGAATGTAGATCGCGCTCCAGAACTCCACGCCCTGCTCGGTCTTGCCCTTGAGCCAGCCGCTTTTATAGAGATAGCTGCCGAGGCCGATCAACAGCAGCATCGCAATACCGACGCCGCCGACGTTGGCCGGCACGCCGATCAGCTTGCCGAGCAGTTCACCGACCCAGATACCGACCAGCGTACAAAAGGCGAGAAACGCCACACCGTAAATAATCATTGTTGTAGTCCTCAAAGTGCATCGTCGAATGTTGTTTTTGTTGTTCGAAGCTTGAGTCGCGGCGGTTTTAGAGTTGGCGGCCACCCTCCTCTCGCAACAGCGCTTGCAGGGTGTCGAGGCGAGCACTGTCGAAGGCAGTGACGGTGCCCTGCTCGAAGACCCGGCGCGCCAGCCCGGTCAGCACCGCGCCGGGCGGCAGTTCGATCTGTAAACGTACGCCGCGCTCGTAGGCGCTTTGCACGGTGCCGCGCCAGTCCACCACGCGGCACATGTTGAAAGCGAGGTCGTCGCGCAAGGCCTCCGGCTTGATTACCGGACGCGCACGGCTACCACTGAGGTATGCGATTTTCGGCGTTTTAACCGCAACCCCGGCGAAGGCTTCGGCGAGGGTTTGCGCCGGTTCGTCCAGCAGCGGACAGTGCGACGGCACACTCACCGCCAGGCGCTTCGCCAGACCGGCGCCGCGACTGCGCGCCAGTTCAGCCACCGTTTGCATGGCCCTGTCGCTACCGGCAATCACCACTTGGTTATCGGCATTGATGTTGGCCAGATACACCGGCGAATCCTCGCTGTGAACCTGCGCCAGCAGCGTTTCGACGGTGGATAACTGCAAGCCGATGATCGCGGTCATGCCGTAGCCCTGTGGATAAGCCTGCTGCATCAGCTCACCGCGCAGGCTGACCAGATGCAACGCATCGCTGAAACTCAAGGCTCCCGCCACCACTGCTGCCGGGTATGCGCCGATGGACAGGCCGGCGACGTAATCCGCGCTCAGCCCATCCTGCAATAACTGCCGAGAAGCAGCGACACCGGCGATCAGCAGGCACAGCTGCACCGCTCTGGTCGCGCGCAATGCCTCGGCTGAATCCAGCAGCGCAACATCTTCGCCGAGCACATCACTGGCCTCGACCAGTGTTTCGCGAGGCAAACGCTGGAGCATGCCGGCTTGCTGCGCGCCCTGGCCGGGGAACACCAGCAGACTGCTCACGCTGCCTGCTCCTGCGGGTGCCACGGATTCGTCACCAATACTGCCTGATGCGCATTTTTCAGCAGGACACGCGCCGAGCCACTGGCCCATTCGCGCAAAGCCACGGCACCGAGCGGCGTCTGCAATTGCATGTCGACCCGGCACGCAGTTTGATCAAAAAGCGCGACCAGTTCGCGCGCCTGATCACGGCCGATCATCTGCGGCGCACGCAGAATCAGATCAAGATCACTGGCCGCGTGCATCGCTCTGAAACCACTGGCCAATTCAAACCCGACACTGCCGCTGACACCCCAGACCGAACCGCAGTCATCGAGCATCGGCCGCAATTGTCTGAGCGCTTGCATGACCGGCAGATCACGCGCGCTGTCGACATGACACAACGCTTCAGGACTGACCCGCCGCACAATCGAATCGACGCGCATGAACGCCGCCAGCCGCTGCTCACGCAGCAACCCACGCACGCCGACCGCGACAAAACCGTCAGCACTCAACGCCCGGCGCACCACCACCGGTTGCCCGGCGGCCAGCGAATCAACTGCCCACTGTGGCGCATCCGCCGGCAACTGCGCCGGGGTCATGCCCCAGAGCAGATCGTGGGCCATGGGCTGGTTCACCACTGCGCCCTCAGCAATTCGCGGACTTTGCTGGAAGCTGCACGATTGCTCGCGCCGAGGCGGCCTTTCAAATCGGTGCCGGTGATATCAGCAATGGCTTGCTTGAGGCATTCGCTGACCCGCGCCAGATCCTCCGCCGTCGGTTGTTCGATCTGCTGCACCGAGAGGGTTTCCCAGAGCAGACCGAGGCTGGCGTAGCTGTCGATGTCATAAGCCATCGGCGGTACGCTGGAGGCCAGCGCTTCCAGCTCCTCGACACTGCGCAAGGTGACCCGCGCCGCCGAAGCCTTGCCCATCGCATGCACCATCACCCCGGGATCGCGCAAAGCAATCAGGCGATTGGCCTGATAACCGTGGGCCAGAAATGCACCCGACATGGCCTTGCCCACCAGCAGCGCAATCACCGGATGGCCGGCCAGCCGCGCACGGGCATAACTGCCCGCCGCGCCGGCCAGCGCCTGATGAATGCCGAGCGCTTCTTCGCGCCGACCATAGGCCTGGCTCGGCACATCGACGATGGCGATGATCGGGCGCTTTTGCGCGTTATCGCGATCAGCGCTGATCGCGTCATCCACAGCCTTGGCCAGCCCCCAGCCTTCGAGCAAGCCGACTTCGCCGTTGCGAGCGCGGGGAAAGCGATTGTCCGGGTCGGCGACCACGGCGATAAAACGCCCGAGTTCACCGTCAGCGACTTTCAACGACGCCGGCAGGCCTTCGACGTTTTTAGCACCCGCGCTCAGAGCGTTGAACCAGTGCAAACCGCGCAATGAATAACCACTCATGAGCGCTCTCCTTGATACAGATCGCGAACCACCGAAGGCTCGATTTGCTTGTCCGTGTCCAGACTCGCCAGGCGTTGCAGAAACCACTCGGCGCGTTGACTGCGCGGCTGTGCCGGCAGACCTTGCTGGAGCAGTTCACTCACCTGCTGACGAATCTGCGCCACATCATCGCCGACATAACGGTCCACCAGTCCCGTGTTGAACCGCTGTTCGCCGCCGGTCAGGCTCCAGATGAATGGGCGGTCGCGAGAGTCGTATTCCTCGATCCCGGCTTCCTGCTCGATCACTTGCGGGCCGTTCAATCCGAGGCGCGCTTCCTGAGTCACCAGCAGATAACTGCACAGCGCAGCGGCAATCGACATGCCGCCAAAGCAACCGACGCTGCCGGCGACCACGCCGACCACGGGTTGGTATTGCTGCAAATCGACAATCGCCGCGTGAATATCGGCAATCGCCGCGAGGCCGAGATTGGCTTCCTGCAAGCGCACGCCACCGGTTTCCAGCAGCAGCACTGCGCGGGTCGGGATGCCTTTGCGGTTGTCTTCGGCGGCCAGCTCCAGCGCCCCGGCAATTTTCGCCCCGCCGACTTCGCCAAGGCTGCCGCCCTGAAACGCGCCTTCGACCGCGGCAATCACTACTGGCAAACCGTCGAGGCTGCCCTTGGCGATGATTACGCCGTCATCGGCCTGCGGCACTACGCCCTGGCGCTCAAGCCATGGCGACATGACCCGTTGAAACGGATCGAGCAGTTCGCGAAACGTCCCGGCGTCGAGCAAGGCCTTCGCCCGCTGCCGCGCGCCGAGTTCGACGAAGCTGTGTTTGTTGAGCAACGCGGCGCTGTCAGTCATGGCCGATCTCCTCGAAACCCTGTTCCAGACGCAAGCGCACCACCCCCGGCGTCGCGCCAAAATCGTGGATGTCGATGGCCATCGCCGGTGGCGTGGTGCCATCGAACATCCGCGCAAACAGATGCTGCCAGCGCTGTTGCGCGCCGTTGACCGAGGTCTGCACGTTGATCGTCAGTTTGCCGGCCAGGCCCGGTTCGATCAGCACTTCCAGATCCCCCGAGCCGACACAACCGACCAGCGCACGCCCGCGTGGCGGCTGCCCGGCGGGGAATTCAAACGATAGGCTTTCCATCAAAACGCTCCCTGCAAGATGCCGTCGCGCTCGATTCGGTCGAGCAGCAGCGTGGCGGCGAGCAAGTCGGCGGCACCACCGGGCGAGGCATTCAATGCGATGAGTTGTTGATCCAGTTCGTGCAATCGGCGGCGGCCGCTGAGGCTGGCGCTGCCACCGGCATCGAGCACCGCTTGCGCGCCGGACTGCATGGCCTGCAGGCCGGGTTCGCCGGCGCGGTAGAGCACGCAGGTGTCGGCCAGTTCGGTCATGATCGCCAGCAAGGCGTCGAGCCGGGCGTTCTGTTCGCCGTGGCCGCTGGCGCGGCTTTTGTGCAGCTGCGGCAGGCCGCGTTGCAGCACGGACGGGAAGCCGAGTTGCGCTTCTTCCCGAGCGCCGCGTGCGCCGTAACGCTGGGCGACTTGTGCGCCGTGGCTGAGCGGTTTCGGTGCGTAGCGGTCGTCGAGCAATGCCAGGCGCGCGGCACACAGGGCGACGGATTTCGGTTGCAGCGCGGCGGCCGTCACCAACAGTCCCAACGCCCAGATCGCACCGCGATGGGTGTTGACGCCGTTAGTGGTCGCGAGCATCGCTTGCTCGCCTTCACGGCCGATGCGGCCAATCGCTTCGCGCAATGGCAGACCGACTTCGCCAATGTTCAGCGCTGCCTCGGCCATTTCCTTGAATGCCGGCCACAAGGCCAACGCCGACGCGTGCATCAGGCCCAGGTGCAGATCGGTGTGCGCGCCATTGCCGCGACGGTCGACCAGCGCCGGTTTCGGCGACAGATCCGCTTCGTCGATCAGCGCGTCCACCGCCAGATCGGCCAAGCGGTCAGCCAGCGACAGCGGTTGTGCTTGCAGGTTGAATGCGTGCATTACCAGCTCCTGAATTTGGCGGGCGGGTTGTACAGGCCGCCGGACCACTCGACCAGATCGGCCACGCTTTTCGCCGCGAGCAATTCGCGCGTGGCGTCAGTGCGGCGGATGCCGAGGTCTTCGGGCAGGGCGATCAGGCCCTCGCGGCGCATGCGTTCGGTGTCTTTCGGGTTGTGTCGCAGGCCGATGGCAGTAACTCCGGCGACCGCTGCGATCATCGCCTGGCGCTCTTCCAGCGAGCGCGCCTTGTACAGGTAGGCGATGCCTTCTTCGGTGAGCAGGTGGGTAACGTCGTCGCCGTAGATCATGATCGGCGCCAGCGGCATGCCGCTTTTCTTCGCCACCTCCACGGCGTCGAGGGTTTCGACGAAGGTCGGTTTGCCGCCCTCCTGGAAGGTCTCGACCATTTGCACCACGAGTTTCTTGCCACGTTCGAGCATCGGTTGCGGCCCATCGGCGTGGCGCATGTCCAGCCACGCCGGGGTGCCGTGACGGCGACCGCGCGGGTCGTGGCCCATGTTCGGCGCGCCACCGAAACCGGCCAGACGACCCCGGGTCACGGTCGAGGAATGGCCGTCGCCATCGACCTGCAGCGTCGCGCCGATAAACAGATCCACCGCGTACTGCCCGGCGAGTTGGCAGACCATACGATTGGAACGCAGCGAGCCGTCGCGGCCGGTGAAGAACACGTCCGGCCGGGCGGCGATGTAGTTTTCCATGCCCAGTTCGGTGCCGAAGCAATGCACGCTTTCGACCCAGCCGCTTTCGATCGCCGGGATCAGCGTCGGGTGCGGGTTGAGGGTCCAGTTGCGGCAGATCTTGCCTTTGAGGCCGAGGGATTCGCCGTAGGTCGGCAGGATCAGCTCAATGGCGGCGGTGTTGAAACCGATGCCGTGGTTGAGCGACTGCACGTTGTGTTTTTCGTAGATCCCGCGAATCGCCATCATCGCCATCAGCACATGTACAGGCTTGATGTGGCGCGGGTCGCGAGTGAACAACGGTTCGATGTAGAACGGCTTGTCGGCGACCACGACAAAATCGACCCATGAAGCGGGAATGTCTACGCGCGGCAGTTCGCTGACGTCGTCGACCAACTGGTTGACCTGAACGATGACGATGCCGTCGCTGAATGCGGCCGGTTCGATCAATGCCGGGGTGTCTTCGGTGCTCGGGCCGGTGTAGATGTTGCCGGCGCGGTCGGCCATGAACCCGGCCGAGAGCACGACGTTGGGGATCAGGTCCACCACCAGCCGTGCATAGAGTTCGATGTAAGTGTGGATCGCGCCGACTTCGAGCAGGCCGTCTTCGAGCAACTGGCTGATGCGCAGGCTCTGGGTGCCAGCGAAGGAGAAATCGAGCTTGCGGGCGATGCCGCGTTCGAACAGGTCGAGGTGCTCCGAACGGCCGACGCTGGGCATGATCATGTGCAGGTCATGGAGCTTGGCCGGATCGGCCTTGGCCAGCGAACGCGAGAGGAAATCCGCCTGCTTCTGGTTGTTGCCCTCCAGCACCACACGGTCGCCGGGATGGATCAGCGCTTCGAGCGCGGCGACGATCTTGTCGCTGGGCAACACCGCACCATCGGCCAGCCCGCGCACCTTGTCGAGCCGACGCTGCTTCTCGTCACGCCGCCGCGTCCAGCGCGAGTCGGGGGTAGTTGTTGTTGTCATGCTCACTCCACGGGTTCGCTGTCGTGGAGCCAAGGTAGGCGTGTGCGATGAGGGCATCAATCAAGCTGGATGGTGAATCATTACGCTGAGCGTAACGGACAAGCTGAAGCCCCTGTAGAAGCTGTCGAGTGAAACGAGGCTGCGATCTTTTGATCGTTCCCACGCTCCGCGTGGGAACGATCGAACGCATTCCAATTGTGGGAGCGAGCCTGCTCGCGAAGAGGCCAGTCGCCTCAGCGCATTCGCTCAGTCGGTTGGCACCAGTTTGTCCAGCACCCGGTTCACCGCCATCTCCGCCACCATGACAATCTGCGCGATGCCCTGCAGGGTCTTGCGCTGTGAGCCTTCCACGGAAGCGGCGTGGTTGTGCAGCATCACCGTTGCCGAACCAAGGGTTTCACAAGCGTCGGCCAGCAAGGACTCGGTGTCGGCTTCGGGGTTGGCCATGTATAGCGTGTTGGGGGTGTACGGCGGGGCCATGAAGTCGGCGGCGTGCGGGCCGAGATAATGGTCGAGGGCGCGTTCGGCGGCGTCGTGAAGATTCTTTGAGTCGGGAGATTGGTAGGGCGATGCCGGGTCTTGGGTCGGCGGGTTTGGCGTAACTTTGAACATGAGCTGTGTTCCCGTTGTTGAGCGCCAACCCCTTGGCTACTAAACGAAAGGGAGGCGACTGTACGCAGGTTAGTAGACCGGGGAACTCAGCTTAAGCCGGCGCGCCGAAGCGCCCTACGTACAGCCACCATCAAGCTCAGGTGCGGAACACCTGTGATGAATGCACGACCAGCTGAATTACCGCGGGCTACTAAACCCGATCACTGCGAATCAGTGACGGAACCAAGTTACGCAGCAAGCCCTGGGCGCACAAGCCGGCGGATTCTGGCGCAGGCGTAGGCAGCGGCGCAAGGATTTGTAGGCTGGTGGGGCGTAACACTGGGTGTCTTTAAACACAGGCATGGCTTGATGTTGATCGTTCCCACGCTCTGCGTGGGAATGCCTCCACGGACGCTCCGCGTTCGGCTTCTGAAAGGGACGCGGAGCGTCCCGGGCTGCATTCCCACGCGGAGCGTGGGAACGATCGGTCAAGCCTTGGATCAGCGGGCCAATCCCGCCTCCACCAACAACTTCTCCAGCCCCAACAAATCCGGTACCTTCGCCACCTGCTCGCCCACCTGCACCGCCGCCTGCTCCAGCGCACACAACGGCACATCGACATAACTCAACTGACTGTCCAGCTTGTACGACCGAGGAATCCCCTGCACCAACAGGGCGATGAATCTCAGCTCGGGCAAGCCGCCCAAGGCATTGAGAATGACAATGCGCGCCCGTTCGCCGATGACGATTTTCTGCCCGCACGCCGACTCGAAGCTGATCAGCGGGATCTGCCGCTCGCGCCACTTCACCCGCCCCAGGTACCACGGCGGCGTGTCGAGGTCGAAGGCGCTGGCCTGGTAGTCGATCAGCTCGGCGATGGCGACATTGGGCAGGATTAGATTGCGATCGGCCAGCGGCAGCAGCAGCCCGGTGAGCTGGCTGTTGCGCGGGTTGAGCCGGTGCTCATGCATGTTTCTGGCTCCACTGGGCAATGCTCTCCAGCAACACCGATTCCTGATACGGCTTGCCGAGGTAGTCGTTGACGCCGATGGCCATGGCGCGGTCGCGGTGTTTCTGCCCGGTGCGCGAGGTGATCATGATGATCGGCAGATGGCGCAGGCGTTCATCGGCGCGTACCTGGGTGGCGACCTCGAAGCCGTCCATGCGCGGCATTTCGATGTCGAGCAGCATCAGATCGGGCATGTGCTCCTCAAGCAGCAGCATCGCATCGACACCGTCCTTGGCGGTCAGCACGTTCATGCCGTGACGTTCGAGCAAACGGCTGGTGACCTTGCGCACCGTCACCGAGTCATCGACAACCATGATCAGCAGCGGCTTGTGCGGTTCGCTGTCGATCTCCGTGCGCGCCGGCTCTTGCGCCAACCGCGCCTGCATCGCCCGGATCGGTGCGAGCAGATCCAGAATCAGCACCACCCGGCCATCGCCGAGAATCGTCGCCCCCGACACGCCCTGCACCGCCGCGAATTGAGGGCCGAGGCTTTTGACCACGATCTCGCGGGTGCCGGCCATGGCATCCACCAGCACGGCAATGTGGCGGTCGTTGTAATGCACCAGCAGCACCGGCAACGGCAGGTTCTGCCCGAGCAGTTTCGGCCGCGGCGCCGTCTTCAGCAGCTCGCCCAGATAACACAGCTCGTAACGCTGACCGCCATACTCGTAGCGCGGCGGATCGTGACGGAAATGCCCTTCCAGATCATTCGGCAACACACGCACAATGCCTTCGATGGTGTTCAGCGGGATCGCGTACTGATCCTCACCGCACTGCACCATCAACGCGCGGTTGACCGACACGGTGAACGGCAGGCGAATACGGAAATGCACGCCCTGCCCCGGCACCGAATCGATGCTCATGCTGCCGCCGAGCTGTCGCACTTCTTCGTGGACCACGTCCATGCCGACACCACGCCCGGAAATCTGGGTAATCTTTTCCGCCGTGGAGAAACCCGGCTGGAGGATGAACTGCAACACATCGCGGTCGCTGATCTCGGCGTCGGGCGCGAGCAAGCCGCGCTTGATCGCCTTGCGCCGCACGGCTTCCAAAGGCACACCGGCGCCGTCATCGCGGATGTCGAAAACCATGTCGCCGCCCTCGCGCGACAGATCGAGGGTGATCTGCCCTTGCGCCGGTTTACCCGCCGCCAGCCGCACCTCGGTGGATTCCAGGCCATGGTCGACGGCATTGCGCAGCATGTGTTCCAGCGGCGCGGCCATGCGCTCCAGCACGTTGCGATCCATCTCGCCATCAGCGTTGCCGACCACAAACGCGACATCCTTGCCCAGCTCTTCGGCGACCTGACGCACGATGCGTTTCAGACGCGGCACCATGCGTTCGAACGGCACCATGCGCGTACGCATCAGGCCTTCCTGCAACTCGGTGTTGATCCGCCCCTGCTGCTGCAACAGGTTCTCCGCATCGTGGTTGCGGCGGTCGAGGGTTTCCTTCAGGTCGAGCAGGTCCGAGGCGGATTCGAACAGCGCCCGCGACAGTTGCTGGAGCTGCGAATGGCGATCCATTTCCAGCGGATCGAAGTCTTCATAACCGAGGCGTTCGCCATCGACTTGCTGGCGGCTGAGGATGCGCCCTTGGGTTTCGGTGTCGAGGCGGCGCAACTGATCGCGCATGCGCTCGATGGTGGTTTCCATCTCGTTGAGAGCAATCTGCGCATCGTTGACTTGCTGCTCGATCCGCCCACGAAAGATCGAGGTTTCCCCGGCCAGGTTGACCAGCTCATCGAGCAGTTCGGACGAGACCTTGACCATGTCCGCCCCAGCATCGGCGGGCGGTGGCGCAGCCTCAGGCTTGACCACGGGAGCTGGCGCCGGCGGCGCTTCAACCTGCGCCGGATGGCTGAAATTCTGGATCGCGCTGATCAGCCGATCGGCAGGTGGGCACGGTTGCCCGGCGCGCACGCCGTCGAGCATCTGCGCCAACCGGTCATGTCCGCGCTGCACCAGGGCGAACAATTCGGCAGACGGTTGCAGCGCACCGGTGGAAAGGCTTTCGTAGAGAAATTCCAGCTCATGGGCGAGGTCACCGATCGGGCCGATTTCGACCATCCGCGCACCGCCCTTGAGGGTGTGCAGATCGCGCAGCAGGGTTTCGATTTCCTGACGGTTGCCCGGCTCGGCCTGCCAGCGCAACAGCGCGGCGCCGGAGCTTTCGATGATGTCGAAACCTTCTTCGAGGAAGATTTCCAACAGTTCTGGATCATGCCCGGCGTTGTCGTGTTCGACCGCTGCGGGGGCAGATTCGCTGGCGGCCTGGCCCTGACGCAACTGACGGATCGCGTCGATCAAATCCTGCGCCGGGGTCAGCGCTTGATGCGCTTGCAGTTGCTCCAGCATCAGCGCCAACCGCTCATGACTGCGCTGCAACAAACCTTCGAGCGCGGCGCTGTGGTTGTAGCGTCGATCGACCAGCCCTTCGTAGAGATTTTCCAGTTCCTGGGCAAGGTCGCCGACGGCCTCGACCTCGGCCATGCGCGCGCCGCCCTTCAGCGTGTGCAAGTCGCGCTGCAATGACGACAGCGGCGCGGCGTTGTCCGGGTCCTTGAGCCAGCGCTGCAAGGCTTGCCCGGCGCTGTCGAGAATGTCCACCGCCTCTTCGAGGAAGATTTCGACGATTTCGTCGTCAGGCTCGAGGGCGGCAACCGATTGCTGAAATTGCGCGGTGGCGCTGCCCAGCTCGCGAATATCCAGGGTGCGACTGCCGTCGCTGCGGATCAGGCCCATCGCCGCCGGGTCGAGGCCTTCGTCGAGCAGTTCCTGCAAGGCACGAATCCGCTCCGGTTGCGCGGTGATTTCCTGGCCGGCAGCGAGTTCGTCGAGCATGTTGATCAGCGCTTCGTGGGCCAGTTGCGCTTCGTGGAAAAACCGCTCACTGACCGCCAGGCTGCTTTCTTCCACCGCGCCATACAGGTCGAGCAAGGCTTCGCACAAGCCATCAACCGGCAGCAGATCGGCAAGGTGTGCGCCTTCGCCCAGGGTGGTCAGCTCATCGAGCAAAGCGCTGAGTTCCTGGCGTTCGCCGGGGTGCTGCTGCCAACGCTGCAAGAGGTTTTCCGCGTCGAGGAGGATGTCCATGCCCTGGGCGAGGAAGTTGTTGATCAGTTGCGGATCGCGCTTGAGCCGCCGGCCGCTGTCAGCGCCATCGGAGCCTGCTTGCAGGCGTTCGGCGAGCAGCGCCTCGGTGCGTTTGATCAGCGACTGCGCCCCGACAATCGGCGCCAGCGGATCGTGTTTGAGCTGGCGCAGACCGACGCGGAACAAGCCCTCGGCTTCGAGCAGCAATTCGACCTCATCCAGATCCAGCGGCAACTGATGCGCCTTGAATTCGCGGGCCAGTTGATCGAGTGACGCTGCGAGTTCGGCCATCGGCACTACGCCGGCCATCGACGCGCTGCCCTTGAGCGTATGCAGTGCGCGTTGCAGTTCATCACTGGCTTGCAACGGCACCTGCTCGGCGGCCTGATCGAGGAAACGGTTGAGGCTGGCGAGGTGGGTTTCGGCTTCCTTGCGGAAGATTTCCAGCAGCAGCGGATCGAGTGCGGCGACGTCGTCGGTGTCTTCGGCGGCCAGCGGTTCATCACCCTTGGCCAACGCGTGGGCGCGGGCGGCGAGTTGATCGACGTCACTGCGCTGACGCTGACGCTGGGTGGCGAATTCGTTGATCAGCTCGGGCAGCAGCAACACGGTGTCGCCGAGCAACTGGCGCAGCACTGCGCCAGGTTCGACGCTTTGTTCGAGTACGCGATTGAGCAGATTTTCGACCGCCCAGGCCAGTTCGCCGAGGATCAACGCACGGACCATGCGCCCACTGCCCTTCAAGGTGTGGAACGCCCGGCGCAGCTCGGTCAGCGCGGCGCGGTCCTGCGGATTGGCGGTCCAGCGCGGCAGGTATTCGTGGAGGACCGCGAGGACTTCGTCGGTTTCTTCGAGGAACACTTCGCGCAGTTCATCGTCGACCGGTTCTTCATCCGTCGGCGGCGGCATCAGGCTGCCAGGTGTAGTGCGTGCCGGCGGGTTGAGCGTCGAAACCGGACTGGCCAGCACCTCGGCCAGCGACTGCACGACCTGCGGATCATCGAGGGTCTGCAGGTTCTGCATGACCTGCGCTTCGCTGGGGCTGAGCACCTCATCGAGCACCGGCACTTGCGGTTCGCCGGGCTGCTCACTGGCAAAGAAGCCGAGGCTAGCGAGGCTGTTCTGCGCGACATCAAGCAGATGCTCGGCGGGCGCCTGCGGGTCATCGCTCAAGCGTTCGAGGTAATACTCGAGGCTGCTGATCACATCGGCCAGATGATCGAGTTGCTCCCAGCCCGGTTCATGGGCATCGAGCATCAAATGCTCGCGAATGAAACCGTTGCAGGCCTCGACCAGACTCGCCGCGCGGGCCAGCGGAATCATCGCCAGCGCGCCACGCACCTGGGTCAGCAGCTCGGGCAGCGGTTGCAGATGCTGGCGGTCCCAATCGGCGTCGATGTAATCGACGATCATGTCCTTGGACTGTTGCAGGCAGATGCGTGCTTCCTTGATCACGATCTGGTGGATCTGCGTCAGGTCGGTGGTCGGCAGGCGCGCGTCGTCGGCGCTTTGCGTCTCGACCGTGCCGACCATGCCGGCCAGTGTCGCTTCGACGTAGAGCAAGGCACCGGCGACGTCCATGAGGATTGCGTCGTTCGGTTCGCGCTGGCCCTGAGCAAGGCTGAGGACCACCGCCAGTTGGTCGATGATGACTTTGCGCGGCTGGCCGAAACCCAGCACCGCAAGGGTGTCGGCGATCTGCCGCAGCGGCGCGAGCAGGCTGTCCAGATCCGAGGCGTGCTGGCGGTCGCTGCGCACGAACAGATCAAGGCGTTCCTTGACCCGCACCAGCTCTTCGCACAGCGCTGCCAGCACCGAACGCATGGCATCGCGGTCGGGGCCGGCGAGGCGTACGCGCTCTTCGTCGACCATCGCGCTATCGGGCAGCGCGTCGTCCAGGGAGTAGCGATCTTTCATGGTCAGCATCTGCCCGGTGGGATGTTCGGCCTTGGCAATATAGAACAACAGGCTTTTCAGCAGCTCGGCCGGCGCCGGTTGATTGAGCCCGACGATGCCCTGCTCAAGCAGGCGCTTGAGCTCTGTGTCGGCGTCCTTGAACAGGCTGCGCAGCGCTGGACTGTTGGCGATGGCGCCCTCGCGCATGCCCTCGACCAACGCCGAGGCGACCTGCCACAACGGGCTCAACGGCGCATCGCCGCTCAGTGCTTCGAGACGGCTGAAGACTTTGGCCAGATAACCGAGGTGCGTCTGGTCATCCTGTTCGCGCAGCAGGCCGACCAGAGCCATTTGCAGCATCTGCCGAAGTTTGCGCAGTACGTTCGGCAGATCGGGCGGTTCCAGCGCGGCGAGTGCCTCGTCGCCGAGCGGCGCCAACCCGGGCAGTGGCGGGCTGAACAGGCTGGTTTCCGCCAGCAGGCTTTCACCGCGAGCGCTGCGCAGATCATTGATCAGCGGCAGCACCACCAGCGGCAGGTCACGGCGGGCGCTCTGTACGCGGTCGAGGTACGCCGGCAATTGCCCCAGCGCTTGCAGCATCAGGTGCAGGGCTTCGTCGCGGTGCGGCACGCGTTGATGTTGCAGGGCTTCAACCAGATGCTCCATTTCTTCGGCAAGCAACGCTGCGCCGTAGAACTCGACCATTTGCAGACTGCCGTGGACCTGATGAATGTAGGCCAGGCAATCGTCCAGCCCGGGGAGAGCCTGCGGATCGTCAAGCACGGCTTCGATCGCCTGATGCGCCAGCTTCAGCGTTTCGGCAATTTCGCCCTTGACCCACTCCAGGGCCACATAGTCGTGCCGATCACCCATAACCACTCCACTCACGCTTTATCTGTCGCCGCCGGCAAGGTAAAACCGGACACCGAACGGCGCAACTGACTGGCCATTTTCGCCAGGTTGCCGATGCTCTCGGCGGTGGCGGTGGATCCCGACGAGGTTTGCGAGGTGATCTGTTGGATCACATTCATCGTCAGCGAGATCTGCCCGGCCGAAGACGTCTGCTGCTGCGCCGCGTTGGAAATGCTCTGGATCAGCGCCGCGAGGGTTTTCGACACGCCTTCGATTTCTTCCAGGGCCACACCGGCATCCTGCGCCAGTCGCGCGCCGCGCACCACTTCGGTGGTGGTCTGTTCCATGGAAATCACCGCTTCATTGGTGTCGGCCTGAATCGCCCGCACCAGGGTTTCGATCTGCCGGGTCGCGGCTGAGGAACGTTCGGCCAGCCGCTGCACTTCGTCGGCAACCACGGCAAAACCGCGCCCGGCATCCCCGGCCATCGATGCCTGGATCGCTGCGTTGAGGGCGAGGATGTTGGTCTGGTCGGCGATGTCGTCGATCAGGCTGACGATGTCGCCGATTTCCTGAGAAGACTCGCCGAGGCGCTTGATGCGCTTGGCGGTGTCCTGAATCTGTTCGCGAATGTTGTCCATGCCGTGGATGGTGTTGTGCACCACCTCGTTGCCCTTGTTGGCGATTTCCACGGAACGCTCGGCCACCGCCGACGACTCGGCAGCGTTGGCCGAGACCTGATCGATGGACTCGGCCATGTCGCTGATCGCTGTCGAGGCTTCAGAAATCTGCTGGGCCTGTTGCTCCGAGGCCTGGGCCAGATGCATGGCGGTGGCCTGGGTTTCCTGCACGGCGGCGGCAACCTGGCCGGCGGTGAGGTTGATGGTGGCGACCAGATCGCGCAACTGGTCGACGGAATAGTTGATCGAGTCGGCGATGGTGCCGGTGAAGTCTTCGGTCACCGAAGCGGTCACGGTGAGGTCGCCATCGGCGAGGTCTTCGATTTCGTCGAGCAGGCGCATGATCGCGTTCTGGTTACGCTCATTCTTCTCGGCTGTCTCGCGCAATTGGCGATTGGTTTCGCGGACCATGACCAGACCGATGAGGATGATCGAGGCCAGCGCCAGCAGGCCCAGCACATAGCCG
This sequence comes from Pseudomonas sp. Choline-02u-1, assembly GCF_002836515.1. Classification (GTDB taxonomy): domain Bacteria; phylum Pseudomonadota; class Gammaproteobacteria; order Pseudomonadales; family Pseudomonadaceae; genus Aquipseudomonas. The sequence goes on from NZ_PJBC01000065.1 coordinate 229,046, forward strand.
CCAATCGTGTCGGTGTTGCGTCCGCCGGCCAAATGCTCGAACCCGGTGGCCAGGTGCGAAGCTTCGTCGAGCAGGGTTTGCGACAGGGTGAAGATGTTGCTCGCCGATTCGCGGACCTTGAACAGCTCTGGCGAGGTTTCGAGGATTTCATCCACCGAGCCGGAAACGAACTGGAACAGCTCGGAGATTTCGCTCAAACGCGCACGGGCGTCGCGGTCTTCGACCTGGCTGATTTTCAGCGCCGGGTTGCCCTGCAACATGCCGTTGAGCACCAGGCCGAAACGCGCGGCGTCGCGGCCAAAAGCGTCGGCAGCCTGTTGCGAGTTTTCGTCACCAGCGAGCACGGTGTTGACCGCGCCGAGAATGCGTTCAGCCAGCAGCGATTGCCTTTGCGCCATCGCCACCTGCGCCGCCGGAGCGCCACGCTGCAGGAGGATTTCCACGACTTTTTCGTATTCGATCTGCAACTGCGGCACGGTTTCGGCGAGTGTCGCGGCGACCTGATGCAGCGATAGCACGGTCTGTTCGCTGGTGAGGATCGCGTCGGTATTTTTCAGCAGGCGTTCCCAGTCCATCTGCACCGCGCGCATTTCCGGGCGCACGGCGACGGGTGCCGGCGGCAGGCCGGTATTCGGATCACCTTTTTTCAGGTAACCCCAGCGCTGGGCGAAATCGTTGCGCGCATCGCTGAGCAGTTTGAATGCAGCCGCCTTGCCCGCCGCCGCTTCGGTGGCATTCTTGGCGATGCGTTGTGAGAGCACGCGCAGCTCACCGGCGTGGCCGATGTACTGCTTGTCGTAGTTCGCCTGGGTGTTGAGGTAAGCAAAGTTCGCGAACAGCAGCATGATGAACACGATCAGCGCGATAAACAGCACGATGATCTGCGCACGACTGCGCGATGCTTCTGCCGACTTGCCTGTTTTTGCTGTTGTCATCGGTCCTCGCCTATGAAACCCGCCACCTTCAAATGTGGGAGCGGGCTTGCTCACGAATGCGGTAGGTCAGCCGACACATGGATTGACTGACCCACCGCATTCGCGAGCAAGCCCGCTCCCACAGGGGGAAGTGTTGTACTTGCTATACCGCCACACCCATGAATACCGGGGATTTGGCCAGTGCGAACAGGCTGAACACCCGCCAGTTCTGTTCGCGGCGGAAATAGCCTTTGACGAATTCGGCCTTCGAGCCCTGGCGCTTGCTGATCGACAGTGGCTCGAAACTGCCCTGTTCGAAATGCTGCAGACCGATCACCTCGTCGACCATCACCCCGGCGAACACGTCTTCATGCTCCACCACCAATACCCGCCGCTGTTTGCGCAGCGGCGACAGCTCATGGCCGAAGAACCCGCACAGGTCCATGATCGGCAGCAGCCGCCCGCGCAGATTGGCGACACCCTTGACCCACGGCTTGACCCCGGGCAACTGGGTGAAGCGCGGCTCGTGCAGGACTTCGCTGACTTCGCCCATCGGCGCCACATACCAATGCTCGCCGAGGCGAAAGCCGATCCCGCTCCAGCGATCCGGGCGCGCCGCTTGCGAGGGCAGGTCCGCCGCCAGCAAGCGGCAGCGCTGGTCGATCTGCCAGAGCAGTTCGAACGCGGTCAGCGATTCGCTCATGATTGCGCGATCAGCCTTTGAGTACGTTGTTCAGGGTCTTGATCAGGGTGTCTTCGTCGACCGGTTTGGTCAGGTAATCCCTGGCGCCCTGACGGGTGCCCCAGACCTTGTCGGTTTCCTGATCCTTGGTGGTGATGATGATTACCGGGATGTGCGCGGTGTCGGCATCCTTGGTCAGCTGCCGAGTCGCCTGAAAACCGTTGAGGCCGGGCATGACGATGTCCATCAGCACGGCATCGGGTTTTTCCTGACGGGCCAGGGCCACGCCGTCGGCGCCGTTCTCGGCCTTGAGCACTTCATGGCCGTGCTTTTCGAGCATGCCGGTGAGTTTGTACATTTCAGTCGGCGAATCATCGACGATCAGGATACGTGCCATGGTCTTCCCCATTTTTCTGGTCGACTGCCGGCCCGCTGGCCGAGCGTCACTGTGCGTGTCTTACTGCGGCAAAACGGCGGCAAAGCCCGGAACATGGGCCTGGATCGCGTTGAGCAGTTCTTCTTTACTGAACGGCTTGGTCAGAAATTGATCAGAACCGACAATCCGCCCCTTGGCCTTGTCGAACAGCCCGTCGCGCGAGGACAACATGATCACCGGCGTGGCCTTGAAGGCGCTGTTGTTCTTGATTAAAGCGCAGGTCTGATAACCATCGAGACGCGGCATCATGATGTCGACAAAGATGATCCCGGGATGGTGGTCGGCAATCTTCGCCAGCGCATCGAAACCGTCGATGGCGGTGATCACTTCGCAACCGACGTTCTTCAACAATGTTTCGGCGGTGCGGCGAATCGTTTTCGAGTCGTCGATCACCATGACCTTCAAGGCGCTGGACTGCTGTTCCATAAGAGGGTTCTACCGTCGCCTTTGCGAATCAAATTGTCCGTTTTGCCGTGAATAATGGCCTGAAACCCTTGATAGCCAAGGGTCGGCGCGATCTGCCAGCCTTTTTAGCACAGTCTCCAGATGCAATCTATCGACGGGTTTTTCCTTGACCCGAAACCCGCCCGGCGCCACTCTGGCGGCACTTTTTCAATACCGATCCGGTAGCCAAATTTCGAGGAAAACCCAATGAGCGTTCGCGTCGGGATTGTCATGGACCCTATCGCCAGCATCTCCTATAAAAAGGACAGCTCGCTGGCCATGCTGCTGGCCGCGCAGAAGCGTGGCTGGGAACTGTTCTATATGGAACAGAAGGATTTGTATCAGGCCGAAGGTCAGGCGCGCGCGCGCATGGCGCCGCTGAAAGTCTTCGCCAATCCGGACAAATGGTTCGAACTGGACGCCGAGCAGGACAAACTGCTGAGCGACCTGGACGTGATCCTGATGCGCAAGGATCCGCCGTTCGACATGGAGTTCGTCTATTCCACTTACCTGCTGGAACAGGCCGAAGCCGCCGGCGTGCTGGTGGTAAACAAGCCACAGAGCCTGCGCGACTGCAACGAAAAGCTGTTCGCCACGCTGTTCCCGCAGTGCACGCCACCGACCATCGTCAGCCGCCGCCCGGACGTATTGCGCCAGTTCGCCGACCATCACGGCGACGTGATCCTCAAACCGCTGGACGGCATGGGCGGCTCGTCGATCTTCCGCCACACCGCCGGCCACCCGAACCTCTCGGTGATCCTCGAAACCCTGACCCTGCATGGCAAGCAGCAGATCATGATTCAGGGCTACCTGCCGGCGATCGTCGATGGCGACAAGCGCATCCTGATGATCGATGGCGAGCCAGTGGATTACTGCCTGGCGCGGATCCCGGCGCTGGGCGAAACCCGTGGCAACCTCGCCGCTGGTGGCCGTGGCGAAGCGCGGCCGCTGACCGAGAAGGATCGCTGGATCGCTGCCCAGGTCGGCCCGACCCTGCGCGAAAAAGGCCTGCTGTTCGTCGGCCTCGACGTGATCGGCGAGCACCTGACCGAAATCAACGTCACCAGCCCGACCTGCATTCGCGAAATCGACAATGCGTTCGGCACTGATATTGGCGGGATGCTGATGGATGCGATCGATAAAAAGCTGCAAGCGGCCGGCAAAAAGCCACAAGCTTGATGCACGTCACATGCAGTCTGTCGCTTGAAGCGTGAAGCCCAAGGCGCGAAACCAACATTGCGTTATCATGCGCAGCCTCTGAAAAACGCGATGTTGGTTTTCTTGTCATGACCCTCCCGTCCGATCTGCCCACTGAACTCGCCCATCGCGGCGTGCGCCCGGCCGATCGCCTCGGTTTTACTCTGTTTCTGGCGGCGCTGATTCATTTGGCGCTGCTGCTGGGCGTCGGCTTCACCATGGTCGAGCCGCAGCAGATCAGCAAAACCCTGGAAATCACCCTGGCGACTTTCAAAGCCGAGAAGAAGCCGGAAAAGGCTGATTTTCTCGCCCAGGAAAACCAGGAAGGCAGCGGCACGCTGGACAAGAAAGCCCTGCCCAAAACCACCGAAGTCGCGCCATTCCAGGACAATCAGGTCAAGAAAGTCACCCCGCCGCCCGCGGCCAAGCCAGAGGTGCAGGAAGCCGCACCAAAGGCAGCGGTGACCACCGTTGCGCCGAAACCAAAAAAAGCGCCGACCAAAAAAGAAGAAAGCAAAACCGAGGTCAAACCGACCATCGACGCGCCGGCGTTCGACAGCTCGCAGCTGTCCAGCGACATCGCCAGCCTCGAAGCGGAGCTGGCCAAGGAACAACAGCTGTACGCCAAACGCCCGCGCATCCACCGCTTGAGCGCCGCCTCGACCATGCGCGACAAGGGCGCCTGGTACAAGGACGACTGGCGCAAGAAAGTCGAGCGCATCGGCAACCTCAATTACCCCGAAGAAGCGCGGCGCAAGCAGATCTACGGCAATTTGCGCCTGATGGTCTCGATCAATCGCGACGGCTCGCTGTATGAAGTGCTGGTGCTGGAGTCCTCCGGCCAGCCACTGCTCGATCAGGCGGCGCAGCGCATCGTTCGCCTCGCTGCGCCGTTTGCACCGTTTACCGGCGATCTGTCGGATATCGACCGACTGGAAATCATCCGCACCTGGAAATTTGCCCGGGGCGACAAACTGTCCAGCAATTAAGAGCAAAATCAAAAGATCGCAGCCTTCGGCAGCTCCTACAGTGGGCCTGCGTACACCCTGTAGGAGCTGCCTAAGGCTGCGATCTTTTAAAGCCTCAGCTTGTCAGTTCGCCCTTGCGACGCCACACTAGCGCTCATGAAAAACGTAAGCCCCAGCTACCTCAAGCATCACTTCCTGATCGCCATGCCACACATGGCCGACCCGAACTTTGCCCACACCTTGACCTACATCGTCGAGCACACGGCCAATGGCGCGATGGGGCTGGTGGTCAACAGGCCGCAAGAGTTGAACCTGGCCGACATCCTCGAACAGCTGCGCCCGGACATCGAGCCACCGGCGCGCTGTCAGGATGTGCCGATCTTCATCGGCGGGCCGGTGCAGACCGATCGTGGTTTCGTCCTGCACCCGGCGGGCCAGACCTTCCAGGCCACCGCGCAGCTCGACGGTGAGCTGGCCCTGTCGACCTCGCAGGACGTACTGTTCGCCATCGCTGACGGCATCGGCCCCGCGCAAAGCCTGATCACCCTCGGTTACGCCGGCTGGGAGGCCGGGCAACTGGAAGCCGAGCTGGCCGACAACGCCTGGCTGACGTGCCCGTTCGATGCCGACATCCTGTTCAACACCCGCAGTGAATTGCGCCTCGAAGCGGCGGCACGGCACTTGGGCATCGACCTTAATCTGCTCACCAGCCAGGCAGGTCACGCCTGATGGCCCTGCGCCTGATTCTCGGCTTCGACTACGGCACCAAACAGATCGGCGTCGCTGTCGGCCAGGTCATCACTGGCCAGGCCCGCGAGCTGTGCACCCTTAAAGCGCAGAACGGCGTGCCGAACTGGGATCAGGTCGAAGCGCTGATAAAAGAATGGAAACCCGACGCCGTGGTGGTTGGCCTGCCGCTGAACATGGACGGCACGCCCAGCGACATGTGCGTACGCGCCGAGAAGTTCGCCCGCCGCCTCAACGGCCGCTACAACCTGCCCTTCTATACCCACGACGAGCGCCTGACCACCTTCGAAGCCAAGGGCGAGCGACTGGTGCGTGGCGGGCAGAAAGGCAGTTACCGCGACAACCCGGTGGACGCCATCGCCGCCGCCCTGCTGCTGCAGGGCTGGCTCGATGAAAACACTGCATTGTTTGAATCCTGACAAGCGCTTCGGCGCTTTTCTTTTGGTTATAAACCGAGCTTCGTCCGGCAGGACGCAGCGCGGAATCACGAAGGAGCAACCATGAGCCTGCCCAATCCCGCCGATCTGATCAGCCAGATGGCGACCCGCCTCAAGGCGCACCTTGCCCAGCGTGACATCATCGAACCGCGTTACATCGGTATCCGCACCGGCGGCATCTGGGTCGCGCAGGCGCTGCTCAAGGAACTGGCCAGCGATGCGCCACTGGGCACGCTGGATGTGTCCTTCTACCGCGACGACTTCAGCCAGAACGGCCTGCACCCGCAAGTGCGTCCGTCCGCCCTGCCCTTCGAGATCGAAGGCCAGCATCTGGTGCTGATCGACGACGTGCTGATGAGCGGTCGGACCATTCGCGCCGCGATGAACGAACTGTTCGATTACGGCCGCCCGGCCAGCGTGACGCTGGTCTGCCTGCTGGACCTGGACGCCGGCGAGCTGCCGATCCGTCCAAACGTGGTCGGCGCCACTCTGAGCCTGGCCGGCAACCAGCGGGTCAAGTTGTCTGGCCCCGAGCCGCTGACCCTCGAACTGCAAGACGTCACCCTTTAATCCGCCCTATTGAGAGTCCCCCTCGCGATGACGCCTCCAGATACCAAGCGCCCGCTGCAGCTCAATGATCAGGGCCAGCTGCGCCACTTCCTCTCGCTCGACGGCTTGCGCCGCGAGTTGCTGACGGAAATCCTCGACACTGCCGACTCGTTCCTCGAAGTCGGCGCCCGGGCGGTGAAGAAAGTCCCGCTGCTGCGCGGCAAGACCGTGTGCAACGTGTTCTTCGAAAACTCTACGCGCACCCGCACCACCTTCGAACTGGCGGCCCAGCGGTTGTCGGCGGATGTGATTACCCTGAACGTGTCAACCTCGTCGGCCAGCAAAGGTGAAACCCTGCTCGACACCCTGCGCAACCTCGAAGCGATGGCCGCCGACATGTTCGTCGTGCGCCACGGTGACTCGGGCGCGGCGCACTTCATTGCCGAACATGTCTGCCCACAGGTGGCAATCATCAACGGCGGCGACGGCCGGCATGCGCACCCGACCCAGGGCATGCTCGACATGCTCACGATCCGTCGGCACAAGGGCGGTTTCGAAAACCTCTCGGTGGCGATCGTTGGCGACATCCTGCATTCACGGGTGGCGCGCTCGAACATGCTCGCGCTGAAGACCCTCGGCTGCCCGGACATCCGCGTGATCGCGCCGAAAACCCTGCTGCCGATCGGCATCGAGCAATACGGCGTCAAGGTCTACACCGACATGGCCGAAGGCCTGAAAGACGTCGACGTGGTGATCATGCTGCGCCTGCAACGCGAACGCATGACCGGCGGCCTGCTGCCGAGCGAAGGCGAGTTCTATCGCTTGTTCGGCCTGACCACTGCGCGTCTGGCCGGGGCCAAACCCGATTGCATCGTCATGCACCCGGGACCGATCAACCGTGGTGTGGAGATCGAGTCGGCGGTGGCCGACGGCCCGCACTCGGTAATCCTCAATCAGGTCACCTACGGCATCGCCATTCGCATGGCCGTGCTGTCCATGGCCATGAGCGGGCAGACCGCGCAACGTCAATTCGAGCAGGAGAACGCCCAGTGAAGCTCAGCATCCTCGGCGCACGCGTCATCGATCCTGCCAGCGGGCTGGATCAAGTCACCGATATTCACGTTGAAGCCTGCAAGATCGTCGCCCTCGGCGCTGCACCGGCCGGTTTCAACGCCGTAGAAACCATTGATGCCCAAGGCCTCGTCGCCGCGCCTGGCCTGGTCGACCTCAACGTCGCCCTGCGCGAGCCGGGCTACAGCCGCAAAGGCTCGATCGTCAGCGAGACCCGCGCCGCCGCTGCCGGTGGCGTAACCAGCCTGTGCTGCCCGCCGAAGACCAAACCGGTGCTGGACACCTCGGCGGTGGCTGAACTGATCCTCGACCGCGCCCGCGAGGCCGGCAATACCAAGGTGTTCCCGATCGGCGCGCTGAGCAAAGGTCTGGACGGTGAGCAACTGGCCGAACTGGTGGCCTTGCGCGACGCCGGATGCGTGGCGTTCGGCAACGGTCTGGAAAGCTTCCGCAACAGCCGCACCCTGTGCCGGGCGCTGGAATACGCGGCGACTTTTGACCTGACGGTGATTTTCAACTCGCAGGATCACGATCTGGCCGAGGGCGGTCTGGCCCACGAAGGCGCGGTCGCCAGTTTCCTGGGTCTGCCGGGCATCCCGGAAACTGCCGAAACCGTGGCGCTCGCTCGCGATCTGCTGCTGGTCGAGCAGACCGGCGTGCGCGCGCATTTCAGTCAGTTGACCAGTGCGCGCGGTGTGGCGCTGATTGCCCAGGCGCAGGCCCGAGGTCTGAAAGTCACTGCCGATGTCGCGCTGTATCAGCTGATCCTGACTGACGAAGCGCTGATCGACTTCAACAGCCTCTACCACGTGCAACCGCCGCTACGCACCCGTGCCGACCGCGATGGCCTGCGTGACGCAGTGAAGTCCGGCGTGGTTTCGGCGATCTCCAGCCATCACCAACCCCACGAGCGCGACGCCAAACTGGCGCCGTTTGGCGCGACTGAGCCGGGCATCAGCAGTGTTGAGTTGCTGCTGCCGCTGGCGATGACGCTGGTCGAGGATGGGCTGCTCGACCTGCCGACACTGCTGGCGCGCCTGAGCGCGGGGCCGGCCGAAGCGTTGCGTCTGCCGGCGGGCAAACTGGCGGTAGGCGGTGCGGCGGATATCGTGCTGTTCGACCCGCAAGCGTCGACGGTGGCCGGCGAGCGGTGGCTGTCGAAAGGCGAAAACTGCCCGTTCATTGGCCACAGCCTGCCGGGTGTAGTTCGCTATACGCTGGTGGATGGGCGGATCAGCCACCAAGCCTGATAAGCAAAAGATCGCAGCCTGCGGCAGCTCCTACAATGGAATGCATTCCAACTTGTGGGTGCTGCCGCAGGCTGCGATCTTTTGATCTGGCAATGACTTACTGGAAAGCGCCGCGATTGTGCGCGTTACGCACCGACACCTGATCGTTCAGCGTCCAGAAGTCATACAGCACGCCAATAAAGAACAACCCGCCGGTCAGCAGATACAGCAGGCCGCTGATCCATTTGCCCTGATACATCCGGTGCACGCCGAACACACCGAGGAAGGTCAGCAGGATCCACGCGACGTTGTACTCGATCGGCCCGGCGGCAAAACGCAGGTCGGCCTCGCGGTCCATCGCCGGGATCAGAAACACGTCGATCAGCCAGCCAATCCCCAGCAAACCGAAGGTGAAGAACCAGATCGTCCCGGTCACCGGCTTACCGTAATAAAAGCGGTGCGCGCCCGTGAATCCGAAAATCCACAGCAGGTAGCCGATGACTTTGCTGTGAGTGTCTTTTTCCTTTACGCGGGGGAGCTGATAGCTGTTCATTAAGACCTCATTGCACTCGATAGATAAATATTCTTCATTTCTTTGTGACTTTTTTACAGGTAGCCGACGTATGGCAAATGTTACCGTTGCTAGCGCGAAACCCTTGTAGAACCTGACTTCTGTCGGACAATTGCGTACTTTTTGAGCGTTTTTGGTTCCGCAACCAGCCGATTGAATCGATGAACGGCCCCGGAACGGCAAAAAAAGCTGTTATAAAGTTGCGCGCTATCACTTATGAGCCACGCCTAATGCGACCATTTTTCAAGACATGGCTGACTATTTGCCTATTAATGCCACTGGCCGCCCACGCCACCAATCGTGAGCAACGTCTTCCCAACGTCAACGGCTTCACCCCTAAATCCCATGCTTCGGCTCCTTCGAGCAAAAGCAGCAAGAGCAAGACCACCACGCTGAGCAGCAAGAGCCACAGCAAGCTGGTGCCACCGATGGCGAGCAAGGAAAGCAGCAATGTGCTCAGCCGTGCGGTAAACGTCCTCGGTACACCTTATCGTTGGGGCGGCAGCAGCCCAAGTAAAGGCTTCGATTGCAGCGGTCTGGTGAAATATGCGTTCAACGATGCCACGTTCGACCTGCCACGCACCTCCAACGCCATGGCCAGCGGCCACGGCGAGAAAGTCGAGCGCAAGGATCTGAAGCCGGGCGACCTGATTTTCTTCAACATCAAGAGCCGTCGGGTCAATCACGTTGCCATCTACCTGGGCAACGACCGCTTCATCCACGCCCCGCGCCGGGGCAAATCGGTCAGCATCGACACGCTGAACAAGCCGTACTGGCAAAAGCATTACGTCGTGGCCAAGCGCGTACTGCCGAAAGAACAACAGCAACTGCGTGTAGTCCAGCGCTAAAGGACCAAAAGATCGCAGCCTTCGGCAGCTCCTACAGGGGAATGCATTCCAATTGTAGGAGCTGCCGAAGGCTGCGATCTTTTGCTTCTGGCGGTTAAAAATTATCCGGTGTGCGCGCTTTCTCTCGCGCATGCTCGCGGCTGATCAAGCCTTTGGTCACCAGATCCTTCAGGCACATATCGAGTGTCTGCATTCCCAACGACCCGCCGGTCTGAATCGCCGAATACATCTGCGCCACCTTGTCCTCGCGGATCAGGTTACGAATCGCCGACGTCCCCAGCATGATCTCGTGCGCCGCCACCCGCCCACCGCCGATCTTCTTGATCAGCGTCTGCGAGACCACCGCCAGCAGCGACTCCGACAACATCGAGCGCACCATAGACTTCTCATCGCCGGGAAACACGTCGACCACGCGGTCGATGGTCTTCGCCGCCGAGGTCGTGTGCAGCGTGCCGAACACCAGATGCCCGGTCTCGGCGGCGGTCAGCGCCAGGCGGATGGTTTCCAGATCACGCATCTCGCCAACCAGAATCACGTCCGGATCTTCACGCAGCGCCGAACGCAGCGCGGTGGCGAAACTGCGGGTATCGCGATGGACTTCGCGCTGATTGATCAGGCATTTGCGCGATTCGTGAACAAACTCGATGGGATCTTCAATGGTGAGGATGTGGTGATGGCGATGGGTGTTGAGGTAATCGATCATCGCCGCCAGCGTGGTCGATTTGCCGGAGCCGGTGGGCCCGGTGACCAACACCAGCCCGCGCGGCGCGTCGGTGATCTTGCGGAAAACATCGCCCATGGCGAGGTCTTCCATGCTCAGCACCTTCGACGGAATGGTGCGAAATACCGCGCCGGCGCCACGGTTCTGGTTGAACGCGTTGACCCGAAACCGCGCCACGCCGGGCACATCGAAGGAAAAATCCGTTTCCAGATTTTTCTCGAATTCGATGCGCTGGGTGTCGTTCATGATGTCGTAAATCAGATCGTGCACTTGCTTGTGATCCAGCGCCGGCAGATTGATCCGTCGCACGTCGCCATCGACACGGATCATCGGTGGCAGGCCGGCCGACAGGTGCAGGTCGGAAGCGCCCTGTTTGGCGCTGAAGGCCAGCAGTTCAGTGATATCCATAGCGTCCCTCAATTCCAGTAGAATGCCGCGAACCTACAGACCGCCGGCGCCTCTTGATGTCCACCATAGCAGACAACATCCTTCAGGTTAGTTCGCGCATCCAGGCAGCGGCGAAAGCTGCGCACCGCGACGAAAACAGCATCCATTTGCTCGCCGTGAGCAAGACCAAACCCGCCCAGGCCCTGCGGGAAGCCTATGCGGCGGGCCTGCGCGACTTCGGCGAAAACTACTTGCAGGAAGCCTTGGGCAAACAGTTGGAGTTGGCCGACCTGCCCTTGATCTGGCACTTCATCGGCCCCATTCAATCGAACAAGACTCGCGCGATCGCCGAGCATTTCGACTGGGTGCACTCCGTGGATCGCCTGAAGATTGCCCAACGCCTGTCCGAACAACGCCCGACTACGCTTGGGCCACTGAACATCTGCATTCAGGTCAACGTCAGCGGCGAAGCGAGCAAATCCGGCTGCACCCCGGCCGACCTGCCAGCACTGGCCGCGGCCATCAGCGCCTTGCCGCGGCTGAAACTGCGTGGGCTGATGGCGATTCCCGAGCCGACCGATGGTCGCGCCGAGCAGGATGCTGCATTCGCCACCGTTCAGCAGTTACAGGCCAGCCTCGACCTGCCGCTCGACACACTTTCGATGGGCATGAGTCACGACCTCGAGTCGGCGATTGCCCAGGGCGCGACCTGGGTGCGGATCGGTACCGCACTGTTCGGCGCCAGAGATTATTCCCAGTCTTGAACGTTTCCAGATAAGGACCACACATGAGCAACACACGTATTGCGTTTATCGGTGCGGGCAACATGGCGGCCAGTCTGATTGGCGGCCTGCGCGCCAAGGGTCTGGAAGCGGCGCAGATCCGCGCCAGCGATCCGGGCGAAGACACCCGCGCCAGGGTCAGCGCTGAACACGGCATCGAGACCTTTGCTGACAACGCCCAGGCCATCGAAGGCGTCGATGTCATCGTGCTGGCGGTCAAGCCACAGGCGATGAAAGCCGTGTGCGAGGCAATTCGCCCGAGCCTCAAGCCCAATCAACTGGTGGTGTCGATCGCCGCCGGCATCACCTGCGCGAGCATGACCGCCTGGCTGGGCGAGCAGCCGATCGTGCGCTGCATGCCCAACACCCCGGCGCTGCTGCGCCAAGGCGTCAGCGGTTTGTACGCGACCAGCGAAGTCACCGCCGAGCAGCGCCAGCAAGCCGAAGAGCTGCTGTCCGCCGTCGGCATCGCCCTGTGGCTGGACGAGGAGCAGCAACTGGACGCAGTCACCGCAGTGTCCGGCTCCGGCCCGGCGTACTTCTTCCTGCTGATCGAAGCGATGACCGCCGCCGGCGTCAAACTTGGCCTGCCAAAAGAGATCGCTGAGCAACTGACCGTGCAGACTGCTCTGGGCGCCGCGCACATGGCGGTGTCTAGCGATGTCGATGCAGCCGAACTGCGCCGCCGCGTGACCTCGCCAAACGGCACCACGGAAGCTGCGATCAAATCATTCCAGGCTGGCGGCTTCGAAGCGCTGGTTGAAACCGCACTCGGCGCCGCCGCGCACCGCTCGGCCGAAATGGCCGAACAACTGGGCAAATAAGGAGCCTTTCATGATCGGATTGAACACCGCAGCGGTTTACGTGCTGCAAACCCTCGGCAGCCTGTACCTGCTGATCGTGCTGCTGCGCTTCGTCCTGCAACTGGTGCGGGCGAACTTCTACAACCCGCTGTGCCAGTTCGTGGTCAAGGCTACCCAACCACTGCTCAAACCGCTGCGCCGGATCATCCCGAGCCTGTTCGGCCTCGATATGTCGTCGCTGGTACTGGCAATCCTGGTGCAGCTGCTGCTGATGGCGCTGACCCTGCTGCTGACCTACGGCACCACCGGTAACCCGCTGCAACTGTTGATCTGGTCGCTGATTGGCGTGACCGCGCTGTTCCTGAAGATCTTCTTCTTCGCCCTGATCATCAGCGTGATCCTCTCGTGGGTCGCACCGGGCAGCCACAATCCGGGCGCTGAGCTGGTCAACCAGATCTGCGAGCCGGCACTGGCCCCGTTCCGCCGCTTCCTGCCGAATCTGGGCGGTCTGGACCTGTCGCCGATCTTCGCCTTCCTCGCACTGAAATTGATCGACATGCTGGTGATCAACAATCTGGCGGCGATGACGATGATGCCGGAGATTCTGCGTTTGCTGATGTAAGCCTGCGCGTTCGGTCTGACTGACCGAGTCGCCTTTTTCGCGAGCAGGCCCGCTCCCACAGGGGATTGCATTTCTCTGTGGGAGCGAGCCTGCTTGCGAATGGCCGCCACGTTCAAGAGTGAACACACCGGGCCCTATCGTTGCTTGCCGCTAACCCCACCGGTCTTTAGACTTACGCCTCATTTCAACGAGAGCAGGGTCGATGCCAACTGCCTTTCCCCCCGATTCTGTTGGTCTGGTGACACCACAAACCGCGCACTTCAGCGATCCGCTGGCGCTGGCCTGTGGCCGTTCGCTGGCCGCTTATGACCTGATCTACGAAACCTACGGCACGCTGAACGCCCAGGCGAGCAACGCCGTGCTGATCTGCCACGCGCTGTCCGGTCACCACCACGCTGCCGGTTATCACAGCGTCGACGACCGCAAGCCCGGTTGGTGGGACAGCTGCATCGGGCCCGGCAAGCCGATCGACACCAACAAGTTCTTCGTGGTCAGCCTGAACAACCTCGGCGGCTGCAATGGCTCCACCGGCCCGAGCAGCACCAACCCGGAAACCGGCAAGCCGTTCGGCGCCGACTTCCCGGTGCTTACCGTTGAAGACTGGGTGCACAGCCAGGCGCGCCTTGCTGACATGCTCGGTATCGGCCAGTGGGCTGCGGTAATTGGCGGCAGCCTCGGCGGCATGCAGGCCCTGCAATGGACCATCACCTACCCGGATCGGGTGCGGCACTGCCTGGCGATCGCCTCGGCACCTAAATTGTCGGCGCAGAACATCGCCTTCAACGAAGTCGCGCGCCAGGCGATCCTCACCGATCCGGAATTCCACGGCGGTTCGTTCCAGGAAGCGGGCGTGATCCCAAAGCGCGGGCTGATGCTGGCGCGCATGGTCGGGCACATCACCTATCTTTCCGACGACTCCATGGGTGAGAAATTCGGCCGTGGCCTGAAGAGCGAAAAGCTCAACTACGACTTCCACAGTGTCGAGTTCCAAGTCGAAAGTTACCTGCGTTACCAGGGCGAAGAGTTCTCCGGACGCTTCGATGCCAACACCTATCTGTTAATGACCAAAGCACTGGATTACTTCGATCCGGCGGCGAACTTCGACGATGATCTGGCGAAAACCTTCGAAAATGCCACAGCCAAGTTCTGTGTGATGTCATTCACCACCGACTGGCGCTTCTCCCCGGCGCGCTCGCGGGAGCTGGTGGATGCGCTGATGGCCGCGCGCAAGGACGTCAGTTATCTGGAGATCGACGCGCCGCAGGGCCACGACGCCTTCCTGATTCCGATCCCGCGTTATTTGCAGGCGTTCGGCAATTACATGAACCGCATTTCGTTGTGAGAAAGCCATGAGAGCTGATCTGGAAATCATCCAGGAATGGATCCCCGCCGGCAGCCGCGTCCTCGACCTCGGTTGCGGTAACGGCGAGCTGCTGAGCTGGCTGCGCGACAACAAGAACGTTACCGGTTATGGCCTGGAAAACGACGCCGAGAACATCGCCGAGTGCGTGGCCAAGGGCATCAACGTCATCGAGCAGGACCTGGACAAAGGCCTGGGTAACTTTGCCAGCAACAGTTTCGACATCGTTGTCATGACTCAAGCTCTGCAAGCGGTGCATTACCCAGACAAGATCCTTGATGAAATGCTCCGTGTCGGTCGCCAGTGCATCATTACCTTCCCCAACTTCGGCCACTGGCGCTGCCGCTGGTACCTGGCGAGCAAGGGCCGCATGCCGGTGTCGGAATTCCTGCCGTACACCTGGTACAACACGCCGAACATTCACTTCTGCACCTTCGAGGATTTCGAAGAACTGTGTCGCGAACGTGATGCCAAGGTCATTGATCGGCTTGCCGTGGATCAACAGCACCGCCACGGGTGGGCCAGTAAGCTATGGCCTAATCTGTTAGGTGAAATCGGTATCTACCGCGTCAGCAGCCCGCAGTTGGCGGACCACAAAGTCGCGGTCTGAGCCGAGCCATTTCGAGGAGCACGAACATGAGTCGTTTAGCGTTGTTGTTACTCACCGCCTGCCTGAGCGCCAGCGCCATGGCGGCGGACGTCATCAAAGGTGAGCGCAAGGAAACCTTCGGCGACATCACGGTGCACTACAACACTTTCAACTCGACGTTCCTGCAACCGGACATCGCCAAGGCTGCCGAGCTGATTCGCAGCAAGAACCAGGGCGTAATCAACGTCTCGGTGGTCAAGGACGGCAAACCGGTGATCGCCAGCGTCACCGGCACGATCAAGGACCTGACCAGCAACAGCGTGCCGCTGACATTCCGCCAGGTCACCGAACAGGGCGCGATCTACTACATCGCCCAGTACCCGGTGCCGCAGCAGGAAACCCGCACCTTTGAAATCAAGGTGCAGAATGGCGACAAGATCAACACCCTCAATTTCAACCAAGAACTCTTTCCCGGCGAATGATGAACATCAAGCAGCTCGTACTGGCCAGCCATAACGCCGGCAAACTCAAAGAACTCCAGGCCATGCTCGGCGACTCGGTGCAACTGCGCTCGATTGGCGAATGGAGCAAGGTCGAGCCGGAAGAGACCGGCCTGTCGTTCGTCGAGAACGCGATTCTCAAGGCTCGCAACGCCGCACGCATTTCCGGGCTGCCGGCACTGGCCGACGATTCCGGGCTGGCGGTGGATTTTCTTGGCGGCGCCCCGGGCATCTACTCGGCGCGTTACGCCGACGGCCAGGGCGACGCGGCGAACAACGCCAAATTGCTTGATGCGCTGAAGGACGTGCCAGAAGCCGAGCGCGGCGCGCAGTTCGTCTGCGTATTGGCACTGGTGCGCCACGCTGACGATCCGTTGCCGATTCTCTGCGAAGGCCTGTGGCACGGGCGCATCCTCACCTCTGCCAGCGGCGAACACGGTTTCGGTTACGACCCGCTGTTCTGGGTGCCTGAGCGCGATTGCTCCAGCGCTGAACTGAGCCCGGCCGACAAGAACCGGATCAGCCACCGCGCCCGTGCAATGGATCTGCTGCGCCAGCGTCTGGGCTTGCAATGACCACTGATTCTTCCGCGTCGTCGCTGATCATCGGCGGCGCCGCGTCCTCGCCTCGGGCACCGCTGCCAACCCTGCCGCCCCTGACGCTGTATATCCACATCCCGTGGTGTGTGCGCAAATGCCCCTATTGTGATTTCAACTCGCACACCGCCAGCCCCGTGCTGCCGGAGCAGGAGTACGTCGACGCATTGCTGGCCGATCTCGATCAGGATCTGCATGCGGTGTATGGCCGAGAGCTGACTTCGATTTTCTTCGGTGGCGGGACGCCGAGCCTGTTCAGCGCCGAAGCCCTCGGGCGTTTGTTGAAGGGTGTCGAGCAACGCATCCCGTTCGCTGACGATATCGAAATCACCCTTGAGGCGAATCCGGGCACCTTCGAGCAAGAGAAGTTTGTCGCTTATCGCAAGCTGGGTATCAATCGGCTGTCGATCGGCATCCAGAGCTTTCAGCAGGAAAAGCTTGAAGCCCTCGGACGCATCCACAACGGTGACGAAGCCGTGCGTGCCGCAGGCATGGCGCGGCAGGCCGGGTTCGATAACTTCAATCTCGACCTGATGCACGGTTTGCCCGATCAGTCGCTGGACGACGCCTTGAGCGACCTGCGTCAGGCCATCGCGCTGAAGCCGACGCACATTTCCTGGTATCAGCTGACGCTGGAGCCGAACACGGTGTTCTGGAACCAGCCGCCGGTGCTGCCGGAGGACGACACGTTGTGGGACATTCAGGAAGCCGGCCAAGCGCTGCTGGCCGAGCACGGTTACACGCAATACGAAGTGTCGGCGTATGCCCAGGCCGGACGGCCGGCGCGGCATAACCTCAATTACTGGAGCTTCGGCGATTTCATCGGCATCGGCGCCGGCGCCCATGGCAAGTTGAGCCACCCGGACGGGCGCATCGTGCGCACATGGAAAACCCGACTGCCCAAGGATTATCTGAACCCGGCAAAGCGCTTTCAGGCGGGCGAGAAATACCTGAGCAATGAGGAAATGCCGTTCGAATTCCTGATGAACGCCCTGCGCCTGACTGCCGGCGTCGAATCGCGCCTGTATCCGGAACGCACCGGCCTGTCGCTGGACACGCTTGCCGAAGGCCGGCGCGAGGCCGAACAAAGCGGCCTGATGCAGGTCGAACCGTCACGCCTGGCGACGACCGAACGCGGCCAGCTGTTCCTCAACGATTTGCTGCAACAATTTCTGAACTGACTTCAGCTCAAAGGGAAAACGCATGGATTTGATACTCGACCTGCTGGCCACCGTCTCCCGCTGGAGCCGCAGCAATCTCTCGGAAATCGCTCTGGCGCTGATCGGTTGCCTGCTGGTGCTGTTCGGCGCTGACTTCAAAGGCTGGGTCGAGCAACGCCTGGGCAGCATCGCCGGCGCCCTGCGCGTGCCCCTGATGGCCCTGCTGTGCCTGATCGGCAGCGGCGCGGCGCTGATCTACGCCACACCGTGGGTGATCAAAGGCTTGAGCCAGTTCAACAACTACAGCCTGGCGCCGGTGTTGCTGGTGGTGCTGGTGTTGATCGGCGTGGTTGCTGATCGCCGCTAACCTGTCAGCCGCTTGTGATCGCTCCCATGCTGCGCGTGGGGACGATCAGCTTGGCTCATTCAAGGAAGAACATGAGTAAAAAACTGCTGGATGAAACGAGCAAATTTCTCAGCTACGTACTGCGCCACGAGCCTCAGACGATTGGTCTGACGCTGGATTCGCAAGGCTGGGCAGATATCAATTCACTGATCAGTGGCGCAGCGCGTGACGGACGTACACTCGATCGCGTTTTGATTGAAGCTGTGGTGGCGAGTAGCGACAAGAAGCGTTTCTCGATTTCCGCTGACGGCTTGTGCATCCGCGCTGTTCAGGGCCACTCGACGAAAACGGTCGAGCTGCAATTGGCAGAAAAGAACCCGCCGCAATCGCTATATCACGGTACGGCGAAGCGTTTTCTTGAATCGATTAATGAACAAGGTTTGATTCCTGGTTCACGCCACCATGTGCATCTCTCTGAAGAACTCGCCACTGCCACTGCCGTAGGGCAACGCTACGGCAGCGTAGTGGTACTCGCAGTCGCGGCGCAGCAGATGCAGGAAGAAGGCTTCAAGTTCTATCAGGCCGAAAACGGCGTGTGGCTGACGGAACTCGTACCTGTGCGTTTCCTGACAACTCTGTAAATCCCGAATACTCAAAACAACTGTAGAGTGAGCCTGCTCGCGATGAAGGTTTGACATTCAACATCCACGCCGGTTGACAGTCCCTCTTCGCGAGCAAGCCCGCTCCCCCAATGGGACTTGGTTCAATGGCTCTTCGATAAGCGGCTCTGCGCCTGAAGGATCGCCTTGAGGCCAACAGAATCCTTGCAGCCCAGCGCTATCGCTTTATCGAAGTCTTCGATATTGCCGATGTCGCGTCGATCGCTGCTGTCTCCACGAGTCAACGCCAGTGGCTTTCAAGATTTGTCTTCCTTAACAAATGGGGGGCGAGAAGCTTACGGCGGGTCACGGCCAAACTTGAGCAAAACCCGAAAACAACTGTGGGAGCGGGCTTGCTCGTGAAAGCGGTAAATCATTCAACATTGATGTTGTCTGACACGACGCATTCGCGAGCAAGCCCGCTCCCACAGTGTTTAGTGCGTGATGTTTAAGCGATCTTTTCGAACTTCAGATCCCACACGCCATGCCCCAGTCGTTCGCCGCGGCGTTCGAACTTGGTGATCGGGCGTTCGGCCGGGCGTGGGACGCATTTGCCGTCTTCGGCAAGGTTGCGGTAGCCGGGGGCGACGTTCATCACTTCCAGCATGTATTCGGCGTACGGCTCCCAGTCGGTGGCCATGTGCAGAATGCCGCCGACCTTGAGCTTGCTGCGCACCAGTTCGGCGAACGAGGCCTGCACGATGCGTCGCTTGTGGTGGCGGCTCTTGTGCCACGGATCCGGGAAAAACAGCATCAGGCGATCGAGGCTGTTGTCGGCGATGCAGCGGTTGAGCACTTCGATCGCGTCGCAATCATAGACCCGCAGGTTGGTCAGACCTTGGGTCAGCACACCATTGAGCAGCGCGCCGACACCCGGACGATGCACTTCAACGCCAATGAAATCCTGTTCCGGAGCGGCCGCGGCCATTTCCAGCAGCGAATGGCCCATGCCGAAACCGATTTCCAGCGAGCGCGGCGCCGAGCGGCCGAACACCTGGTCGTAATCGACCGGCGCATCGGCCAGCGGCAGCACGTACAGCGGCGCGCCCTGGTCCAGGCCACGTTGCTGGCCTTCGGTCATGCGCCCGGCGCGCATCACGAAACTCTTGATGCGGCGGTGTTGGCGCTCGTCGCCTTCGTCCGGCTGGACAGGCGTGTCGTTCGATTCAGTCATCAATGGCTCTTACTTGATCAGACCATCCAGCGGCGAAGAGGCGCTGGCATAGAGTTTTTTCGGCATGCGACCGGCGAGGTACGCCAGGCGACCAGCGACGATGGCGTGTTGCATGGCTTGCGCCATCATCACTGGCTGCTGAGCGTGGGCAATGGCCGAGTTCATCAACACCGCATCGCACCCCAGTTCCATGGCGATGGTCGCGTCGGAAGCGGTACCGACGCCAGCATCCACCAGCACCGGGATCCTGGCTTCTTCGAGGATGATCTGCAGGTTGTACGGATTGCAGATGCCCAGACCGGAGCCGATCAGACCGGCCAGCGGCATCACGGCGATGCAACCGATTTCCGCCAGTTGTCGGGCGATGATCGGGTCATCGCTGGTGTAGACCATCACGTCGAAGCCTTCCTTGACCAGCGTTTCGGCGGCCTTAAGGGTTTCGATCACGTTGGGGAACAGGGTCTTCTGATCGGCCAGCACTTCCAGCTTCACCAGGTTGTGGCCGTCGAGCAGCTCACGCGCGAGGCGGCAGGTGCGCACGGCTTCGATGGCGTCGTAGCAACCGGCAGTGTTCGGCAGGAAGGTGTAGCGATCCGGCGACAGCACTTCGAGCAGGTTCGGCTCGCCTTCGATCTGGCCCAGGTTGGTGCGGCGCACGGCGAAGGTGACGATCTCGGCACCCGAGGCTTCGATGGCCTGACGGGTTTCTTGCATGTCGCGGTACTTGCCGGTACCGACCAGCAAACGCGACTGGTAGGTACGACCGGCCAGCACAAAAGGCTTGTCGCTACGAACGATGCTCATAAGAAATCCTCTTGAGGGATGAGGGTCTTGCAGAATTCTGTGCCCTCGCGGGCCGGGGCAATCAACCGCCGCCGATGGCGTGTACCACTTCGACGTTGTCGCCGTCATTAAGCGTGGTATTTGCGTGCTGGCTGCGCGGGACGATGTCCAGATTGAGCTCGACTGCTACCCGGCGTCCGGTCAGTTCCAGGCGGGTAATCAGCGCCGCAACGGTCTCGCCGTCGGGCAGTTCAAAGGGTTCGCCGTTCAATTGAATGCGCATGCACAACGCCGCCATCATTTTTAGGGGCTGGCATTCTAGCCCGATCATGACCTAAAGGTCAGTACCAAGCGTCAAGCGGTCGGCTGCAAGCGCCACGCTGCGAGGCCGAGACATACCCAGCCGGCGAGAAAGGCCAGGCCACCGAACGGCGTGATGATGCCGAGCTTGCTGACACCCGTCATGGTCAACAGGTACAGGCTGCCGGAAAACAACAGGATACCCACCGAGAAGGACACGCCAGCCCAGGCGACCAGTCGGCCCTGCACCTGCGTGGCCAGCAGTGCTACACCGAACAGTGCCAAGGCGTGTACCAATTGATAGGTGACACCTGTATGAAAAATCGCCAGATAGTCGGCGGTCAGTCGGTTTTTCAGACCGTGGGCGGCGAACGCGCCTAACGCAACACCGGTGAAACCGAAAAAAGCGGCCAGCATCAAAAAGCCACGCAGCATGGGGAACTCCAGTCAGACGCCGTCGGCAGGGTCTGTATAATGGCCCGCTCCACGGGTTCGGCCAAGCCATCTCTATGCTGCGTTCAATTTTCCGTCGTCTCATTAAGGCTCTGCTCTGGTTCGCCGGTGGCAGTGTCTTGCTGGTGCTGCTGTTTCGCTTCGTGCCACCGCCGGGCACGGCGTTGATGGTCGAGCGCAAGGTTGAATCGTGGGTCGACGGCGAGCCGATCGACCTGCAGCGCACCTGGAAGCCGTGGGACGAGATCTCCGACGATCTGAAGGTGGCGGTGATTGCCGGGGAGGATCAGAAATTTCCCGAACATTGGGGCTTCGATCTGCGCGCCATCCAGGCCGCACTGGCTCACAACGAACTGGGCGGCTCGATTCGCGGCGCCAGCACCCTGAGCCAGCAGGTGTCGAAAAACCTGTTTCTGTGGTCGGGCCGTAGTTATCTGCGCAAAGGCCTGGAAGCGTGGTTTACCGCGTTGATCGAGGTGTTCTGGCCCAAACAGCGGATTCTCGAGGTTTACCTGAACAGCGTCGAATGGGATGACGGCGTGTTTGGAGCCGAAGCCGCGGCTCGTCATCACTTTGGCGTGAGCGCAAAATCGTTGTCGCGCCAGCAGGCGAGCTATCTGGCCGCCGTCCTGCCCAATCCTCGGGTGTGGAGCGCGAGCCGGCCGACCGGTTATGTATCGCGCCGGGCCGGGTGGATTCGGCAGCAGATGAGTCAGCTGGGCGGAGACAGTTACTTGCTGGGGCTGAACGACTCGCGGCGGGCACCTTGGGCTGAATGAGTCCAAAGCAAAGATCGCAGCCTTCGCCAGCCCCCGCATGGGATTGCGGTTCACCTGTAGGCGCTGCCGAAGGCTGCGATCTTTTGATTTTCCAAATGAAAACGCCCCGATCATCGCTGATCGGGGCGTTTTTTATTGCCTGCTCGCCAGTTACGCGGCGATCGACAACTTGAGCTTGTTCATCGCGCTCTTCTCAAGCTGACGGATTCGCTCGGCCGACACGTTGTACTTCTGCGCCAGGTCGTGCAGCGTGGCTTTCTCTTCCGCCAGCCAGCGCTGGTAGAGAATGTCACGGCTGCGCTCGTCGAGCACTTCCAGTGCTTCGTGCAGATTGGTGTTCGAGTTATCGCTCCAGTCGGCATCTTCGAGTTGACGCGCCGGGTCGTACCGGTGGTCTTCCAGGTAGTTGGCCGGCGACTGGAAAGCACTGTCGTCGTCGGCTTCGGCGGCCGGATCGAAGGCCATGTCATGACCGGTCAGGCGACTTTCCATCTCGCGCACTTCCCGCGGCTCGACGCCGAGGCTTTCCGCCACACGGTGGACTTCCTCGTTGTTCAGCCACGCCAGACGTTTCTTCTGGCTGCGCAGGTTGAAGAACAGCTTGCGCTGGGCCTTGGTGGTCGCGACTTTCACAATGCGCCAGTTGCGCAGGATGAACTCGTGAATTTCCGCCTTGATCCAGTGCACGGCGAACGACACCAGACGCACACCCATTTCCGGGTTGAAGCGCTTGACGGCCTTCATCAGGCCGACGTTACCTTCCTGGATCAGGTCAGCCTGAGCCAGACCGTAGCCGGAATAGCTACGGGCAATGTGTACGACAAAACGCAGGTGGGCGAGCACCATCTGCCGAGCCGCCCCCAAATCCTGCTCATAGTAGAGACTCTCGGCCAGTTCACGCTCCTGCTCCGGCGTCAGCAATGGAATGCTGTTGACGGTGTGCACGTAGGCTTCCAGGTTCGCACCCGGAACCAGCGCATATGCAGGTTGCAAAGAATTGGTCATACGAAAAAACCTCCCACTTACATACTCGTGCCTCTCGGCACTGCGAAAAATTGACCGGGAACTCAGGTACAAGTTCCCATAAAAACCGCAAGGTCAATCACGCGCAAAAAAGATTCTACTTCGGCGCCAGCTCCCTGAGATGACGTGCGACTGCAATCCATGCACCGATATAACCCAACAGCACCGCGCCAAGCAAGAGCGACAGACCGTCGGCCACTGGCACACCGGCCAGGGCGAAATCACTGCCGTACAAGCCGGCCAGTCCGACCACCGCATCGTTCAGCCAGTTCAGGCCGAACGCCAATACACCCCAGGACAACAGCCCTGCACCGAAGCCATACAACGCGCCCATATAAAGGAAAGGGCGACGCACATAACTGTCAGTGCCGCCGACGAGTTTAATCACTTCTATCTCGGTGCGGCGGTTTTCAATATGAAGACGAATGGTATTGCCTATCACCAAAAGTAATGCAGAAACCAGCAGCACCGTCAGACCGAAGACAAACCGATCGCCCAGCTTGAGGATGGCGGCCAGACGCTCGACCCAGACTAGATCAAGTTGCGCCTGTTGTACCTTGGGCAGCTCGGAAAGTTTTTGTCTTAATGCTTCGAGTGTCGCCTTGTCGACTTCGTTCGGTGTCACCAGCACCACACCGGGCAAAGGGTTTTCGGGCAGCTCACGCAGGGCTTCGCCCAAACCGGACTGCTGCTGAAACTCTTCCAGCGCCTGGTCGCGGCCGACATATTCGGCATCAGCTACGCCGGGCATGCCTTTGATCTGCTCGCGCAACGACTCGCCCTGCTCCGGCGTCGCGTCGAGTTGCAGGTACAGCGAGATCTGCGCCGCACGCTGCCACGAACCGCCGAGACGTTCGACATTGTTCAGCAGCAGCGACAGGCCCATCGGCAAGCTCAACGCCACGGCCATCACCATGCAGGTGAAGAAACTGCCGATCGGCTGTTTACCGAGGCGGCGCAGGCTGTCGAGCAGGCTGGCACGATGACTTTCGACCCAGGCGCGGAAGAGCGTGGCGAAGTCCGGGCCGTCGTCATCGTCGTGTTTTTTCTTCTTTTGCGGTTGCGGGTCGGCGGCTTTCGGGGCCACGCGCTCGGAAACCTTAGGACTGCGTGTCGCACTCATACGCCGGCCTCCCCGTCGCCGATCAAACGGCCGCGCTGCAGGGTCAGCATGCGGTGACGCATGCGCGCGATCAGCGCCAGGTCGTGACTGGCGATCAGCACGCTGGTGCCCAGACGGTTGATGTCTTCGAACACGCCCATGATTTCCGCCGCCAGACGCGGGTCGAGGTTACCGGTCGGTTCGTCCGCCAGCAGCAAGGCCGGGCGATGCACGATGGCGCGGGCGATGCCGACGCGCTGTTGCTGGCCGGTGGACAAGTCGCCGGGGTACAGATCGGTTTTATCCGACAGTGCCACGCGCTCCAGCGCCGAATCGACACGCTTGGCAATTTCGGCCTTGGACAGGCCGAGGATCTGCAGCGGCAAGGCGACGTTGTTGAACACCGTGCGATCGAACAGCAACTGGTGGTTCTGGAACACTACGCCGATCTGTCGGCGCAGAAACGGAATCTGCGCGTTGCTGATGGTGCTGAGGTCTTGCCCGGCGAGCAGCAGCTTACCGCTGGTCGGGCGTTCCATCGCCAGCAACAGGCGCAACAGCGTGGATTTACCGGCACCGGAGTGACCGGTAACAAACAAGAATTCGCCACGACGGACTCGAAAGCTCAGCTCATGCAAGCCGACGTGACCGTTCGGGTAGCGTTTACCGACCTGTTCGAAACGAATCATGAACGCTCCCGCTCGGCAAACAGTGCCTGGACAAAGGGTTCGGCTTCAAAGGTACGCAAGTCGTCGATGCCTTCGCCGACGCCGATGTAGCGAATCGGCAGACCGAACTGCTTGGCCAGGGCGAAAATCACCCCACCCTTGGCGGTGCCATCGAGTTTGGTCAGCGCCAGGCCTGTCAGTTCGACGGTCTGGTTGAACTGCTTGGCCTGGTTGATCGCGTTCTGCCCGGTGCCAGCATCCAGCACCAGCAGAACTTCGTGCGGAGCGTCGGCGTCGAGCTTGCCAATCACCCGGCGCACCTTTTTCAGCTCTTCCATCAGGTTGTCTTTGGTGTGCAGACGACCGGCGGTGTCAGCGATCAACACATCGATGCCACGGGCCTTGGCGGCCTGCACGGCGTCGAAAATCACCGAAGCCGAATCGGCACCGGTGTGCTGGGCGATGACCGGAATCTTGTTGCGCTCGCCCCACACCTGCAATTGCTCGACGGCTGCGGCACGGAAGGTGTCACCGGCGGCGAGCATGACTTTCTTGCCTTCCAGTTGCAGCTTCTTCGCCAGCTTGCCGATAGTGGTGGTTTTGCCGGCGCCGTTGACGCCGACCACCAGAATCACGAACGGCTTGTTCTGCGAGGCGATTTTCAGCGGTTGCTCGACCGGCTTGAGCATCGCCGCCAGTTCAGCTTGCAGGGATTTGTACAGGGCGTCGGCGTCTGCCAACTCCTTGCGCGCAACTTTCTGGGTCAGGCGCTGGATGATCTGGGTGGTGGCTTCAACGCCGACGTCGGCGGTGAGCAGACGGGTTTCAAGGTCATCGAGCAAATCGTCATCGATGGTTTTGCGCCCCAGAAACAGGCTGGCCATGCCCTCGCCGATGCTGGCGCTGGTCTTCGACAGGCCTTGCTTGAGACGGGCGAAGAAACCGGCTTTGGTTTCTTCGGTGCGCGGGGCTTCTACAGGAGGCTCAGCAGCCGCCTCATCCGGCACGACTGGCGCAGCGACAACCGGCGCAGGCACCACAACAGGCGCCGGCTCGGGCGCTTGAATGATCGGTGCCGCTGGTGCAGGAACAACCGGCGCCGGCTCGATGACCGCTTCCACCACAGGCTCGGGCTCGACAGCAGGTTCCACAACCACTTCAGGGATCGCCGGCGTCACATGCGGCGCTGCCTCTTCAACGAAGGCCACCGGTTCTTCCGCCACCGGCAAGGTCAGCCAAGGCTCGGCGGCCGGCGTCAGCGGCAACTCCGCAGCCACTGGCGCTTCAGGCTCGGCCGCGACCTCCGGCTGCAACACCGGTTCGGCGATAGGCAGCACAATCGGCGCCGGCTCTTCTTCTATTACAGGTGCTGGCGCTGGGGCCGGCTCAGGAATCGCGGGCGGCTGTTCGACGACGGGTTCCTGCGGTTTCTTCCGCAGCCATCCGAACAGGCTTTTCTTCTCGCCAGCCGCAGCTGGGCTCTTCTTGTCGTCGTTGGAACCAAACATGGAGGACGGCTATCTCACGGTAGCGACGCGCCAACAGGGCGCCCCGGCAAATAAATATTCGATGCAGAACAGACTGTGTTTCACCCAGCTTGTTCACGCGCAACATTTTGTCGAGGCACCGAAGGCACCTCAAGGATCGTCTTTACGATGGTCTAAACCGGCGAAAAATCGGCGAAAACGCAGAGTCTGGTTGCCAAACCGCTGCCTTGTGCCGCAAACCCATTCAGCCTTATCAGGTTGCAGAACCTCATAGGCGTGGTCTCCGGTAAAACGGATCAGTATCCTAGCACCTCCTCGCCCGCCTAGGCTAAGACCAAGCGGGCAGCCCAACAGGTTGAAAATCGAATGAATGCTCTAGCCCGCCGCGCTGCTGGCCTGCTGCTCAGCGCAGTCTGCCTGCCCCTTTCGGCCCTGGCGGCCGACCCGCAACCGACCCACGAATTCACCCTCGATAACGGCCTCAAGGTCGTCGTGCGAGAGGACCATCGTGCGCCTGTGGTCGTTTCGCAGATCTGGTACAAGGTCGGCTCCAGCTACGAAACCCCGGGCCAGACCGGTCTGTCCCATGCGCTCGAGCACATGATGTTCAAGGGCAGTGAAAAAGTCGGCCCCGGCGAAGCTTCGCTGATCCTGCGTGACCTCGGCGCCGAAGAGAACGCGTTCACCAGCGACGACTTCACTGCTTATTACCAGGTACTGGCCCGCGATCGTCTCGGCGTGGCCTTTGAGCTGGAAGCCGACCGCATGGCCAATCTGCGCCTGCCGGCCGACGAGTTCGCCAAGGAGATCGAAGTCATCAAGGAAGAGCGCCGCTTGCGCACCGATGACAAACCGATGTCCAAGGCCTACGAGCGCTACAAGGCCATGGCTTACCCGGCCAGCGGCTACCACACGCCGACCATCGGCTGGATGGCTGACCTTGACCGCATGAAAGTCGAGGAACTGCGCCACTGGTACCAATCCTGGTACGCGCCGAACAACGCCACGCTGGTGGTGGTCGGTGACGTCACTCCGGACGAAGTGAAAACCCTCGCCCAGCGCTATTTCGGCCCGGTCGCCAAACGCGCCGTGCCGCCGGCGAAAAAACCGCTGGAACTGGCCGAGCCCGGCGAACGCCAGATCACCCTGCGCGTACAAACCCAACTGCCCAGCCTGATGCTCGGCTTCAACGTGCCGAGCATTGCTACCGCTGAAGACAAACGCTCGGTCAACGCCCTGCGCCTGATCTCGGCGCTGCTCGACGGCGGCTACAGCGGGCGCATCCCGACGCAACTGGAACGCGGCGAAGAGCTGGTCTCCGGCGGCTCGTCGGACTATGACGCCTACACCCGCGGCGACAGCCTGTTCACCCTGTCGGCCACGCCAAACACGCAGAAGAAAAAGACCATCGCTCAGGCCGAAGCCGGCTTGTGGAAACTGCTTGAGCAACTGAAAACCACCGCGCCGTCCGCCGAAGAGCTGGAACGCGTCCGCGCTCAAGTCATCGCCGGCCTGGTCTACGAGCGTGACTCGATCACCAGCCAGGCCACCGCGATCGGTCAACTGGAGACGGTCGGCCTGTCGTGGAAGCTGATGGACACCGAACTGGCCGACCTGGAAAGCGTGACCCCGCAAGACATCCAGAACGCCGCGAAAAAGTATTTCACCCGCGAACGTCTCAGCGTCGCCCACGTCCTGCCAATGGAGACGACTCATGAGTGAGCGCAAAACCCCACGCCTGATGCTGCTTGGCCTGCTCGCTGTCGCAGTGATCGGCTCGGCAGCGGTTTATCTGTCGCCAAGCGCGGACAGCCAGGCCAGTGAAGCTCTGGATAACGCCAAGTCCAGTCAGAAACTGCAATCGCTGGCCGAACTCGACGGCAAGGCCCCGGCCAGCCGCAAGCTCGATGTGCAGACCTGGACCACTGCTGAAGGCGCCAAAGTGCTGTTCGTCGAGGCCCATGAGTTGCCGATGTTCGACATGCGCCTGATCTTCGCCGCTGGCAGCAGCCAGGATGGCAACGTACCCGGCCTTGCGGTGCTGACCAACGCCATGCTCAACGAAGGCATCGCCGGCAAGGACGTCGGCGCCATCGCTCAAGGATTTGAAGGCCTCGGCGCGGACTTTGGCAACGGTGCGTTCAAGGACATGGCGCTGGCCTCGCTGCGCAGCCTGAGTGCTGCCGAGCAGCGCGAACCGGCGCTTGAGCTGTTCGCCGAAGTGGTCGGCAAACCGAGCTTCCCTGCCGATTCCTTCGCGCGCATCAAGAACCAGTTGCTCGCCGGTTTCGAATACCAGAAACAGAACCCCGGCAAACTCGCCAGCCTGGAACTGATGAAGCGTCTGTACGGCGACCACCCTTACGCACATTCCAGCGATGGCAATCCGCAAAGCGTGCCGAAGATCACCGTCGCGCAGTTGCGTGAATTCCACGCCAGGGCCTACGCCGCAGGCAATGCGGTGATCGCGCTGGTCGGCGATTTGTCGCGTGCCGAAGCCGAGGCGATTGCCAATCAGGTCTCCTCTGCCTTGCCGAAAGGCCCGGCGCTGGCCAAGATCGCTGCGCCGCAGGAACCGAAGGCCAGCGTCAACCACATCGAGTTTCCGTCGAAACAGACCAACCTGATGCTCGCGCAACTGGGCATCGACCGCGACGATCCTGATTACGCTGCGCTGTCGATGGGCAACCAGATTCTTGGCGGCGGTGGTTTCGGCACGCGCCTGATGAGCGAAGTGCGCGAGAAGCGTGGCCTCACCTATGGCGTGTACTCGGCGTTCAGCCCGATGCAGGCTCGTGGCCCGTTCATGATCAACCTGCAGACCCGCGCCGAGATGAGCGAAGGCACTCTGAAACTGGTGCAGGACGTGCTCACCGACTACCTGAAAACCGGGCCGACGCAGAAAGAACTCGACGATGCCAAGCGCGAACTGGCCGGCAGCTTCCCGCTGTCCACCGCCAGCAACGCCGACATCGTTGGCCAACTCGGCGCGATGGGCTTCTATAATCTGCCGCTGAGCTATCTGGACGATTTCATGCGTCAGTCGCAGAGCCTGACTGTGGAGCAGGTCCGCGATGCGCTGAACAAACACCTGAGCACGGAGAAAATGGTCATCGTCACCGCTGGCCCGACCGTGCCGCAAAAGCCGTTACCGGCCCCATCTGATAAACCTGCCGAGCAACCGCTCGGGGTTCCGGAGCATTAATGGCGACTCGAGCACCGAAAAAACCTGTGCAAAACGTGCACAACGGCGTGAATCAGCTGCGCATCATTGGCGGCCAGTGGCGCAGCCGCAAGCTGAGCTTTCCCGATGCACCGGGCCTGCGCCCGACCCCGGACCGCGTGCGTGAAACCCTGTTCAACTGGCTCGCGCCGTATGTCGAAGGGGCGAAAGTGCTCGACCCGTTCGCTGGCAGCGGCGCGCTGTTTCTCGAAGCGCTTTCTCGTGGCGCGGCCACGGCTCAGGCGCTGGATGCGAGCAACGTTGCGGTTTCCAGCCTGAAAGAACACCTCGGCACCTTGCGTTGCAGCAACGGCCAGGTGCAAACCGCCGACGCGCTGCGATACCTCGAGACCCAGACCGCGACGCCGTTCGATCTGGTGTTCCTCGACCCGCCGTTCAACCAGAACCTGTTACCAGCGGTTTGTACTTTGCTGGAAGAGCGCCAATGGCTGGCGGCCGATTCGTGGATCTACACTGAAAGCGAAACAGCGCCATCGACGCTGGGCCTGCCGGGCAACTGGCGTTTGCACCGCGAGCAGAAATCCGGTCGCGTGTATTACGCGCTGTGGCAGCGCACGGCGGACATCGCCGGCTGACCAGCTCGCAAGCAACCTGCGGCGAGGGAGCGTGCTTCCTCGCCACGAGCATCGAGAATCATCGTGCCCCCTTCGCCAGAACGCTTCATTCCCGCCTTCGGCCTCGGCAATCCGCACCTGCAAACCTTGTGGGGGCCGCTGTGGCGCAACACCGTACACATCGAGCGCGAACGAGAACGCCTGTGGCTCGAAGACGGCGACTTCCTCGACCTCGACTGGCACGGCCCGCACAGCGCCGAGGCGCCTTTGGTACTGGTGCTGCACGGTTTGACCGGTTCTTCCAATTCGCCCTATGTGGCGGGCATTCAAAAAGCCCTGGCCGAGCAGGGCTGGGCCAGCGTCGCGCTGAACTGGCGCGGTTGTTCCGGCGAGCCGAATCTGTTGCCGCGCAGCTACCATTCCGGCGCCAGCGAAGACCTTGCCGAAGCCATCCAGCACCTGCGCGCTAAACGACCGTTGGCATCGCTGTACGCGGTCGGATATTCACTGGGCGGCAACGTGCTGCTCAAACATCTTGGCGAAACCGGCAGCGCCAGCGGCGTACTCGGCGCGGTGGCAGTGTCGGTGCCGTTCAGGCTCGACCAGTGCGCGGACCGTATCGGTCAGGGATTTTCGCGGGTGTATCAGGCGCACTTCATGCGCGAGATGGTCGCCTACATCAAGAACAAGCAACGCCAGTTCCAGCATGACGGGCGCGAAGACGGCCTGGCGAAACTGGCGGCGCTCGGTTCGCTGGAAAACATGCGCACGTTCTGGGATTTCGATGGCCGGATTACCGCCCCGCTGCACGGCTTCGATGATGCCGAGGATTACTACCGCCGCGCCTCGAGCCGCTACTACCTCGGTGAGATCCGCACGCCGACGCTGATCATTCAGGCAGCGGACGATCCGTTCGTGTTCCCGCACAGCCTGCCGCAGGCCGACGAATTGTCAGCCTGCACGCAATTTGAACTGCAGGCGCGTGGCGGTCATGTCGGTTTCGTCGACGGCTCGATGCGCAGGCCCGGGTATTACCTGGAGCGGCGTATCCCGCAGTGGTTGATCGCAGCAGATCGCAGAACATAACTCTTGGCAGGAGCGAGCTCGCGCGCGAAAGCGGTGGGTCAGTTGGCGGTGATGTTGGATGTGCCGACGCCTTCGCGGGCAAGCCCGCCCCCACAAGGGATCGTGCTGGAATGAAAATGGATGGCTCAGTTCATTCCATTGTGGGAGCGAGCTTGCTCGCGAAAGCGGTGGGTCAGTTGGCGGTGATGCTGGATGTGCCGATGCCTTCGCGGGCAAGCCCGCTCCCACAGGGATCGTGCTGGAATGAAAATGGATGGCTCAGTTCATTCCATTGTGGGAGCGAGCTTGCTCGCGAAAACGGTGGGTCAGTTGGCCGCGATGTTGGATGTGCCGACGCCTTCGCGGGCGAGCCCGCCCCCCACAAGGGATCGTGCTGGAATGAAAATGGATGGCTCAGTTCATTCCATTGTGGGAGCGAGCTCGCGCGCGAAAGCGGTGGGTCAGTTGGCCGCGATGTTGGATGTGCCGACGCCTTCGCGGGCGAGCCCGCTCCCACAGAGATCGTGCTGGAATGAAAATGGATGGCTCAGTTCATTCCATTGTGGGAGCGGGCTTGCTCGCGAAGGCGGTGGGTCAGTTGGCAGCGATGTTGGATGTGCCGACGCCTTCGCGGGCAAGCCCGCTCCCACAGGGATCAGCGACTTTATTCGCCCGTGGCAATGCCGCGCGACGGTTCGTTTATCCACTCGCTCCACGATCCGGCATACAGCGCGCCCAGCGGATAGCCAGCCAGGCACAGCGCAAACAGGTTATGGCACGCCGTCACCCCGGATCCGCAGTAAGCGACCAGTTCCGACGCAGAGCGCTCGCCCAGTTTCGCGGCAAAGCGCTGCTTGAGCTGCTCCGCCGGCAAGAAGCGCCCATCACTGCCGAGGTTGTCGGTAAACGCCGCACACTGTGCGCCGGGAATATGCCCGGCGACCGGATCGATCGGCTCCATTTCGCCCTTGAAGCGCGGCAAGGCGCGGGCGTCGAGCAAAGTCAGCGTTGGCTGGCCGAGGCGTTGCTGCAACTGCTCGGCGCTGAGCAGCAGGTGCATGTCCGGCTGACCGCTGAAGTTACCCGGTGTCACGCTCGGCGGATCCAGGCTCAGCGGCAGGCCGGCCGCGTGCCAGGCCTTGAGCCCGCCATCGAGAATGAACACACCGTCGCGTTTACCCAGCCATGCCAGCAACCACCATGCCCGCGCCGCATACGTACCCGGGCCGTCGTCATACAGAACCACATCGCTGTCGTTGCTGATGCCCCAGGCTTGCAGGCGTTCGATCAGCTCCGCCGCCTCGGGCAACGGATGCCGACCGGTCACGCCCCTCTCTACTTTACCGCTCAGATCACGCTCCAGATCGGCGAAACTCGCCCCGGCAATATGCCCTTCGGCGTAGCTGCGCTGGCCGTAATCCGGATCTTCGAGGGCGAAACGACAATCGAGAATTACCAGCCCCGGCTGCTCTTTGCGAACGTCCAGTGCTTGTGGGCTGATCAACTGCGCAATCGACATAACGGGCTCCTGTGGCATTCGGCTGAACGGTTTATTTCACATCTTCGAGAGCCTGCGCCAGCGGCACATAGAACTCGTCGAACAAGGCATTGACCTCATCGCGCGCCTGATCGGTGACAAACCCGGCTTCCAGCACCAGCACCTGATACACGCCTCGCTTTACGGCCTGTTCGCTGAGGTGGTTGGAGTTTTCCCGCGTGGTGCACAGAAAACGTACCCACGAGGTCAGGATGATCCACGCGTTGAGGGTCAGCGATTCGATCTGTACGCGGTCCATTTTCAGGATTCCGGCGGCGACAAAACCTTCGTAGATCGCGGCACCCTGGATCACGCAGCGCTGGGAAAAGCGCCGATAACGCGCGGCCAGTTCCGCATCGCTGTCGAGCAGATGCTCGAGGTCGCGGTGCAGAAAACGGTAGCGCCACATGGCCGAGAGCAGTTCCTTGAGATAGAAACGCTTGTCCTCGACCGTCGCCGGACGGCCCTGAGGCGGACGCAAAAAGCTGTCCACCAGGGCTTCGTACTCACTGAACAACACGGCGATGATCGCCTGCTTGTTGGGGAAGTGGTAGTACAGGTTGCCCGGAGAAATCTCCATGTGCGCGGCGATGTGGTTGGTGCTGACGCTGCGCTCGCCCTGCTGATTGAACAGCTCCAGGCTGTTCTGAACGATGCGCTCGCTGGTTTTTATTCGTGGGGCCATGGCTTGAGCTTTAATTCAGAGTGCGTTGACGGCGCATCTTACGACCTAACCGGAAACGGATAAAACACTGACGTGCGCGGAAGTCGTTTGACTTTATAGAGCATCGACTCTAAAAAGTGCTCACTACAATAAAATCCGGAGCCTGCGATGACTGCCGACGTTGCCTACCTGCAAACCCTGCAACAGCCGCTCGAAACGCTTGATCGGCAGTTTCAGGCGCAACGCTCTGCGTATGCCGCCCACCCGATGCCACCCGCTGCGCAACGGCAACAGTGGCTCAAGGCTCTGCGCGAGTTGCTCAGCAGTGAGCGTCAGGCATTGATCGAAGCGATCAGCACCGATTTCAGTCACCGCAGCGCCGACGAAACCCTGCTCGCCGAGCTGATGCCGAGCCTGCACGGTATTCACTACGCCAGCCGTCACCTGAAAAAATGGATGAAGCCCTCAAGGCGCAAGGTCGGCGTGGCGTTTCAGCCGGCTTCGGCGAAGGTGGTCTATCAGCCGCTGGGCGTGGTCGGGGTGATCGTGCCGTGGAACTACCCGCTGTATCTGGCCATAGGCCCGATGGTCGGCGCCCTGGCGGCGGGCAATCGGGTGATGCTCAAGCTCAGCGAATCGACCCCGGCCACCGGGCTGCTGCTCAAGCAATTGCTCGCACGGATCTTCCCCGAAGATCTGGTTTGCGTGGTGCTTGGCGAGGCGGATGTCGGCGTAGCCTTCTCGCGCCTGCCTTTCGATCACCTGCTGTTCACCGGCTCCACCAGCGTAGGCAAACATGTCATGCGCGCTGCGGCGGAAAACCTCACGCCAGTGACGCTGGAACTGGGCGGCAAGTCGCCGGCCATCGTCTCCAGAGACGTACCGCTCAAGGACGCCGCCGAACGCATCGCCTTCGGCAAAACCCTCAACGCCGGGCAGACCTGCGTCGCGCCCGACTATGTGCTGGTGCCGGAAGACCGCGTCGGCGCTTTCGTCGAGGCCTATCGTCAGGCTGTGAAAGGCTTCTACCCGACCCTGACCGACAACGCCGACTACACGGCAATCATCAACGAGCGCCAGTTGGCCCGGCTCAACGGTTACGTCAGCGACGCGACCAGCAAAGGCGCGCTGCTGATCCCGTTGTTCGAGCAAGGCCAGGGGCGCCGCATGCCGCACAGCGTGCTGCTCAATGTCAGCGATGAGATGACCGTGATGCAGGACGAAATCTTCGGCCCGCTGCTGCCGATCGTGCCTTATCGCGATCTGGAGCAGGCATTGGCTTACATCAACCAGCGGCCTCGTCCTCTGGCTCTTTACTACTTTGGCTACGACAAACGCGAACAGCATCGCGTATTGCACGAGACCCATTCCGGCGGCGTATGCCTGAACGACACCTTGCTGCACGTTGCCCAGGACGATATGCCCTTCGGTGGCATCGGTCCCTCGGGGATGGGCCATTACCACGGCCACGAAGGTTTCCTGACGTTCAGCAAGGCCAAGGGCGTACTGATCAAACAGCGTTTCAATGCGGCGCGGCTGATCTACCCGCCTTACGGCACATCAATTCAGAAACTGATTCAGAAGCTGTTCATTCGCTAAACGTTCGTCGACGCCGGGTAATAACAACAATGCACCCAAGCCTGACCGAAACCCCCACCCTGTCGCGCCGTGGCCTGCTGAAATTCAGCCTCGGCGCCACCGCATTTCTGGCCACTGCCGGCCTTGGCGCCAGCCTGACTGGCTGCTCGTCGAGCGTCAGCGCCAACGGCTTTGTCAGTTTGCGCGACGGCGACCTGCTGTTCCTGCGCGCGCTGATCCCGCTGATGCTCGACGGCGCCGTCGCCGCAGAAAAAATGTCCGCAGCGGTCGACGGCACTTTGAAGTCGCTGGACTACAGCCTCGATCACCTGTCGCCGGAAATGCTCAAGCTCACCCGACAACTGTTCGACGTGCTGGGCATGGCCGTGACCCGCGGGCCGCTTACGGGGATCTGGGGCAGTTGGGAAAACGCCAGTGCCGAAGCGATGCGGCAATTCCTCGAACGCTGGGAGAACAGTGCTCTGAACCTGCTGCGCATGGGCCATAGCTCGTTGCAGCAAATGGTGATGATGGCTTGGTACACCCGCGCTGAATCCTGGGCGCATTGCGGTTATCCCGGGCCGCCGACCGTCTGAGATCGGCGGCGTGGCCTTCGCGAG
This sequence comes from Pseudomonas sp. Choline-02u-1, assembly GCF_002836515.1. Lineage (GTDB taxonomy): Bacteria > Pseudomonadota > Gammaproteobacteria > Pseudomonadales > Pseudomonadaceae > Aquipseudomonas. The sequence continues at coordinate 264,695 of NZ_PJBC01000065.1, forward strand.
CGAGCTCGCGAAAAGTCCCTCAAGAACAATAAAAACCAGAGAACCTGACCGATGCCCGTACCCGATCCCTTCCGCGAAGGCCTTGCCCGAGGCTGGAAAACCTACAACGGCGCGCAACTGAGCGGCGACCTCACTCTGGAAGCCGACGTCGCCATCATCGGCAGCGGCGCCGGTGGTGGTACGACGGCAGAGATTCTCAGCGCGGCCGGCTACAAAGTCCTGCTGATCGAAGAAGGCCCGTTGAAAACCAGCTCGGATTTCAAACTGCTCGAAGACGAGGCCTACAGCAGCCTGTATCAGGAAGGCATCGGGCGCATGAGCAAGGACGGCGCGATCACGATCCTGCAGGGGCGCGCGGTCGGTGGCACGACGCTGATCAACTGGACCTCGAGTTTCCGCACGCCCGAGCCGACCCTCGAACACTGGGCCAGCGAGCACAACGTCACAGGCCATAGCCCGGCAGAGATGGCGCCGTGGTTCGAAAAAATGGAGCAGCGCCTGGGCGTCGCGCCGTGGACGGTGCCGCCCAACGCCAACAACGACGTGATCCGCAAAGGCTGCGAGCAACTCGGCTACAGCTGGCATGTGATTCCACGCAACGTGCGCGGCTGCTGGAACCTCGGCTATTGCGGCATGGGCTGCCCGAGCAACGCCAAGCAATCGATGATGGTCACGACCATCCCGGCGACGCTGGAAAAGGGCGGCGAGCTGCTGTATCTGGCGCGGGTGCAGAAACTGCTCATCAGCGGCGACAAGGTTACCGGTCTGCATTGCGTGGCGATGGACGAACGCTGCGTCGAGCCGACCGGGCGCAGCATCACCGTCAAGGCTCGGCATTACGTGCTGGCCGGCGGTGGTATCAACAGCCCGGCGCTGTTGCTGCGCTCTGACGCGCCGGATCCGCATGAGCGGGCAGGCAAGCGTACTTTTCTGCACCCGGTGAACATGTCCGCCGCGCGCTTCGCCGACGTGGTTAATCCGTTCTACGGCGCGCCGCAGTCAATCTATTCCGATCATTTCCAGTGGAAGGACGGCACTACCGGGCCGATGGCGTTCAAACTCGAAGTGCCACCGCTGCACCCGGCGCTGGCGGCGACGCTGCTCGGTGGTTCTGGTGGGGAGAACGCGCAACACATGGCTGATCTGCCGCACACCCACGCAATGCTGGCGCTGCTGCGCGACGGCTTCCATCCGGACAGCAGCGGTGGCTCGGTGGAGTTGCGCGGCGACGGCTCGCCGGTGCTCGACTATCAAGTCTCGCCATACGCCTGGGACGGGTTGCGTCGGGCCTTTCATGTCATGGCGGACATTCAGTTCGCTGGCGGTGCGCAAGCGGTCATGCCGATGCATGCCGATGGTCGTTATGTGAAGACACTCGCCGAGGCGCGCTCAATGATCGATGGATTGAGCCTGGAGCTGTACCGCACGCGACTCGGCAGTGCCCACGTCATGGGCGGTTGCGCAATGGGTGAAGATCCGAAAAGCGCGGTCGCCGACAGCCTCGGTCGCCATCATCAGCTCAGGAATCTGTCGATTCACGACGGCTCGCTGTTCCCCACCAGCATTGGCGCCAACCCGCAGCTGTCGGTGTATGGTCTGACCGCGCAACTGGCGACAGCCTTGGCTGACCGACTGAAAAATCCATGAAAAAGCAGAATATTCCTATCGTCTATAGTGCTTTCTTACCCAACAGGCGACTTGGCCGACCGGGAAGGCTGCGATACCATCCGACTCCCCAACGGACTCCCGCCAGGACGACGCGATGAACCGAGTGTTGTACCCAGGTACCTTCGACCCTATTACCAAGGGCCATGGCGATCTGGTCGAACGCGCCTCGCGCCTGTTCGATCACGTGATCATTGCGGTCGCCGCCAGCCCGAAAAAGAACCCGCTGTTCCCGCTGGAACAACGGGTCGAACTGGCTCGCGAGGTCACTAAACACCTGCCGAACGTAGAAGTGGTCGGTTTTTCGACGCTGCTTGCGCACTTCGCCAAAGAGCAGAACGCCAACGTGTTCCTGCGTGGTTTGCGAGCGGTGTCAGACTTCGAATATGAATTCCAGCTCGCCAACATGAACCGCCAACTGGCGCCGGATGTGGAGAGCCTGTTTCTCACGCCGTCCGAGCGTTATTCGTTCATTTCCTCGACGCTGGTCCGGGAAATTGCCGCGCTGGGCGGCGACATCAGCAAGTTCGTCCACCCGGCCGTGGCCGACGCGCTGACCCTACGCTTTAAAAAGTAGGAGCTGCCGAAGGCTCGGGCTGCGATCTTTGCTTTTAAAGATTGCAATCTCGTGCCCTTGATCGCCCCCGCGTGCACAGCGCTCGCCAATGCGGCACAATTGCGCGCATTGATTTATAGCGCCCGGGCCTGCCGCCCCGGCTGGAGTTAGCATGTCCCTGATCATTACCGACGATTGCATCAACTGCGACGTCTGCGAACCCGAGTGCCCGAACGCCGCCATCTCCCAAGGCGAAGAGATCTACGTGATCGACCCGAACCTGTGCACCCAGTGCGTCGGCCACTATGACGAACCGCAGTGCCAGCAGGTCTGCCCGGTGGATTGCATTCCACTGGACGAAGCCCATCCGGAGACTGAAGAACAGTTGATGGAGAAGTACCGCAAGATCACCGGCAAGGCCTGAATCGCTAAAAAGATCGTCCGATCGCGGCCCGAGCCTTCGGACGATCTTTTGATCCTGTCCTTCACTCGCGCTGCTCGAACCCCTCCCCCGTACACCCCAGACACCGCATGAACGCCGCTTTCGCCGGGTCAACCACCAGCGCCTGCCCGGCATCGCCGACACCGCCGCCCAACGCGGTAAACGGCAACGACACCACAAATGCTCCCGCACCGATTACCGTGGCCACCACCAGCAAAGGCCGGGCAATCAGCAAATCACCGAGCATGGCGTAGGCCGGGGGATTCTGAATGGTGTAACGCGGGTCACCGCTGCCGTTTTCCGAGGCCTGAACGAGCAGGCTGGAACACAGCAGCAGCGTGACGGAGAAGACTTGCAGGACTTTCATGGCACGATCCTTCGGGCTGCACAGTGAGACTTCTCACTATAGACCCAAGGATTTTTTCAGCTCTGGCAGCGCGGGCAGAACACGCTGGCGCGCTGGCCCAGCTTCACTTCGCGCAGGCCGGTGCCGCAGACCTTGCAGTGCTGACCGCCGCGGCCGTAGACAAACAGCTCCTGCTGGAAATAGCCCGGCTGACCATCACCGCCAATGAAATCGCGCAACGTGGTACCGCCACGCTCGATGGCGGCGGCGAGGATTCGTTTGATCTCGATCGCCAGTTTCAGATAACGCCCACGGGAGATACCACCCGCCTCGCGGCGCGGATCAATGCCCGCAGCGAACAGCGCTTCGGTCGCATAAATATTGCCGACCCCGACCACCACCGCGTTGTCCATGATGAAAGGTTTGACCGCCATCGAACGTCCGCGTGACAGCTTGTACAACCTTTCACCATCGAACAGATCAGTCAGCGGCTCCGGCCCGAGGCGAATCAGCAGCTCGTGATTGAGCGGGTCGTTGCTCCACAGCATCGCGCCGAAGCGCCGCGGATCGGTGTAGCGAAGGGCCAGTCCCGATTCCAGTTCGATGTCGACGTGCTCGTGCTTCAATGCCGGCAACCCGGCCTCGACCAGACGCAGATTGCCGGACATGCCCAAATGGCTGATCAGCGTGCCGATCTCGGCGTTGATCAACAGGTATTTGGCGCGCCGCTCGACCAGCACGATTCGCTGCCCGGAAAGGCGTACATCCAGGTCTTCCGGGATCGGCCAGCGCAGACGCCGGTCGCGGACGATGACCCGGCTGACCCGCTGGCCTTCCAGGTGCGGGGCGATCCCGCGACGGGTGGTTTCGACTTCCGGCAGTTCAGGCATGGTGTCCTCGGATCAATGCGCGCCGAGGTCGCGAATCGTTTGTTTGAGTGTTTCGAAATCGTAGTCAGACAGACCGACGTAATCGAGCACCAGCGGGCCGACCGCATTCCATTCGAAATCTTCGTTCTGGTTGCCCAGCACCCGGTAAGAGGCGCAGATGTGCTCGGCCATTTTCAGAATCGCCAGCAAGTTTTTCAGCTGGCTGTTTTTCGACGATTCGTCGCTGAAAATCGCCAGCGCGTTGTGGTGATTGGCGATGGCGGCGCTGACATGCTCCGGCAGGCGCCAGGACTTGGCCGTGTAGTAACCGACCACGGCGTGGTTGGTGTTGAACACACGGTTCTCTGTATCGACCACGCGGCATTCCGGGCTGGCGCTGGCGTAGGCCTCCTCCAGCACGGTCATGTAATCGGGGAAACGCTGCAGCATCAATGGCACGCCGCAGTCATGGAACAGGCCCAAGGCATAGGCTTCGTCGCCGGCCTGGGTGCCGATGCGCTTGGCCAGGGTCAGGCAGGTCATCGCCACATCCTGCGCGGTGTCCCAGAAACGGTTGAGGGTGACGATGGTGTCGTCGTTCATCTCGCCCTTGATCGACTGCGCGTTGATCAGGTTGATGATCGAGCGGCTGCCCAACAGGTTCACCGCACGCTGGATCGAGGTGATCTTGTTGCTCAGACCGTAATACGGCGAGTTGACGATTTTCAGCAGCGCGCCGGACAGACCGGGGTCCTGGGAGATCAGCCTGGCGATCACCTCCAGATCCGGGTCGGGCATGTACTGCTCCATTTGCAGATCCACCATGATCTGCGGTTGCGCCGGCACACTGATGCCTTGCAGCGATTGTTGAATCTGTTCGGTGGTCAGCTCTTGGGACATAAGTACACACTCCGGGGCAGGCGGCGATTCTAACCGCTGAAACGGCAGGGGGACACACCGATGGGCACATCGCCGGAACTTTCATCCGCGCACAGGCTTCGGACTCTGTAGGGCGCATCGGACCTCGACGGTTCGCTGCGAAGGCAAAATCTCCACAGACTCAGGAGCTTACCGATGGCAACTTCCCTCAATGGCAAACGCGTCGCTATTTTGGTTACCGATGGTTTCGAACAGGTCGAAATGACCGGTCCCAAGGATGCCCTGGAGCAGGCCGGCGTGCAGGTCGATATCCTGTCGGCCGAGACCGGCACGGTCAAAGGCTGGAACCATGACAAACCGGCGGACGACTTCCCGGTCGCCAACACCTTCCAGGCTGTGAGCGTCGATCAATACGATGCCGTGCTCCTGCCCGGTGGCGTGCAGAATTCCGACACCATCCGTATCGACCAGGACGCTCAGCATCTGGTCAAGACCGCAGCCTCGGCCGGCAAGCCGATTGCCGTGATCTGCCATGGCAGCTGGCTGCTGATCTCGGCGGGACTGGTCAATGGCAAGACCATGACCAGCTACAAAACGGTCAAGGACGATCTGGTCAATGCCGGCGCGAACTGGGTCGATCAGGAAGTGGTCAAGGACGGCAACCTGATCAGCAGCCGCCAGCCGGATGATGTGCCGGCGTTCAGTCAGGCCCTGATTGACGCACTGGCTGCGTAATCTTCGGCATCGCTCCCACACCGGATTTTGTGTTCATCTGTGGGAGCGAGCTTGCTCGCGAAGGCATCGTCAGCGTTTCATCGCATCCTCAGCCCAGCGCAAACCTCAACACGCTATACTCCCGCTCTTTTTTCCGGAGCGACGTCATGTCCCTGCCTAGCCTGCGCCTCAAAGCCAACGCCGACCGTCGCCTGCGCAACGGCCACTTGTGGGTCTACAGCAACGAAATCGACGTGGCCGCCACGCCTCTGCACGGCTTCAAGGCCGGTGATCAGGCGGTGCTGGAAGCCGCCGGCGGCAAGCCGTTGGGCATCGTCGCCATGAGCCCGAACAACCTGATTTGCGCGCGCCTGCTGTCGCGCGATATCAAACTGGCCCTGGACAAGTCGCTGCTGGTACATCGCCTGAATGTCGCGCTGTCGCTACGCGAGCGTCTGTTCGACAAGCCGTTCTACCGCCTGGTCTACGGCGATTCCGACCTGCTGCCGGGCTTGGTGGTCGATCGTTTCGGCGACATCCTCGTGGTGCAGATCGCCTCGGCGATCATGGAAGCGCATAAAGACGACGTGATTGCCGCGCTGACTCAGGTGCTCAAGCCAAGCGGCATTCTTTTCAAGAATGACTCCGCCGCCCGGGACGCCGAAGGCCTCAACCGTTATGTCGAAACCGTGTTCGGTCTGGTGCCGGAATGGGTCGCGCTGGAGGAGAACGGCGTCAAGTTCGAAGCGCCGGTCATTCAAGGCCAGAAAACCGGCTGGTTTTACGACCACCGCATGAACCGCGCACGCCTGGCACCGTACGCCAAAGGCAAACGCGTACTCGACCTCTATAGCTACATCGGTGGCTGGGGTGTGCAGGCCGCTGCATTCGGCGCCAGCGAAGTGTTCTGCGTCGACGCGTCCGCATTCGCCCTCGACGGCGTCGAGCGCAACGCTGCGCTGAACGGCTTTGCCGACAAGATGACCTGCATCGAAGGCGATGTCTTTGAAGCGCTGAAGGAACTGAAGGCCAGCGAAGAGCGTTTCGACGTGATCGTTGCCGATCCGCCAGCCTTCATCAAGCGTAAAAAAGACATGAAGAACGGCGAAGGCGCCTATCGTCGTCTGAATGAGCAAGCCATGCGCCTGCTCACCAAGGACGGCATTCTGGTCAGCGCTTCATGCTCGATGCATCTGCCGGAAGATGATCTGCAGAACATCCTGTTGACCAGCGCCCGTCATCTGGACCGCAACATCCAGATGCTCGAGCGTGGCGGTCAGGGCCCGGATCACCCGGTGCATCCAGCCATCGCCGAAACGCGCTACATCAAGAGCATCACCTGCCGGCTATTGCCCAACAGCTGATCGCAATTGCACACGGGGAGCCGCCGAGCTCCCCGTTTTTTTTGCCCCGCCCTCTGCGCTGATTCACACTCGACGTGAGTGTTTTGCCCTCTTCCTACAACTATTTTCTCACTGCCTTGCAGGAAGTTTCGTCGCGCCTATTAATTAGCGAAATTAAACCTACACAGTTAGCCCACCGCAATAGATCGCTCCGACAAAATTACTGGAATATTCCTACTTAATATCCGCTTGCCAATATCCGATTACAAACTATTATGAAGTTGTCGCCACGAAGCGACCTCAACTTTCAATGAACAAGGAGTTCACATCATGAAAACGGTTTATCTGGAAACAAATAAAATCGCCAACCTGGCCTTCCTCGTTGCAGCCAACGCCCGCTAAGTAAGTCTGGACGCCGGGGAGTGCCGGCACTCCGGTGTCCTCAAGACTTTCCCTGAGTGATCTGAATCAATGCATATCAATCCTTTCCTGTTCATATTGCCGCGCCCGCCCGGACAAGTTGTCTGGAACTACAAGAATCATACTCAACATGAGCTTGATCTTGATTATTCCCATCGCCTCGCCACTCTTATCTACAACCCGAACTTGTTTGACCCGAACAACATAATAGACACACAACTTCTGGCCGCGGGCATTCTAACAGTTTCAAAAATAGACAGTCCGAACTGGGGCTGGGATGAATTATCGAAGATTTATCATATCGGCACGCAGAACATCCCCTGCGAACATGCACCGCAGAACATTCACGAGTGGTCAAGACAATATCTGGCGCATTGCAGCGAAGTGTTGGCGAAACCAGAACCAGCGACAGCCAGAAAGCAGCACCCAGTGGAGGCACTCATCACCTTGCCTGCACCCGGCGCAATGAATGGTGACAGCCTGACTCAGGCATTGCTGAAGCGCAAAACCTGCCGCGCCTATACCGGGGCGGCGGTGACACTGGAAGAGATTGCCACGCTGCTGTATTTCACTCTCGGCTATCTCCCTGCGCGCAAGAATGCCGAGGACGATCCTGTCGCACCCGGGCTTGAGGCCCGCCGGAGCAGTCCATCAGGCGGGGGGCTGAACGCCTGTGAAGGTTTTGTTCTGGCGCAGAACGTTGTCGGGCTTGAACCGGGAATTTACGCCTATCATCCGGGCGAGCACGCCTTGAGCCAGGTTAATCCTTTGCCCGAACCGGCCCTGGGGCAAATGCTCGGGGGCCAGCACTTCATCAACAATCTGCCGTTGGGCGTATTCATCACCGCCAGGTTCGATCGTCTCTGGTGGAAGTACGAACACTCGCGCGCCTACCGCATGGCATTCATCGAGGCGGGCCACCTTTCGCAAACCTTCCAGCTGGTTGCAACGACGCTGGGGCTCAATACCTGGCTGACCGGCGCTTTTGCCGATGCGCAGGTCGAAAACCTGCTCGGCCTCAAAGGCAGCGCCGAGCAACCGTTGTTTTTCGTCGGTTGCGGCGAAAGCGACGGCCAGGCCATGTGCCAGGAAATGCGGGAACTGCTGTGGGGGGTGTCGTCTTGATTTCTACGCTGCCGGATCAGAGCGAAGCCCCGGTGTCATGGTCGCTCAAATTCACTCTTCCCGACTGGGAAAGCCGCGCGTCCGTACGCAGTAGCACCCATGATTATCGATTGCCGAGCGATGTCGAAAAGCAACTGCAGACCCGCTACTGGTTCCCGCCAGCCTTTTTGCCTTATCTGGCGCACCCGGCCATCCAGGCCAAGGGTAGCGAGACCTTGCACCGCCTCACTGCCAATCATCTGGTGTATTTCCTCGATTACACCACCCTGCTTGAGCACCGCATCGTCAACCGCGCCGTGGAAGTCATCGTGCATCGCGAGCTGCCCATCTATATACCGCTGCCTATGAAGCACGCTGCGCTCCAGCTGTACACCGATGAGGGATATCACGCACTGTTTTCCAACCAGATTGCTGAGCAGATCGCCGCGCACTACTGCATCACCCGGCGACCCGTCATTCCGAAGCGGATCACCCGCATGAACGCTCTGATCGCGCGCGCACCGGAAAAGAACCGTGCGCTGGCCTGGTTTCTGCTCGGCTTCGTCTCGGAAACCATCATTGCCCGTGAGTTGCTCGATGTGTGCCGCAACACGCTGGTGTCCAGCGTGAACGACATGCTGCGTGACCATCTTGCCGACGAAGCCCGGCACAGCCATTACTTTGCTGAAGCCTTCCATTACTTCTGGATTGCGATGAACAGTCGCCAGCGTTTGTTCGCCGCCAGGATCCTTGTGGAGATCATCCCGATTTTCTTCGAAGTCGATGAAAGCTGGCTGCAACAAAGCTTGCGCTCGGCCGGTATTGCCGAAACCGACATGAAAGAGATTGTCGGCGCCATGGCAACGGTGCAGGCCAGCCGTGAGCGTGCCCGCGCCGGCTCCAAATCCACCCTGGAGGCCCTGCACAAGGCGGGTTTTTTTGCGCTGCCCCATAACCTGACCCTTTTCGCCAAGGCGGGACTGCTCGATGAATGACCACAGCCGTGTCGTAACCCATCAACGACAGCGCGGTGCCGTCAGCCTGTTATTGGCAATGATCCTGCTCGGCGTATTCCCGCTGGACGTACTGCTGCCCTCCTTCCCGGCGTTGGCGGCACATTTTGGTCGTTCGCCGAGCGACATCGCACTATCGATCAGCCTGTTCGCCTTAGGCATCGCGTTTGCCCAACTGTTGATCGGCCCGTTGTCCGACATGATCGGGCGCAAGGGTCTGCTGCTGGGAGGCGTGAGCGTGTCGCTGCTCGGCGCCCTCGGCTGCGCGCTGAGCAACGACTACATACTGTTCCTGGTTTTCCGGCTGATGCAGGCGATGGGGTGCGGGGGCTTCGTGCTGTCTCAGGCGCTGGTGCAGGATCTGTTCGAAGACCACGAACGTGATCGGCTGCGGATCCTGATGGTCACAGCGACAGGCATCTTCATTTCGGTATCACCGCTGGCGGGCACGTTTCTGCAGGCAACCCTTGGTTGGCGCGGCAGTTTTTGGGTGTTTATCGCCCTTGCAGCGGTGGTTCTGGTCAAAACCTGGCGACTGCTCGACAACAGCCGGCCTGTTCAGAACGGTCCACACCTGAGCTTCATTCAGTCCTACAGACTGGTGCTGAGTAGTTTCCCGTTTGTCGGCTATTGGCTGATTTCCGCATTCGCTTTCGCCTGCCACTTCTCCTTCATCGTCACATCGCCGCTGATCTTCATGGAGCAGTTGCAGATGGCGCCTTACGATTTCGCTTTGATTCTGCTGATCTATGGCGGCGCTTATGTCCTCGGCGGCCTGCTCGCCAGCGTGCTGAACCGGCTTATCGATGCGCAACAGCAGATTTTCACCGGGCTGAGTCTGATCCTGCTCTCGGGTCTGGTGATGCTCTATCTGGCCACTAATCATGAGCTGTCAGCTGCGACGGTGCTGGTTCCAATGCTGATCTGCACCGCGGGTACCACCATTTCTCGGCCACCGGCCACCTCCCGCGCCATGAGCCTGTTTGCCGAAAATGCCGGAGCATCGGCATCAGCTGGAAGTACCATCATCTTTATCTGTGGCGGGCTGGTCAGTGCCCTGATCAGCCTCGGCCCGGCCAACCTGCAAGCGACGCTGGGTTACGGTTTTGTGGTGCTCAGCGGCATATCCCTGTTGCTCAACAGCGCGATTGGCCGGCGCGCCAGCAAACTGCACAGCAATCCGGTAGTGCCGGGAGGCGACCATTGACCTTGCCAGTCGTCATTACGCAAGCCTCTTCGGCACGGGAACAATGTTTTACGCCATTCCCTCAAGACGCCAGCGGTGTAGAATCGCCTCATTCATCGCCATTCATCCCCGGCGGGTTTATGAGCTCAGGCTGAGACCAGCGGCGATCCCGCAACGTCATCGGCAGCTTCAGGACACACGGCCATTTTTCGGGTGTTTCAGAGGTCAACAGAAGCTCACTCCCCTTTAGTACGTGATTAGCCGCCCGGAGTGCTCCATGCCAGATTACCGCTCGAAAACATCCACCCACGGTCGCAACATGGCCGGCGCCCGCGCATTGTGGCGCGCCACCGGCATGAAAGATGACGACTTCAAGAAGCCGATCATTGCCATTGCCAACTCGTTTACCCAGTTCGTCCCGGGGCATGTGCACCTGAAGGACCTGGGTCAACTGGTCGCCCGCGAGATCGAACGTGCCGGTGGCGTGGCCAAGGAATTCAACACCATTGCAGTCGATGACGGCATCGCCATGGGCCACGATGGCATGCTGTATTCGCTGCCGAGCCGCGAGATCATCGCCGACTCCGTCGAGTACATGGTCAACGCCCACTGCGCCGACGCCATCGTCTGCATTTCCAACTGCGACAAGATCACCCCGGGCATGCTGATGGCCGCGCTGCGCCTGAACATTCCGGTGATCTTCGTTTCCGGCGGCCCGATGGAAGCCGGCAAGACCAAACTCGCCTCCCACGGTCTCGACCTCGTCGACGCCATGGTGATCGCCGCCGACTCCAGCGCTTCTGACGAGAAGGTCGCCGAGTACGAGCGCAGCGCCTGTCCGACCTGCGGTTCGTGCTCCGGCATGTTCACCGCCAACTCGATGAACTGCCTGACAGAAGCATTGGGTCTGGCCTTGCCGGGCAACGGTTCCACTCTGGCCACCCACAGCGACCGCGAACAACTGTTCCTGCAGGCCGGGCGCACCATCGTCGAGCTGTGCAAGCGTTACTACGGCGAGAACGACGATTCCGTGCTGCCGCGCAACATCGCCAACTTCAAGGCATTCGAGAACGCAATGATGCTCGACATCGCCATGGGCGGTTCGACCAACACCATCCTGCACTTGCTCGCAGCGGCTCAGGAAGCCGAGATCGATTTCGACCTGCGCGACATCGACCGTCTCTCGCGCAGCGTGCCGCAGCTGTGCAAAGTGGCGCCGAATATCCAGAAATACCACATGGAAGACGTGCACCGCGCCGGCGGCATTTTCAGCATTCTCGGTTCGCTGGCCCGTGGCGGCCTGCTGCATACCGACCTGCCGACCGTGCACAGCCGCAGCATGGAAGAAGCCATCGCCAAGTGGGACATCACCCAGACTGACGATGAAGCCGTGCATCACTTCTTCAAGGCAGGCCCGGCAGGCATCCCGACCCAGACTGCGTTCAGCCAGTCGACCCGTTGGGAAACCCTGGACGACGACCGTGAAAACGGCTGCATCCGCAGCTTCGAACATGCCTATTCGAAAGAAGGTGGCCTCGCCGTGCTGTACGGCAACATTGCGCAGGATGGTTGCGTGGTGAAAACCGCCGGTGTCGATGAGTCGATCCATGTCTTCGAAGGCAACGCGAAAATCTTCGAAAGCCAGGACAGCGCCGTGCGCGGCATCCTCGCCGACGAAGTGAAGGAAGGTGACATCGTCATCATTCGCTACGAAGGCCCGAAAGGCGGCCCGGGCATGCAGGAAATGCTCTACCCGACTTCGTACCTGAAATCCAAAGGCCTGGGCAAAGCCTGCGCACTGCTGACTGACGGCCGCTTCTCCGGCGGTACTTCCGGTCTGTCGATCGGCCACGCTTCGCCGGAGGCTGCGGCTGGCGGAGCGATCGGTCTGGTGCAGGACGGCGACAAAGTGCTGATCGACATTCCGAACCGCTCGATCAACCTGTTGGTCAGCGATGAAGAACTGGCGGCACGCCGCGCCGAGCAGGACAAGAAAGGCTGGAAACCGGTTGAGGTGCGTCCACGCAAAGTGACCACTGCGCTCAAGGCCTACGCCCTGCTGGCGACCAGTGCGGACAAGGGTGCGGTGCGTAACAAAGCGATGCTCGACGGGCTGTAAGCGTCCAGGCGCAGAAACAAAAATGCCCCGCCAACGTGCGGGGCATTTTTTTAGCCGTCTGACACTGATCGTTCCCACGCTCCTGCGTGGGAATGCCTCAAGGGACGCTCCGCGTCCAGTGACGCGGAGCGTCACGGGCTGCATTCCCACGCGGAGCGTGGGAACGATCAAATCTGGCTCACGTCCCTACAGGAATACGGTGTGGGTTACTGAATATCCTCTGGCTTGACGATCACCCAGTTTTTATCCGCCGTCACCGGCAGCCCTTCCTTGGCCTGCGCCGCGGCGTGCTTGGCCATCATGCCGTTGATTTGCGTCATGTACTTGTCCTTGCGGTTAATCCACAAGTGGATGCCGCCCTTGGCCACGTCGACATCATGGAACAGCATGTAACCGTCGCTGGTGGGGGTGTCGCCACCGACCAGTACCGGTTTTTTCCATTCATCGATATAGGTGAGGATCGCCGCGTGCTTGCCAGCCATCCACGTTGCCGGAGTCCAGAGGTACGGCGTCAATTCGAGGCCGAGGTTGGCCTTCTCGTCATATTTGCCGGTGGTGATCTGCTTGCGCGCGGTGGTCAGTTCACCGGTTTTCCGATCCTTGAGCAGCAGTGAAACGCCAATCACGTTTTGCGGTTTGACGTTGTAGCCGTACTTGGGATCCGCCGCGACCATGCGCACCAGTTCCTCTGAAGCGGCGGTCATCACATAGACCTCGATGCCGTTCTCCATCAGTTTGTTGTACAGCTCCTGCTGGCCAGTGAAGATTTTCGGCGGATTGACGTCGAGCTTCTTCACCACATCACCTTCGTAATACGTCGCCGGCACCGGTTTGCCCGAAGCCATCAGTTCGTCGACGTAGCCCTTGAGCTCCTTGAGGGTGAAGCCGGAAAACACCTGCGCCACCCACGGGTAACAAACCATGTCGTCGACTTCGCAGAGCCGGTAGTAATAACTGAACAGGCTCTCCTTGTGTTCGGTAGTGTCCTTGAACGGCATCAGCTTCAGCGAGGGATCAAGCGTGTCGCGGGTGATCAGGCCCTTGTTTTCCATGAACGGCAGCAAGGACTCTTCGAGGTCGTAGCGGTAACTGGTGTTGTCCATGTCGAACACCGCGTAATGACCCTTGTTGGCGTTGGCGGCGATCATCGCGTTCAGTGCCTTGGCCTGATCCGCCGGCCAATGCTTGAGCTCCGTGGCAAACACCTGACCGGCGAGGCCCGCCGCCAATGCCACAGCCAACAACGTGCGTGCAATTCTCATAGCGCTACTCCCCCGATGCAAAGAGTTCGACGCTAACAAATAAGTGTGACAACCCTCGCCTGTCAGCGACTGCATACGTTCCCTGCGCGCCAGATGCATTGCCGACAGCGACACGGCTTATTCCAAAAACGACGGACGCCCAGCCATTTCGGTATTAAATCATTGCAAATCAAGCTGTTAGGCTTGCCGGTTCGCAGCAGCCCCGGATGGCTGTTGACACAGTCTTTTCTGGAGTTCCCATGAATCTACCGCTGATTCTCAACCTGCTGGTGTTCCTCGCCCTGCTTTTGGGTCTTGCGCAAACCCGACACACGACCTGGAGCCTGGCGAAAAAAGTCCTGCTTGCACTGGTCCTCGGCGTGGCGTTCGGCGTTGCGCTGCACACGATTTACGGTGCCGGCAACCCGGTACTGAAAGCCTCGATCAGCTGGTTCGATCTGGTCGGCAACGGTTACGTGCAGTTGCTGCAAATGATCGTGATCCCGCTGGTGTTCGCCTCGATCCTCAGCGCCGTGGCGCGTCTGCACAACGCCTCGTCGCTGAGCAAGATCAGTTTCCTGACCATCGGCACGCTGCTGTTCACCACCGCCATCGCGGCGCTGGTCGGCATCGGCCTGACCAACCTATTCGGCCTCACCGCCGAAGGTCTGGTTGCCGGCACTCAGGAAATGGCGCGCCTGCAAACCATTCAGAACGACTACGCCGGCAAGGTCGCCGACCTGAATGTGCCGCAGTTGCTGCTGTCATTCATCCCGCAGAACCCGTTCGCCGACCTGGCGCGGGCCAAACCGACCTCAATCATCAGCGTAGTGATTTTCGCCGCGTTCCTTGGGGTCGCCGCGCTGCAACTGCTCAAGGATGACGTGGAAAAAGGTCAGAAAGTGATCAACGCCATCGACACCCTGCAGGCCTGGGTGATGCGTCTGGTGCGCCTGGTAATGAAGCTGACCCCCTACGGTGTGCTGGCGCTGATGACCAAAGTGGTCGCTGGCTCCAACCTGCAGGACATCATCAAGCTCGGCAGTTTCGTCGTGGTCTCGTACCTCGGCCTGGGACTGATGTTCGTGGTGCACGGTGTGCTGGTGTCGGCCGCCGGGATCAACCCGCTGCGCTTCTTCCGCAAGATCTGGCCGGTGTTGACGTTTGCCTTCACCAGCCGCTCCAGCGCGGCGACCATTCCGCTGAGCATCGAGGCGCAGACCCGGCGTCTGGGGATTCCGTCGTCGGTCGCCAGTTTCGCTGCGTCGTTCGGCGCAACCATTGGCCAGAACGGATGCGCCGGCCTGTACCCGGCAATGCTGGCGGTGATGGTGGCGCCGACGGTGGGTATCAATCCGCTGGATCCGCTGTGGATCGCGACGCTGGTGGCGATTGTCACGTTGAGTTCGGCCGGTGTGGCCGGGGTCGGCGGTGGCGCGACGTTCGCGGCACTGATCGTGCTGCCGGCGATGGGTTTGCCGGTGTCATTGGTGGCGTTGCTGATTTCGGTCGAGCCGTTGATTGATATGGGGCGTACCGCGCTGAACGTGAGTGGCTCGATCACCGCCGGCGCGATTACCAGTCAGGTGATGCAGCAGACTGATAAAGCATTGCTGGATGCTGATGAGCATGCCGAGTTGGCTCAGGCGTGATGTAAAGCAAGATCAAAAGAACGCAGCCTTCGGCAGCTCCTACAGGAGAGATGCGTACATCCTGTAGGAGCTGCCGAAGGCTGCGATCTTTTAGGCTTTTTCCCAGACTTCGAAGTTGTACGCGGGTTTATCTTCAACCGCCGGATTTTCAACATTCGACACCAGTTTCCACTGGTGCACATCAAACTCCGGAAACCACGCATCGCCCTCAGGGCTCAGCGCCACGCGGGTCAGGTACAGACGATCAGCTTGCGCCAGTCCCTGCGCATACAACTGCGCGCCGCCAATCAGCATCAATTCATCAACGCCCTGCGCCTTCGCCCATTCCTCGGCGCGAATCACGGCAGCTTCCAGCGATGCATACACCTCGGCGCCCTCCAGCACTAAATCGGGCTGACGGCTGACCACGATATTCAGACGCCCCGGCAACGGCCGACCCAGCGAATCCCAGGTCTTGCGGCCCATGATGATCGGCTTGCCGAGCGTGGTCGCCTTGAAGTATTTGAAGTCCCCCGGCAGGTGCCAGGGCATGCTGTTGTCGACGCCGATCACGCGGTTTTCACCGAGGGCTGCGATCAGGCTGAGGGGAAGTGATTTAGTCATGCCGGCGAGGATACCAGAGCCGCGCTTACCCCGATAAGCGCCACAGCGGTTATGCTCAGCGCTCGATTTAGCGACGGGACGCCGCGTGACTGAACTGACTCCATTGCAAAACCTCTGGCTCACCGAAACCATCCGCCTGCGCGAAGAACACGCGGGGCCGCTGGATGATCTGGAAGCCAATCGTCTGGCCCGCGCCGCTGGCGGCGATCTGCCGAGCCGTATTGCGCGCCGGGCGTCATGGCTGGCCGAGCGTGACGGGCTGACCGCCGCGCTCAAGCACTGGCTGCAAGGCGCGCGCCTGGCGCTGGTGTTGTTGATGATCTTCGCGGTGCTGAGCGGCGCCGGCCTGGCTTTCGCCGCCCTCGGGCAGACGCCGGTGAATGTGTTCTGGGCGCTGGGCAGTCTGCTGGGGATCAATCTGATTTTGCTGCTGAGCTGGGCGCTGGGTTTGATTTTCGCTGGCGAACACGGCGCCACGCTTGGGCGTTTGTGGCTGTGGCTCAGCGAAAAACTCGCCCGCGATGCCAAAGCCGCGCAACTGGCGCCGGCCCTGCTGTTGCTGCTGCAACGCAAGAAGCTCAACCGCTGGGCACTCGGCGCGTTGGTCAATGGCCTGTGGCTGCTGGCGATGCTCAGCGCGTTGATCCTGCTGCTGACGCTGATGGCCACGCGGCGCTACGGCTTCGTTTGGGAAACCACGATCCTCGGCGCCGACACTTTCATCCACGTCACCCAGGCCCTCGGCTATCTGCCGTCGCTGCTTGGCTTCAACGTGCCGACTGAGGAAATGATCCGCGCCAGCGGCGACAGCGCACTGGATATTGAAAGCGCACGACAGGCCTGGGCGACCTGGCTGGTCGGCGTGCTGGTGGTCTACGGCGTGCTGCCGCGCCTGCTGCTCGCGCTGTTCTGCCTGTGGCGCTGGAACAGCGGCAAAGCCGCGCTGCGCCTGGACCTGAATCTGCCCGGCTACGCGCAACTGCGCGAACGGTTGATGCCAACCAGCGAACGCCTCGGCGTCAACGACCCTGCGCCTGCGCAACTGCATCGTGTCGAGAGCAACGTCGGCGAACTCGCCAGCGAAGGCGCGTTGCTGGTCGCCATCGAACTTGACGAACAACGCCCGTGGCCGCCCCCGTTGCCAAAAAGCGTCAGCAACGCCGGCATCCTCGACAGCCGCGAATCGCGGCACAAACTGCTCGAACAACTCAGTCGCTTCCCGCCGGCGCGCCTTGCGATTGCTTGTGATCCGCGGCGTTCGCCGGATCGCGGCAGCCTCGCGCTGATCGCTGAGCTGGCGCGCAACGCCGGCGCCACTCGGGTCTGGCTGCTGCAAGCGCCGCCCGGCGAAGCGCTGGATGGCCAACGTCTGGGCGACTGGCACGCGGCGCTGCAACAACTGGAATTGCCGTTCGCCAATTGCGCGCCGATGAACTGGCTGGAGAGCGGACATGACTGATGCACGCAAGGCGCCGCTGAAACTGGCGGTGGTTGGCCACACCAACGTCGGCAAGACCTCGCTGCTGCGCACGCTGACCCGTGACGTCGGCTTCGGCGAAGTCTCGCATCGGCCGAGTACCACACGGCATGTCGAAGGCGCGCGGTTGTCGGTGGATGGCGAGCCGTTGCTCGATCTGTACGACACGCCGGGGCTGGAAGATGCGATCGCCCTGCTCGATTTTCTCGAACGTCTGGAACGCCCCGGCGAACGCCTCGACGGCCCGGCGCGGCTGGCGCGGTTTCTCGACGGCAGCGAGGCGCGCCAGCGTTTCGAACAGGAAGCCAAGGTGCTGCGACAGCTGCTCGCCTCCGACGCCGGTCTGTATGTGATCGATGCCCGCGAGCCGGTGCTGGCCAAGTACCGCGACGAGCTGCAAGTGCTCGCCAGTTGTGGCAAACCGCTGCTGCCAGTGCTGAATTTCGTGAGCAGCGCCAACCATCGCGAACCCGACTGGCGTGAAGCCCTGGCGCGGCTCGGGCTGCACGCCCTGGTGCGTTTCGACAGCGTAGCGCCGCCCGAGGATGGCGAGCGGCGCTTGTACGAAAGCCTCGCACTGCTGCTGGAAAATGCCCGGCCGCAACTGGAGCGATTGATCGCCGATCAACAGGCGCAGCGCATCGCCCGTCAGCAAAGTGCCGCGCGCTTGATTGCCGAATTGCTGATCGATTGCGCCGCGTGCCGGCGCAGCGTTGTCAGCGAAGCCGAGCAGGAGCAGCAAGCGATCAGTGAATTGCGCAAAGCCGTACGCCAGCGCGAGCAGAAGTGCGTTGAGGCGTTGCTCAAGCTCTACGCGTTTCGCCCGCAGGACGCGGCGGCCAATGATTTGCCGTTGCTCGACGGGCGTTGGGGCGATGACCTGTTCAACCCGGAAACACTGAAACAGCTCGGCGTACGGGTCGGCGGCGGCGTTGCTGCCGGTGCGGCGGCCGGGGCTGGCGTGGATTTGCTGGTCGGCGGCATTACCCTCGGCGCAGCAGCGCTGGCCGGGGCGATCGCCGGCGGCGCCCTGCAAACCGCGCGCAGTTACGGCAGTCGCCTGCTCGGCAAGATCAAAGGCCAACGGGAATTAACCGTGGATGATGGCGTGTTGCGGCTGTTGGCGTTGCGGCAGCGGCAACTGGTGTTGGCGCTGGATCAGCGCGGGCATGCGGCGATGGACGCGGTTCAGGTTGCAACGCCGGTGGATAAAACCTGGCGCGAAGGCAAGTTGCCGGAAGTGTTGAACAAGGCCCGGGCGCATCCGCAGTGGTCGTCGCTCAATCCCCATCCGAAGCTGAATCAGGCGCAAAGGCAGGAGCAGGTTGAGGCGTTGGTCAAGGCGTTGTAGCGGCTGTTCCGGCCTCTTCGCGAGCAAGCCCGCTCCCACAGTTTGATCGCATTCGTTCAGGGGTACCCGGTCAAATGTGGGAGCGGGCTTGCTCGCGAATGCAGCACCTCGGTTCCAAGGGTTTACGCCGCCAGCAGCCGCGCCGCTTTCTCTTTCAGCATCACCAAATCAATCACCGGCACCGCCATTTCCTTGGCCAACTCATCCCACTGGCGCATCCGCAGGCTGACAGCACACAACGGATCCCGCTCAAACATATCCGCCTCAGCCTCACTCATCACCCCACCCTGATATTCCAGCGTGCGCCGACTCGCCTCACTCAACCGCGCGTAATACCCCGGCTCACGCAACGTCAGATAGCGCTTGGCCTGAACGTGATATTCGACCAGCCGCGCCAGCCGCTCGCTGAAACCGGCCTCACGCAGATAAGCCGCACCGAGCCGTTCATGGCTGACCACGCCGTAACCGCCCATGTTGTCCGCGCCCTCGGCACACAAATGGCCGATGTCATGGAAAAACGCCGCCAGCACCACTTCATCGTCACAGCCCTCGGCCATGGCCAGCTCGGCCGCTTGCGACATGTGCTCGAGCTGCGACACCGGTTCGCCGATGTAATCACTGGCGCCGAAGCGTTCGTACAAGCCGAACACCCGCGCCACCACTTGCTCCGGATTCATGCCTCCTCCAGCAACTGCGCAATGTTGCGCTCGGCCATCGCCGGGCCGACGCTCATACCGACGCCGGTGTGCATCAGCGCCACGCTCAACCCCGGTGCCGGGCGCAGGAATGAAAACGGCCCCGGTCCACGGGCACCATAGACGCCCTGCCAGCGTTCGACCACTTGGAGCGTGCAGCCCAACGTCTGCTCGGCCAGTTGCAGCATCCAGTCGTCAATCTGCTCGGCGTTGAACGGTGATGCATCGCGGCCGTAATGGTGCGAGTCGCCGATGATCAGTTCGCCATACGGTGTCGGGCTGATCAGCAGATGAATGCCGTTGGCGTGCAGGTGTGGATGCTCGCGGATGATCTGCGCCTGTAGCGCTGCGGCTTCCGGCAAATCGGCAAAGGCGCCGTAGTGCACGCAGCTCAGACCGGTGAGCACGGCGTGTTGCAGGTGCAACTCGATGCTTGGTCTGGCGCGGAGCATTTGCAAACGACACACCTGCGGATTGAGCGCAGCAATCGGCTCGGCCAGCAGGGTCTGATAATCGTGACCGGAGCAGACGATGATCTGCTTTGCAGTGAAGTCACCGACAGTGCTGCGCAGTCGCCCCGGCTCAACGTCGCGCACCAGCGTGGAAAAATGAAACTCGACACCGAGATCGCGGCGCAGGTAGTCGATCAGCGCCGGAATCGCTTCGCGTGAATATAACTGTTGATCATCCCTGCCATGCAGCGCGGCGCGGTGATGGCTGAATTGACCGCCATACAGATCGCGCAGTGCAGCGCCGCGCAGCAGCTCAACGTTGTAGCCGTGTTCCAGCGCACGAGCGGCGCAGAACGCTTCCAGCAAATCTTCTTCGGCTTCGCTGCGGGCGAACAGGTAAGAACCATTGCGCTTGATCTGCAGACCGGCGAGCTGCGCCCAGTCGCCCCAGATCTCGCGGCTGGCCTTGGCCAGTTCGAGCATGGTGCCGGGCGGCTGGCCGGTGACCAGCGCCTGGCCGAAATTGCGCACCGAAGCGCCGAGAGGGGTGGCGGTGCGTTCGAATACCGCGACTTTCAGCCCGCGTTTGGCGGCGGCGTAGGCGTGGGACAGGCCGAGGATGCCGGCGCCGACGATGAGCAGGTCTTTGGGTTGTGTCATATGGGAATGTCCTGCATGAAAGACCGCTTTCGCGAGCAAGCCCGCTCCCACAGGTGATTTTGGTGCCCACAACATGTGTGTTCACTAAAGATCCAATGCGAGAGTTCGCCAGTCCCATAGGGAATTGTGCTGTGAACACGGTCCAATGTGGGAGCGGGCTTGCTCGCGAAGGGGCCTCGTCAGTCGATAGAAATCTTACTTGGCAGCCACTTTCTCGGACTTGCCGTCATAGCGCTTGCGCCATTCAGCCAGGATCTCGTCGCGATTCTTCGAGGCCCAGGCAAAGTCGTTCTTGATCAGACGCTGCTCGTAATCGGCGGGCAGTTCGGTCTGCGGTTTGGCGATCCCCGGCTGGGCGAGCACGGCGAAGTTCTCTTTGTACAGGTCCATCGCCTCGGCGCTGGCGGAGAAATCAGCGAGTTTCTGCGCTGCCTCTTCGTGCGGCGTGCCCTTGATCACTGCCGTCGCTTCGATCTCCCAGCCCAGGCCTTCTTTCGGCAGGATGATGTCCAGCGGCGCGCCTTGGCGCTTCAACTGAACGGCCGGATACTCAAAGGAAATGCCGATCGGGAATTCGCCGGCCGCAGCCAGTTTGCACGGCTTGGAGCCGGAGTGAACGTACTGGCCGATGTTCTGGTGCAGGCCGTCCATATAGGCCCAACCCTGCTTCTCGCCAAAAGTCTGCAACCAGGCGCTGACGTCGAGGAAACCGGTGCCGGACGACGCCGGGTTAGGCATGACGATCTTGCCTTTGTATTCAGGCTTGGTCAGGTCCTGCCAGCTTACTGGCTTGGTCAAACCCTGTTTCTCGGCCTCGACGGTGTTGAAGCAAATCGTCGCGGCCCACACGTCCATGCCGACCCACGCTGGCGGGTTGGCGGCGTCACGGTAATTCGCGCCGATCTTGTCCAGATCCTTCGGCGCATAGCTTTGCAGCATGCCTTGCTGATCGAGGATCGCCAGGCTCGACGCCGCCAGTCCCCACACCGCGTCAGCCTGCGGACGAGCCTTTTCGGCGAGCAGTTTGGCGGTGATGATCCCGGTGGAATCGCGCACCCATTTGATCTCGACGTCCGGGTTGGCCTTTTCAAAGGCCTCCTTGTAGGACTTCAGTTGTTCGGCTTCGAGGGCGGTGTACACCGTCAACTCGGTTTTTGCCGCGAAGGCATTCAGGCTGAAAGTCGCGAGCACAGCAGCGGCCAGGGCCATAGGCTTGAACATGAGCGTTTTCCTGTAGATGAGTTGATCGGGTTTGCAATCAGTGACCGGGCGCGGTTTGCCGCCAGGCCTGGGAGCGGCGCAGCAAACCGCGTGAAGCCCATGCCAGCAGCAGCGACACGCCGGCCGAGGTGAACAGAATCAGGGTCGACATCGCCGCCGCACCGCCGACGTTGCCGGCGTCGTCCATGTTCAGCACCGCCACCGCCGCGAGGATGGTGTCGGGGCTGTAGAGGAAGATCGCAGCGGAAACCGTGGTCATCGCCGAGACGAACAGGTATCGCACGATGTCCAGCAGCGCCGGCAGGCAGATCGGCACGGTGACGCGCAGGTAATGCCGGTACAGCGGCGCCTTCAGCGACAGCGCCGCCGCTTCGAACTCGGCGTCGAGCTGGCGCAGTGCGGTGGTGGCGGTCATTTGTGCGGTGGTCAGATAGTGCGCGATGGTGCAGACGATCAGCAGCGTCATCGTCCCGTAGAGCACGTGCAGCGGATTGCCGGTGAGGTTGAAGAAGAAAACGTAACCCAGGCCAAGCACCAGTCCCGGCACCGCCATCGGAATGAAACTGAGCATGCGCAACGTCAGGTTCAAGCCGCGCTGGGTGCGGGTCTTCTCCATCAGATAAGCGCCGGTGAAGATCAGCACGCTGCCGATCAGCGCGGTGCCCAACGCCATTTTCAGACTGTTGCTGTAGGCGAGCCAGCCACCGCCGGCGGTCTCGTTGAACTGATAGTGGTTGAGCGACAGCGACAGGTTGTATGGCCAGAACTTCACCAGCGACGAAAACACCGCCATGCCGAACACCAGAATCAACGCCGCGCTGATCAACAGCACAATCGCCAGATAGCAGCCATCGCGCATTGTCGACGGCAGCGGTTTGAACACTTGCGCGCGCCCGCTCATGGAGTCGCCGTGACGCCGACGCAGCCAAGCGTCGACCGCGAAACTGAACAGCGCCGGCAGCAACAGCACCATGCCGATCAACGCGCCGCGACCAAATTGCTGCTGGCCGACCACGGCCTTATAGGCTTCCAGCGCCAGCACTTGGTAATCGCCACCGACCACCACCGGCACACCGAAATCGGTGATGGTCAGGGTGAACACCAGGCAGAACGCGGCGAACACCGCTTGGCGGGTCGCCGGCCAGGTGATGCTGCGAAACGCCTTGGCCGGGCTGGCGCCCATGCTCGATGCGGCATCGAACAGCCGCGCATCGGCCAGCGACAACGCCGAGAGCAAAATCATCAGCGCATGCGGAAAGGTGTAAATCACCTCGCCGAGCACGATGCCCCAGAATCCGTAGATATTGTCCGAGAGCAAC
Organism: Pseudomonas sp. Choline-02u-1; assembly: GCF_002836515.1. GTDB lineage: Bacteria > Pseudomonadota > Gammaproteobacteria > Pseudomonadales > Pseudomonadaceae > Aquipseudomonas. The sequence goes on from NZ_PJBC01000065.1 coordinate 288,022, forward strand.
CCACGCAGCATGCCCTGGTTGCCGAACAGATAGACCAGCGCAATGCCCGGCAGCATCGACGGCGCCATCAGCGGCAGCAACGAGATGCCACGCCAGATGCCCTTCGCAGGAATCAGCGTGCGCTGCAACGCGTAGGCAAACAGGTAGGCCAGCGGTACGACGATGGCCGCGACGCTGAGGGAAACTTTCAGGCTGTTGCCGAGCAGCCAGTGGAAATTCGCGCTGGTCACTAGTTCTTTCGCCGCGAGCCATCCGCCGCCCTGCCCGGCGTCATTGCTGAAACCGCGCCAGAAGATCGCCAGCAATGGCAGCAGTACCGCGACACCGAGCAACAGCAGCAAAAGGATTTTGCCGCCGACCACGAAGACCCGGTCGCCCACCTCGGCACGGGACGTCTGCCGTACCTGCTTGGTCGGCAAGGGCAAGGCAATCCCGGCGCTCATCAGGCAAACACCTGCAGGCTGCGCGGCGGCAAGGCGACCATGATCTGCTGGGCACCGAGGCGCGGCATCGCTTCCGGGGCGAGTTCGGCGAGCAGTGCATGGCCCGGCAATTGATCGAGTTCGAAGCTCATGCGGCAGCGGTTGCCGAGAAAGGTGATCTCGCGGACCTTGGCCGGGAACAGGTTTTCTTCGTGCACCGGCGGGTTGACGTTGATCGCTTCCGGGCGGCAGAACAGTCGACCCGAGGCGCTCTGCACGCTGCCATCGGCCAGACGCATATTCATCCCGCCGACCTGGGCGTGACTGTCGCCGCTGCGCTGGAACGGCAGCCAGTTGCCCTGGCCGACGAACTCAGCCACAAACGGCGTGGCCGGGCGGTTGTAGATTTCCTGCGGGGTGGCGTATTGCTCGACGCGGCCGTTGTTCATCACGGCGATGCGGTCGGCCATCAGCATGGCTTCGTCCTGGTTGTGCGTGACCATCAGCGTGGTGATGCCAAGGTTGCGCTGCAGTTGGCGCAGCTCGGTGCACAGATGCTCACGAACGCGGGCGTCCAGGGCTGACATCGGTTCATCAAGCAACAACAGCGACGGTGCCGGCGCCAGCGCGCGGGCCAGCGCTACACGCTGCTGTTGGCCGCCGGACAATTGGCCGGGGTACTTTTTCTCGCTGCCGGTCAGGCCGACCAGTTCGAGCATTTGACCGACCCGGCGACGCACTTCATCGCGACCACTACCGGCGAGGCCGTAGGCAATGTTCGCTTCAACGGTCAGATTGGGGAACAGCGCGTAGGACTGGAACAGAATCCCGTAATCGCGGGCCTGCGGGGCAAGGTGCGAGACGTCGCGCTCGCCCAGATACAACTCGCCGCTGTCCTGCTTCTCCAGCCCGGCGATGCAGCGTAGCAGCGTGGTCTTGCCACAGCCCGACGGGCCGAGCAGACAGACCAGTTCACCGGCGGCGACATCGAGCGAGACGTTATCCAGCGCGGTGAACGCGCCGAAGCGCTTCTGTACGCTCCGCACTTTCATCGGCGCACCGGGGTGGGTCAGGACAGTTGCGATGGCAGGGTTCATGGACAGACCTCATCAAACGGATGAGGCCAATCCTAGGGTTGTAATGCGTCGGTCATATGGCAGCGAGGCAAAAACGGCTGATAGTGACATTCGGGGATTTGGGTTCACCGCCGATCGTTCCCACGCTCCGCGTGGGAATGCCTCAACGGACGCTCTGCGTTCGGCTTTTGGGACGCAGAGCGTCCCGGGCTGCATTCCCATGCGGAGCGTGGGAACGATCATTATGCGGGGGACATTTCCTGCGCCAGGCCAAGAAATGCCGCCGGCAACCGCGCGCCTTTGCGCTCTTTCAGGCAATACAGATACTCGGGAATCTGCGGCGCATTCTCGATGCTCAGCACGCGCAGCTGCGGATCGTGCGGCACTTCCTGGCGAGCGATGATGCTGATGCCGATGTTGCGCAGCACCGCCTCGCGGATCGACTCGCGGCTGCCGATCTCCAGCAACGGCCCGAAACTGACCCCGGCGCTGGCCAGCAACTCTTCGGTCAGCCTCCGCGTGGTCGAGCCGGACTCACGCATCAACAAGGTATGCCCGGCCAGCGCGGTCAACGCCACATGCGTCTGCGTCGCCAACGGGTGGTTGCGATGCACCGCCAGCACCAGCGGATCGGTGCCCAGCACGCGGCGAATCAGCCGCGCGTCATCCAGCAGCTGCGATGACGCGGCGATGTCCACCCGGTAATCCTCCAGCGCTTCGAGGACTTGCTGCGAGTTGCCGATCTCCACCGACACTTCCACCTGCGGCAAGCGTTCGCGAAAGGTCTTCACCAGATCGAGGATGTAATACGGCGCCGTCGCGGCGATGCGTAACGTGCCTTGCACCTGGCCGCTGTTGCGCAGAAAGAACTCTATGTCGGCCTCCTGCTGCAACAGCGTCTTGACCATCGGCAGCAGCCGCGCGCCTTCGTCGCTGACACTCAGACGCCGGCCGCCGCGGTAGAACAGCTCCACCGAATACTGGCTTTCCAGATTGCGGATTTGCGTGGTCACGGTCGGTTGGCTGAGGCCGAGTTTTTTCGCCGCCAGCGTGATGCTGCCCAGGCGGGCGACCATGTAAAACGCTTTCAGCTCGGCACTCAGCACAACCATCCCTCTTTGTTATTTGCGCAACAGGCGCAAACCGTTGAACACCACCAGCAGGCTCACGCCCATATCGGCAAACACCGCCATCCACATGGTGGCAAGCCCGGCAAAGGTTACCGCAAGAAAGATCGCCTTGATCACCAGCGCCAGTGCGATGTTCTGTTTGAGGATGCTCGCGGTGTTGCGCGACAGGCTGATGAACGCAGGAATCTTGCGCAGATCGTCGTCCATCAGGGCGACATCGGCGGTTTCGATCGCGGTGTCGGTGCCAGCCGCGGCCATGGCGAAACCGATCTCGGCGCGAGCCAGTGCCGGGGCGTCGTTGATGCCATCGCCGACCATGCCGACCCGGTGGCCCTGCTTGTACAAATCTTCAATGGCTTGCAGCTTGTCGGTCGGCAGCAAATCGCCGCGCGCCTCGTCGATGCCGACCTGGGCGGCAATCGCTTGCGCGGTGTGGACGTTGTCGCCGGTCAGCATCAGGGTTTTCACCCCGAGTTCATGCAGCTGACGAATCGCTTCGCGGCTGGTTTCCTTGACCGTGTCGGCCACGGCGAACAGCGCCAGCGGGCCTGAGTTGTCGAGCAGCAGCACCACGGATTTGCCCTGTTGTTCCAGCGCGAACAGCTTCTCTTCCAGTTGCGGCGAGCAAAGGCCCAATTCTTCAACCAGACGATGGTTGCCCAAGTGATAAGTCTGGCCGTTGATATCGCCTTTGACGCCCCGCCCGCCCAACGCGGCGAAGTTATCCACAGTCGGCGCGGCGAAGTTTTTATCCACAGCGGCGTTGGCAATCGCTAGCGACACTGGATGATCGGAGCGCCCGGCCAGCGCGGCAGCGATGGCCGGCGCACTGGCATCGGCCGTCGGGTCGAGTGACAGGTAATCGGTCTGCACCGGTTTGCCGTGGGTGATCGTGCCAGTCTTGTCCAGCGCCAGATAATCGAGCTTGAAGCCGCCTTCCAGGTACACGCCGCCCTTGACCAGAATGCCCTTGCGCGCGGCTGCCGCGAGGCCACTGACGATGGTCACCGGGGTGGAAATCACCAGTGCGCACGGGCAGGCAACCACCAGCAACACCAGCGCGCGGTAGATCCAGTCGAACCACGCCGCGCCCATGAACAACGGCGGGATGATCGCCACGGCCAAGGCGAAGACGAACACCGCCGGGGTGTAGATTTTCGAGAATTGATCAACGAAGCGCTGCGTGGGTGCCCGCGCGCCCTGGGCCTGTTCAACGGCGTGAATGATTCGCGCCAGCGTCGAGTTGTTCGCCGCAGCGGTGACCGTGTATTCCAGCGAGCCGGCCTGATTGATGGTGCCAGCGAAGACTTTATCGCCGACAGTTTTTTCCACCGGCAGGCTTTCACCGGTGATCGGTGCCTGATCAATGGTCGAGCTGCCGCTGACCACCGCGCCGTCCAGGGCGATGCGTTCGCCGGGTTTCACCCGCACGCGGGCGCCCAGTTCGACGCTTTTGACCTCTTGTTCGCGCCAGTTGCCGTCGGCCTGCAAAACCGTGGCTTGCTCGGGAGTCATTTGCATCAAGCCACTGATCGCATTGCGCGCGCGGTCCAGCGAGCGTGCTTCGATCAGTTCAGCAACGGTGAAGAGGAACATCACCATCGCCGCTTCCGGCCACTGGCCGATGAGGATCGCGCCGGTCACGGCGATGCTCATCAGTGCGTTTATGTTGAGGTTGAAGTTCTTCAGGGCAATCCAGCCCTTTTTGTAGGTGCCGAGGCCGCCGCTGAGGATCGACACCAGCGCAACAATCGCCACCACCCAGTCGGGTGCGGCGCTGGTGAAGTGGATGACTTCGGCGCCCAGCGCGGTCAGGCCGGACAGCGCCAGTGGCCACCAGTGTTTTTTCACCGCAGCCGGAGCCGGCGCATCGACGCCCGCCTCGAGCGGCTCGGCGTGCATGCCGAGGGATTTGATCGCCTCGGTGATCGGCTCGGTGCCCGGCAGATTATGGGTCACGCCAAGCACACGATTGATCAGATTGAATTCCAGCTGCTGCACGCCGGCCAGTTTGCCGAGCTTGTTCTGGATCAGCGTCTGCTCGGTCGGGCAGTCCATTGCCTCGATGCGGAAGCTGCTCAGGCGCGCGTCGGCGCTGGTCTTGTCACTCAGTTGCACCAATGCCGGCGCTGCGGCTTTCGACGAGCAGCAGGCATCGCCGCCGTGGGAGTGTTTATGCACCGGCTGCAATTTATGACTGTGATCGTGGCCGTCGCCGGGCTTGTGGGTGTGCAGGGAATCGCTCATTGGTCGCGTCCATGAAGGTGCCTGTTGCCAAGTAAAGACCCTGTAGCCACTATAGGGTCAAGCACCCTTTTGGAGATGGCCGTCATGAAGATCGGCGAACTGGCGAAACTCACCGACTGCGCCGTGGAAACCATCCGCTACTACGAGCGCGAAAACCTGCTGCCGGAACCGGCCCGCAGCGACGGCAACTACCGCGTCTACACCCAGACCCACGCCGAGCGGCTGACTTTCATCCGCAACTGCCGCACCCTCGACATGACCCTCGAAGAAATACGCAGCCTGCTCGCCCTGCGCGACAGCCCGCAGGATCAGTGCGAGAGCGTCAACGCGCTGATCGACGAACACATCCAGCATGTGAAGGCGCGGATTGATGGGTTGATGGCGCTGCAGACACAACTGCTCGACCTGCGCCAACGCTGTGGCGAAGGGCCGGAGGCGGATCAATGCGGGATTTTGCAGCGCCTGGAAGTGAGTGGCGGGGTTGTGGCGACCGAGGTTGAGCATTCCCATGTGGGCCGTAGCCACGGCCATTAAACTGGCACGGCATTCAATGTGGGAGCGGGCTTGCTCGCGAAAGCTGCGTGTCAGTCGACATCATCGTTAACTGATACACCGCTTTCGCGAGCAAGCCCGCTCCCACAGAGTTTTGCGTATGGACTATCAGACCGCCATCGGCGCGGTCATCGGTGGATGGTGCTCGTAGCCTTCCAGCGAGAAATCGCTCGGTTCAACCAGTTCCAGCCATTCCGGCTGGTACACGCCAGTCTTGGCAAACTCCGGCACGCGATCGGAGATCTTCAGTTTCGGCATGGCAAACGGCTCGCGCTTGAGCTGTTCGTTGAGCATGTCCAGGTGGTTCTCGTAGACGTGCGCATCGCCGATGAAATAGGTGAACCAGCGCGGCGTGTAGCCGGTCAGGCGACCGATCAGGCTCAGCAGCGCGGCGCCTTCGGTGAGGTTGAACGGCGTGCCCATCTCATTCACCCCCCACCTTTACTGCACATTACGCTGACTTGTAATGCCTTCCAAGCAACTTGGTATATGTGCATTATAGCGTTTGCACATTACCTGTGCAACCCCCGACACTGGATAAACCATCAGTTTTTTTAAAGTCCCGCCCGCAGCCCCCTTTTCCTGAAGCCCCCGAAATACGAGGCCTGTAGCCAAGAAATTGACTCATCCTGGCAATGTGCTATCCATGGTGTCGGGGGAATCAATCGCCCTAGGAACAACTCCAGCGCTTCCGCAGCCGCTATGACGCAAACAGCAGGGAGAATTGATGCGCCTAGATCAGATGCCATACCACTCAATGCCCACCCTGGCCGTGCTTCCATTCCGACAATTCGGGATCGGATGGACGTGGCAGCTGCGGGCACTCAAGCTCTTCCCCGACTCCCAGCTGTCCTGGAAACGCTACTTCTACGATAACGGCAGTGGCCATGCGAGGGCGGCTGTTTTCACCTCCTACGAGGAGGCCATGGAAGCTGCAGACGAATTCAACAGCCGCACCAGTGAACTGGTGGCTCAGGCGGTACCAGATCCTCTGCTTCAGAGCTCAACCACCTTGAAAGTCGAGAAAGCACTGACGGCGGCGCGCCGCATTCAGGGAGAAGAGGAGCTCATGGAGCGCGAGTCGATCAAGCGGAACGCCCATCTGCCCCGGCTCTCCGCGCAAGAGCTGAAATTGCACAATACGATGGAGAGCTTGCGGCAACCGCTCCACGAAGAACTTGAGCGTGCGCCTTACCTGGAAATAGTTGCCATACCGAGATTCAACATGTGCCTTCGCCGTGTTGATGACCAGACATGGGAACAGATCGGAGCCTTGTCTCCCAAACGCTCGCAGATTTGCCTGCGCGAAGTGACAGCCAAAGGGTTTGGTCTTTCGGGAGCTGACCACTGGGGAAGAACCAAAGCGCAGATACGCGCACTCTTACTCCCCCGAGCCAACCAGTTGCTGCAGTTAGCGAGCGTCAAACAAATGCTCGCCGAGGCAAGGATGCGCGGCCAGAGGGTGTTGGTCTGCGGTGGCTTCGTGTTCTGGTATGAGGACGATGGGGTACCACGGTGGGTGGTGAAAAACACGGGTGGCGAGTCCAGCAGCGATGAAGGAAACAGCTTGTGGCACGAAGGAACAATCCTATCGAAAAACCATGGCAGGATTGTCGTGCTTCCCTATATCAAGGAGAACGGGGAGAAGGTTCAAGGTCACACGAAGAACGCGCCGCACGATGGAAAGGCGCTGCCTCGGCATCCTGACCAGTACGTCACCCTCCCTTTCGAGATCCTGGATGGTGACCTTATGATCGGACTGTTTGGTGAGCTTCACTATGAGTAAAGAACCGAATAACCGGCCAGCTAGCATGGACGTTTCCAGGGGCTACCCGAGCGTCCTGACATCCTCTGGAGCCGTGGCGCCAATCCCAATCATAAGCTCCCAACCAGAAACTCACCTTGTGCGCAAGGCAGGCACGTATTTGTTCGGCTGACCACCATACTGTCTGAGCCATCGACAGAATCACGCAACAATATAGTGGCGCAACGATGGCGCGCCATGTGTGAACCTTGGTACATTACACACATCTTTCTTCCAAAAAAATAGCGGTCACCTATGGATATCTTGCCGGCAGGGAACAGCAAAAAAACGCTGAAGCTTCTAGACAACAAACAAACAAAAATTAGTTCCATACTAGGCATATCCATTCAGCATTTCCGTTCAATAAAAGAGCAATCACTTCAGCTTGGAAGTGTCATGACATTGCTCGCCGGAAGAAATGGAACAATGAAAACTTCTATGATGGGCCTGGTCGCACAACTATTTGACAGTCAAGCCAAAGACGTTTTTGATCGACCATTGAAAACAACCTTGAGCGAAGTTTTCAAACTTTCCCCCAAGTATGACAATGAAAAATATCGCTACGATATAGTCCTAAAATTAGAGGACGAATCCATCATGCGGGAGCCAGTTAACTTTTATTACGTCGCCCAAGATACGAACCGACATCGTGTGGTGGTATCGGGCTCTGCAAAAGGAGACGGGACGTTTAACTACAATACCAGCTTCCTTAACCTGCAGCGGCTTTATCCACTCGCCGATACCGATGCAAAGGAGTCCTCCTCCCGAAAAGTGACTCTCTCAGCGACAGAGGCGGCTGGACTAAAGGACTTTTATGAAACAGTGTTTCCGAGCACTGAATATGAAGACTTTACTCCTATCGTCGCCACGGCGAACAATAAGACGACAAAAACCACCTTCGGGCCAACTACCAGCAGCATTAAATATGACTGGTCAGCTATATCCTCAGGCGAGGATAACCTTGGCTCTATCTACAATAGACTGATCGGATTTGAGCGGTCGCTCCACGACTTAAAGAGCAAAGAAGGAAATGGCGTACTCTGCATCGATGAGTTCGAAAGCACTCTGCACCCTGTGGCGCAGCTGCGGCTGTTCGAATATCTCTATAAATGGGCAAAGCGAAATAAGATCCAAGTAGTCATCACCACGCACTCCTTACACTTGATTTCCCATGTTTATCTGACGCACCTGAAAGATCAAAAAAATGAGAATGTTGTCGTCAACTTTGTGAGCAGCTCAAGCGCTGATGACGGCAACTATCCAATCCTGCATAACCCACCGTTCAGCGTCGCATACAAAGAGCTCACATTTGAAGACCCTATAGAAGCAGCTGCCGCGAGAAAGATCAAGGTCTTCTGTGAAGACAAGGTCGCAGTTCATTTCATAAAAAAAATTATCCGCACTCAAGAAGTCTTACGTGCCGTAGAGTTCCACTGCTCACTGGATCCTTCATCTGACAATCCCGGCACTTCTTTTACAGCCCTTGCTTCAGTATGCGCTAAGTTTCCGCTCCTGCTGAAAGACTGTATTGTCGTGTTCGACGCCGACATCACAGATTCTGCTTTAAAGAAAATCAAACAGCCTGATCTATACTTAACCCTGCCCGACCCAAACAATGTCGCCCTGGAGCGAAGGATTATCGCTTTTATAATGAACCTTAAGAACTCCGACAAATTTTTCATAAAATTCAAGACAGAACGAACTGTTTATCTAGACTCATTCAAAGCTTCTGGTATCACGCTCAAACCCGCCACAGTGCTTGACGAAAAACTTACAGACATTAAGAAATGCAAAGCCTGGGCAAGCAAGCAAGGTGCTAAATTTAATCAGTATGTGACTTACTACTGCGAGTACCTTGAAGGGCGAGAAGAATTCAGGTCTAGCTTTATTGAGTCGATCAACAAGATAAATACGAGCCTGGGAGTACCCGAAGCATTCTAAGCCTAAAACGACGGCTGCATGGGCGGGTACAGAACCTGCCCACACCAGACCTTCTAAGACAGGTACCCGTTCAGCCTACATCACGAGCAAACGCATTTGCAGGCGGAACAATAGACGGGCCATAAATCATAACCTCAGAACCCTTCTTCTTATGCTGAGCGGTGTAGCTTAGAAAATATTCATCCTGCCGATAAGCGGAGTATATTTCCTTAATCTCAGGTACGTTGTCGTATGAAACAATCCATGGATGTTTTACAGCGCTGAGCGCACCAGCGATTTGAACGTGATCTTGGTGATTATAAAAGTTTCTGTACAGGCCCGAACCTTTCACATAGTAAGGCGGATCAAGGTAGATCAGTGATTTCAAGGGGAGGTTTGGTAGAACCTCTTCCAAAAAAAGATTAGCGTCCTTGTTGTAAACTTTAATTCTATTCTTAAACCTGCCAATCAGGTCTATACGTCGGATCAAATCAGCTTTGTTAAACCTAACGTCCAGCTTCCACTTCCCCGCTTGATCCTTACCGCCAATGACACCAGCCTTCAGTATTCCCGAACGATTGGTTCGATTAAGGAAAAAAGTAGCCATGGCTAATTCCAGGCTAGAGAACTCGTTAGGGTTTATCATGACTTTCTTATATCGATGCCAGTTCTCCATATTTACATCAGTATCGGCGATTATCTTACAGAGTTCTTCCGTATGATTGACGGCAGCATCCCAAAACGCGTAAACAGCGGGATCGAAGTCATTGATATGAATCGTTGACGCGTACTCGTGGAAAAGCAGCTCTAGAGCTACGCCCGCTCCACCTGCATAGGGCTCGGCATAGTGCCCATCAAGCAGGTCGTTCGACTCGAATACCTGCTTGATGAAATGGCAAAATTTTCCCTTACCTCCTGGGTAACGCAAAGGGGTGGAAAAAATTTTTGATACGCCCATCTAAACATTACCTACCGGGTTGGCTTATGGCGCAAGGCCAGCGCCGACATCTGAAGTCTCATCGCGCTCAGTTCCAGATCGCTTCAAGCAGAGGCCTGTATTCATCTGCAATGTCTTTGAGCTCGGACGGCACCGGAGCGCTAGCTGAGCTGTGGACGAAGAGGTTGAAATGGTCAACAGAGCCTACGGAGTCAAACGATGTAGCGCGTTTGAAAATAGCTTTGGAAGCGGGAGTCGCTAGGCCACCGCTCGATTCGAGGTGCTTAGCAATAGACTGAATCTTCATCGAGAGCTTATCACCACCCATCCCATCCTTGACAGGCCTTTGGGTGTCGATCCTCAACACAGGGTCGTTGAGCTGTGTCTGCCGGAGGATAAAGTCATCACAGCTCACCTCCAGGAACACTCGAAACGTCACCGCCACAGCGTTAGGGCAATCGTCGACCACCAAAGTCTTTCGGAGGTCACGGTAAATGGCATTGATCCGGTTGTTTGGGATATCAAGCGACCAAGGCACAAGAAACTTCCGGGCGCGCGACAGTGGCTTTGCGCGAATGCCTGGTTTCACTGGAACCGCTGGTTGAGCTGGAGACGCGGGTGCCCCTGAAACTCCCCCCGCAGGATTTGGCGCCGCTGCGCCGCCGACTGGTGGTACAGGAGACTGAGGAAGGCCTGTAGACAAACCCGCCTCTGGATCTATAGGAGCGAGTGGCGCGTTTGGAGACTGCGGGGCCCCTGCAGAAGGCGGCCTCAAGCTTCCACTGAAGAGCTTTTGAGGCAAGAGTTCTGGCGGTATATGGGTCACGAACCTCATGCGATTATCATCGCTACGGATATCGTTAACGTTGTACCCCTCGCTCACGAACATATCGAGAGCGAACTCGACCGAAGGCGCAATGAATTCCAGAGGAAGGAGCGGCGTAAGCTCTTTGTTTTCAACCCGGAGCTGGAAGGTTTTCTGCGCCGGCGCGGAGGAAAACAAACGAGTTAAAGTGGTGACCGGAATTAGGTAGACGTCCGCGATTGATTTCGGGCTGAACACCTGGGGGTTATCTTTGACCAAATTTCTTACTTGCCGGCCAATCGATTCAACACCCGTTTGTCTCGCACGCCGCTCGTCTCGGATGTCACTGTCCCAGCCAACACGGCCCACACCATTATTCTGACCAGTGTGTTTCAACTCGATCCACATATCGCCTTCAGCACGTGAGCTCACGACACTGCACTGAAGCTCCTGAGGCAAGTCGAATCCGAGCTGGTTGTGTGCTGTCATGAAGCCCTTGAAGAGCTTTTCAACGGGACACAAATCTGGCTTTTGCAACAGTTTCACAGCGGTAAGACGCCGGTTGCCTTCGAGAACGATAAAGCTCCCAACACCGTCTGGCGTGACTAATTGAAGCTCAGTTGGATCGAACCCATTTTCCGCGATGTGCTGAGCAAGCTTTAACAGCTTCCTGGCATCGTCAGGGTCAGCCATGAGGAGATCAATCGCCTCGCGCTGGTTTTGCGCGACGTCGTTGCCGAACCGAACATTTTCCTGGTCAAGCTTGATGAGATCGAGCGGGATGGATCTGATATCCCGGCTCATTTTGTCCATTTTCATTGACTCGTCCGTTCGGCTCGGTTGTTAGCTGGGAATCATACAGGCATAGCCGGATAGCCACCATGCCAGGCCATTGAGAGCGCAAGCACCGCCGAGCATTTTTGGAGCGAACGCTTGAAAGCGAAAAGGCTGGGGGCGATTGGCCGCGAGCGGGCTGCTAGCAAATGCACATCGTGGGTGTGATGCGGGTCTGAAGATACATATCTAGCGCCAAAGAAAAAGCCGAGCATAAGCTCGGCTTTGAAAGAGGTAGGGCCGGAGCCCTATGACGCTTCAACAACCTAGAAGGTTGAGGGGTTAGCCGCTGCCTAACCATCCCATTATTTGCCCTTTACGGACTGACCCTGGGAGGTGCTACGCGGGCCTCATCTGGATTTAACGAGCGGGGAGGCTCATGCACACTCGTAATCAATAGTAGCGAAGGGGCTATCCCTTGTAAAGCATCACACGTCGCTGAACAGGCACACGGCTTCCACCGAAGTGACGCCATTCATCGCCTGGACGATCTCTTTGGCCACCGTGAGCGTTCGCCCTGTGGCCAGCAGGTCGTCAACCAACACAACGCGTCCAGTAACGTTACCACGAAAAGCTGGGTTGCGCTGGAGAGGCGTGAACAGGTGACGATACTCCACCGGGATCACCTTCAGGGGAAAGCCATCAGCTTTTTTTAGCCTGAACTGGAGGCCTTTGCGTTCATCGCCAGTGATTTCGCCGTTGTCCTCTGCTCTTCGGATCATGTCAAAGGCTTCCAGCTTGGTCGACTTTACGAAGACATCATGGGCCAATTCAGCGTTGAGCACGGAGGCGCATCGCGACGCCACGATGCGGCTCAAACTGTAGCTTGACGGCATATACACCACCGTGTCGGCTTGCGTTTGTGCGGCAATCACCGCCAGGATCTCGCTACCGCTCTGTGCCAGGCGTTTGATGGAGGTGATATTGGTCTTAAGGCCGTCTTTGCCTTTAAGGGCGTACAGGAGCGGGCAGTTATCGCCGATCACACTGGCCTTCCGATCCCGGCTCCGCTTAGCGGAGGACTTGATCCGTGTGAACAAGGACGTGACCTTTAGCCCGCACTCCCGGATGTCCGTTTTAGGGTTGCCATCCACAGTGGTGATCAAATGCTCTCTGACGGCGTGGTCAACCGTGACCAGGTTCTGCGTGACGACAAGTCCCAAAGGTCTACCCCGAACAAGTGAACAAATGATGACGGCAAAGCCAGCCATCATAATGCCGGGCCAGCTTGGCGGCTAGCGCGCTCCGGCTTCGATCAAGTGAAACGCCTGGGGCCCTGACCACGGCCTTTGCAACCGATGCTGGTCTTGCTGCGACGGCAAAAATCGCGGCCACCGTCATCCAACATCCGCACGACATACTCGCGAGTCCCCGCCCGAGGGCCGAACACCGATTTCCGTCACTTCGATTTCTTGATCAGGTAGCTGCTGACCGAGGCGCACAGGCCAACAACGAGTTCAGCGTCCTCGAAGGACGGTTCGCGCCCTTCCTGGATGTGCCGTCCGAACTCCGACGCGTACGCCCAAGTTTTGATAACCGCCTGATCCAATGTGCTGGAATCAGCGTTCGACAATCGTTCATGATCCTGCCCAAGGTTGCCTGTTGATCCCCAGTGACCTGTCGAGCGACGCACTCCAGCGAGGCCATGGCGTGCTGAATTGCTCCAGTCGGGTCTGGGGATGGCCGGCGTGAGAGGTCAGCAATCGCCTGGTGCAACTCTTTGCTGGCCGTGATGTGCCCGTGTTGATGCTCAGTTTCTTTCGCCGAGTTCAAAACCTGTTCGAAGGATTCAGAGCCACGCATTTCGATGCGGCCATCGATCAGCTTCCAGCCTATGCCGTGCTCGATGAAGAACTCGTTCAGCTCAGTCGTGAAGTGCTCGTGCACGTCCCCGTCGTAATTACGGTTGCAGAAGTAGTCATCAAGCCGCTCGATGACGTCATACACCTTGAACCATTTGCATTGCTCAAGGCGCTGGACGTTCTCCTCATGGATGTTGGGCGTCTCGCTCCAGTTCTGCTTGTCAGGCAAAACTTTTAAGGTCTGGCAGATGATTTCGCGCAGCCCTGAAGGCTTGAGGCCACATTCGTAGCTCAGCTGAATCAGGTACTCCTGCAGCGCTTGCGGTGCATCCTCCCGGACAGCGATTTCGGCCTCATCGACCTGGGAGAAACCGTGACGCTTTGAGAATGAAGCCTTCATGTTGAGCCTCCAGCCGAGCGAGCCAAAATGGCATATCGCCACCTCGATTTCGCTCGATAATGCCTGACATTTCGCGGTCAGAATAGGACAGCGCATCGACACATGGGCTCGCCTGAAAGTGAGTCATCGTTTCTGCTATCGTCATTCATCGTCATCGTAATCAGGTTCGGAATCGTCAAACTCCTCGTCTTCAACCTCATGACCTATCAGGCCGCTTTGATAGAGGCCAATCTCATACATCCTCGTCTTCAACTTTTCATGAGCGCTGCGAATCGCCAAGACTGCAATTGAAGCTTCGCGAGTGTCCATTTCTCCTCCCTCAGCCTCCTGGCCAACCCACTGTCTACCCCTCGTGCCATGAGGGCCCGTTCAACTGGATTTCTAGTCACGAGCTCGATTCCGTTTTGAGATCAGTGGAAGCTTAACCCATGGCAATGTGCGCCACTGCTTGAGCTATCGAAGGTCATTTGCAGTACAAGAAAGCGCCCCCGACACCCATGGAGTTCGCGGAGACGATTCGCGGAGATGATGCAAGAACTCAGCGAAGCGGGCGAGTGGATGTCCGCACAGCTGCGACCAAAGTCGGGCAGAGAGGCCGACACAACTGAAGAGGAGCAAGATCGTCTCGACCCAATGGACGACTAGGTATCTCAACTGGACAAGATCAAAGCCTCAGGTCTGCCGCAAAACGCTGGTCGCGGATTGAAGCAGGGGCATGCCCATCGATGATCAGCTTCTGCTGCAGATGGCGTACAAGATGCCAAGCCAGAGGTTCGCGGATCTCCAAGCAACCTTGGATCTGATGGAAACTATTGGAGCGCTGTGTAACAAGGGCCTCTCGAAGCGCTGTAAAGCCATCAACGCCGATGACCGACCTGTGAACACGGATAGGATTATTCAGCCCAGGACGACGCTCGTAGGCGCTTAAAAGCGATCGAAGGATTACAGGGAGATCATCCCCATAGGCTTCGCAGGCAAGAGACCAGAGCTGACCATCAGACAGTGGGGTCATAGGATCCGATGTCGGGCTAGCATTATCCATAAATTGGCAACATAGCACCCAAGCGCGGCCAGAATTCAGGTGCACCCTGTAAACCAATTTTTTAACGTGTTAATCACAGGAGTTTACAGTGTAAAAATTTGGTTTACAGGCCAGAATTTTCAACGTGCGTATAGGGTCAGCAAATGCATTTCGTTAGAAATATGACGGGGGCGGACGTTTGCAGACGCCTGTTGTACGAGACGGGTGGAATTTCAGACGAACTGATCCCAGCAAAAAAGCCCTATTGGTTTGACGTCAAAGCGTCAGCAGCAGCCTGCGGCTGCAAAAGAAAGCGATTTCTCCTTGGCCCCCGGCCCACCCATTCCAACCTCAGCTTCACACCAGACCCTCAAACCGTGTGATCTAGAAGCCGTAAATATCAGACCTAAAGCCGGTGGGATCCTGTGAGAAAAGCGGTGCCTGGGCCACTGCCGCTTTTATCTTGCTCTCAAATATAAGAGCTCCGTCTCGCTTAAAAATTTTCAAGAGGGGGGGGGTGAAAATAAAATGGACATTGCCGACGAACGGTAAATAAATTGCCTATTTGTCAATCTGAGTTTTCACTCAAAAATCCTCGAAAACCTATAAAAAATGCTTTAAAGCAGGCGAAAACGCTAACATTTATGAGTTTCGATTCACCAAATGCGAATTTTGATCGCCTACAACCGCGTCCAGTAGCAGATACATTGGCCATGTCGATCATTTGTAACCGTCCGGCCAACTCACCTTCCTATCCACAATTGCTGGGACAAAAATCAGCAATCCTCCCTGGGTCAATTTTCAATCGGCAGGATGGGTCAGTTTTCAATCAGCGCCAACAATCAAACATCTTGCCTAGCCAAAAGGGCCTTCAGATCGCTTGCATGCAGCTGCTCTTGATGCCTATTGATACCATTGGCGCTGATGCTATAGGATCAGATCAGGAGATGGCATTCCTCCTTTAACCGCCTTCGTGCTGATGATGCCTACGTGAACCCTGGACAGGGTGCGTAGGTGCGTCTCCCTGTCCTCCATTTTAGGACAGGCTATGATCTTATCCTCCGAGTTTCCTTTTTCTTTCGGCGCGAGCCGCTTGCCAGTTAGTCCACTCAGGTCTGATGAGGTGGGCTCGCCATGCTGAAGTCTTTAATGGTCATCGCCGTTGGCGCTTCACTTGGAGCCTGGTTGCGCTGGATATTGGGCATGAAACTGAATGCTCTGTTTCCTACGATTCCCCCAGGTACTGTGGTCGCGAACATGGTTGGGGGCTACATCATCGGCCTGGCCATCGCCTTCTTGGCCGCTTCTCCTACCCTCAGTCCAGAGTGGCGTCTCCTGATCATCACGGGTTTCTGTGGTGGGCTTACCACCTTCTCTACATTTTCAGCCGAAACGGTTGCCTTGATTCAGGAAGGAAGACTGGTCTGGGCGCTTGGCTCAATTTCGTTGCACGTTGCAGGCTCGTTAGCGATGACCGCTGCGGGGCTTCTGTCCTACCAAATGATTGGTACTCGCTGAGGAGATAGAAATGAAAGGCTATATGGTCGTTTTCTTCACCCAACAAAACCGTCGTTATCAGGGAAAGATGCTAGGCGAATGGATCGTCGACGTGGCTAAAGAAATGGGGTTGCGAGGCGCCACGCTCTGCACCGGAATCGAAGGGTTTGGGCACACAGGAAAACTGCATTCATCGCACTTTTTTGAGCTGGCGGATCAACCCACGGAGATTCGCTTGGCCATCACGGAAGATGAGGCAGAACGATTGTTCAAACGATTGGACTCTGAGGAAATATCGGTGTTTTTCACGAAGACGCCAGTCGAGATGGGCACCCTTGGAAAAATGCCCTCCAGCTCAACACCCTCCACAACTTCGGAGCTATGAACATGAGCTACGCGGACATCCCAGCTGGCAACGCCATCCCCGATGACTTCTTCACCGTTATAGAGATTCCTGCAAACCACTCGCCGATCAAGTACGAGGTGGACAAGCCAAGTGGGCAGATCTTTGTCGACCGCTTCCTCAGCACACCGATGTTCTATCCGGCCAACTACGGGTTTATCCCGAACACGCTGAGCGACGATGGTGATCCGCTGGACGTCCTGGTGGTTTGCCCTTATCCCGTCTCACCTGGTGTTGTCATCCGTAGTCGCCCGGTTGGTGTGATGTACATGACTGACGAAGCCGGAGCGGATGCCAAGGTGATCGCAGTGCCTCACGAGAAACTTAGCTCATTGTACACCGACGTGAAAGAGTGCTCAGACCTACCTGCGTTACTCCTCGCACAGATCCAGCACTTCTTCGAAAACTACAAAGCATTGGAGCCGGGTAAGTGGGTGAAGATGGGGCGTTGGGGGAGCGCGGATGAGGCGCGGGAAGAGATTCGCAAGTCGGTAGCGGCGTATATCCCCAAATAGGCTTACTCCAGATTCAAATGCCACTGTCGTAGGATCGCGCTGAGGTGCGTGCATTTATGCTGGGCCTCAGTTGCTTCAATCATCAAATATCCGAGGAGCCACACGCCTGTAAAGAAGGATCGATGCTCGCTCGCCTAGTGAGGCTATGTGCTTGGAGCGCGCTCCTGCGTTTCATGAGCGAGCCCGTGCCGGGGAACACACTGACGGCTGATTAAGGCTCGGTGTAAATCGTTACAGGCTATGTGCCCTGCCGTGCTGGTAAACCTCGGATGTTAAAATAATCGCTTTGGATCAAAGCGCAAGGACACTGATGACTCATAGTAGAGCTCCCGCAGAAACCCCTAGAGCAGCCGCGATTCTGGCTCGCTTCCTATCGTCGGAATCCGCTGGCGGTCTTGTACTGATGGGCGCAGCACTCGCGGCCCTAATCGTGGCGAACTCGCCTCTCTCGCAAGGTTATTTTGCCGCCTTGCACAGTGTCTGGTTGGGCATGTCTGTGGAGCATTGGGTCAATGATGGCCTCATGGCCATCTTCTTCCTGATGGTCGGCCTAGAGATCAAAAGAGAGGTTCTGGCAGGTGGGCTTTCCACTTGGGGCCAGCGCGCCCTGCCGGGGTTTGGTGCTTTAGGTGGCATGGTTGTGCCTGCGCTGATCTACATCGCAATCAACTGGGGTAATTCTGAGACTTTGAAGGGGTGGGCTATCCCAGCCGCTACCGACATCGCATTCGCCTTGGGCGTCTTGTCGTTGCTGGGGAAGCGAGTCCCTACGTCGCTGAAGGTCTTCCTCGCCGCCTTGGCGATCATTGACGACCTGGGTGCTGTAGTCATCATTGCCTTTTTCTACACCTCTGGTCTTTCCATGCCGATGTTGCTGGCATCGCTCGCAACCCTGGCCATTCTGATCGCAATGAATCGATTGGGCGTCAGACGATTGTTCCCGTATCTGCTGGTAGGTGGTGTGCTGTGGTTCTTCGTGCTGCAATCGGGAGTGCACGCCACCCTTGCAGGTGTCGCTGTAGCGCTGTGTGTTCCAATGGGTAAGCCTGAAGAAGAAGCCCGGTCTCCACTGCTGTTCCTAGAAGAAAAGCTGCATATGTGGGTAGCGTTCGCTGTGGTGCCGATTTTTGGCTTCGCCAATGCGGGTGTTTCATTGGCCGGTATTTCGATGGAAAACCTAGTCGATCCGGTTCCGCTGGGTGTAGCGCTCGGTCTGTTGGTGGGCAAGCAAGTTGGCATTTTCCTATTAGCTGCTCTGGCCATTCGTATGGGCTTGGCCAAACTGCCGGAAGGCAGCAATTGGGCACAGCTTTACGGCGTTGCGCTCTTGTGTGGCATCGGCTTCACCATGAGCCTGTTCATCGGAAACCTGGCGTTTGCTGGATCAGCTCACCTGATCGACGAAGTAAAAGTCGGTGTGTTGATCGGTTCGACCTTAGCTGCAATCGGTGGAGTCCTGATTTTGCGACGCAGCGCTGGGCCCGCCATTGTCGCCGCCACGGTCTCTAAATAAGCGTAAGCGAGCCGGCCACGGAGTTTCTCCCTGACAGAAATCCTGTGGCTGGAACATCGTCTCGCGAAGTGAGGTCATCGTGCTTTACGCCACAAGCTGCTGAGATAGCCCATCAAAGGCTGATTGGCGGCATCAACTCGGACACAACTTTTTTCAGCATGAACGTTTCGCGCTGAATTGACTGCCCCATCGATGACTCCTGACGCTGCATCACGGCTTCATTATGCGTTATGGCCTCATGCAGGTTGATCCAGACAGGCCGCATACCATTCGCGATTTCGTGGCTTTCCATTCTCACGGGCTCTAGCTGGGGCGCTACTTCGCATTGATAAAAATGCGAGGTCATGTGCATCAGATCGTACTGTGGCTTCCAGTAGGGCCGGTACTCCTCAATGTAACCGTAGTGCTGGAGCACCTGTATTTCACGGGCGCCAGTCTCTTCCTCAAGCTCACGCTTCAAGCCTGTGACAATGTCCTCGTCACCGTCAAGGCCGCCGCCAGGAAAGCTGAAGTCGTTATAGCGCTCGGTAAACAGCAACAGGATCTGCTCATGCCGCATCACGATGCCGCGTGCTGCATGTCGACGGAATACTCTGCCCTGCTTTGATGTGAGCTCGGGGTGAACAATTTCAGTTATGAGTTGCATGTGCTCTCGTTACGGCAAGATCAGTTAGTCATCGCCCAGGGTGGCCACGGCATTTCCGCAGTTCTGGAAATACTATGGCCAGTGGCACTGGCTCAGCGAAGCAGCAATACGGGAAAAGTGGATGTTCGCAGCATCGTCGTGGTCGTGCTGCCTACCAGAAATTGCCTGATGCGTGAGTGCCCGTAACTGTCGGTTCTTCCCCGCTATTGCGGATCAATTCCAAGGTGTTGCGAGAGGTGCCGCATTCGGGGTTGTGGTAGATCGTGATCTGGCTCATATCGCTTCCTCGTGCTGACGTTAGATGGAGCGCTGGTTGACGCGCTTGGACAGGTCTTCGGCGGACTCTTTACGCTCGGAGTACCGATCAACCAGATAATCCTGGCGATCCCGCAACAGCAGGGTGAATTTCATCAACTCCTCCATCACGTCCACCAGTCGGTCGTAGTACGAGGACGGCTTCATACGGCCTGCTTCATCGAACTCGGTGAACGCCTTGGCCACGGAAGACTGGTTAGGGATGGTAAACATCCGCATCCATCGGCCAAGTACCCGTAGTTGGTTAACCACGTTGAAGGATTGAGAACCACCACAGACCTGCATCACAGCAAGGGTTTTGCCTTGGGTAGGTCGTACAGCGCCCATCGCCAGCGGAACCCAGTCAATTTGGGCTTTGAATACCGCACTCATGGAGCCGTGACGCTCAGGGGAGCACCACACCTGTCCCTCAGACCATTGCATCAGCTCGCGCAGCTCAGCGACCTTGGGATGTGTATCGGGAGCGTCATCCGGCAGCGGGAGACCTGACGGGTCAAAGATCTTGGTTTCGGCGCCAAACTCTTCCAACAAGCGCGCTGCTTCCTGAGTCACCAGCCGGCTGAAAGAGCGCTCTCGCGTCGATCCGTACAAAAGCAGAATTCGAGGCTTATGAAGCGAAGGCGTACGAGGTGCCAGTTGCTCCAACGAAGGAATGTCGATCAGGTCGGCGTGGACGTTCGGCAATGTGTCTTGCATATAAACTCCTACGGCGACGCCAGGTTGGGCACCGCCTCGGTTGATCTCTAAAGTGAACCGATGCGACTCAGTTCAGCTTTCAACTGTTCAGCGCTTATGGTCATCAGTGGAAGCGCAAGAAATGCGCTCACGCGCTCGTGAATTTTCACGAGTGTGGCTTCAAACGCAGCGGTGATCTCGGCTTCCGACCCGCTAGCCTCAGACGGGTCAGCCAGCCCCCAATGCGCCTTCAAAGCTGGCCCAAAGAAGATTGGGCATGCCTCACCTGCAGCCCGGTCACAGACAGTGATCACGATGTCTGGAGGCGAGCCTTCAAAAGCATCAGAAGCCTTGCTGCTTAAGCCCGCCGTAGAGATACCCGCCGCCTCAAGCGTCTGCAGTGCCCTTTGATTCACCCGGCCACTGGGAAAGCTCCCCGAGCTGACCGCTTCTACGCCTTCAGGCGCCAGGTGATTGAACAGCGCCTCGGACAGGATGCTGCGGCAGCTGTTGTGGGTGCACATGAACAAGACTTTCATCAGAAGATTCCTTGATTCAGAAACTGAGGCGCAAGGCCAGGGCAGACAAGGTGGCGACGAGGATAGGCAAGGTCAGCACGATCCCAGTCTTGAAGTAGTAACCCCAACTGATCTTGATGTCCTTCTTGGCCAGCACATGCAGCCACAACAGCGTGGCCAAACTGCCAATTGGGGTGATCTTCGGGCCTAGGTCGCAGCCAATGATGTTGGCGTACACCATCGCTTGCTGAACGACGCCATCTACTTCGGCGGCATGAATGGATAAGGCACCCACCAGAACCGTGGGCATGTTGTTCATGATCGACGACAGCAATGCCGTTAGCATCCCAGTACCCAGGGATGCCCCCCAGACGCCATAACCGGCGAATACTTTCAGAATCTGGGCGATGTGATCAGTCAGGCCCGCGTTCTTAAGGCCATAAACGACCAGATACATACCCAGGGAAAAAATCACCACTTGCCATGGAGCCTCTTTGAGCACCTTGCTTGTGTTGATGGCATGACCACGAGCCGCGATGACATAGAGGACGAATGCGCAGACCGTAGCAATGGCGCTGATTGGCACACCCAGCGGCTCAATGACAAAGAATCCGATCAGGAGTAGTGCCAGCACCCACCAGCCGGCTACGAAAGTGGCGCGGTCGTGAATTGCCTCGTCCGGGTTGTCCAGTTGGTCGAGGTCATAGGTCTTTGGTAAATCTTTGCGGAAAAACCACAGCAGCATGGCTAATGTCGCTGCCACGCTGACGATGTTTACCGGCACCATGATCGAAGCATATTCGTTGAAGCCGATATCGAAGTAGTCGGCAGAAACGATGTTGACCAGGTTGGAAACCACCAGCGGTAAGCTCGCCGTATCGGCGATAAAACCGGCTGCCATGACGAATGCCAACGTAGCAGCAGGAGAAAAACGCAACGCCAGCAACATCGCGATCACAATGGGTGTGAGGATTAACGCTGCTCCGTCATTGGCGAACAGTGCCGACACAGCTGCGCCCAGCAAGACGATGAACGCAAACAACTTACGAGTGCTTCCAGCACCCCACCGCGCTACATGCAACGCAGCCCACTTGAAAAAGCCTGCTTCATCAAGCAGCAGGCTAATGATGATGACTGCGATAAACGTCCCGGTGGCATTCCAGACAATGCGCCAAACCTCTGGTATGTCAGCCAGGGTAACGACGCCTGCCAGCAGCGCCACGATGGCACCCAACGTCGCGCTCCAACCTACCCCGAGCCCCTTGGGTTGCCAGATGACGAGCACGATAGTGGCGATAAAGATCAATACGGCAATCAGCATTTCAGTAATCCGGTTGGGGCGTGAATCAGCTGCACACGCCCTGATTGATAGGGCGGTCGTTCATACCGCACAGGCGTTTAGCCTCGGTTTCCAGCCAATGCTGATTGGCGTCTACGACTTCTTTCAAAACCGCAGTTACCCACGCAGGCAAGTCGGGGTTCAGGCGGTAGTACACCCACTGACCTTGCCGACGATCCATCAACAAACCAGCAGAGCGCAGCAGGGCCAAATGACGAGAAATCTTCGGCTGGCTCAGGTCGAGTGCCGCCGTCAGCTCGCAGACACACAGCTCGCCTTCGCTCACGACAAGCAGGGAAATTTTGGCTCGGGTGTCATCCGCCAAGCACTTGAATAACGTGGTGGGGTTCATGGGTTCTGTCATAGATCCTCCAGGTGTTTGGTCTTGACCAAAACGAAGAGCTTGATGCGCTCATGGATGTCGTGGAGCGTGTGGCGAAATGCGCCGGGATCATCGCTCGTTACTGGGTCAGAAAAATCCCAGGCAATGACTTCACCTGCACAGGGCATTGATAGGCACTCGCTGGCGGACTTATCGCAAAGAGTGATGACGTAATCGAATCGATCAGCTTGAAACTCGCTGATGGACTTGCTTCGCAGGCCCGCTGTATCGACTCCAACTGCCTCCAATGCCTGAATCGTGCGCGGATCAATCTCAGACGGTTGGGATCCTGCGCTGAAGGCCTCGAAGCGCGGGTCGGTGTGCCGCAGTAACGCCTCTGCAAGCTGGGAGCGGACTGAGTTGGCAACGCACACGAAAAGAACTTTGATAGCAGGGGTCATGACTGGACTCGATGCATATGGAAAATCGAATATACGCTTTGGCAGATATTCGGTAAAGCGAATATGATGACCGCTGCTCAGGCTTGAGCCATAGCGGTCATGCAAAGCAAGGCATAGGGAATGACAGTGTGGAGACGGAGATGATGATCCAGACAATGCAAATAGCCGGAGGGCAATGGCAGCGCTTTCGCGACGCCTTGGAGTCTGCTGACCTTCCATCAGACGATGTGGATCTTCCGAACCGAACCTTTTTCGAATTCACGCGGGATGGTGAGACTGTTGGGTGGGGAGGGTTTGAAACGCATGGGGCAGATGGATTGCTGCGTTCCCTGGTCGTGGAGCCGGCATACAGATCGACAGGGGTTGGAGGTGAAATGCTTCGAGTCGTTGAAGCAATAGCTGCGAAGCAGGGAATCGCTCGATTTCATTTGCTGACAACAATTGCATCAGGCTTTTTTGAACAGCAGGGATACGCACTAACCAGCGAGACTCTGAGCCGCCTCTGATTGGGAATTGCACCTCACTTGACCAATCGTTTGCATTGCACTTGACCACCTGTTTGCATCGGACTTGACCAGCCAATTGCATTGGATCTGACCACTTGAAGCACGGCGTAAGCCGATCAGAACGAGTTCCATGATGGTCGACCTCAATTATCGATTTACGCTATCGTATATCGATAATTTCATCCAGCCTTGTCAGAGATCAGGTATTGACCATGACTGAAATCACCAAGACTGACCGTAGCCCTTGGGCTGTTTTTTTGATCTTCCTCCGCTTGGGGCTCACCTCCTTCGGCGGCCCAATCGCACACCTGGGCTATTTCCGCGATGAGTTCGTGGTGCGTCGACAATGGTTGAGCGAGCGCAGCTATGCGGATCTTGTCGCCCTTTGCCAGTTCTTACCGGGGCCAGCCAGTAGCCAGGTCGGGATTGCGCTCGGGTTGTCTCGATCCGGCTACGCCGGGGCACTAGCCGCGTGGATGGGATTCACCTTGCCCTCCGCAATCGCCTTGATCCTCTTCGCACTCGGCATCGCCGGTTATGGTGATGCCATGCCTGCTGGCGTGCTGCACGGTCTGAAGGTGGTGGCCGTGGCGGTGGTCGCCCAGGCTGTCTGGGGCATGGCGCGCAATCTTTGTCCCGATGCGCCGCGTATTTCCATCATGGCAGCGGCGACCTGCTTCGTGCTGCTCGTACCCTCTGCCTGGGGGCAAGTGAGTGTCATCATCCTTGCAGCCATCGTCGGCCTGCTGCTATTCAAACCACAGCAGGGCGAGGCCCATGATCCACTACCGATCAGCGTGCGGCGTCGCGTTGGCTTGTTCTGGCTGGCCCTGTTCTTTGCCCTGCTGCTTGGGCTGCCGTTGCTGACAGCTGTGTTCCCGAGCCAGACACTGGCGATGATGGATGCCTTCTACCGCGCCGGCTCGCTGGTATTCGGTGGCGGGCATGTGGTGCTGCCGCTGTTGCAAGCTGAGGTCGTACCAACAGGC
The DNA here is from genome assembly GCF_002836515.1 of Pseudomonas sp. Choline-02u-1. GTDB lineage: Bacteria > Pseudomonadota > Gammaproteobacteria > Pseudomonadales > Pseudomonadaceae > Aquipseudomonas. Next base: position 312,671 of record NZ_PJBC01000065.1, read on the forward strand.
TGGGTCGACAACGAAGCATTCCTCGCGGGCTATGGTGCGGCGCAGGCCGTGCCGGGGCCTCTATTCACCTTTGCAGCATTTCTCGGTGCCTCGATGAACCAAGCACCAACTGGCTGGCTTGGCGGGCTGATTTGCCTGCTGGCGATCTTTGCGCCGTCTTTCCTGCTGGTGGTGGGGGCCTTGCCATTCTGGGAGCACCTGCGCCGTAACCTGCGTACGCAGGCCGCACTGCTGGGCATCAATGCGGCCGTGGTCGGCCTGCTGCTTGCTGCTCTCTACCAGCCGGTATGGACGAGTGCGATTCATGGCCCGCAAGACTTTGGCCTGGCCCTCGTGGCACTGGTGGCGTTGATGTTCTGGAAGCTGCCGCCGTGGCTGGTCGTGCTGGGCAGCGGTGTCCTGGGCGGGCTGTTGAGCATTGCACTGTGAGATACATCGAGTGACCGACAAAGACCTCTACGGCGGGTTGATCCGCCTGCATATCCTGCACCACGCTGCCGAGGCTCCCATCTTCGGGCTGGCCGTCATCGAGGAGCTGAGCCACCACGGTTACAAGCTCAGCGCGGGCACGCTGTATCCGATGCTGCACGGTTTGGAGAAGAAGGGTTATCTGTGCTCGCACCATGAACGCACTGGGCGCCGCGAGCGACGCATGTATGAGATTACCGATGAAGGCCGAGCCGCGCTGGCAGATGCCAAGGTGAAGGTTAGGGAGTTGTTCGGCGAGTTAATCGAAGGACGCTGATGGTCTTAACCGGAGTGCCTGCGACCAGCTACTTGCTTTCATGACCGCACACTGACCGAAAGCAGTGGCCTATTAGCTACGTACGCTTTTGGCCGACTTCTGCCCGTCAAGGCGTACCCGTGCGCCGGTCAAATTCGATGCAAACAACGGGTCAAGTCGAGTGCAACAGGTGGTCAAGTCCATGCAATTACGCATCTGATCTCACAGACGGAGCAGTTCAGGGGGCTTTGCCCTGGCTCGGCTTGCTACATGTGCAAGGCGTTACCATTCGTCAATGGCTTATAGTCTGCCCACCCGATAGTCTGAAAAGCCAGATCGGAAAAATTTGGCAGTGAAGCTCAGCACACAAGACCACGAATCGCACAGTCTCTGGTGCGGCGGCCCTCACTCGATAGAACGCAACGACAGGCTAGATGGCATTAGGCTCGTATGCCGTGGTCAAGCCGTATAATCTCGTCATGGATAATTGTGAGTCCCATAGGTGTGCACAGCACCCTGCAGGGTGCCTGACGGCCTACACCTACTACAGATCTTACGAGCCATCGCTCCGCCTTCTTTCGGCTTCCAAACACTTCAAGTGCGATTGAGAAGACCTGCTCGTAACGCATTTCAAAACAGCGATGCCTAGCACTCCAGCAGCCGATCGGGGAGCGAACGCATCGCCCGACAATCCTAAGCTCATTCATGCTTCACCCTCTGGTGATACTGGTCTGGTCGCCGCTCGTACTCTGTGCAGGGGGCATCCCGACAGGGCCACCTCGTGGCGCGGCCCTTTAGCTCAGACGCAACGCTTCCATCGAATTGAAGATCTGCTCCCAGCTACCTATCACTCAGCACTGATTGTGCAAAATGGGAAAGATTGGAAGCCCCGCCTCCATTCCTGCGCAACAGATAACCCTTGATACCAACCTGGCCAGGCCCATCCCGATCACACCTTTCTGAGTCGCCAATCATGACAATCCGCCTCTGACTACTGAGCTCATTTCCTGGCCGAACATCAAGTAGATCGCAGGTGTGCTGGTAGATGGTCGCTTGCGGTTTCATAACACCAATGCGATAGCTGAAACCATAGGCCCCAAGGTGCGGGAAAATCCTTTCCACTACGGGGCCGTAAGGCATGGCCAGGTTTGAACACACAGCCAATCTCAGCCCTGCAGCTTGCAGTAGCCCAACGGCCTCAACCGCGTCTGGATAAGGCCGAATGCTTGCCAGTTCCTCCTCCAGGCATTGGTCGAGAAATGCAAGCTGGGAGGGCGAGATTTTGATACCAAAGTACAGCGCAGCCTCGCTTAGGGAAAGGCAACGGGTCATGATCGCTCGAATGTCATCAGCGCGAGGCAAGCGGCCTTGGCGTCGCCCCTCTCGAAGCAACTGTCGAAACGGACGTGTCGGCTGCTGAATCTCGACCAGCGTTCCGAAGGCGTCAAAGATAACGGCATTGGTCTTCATCTGAGTTTCCTTCGCTGGTCACCGTCCGCAAGACAGCAACTCTAACGAGAATCAAGTTCAACAACCAAAAAACTAAGCTATCGAAGAGTAACGCCAAATTTTGAAAAATCATCCACCAGCGTTTTTCGACCAAGCATTTTCGGAAGCTTGAAGACGTTCCTGTACCCATACCACAAAAACATAGGGATAATGACAAGCCCAACTCCAAAGGTGGCCGTTGCAGCAATAATTCCAGCTGGAACCGCTGCTAGCGAAATAACTACACCCTTTATCAAAGTCGACCTTGCAATAAGCCGCAGATCATCCAAGTCGCACTCAACTTTCCCACCAGCCTTCTCAAAAGCGACAACAATTATCGATTTCTTTGAGGCATGCTTATAGTACCAAGTTCGCGGAACATCAGTCGCCAAAGCACCATGCTTCGCAAGGTACTTCAGCATCACAACCTCTTTGAAATAGAGCGTGGCGCCGTGCTCGTCTTCATATCTAACACGTCGGTAGAGAGCGTCTAGATCACCGCTCGCTTGAGCATCATAGTTCTTAACAGTCAATGTCAGTTTCTTTAACTTGGACATGCTTCTTCCCTTAAACACACATTAACTATTAATGGATTAGATGACGGTGAGGCCGAATGAAGCAGGCTCAGACAGCGGCCTCGACGACGCGGGGGCACTCAAGCGGCGGCAGACAATCGGCTGACCATGACGTAATGATCGTTGCCTGACACTGTCCGCAATAACGCCATGCCTTCGACCTCCGCTATTACCTCACTAGGGGGCGTGACAATTGTCATCCCATCGACCAGTTGCCCCGAAAGATCTCCATACACATACGCAACGAAACGATTGCCAACTTCAGCGGCATCTACCAGGTACGCGTCCACTAGCGCGCCCCAATCATGAGCCTGCGCAATCGCCAACTTAGATGACACCAGACTGGGCAGTCGTATCCCGCCCTCAGCCGTCCAGTCCTGGAAATTCAGACAACTCATGGACTCTCCATCACGTTCGAATTTGAAACCTACTCACTTGCTGAACAAAGCTAAACACCAGCAGCCTTATCAGTCCTCATACACTGATAACTAGGTCTGGCCGAAATCCAGTTTGTTCAGAGGGGTAACCACGAGGATTACTCACAAACCGGACGCCATTAACCACCTCATCCACGGCTTCGTGGGTATGGCCAAAGATCCATAGATCGATCTTAAAATCCATCAGGCCATCCCAATTGTTGCCATACGCTGCTCGCAAGTGAGGATCGGCTCCTTGGTCGCTCACGAACTTCATAAGGGGCGGATGGTGAGTCACAACTACACGCTTACCGTTGAATGGCACCGACAGCTGGCCCTCCAACCACTCCTTCGTCTCTCGATTTCTCGCGATCAGATCATCAGGGCGCAAACGCCGATACTGTTCACCGACACGGATTGCGCGAAAGTCATTCAGTGAGTTACGAGCGCACCAAGAAGCAGCTACTGGGTCTCCGGTCGCGGCCAGGCTCGTCCAACCCGTAGCGCAGAGAAACTGCACGTCACGGTGTTCTAAAACCTGATTTTCCAAGACGTGGACGTGCGCCTCAGCAGCGTCAAGCAGCTTGCTGTGGGTTCGATCTATATTCCCGCTGTAGTGCTCATGATTGCCCATGGCATATATGACAGGCGTGCTGAAGGTCAGGCTGGCCCATCTAGCCCCCCTGGACTTCACGTGGATGTCACCGGCTAATACGACCACGTCACAGTCCACCACAGGGGGGACGAAATCGGCGAACTCACAATGCAGATCAGACAGTATATGAAGCTTCATCCCAAGCCTGCTGACGTCGACTTTCTAATAAATTGATCATTCCCTGGCCCGGTCGCTCGGACGCGGCGAAGCTGCCATCAGTAGGCCCACGATAAACGATGATCGCCATTATTGCTAGCTTTCGATATTTATCGACGAATGGCGCTGTGGCCCTATTCTTCGTTTTGAGCGCTCAGCATGCAGAACGAGATAGCAGCAATAGTCCGAGCTCTGCGCGACCTGAGAGGATCAGCTCAGGAGGAGCTTGCCGAGATCAGTTCCCAAGCCAATCTGTCACGATTGGAGCAAGGGAAAACGCAGGTCTCTTTGGTCAAGCTGAGCAAGATCGCGCGCACCCTGGATTTCGACCTCGTGGCTCTCGTCGCGCTATGTCAGGCCCTCCAGGATGGGTCATCACCTATCGATGTCATGGCGAAGGCTTCAAAGGACTTGGAAGGCTTCGTAGCCCAGGGAGGCTTGCAGGGCCTGAAGAGGCATTGGGACGCTGGTGAAGGGCTGGTGAAGCGCACGCGAGGCAAACCCAGCAGCCCAGATCGAATCCGGGCAGTACTAGAGCTCAAGGCCAGTGGCATGTCGAAGGCGGAGGTGGGTCGAGCGCTGGGGTTGCCTGAAGCGACTGTCAGGCGTTACTGGCTCAAAGAACTGCCTGGCTAGAAAGGGAGTTGTGGGGTGAGAGCAGAGAAGCTCTCCACTTTTCCAATTCGATTTAGCGCGGCGGCAGATCCGTGAAGCGCAGCCGGGGATAGATACGCCTTTCCTCAGCGCATTTGGAAATCTGCAAGAACGCTGACAGCAGTGCATCTTCCGAAGGGCAGTGGCGGGTCATGACCTCGAACTCGTTGTAATCGAAGGCTAGGACACGAATTCCGACCTCATCCATGAATTTCAAAATCATGGCGCTGTATTCATCGTAGTTGTCGATAAAAAGCTCTCTGACCACGACAACTCCCACCAGGGGGCGTGCAGCAAGATCAATGTCCAAGGGCGTGCCGTCCACAAGCGCTAAGGCTGGATTGCCTTCTCGCCTGATCGTTGAGATGGCGCCACGTAGTTGCTGCAGGCCGTTCTTCAACTGACTTATGGCCTTCTTTCGCTTTCTCTCAAGCGTTGTGTTCATCATTGCTGGCGTATTGGGACTGTCCTTCGCCTGCAGCAGCAAAGTCACTTCATCGCCCATCACCACTACGTCAGCCAGCTCCTCGCCATCGGAGACCTTCAAGGGGCCATGGATGATCCGCTCGGAGGTGTATGCGCGCTGGAGCAGATAGATGATGTCCAACTCCTGAAACGTGCCCGGTTCAATGCGCTCCAACTGTGTATTGGAGAAGCCTTTAGAGCCTCGAAAGTCCTGGCGGGTCAGGTCGGTGATCAAATAGTCCGAGGGGAACAGATCATCCTGTAGGAACACCGTTGTGGCACGAGCGTCGGCCTCATAGGTCGTGAGGCTGAACCAGCTGTCCGCCTGCTCATACATCTTGGGCCAGTGATCTGCTCCAATGGGGCTGAGTGTACCGACCTCCTTGCGGAGCTGACCAAGCTTCGCCTGGGCCTTACAACTGAACAGCTCGCGGTTGTGCTCGTCGAAAAAGCACACGCTGAATTTGTCAGGGAAGCTCTGCAGTGCTTCTGTGAGAGGGTCACCAGGGATGAGTGGGGTTTTGATCAATAGCGGACATTGTGGGTCATCAAAGCAGGCTGTGAGAAGCGTAAGCCCCGTCGTTTCGTCTGCCTTGTATGGCGCGAGGTAAAGCTTCAATTCACGCCTTTGCTGAGCGGCCAGGATCAGCTCTTTCCCGGCCTTGATTACCAGCACGAAGCCTTCAGGGCCCTCAACGATCCATAATCCACGGGCTAAGACAGCGATTTGCTGAAGCGCTTGGGGCTTCATGATCGTGAGGTACATGTGAACTCCTTGGCGGTTGCCTGATTGCGTCCTGCATAACCTTAAGCCTAAAGCGATGAAGCGAGGCCTAGACTTGGCATTCAACATCCCCATCCTGGCCAACCAAAATTGGCTAGCCAGGCATCCACTCAGTTAGATCGATACAGGAGCGGGGATGTGAGGATGTGGGTCATAGCCCACAATCTCAAAGTCTTCAAACTTGTAATCGTAGATGCTGTCTGGCTTACGCTTGAACTGCAAATTAGGTAAAGGACGCGGATCACGAGTCAGCTGCAGCTTAACTTGCTCGATATGATTCAAGTAAATATGCGCATCACCCATGGTAACTACAACTTCGCCAACTCCCAAATCGCACTGCTGTGCGAGCATATGAGTTAAAAAACTAACCCCAGCCAAGTTGTAGGGATTGCCAAGCAGTAGATCTGACGACCGAATATATAGATGCGCCGACAACTTATTGTTGGCCACATAGAATTGATAGAGCAAATGGCATGGTGGCAATGCCATTTTCCCGTTCCGAGCATTCTCTTGTGGGCTCACCGACTCATCGGGAAGGTACTCGACGTTCCACCCGTGGAAGAGGATGCGACGGCTGTTCGGGTTCGTCTTGAGCGTGTTGACGACGTAGTCGATCTGATTGATGGTCTTGCCGTCCTGGGTAGGCCAGGCCGTCCACTGCTTGCCGTAGATCGGGCCGAGGTCACCGTCTTCGGTTGCCCACTCATCCCAGATGCTGACACCATGCTCCTTCAGCCATTTGGTATTCGTGTCACCATTCAGGAACCAGATCATCTCGTTGATGATGCTCTTGAAATGCAACTTCTTGGTGGTGAGGAGCGGGAAGCCATCCTCCAGGTTATGGCGGAATTGGCGACCAAAGACACTCAGCGTGCCGGTGCCGGTGCGATCGCCTTTCTCGACGCCATTCTCTAGCACGTCGGCCAGCAAATCGTGGTACATCTTCATTTCGGTTCCTCAAGGTTCGCGCTGACCAAATCCAGTGCGTCACGCAATTTCAAAATTTCAGTATCTTGCTCTTTGATCTTCTGACGCAGCCCATCTGCGAGCTGGACGTAGTAGTCCCTGGACTCGCGGACAGTGTCCAATCTCTTGTCGAGCGTGGCACAAGAGTTCTCAGAATCCTGATACCTATTGAACCAATAAAGCACTTCCAATCGACTCTTTTCAAGGCGTTGCATCAGAATCGTCTTGGGATCCTGTTTCTTCTCAGCCTTGACCCTCTGAGCGAGCACTGCAATGCGGCGGTTGTCCTTGATCGCCTCAAGCCGCTGCGCCGGGAAGTCACGCTGCCGAATAGTGTTGCGATGAATGCCTGTGATGCGGCTCAGCTCCGCCATCGTCGGCTTCAAATTCGGATCAGAGGCAATCTGCATAAGCCCCTGAGCCAGCAGCTCAGTGTTCCGGTCGTAATCGAGCTTATTTTTGGCATCAAACGCCTGGCCTGTCATACCTCAACCTCCTCACCCAGATGCTCCAAAACACCCTTGGCCTCTTCCATCGCCGCCCTCAACTCTTCCTCCGCACCTGCAGAATTTGGAGAGCTCAAGGCCAAGCTGTTTTGCACATAGATCTCCCGCCATTTAGGGGCATGAGCCTTGGTGACCACGGCGTTTTTGCACCGGTTCGGATTGCAACGCAGCGATCCGATGCAGGGAAGAGACTCATCGAATACCTCCCGCTGACCGCCGTAGCAGAAGCCTTGTCCCACATTGATGATCGCCATGCGCTTCTTGGCCATCTGGGCGATAATTTGCTCTTTGGTGTAGCCAGCCGCCATGTACCCGCTGAACACCTTCTTCATCCTCGCCTTATGGCTCTCAGCATTGGGGCCAGCGTAGTTTCCGTCAGGATCGCAGTAGCTCTGGATGTACTCCTCGCCTGCCAGTTGCGTCGGGGTCTTGCCCGAGGAGCGCCCACCCTTGGATAAGATTTCGGCGATCGCACCATACCCAAGCGTCACCGCACTGAAGGCCTTGTTCTGACCCGCCCCACCGATGAGGTCACCGAAATGCTTCAGCTGATGTGAGATGAACGGGAGTCCAAGCTCAGCCCTAGCCATCTGGTATGCCAGCGTGTGCCGCAACGTGTATGGCGAGAACTCCAGAGCTTCAAACTCCTCGTCCGTCAAAATCTCCTCAAAAAAAGCTTTGAACTGGTGAGAGATACCAAGAGAGGTCATTGACCTAGCTTCGGCTCCCTGAGCGACGGTATCCACATTGGAGAACAAGTAAGGGTTCTGCTTCACCTTAGCGATGAAACAAGCAGCACGAATAGCATCACGAACGATAGGAATCGCGACCCACTTGTCGTCGAACAGTTTGGCCAAGCCTTGGCGGTGTTTGATCACATTGCTGATAAGGAGCCAAAATTCGCTCTCTTGCTCCAAGCACGACTCGACCAGGATCTCAGAGAGCTCTGAGGGCCGCATGCCGGTGTACTGCGCCACGAGATAGCAGGCACTGTACGAGACGAAATTGATGTACCTGCGGAAATCATCGTCCAGCCTTGAATCTGTGAGTTTGAGTAATGTTTCGATCGCCTTAAAATCATGCCGACCAGAGCCAGATTGGAATGTAGGTGAAACGCAGCCAAAAGCTGCGGACAGTGCATCCGCCATCGCACCGGAGTCGTAGCCTGTTCTCCGTAGCCTCAGCGCTACGTACAACTCGAAATTGTAACGCGACAGCTCTTGAGCGTTGGCCAGCGAGTAACCGCTGGCGTTTTGGCGGGTCAGGGCTACCAAGTCAGCTACAGGCTCCCCTAGAGTGCTAAGGAAATCGACGACTGCGAACGACGCCTCGCGAGAAGCCTTCTCGAACACATCGTTCGGCAGAATACGGTATGTGCGCTCGGATTCAGGGACGTGCTTGATTACCTTGGCCCAGGCCAGCGACTCCAGCTGAACGTAAGGCAGTGGCTCTTCGAAAATCTGCTCCTCGAAAAATGGCGACCTGACCAAGGTAAAGAACTTCTTGAGATCAGGGCCAAAGGCGTAGGGATGAATGAGCGCTGCCTCCCGATACATGCCCGCGTCGAAGTACGTCAGACCATGGTGTCCAACCTCAAAGAACTCATCCGTCATCAACTGACGCGCTTGCCCTGACATCGTATCCAGGAAGCTCAATCCAGCCTTCATGCATGAAATGGCGGTGTTGGCCTTGATGTTCCTTGGCGAGGCAAACGAGCGCATTGCCGCCGGCATCTTCAGCCAGCAATACAGGGCCACCTTGACCTCCAAGACTGCCGACTGATTGAGCAATGGGTACGATTCAAAATTGAGCCGTAGCTTGGCTCCTTTGACGTTCCTGGCGGCGTTCGGATGATCGTCATTGAAGTCCCAGACGGCGTCGCCCAAGACCGATGTCTTGCTGACAGGCAACGCCATCAGCGCCTGGTACCAAGAGAGTGCTTCCAGCGACACAGGAATCGGATCGGCGATGTTTCTGCGCAACTCAAGCAGCAGGGTGTGAGCAGCTATACGCCACTGTTTGTACGCCGCGAGTTCAGGGATCAGAGCGTAGTTCACAGCGTTACTCCCTCGGTCAAAATACTGACCTGCAGGTTTTCAGAGAGGCGCTCAGCGTTGGTCAGCTCTTCTGCGGAAAAGTCCGATGTCTCAGAATCTAGAAGGTTGTTGAGCACATCAAGGTTGTCCAGGATGACGGCTCCGTAGGGCGTATCGAGCACCCGGTTGACCTCAATCATCCTTTGGTAGTCGCGCCGCATGGCGAAGAGCTCCGGCAGGTGCGAGACCGTGATGATGCTGTTGCTGCACGAAAGGCACTTGTTGAACAGCGTACATGGCTTGCTGGGGTCATAGCTTGCCAACGCTTTAATGAAAGCCGGTGGGTCAAAGACGTTCATGCAGGTTGCCAGGCCAGACCGCAGCGGCATCGCTTCTGGCGCGGACTCGATAGTCTTGGTCGGGATGAGCTTCGAAGCCTCCTCCAACGTGTCTTGCTGCATTTGGTGAAGAACCTTATTCAGCATCCGCCGCGCCATGGGGTTGAAGTCCATCTGATCCAGATAGGCCATGGTGGTACTGAGGCTTTTATGGCCCAGGAGCACTTGAATCTCGCGTGGGGAGACGCCGCGCTCGATCAGTTCACTCACGAAGCTTGGTCGGAAACGTGATGGTGAGAGCTTGAGAGGATTGCCGTCTTCATCAAGCAGACCATGCTCCTCAGAGAGCTTCTGTAAAGTGTTGTGCAACATGTTTTCGCCAGAACTTTCAAAAGACTTCACCACGCCATACATCCTGGAAGCACTCGACCGGTAGATGAAGAGCTTGTTCTGGACTTCGACGGGAGCATCCAAGCGAATCTCACGGGTCAGAAACTTCACATCGTCAAAGATCTGCTTGACCGCACGGCCTTGAGAGGTGGTCAGCCAAGAGATCTCCGCATGAAAAATATCGAGATGAAGCACCTTCGCGCCTTCAGAACGCTCTTTCCAGTACAGCAAGCAAGGGCGATCGGTTAAATCATGGCGCTCCATGAAGTCATCTAGCTCCAATCCCAGCAGCGAGTCAGTGTTCATGCCGGTAACTTGGGCAAGCCGAGCTATGTAAGGTGTAATAGCTCGACTATTAACCTGATAATGCACACCCCAGTTTTTATAAATGTCAAATATTGAAATTGACGAAGTCGAAACAATCGACATAAACGCTCGTTGATATGGGTCATTTCGACGTACAGATTCGAAACCCAAAGGTTTACAGTCGAGTTTGTTTTCAAAAATCCAACGAGCGTTTTCGAGCGTATTAAAACCTCGGCGCACCCTACCGTCAGAGTTTAATGGGTCTTCCCCTTCATAGCTTGGAACGTAAGGCTGGGCCAAGCGATTGTTTTCCTCAATCGCTTGCTCAATGACCTGAGAAATTCGGGTGCGCACAGCCTGGGGATAGGGCTTGTACTGGTCAGTTTCACGTTCAGCATCGAATCCCGCAGCACCGACGAAACTGGTCAGCCCCAGGCCCTCGATTTGGACTGCGCGCGCCATCATTTTCCGAGCAGCGCTCATCATCGAATTGCTGTAGCCGGTCGACAGCGAACGCTCAAGAATCTTGTCTTGGAGATATACCCTGAACTTTGGAAGGCTGTAGGGAGTTACGAGCTCCCGAATATCCTCCAAGCCTGTGTAATTGGCCTCCTTGAGATACGTTCGGTAATATCTGAAAGCCTCAATGAAATTCGACTGCCCTGACGCGCTACTGCTCTTCATTGATGAAGCGCTGAAGAGGTGCAGCAGGTGCTGGAACGGACGCTCCGCTTCCGAGCTTGTGAGGTCGGATAGGCGATGGATGCGGACGGAGCGCAAGGCCTGGAAGGTGTCTCGCAATGATTCAGTCTTTTCGACTGCCACTTTTGAGGCAATACGCTGCTCGACGGTTTGGTAGTTTGACTTGAGAACACCAAGCTCACGAAGGTCATTGAGGATCTCTTCATACGTGATCCGCACCAGTTCAAATTTTGTCCTGGCCGCACTGAGGCTGGCCAACGCAGGGATCTCGCTAAAAAAACCGCGTTCCTTGATTCCATTGCCAAAGGTAGGAATGGCAAGTTTCTGTTCTGTGGGCATTCCTTCATACCAGTTGAGCAGCCGGCGACGCCAATCGCAGGCGGTAGATGAATGACCAGCGACGATGATTTCCTCAGCACGCATCGCATCAAGAATCGGTTCAAAGCTTGAGACACGCTTTGAGATAGTCCTTAGATTTAAACTGGTTTGTTCGGCTACGTAATAAGGGGCCACCGCCAAAACTTCCCCCACACTGAGACAGACCTCCAGCAAAGACTCACGATCATCAGTGACGCGTGCCACAAATGACTCAATGACAGCGTCTACCTGAGCGCTAGTCAGCCGACTCATTTCATATCTCCCGCATCAATTCTCAGGCGCGTCTGTTGGGATAGCTCAGCCATCTCGCCTGCTTTCGTCTTGGTTCCAGTTCCGGGGCGTACGAGCTTCTGGTAGAGGTCGTAGGGGATCTGGGTATAGGTTTCCGAAGTGCTGAGGCGCGAGTGACCCAGCGTCTTTTGCACGGTCACTAGCCGGTCAAGGTAATCACTACCAATGTCTGGCGTCCTCAACAGGGCATAGGCGTTACCGTGCCTCAACTTGTGGGGAGAGATCATCCTGTCGATTTTCAGCAGGTTCAGCGCTCGCTCGGATGTGCGCTCCAAGAGCTTGGAGATAGAGCGAGGGGTGTACTCACCCCCCTCCGCATTCAGGAAAGCAGGGGTGTTCTCAGCCCCCTTGAATTGACGCTTAGTCATTTTGTACAGCGGCGAAGCATGGTACTTCTTGATACGCAGGAGCGTGGCGCGGCTGACCAATGTCTGGCGGGGCTTGAAGGAGTCCGCAGGGCCTTTGCTTCCATCAATGTCCAGCGGGCAGTAGTCCGCGTTCACCGGTTCTGCGACACCAGGCGAGATGAACAACGTGTCCTGGAATCGAAGGGCATCATCGATGGCCTTGAGGGTCACTCGCGGGACTTCAGAGCGGCGCACGCCTGCGTCGTACATGAACTGGAGCAAGCAGCGCTCTCGCTCACTCTGCGTACCCAGGATGAGCTCTCTGAGATCATTCAGGGAACAGGCCACCACCAGGTTCTTATTAGGACGGGGAGATAGGTACCCGGCAGTGTAGGGGTTAGGCGCGGTACGAGGCGCGGGCGAGTCGTCCACTCCCCGGCACAGAGAATCATTGAAAAACGCCATCAAGGATGAATCCCGGTTGCGCACCGTCTTCTTAGAAAGCTCCTCTTCCTCGCGCAGGTGAGCGAAGTACTCCTCGATCACGTGGGTGCGGATTTCCAAGAACGCTGAGTCACGCTCGCAGTCACGAAACTCACGGCGATTCATCAGGTACTCGCAGGTGTACCCAAGGTTGCGACCATAGGTGATGGCCGTCTGCTGGGATATATAGGCTTTCCGGAGCGCGTGGGACAGATAACCCGAAATCAAAGGCATTAGGCGCTCATCATCATCAAAGACGGCTGTCCCTGTGACGTTCACGGCTTCCTGAATTGGGGATTCTTCGGATGGGTCGTCCCGCCTGGTTGGGGACTCTCTGAAATCTAGGGGGGTGCCCCTAACTGCGATGACCTTCACGGCTTCCTCTCTCTTCAAAGCGGCCCGTACTATACACAATGTGCATTTCGTACTGGGGCACAATAATGAGCTTGGAAGGTAAAGCCTTACTACGCAGCCATTGCGTAATGTGCAGGTTCTTCGAGGGGGTATAAAAGGCCCAGATCGTTGGAGCGGATGTAGAGAGTCAGGGAGATTTCTTTGGTCTCGACATTCGGGTGGAACTGATACAGCAGGTGGCACGGCGGCAGGGCCATTTCATCGAGTTGGGCGCAGTTCCAGCCGTGGAACAGAATGCGGCGGCTGCCCGGATCCTTGATGATCGTGTCGACGCACTGGCGCACCTGATCGATCGCCTTGTACAGCACGACGTAGGCCTGGCCGTCTTCTTCGCCCTGAGCGATCTGCTTGTAGCCATTGCTCAGGGTTTGTTCGATGGCGGCCGTATTGCTCAGCGGGATCTGCTTGTACGCCGGCCATTTACGCCACTGCACGCCGTAGATTTCGCCGAGGTCGTCGTCGCCCTGACGGAACGGGTTGGCCAGCCACTGCGCGTTTTCGTTGGCGTTCTGGTCCCAGACCTTGCAGCCCAGCGCGCGGAATTCAGCGGCGTTGTTCACGCCACGCAGAAAGCCGCACATCTCGCCGATGGCCGATTTGAAGGCCATTTTGCGCGTGGTGATCGCCGGGAAGCCTTCCTGCAGATCGAAACGCAGCATCGCCCCCGGGAAACTGATGGTGTTGATGCCGGTGCGGTTGGCCTGCTTGGTGCCGTTCTGAATGACGTGCGAGACCAGTTCGAGATATTGCTTCATGAGTTACCTGTGTCCTTTGAGCCCCGGCGTTGCGCGCCGGGGTTCGTAGTTTATGCCGTCGGTGCGAGCGGCGCTGCCGGGGCGCGACGATAGGCCAGCCAGATCAGGAACAGCCCGCCGACGATCATCGGCACGCAGAGCACCTGGCCCATGGTCAGCCAGTTCCACGCCAGATAACCCAACTGGGCATCAGGCACGCGGACGAACTCGACGATGAAACGGAAGATGCCGTAGAACAGCGCGAACATGCCCGACACTGCCATGGTTGGCCGCGGTTTGCGCGAGAAGATCCACAGGATCAGGAACAGTGCCACGCCTTCGAGGGCGAACTGATACAGCTGCGACGGGTGGCGCGGCAACTGCGCCGGATCGCTGAAAGGCGGGAACACCATGGCCCATGGCACGTCGGTGGCCTTGCCCCACAGCTCGGCGTTGATGAAGTTGCCGATGCGCCCGGCGCCCAGGCCGATCGGCACCATCGGCGCGACAAAGTCCATCAACTGGAAGAACGACTTGCCATTGCGCTTGCCGAACCACAGGGCCGCGAGCATCACGCCGATGAAGCCGCCATGGAACGACATGCCGCCCTTCCACACTTCGAAAATCAGCGTCGGGTTGGCCAGATAAGCGCTCAGGTCGTAGAACAGCACGTAACCCAGACGGCCGCCGACGATCACGCCCATCGATAGCCAGAACACCAGGTCGGAGAGTTTCTCCTTGGTCCAGGTCGGGTCGAAACGATTGAGCCGGCGCGACGCCAACAGCCACGCGCCGCCGATGCCGATCAGGTACATCAGACCGTACCAGTGGATTTTCAGCGGACCGATGGCCAGGGCCACCGGGTCGATCTGCGGGTAAGGCAGCATTGCGACTCCTCGTAAGAGTGAAACCAGAATTCCCGGGCGACACTGCCACCACAGGATTAAGCCAGGATTTTTACAGCAGGAAGCTCAACCCGACGCTGAACAGCAAAGCGGCGAACAGCCGTTTCAGCAAACGCGGCGACAACCTGTGCGCCAGACGCGCGCCGAGACGGGCGAAAACCATGCTGGTCAGGGCAATGCCCAACAACGCCGGCAAATACACAAAACCGAGACTATGCGGTGGCAACAACGGATCGTGCCACCCCAGAATCATGAAACTTGCCGCACTGGCCAAAGCGATCGGCAGACCACACGCCGACGACGTCGCCACAGCCTGCTGCATTGGCACGCTGCGCCAGGTCAGAAACGGCACGGTCAGCGAGCCGCCACCAATGCCGAAGATCGCCGAGGCCCAGCCAATCACCGTGCCAGCGGCAGTCAGACCGAGCTTGCCCGGTACCGTTCGACTGGCCTTGGGTTTGACATCCAGCGCCAGTTGCACGGCAATCACCAGAGCAAATACGCCGATGATTTTTTGCAGGTTCGGCCCGGAGATCGCCTCTGCCGTCAGCGCGCCGAAACCGGCGCCGAGCAGAATACCCAAGGTCATCCAGCGAAAAATCGCCCAGCGCACTGCGCCGCGACGGTGATGTTCACGCACGGCGTTGACCGAGGTGAATATGATCGTCGCCAGCGACGTCCCCACCGCCAGATGCGTGAGGATCGACTGATCGAAACCTTGCAGGGTGAAACTGAACACCAGCACCGGGACGATGATGATCCCGCCGCCAACGCCAAACAGCCCGGCGAGCACGCCCGCACAGGCGCCGAGCGCCAGGTAGAGCAGAAATTCCATGACCGTCTCCAGCACGCGTCGGCAAAACAGGAGCGGCATGTTAACGGATGCGCAGCCTTCTGCTCCACTGGCGATGGATGCACGGACGCCGGATGCGTAGAGTGGGCAAAAAACACACAAGGACCACCTTATGTGCCTGATCGTTTTCGCCTGGCGCCCGGGCCATGCCCAGCCGCTGATCGTCGCGGCCAACCGCGACGAGTTCTACGCCCGCCCCAGCCTGCCATTGGCGCCATGGCCCGAGGCGCCGCATGTGCATGCCGGGCGCGATCTTGAAGCCGGCGGCACCTGGCTGGGGATCGGCGCCAACGCGCGCTTCGCTGCGCTGACCAATATCCGCGATCCGCAGCAGCTGCCCGCAACCAAATCCCGTGGCGAACTGGTGGCGCGTTTTCTCACGGGTAATCTGTCGATTGATGATTATTTGAGCGATGTGGTGGGCCGTGCAGCGGAATATGCCGGGTTCAATCTTCTGCTGGGCAATGCCCATGAGTTGTGGCATTTCAATGCGAGAGCGTCGGAGGCGGTGATGCTGCAACCGGGGATCTATGGATTATCCAACGCGGGGCTTGATACGCCGTGGCCGAAACTGCTCAAGGCCAAGGCTGCGTTGAATGCGGTACTGGATGATCCGCAGCCTGAGCGGTTGCTGGCCTTGCTGAGCGATGCGCAGACCGCACCCGAGGCCGAGTTGCCGGATACCGGGGTGGGCCTGGCAACGGAAGCGTTGTTGTCGAGTGTGTTCATTGCCAGCCAGAGTTATGGCACGCGGGCGAGTACAGCGTTGATCGTGCAGGCAGACGGGACGCGGCGAATGGTAGAGCGCAGCTTTGGGCCGTATGGCGGGCATTTGGGCGAGGTGGAAGTTACCCTTTAGCGGCGTTTGAACTGACGTATTCGCGAGCAAGCCCGCCTCCCACATTCGACCGCGTTGTAGAACTCGGTCAAATGTGGGAGCGGGCTTGCTCCGGGCGGCGTTCCGACGAAGAGGCCCTCAAGGTTCTAGAAAGCCTTGGTGACGACCGGGGAATT
Source organism: Pseudomonas sp. Choline-02u-1 (assembly GCF_002836515.1). Taxonomy (GTDB): domain Bacteria; phylum Pseudomonadota; class Gammaproteobacteria; order Pseudomonadales; family Pseudomonadaceae; genus Aquipseudomonas. The sequence goes on from NZ_PJBC01000065.1 coordinate 329,251, forward strand.
CATCTTCGCCAGGCCAAGATTCTTCAGCGCCAGTTGCAGCGAGCTGTGGATAACTTGCGGGTTATCGATCTTCATCAGTTCCGCCAGCATCTCCTGCGCCTTGCTCAGGTTCACCTGGCGCAGCATCCACTTCACCTTCGGCAGGTTGGTGGCGTTCATCGACAGGCTGTCGAAACCCATCGCCATCAACAGCACTGCCGCCGCCGGATCACCGGCCATTTCGCCGCAGATGCTCACCGGTTTGCCTTCGGCGTGCGCATCGGTGACCACGGTTTGCAGGGCTTGCAGCACCGCCGGGTGCAGATAGTCGTAGAGATCGGCCACACGCGGGTTGTTGCGGTCTACCGCCAGCAGATACTGAGTCAGGTCGTTGGAGCCGACCGAGAGGAAGTCGACCATCCGCGCCAGCTCTTTGGTCTGGTACACCGCGGCCGGGATTTCAATCATCACGCCGATCGGCGGCATCGGCACGTCGGTGCCTTCGTCGCGCACCTCGCCCCAGGCGCGGTGGATCAGGTGCAGGGCTTCTTCGAGTTCGTGGGTGCCGGAGATCATCGGCAGCAGAATCCGCAGGTTGTTCAGGCCTTCGCTGGCCTTGAGCATCGCACGGGTCTGCACCAGGAAGATTTCCGGGTGGTCGAGGGTGACGCGAATACCGCGCCAGCCGAGGAACGGGTTGTCTTCCTTGATCGGGAAGTACGACAGCGACTTGTCACCGCCGATGTCGAGGCTGCGCATGGTCACCGGTTGCGGGTGGAACGCGGCGAGCTGTTCGCGGTAGATCGCCAGTTGTTCCTTCTCGCTCGGGAAGCGCTGGTTGATCATGAACGGCACTTCGGTGCGGTACAGGCCGACCCCTTCGGCGCCACGCTTCTGCGCCCGCGCCACATCGGCGAGCAGACCGGTGTTGACCCACAGCGGCATGCGGTGGCCATCAAGGGTCACGCACGGCAGGTCGCGCAGGGTATCGAGGCCCAGCGCCAGTTGCTTCTCTTCTTCGACGACTTCAGCGAACTGCTTGCGCAGCACTTCGCTCGGGTTGGTGTAGACCTCGCCGCGGGTGCCGTCGACGATCATTTCGATACCGTCGACCTTGGCGTACGGCAGGTCGACCAGACCCATCACGGTCGGAATGCCCATGGCCCGGGCGAGAATCGCGACGTGGGAGTTACCCGAACCGAGCACCGAAACCAGACCGACCAGCGTGCCTTCCGGCACCTCGCCGAGCATCGCCGGCGTCAGCTCTTCGCTGACCAGAATGGTTTTTTCCGGGTAGACCAGATTCTGCTGGCGCTCTTCCTGCAGATAGGCGAGCAGACGGCGGCCAAGGTCTTTGACGTCCGAGGCGCGCTCGCGCAGGTAGGCATCGTCCATCAGTTCGAAACGGTTCACGTGCTCAGTGACCACCTGGCGCAGCGCGCCCTGAGCCCACTGGCCGGTCTTGATCACGGTGGTGATTTCGCTGCCCAGCGAGGCATCGTCGAGCATCATCAAGTAAACGTCGAACAACGCGCGCTCTTCCGGGCGCAGTTGGGTCGCCAGTTTGGCGGACAACGCGCGCATGTCGGCGCGCACGCCTTCGATGGCGGTCTTGAACAGCGCCAGTTCAGCGTCGATGTCAGTGATGGTCTTGTCCGGCACCACGTCCAGATCCGCCGGTGGCAGCATGACCACGGCGGTACCGACGGCAGCACCGGGCGAACCCGGCACGCCGACGAATTTGGCTTCCTGAATGCCCTTGCCCTGCCGGCCCAGGCCACGGATCGAGCCGGTGGCCTCGGCGTGGGCGATAACGCCGGCGAGCTGCGCGCTCATGGTCACGAGGAAGGCTTCTTCGCCTTCGTCAAACTGACGACGTTCTTTTTGCTGAATGACCAACACGCCGACGACGCGGCGGTGGTGAATGATCGGTGCACCGAGGAACGAGGCGTAACGCTCTTCACCGGTTTCAGCGAAGTAGCGGTAACGAGGGTGAACCGAAGCGTTTTCCAGGTTCAGGGGTTCTTCACGCGTGCCGACCAGACCGACCAGACCCTCGTTGGGGGCCATGCTGACCTTGCCGATCGAGCGCTTGTTCAAGCCCTCGGTGGCCATCAGGACGAAGCGATTGGTTTCCGGATCAAGCAGGTAGACCGAGCAGACCTGGCTGCCCATGGCCTCTTTGACGCGCAACACAATAATCCCCAACGCCGCCTTGAGATCCTTGGCGGAGTTAACTTCCTGGACGATCTTGCGCAGCGTATTGAGCATGGCTCGGGGTCGAACTCCGTCGTCAGTCGCGCGCTAAAAGGCGCGGGGCAAGCTCTTTGAGAGCGCGTCGATACACCTCGCGCTTGAATGTCACCACCTGGCCCAACGGATACCAATAACTGACCCAGCGCCAGCCATCGAACTCCGGTTTACCGGTCAAATCCATCCGCACCCTCTGCTCGTTGGAGATCAGGCGCAGGAGAAACCATTTCTGTTTCTGGCCGATGCACAGCGGTTGGCTGTGGGTACGCACCAGGCGTTGCGGCAAACGATAGCGCAACCAGCCTCGGGTACAGGCCAGTATTTCAACATCTTCACGTTCCAGGCCAACTTCTTCGTTCAGCTCGCGGTACAAGGCGTCTTCCGGCGTCTCCTCGGGGTTGATTCCCCCTTGCGGAAACTGCCAGGCGTCCTGATTGATACGGCGAGCCCATAGCACCTGGCCGGCGTCATTCGTCAGAATGATCCCGACATTGGGGCGGAAACCATCGGGGTCGATCACGGCAACAACCTCGCAAACGCATGTCGCCGCATTGTTCCACAAAGCTTGAGCAGGCGGCAACGAAGGTTCCTACCTTATGTGCACTCTTGTGAAAAGACCGTATTCTTGTCGCCTTTTTACTGACTTTTCAGCGGGTAACTGCAATGCGCCTGGCTCTATTCGATTTGGACAACACCCTTCTGGGCGGCGACAGCGATCACGCTTGGGGCGACTATCTGTGCGAGCGCGGCTTCCTCGACCCGATCGCCTACAAGGCGCGCAACGACGAGTTCTATCAGGATTACCTGGCCGGCAAGCTGGACAACGCTGCCTACCTGAATTTCTGCCTGGAGATCCTCGGCCGCACCGAAATGGCCGTGCTCGACGCCTGGCACAGCGATTACATGCGCGACTGCATCGAGCCGATCATGCTGCCCAAGGCACTTGAGCTTCTGAAAAAACACCGCGACGCCGGCGACAAACTGGTGATCATCACCGCCACCAACCGCTTCGTCACCGCGCCGATCGCCGTGCGCCTGGGCGTGGAAACCCTGATCGCCACCGAGTGCGAAATGGTCGATGGCCGCTACAGCGGGCGCAGCACCGACATTCCGTGTTTCCGTGAAGGCAAGGTGACGCGCCTGAATCGCTGGCTGGAAGAGACCGGGTATTCGCTTGAGGGCAGCTATTTCTATAGCGATTCGATGAATGATTTGCCGTTGCTGGAGCAGGTGGCGAATCCGGTGGCGGTTGATCCGGACCCGAATCTGCGCGCCGAGGCCGAGAAGCGTGGTTGGCCGGTGATCAGTCTTCGCGGCTGAAATGGCCATCGCTGGCAAGCCAGCTCCCACAGGTTTTTCGGGTGGTCACACAATCTGTGTTCACTGAAAATCCTTGTGGGACCTGCCAGCGATAGGGGCGACCCGGTCTCAAGCCCTAAACAGGCTTGGCCCCCATCAACGCCGCAATGGCCAGAAATCCAACACCGCTGACTATCGCCAGTGCCAGACTGAATGTGCGGCTACCCACTCCGGTAGTCCATAGCCGATCCAGCCGAACCAGCAGCCAGACTGCACTGAACGTGGCCACGGCATAGATCACGCTGGAGCCCAGAATCCACAATTGCCCCAATGGCCAGCCGATCAGGTGCACCAGCCACCAGCCGGTGAACGGCATGCTGAGTATGCCGATCAGCATCAGACACCAGATGAACAGCCAGGGCCGCCGCATCGTACTGGCAGGCCCTTCGCTGCGGTTACGCCAGGTCAGGGCGGCGAGCCCCAGCCCGCTCGCGAGGATGACCACGGTCGCCGCGACGTGAAGGACTTTCAGGGTGGTCAGGGTTTCCATGTCGTTCCCATTCGTAATTCCATGCACATCAGCGTAGTCGCTCAGCCGAGAAACAGCTGATAGGCCGGGTTGTCGCTTTCATCCCAGTACGGGTAGCCGATTTGCGCCAGCGCAGCCGGCACCAGGTGGCGCTCGTCGTGGGGCACTTGCAGGCCGGCGACTACACGGCCGTCCGCCGCGCCATGGTTACGATAGTGGAACATCGAGATGTTCCAGCGCCCCCCCAGCTTGCTGAGGAAGTTGAACAGCGCGCCCGGCCGTTCCGGAAATTCGAAACGCAGCACCACTTCATCGACCACTTGCGCGGCGCGGCCGCCGACCATGTGGCGAATGTGCAACTTGGCCAGTTCGTTGTCGGTCAGGTCGACCACCGGAAAACCTTGCTCGGTCAGGCTCGCCAGCAGTGCGCTGCGCGGGTCGTTGTCCGGGTGGGTCTGCACGCCAACGAAAATGTGCGCTTCGCTGCCGGTGTTGTAGCGGTAATTGAATTCGGTGATCTGGCGCTTGCCGATGGCTTCGCAGAAGGCCTTGAAGCTGCCGGCCTGCTCGGGGATGGTCACGGCGATGATCGCTTCGCGACCTTCGCCAAGCTCGGCGCGTTCGGCGACATGGCGCAAGCGGTCGAAATTGACGTTGGCGCCGGAGTCGATGGCGACGAAAGTCTGGCCGCTGACACCGCGCTGCTCAACGTATTTCTTGATCCCGGCCACGCCCAGGGCGCCGGCAGGTTCGGTGATCGAGCGGGTATCGTCGTAGATATCCTTGATCGCCGCACAAATCTCATCGGTGCTGACGGTGATCACTTCATCGACATGATCCTTGCAGATTTCAAAGGTGTACTGGCCAATCTGCGCCACCGCCACGCCGTCGGCAAAGATGCCTACGGTCGGCAGAACGACACGCTCGCCCGCCGCCATTGCCGCTTGCAGGCAATTGGAATCGTCTGGCTCGACACCGATGACCTTGATGTCCGGGCGCAGGTATTTCACGTACGCGGCGATCCCGGCGATCAGGCCGCCGCCACCGACCGGGACGAAAATCGCGTCCAGTGGCTGTGGGTGCTGACGCAGGATTTCCATCGCCACGGTGCCTTGCCCGGCGATGGTGTGCGGGTCGTCGTAGGGATGAATGTAGACGTAGCCTTTCTCATCGACCAGTTTCAGCGAGTAGGCCAGCGCTTCCGGGAACGAGTCACCGTGCAGCACGACTTTACCGCCGCGCGAACGCACGCCTTCGACCTTGATTTCCGGGGTGGTCTTGGGCATGACGATGGTGGCTTTGACACCCAGCACTTTCGCCGCCAGCGCCAGGCCCTGCGCATGGTTGCCCGCCGAGGCGGTGACCACGCCACGGGCGCGCTCTTCGTCGCTCAGTTGCGTCAGCTTGTTGTAGGCCCCGCGAATCTTGAAGGAGAACACTGGTTGCAAGTCTTCGCGCTTGAGCCAGATGTCATTGCCCAGCCGCTCGGAGAGCTGACGGGCGTTGTGCAGCGGGGTTTCTACGGCAACGTCATAAACGCGCGAGGTGAGGATCTTTTTGACGTACTGTTCAAGCATCGGAAAGCATCACTGAGCGGTTGGGCGGGACCCGGGAGTCTAACCCGGCTTTTGCCGATGCGACCACACGAATCCAGAGGTTTTAGCCGCGCTTGCGGCTATAATGCCGGCCTTTCTGCCCAACCCTTGCCCGCTTTCGGAGCCCGCATGACCCAGGATCAACTCAAACAGGCCGTGGCCCAGGCCGCCGTCGACTTCATCCTGCCGAAACTCGACGACAAGAGCATCGTCGGCGTCGGCACCGGCTCCACCGCCAACTGCTTCATCGACGCCCTGGCCCAGCACAAGGGCGCGTTCGATGGCGCGGTCGCCAGCTCCGAAGCCACCGCCGCGCGCCTCAAGGGCCACGGCATTCCGGTGTACGAGCTGAACACGGTCAGCGACCTGGAGTTCTACGTTGACGGCGCCGATGAAAGCGACGCGCACCTGAACCTGATCAAGGGCGGCGGTGCGGCCCTGACCCGCGAGAAGATTGTCGCCGCCGTGGCCAAGACCTTCATCTGCATCGCCGACGCCAGCAAACTGGTGCCGGTGCTCGGCGAGTTTCCGCTGCCGGTGGAAGTGATCCCGATGGCCCGCAGCCACGTGGCGCGCCAACTGGTGAAACTCGGCGGCGACCCGGTGTACCGCGAAGGCGTGCTGACCGACAACGGCAACATCATCCTCGACGTGTTCAACCTGCAGATCACCAACCCGGTGGAGCTGGAAGCGCAGATCAACGCCGTCGTCGGCGTGGTCACCAACGGCCTGTTCGCCGCGCGCCCGGCGGATCTGTTGCTTCTGGGCACCAGTGAAGGCGTGAAAACCCTGAAGGCTGAGTAACAGACTGCCCGATTTTTTGCGGACAGATATCGAACCTGTGGGAGCGGGCTTGCTCGCGAATGCGCCGGATCAGTCAACACTTAGGGTGACTGATCGACCGCTTTCGCGAGCAAGCCCGCTCCCACAGTGTTTTGTGATGTCAGTTAGTTTGGTGTGGGCTTTTTGAAGACGTAAAACAGATTCGGCTCGCTCACCAGATACAGCGTGCCGTCATCATCCATCGCAATCCCCTCGGCCTGCGGCACGGTTTTCTGCAAACCCTGGCGTCCGCCGCTGATCGACATGGTGCTCAACGGGCGGCCGTCGACATCCAGCTCAATGATCAGCCGCGATTCATCCGACAGCGCCAGCAAGTGCCCGCTGCGCTCGTCGTATTGCAGACTCGAAAGATCACGCACAAACATCCCGGCATCGCGCTTGGGGTTGTTGATCACGTGTACGGCGTAGGTCTTGTCCGGTTTGAAGTGCGGAAAACCGTGAACTTCATAGATCAGCATCGGGTCGCGCTCCTTCGCTACAAACAGCCGTTTGCCCACCGAATCGTAAGCCAACCCTTCGAAACCCTTGTTGCTGGACATGTGCACGCCGAGGGTCATTTGCTCGGCATCCTCGGCATCGAGAAAAGTGGTGTCTGCCTCGAGGTGGATTTTGATCAGGCGTTGCTGGCGCTCATCGGTGATCACGTAGGTGTCGGCGCTGATGTATTCGACGGCTTCCGGGTCGCCGAAACCGACCAGCGCGATGCGTCGCAGGACCTTGCCTTCCAGCGACAGTTCGATCAGTTCGGAATTCTTGTTGGTCACGGTGAACAGGCTTTTGCGCACCGGATCGTAGGTCAGCGCCGAGACATCATCGTCGAGCCCCTCGATCGGCCGCGCCTCGATCGTCACCCGATATTGGTCGAGGCCGATCGCCTCGCTGCTCAGCGGCTGCCACAGCGTGTGCAGGTTGAACCAGGCGCGCTCGAACAGGCGCAGGTATTGACCGATCGCGATCAACGCGACCAGGACAATCATCAACAGCAGGAGAATCAACGGTTTGGGACGGGCAAGTCGACGCATTCAGGCAGGCTCGGATTCAAGACAGGCCGATGAAATATCACGCCCGTCTGAACTGAAGCTTAATGGCCACTTGCCGCCCACGACAACTGCACGATTCCGCAATAGCTGTAGGAAAACTTACTGATGTTTTTCGAAGCGGTAGAACAGGTTCGGTTCGCTGACCATGTACAGCGTGCCGTCCTCATCCATGGTCATACCCTCGGCGCGGGGAATGGTGTCTTTCAGACCATTGAAATTCCCCAGCAGCGTCATGAAGCTGACTTGCTTGCCGGCCTCGTCCAGCTCCAGCAACAGATGCGAATCGGCCGACAGCACCAGCAGATGGCCAGTGCGCGGATCGACGGCCAGCGCCGACAGGTTGCGCAGGTCCAACTGATTGCTGGCCAGCTTCTGCTTGTCGCCCAGAAGGGTCTGGCCGCCGTCGCTTTTCCAGGTGAACAGGGCCGGCGGGCGCTCTTCACCCAGCACCAGCTGCTGATTGTGCGGATCCCACGTGATGGCCTCGAAGGCCTTGTTCTGATCCTTCGAGGGCCCGAGGTCGTATTTCGGGAAGTCGGCGATGTTCAGCTCACGAGTCGCGGCATCGACTTTGACGATCGACAACGTATGCTCACGTTCATCAACAATCGCCAACAACCCGTTTTCCATGACGGTCAGGCCTTCGGGATTGCTCCAGCCCACCAGCGGCATCTTGCGCAACACGTCGCCCTGCAGCGTCAGCTCGACGAGGAAGGCATTCTTGCCCATGACTGCAAACAGGGTCTTGGTCTGCCGGTTGTAGGCCAGGTCCGAGGCTTCGTCCTTCTCCATGCCCGGCAACGGTTTGGCGTCGATCACCACCTGATAATCCGGCAGCCATACGCTCTCCTTGCGCTCGGCCTTGCTCTCGAAGCGCTCCAGCACCCACAGCACGCCGCGATCATCCCAATGCATGGCGAAGGCCAGTCCATAAGCCGCAGCGATGGCCAGCAACAGCCAGGCATACCAGCGCAGGACAAAGCGCGAACGGGAGGAGGATTTCTGCTGAGTTCGAGATGCCATCGAGGGATGCGTTCCGTGAGTTCAGGCCAAGGGTAATAGCACAAAGAGGCCGGCTGAGACGCCAGAATCGCGGGAATTATCCAGACAGGATGTGAAAAAAACAGGAAATGGCGGGATTGCCCGATTTCCGAGCGATCACAAAGCCCCTGTGGGAGCGAGCTTGCTCGCGAATGCGGTGGGTCAGCGACATCGTTGCCGACTGACACTACGCTTTCACGAGCAAGCCCGCTCCCACAGGGAGGGTGTTGCGGTGAAGAACTTAGCGCACGCTGCTGTTGAAGCTGCTCGCCCCTGGCAGCTCGAGGACGATCTCATCGCCGACGTTCAGCGGGCCGACACCCACCGGCGTGCCGGTCAGGATCACGTCACCGGCCTGCAGCGAGAAGCAGCCGGCCATGTGCTGGATCATCGGCACGATCGGGTTGAGCATTGCGCTGCTGTTGCCGTCCTGGCGCACTTGCCCGTTGATGGTCAAGCGGATGCCGATGTCGGTCAGGTCAGCGAAAGTGCTGCCGACCACGAACGGGGCGATCACTGCCGCGCCGTCGAACGACTTGGCGATTTCCCACGGCAGGCCCTTGGCTTTGAGCTCGGCCTGCTTGTCACGCAGGGTCAGGTCCAGCGCCGGGGCGAAGCCGGAGATCGCATCGAGCACTTCTTCGCGGCTTGGTCTGGTCGACAGCGGCTTGCCGATCAGCACCGCGATTTCCGCCTCGTAATGCACCGAACCGCGCTCGGTTGGGATGCTGAAGCCGTCTTCCAGCGGTACCACGCAACTGCCCGGCTTGATGAACAGCAGCGGCTCGGTCGGCACCGGGTTGTCCAGCTCCTTCGCGTGTTCGGCGTAATTGCGGCCAATGCACACGACTTTCCCGATCGGGAAGTGGATGCGCGTGCCGTCGACATACTGGTGCTGATAGCTCATTTACCGACTCCTGCCTTCATTGATTCATCAGAGATTGCTGATCAAACCGGGAAAATCTTGCCCGGGTTCATGATGCCGTTCGGGTCGAACACTGCCTTGACCGCTTTCATGTACTCGATCTCGGCCGGCGAGCGGCTGTAGGTCAGGTAATCACGCTTGGTCATGCCCACGCCATGTTCGGCCGAGATCGAGCCGTTGTACTTCTCGACGGTTTCGAACACCCACTTGTTGACGGTGGCGCACTTGGCGAAGAACTCGTCCTTGCTCAGATTTTCCGGCTTGAGGATGTTCAGGTGCAGATTGCCGTCGCCGATGTGGCCGAACCAGACAATCTCGAAATCCGGGTAGTGCTCGCCGACGATCGCGTCGATTTCGCGCAGGAACGCCGGCACTTTCGAGACGGTAACCGAGATGTCGTTCTTGTACGGCGTCCAGTGGGAAATGGTTTCGGAAATGTACTCGCGCAGCTTCCACAGATTGTGCAACTGGGTTTCGCTCTGGCTCATCACGCCGTCGAGCACCCAGCCCTGTTCTACGCAGTGTTCGAAGGTCTCCAGCGCGCTGTTGGCCACTTCTTCGGTGGTCGCTTCGAATTCCAGCAGGGCGTAGAACGGGCAGTCGGTGTCGAACGGCGCCGGCACATCGCCGCGGCCCATGACTTTGGCCAGGGCCTTGTCGGAGAAGAATTCGAAGGCGGTCAGGTCGAGCTTGCCCTGGAAGGCGTGCAACACCGGCATGATCGAATCGAAATCGGCGGTGCCGAGGACCATGGCAGTGAGGTTTTTCGGTGCGCGATCCAGGCGCATGGTCGCTTCGACGACGAAACCGAGGGTGCCTTCGGCGCCGATAAACAGCTGCCGCAGGTCGTAACCGGTGGCGTTCTTGATCAGGTCCTTGTTTAGCTCGAGCACGTCGCCCTTGCCGGTGACGACTTTCATGCCGGCGACCCAGTTACGGGTCATGCCGTAGCGAATCACTTTGATCCCGCCGGCATTGGTGCCGATGTTGCCGCCAATCTGGCTGGAACCCGCCGAGGCAAAGTCGACCGGATAGTACAGGCCGTTTTCTTCAGCGACGTTCTGCAAATGCTCGGTGACCACGCCTGGCTGGCACACGGCGGTACGGTCGGTGAGGTTGATGTCGAGAATCTGGTTCATGTAATCGAACGAGACGACCACTTCGCCATTGGCCGCCACCGCAGCGGCGGACAACCCGGTGCGCCCGCCGGACGGTACCAGCGCGACCTTGTGCCTGTTGGCCCAATGCACCACGGCCTGCACTTGCTCGATGGTCTTGGGAAACACGATGGCGCTCGGCGCCGGAGCGAAGTGCTTGGTCCAATCCTTGCCGTAAGCATTCAGGGAGTCGGCGTCGGTCAGGACCTTGCCGGGCTCGACCAGGGTCTTCAGTTCATCAATCAGCGCAGGATTGGTCATCGACAGAACTCTCGAACAATTCATGGTCATCCTGAGAACGCTTCACGTCGCAGGAATGAGTGTTTAGCGGGGTGGCTATGCTAGCATACCGACCCCGCAGGACAGTGCCCAAGGCCAGATCCGCGGTGACGGCTTTGTTGCCGTGCGGGTCAGCTCCAGGCTGCTCCCTCCCTGCCATTTTTCTCCGGGATACAGGTTTACGCAGATGAGCAAGACTTCTCTCGATAAGAGCAAGATCAAGTTCCTTCTTCTCGAAGGCGTCCACCAATCGGCTGTCGACGTCCTCAAGGCGGCGGGCTACACCAGCATCGAGTACCACACCAGTTCTCTGCCGGATGCCCAGCTCAAGGAAAAGATCGCTGACGCTCACTTCATCGGCATTCGCTCGCGCACGCAACTGACCGAAGAGATCTTCGATCACGCCAAGAAGCTGGTCGCGGTCGGCTGTTTCTGCATCGGCACCAACCAGGTTGACCTGGGCGCAGCCCGCGAGCGCGGCATCGCCGTGTTCAACGCGCCGTACTCCAACACCCGCTCGGTCGCCGAGCTGGTATTGGCCGAAGCGATCCTGCTGCTGCGCGGCATCCCGGAGAAAAACGCTTCCTGCCACCGTGGCGGCTGGATCAAGTCCGCAGCCAACTCCTTCGAGATCCGTGGCAAGAAGCTGGGCATCGTCGGCTACGGCTCGATCGGCACGCAGTTGTCGGTTCTGGCCGAAGGCCTGGGGATGCAGGTGTTCTTCTATGACACCGTGACCAAGCTGCCGCTGGGCAACGCCACGCAGGTCAACAACCTGCACGAGCTGCTGGGCATGTCCGACATCGTCACCCTGCACGTTCCGGAAACCGCCGCCACTCAGTGGATGATCGGCGAGAAGGAGATCCGTGCAATCAAGAAGGGCGGCATCCTGATCAACGCCGCGCGCGGCACCGTGGTCGAGCTGGATCACCTGGCAGCTGCGATCAAGGACAAGCACCTGATCGGCGCAGCCATCGACGTGTTCCCGGTCGAACCACGCTCTAACGACGAAGAGTTCGAAAGCCCGCTGCGTGGCCTCGACAACGTGATCCTGACCCCGCACATCGGTGGCTCGACCGCCGAAGCGCAAGCCAACATCGGTCTGGAAGTGGCGGAAAAACTGGTCAAGTACAGCGACAACGGTACGTCGGTGTCGTCAGTCAACTTCCCGGAAGTGGCACTGCCGGCTCACCCTGGCAAACACCGCCTGCTGCACATCCACGAGAACATCCCGGGTGTGATGAGCGAGATCAACAAGGTCTTCGCCGAAAACGGCATCAACATCTCAGGTCAGTTCCTGCAGACCAACGAGAAGGTCGGCTACGTGGTGATCGACGTAGACGCCGAATACTCGGAGCTGGCGCAAGAGAAGCTGCAACACGTCAACGGCACTATCCGTAGTCGCGTGCTGTTCTAAGCACAGCGTTCGTAGCGCAAGAAAAAGGGAGCCCCACAGGGCTCCCTTTTTTTATTTCACGTTTACCGTGATTTTTTCGGAAACGATCGACGGGGCGAACGGCATGTGGCCGCTGTCGCCGAGGATCAGTTGCAAGGTGTGCTTGCCCGGGGCCAGTTTGATCGTGGCTTCGGTCTGCGCCTTGCCGAAATGCATGTGGTGGGCGTCAGTCGGGATCGGCGCGCCTTCGGCCGGCAAATCATCGACGTCGATCAGCAAATGATGGTGGCCAGTGTTTTTGGTGACGTCACCCGCCGGGGCCAGCGCGATGTTCTTGACGCCGAACTTGACCTTGAATTCCTGCGAGACGGTGGCGCCGTCCTCGGGAGAAACGATGAACACTTCAGCATCCTTCGGCGCCGGCGTCGCCGCACTGGCCAGCACCGAAACACCCATCAGCACACCGGCCAACGCTGCACGTGACATAAAGCTTTTCATTTTCTTCTCCAGTTTTTCCGTAAAATCCGCATGGTCATGACAACTTCATGTCCATTCGTTGTCGAAGGCACTCGACAACCATAGCAAAGCGAGCCTGAATCAGAGCGTCGCGATAATGATTTCAAAGGAGTGACCATGCGCCTGCTGCCTGGCCTGTTCTGCCTGCTACCCCTTCTGAGCCCGCTGGCTCACGCCGAACTGATTGATGACGTCAACGACCGTGGCGAGCTGCGCATAGCCCTTGAGGCTAATACACCGCCCTTCAATTACAAGGAAGGCGACACACTCACGGGGTTCGAGGTCGAGCTTGGGCAACTTTTGGCCAAAGAGCTGGATGTACGCGCCGATTTCATCGTCACCGACGAAGGCGATCTGCTCCAGGGCGTCGAAAGCGGCAAGTACGACGTCGCGCTCAACCACATAGCACTGACACCCGAACTCAAGGATCGTTTCGACTTCAGCGAGCCGTACGGCCAGGTCAATGCGCAGCTGCTGGCGAAGAAAGATGAGACGCCACGACCGATGGTGCTGGTGCAGGCGCTGACCGAAGAGAAGCCGAAAGTTGCGGCGCCGGTGGAATTGGCGATCCCGTTTCAGAAAGGCAACCCGGCGTTCCAGGCCAGCCTCAAGAGCGCGCTGGAACGGATCAAGGCGGATGGGCGGCTGGCGGCGCTGTCGGAAAAGTGGCTCACCGAATCCAATTGAACACCCCCCCCCTGTGGGAGCGGGCTTGCTCGCGAAAGCGGCGTGTCAGGCTCATCTGAATCGCCAGACACACCGCCTTCGCGAGCAAGCCCGCTCCCACAAGGCAGATGTGGTGTGTCTTAGTCGAGTCGGGCCAGGGCAGCCGCGGCTAGCGGCAACTCAAGCTCACTGAACACTTGAACCCCATGGCGCTTGAGCAGCGCCGCCGTCACCCCTTCGCCGGAGACTTTCACTCCGCTGAATGTCCCATCGTAAGTCAGCAAATTCCCGCAAGAGGGGCTGTTGGCCTTGAGCACCGCGACGCGAATGCCGTGTTTGCGCACCAACGCCAGCGCCTGCCGCGCACCGTCGAGAAACTGCGCACTGACATCCTCGCCTTCGGTGGTCATCACCGCAGCAGTGCCATCGAGCACCTCGCCACCCTGCCCGCCGGGAATTTCCGCTGCCGCCCGTGGCGTCGGCAAGCCACCGGCCACCTCCGGACACAACGGCACCACCCGTCCCTCGGCAATCCAGTGCTCAAGCAGATCAAACGGACCGCTGGCGCCACCGTCATATCGCACGCGATGGCCCAACAGGCAGCGGCTGACCAGGATCTTTTCCATCGTCAGAACGGCTCGTTGCCACGGCGACGAAACCAACCGGTCAGCGACAGCCGCTCGCGATAGGCCGGCAATACTTCGTGCGGTACTTCGCCGGAGAGAAACACCACCAGACAACCCCCGGTAGGCTGCACGTCATGCACGCGCTCATCACCCAGATACATGCGCAACTGGCCACCGTCCTCCGGCAGCCAGGCGTCGTTGAGGTAGATTACCGCCGAGACCATGCGTCGATCATCATCACGAAAGCGGTCGACGTGCTTGAGGTAAAACGCGCCGGGCGGGTACAGGGCGAAATGGCATTCGAAGTCTTCCAGCCCCAGAAACAGACCGCGATTGAGCGCCTCGCGCAGGCTGTCCATCAAACTCAGGTAGCGGTCAGTGGCGTCGGCCTGACCAGGGTCGATCCACTGAATGTGATCGCCGCGAATACCCTCGCGAATCTCCGAAAACGGCCCGCGCCCGACCGCCGCCGGCGCCAGTTCGCCTTCGGCTTCGCGTTGACGGCACTCGGCCGCCAGCGCCCGAGTCAGATCGGCGGGCAGGAAGATGTTCTGCTGCGACCAGCCATGTTCGGCCAGGTCGTCGACAATGCGTAACAGCAGCGGGTGTTCAGAGGATATCGGCATGGCGCGCATAGTATGCCGGCGGCAACAAATCCGACAGAGCCACGCAGCGGCTTGCTACGAATTCTCGACAAGTACCCGCACCGCACGGACAATAGTGCGCTGCTGACAGGAGTCCCTATGCGCCGTTTGCTTTTTTCACTGTTGATGTTCTGCGTATTGCCCGCCTGGGCGGACGGCCACGATCAGCTGTACAAGGTCGCCGGCTGGCCAGAACAACGCGCGCATTTCAACGATGCCCTGAGCGCAGCCCAGCAGCGCTATCAGAACAGCCTGCCGCCTGCGGTATTTCAAGCGCTGGTCAACAACAGCAATCAGCGCTTCGCCGCGCAGGCCATGGATCAACGCGCCGAAGCGCAACTGCGGCTGAAACTCGCCGACCCGAAACCGGCGCTGACCTTCTTCCAGTCACCACTGGGCAAGAAAATCGTCGCCGCCGAATTGCTCGCGACTCGCCGCGATCAGTTGGCAAAAAATGCCCAGGGTCTGCCAAAGATGCAGGCCAGCGACAGCCGTTTGCTGATCATCGGCCATCTCGCCCAGGCCTTGCCGGCCCGAGAGGCTGGCGCCGAGGTCAGTCTGGCAATTGCCGGCGTGGCGGCGGACAGTTTGAGTTCGATGATCCCGGGATTGCTGGGTGGCGGTCAGGCGCAAGGCATGTTGAATGGTCAGCGCCAACGGTTGATGGATCAGATCGGCGCGGATCTGAACAACACGCTGCTCTACGTCTATCGCGATTTGTCGGATGAAGAACTGGAAGAGTTTGCGACGTTTGCCGAGTCAACCGAGGGCAAGGCGTACTACCAGGCGGCACTGGCGGCGATTCGGGCGGGGTTGGCGGTCGGCCAGTGATGTTCGGTGCCTGAAAGATCACATCGCGAGCAGGCTCGCTTCCACAGGTTGTAATGCATTCCACTGTGGGAGCGAGCCTGCTCGCGAAGAGGCCCTCCCAGGCACTAGAGATTCCGGCCCCTGATCCGCTTGCTCAAGAATTCGAAATACTCCTCGCGCATCTCCGCCGTTTCATTCGCCAGATGATGCCGTGCCTCGGCCAACAGCAGAATCTGCGGCCGGTCGAACTTCCACTTCAACACTTGCAGATTGTGCTGCCAGTCCACGGTCATGTCCGCCTGCCCCTGAATGATCAGAGGTCGTCGCGGGCTTTTTTTCGCGTGCTCGACGCGGATGATCCAGCGCGACAGTGCGCCCACCCATCTCGTCGGCAGGCGCCTTGGCTGTAGCGGATCGGCTTGGAGAAACGGCAGGAAATCCGGATCGTTGGAGTTTTCGCTAAAGCGGCGCGCGATGCCCCGCACGAATGGCCGCAGCAAGTAATAACTCAGCTGCGACCAGCCCCACGCCCTCGGCCTTACCAACGGCGCGAGCAGAATCACCTGGCCTTGCGCCGGGCTGTTCTCGCCATGGTTGAGCAGGTGATCGACGACAATCGCGCCCCCGGTGCTCTGCCCGCACAAATGCCAAGGCTGCGGCAGCGCGATCGAGTTGGCTTCAGCGAACAACGCTTGCAGCATGTGCTGATATTCAGCGAAATCACGAATGCTCGCCCGTGGCCCGCTCGACAATCCGTGCCCCGGCAAGTCGCAGGCGATCACGGCAAAATCCTGATCCAGCGCCCACTCGATCACATGCCGGTACAGGCCGACGTGATCGTAGTAACCATGCAGCAGAAACAGCGTCGCCTTGACCTTCTCCGGCCACCAGCAATGGCTGACCAACTCGTAACCATCGACGTCGAAACGCCCCATGCCACGCCAGACATCGCGCTCGGCGAAGTCAGTCTTGTAGAAGCGCTGATAAGCCTTCGCCTCGTCCGATAACGGCTGCCACTCGGCCAACGGCTTGAGGCTCGCGCGTAAATGATCGGGGTCGAAAGTATCAGGCATGCGGACATTCCAAAGCGGTAAACAGACTTTATCGGCCTGCGATATTCATCTGTAGTGACAGACATGGCAAGCTAGCCGGCCTTTCGAGGATCGAAAATCATGCGTTCGCCCTACCGCTCCGCACTGTTCGCCAGCCTGCTCGCGCTGATCTGCGCCGGGGTGCTGTGGGCGGCGTATGACTGGTTTCAAGGCCGCTATCTGCGCGCCTTCAGCGAACATACCGCGGTATTTTCCGGCGACCCGTTGCGCCTGCCGGACAATCTCGCCGGGCCGGGCAATATCCGCCTCGTGCACTTCTGGGACCCGGCCTGCCCATGCAACGTCGGCAATCAGCAGCACCTGAGCGAGATGGTCGAACAGTTCGGCACTCGCGGCGTGGAGTTCTTCGCCGTGCAAAAACCCGGCAGCCACGGCCAGTTGCCCGCCACCCTCGCCGGCCTGAAAACCATCATCGTCCTGCCCGGCTCCGAACAGATCCCCGCCAGCCCGGCCGTGGCAATCTGGGACCGCAGCGGCAAACTGGCCTACTTCGGCCCGTACAGCGAAGGCCTGACCTGCAATTCCAGCAACAGCTTTATCGAACCGATCCTGCATGCCCTGACGGAAGATCGCCCGGTCAATGCCACGCATACGCTGGCGGTGGGTTGTTATTGCCCGTGGCCGGCGGACGCGAAGTAAGGCATTCCGGACTTTTCAAGGACAGCGCTGCACCGCATAGATGCTCTGTGCTAAATGTTTGCAGCCCGACGGGCGGCCTTTTCGCCTGCACAAGGAGTCACCATGAAGCGTGCGTTCACCATTGTTGCCTTGCTCATCGTTGTCCTGCTTTGCGCCGCCGGCAGCTTTATCTACAGCAAGCAGCCGACGCGCCAGGGCCAGGTGGAACTGCGCAACCTGCAAGGCTCGGTGAACGTGCGCTATGACGAGCGCGGCGTGCCGCATATCCGCGCCGAGAACGAAACCGACCTCTATCGCGCCCTCGGTTATGTGCACGCGCAGGACCGGTTGTTCCAGATGGAAGCCATGCGCCGGCTCGCGCGGGGCGAACTGGCCGAAGTGCTCGGGCCGAAGCTGCTCGACACCGACAAACTGTTTCGCAGCCTGCGCATCCGCGAGCGCGCGGCCAGCTACGTCGCCAGCCTCGACAAACAGTCGCCGGCGTGGAAAGGCCTGCAAGCTTATCTGGATGGCATCAACCAGTATCAGGACACCCACGCCGCGCCGATCGAGTTCGACGTGCTGGGCATCCCCAAGCGGCCGTTCACTGCCGAAGACAGCATCAGCGTCGCCGGCTACATGGCCTACAGCTTTGCCGCCGCGTTTCGCACCGAGCCGCTGCTGACCTACGTAAGCGATCAGCTCGGCGCCGATTACCTCGATGTGTTCGATCTCGACTGGCAGGCCAAAGGCGTTCTGGCCACCGATCACACCCGGCACGCACCGGCCCTTGCCGCCGGCGACTGGCAGGACCTCACCACCCTCGCCCGCCTCAGCGAACAGGCGCTGCTCGACAACGGCCTGCCGCAGTTTGAAGGCAGCAACGCCTGGGTGATTGCCGGCAGCCGCAGCCAGAGTGGCAAGCCGTTGCTGGCCGGCGATCCGCATATCCGCTTTTCGGTGCCGTCGGTGTGGTACGAGGCGCAGCTGTCGGCGCCGGGTTTCGAGTTGTACGGCCATCATCAGGCACTGGTGCCGTTCGCGTTTCTGGGACACAACCTCGATTTCGGCTGGAGCCTGACAATGTTCCAGAACGACGATCTCGACCTGATCGCCGAGAAGGTCAACCCGGACAACCCCAATCAAGTCTGGTATCGCGGTCAGTGGACCGAGATGCTCGTCACCGAACAACAGATCAATGTGAAGGGGCAGGCGCCGGTGACCCTCACCTTGCGCCAGTCCCCGCACGGGCCAATCGTCAACGATGCTCTTGGCAGCGCTGCCGGCAAGACCCCGATCGCGATGTGGTGGGCCTTCCTCGAAACACCCAACCCGATCCTCGACGGCTTCTACCAGCTCAACCGCGCCGACACCTTGGCCAAGGCCCGCGCGGCGGCGGCCAAGGTGCAGGCGCCGGGGCTGAATCTGGTTTACGCCAATGCCAGAGGCGATATCGCCTGGTGGGCCTCGGCGCTACTGCCCAAACGTCCAGCCGGGGTAAAACCGGGCTTCATTCTTGACGGCAGCACGGCTGAGGCGGACAAGGACGGCTACTACCCGTTCAGCGCCAATCCGCAGGAAGAGAACCCGGCGCGCGGCTATATCGTCTCGGCCAACTTCCAGCCCGTGTCGCCGACCGGTATGGAGATTCCCGGTTACTACAACCTTGCTGATCGCGGTCAGCAGCTCGACCGCCAGCTCAGCGACAACCGGGTGAAGTTGAGCAACGAGGCCAACCAGAAGCTGCAACTGGGCACGGCGACCGGTTATGGCCCGCGCCTGTTGGCGCCGCTGTTGCCGGTGTTGCGAGAGGTGGTCAGTGATCCGGCGCAGCTGAAACTGCTCGAACAACTAGCGCAGTGGCCCGGCGACTATCCGTTGAATTCGGTCAGCGCGACGGTGTTCAACCAGTTCCTCTACGACCTTGCCGACGCGGCGATGCGCGATGAGTTGGGTAATGACTTTTTCGAAACCCTGCTGTCGACGCGGGTGATCGATTCGGCGTTGCCACGCCTGGCGGCGCAGGCCGATTCGCCCTGGTGGGACAACCGCAGCACGCCGGCCAGAGAAACCCGCGCCGATGTCGTGCGCATGGCGTGGGCGGCAAGCATGGCGCATCTGAAACTGACCCTCGGCGACAACGTGGCGGGCTGGCAGTGGGGCGCGGCGCACACCCTCACTCATGGCCACCCGCTGGGGCAGCAGAAGCCGCTGGATCGCTTGTTCAATGTCGGGCCGTTCGCGGCGCCGGGCAGCCATGAAGTGCCGAACAACCTCTCGGCGAAGATCGGCCCGGCGCCGTGGCCGGTGACCTATGGGCCGTCGACACGGCGTCTGGTTGATTTTGCCGATGCGGTGCATGGTTTGACGATCAATCCGGTCGGCCAGAGTGGCGTGCCGTTTGATCGTCATTACGACGACCAGGCTGAGGCGTACGTAGAGGGGATTTATGTGCAGGCGCATTTCAGTGAGGAAGAGGTGCTGGCGAATACGCGCAGTACCTTGAAGCTACTGCCGATGCGGGGTGCCCAATAGATTTATAACGCCTGCACAGGCCCCTTCGCGAGCAAGCCCGCTCCCACAGGGACATGCATTCCAAATGTGGGAGCGAGCTTGCTCGCGAAGAGGCCATCTCACGCGATATGGATGTCGAATGACACACCGCTTTCGCGAGCAAGCCCGATTCCACAGGGACCGTCTCCGGCTGGTTGAGCGAGCCAACCCTGGCCAATCCAAACCCGGCACGATTTACAGGCAGCGCCACAACGGCGTTTCGACGAGGAAATGCCGTACGGGCTGAGCGAAGACGATATCGGACAGGTCTGGTTATCGATTGCCTTGCATACGACACCGGGCGTGCCGAAGCATCTGCGTCCGAGCGTGTCGCTGTCACTGCGGGGGGCGGAGACGGACGTGCTGGCGATGGACTATGCGGCGTTCAGCAGCGTGCAGCGCGAAGCCGTGGTGCATGCGCATCCACGCAACGAAGGTTTCAAGGAGTGCGTCATCGCCCGCAGATGACGTTCGGCAATGTGAAGACCGATGTGCTGGTGGATCAGGAGCCGGGGTTCAAACCGCTGAACTTCGTTGAGGTCATCCGCCAATCCCCTTGGACTGCATGGAACAAAATGTGGGAGCGGGCTTGCTCGCGAATGCGGTGGGTCAGACAACATTCAGTCGACTGACACGCCCTCTTCGCGAGCAAGCCCGCTCCCACATTTTGATTTGGGTTGCTCTTGAGAAAACGACCAACCCGATAGGGCTCACGCCGCTTCCGGCGCAGGCGCGCGACGCGCGTCCGGCTGCTTCCACGAATCGGCCGCACTTTCTTCGATAGCCTGCTGGATGGCTTTCTTGCGCGACTCTTCGGCGCGGCGGCTGAAGAACCAGACGAGGAAAGTCACCAGCGACACCGCCAGCAGAATCAGGCTCGCCACCGCGTTGATCTCCGGTTTCACACCCAGGCGCACCGCCGAGAACACTTCCATCGGCAGGGTCGTCGAACCCGGGCCGGACACGAAGCTCGCCAGCACCAGGTCATCCAGCGACAGGGCGAACGACATCATGCCGCCCGCCGCCAGCGACGGCGCGATCATCGGGATGGTGATCAGGAAGAACACCTTCCACGGCCGCGCCCCCAAGTCCATTGCCGCCTCTTCGATAGACAGATCCAGCTCGCGCAAACGCGCCGACACCACCACCGCCACATACGCCGCGCAGAACGTGGTGTGGGCGATCCAGATGGTGACGATGCCGCGCTCCTGCGGCCAGCCGATCATCTGCGCCATGGCCACGAACAACAGCAACAGCGACAGACCGGTGATCACTTCCGGCATCACCAGCGGCGCCGTCACCAGGCCGCCGAACAGCGTACGGCCCTTGAAGCGCGTGATGCGGGTCAACACGAACGCTGCCAGCGTACCCAGCGCCACCGCGGCAACCGCGGTGTAGCAGGCGATTTCCAGCGAACGCAGCACCGAGCCCATCAGTTGCGAGTTGTCGAGCAGGCCGACGTACCACTTGATCGACCAGCCGCCCCACACCGTCACCAGTTTGGAAGCGTTGAACGAGTAGATCACCAGGATCAGCATCGGCAGATAGATGAAGATCAGACCCAGTACCAGCATCAGGCTGGAGAAACGGAAGCGCTTCATTCTTTACCCTCCATTTCCTTGGCCTGACTGCGGTTGAACAGGATGATCGGCACAATCAGGATCGCCAGCATCACCACCGCCAGGGCGGATGCCACCGGCCAGTCGCGGTTGTTGAAGAACTCTTGCCAGAGCACCTTACCGATCATCAGGGTTTCCGGGCCGCCGAGCAGTTCCGGGATGACGAACTCACCGACCACCGGAATGAATACCAGCATGCAGCCGGCGATAATCCCGTTCTTGGACAGCGGAATGGTGATTTTCCAGAAGCTGTTGAAAGTGCTCGAACCCAGATCCGATGCGGCTTCCAGCAAACTCTGATCGTGTTTGACCAGGTTGGCGTACAGCGGCAGGATCATGAACGGCAGGTACGAATAGACAATCCCGATGTACACCGCCAGGTTGGTGTTGAGGATCTGCAGCGGCTCGTCGATCAGGCCCATGCTCATCAGGAAGCCGTTGAGCAGGCCGTTGTTGCTGAGGATGCCCATCCAGGCATAAACGCGGATCAGTATCGCCGTCCAGGTCGGCATCATGATCAGCAGTACCAGCACCGTTTGCAGCTCTTTGCGCGCACTGGCAATGGCGTAAGCCATCGGATAGCCGATCAGCAGGCACAGCAGCGTGCTGATGAAGGCCATTTTCAGCGAGCCGAGGTAGGCGGCGATGTACAAATCGTCGTCGCTCAGCAGCGCATAGTTGCCCAGGTTCAGCAGCAATTGCAGCTTCTGCTCGGCAAACGTGTAGATCTCGGTGTACGGCGGGATCGCCACGTCGGCTTCGGCAAAACTGATCTTCAGAACGATGAAGAACGGCAGCATGAAGAACAGGAACAGCCAGATGAACGGCACGCCGATGACCATTTGCCGGCCATTGGGGATGATTCGGTTCATACGGCGTTTGAATTTGCGCATGTTCATGAGCGAAGTACCACGCCGCTGTCGTCTTCCCACCACACGTAGACCTGATCGCCCCAGGTCGGACGCGCGCCACGGCGTTCGGCGTTGGCCACGAACGACTGCACCAGTTTGCCGCTCGGCAACTCGACATAGAACACCGAGTGACCGCCCAGATAAGCGATGTCGTGAACCTTGCCGCTCGACCAGTTGTACTCGCAGGTCGGCATCTCGGCGGTGACCAGCAGTTTCTCCGGACGAATCGCGTAGGTGACCGACTTGTCCTGCACCGAGGTACTGATGCCATGGCCGACGTAGATCTGCCGGTCGAGATCCTTGCAGGTGATGGTCGCGTGGCCCTCGGCGTCGTCGATCACTTCGCCTTCGAAGATGTTGACGTTGCCGATGAATTCGCAGACCAGTCGGCTGGTCGGGGTTTCGTAGATGTCGATCGGGCTGCCGATCTGGGCGATCCAGCCCAGGTGCATGATCGCGATGCGCTCGGCCATGGTCATGGCTTCTTCCTGGTCGTGGGTCACCATCACGCAGGTCACGCCGACGCGCTCGATGATTTCCACCAGTTCCAGTTGCATCTGCGAACGCAGTTTCTTGTCCAGTGCGCCCATCGGTTCGTCGAGCAGCAGCAGTTTCGGCCGCTTGGCCAGCGAGCGTGCCAGTGCCACCCGCTGACGTTGGCCGCCGGACAGTTGATGCGGCTTGCGCTTGGCGTACTGGCTCATCTGCACCAGCTTGAGCATCTCGGCCACACGGGCGTCGATTTCAGCTTTGGGAATCTTGTCCTGCCGCAGGCCGAAGGCGATGTTCTGCGCCACGGTCATGTGCGGGAACAAGGCGTAGGACTGAAACATCATGTTGATCGGACGGTCGTACGGCGGCATGTCGGTGATGTCCACACCGTCGAGAAAAATCCGCCCTTCCGTGGGCCGTTCGAAGCCTGCGAGCATCCGTAGCAAGGTGGATTTGCCCGATCCCGAACCGCCGAGCAGAGCAAAAATCTCGCCCTTCTTGATTTCCAGGGACACGTCGTCCACGGCAATCGTCTCGTCGAACTTCTTCGTGACCCGGTCGATTTTGACCAGCACCTGTTTCGGTGTCTGGTCGCCCTCGAGGGCTTTCTTGTAGGCGCCGGAGGCAACTGCCATTTACGAAACTCCCAACAGAAGCAGCAGTTCGCCACGCAAGACGAACCCTGGATAGTTTGTGCGTTATTTGCCCGACTTGACCTTGGTCCAGCTGCGGGTCATCAAACGCTGAATATTGGCTGGCAACTCGGTCGACACGTAGGTCTTGTCGAGGACTGCTTGCGGTGGGTAAACCGCTTCATCGGTGCGAATGGATTGTTCCATCAGCTTGTCCGAACCCGGGTTGGGGTTGGCGTAACCGACGTAATCACTGACCTGGGCGATCACCTCAGGTTTCAGCAAATAGTTGATGAAGGCGTGGGCCTCTTTGACGTTGGGCGAATCCTTGGGGATTGCCAGCATGTCGAACCACAGCGCACCACCCTCTTTCGGGATCGAGTAGGCGATGTTGACGCCCTTCTTGGCTTCCTCGGCACGGTTCTTCGCCTGGAAGATGTCGCCGGAGAAACCGATCGCCACGCAGATGTCGCCGTTGGCCAGATCGCCGATGTACTTCGAGGAATGAAAATAGGTCACGTACGGACGCACCGCGAGCAGCTTGGCGGTGGCTTTTTCGTAATCCTTGGTGTTGGTGCTGTTGGCGTTCAGGCCCAGGTAATTGAGCATGGTCGGCATCATTTCATCAGCCGAATCGAGGAACGCGACGCCGCAGCTGTGCAGCTTCTTGATGTTTTCCGGCTCGAACAGCACGGCCCAGGAATCGATCTTGTCGATACCCAGCACAGCTTTGACTTTGTCGACGTTGTAGCCGATGCCGTTGGTGCCCCACAGATACGGCACGGCGTAGAGGTTGCCGGGATCGTTCTGCTCCAGGCGCTTGAGCAGCACCGGGTCGAGGTTGGAATAATTCGGCAGCTGCGCCTTGTCGAGCTTCTGGAACGCGCCCGCCTTGATCTGCTTGCCGAGGAAGTGGTTCGACGGCACGACCACATCGTAACCGGTACGCCCGGCGAGCAGCTTGCCTTCCAGGGTTTCGTTGGAGTCGAAGACGTCGTAGACCGGTTTGATCCCGGTGTCTTTCTCGAAGTCGGCCAGGGTCGATTCGCCGATGTAATCGGACCAGTTATAAATATGCACCGTACCGGCGGCCTGGGCTCCGACAGCGATGGTCAGGCCGGCAGCGACCAGCAGGGCTTTGCGCAAAGAAGAAAATACAGGCAAGTGGAGGTCCTCTAAATGGATTGGGCCCAAGTTGCCCGCGCTGCATGACAGCCATGGCTGCCCGACAACAAAACCGGCGCGCAACTTACCCTCGAAAAACCGATCCAGCAAAACTTTCTGTCAATTAATTATCCGCTGGCCGCCGTCGCGGCGACGACGGCCAGTGGTTGCTGCAGCAAACCGGCTTATTTGCCCGATTTGATTTTGGTCCAGCTGCGCGTGATCAGGCGCAGAGTCGCCGCGTCCAGGTCACTGATCGCGTAGAGCTGTTTCTTCACTTCAGCCGACGGGTAGATGCTCGGATCGCTGGTGATGTCCTTGTCTACCAATGGCGTGGCCGCCTTGTTGCCGTTCGGGAAACGCACGGCGTTGGTGATGCCGGCCATCACTTGCGGCTCGAGCAGGTAGTTCATGAACTTGTAGGCGGCTTCGACGTTTTCGGCGTCCTTGGGAATGGCGACCATGTCATAGAAAGTCCCGGCGCCTTCTTTCGGAATGGTGTAAGCCAGTTTGACCTTGTCACCCGCTTCCTGGGCGCGGGTCTTGGACTGCTCCAGGTCACCCGAGTAACCGACAGCGACGCAGATGTTGCCGTTGGCCAGGTCCGAGATGTACTTGGAGGAGTGGAAGTAGGCGACCGACGGACGAATCTTCAGGAACAGGTCTTCGGCGGCTTTCAGATCAGCCTTGTCCTTGCTGTCGGTCGGCTTGCCCAGATAGTGCAATGCGGCCGGAATCATTTCGGTCGGTGCATCGAGGAAGCTCACGCCACAGCTTTTGAGTTTCTCGATGTTTTCCGGCTTGAACACCACGTCCCACGAATCGATCTTGTCGATGCCCAGCGCAGCCTTGACCTTGGCCGGGTTGTAGCCGATGCCGATCGAGCCCCACATGTACGGGAAGGCGTGTTTGTTGCCCTGGTCGCTGGCGTCGCCAACGGCCTTGAGCAGGTCTTCGTCGAGGTTTTTCCAGTTCGGCAGCCTGGACTTGTCCAGCTCCTGGTAAACGCCGGCCTTGATCTGCTTGGCGAGGAAGTTGTTGGAAGGCACCACGATGTCGTAACCGGATTTGCCGGCCAGCAACTTGGCTTCCAGGGTTTCGTTACTGTCGAAGACGTCGTAAACGACTTTGATCCCGGTGGCTTTTTCGAAATTGGCCACAGTGTCCGGCGCAATGTAATCGGACCAGTTGTAAACGTGCAGCACTTTGTCGTCCGCGTGAACCGCACCCGCCATCATGCCCGCCACGGACAGCGCGAGAAGTGTCTTGCCAGCAAGCTTTTTACCTAATGCCTTCATGCGTCATGCTCCAAATTTTTCTTTTTTGAACCACATTGTTCAGCGGCCGAACCCGGACAACTGGAACCGCGGCTAGTCTGGCAAGATCCGAGGCGGTCTTTCAACAAAAGACCGGCCTTTCTGACAGCTTTGACCGAGCAAGCCGCAACCTGCTCGCTCAAAGCCTAGCACTTAGCCCTGCAGCGCACCGAGGGTCAGATCCAGACACTTGCGTGCCTTTGTAACCAACTCATCGATCTCGGCTTTGCTGATCACCAGCGGCGGCGCGATGATCATCGTGTCGCCCACCGCGCGCATGATCAGGCCGTTGTCGAAGCAGAACTGCCGGCAGATCATACCGACGCCCTTGCCTTCGTAACGCTTGCGCGTGGCCTTGTCCTGCACCAGCTCGATCGCCCCCAGCAGACCGACGCCGCGAACTTCACCCACCAACGGATGATCGTTCAGCTCGCGCAGACGTTTCTGCAAATACGGTGCCGTTTCGTTGTGGGCGTTCTCGATAATTTTTTCATCGCGCAGAATGCGGATGTTTTCCAGGCCCACCGCCGCTGCCACCGGATGCCCGGAATAGGTGAAGCCGTGGTTGAAATCGCCGCCTTCATTGAGCACGGCTACCACCGAATCACGCACGATCAGGCCACCCATCGGGATGTAACCGGAGGTCAGGCCTTTGGCGATGGTCATCATGTCCGGTTTGAGGTCGTAGAAATCGCTACCGAACCACTCACCGGTGCGGCCGAAACCGCAGATCACTTCGTCGGCCACAAACAGAATGTCGTACTTGGCGAGGATTTCCTTGATGCGCGGCCAGTAGGTATCGGGCGGAATGATCACGCCACCGGCACCCTGGATCGGCTCGGCAATAAAGGCACCGACATTGTCGACACCGACTTCGAGAATCTTTTCTTCGAGCTGATTGGCCGCCCAGATGCCGAACTCTTCCGGCGTCATGTCGCCGCCCTCGGCGAACCAGTACGGCTGCGCGATGTGAACGATGCCCGGGATCGGCAAGTCGCCCTGTTCGTGCATATAGGTCATGCCGCCGAGACTCGCACCGGCCACGGTGGAACCGTGATAACCGTTCTTGCGGCTGATGATGACTTTCTTGTTCGGCTGGCCCTTGATCGCCCAGTAGTGGCGAACCATGCGCAGCATGGTGTCGTTGCCTTCGGAGCCGGAGCCGGTGAAGAACACGTGGTTCATGCCTTCTGGCGCAACGTCGGCAATCGACTTGGCCAGTTCCAGCGCCGGCGGGTGGGCCGTCTGGAAGAACAGGTTGTAGTACGGCAGCTCGCGCATCTGTTTGGCGGCGGCATCGGCCAGTTCATCGCGACCGTAACCGATCGCCACACACCACAGGCCGGCCATGCCGTCGAGGATCTTGTTGCCTTCGCTGTCCCACAGGTAAACGCCCTTGGCGTTGGTGATGATCCGCGGGCCCTTCTCTTTCAGTTGCTTGAAGTCGCTGAACGGGGCCAGGTGGTGATCGCTGCTCAGCGCTTGCCACTCACGGGTTTGCGAATTGTTGCTGGTCATGCCAATTCTCCTTGTTATCGGTGAAGGCGCGCCGCCTGCGCAGCGCGCCCGGCGTATCAGACGGCGAAGAGCAGGTACTCACGCTCCCAGGAACTGATCACGCGCTTGAAGTTTTCATGCTCGGCCCGCTTGACCGCGACGTAGCCGGTGATGAAGGTCTTGCCGAGGTATTTCTCCACGGTCTTGCTGTTCTCCATACGCTCCAGCGCGTCTTCGATGGTCAGCGGCAGACGCAGGTTGCGGCGCTCGTAACCACGGCCGACCACTGGCGCGCTCGGGTTGAGGCCCTCGACCATACCGATGTAGCCGCAGAGCAGGCTCGCGGCAATCGCCAGGTACGGGTTGGCGTCGGCGCCCGGCAGGCGGTTTTCCACGCGGCGGTTCTGCGGGCCGGCGTCCGGTACGCGCAGGCCGACGGTGCGGTTTTCTTCGCCCCACTCGACGTTCACTGGTGCCGAGGTGTCCGGCAGGAAGCGCCGGAACGAGTTGACGTTAGGAGCGAACAGCGGCAACAGTTCGGGGATCAGTTTCTGCAGGCCACCGATGTGGTGCAGGAACAACTGGCTCATGGTCCCGTCTTCATTGGAGAAGACGTTCTTGCCGGTGTGGATGTCGATGATGCTCTGGTGCAGGTGCATGGCACTGCCCGGCTCGCCGGTCATCGGTTTGGCCATGAAGGTCGCGGCCACGTCGTGCTTGAGCGCCGCTTCGCGCATGGTGCGTTTGAACACCAGAATCTGGTCGGCCAGCGACAGTGCGTCACCGTGACGGAAGTTGATTTCCATCTGCGCCGTGCCGTCTTCGTGGATCAGCGTGTCGAGATCCAGCTCCTGCAGTTCGCACCAGTCGTAGACGTCTTCGAACAGCGGATCGAATTCGTTGGCCGCTTCGATGGAGAACGACTGACGACCGATTTCCGGGCGACCGGAGCGACCAATCGGCGGCTGCAACGGATAGTCAGGGTCGTCACTGCGCTTGGTCAGGTAGAACTCCATTTCCGGCGCGACGATCGGCTGCCAGCCCTTGTCGGCATACAGCTTGAGAACCTTCTTGAGGACGTTGCGCGGCGACAGCTCGATCGGGTTGCCTTGCTTGTCATAGGTGTCGTGGATTACCTGCGCGGTCGGCTCGATGGCCCACGGCACCAGGTACACGGCGTTCTGGTCGGGGCGGCAGATCATGTCGATGTCGGCCGGGTCGAGCAGTTCGTAATAGATGTCGTCTTCGACGTAGTCACCGGTCACGGTCTGCAACAAAACACTTTCCGGCAGACGCATGCCTTTTTCGGCGATGAACTTGTTGGTCGGCGAAATCTTGCCCCGGGTGATGCCGGTCAAGTCGCCGATCATGCATTCGACTTCTGTGATCTTGCGGTCTTTCAACCAATCGGTGAGCTGGTCGAGGTTGTTACTCATAAATGCCTCTGGGCTGAGTCTCCTGACGCGATGTCAGGCAATTTTGACGCTTGGGGCGTCGCGTTAAGGGGGCTTGCTCGCGCAGTGCCGGCTTACGCCTGGCACCGCGCATAGACAATGAAAGAGGAGCTTACCTGCCCTTTACGCTGGCGTTGCATTTCCCGTGCACTTTGCAAACGTGCAGAATCACAAGCACGACGCTGAGTGCGGCACGCGCTTTGAGTGGGAAAGAGTTCTATAGTGGAAGGAGACGCCATAAAGCGGATGCTGTGCCCGACGTCCAGAATATCGGACGGTGCCGTTGTGCCGGATGTTGACGAGAGTCTCGTCGACAGGCTGCGCGCCTTGCTGGCTGCGCTACGGACGGATTGATCGCCACTGATGTGATGAGCATGCAGACCGGACTGTTGCGAGCAGTCGGTGATGCCGATTAACGGCAGGCGAGACATGAAGCACCCCGGTATTATTGCTGTTATGGGTTTGACCGGAGCTTAGCCTTGTTCATTTTTTTACACAACACCCCCGTAAAAAATACAACACGGCCTGCTCAAGCCCGCAGCTGAGCAACGTTCAAGGTTTGAAAAAATGCCCCAAAGTGCCCCATAAATGCCCTTCAAGCGCTTTTTCGGGGCAAAAAAGGCCTCGCTTGACTTCGGCAGGCCGTTCGGGTTGACTGAAACCAGAAAAGATCAATGATTGATATTTTTAACAACAAAGGTGTTGCATCATGTCGGTACCCCCGCGTGCCGTTCAGCTTAACGAAGCGAACGCGTTCCTTAAGGAACATCCTGAGGTTCTGTACGTTGACCTTCTGATTGCGGATATGAATGGTGTGGTGCGCGGCAAGCGCATCGAACGCACCAGCCTCCACAAGGTTTACGAGAAAGGCATCAACCTGCCGGCCTCTCTATTTGCTCTGGATATCAACGGCTCCACGGTGGAAAGCACCGGCCTGGGCCTGGACATCGGCGACGCCGATCGTATCTGCTATCCAATCCCCGACACCCTGTGCAACGAGCCATGGCAGAAGCGCCCGACCGCGCAACTGCTGATGACCATGCACGAACTCGAAGGCGACCCGTTCTTCGCCGATCCCCGTGAAGTGCTGCGCCAGGTGGTGACCAAGTTCGACGAACTGGGCCTGACCATCTGCGCCGCGTTCGAACTCGAGTTCTACCTGATCGACCAGGAAAACGTGAACGGCCGTCCACAGCCGCCACGCTCGCCGATCTCCGGCAAACGCCCGCACTCGACCCAGGTCTACCTGATCGACGACCTTGACGAATACGTCGACTGCCTCCAGGACATTCTGGAAGGTGCCAAAGAGCAAGGCATTCCGGCCGATGCGATCGTCAAGGAAAGTGCCCCGGCGCAGTTCGAAGTGAACCTGCACCATGTCGCCGACCCGATCAAGGCGTGCGACTACGCGGTCCTGCTCAAGCGTCTGATCAAGAACATCGCCTACGACCATGAAATGGACACCACCTTCATGGCCAAGCCGTATCCGGGCCAGGCGGGCAATGGTCTGCACGTGCACATTTCGATTCTGGACAAGGCCGGCAAGAACATTTTTGCCAGCGAGGATCCCGAGCAGAACGCCGCGCTGCGTCACGCGATCGGCGGTGTGCTCGAGACCCTGCCCGCGCAGATGGCGTTCCTCTGCCCGAACGTCAACTCGTACCGTCGTTTCGGCGCGCAGTTCTACGTACCGAACTCGCCGTGCTGGGGCCTGGACAACCGCACCGTGGCGATTCGGGTACCGACCGGCTCCGCCGATGCCGTGCGTATCGAACACCGCGTGGCGGGCGCCGATGCCAACCCGTACCTGCTGATGGCTTCGGTGCTGGCCGGCGTGCATCACGGTCTGGTCAACAAGATCGAGCCGGGCGCACCTGTCGAAGGCAACAGCTACGAGCAGAACGAGCAAAGCCTGCCGAACAACTTGCGCGATGCCCTGCGCGAGCTGGACGACAGCGAGGTGATGGCCAAGTACATCGATCCGAAGTACATCGATATCTTCGTCGCCTGCAAGGAGAGCGAGCTGGAAGAATTCGAACACTCCATCTCCGACCTTGAGTACAACTGGTACTTGCATACCGTGTAAGCGGTTGCAGTAACAACAACGCCGCCGGCCTTAAAGCCTGCGGCGTTTTTTTTGCCCGCAATTGATGCTTACCGATCAACCAGCAATCTCGGAATGGCCCTACAGGGTCCGTCGAAGTCACCCTACAGAGCAATCCCTGCCGCCCTCTCACACTCAAGAACCCCGGGATCTGACCGGTTTTCTTTCCACAGTGCCGAGAGTAACCCTCATGAAAAAGCAGCTAATGAGCGCCGCCATTACATTGTTGATCACCAGTGTATGCACGACCGCAGGGGCAACCACAGGGCAAGCCGCCACATGGAGTTACGCCGCCCCCACCGGGCCGGAACAATGGAGCGAACTGAAGAGTGACTATGCGCTTTGCTCGTCCGGCCTGACGCAATCGCCAATCGACATCCGCGATGCAGTCGACACTCGACTTGCCCCCCTTGTCTTCACGTATCAGCCGAGCGCAGCTGTCGTCTCGAACAACGGTAATACCATTCAGGTGGCGACCGTGGATGCGGGCAGTCTCACCCTCGCATCCGGCGATTATTCCTTCGTGCAGTTGCACCTGCATACGCCAAGCGAAGAACAGATCCAGGGCCGCTCCTATCCAATGAGCGCGCATCTGGTTCACCGTAGCGCTGCAGGCGAACTGGCCGTCGTCGCAGTGCTGTTTGAGGAGGGGGCGCACAACCCGGCACTGGATTTGATTTTGGAAGCCATGCCCAAGGAGGCGGGCGTTGTGATGAATCTGCAAACGCTGAACGTTACCGATCTTTTGCCTGCCACCCGCCATTACTACGCCTACGCTGGCTCCCTGACGACACCACCGTGTGCTGAAGGTGTTCGCTGGCATGTCCTTTCCACAGCGGTGACGCTGTCTCCCGCACAACTGCAGGCTTTCCAGGCGCTGTACCCGATGAACGCTCGTCCGGTGCAACCCTTGAATGGCCGTAGCGTGGAGGTCGGCGGCTAGGTCGCAGACGGCCAGCCGGGGCAATGGGCCCGTGCAGACAAGGTGCAAGTCGCCTCGTACAATGCCCGCTGCCCCCGCTGGAGAATTCAATGAGCCGACTCGTCACCCCACGCAAACCCCGCGCTCGCAGCCAGGCCCGGATCGATTCGATACTCGACGCCGCGCGCACGCTGCTGGCGGCCGAGGGCGTGGCGAGCCTGTCGATCTACAGCGTCGCCGAACGCGCGCAGATTCCGCCCTCCTCCGTGTATCACTTTTTCGCCAGCGTCCCGGCGCTGCTCGAAGCGCTGACCGCCGATGTGCATGCGGCATTTCGCGCCTGCCTGCAAGCGCCGATCGATCACGATGCCCTGCATGACTGGCGAGATCTGTCGCGACTGGTCGAACAGCGCATGCTTGAAATCTACGACGAAGACGCGGCTGCGCGGCAATTGATCCTGGCGCAACACGGCCTGACCGAAGTGACCCAGGCCGACCGTCAGCACGACCTGGAGCTGGGCGATTTGATGCACAAATTGTTCGACCAGCATTTCGAGCTGCCGAGGCTGCCGGACGATGTCGATGTGTTTGCCCTGGCGATGGAACTGGGCGACCGGGTTTATGCCCGCTCGGTGCAGCAGCACGGCCAGATCACCCCGCGCATGGCTGAGGAAGGGATGCGGGTGTTTGATGCCTACATCGGCCTGTATCTACCGCCCTATCTACCTAAGCGCTAATAGATCGCAGCCTTCGGCAGCTCCTACCTTGGAATGCGTCCCCCTGTAGGAGCTGCCGAAGGCTGCGATCTTTTGATCTTCAAAAAAAAACCCCGCAGGGCTCACACCCTCGGGGTTGTTTTTTGCTCACCGACTTACAACTTGGCGATCGACACCTCGGTGGATTTCACGAAAGCAATCACCTCGCTGCCCACCACCAGCTCCAGCTCTTTCACCGAGCGAGTGGTGATCACCGAAGTGACGATACCCGAAGCGGTCTGCACGTCGATTTCCGACAGCACGTCGCCGAGGACGATTTCCTTGATCGAGCCTTTGAACTGGTTGCGCACGTTGATGGCTTTGATAGTCATGGCATTGATTCCTGTCGTTGATAAAACTGAGTTATTGCGCCCAACGCAATTGCGCAGGCAGGGGTGAAACGGGTTCCGGCGTCGGCGGTTCGCCGGGCAGGGACAGAACACGGTTGAGCACTTCGGTTTCCAGCGCGGCGAGGCGATGCGAACCACGGATCCGAGGGCGCGGCAGTTCGACGTGCAGGTCGAGGCCGACTTCGCCGTCCTCGATCAGGATCACCCGATCGGCAATCGCCACCGCTTCACTGACATCGTGGGTCACCAGCAGCACGGTAAAACCGTGTTGCTGCCAGAGCCGTTCGATCAGTTGCTGCATCTCGATCCGGGTCAGTGCATCCAGCGCGCCGAGCGGTTCGTCGAGCAGCAGCAGTCGCGGTTGATGGATCAGCGCCCGGGCCAGCGCGACGCGCTGCTTCTGGCCACCGGACAATGCCGCCGGCCATTCATGAGCGCGATCCGCCAGGCCCACCGCTTCCAATGCATCCAGCGCTTGCTGGCGCCAGTTACCCTTGAGGCCGAGGCCGACGTTGTCGATGATCCTTTTCCACGGCAGCAGCCGCGCTTCCTGGAACATCAGACGCGTATCGTCACGCGCCTGGCTGAGCGGCGCGGAGCCGGCGAGCAGGTCGCCGCCAGTCGGTTGATCGAGACCGGCCAGCAAGCGCAAGAACGTGCTCTTGCCACAACCGCTGCGCCCGACCACGGCGACGAACTGCCCCGCCGGAATATGCAAATCGATGTCCCGCAGCACCTGCCGCGCGCCGAAGGTTTTCTGCAGGTTGCGCACCGCCAGCGGAATCCCGCGCAGCAGCCGTGGAGGTTGTTGAGCGGTCATGCCGCACCTCCCTTGGCGACCTGATAGGCCGGGTGCCAGCGCAACCACACACGTTCAAGCCCTCGGGCGGCGAGGTCGGCGAGTTTGCCCAGCACCGCGTAAAGCAGAATCGCCAGTACCACCACATCGGTCTGCAAAAACTCACGGGCATTCATCGCCAGATAGCCGATACCGGAGCTGGCCGAGATCGTTTCAGCGACGATCAGCGTCAACCACATGAAGCCCAACGCGAAACGCACACCGACCAGAATCGAAGGCAGCGCACCCGGCAGAATCACCTGCCGGAACAGACTGAAACCGCTCAAGCCATAACTGCGCGCCATCTCCACCAGCGCTGGATCGACGTTGCGGATGCCGTGGTAAGTGTTGAGGTAGATCGGGAACAACGTGCCCAGCGCCACGAGGAAAATCTTCGCCGACTCATCAATGCCGAACCACAGAATCACCAGCGGAATCAGCGCCAGATGCGGCACGTTGCGAATCATCTGCACCGAGCTGTCGAGCAGGCGTTCGCCCCACTTCGACAGGCCGGTGATGAAACCCAGCACCAGGCCAATGCTGCCGCCGATGGTGAAACCAAGTGCCGCGCGCCAGCCGCTGATCGCCAGGTGCGTCCAGATCTCGCCGCTGCGCACCAGACTGACGCCGGCTTCGATTACTGCCACCGGTGCCGGCAGGATCCGCGTCGACAACCAGCCCGCCGACACCGACAACTGCCACACCGCCAGCAGCAACACCGGCAGCGCCCAGGGCGCGAGGCTGTGGATTAATTTCTTCATGGCCGCGCCTCAGCTCTGCGACGCGGCTTTGGGCAGGATGTCGTTGGCAACCATCTCGCCGAACGGGCTGACATAACCGGCGCTTTTCGGCAGTTCCGGGCGCTCGACGTCCAGGTGCGGGAACAGCAGCTCGGCCACACGATACGACTCTTCGAGGTGTGGATAACCGGAGAAGATGAACGTATCGATGCCCAGATCAGCGTATTCCTTGACTCGCGCTGCCACAGTCGGGCCATCGCCGACCAGTGCCGTACCGGCGCCGCCACGTACCAGACCGACGCCGGCCCAGAGGTTCGGGCTGACTTCGAGGTTGTCGCGGCTGCCGCCGTGCAGCGCGGCCATGCGTTGCTGGCCGACCGAATCGAAGCGCGCCAGCGAGGCCTGCGCACGTTGGATGGTGTCGTCGTCCAGATGCGAAATCAGCCGGTCCGCCGCTTGCCAGGCTTCGGCGCTGGTTTCACGGACGATCACATGCAGACGAATACCGAAGCGCACGGTGCGTCCGAGCTTGGCGGCTTTGGCCCGGACTTGTGCAATTTTTTCGGCAACGGCCGCTGGCGGCTCGCCCCAGGTCAAGACCATTTCCACTTGCTCGGCGGCCAGATCCTGCGCCGCTTCCGATGAGCCGCCGAAATACAGCGGCGGACGCGGTTGCTGGATCGGCGGATAGAGCAGCTTGGCGCCTTTGACGCTGATGTGCTCGCCGTCGTAATCAACGGTTTCGCCTTCCAGCACGCGACGCCAGATACGGGTGAATTCTACCGAGGCCTGATAGCGTTCTTCGTGGTTGAGGAACAGACCGTCGCCCGCCAATTCTTCCGGGTCGCCGCCGGTTACCAGATTGAACAGCGCACGCCCGCCGGACAAACGATCCAGCGTCGCAGCCTGCCGCGCCGCGACCGTCGGGGAAATGATCCCGGGGCGCAGGGCAACGAGAAATTTCAGACGCTGGGTCACCGCAATCAGCGAGGCCGCCACCAGCCACGAGTCTTCGCAGGAGCGCCCGGTAGGAATCAGCACACCGCCAAAACCGAGGCGATCCGCCGCTTGCGCAACCTGTTGCAGGTAACCGTGGTCGACCGCGCGGGCGCCTTCGGCGGTGCCAAGGTAATGGCCGTCGCCATGGGTAGGCAGGAACCAGAAAATGTTGAGGCTCATGGAGTGGTCTCCTTGTGGATTCGAATTACTGCGCTTGGGAGCTTTGGGCCACAGTGGCCGGCGGGGTCCAGATCACGTCCTTGATACTCAGCGGCTTGGGAATCAGCTTGAGCTGGAAGAACGTGTCGGCGATTTTCTGTTGTGCGGCGACCACGTCCGGGGTAAGGAACAGCGCGCCGTAGCCTTGGCGTTTCACCGAGGTCAGGGTGATGTCTGCCGGCAGACCGAGCAGTGGCGCGACCTGTTGGGTCACGTCCTCAGGATTGGCTTTCGACCATTCGCCGACCGCGCGCACTTCTTCGACGAGAGTCTTGATCACCTCGGGATTTTTCTGCGCGTAAGGTTTGGTAGCGAGATAGAACTGGTGGTTGTCGACGATGCCTTTGCCGTCACGCAGGGTGTGCGCTTGCAGTTGCTTCTCGGCGGCCGCCTGGTACGGATCCCAGATGACCCAGGCGTCGACGCTGCCACGCTCGAACGCGGCGCGGGCATCGGCCGGCGGCAGGAACACAGTCTGAATGTCGCTGTACTTGAGGCCGGCGTCTTCCAGTGCGCGCACCAGCAAGTAGTGAACGTTGGAGCCTTTGTTCAGCGCGACTTTCTTGCCTTTGAGATCGGCCACCGATTTGATCGGGGAGTCTTTCGGCACGAGGATCGCTTCGCTGTTTGGCGCTGGCGGTTCGTAGGCGACGTAGAGCAGGTCGGCGCCAGCGGCCTGGGCGAAAACCGGCGGAGTTTCGCCGGTCACGCCGAAGTCGATCGAGCCAACATTGAGGCCTTCGAGCAGTTGCGGGCCGCCGGGGAATTCCGTCCATTGCACATCGACGCCTTGCGCGGCCAGACGTTTTTCCAGCGTGCCTTTGGCCTTGAGCAGCACCAGCGTGCCGTACTTCTGATAACCGATCCGCAAGGTCTCGGCTTGAGCTTGAGTAATGGCGCCAATGGACACAGCCGCAGCAAACAGAGCGACCAGACCACGACGCAAAAATACAGGGCGCATGGCGCTCTCCTTTTTGCTGTTGGGTTGTGGCTGCACCTGCTTGCCCGTTGGCGGGCGAGTAAGGCCAGTACTTCAAATTGCGGTGAGACTCAAATGCTCCAGCGGGCACTCAACAAACGTTCGTTCAACAAGCCCGGCTCCAGCGGTTTCGGCCGGCGCGCCATGGCGCCGACAAACTGCTCCAGCGCTTCATGCAGACGCTGCTCCAGCGCTGGAGCCAGTTGCGCGGCGGCACTGCCTTCGCCGTAAGCGATCTGGCTGTCCTCGGCGAAAATACCCTGCAGCATTTCCTGGGCTTTGAGTGCCGACAGCACAGGCTTGAGCGCGTAATCGACCACCAGCATGTGGGCGATACTGCCGCCGGTGGCCATCGGCAAGACAATCTTGTGGCTCAGCGCACGTTCCGGCAGCAGATCCAGCAGGGTCTTCAGCGCTCCGGAAAACGAGGCCTTGTACACCGGCGTGGCGATCAGCAGGCCATCGGCGTTTTCGATCTGTTGCAGCAGGTCGAGGACCTTCGGGCTGTCGAAGCGGGCGTGGAGCAGATCCTCGGCCGGGAAATCCCGTACCTGATAACTCACCACTTCCACCCCTTGCTGCTGCAACCAGCGTTGCGAACGCTCCAGCAGCACTCCGGAACGGGAGCGCAGGCTGGGGCTGCCACCGAGTGAGACGACCAGCATTGCAGATTCCTTTAAGCGTTACAGGCGATTCGCAGGCTGCGATCTCGCTTCAATGGCAGTGACCTTACCAGTTGATTTATATATCCATAAATCATATTTATTCATTTAGTTATGCGTTTAAGAGATATACCTTTTAGCCGAATTCAGGCGAAAAAAAAGGCCGTCGAGACGGCCGAAATTCCCCTGCATCGTGGCTCTTAAAGCTCAATTGCGGGTTGCCTGCGCTGACGCCTTCGCGGGCAAGCCCGCTCCCACATTTGGAATGCGTTCTCCCTGTGGGAGCGGGCTTGCTCGCGAAAGCGCCGGTAGCTACGGCCAATATCTCACTGATTCATTTGTTCGGCTGCGGCGTCAGGCGCAGGTACGGCTTCACCGCGCGGTAGCCTTTCGGGAAGCGCTGTTTGATCTCGTCCTCATCCTTGAGCGACGGCACGATTACCACTTCTTCACCGTCCTGCCAGTTGGCCGGCGTGGCGACTTTGTAGTTGTCGGTGAGTTGCAGCGAGTCGATCACCCGCAGGATCTCGTGAAAGTTGCGCCCGGTGCTCGCTGGGTAAGTGATGGTCAAGCGGATCTTCTTGTTCGGATCAATCACGAACAGCGAACGCACGGTCAGCGTGTCATTGGCGTTCGGGTGGATCAGGTCGTAGAGATCGGAGACCTTGCGATCGGCATCGGCCAGGATCGGGAAGTTGACGATGGTGTTCTGGGTTTCGTTGATGTCCTCGATCCACTTGTGGTGCGAGTCGACCGGGTCGACCGACAGCGCGATGGCCTTGACACCACGCTGGCTGAACTCATCCTTGAGCTTGGCGGTGAAACCCAGCTCGGTGGTGCACACCGGGGTGAAATCCGCCGGATGGGAAAACAGCACACCCCAGCTATCGCCCAGCCATTCGTGGAAACGAATCTTGCCGGCGCTGGAGTCCTGTTCGAAATCGGGGGCGATGTCGCCGAGTCTGAGGCTCATGGTGCTGCTCCTGATGAGGGATGGGAGACAACAACTGTAGCTCGTGATTGATCAGCGTGAAAAAGAATAAATAACTAGATATCTAGAACATTAAAGAATATTAAACATCTGTTCATTGGACACCGACCGGTATCGCGACGAACATCTCACGCAAGGTTCGAGAAGGCCTTGAGTTGCAGCAAAGAGGGAAATCGGGAAGGGCTTACGGGGGTGAGCCTGACTCGAAACGCAAAAGCCCCGTCCGGCGCGATGCCGGACGGGGCTTTTTTTTTGCTTCAGTAACTTGGTCGAGCTGTTACAGCAGCGGGATCGAGTAGCTGAGGATCAGGCGGTTTTCGTCCTGGTCGCGTTGACCGGCGATGTCGGTGCGCCACGAAGCGTTTTTCCACATGAAGCCGACGTTTTTCAACGGGCCTTCTGGAACAACGTACGCTACGGTCAGATCGCGTTCCCACTCGGAAGCGCCATTGGAAGTCTGGACGCGACGAGCGTAGGTATCTACGTTGTCACCGCGCAGGTAAACCATGCCGGCGGTCAGGCCTGGCACGCCAACTTTGGCGAAGTCATAGGAGTAGCGTGCTTGCCAGGTGCGCTCGCCGGCGCGGGCGAACTTCTGGATCTGCATGTCGGTGATCGTGTAGTTCGACGAACCGTCACCCTGGTTCAGCCAAGGGAAGTCGCTGCTGCCGTTGCTCACCTGATAGCCGCCACCAAAGGTGTGACCGGCAACGGTGTACAGGAACAAGCCGCTGTACAGGTTGTTGTCGACCTTGCCTTTGCCGTTACCCAGCGTACTGTTGCCGTACGCACCGTTGCTGAAGTAGTCCGAATCGTTGCCATTGCGGCCGTCATCGGAGCTATTGAAGTAACGGAAGTCGGACTTCAACACACCTGGGCCAATCGACCAGTTATGCACCAGACCCAGGAAGTGTTGCTTGTAGAAGTTTTCCAGATTGCCGTAGTAGTACTGGGCTGTCAGGTCTTTGGTGATTTTGTAGTCACCACCCGCGTAGATGAACTTGTTGCTGTTTGTGGTACGCGCAGTTGCGCCACCGATCGACAGCTGTTCATTGTTGCTGGAGTTACGACCTTTCACGTGCTCGATCTGGCCACCGACCAGCGTCAGGTCCTTGATCTCGCCGGAAGTGATCTGGCCACCCTGCCAGGTTTGCGGCAGCAGACGACCGTCGTTGGTGACGATGACCGGGTTCTTCGGCTGCAAGGTACCCAGCTTCAGTTCGGTCTGGGAAATCTTGGCTTTGGCCGTCAGACCCAGGCTGGAGAAGTTATCAACCGCCTGACCGTTGGATTCGCTTGGGAAAACAGTGCCGCCGTAGGCACTGCCAGGGGTGCCATCACCGTTAACGTTGCCGTTGGTGCCGCCGCCCGAATCCAGACGTACGCCCAACAGGCCGATGGCATCGATACCGAAGCCGACGGTGCCTTGGGTATAGCCTGAGATGAAGCGCAGGTCGAAGCCTTGGCCCCACTCTTCGTTGCGACTTGGTTCGGCAGTGCCGTTACGGTTGTCGGTGTTGATGTAGAAGTTACGCAGACCCAGAGTAGCCTTGCTGTCTTCGATGAAACCGGCGGCGCCTGCCTGCTGCGCCATAACCCCAACGGCCACAGCCAGGGCCAAGGTGGACTTGTTCATGTATCGCTCCTCTCGTTCTAATTCTTGTGTTCCTGGTTCGGGGTCGATTTGCCCTGAATCCTAAGATGCGCGATTAGCGCCAGACCGTGACTGCCAAGTCAATCGTAACCTTGTGTGTCTACGACCATCGTCTAATCGCAGGTGACTGGGTCCCTGCAGCGTAAAGATTTCCTGATAATCCCAAAAAGAATTTATTCATCCTTTTTCATACCATTCGGGTATATGGCCCATTAATGGCCATCCGCGCTGGGAAACAGCGTATCGGCGCCTAAGCTCATTCCTAAATGGTATTTGTTGACCTTTTTTTAGATCGATTAGCTTTGGCGTGCTCCCAACACGTCAAATCCCCTCGAAAAGGCGACGCATCATGGCGAAACGCGCACTATCAAGTCAATTTGTTACAGTTTGTGTATCGGCGCTGTTTTCTTTTTCCGCACAGGCCTCCGGTCTGACCGTGGGCTATCAAACCGGCATCGACCCGAGCAAAGTGCCGCAGGCCGATGGCGTCTACGAAAAAACCATTGGCGAGAAGATCGACTGGCGGCGCTTCAACAGCGGCCCGGAAGTCGTCACCGCCATTGCTTCCGGCGACGTACAGATCGGCAACCTCGGCTCGAGCCCATTGGCTGCAGCGGCCTCGCGCAATCTGCCGATCGTGGCGTTTATTGTTTCGGCGCAGATCAATGCCGCCGAAGCCTTGGTGGTGCGCAATGACAGCGGCATCGACAAGCCGCAGGATCTGGTCGGCAAAACCATCGCCACGCCGTTCGTGTCGACCTCCCATTACAGTCTGCTCGGAGCGCTGAAGCACTGGGGCCTGACTACTTCGCAAGTCAAAGTGGTCAACTTGCAACCGGCGGAAATCGCCGCCGCGTGGAAGCGGGGCGACATTGACGGGGCGTTTGTCTGGTCGCCGGCGCTGGGCGAGATCCGCAAGACCGGCAAGACCCTGACCGACGCCGCCCAGGTCGGCCAGTGGGGCGCGCCGACCTTTGAGGTTTGGGTGGCGCGCAAGGACTTTGCCGAGAAGCATCCCGAGGTTGTGGCGAAATTTGCCAAGGTCACCCTGGATTCGTTCGCTGATTACGCGGCGCACAAAGACAGCTGGACGGCCGGCTCGGTGCCAGTACAGAAAATCGCCAAATTGACCGGTGCCAACGCGGCGGATGTGCCGGAACTGCTGGCCGGCTCCACATTTCCGGATGCTCAGGCGCAGCAGACCACCGCGCTGCTGGACGGCGGCACCGCGAAGGCAATCGCCGAAACCGCGAAATTTTTGAAGGAACAGGGCAAGGTCGAGACTGTGCTGCCGGATTATTCGCCGTATGTCAGTGCGAAATTCGTAACGCAATAAAAGCTTCGCGAGCAGGCTCGCTCCCACAGGTGCATTGATCGTTCCCACGCTCTGCGTGGGGATGCAGCCCGGGACGCCCGCGTCCCATCAAAAGCCGAACGCGGAGCGTCCGTTGAGGCATTCCCACGCAGAGCGTGGGAACGATCGATGGCGTGACGCGATTACAGCGTCTTCTCGAAAATCTTCGAATTACGCTGGTAGTTGTACAGCGACGCCCGTGCCGCCGGCAGGCGTTCAACGCTGCTCGGCTCGAACCCGCGCTCGCGGAACCAGTGCGCGGTCCGTGTGGTGAGGACGAACAGGGTCTTCAGACCCTGCGCCCGCGCTCGGGTTTCGATGCGCTCGAGCAATTCGTCGCCACGGCCGCCATGGCGATACTCCGGGTTCACCGCCAGACACGCCAGTTCGCCGGCATCGGAGTCGGCAATCTGATACAGCGCCGCACAGGCGATGATCATGCCTTCACGCTCGACCACGCTGAACTGTTCGATCTCGCGCTCCAGCACTTCGCGCGAGCGGCGCACCAGAATGCCCTGCTCTTCCAGCGGACTGATCAGATCGAGCAACCCGCCGACGTCTTCGATCGCCGCCTCGCGCACCCGTTCGAATTGCTCCTGTGCGACCAGCGTACCGCCACCGTCACGGGTGAACAACTCGGTCAACAGGGCGCCGTCTTCGGCGTAACTGACGATATGGCTACGCGCCACGCCGCCACGGCAGGCTTCGGCAGCCGCGTCGAGCAACTCCGCTTGATAATTGCTCATGCCCAGACGCTGCAAATGCGCCGGCACCTGTTGTGGGCGCAGTTCGCGCACCAGTTTGCCGTTCTCGTCGATCAGGCCAAGCTCGGCGCCGAACAACAGTAGCTTGTCCGCGCCCAGATCAATCGCGGCGCGGGTGGCGACGTCTTCGCAGGCAAGGTTGAAGATCTCGCCGGTTGGCGAGTAGCCCAGCGGCGACAGCAGCACGATCGAACGCTCATCGAGCAGGCGATTGATGCCCTTGCGATCGACCCGACGCACTTCGCCGGTGTGGTGATAGTCGACTCCTTCGAGGACGCCGATCGGCCGCGCGGTGACGAGGTTGCCACTGGCCACGCGCAGACGTGAGCCCTGCATCGGTGACGAGGCCATGTCCATGGACAGCCGCGCTTCGATGGCTATGCGCAACTGGCCGACCGCATCGATCACACATTCGAGCGTCGCGGCATCGGTGATGCGCATGCCGTGATGGTAATGCGGGGTCAGGCTACGGGCGGCGAGGCGGGTTTCGATCTGCGGGCGCGAACCGTGCACCAGCACCAGACGTACGCCGAGGCTGTGCAGCAAGACCAGGTCGTGGACGATATTGCCGAAGTTCGGATGCTCGACGCCGTCGCCGGGAAGCATGACGACGAAGGTGCAGTCGCGGTGAGCATTGATGTAGGGAGACGCGTGGCGGAGCCAATTGACGTATTCGGGCATGAACCTGGGCCTGTAATAAAGAGCAGCCGAAAAAAGGGGCGAAACGAAAAACGCACAGCGGGCTGATGGTTATCGTCGGAACAGGCTTGGCGACACGCGCGCTCTCCTCATGAATACGGGTTGGGGTGCAGGCAATTTACCGGGTTCGGTCAGATAAAACACAGATCTCCTGGTGGGAGCGGGCTTGCTCGCGAAGGCGTCCTGTCAGTCGCCAGCAAAGTGTCTGAAACACCGCTTTCGCGAGCAAGCCCGCTCCCACAGGGGATATCAGGGTTTGTCCGGGCTCAGGCAGTAATGTTCAATCAACTGCCGAATCAGATGCACGGTAGGCTGCAAACGTGACATTTCAAGGTACTCGCCCGGTTGATGCGCGCAGGCAATGTCGCCGGGGCCGAGCACGATGGTTTCGCAGCCGAGGCGCTGAAGATAAGGCGCTTCGGTGCCGAACGCTACTGCTTCGGCGCGATGGCCGGTGAGCTTTTCGGCGACGCGCACCAGTTCGGCGTCTTCGGCCTGCTCGAACGGCGGCACTTCCGGAAACAGCGGTTGGTAATCGATCTTCACTTTATGCCGCTCGGCGACCGGGTTGAGCTTGCGCAGGATTTCCGCACGAAGCACGTTGGGGTCCATGCCCGGCAGCGGCCGCAGGTCAAACTCCAGCGAACACTGGCCGCAGATGCGATTGGGGTTGTCGCCGCCATGGATGCAGCCGAAGTTCATCGTCGGTTGCGGCACGCTGAATTGTGGATTGCTGAATTCGCGTTGCCACAACAGGCGCAGACCACGCAGTTCGCCGATGGCATCGTGCATCGCTTCAAGGGCGCTGTGGCCCAGGCGCGGATCTGAAGAGTGGCCGCTCCGCCCGAGGATATCGATGCGCTCCATCATGATGCCTTTGTGCATGCGGATCGGCTTGAGCCCGGTCGGCTCGCCGATCACCGCCGCGCGACCCAACGGTTGCCCGGCCTCGGCCAGCGCGCGGGCGCCGGACATCGAGCTCTCTTCGTCGCAGGTGGCGAGAATCAGCAGCGGCTGCCTGAACGGTTGCTCAAGCAGCGGTTGCACGGCTTCAATGATCAGCGCAAAAAAGCCCTTCATGTCGCAGCTGCCCAGCCCGAC
Source organism: Pseudomonas sp. Choline-02u-1 (assembly GCF_002836515.1). GTDB lineage: Bacteria > Pseudomonadota > Gammaproteobacteria > Pseudomonadales > Pseudomonadaceae > Aquipseudomonas. The sequence continues at coordinate 373,348 of NZ_PJBC01000065.1, forward strand.
CCAGCGGCCATCGACTTCAGTGAGTTTCAGCGGGTCGGTCTGCCACAACGCGTCATCGTACGGGACCGTGTCGCTGTGCCCGGCCAGCACCAGGCCGCCGGGGCCACTGCCGAAACTGGCGAGCAGATTGAATTTGCCGGGGCTGACCTGCTGGATGTCGCAGTTGAAACCCAGGTCACCCAGCCAACCCGCCAGCAGATCGATGACGGCGCGGTTGGATTGATCCAGGCTCGGTTGGGTACAGCTGACCGATGGCGCTGCAATCAGCGCGGCGAACTGGTCTTGCATGGATGGCAATGGCATCACTGACTCCAGGTCCCGGATTGAGACCCACTATAGAACCATCCGGCGCGCGGAATAAACCGCCGCAGGGCGTAGGAAGTTTGACTCCTGTACACTGCACGGCCTTGGCAGCCACACATTCCCCCGGCTGCGTTCCCGATATCCTGGATTTTCCGGCCATGCAGAAAGAAACCGAAATCAAACTCCGCGTCAGCCGCGAAACCCTCGCCGCGCTGCGTGAGCACCCGCTGCTGAAGAAACGCAACAAAAGTGGCTGGGAACGCCGTGAGTTGATGAACCAGTATTTCGACACCCCCGAGCGCGACCTGGCCCGGGCCAAAGTCGCCCTGCGCCTGCGCAAGGATGGTGACGAAGTGATTCAGACCCTCAAGACCCGTGGCCAGAGCGTCGCCGGTCTGTCCGAGCGTAACGAGTACGACTGGAAACTGCCGAAAGCCAAGCTCGACGTGAAGAAGCTCGACGGCGAATGCTGGCCCGAGGCGCTGGCCGAGCTGGACAAGAAAACCCTCAAACCGATCTTCACCACCGATTTCGTCCGCGAGCGCGCCGAAATCGCCTGGGGCCGTGGCAAGACCAAAGTGGTCATCGAAGCCGCGCTGGACCTCGGTCACGTGGTGGTCGGCAAGCAGAAGGAAGAAATCTGCGAGCTGGAACTGGAACTGCGCGAAGGCGAACCTGCCGCGCTACTGGAGCTGGCTGCCGAACTGGCCGAAACCCTGGCTTTGATGCCGTGCGATATCAGCAAGGCTGAGCGCGGTTATCGCCTGCACGACGCCAACAGTTACTCGCTGAGCTTGCCGGCGCCGCAGCTGACCACCGAAACCCGCCTCGACGACGCCTTCGCCGCACTGAGCTGGCATTTGCTCGGCAGCAGCCAGCGTCTGGCCGAGCAGTATCGCTTCAACGGCCACTGGCGCCTGCTGCAGGACTGGGTCGAGAGCCTCGCGGAAATGCGCGCGCTGCTCAGCAGCCTCGGCCAGGCCGCACCGCGTCAGTCGACCCACGATTTGCGCGTGGCCCTCGATGCCTTGCTGGAAGACTGGCGTCCGCTGGTCCAGGTCGGCATTGAAGACGAAGACGTGCGCAAAGCCGCGCCGGAACAATTCCTCGAAGAACTGGAAGACCCGCGCTGGGGCCAGTTCTCGCTGAACGCTTCGCGCTGGCTGTTGGCCCGCACCTGGACCGCCGAGCGCAATACTCGCGGCAATCGTCAGGGTGATGCGCAATTGCACAGCTGGTTGCCGCGTCTGTTGGGCGAAGAAGCCACCGCTCTGCAGTTGCAGCGCTATCAGCAACAGCCGGAAGATCTCGCCGAGCAACTGCCGCGGATCGAGCGCATTCAGGTCTGGCTGCACCACGCGCGCAACGTGCTGGACATACCGGAAATGGATCGCCTGTACGGTGAACTGAACAAACTGGCGCAACTGGCCAACGAGCCGACCATCACCGACGAACTGCTCGATGCGCGCAAGCACCAGGCGATTGCGGTGTACCAGAACCGCGCCTGGAAAATCCTTCTGCGCAGCTAAACACCTTCCCACCTGATCGTTCCCACGCTCTGCGTGGGTACGCCTCAATGGACGCTCTGCGTCCGCTTTGGGACGCAGAGCGTCCCGGGCTGCATTCCCACGCGGAGCGTGGGAACGATCATCCCCTGTGGGAGCGAGCCTGCTCGCGAAGAGGCCAGCTGCCTTACCTCAAACCGGCAGGCTGGTAGTGGATTTGATCTCCGACAGCGCCACGATCGAATTCACTTCCTGTATCCCCGGCACCAGCGACAGCTTCTCGAAAAAGAACCGCTCGTACGCCTCGATATCCGCCGCAACAATGCGCAGCATGAAATCCACCGCCCCCATCAGCACATAACACTCCAGCACTTCCGGAAAGCCGCGAATCGCCTCGGTGAACTCTGTGAAGTTCGAGCGGCCGTGAGCGTTGAGTTTGATCTCGGCAAAGATCTGCGTATTCAGGCCGATCTTCTTGCGATCCAGCAAGGTCACCTGGCCGCGAATGATGCCCTCCTCCTTCATCCGCTGAATCCGCCGCCAGCACGGCGATTGCGACAGGCCCACCTGCTCGGCGATCTGCGCGCTCGACAGCGAAGCGTCTTCCTGCAGCAAGGCAAGGATCTTGCGGTCGTAGGCATCCAGCTCGCTGTGCATAAAAAATCCTCAAAGATCAACTTTCACGAATCAACTCTTTCGATAAATCCGTTCAGGCGCCGATCATAGCCAAGAAATACCCCGCACCGAATGTAAAAATTTCTCCACTGATCTGGAGATTCACCATGCCGCACCTTGAAGCCGTAAACAGCCCCGCCACCCGCGCCGATGTCTGGAACGTCAACAACGCCCACTGCCTGGCGCAGTACCGAATTCTTGCCGAGGCCGAGCCGGATCTGCTGGTGCGCGTGCTGAATCTGTTCGCCTTGCAGTTTCTGACCCCGGAGCAGGTCAAGGTCCAGCGCCAGGACGATCTGCTGTCGATCGATCTGCTCATGGGCGGCCTGAGCTGGCATCGCGCGCAAGTGATCGGGGAAAAACTGCGTAACCTGATCAGCGTCTGCTCGGTGGATCTGCACAACGCCGACGCGGCGTGGCAAGCGCCCGCCCAGGCTGCCGGCTGACAAATCCGGCAACGGCTTCGTCGGGTAGTGGCCCAACGGTCAGCGGGGCCACGACTATCCTTTTGCGCATGTCGCTCAAAAAGGAACGCCGCATGTCCGTTCAATTTGCCACTCAGGACCGCTGGCTGGACCTTAACGATGTCTTGCGTGAACTGGTCGCCCAAGGCTTCATCTGCCAGGACGCGGCGGAACAGGCGCTCAATGCCCGCCGTCGCCATGCTGCTCACGGGCAGATGCATCCGCTGGAATTCATCGCCAGCCAGCAACTCGACGACCTCAGCCGTCCGGGCAAACATCTGGATCTTGAAAGCCTGACCCTGTGGCTGGCGCAGCAGGCCGGCCAGCCGTACTTGCGCATCGATCCGCTGAAAATCAACGTCGCGGCGATCACGCCGCTGATGTCCTACGCCTTCGCCCAGCGCCACAAAATTCTCGCCGTCGCGGTGGACCGCGATGCCGTGACCGTGGCCAGCGCTCAGCCCTACGTCAGCGGATGGGAAGCCGATCTGACCCACGTATTGAAGCTGCCGATCAAACGGGTCGTGGCCAATCCCGTGGACATCCAACGGTTCAGTGTCGAATTTTTCCGGCTGGCCAAATCCGTCAGCGGCGCCAGCAATGCCGACGCGCAGAGCGGCAACCTCGGCAACTTCGAACAACTGCTCAACCTCGGTGCCAGCGATCAGGAGCCGGACGCCAATGACGCTCATATCGTCAACATCGTCGACTGGCTGTTCCAGTACGCCTTCCAGCAACGCGCCAGTGATATCCACATCGAACCGCGCCGCGAGCACGGCACCGTGCGTTTTCGCATCGACGGCGTGCTGCACAACGTCTACCAATTTCCGCCGCAGGTGACCATGGCGATCGTCAGCCGCCTGAAAAGCCTCGGCCGCATGAACGTCGCGGAAAAGCGCAAACCCCAGGACGGCCGGGTCAAGACCAAGACGCCGGACGGTGGCGAAGTGGAGTTGCGTCTGTCGACTTTGCCGACAGCGTTCGGCGAAAAAATGGTCATGCGGATTTTCGACCCCGAAGTGCTGCTGAAGAATTTCGACCAGTTGGGTTTCAGCGCCGACGACCTGCGCCGCTGGCAGGACATGACCCGTCAGCCCAACGGCATCATTCTGGTCACCGGGCCGACCGGTTCGGGCAAGACCACGACCCTGTACACCACCCTGAAAAAACTGGCGACGCCGGAGGTCAACCTCTGCACCATCGAAGACCCGATCGAAATGGTCGAGCCGGCCTTCAACCAGATGCAGGTGCAGCACAACATCGAACTGACCTTCGCCGCCGGAGTGCGCGCGCTGATGCGCCAGGACCCGGACATCATCATGATCGGCGAGATCCGTGATCTGGAAACCGCCGAAATGGCGATTCAGGCCGCGCTCACCGGGCACTTGGTCTTGTCGACCCTGCACACCAACGACGCGCCAAGCGCGATCAGCCGTTTGCTCGAACTCGGCGTGCCGCATTACCTGATCAAGGCGACCGTGCTCGGGGTCATGGCCCAGCGTCTGGTGCGTACTTTGTGCCCACACTGCAAGACGCCGCTGACGCTCGAGGATGAAGACTGGCAAACCCTGACCCGGCCCTGGCAAGCGCCGCTGCCGAGCAATGCGCAACGGGCGATCGGCTGCCTGGAATGTCGCGACACCGGCTATCGCGGCCGCGCCGGGGTCTACGAAATCATGCAACTGAGCGACAGCCTGAAGGCGCTGATCACTCCGGACACCGACCTCACCGCGATCAGGCGCCAGGCCTTCAAGGAGGGCATGCGCAGCCTGCGCCTGTCCGGTGCGCAGAAAGTCGCGGCGGGGCTGACCACGGTGGAGGAAGTGCTGCGGGTGACACCGCAAAGTGAGTTGAAATAAGTCGGCACGGAACTGGATCGGGGATCGGCTATCCAACGCCGTAGTCAATCCCAGGAGTCACCTCATCATGCGTCTCAAACTTGCTGTCGCCACCTTGGCCCTGCTGTCGCTTCCCGTTGGTTCGGCCATGGCGGACAGCTTTTGGCGTAACGTCATCTCCTCCGGTGCCACGACCGGTTCGACCTACCTGACTTTCAAGGATCACAAGCTGATCGTCGCCGCTCAGGACGACGCCGGCAGCTTCGTCGCCAGTGACGGCGGCATCCGTGGCCCGTACCTGGAAGCAGCCATGCAGAAAGTCCGCGCCGACAATCCGGGCCTGCAGGCTTCGGACATGGAACTGGCGAACGCGATTCTGGCGAAGAACGCGGTGGCGTCCGAATAAGCCTTTCGCGTATGAAAATGCCGCTCGATCGAGCGGCATTTTTTTTGCGCCAGAATCAAAAGATCGCAGCCTTCGGCAGCTCCTACCTTTGGAATGCATTCCTACTGTAGGAGCTGCCGAAGGCTGCGATCTTTTGATCTTCAGCGGTAATCATCGACCGGCACACACGCGCAAAACAGATTGCGATCGCCGTAAACGTTATCCACCCGATTCACCGCCGGCCAATACTTGTGCGCCCGGGTGTGCGCATCCGGGGTTATGGCCTGTTCGATGCTGTAAGGGCGCTCCCAGATTCCAGTGACATCGACCAAGGTATGCGGCGCGTGTTTGAGCGGGTTGTCTTCGGCCGGCCAGTTGCCCTTATGCACTTCATTGATCTCGGCGCGAATGCTCAGCATCGCCGCGATGAAGCGGTCGAGCTCTGCCTTGGATTCGCTCTCGGTCGGCTCGACCATCAAGGTGCCCGGCACGGGGAAGGACATGGTTGGCGCGTGGAAGCCGTAATCCATCAGCCGCTTGGCGATGTCTTCCTCGCTGATGCCGGTCTGCGCCTTCAGTGGGCGCAGATCAAGAATGCATTCATGCGCCACCCGGCCATTGCGCCCGGTGTAGAGCACCGGGAACGCGCCGGATAAATGCTGCGCCAGATAATTCGCCGCCAGAATCGCCACTTCACTGGCATCGGCCAGTTGCGGGCCCATCATGGCGATGTACATCCAGCTGATCGGCAAAATGCTCGCACTGCCCCACGGTGCTGCGCTGACCGCGCCGTTCTGCGCCAGCGGCCCGTCAACCGGCACCACCGGATGGTTGGCGACGAACGGCGCCAGATGCGCGCGAACCCCGATCGGGCCCATGCCCGGCCCGCCGCCGCCATGGGGAATGCAAAAGGTCTTGTGCAGATTCATGTGCGACACGTCGGCGCCAATGTCCGCCGGTCGGGCGAGACCAACCTGGGCATTGAGATTGGCGCCATCCATATACACTTGGCCGCCGTGCTGGTGGATCACTGCGCAAATTTCGCTGATGCCCTCCTCGTAAACGCCATGGGTCGACGGATAGGTCGCCATCAGGCACGACAACTTGTTCCCCGCCTCGGCGGCTTTCAATTTCAAATCATCCAGATCGACATTGCCCGCCTCATCGCATTCGACAATGACCACGCGCATCCCGGCCATCTGCGCCGACGCTGGATTGGTGCCGTGGGCCGACGACGGAATCAGACAGATATCCCGCGCGCCTTCCTTCCGGCTCTCGTGATATTTACGGATCGCCAGCAGCCCGGCGTATTCACCTTGAGCGCCAGAGTTGGGCTGCATGCAGATCGCATCGAAACCGGTAATCGCACAGAGCCAACGCTCAAGCTCCTCGATCATCAGCGTGTAACCGACGGCCTGCTCTCTCGGTACGAACGGATGCAGATTGGCGAACTGCGGCCAGGTGATCGGGATCATCTCGCTGGTGGCGTTGAGCTTCATCGTGCAGGAACCGAGCGGGATCATCGACTGGTTGAGCGCCAGATCCTTGTTTTCCAGCTGCTTGAGGTAACGCAGCATCTCGGTTTCGCTGTGGTGAGCGTTGAACACCGGATGTTGCAGATACGGCGTACTGCGCTGGAGTTCGTCGGGAATTCCCGAGGCGATGTCCTGCGCATCAAGCGCATCAACGCTCAGGCCGTGATCGGCGCCGAGCAGCACATCGAACAGCTTCGCCACGGTGTGTTCATCACAGGTCTCGTCCAGACTCAGACCGACGCGACCGCGCCCGAGAATGCGCAGGTTGATCTGCGCTGCCTGAGCGCTTTCGATGATTGCGGTTTGTGCGCCGCCGACTTCCAGCGTCAGCGTGTCGAAGAACTGCCTGTTGAGCCGTTTGATGCCGTTGCGCTCGAGTCCCGCCGCGAGGAGGCAGGTCAGGCGATGCACGCGCTGGGCGATACGCTTTAAACCCTCGGGACCGTGATACACCGCGTAGCAACTGGCGATATTGGCCAGCAGCACCTGCGCGGTGCAGATGTTCGAATTGGCTTTCTCGCGGCGGATGTGTTGCTCGCGGGTTTGCAGGGCCATGCGCAGCGCGACGTTGCCGCGAGCATCTTTCGACACACCGATGATCCGCCCCGGAATCGCTCGTTTGTATTCCTCGCGGCTGGCGAAAAACGCCGCGTGCGGGCCGCCATAACCCATCGGCACACCGAAACGCTGGGACGAACCGAACACCACATCGGCACCCAACTCACCCGGCGGCGTCACCACCAGCAGGCTGAGCAAATCGGTGGCGACGCAGGCGAGGGCCTGTTGTGCGTGCAGGTGGTCGATCAAGGGTTTGAGGTCGCGGATTTCACCGTGGGTGTCGGGATATTGCAGCAGCGCACCAAACACCTCGTGCTGCGAGAGGTTATCCACCGCGTCGACGATCAGCTCGAAGCCGAAACCTTCGGCGCGAGTCTGCACAACGGACAGGGTTTGTGGATGGCAGTTTTCATCCACAAAAAACAGATTGCTCTTCGACTTCGCCACGCGCTTGGCCAAAGCCATGGCTTCGGCCGCTGCGGTGGCCTCATCGAGCAGCGAGGCGTTGGCCAGTTCCAGGCCGGTGAGGTCAATGGTCAGTTGCTGAAAATTCAGCAGCGCTTCGAGCCGGCCCTGGGCGATCTCTGGTTGGTAGGGGGTGTACGCGGTGTACCAGCCGGGATTTTCCAGCACGTTGCGCAAAATGACGGTCGGCGTGACGGTGCCGTGGTAGCCCATGCCGATCAGGCTGGTGAACAGTTGGTTCTGCTCGGCATACCCGCGCAGTTTCATCAACGCAGCTTGTTCGTCGACGGCCGGCGGCAGATCCAGCGCCCGATTGAAGCGGATGCCCGGCGGCACGGTCTGCTCGATCAGCTCGGCGCGACTGCCAAGACCGAGGCTGTCGAGCATCGCCTGCTGCTCGGCAGCATCCGGGCCAAGGTGACGGCGCAGAAAGGCTTCGCTATCGCGTAACTGGCTCAGGGACGACAACTGGGACATGACGGGCTCTCCTGGCTGACGGTTGGCGTCAATCGACACGGTCAAACCAGCATAGCAGTGCCCTCGAAGATCAAAAGATCGCAGCCTTCGGCAGCTCCTACCTTTGGAATACATTCCCCTGTAGGAGCTGCCGAAGGCTGCGATCTTTTGATTCTGAAAAAAAACCCCGACGAATCGGGGCTTTGGGTTTGGCCGGCGACTTACTCGCCGATCGCAGCCTTGTACGCACCAGCATCCAGCAGCTTGTCCAGCTCGGCCTTGTCGCTTGGCTTGAGCTTGAAGATCCATGCGCCGTACGGGTCGGAGTTCAGCAACTCGGGCGAACCGCTCAGCTCTTCGTTGATCGCGATGACTTCACCGCTGACCGGGGCATAGATGTCGGAGGCGGCTTTCACCGACTCGACCACACCGGATTGATCACCGGCGGCGAACACCTTGCCGACTTCGGTCAGTTCGACGAATACCACGTCGCCCAGCGCTTCCTGCGCGTGATCGCTGATGCCCACGGTGACAGTGCCGTCGGCTTCCAGACGCGCCCATTCATGACTTTCAGCAAAACGCAGTTCGGCAGGGATATCGCTCATCTTCGGTGTCCTCGAGAAATTGTCAGCGGTCATGCCCGCCAGAAAAGGTTAGATCAAGGTTTTGCCATGGCGCACGAAGGTCGGTTTGACCACTCGCACCGGGTACCACTTGCCACGGATTTCCACTTCGGCGCGGTCGGCGGTTGCCATCGGTACACGCGCCAGGGCAATCGATTTGCTCAGCGTAGGAGAGAAACTACCACTGGTGATCTCCCCTTCGCCAACATCGGCGATGCGAACCACCTGGTGAGCGCGCAAAACCCCGCGCTCTTCCAGCACCAGACCGACCAGTTTGTGCGCCACGCCGGCAGCTTTTTCCGCCTCCAGCGCCGCGCGGCCGATGAACTGACGCGAGGCCGGTTCCCAGGCGATGCTCCAGGCCATGTTCGAAGCCAGCGGCGAAACGTCCTGATGAATGTCCTGACCGTAAAGGTTCATCCCGGCCTCGACCCGCAAGGTGTCGCGAGCGCCGAGGCCGATCGGCGAAATGCCGGCGCCCACCAGATCGTTGAAAAAACCCGGGGCCTGATTCGCTGGCAGGCAGATTTCCAGGCCATCTTCGCCGGTGTAGCCGGTACGCGCGATGAACCAGTCGCCGTCGACGGCGCCTTCGAAAGGTTTGAGTTGCTGGATCAGCGTGGCGCGGGACTGGGTCACCAGTTCGGCAATCTTGTGCCGGGCTTGCGGCCCCTGTATGGCGAGCATCGCCAGCTCGGAGCGCTCGTGCAGTTGCACTTCGCAAGCGCCGAGCTGCGCGTTCATCCACGCCAGATCCTGATCGCGGGTGGAGGCGTTGAACACTAGCCGGTACGCGTCGTCGAGGCGATAGACGATCATGTCGTCGACGATGCCGCCACGCTCGTTGAGCATGGTGCTGTACAAAGCCCGGCCGGGGCTGTGCAGACGTTCGACGTCGTTGGCCAGCAAATGCTGGAGCCAGGTCTTGGCCTGGGCGCCGGTGACATCGATCACGGTCATATGGGAAACATCGAACACCCCGCAATCGCGACGCACTTCGTGGTGCTCCTCGACCTGCGAGCCGTAATGCAGTGGCATGTCCCAACCGCCAAAATCGACCATCTTCGCGCCGAGCGCGAGGTGCAGGTCATACAGAGGCGTACGCTGTCCCATGGGTTTCTCCTTCCGGGCGTGGCGAGGGTGCGGACCGCCGCTATACGGCTGGAAACCTTGATAAATAAGGCTTTCAGCCGATTCCAGCGCACGGGTCTGTCAGACGAACCGCACCGAATGCCGCGCATTGTAGCCGCATGATGTAGGACTGACGACTAAGTGTTTCGGTGCGCGGAGCGCCTGATCAATCCGATAACCGGCAACAGACCGACCAACACCAGCGTCAGTGCCGGCAACGATGCCCGCGCCCACTCGCCTTCGCTGGTCATTTCAAAGATGCGCACCGCCAGCGTGTCCCAGCCAAACGGGCGCATCAGCAGGGTCGCGGGCATTTCCTTGAGCACATCGACGAACACCAGCAGCGCCGCGCTCAACGTGCCGGGCAGCAACAACGGCAGATACACTTTGAAAAACAGTCGCGGCCCACTGACACCCAGGCTACGCGCCGCTTCAGGCAAAGATGGCCGTATACGCGCCAGGCTGCTTTCCAGCGGCCCGTAAGCGACAGCAATGAATCGCACCAGATAGGCCATCAGCAACGCCGCGAGACTGCCAAGCAGCAACGGTTTGCCGGCACCGCCGAGCCATGACGAAAGCGGAATCACCAGCTCGCGATCCAGATAACTGAAAGCAAGCATGATCGACACCGCCAGCACCGAACCGGGCAAGGCGTAGCCGAGATTGGCCAGACCGACGCCGGAGCTGATCGTCTGGGTCGGCGCCAGACGCCGGGCAAAGGCCAACAACAACGCAACGCTGACGGTGATCAGTGCCGCCATCGCTCCCAGATACAGCGTGTGCAGGATGAGCCCGGCGTAGCGTTCATCCAGATCGAAACGCCCGCGCTGCCAGAACCACACCATCAGTTGCAGCAGCGGAATGACGAAGGCGCAGGCGAACACCAATCCACACCAGGCCGTCGCCGCGAACGCCTTGATTCCGCGCAGGTGATACAGCGCTTTCACCCTTGGCCGCTCATTGCTGGCCCGATTCGCCCCGCGTGCCCGGCGTTCGCCGTACAGCACCAGCATCACCACCAACAGCAACAGACTGGCCAGTTGCGCCGCGCTGGGCAGGCTGAAGAAGCCGTACCAGGTTTTGTAGATCGCCGTGGTGAAGGTATCGAAGTTGAACACCGACACCGCGCCAAAATCGGCCAGGGTTTCCATCAGCGCCAGCGCCACACCCGCGCCAATCGCCGGGCGCGCCATCGGCAACGCAACCCGCCAGAACGCCTGCCACGGCGACTGCCCGAGCACCCGCGCCGCTTCCATCAAACCTTTGCCCTGAGCCAGAAACGCGGTGCGCGCCAGCAGATAAACGTAGGGATAAAAGACCAGCACCAGCACCACGATCACCCCGCCGGTGGAACGCACTCTCGGCAGGCGCAGGCCGCTGCCAAACCATTCGCGCAGGAGGGTTTGCACGGGGCCGGCGAAATCGAGCAGGCCGACGAAGACGAACGCCAATACATACGCCGGAATGGCGAAAGGCAGCATCAGCGCCCAGTCGAGCCAGCGCCGACCGGGGAATTCACAGAGGCTGGTCAGCCAGGCAAGGCTGACGCCCAGCAGGGTCACGCCGACACCGACGCCAAGGATCAACGTCAAGGTATTGCCGAGCAGGCGCGGCATCTGGGTTTGCCACAGGTGCGACCAGATCTGCTGATCGATGGTCTGCCACGACAACAGCAGCACACTCAGCGGTAACAGCACCAGAGCGGCGATGGCGAAGACGATGGGGTACCAGCGGCGCTGGGCGGGGTAGGCCACTTTTGAATCTCGCGGATAGGTCGTGGAGTGTGGGGAGAAAAGCAAAAAGATCGCAGCCTTCGGCAGCTCCTACATGTGAAACGTGTTCCCCCTGTAGGAGCTGCCGAAGGCTGCGATCTTTTGCTCTTTACAACAGCAGAATCAGTTCCACCCAGCCCGATCCATCATCCGGATCGCTTCGGCCTGGCGTTTGCCCGCCACCTCAACCGGCAAGGTATCGGCAACAAACTTGCCCCACGCCGCCACTTCTTCCGATGGCGCCACTGCCGGGTTGGCCGGGAATTCCTGGTTCACGTCGGCGAAAATTTTCTGCGCCTCTGGCGTGGTCATCCATTCAACCAATGCCTTGGCCGCTTCCGGGTGCGGTGCGTGTTTGGTCAGGCCGATGCCCGACAGATTCACATGCACGCCGCGATCGGCCTGATTCGGCCAGAACAGTTTCACCGGCAGTTCAGGCTTCTGCTTGTGCAGGCGGCCGTAATAGTAGGTGTTGACGATGCCGACATCACACTGCCCGGCACTGATCGCTTCCAGCACCGCAACGTCATCGGAGAACACGTCGGTGGACAGGTTGTTGACCCAGCCCTTGAGAATTTTCTCGGTCTTCTCGGCGCCGTGGACTTCGATCATGGTCGCGGTCAGCGACTGGTTGTAGACCTTCTTCGCCGTGCGCAGGCACAGGCGGCCTTCCCAATTCTTGTCGGCCAACGCTTCGTAGGTGGTCAGCTCGCCCGGTTTCACCCGTTCGGTGGAGTACGCGATGGTCCGCGCGCGCAGGCTCAGGCCGGTCCAGGCGTGGGTGGACGAGCGATATTGCTGGGGAATGTTGGTGTCGATGGTTTTCGAGGTGAATGGCTGGAGGATGCCCATTTGCTCGGCCTGCCACAGGTTGCCGGCATCAACCGTGAGCAGCAGGTCGGCGGTAGCGTTCTCGCCTTCGGCCTTGATGCGCTGCATCAATGGCGCTTCCTTGTCGGTGATGAACTTGATCCTCACCCCGGTCTTGGCGGTGTAGGCATCGAACACCGGTTTGATCAGCTCGTCGATGCGCGACGAGTAAACCACCACCTCATCGGCAGCCTGGGCAGCAGTGCTGCCGATCAGGGTCAAGGCCAGTGCGGTCAGAAGACGCTTGGGTGCCAACATGGGAGTGGTCTCTCGGTCGGGAAATGTGGGCCAAATGATAAGGACTCACATTTACCACCACAATCGAACACTGGGGGAAGGCGTTACCAGATGTTGCACAGGCTGAATGTTGCGGTGACTGGACTGACGCCTTCGCGAGCAAGCCCGCTCCCACAGTTGGAATGCATTTGAACTGTGGGAGCGGGCTTGCTCGCGAAGAGGCCGTAAGCCTCGATAGACAACTAAGGCTTTGCCAGGGCTGGGAGGTCACCCGTCAACCCCAACGCCTCGCGCACAAACAACGCCTTCGCCTCCGGCATCCGCTCTACCACCTTCAACCCGGTATTACGCAACCAGCGCAGCGGCAGCGGATCAGCCTGGAACAACCGCTCAAAGCCCTCCATCGCGGCCATCAGCGCCAGATTGTGCGGCATGCGCCGACGCTCATAACGGCTCAGGACCTTGACGTCTGCCAGTGACTCGCCACGCTCATGCGCCTGCAGCAACACTTGCGCCAGCACCGCCGCATCGAGGAACCCAAGGTTCACACCCTGCCCGGCCAACGGGTGAATGGTGTGCGCCGCATCACCGATCAACGCCAGGCCTTGCGCGACATAGCGTTTGGCGTGGCGCTGACGCAGCGGTACGCACAGGCGCGGATCGGCACTGATCACCTCACCCAGGCGCCCTTCGAAGGCCCGCTCCAGCTCAGCGCAAAACGCAACGTCGTCTAGCGCCATCAAGCGTTCGGCTTCACTTGGCGTGGTCGACCAGACGATCGAGCACCAGTCCTGCTGACCATCACGCTCCAGCGGCAGAAACGCCAACGGCCCGTGATCGGTAAAACGCTGCCACGCGGTTTTGCGGTGCGCCTGAGTGCAGCGCACGCTGGTGACGATCGCATGGTGCAAATAATCCCACTCGCGAGTCGCCACGCCGGTGAGACGGCGCACAGCGGAATTGGCGCCGTCGGCCGCGATCACCAGCGGCGCGCGCAAGGAGCGGCCATCGGCCAGCGTCAACAGCCAGTCATCGCCGGAGCGACGCATCTGCTCCAGCCGCGCATTGGCGAGAAGGCCCAGATCGCAATCGTGCAAACGCTCGAGCAAAGCATCCTGCACCACGCGGTTTTCGACAATGTGACCGAGCACATCGGCATGCACGCTGCTCGCCGAGAAATGAATCTGCCCGGTGCCGCTGCCGTCCCAGACGTGCATGTCGGTGTACGGGCTGCTGCGCCGTTGGACGATGCCATCCCAGACGCCGAGGCGTTCGAGGATGCGCTGGCTCGCCGCCGACAATGCACTGACGCGCGGTTCGAACGCCGCTTCGGCATCGAACGGTTTCACGCTCAGGGCGCTGCCGTCGAGCAGCAATACTTCCAGGCCGCTGTCCTGTAGCGCCAGCGCCAGGGCGCTGCCGACCATTCCGGCTCCGACAATCAGCAGATCTGCACGCATTTCCATGCTTTAGGCCTGTCTCGCTTGCGGCTTGCGCCGCACGTAAGGGTTTTTACCGAGCGCACCCGTTGGCGGCGCGATCCTGAAATTGAAAGTGCCGCTCCGCCACTCAAGCATCCGGGCGTGTTCCCAGGCCCATTGCCTGCCGGGCGAACCAGCGTTTGGCCGGCGGCAGCAGGTCGAGGCCGAGCAGGCCGAGGTTGCGCCCCAGCGACACCAGCGGCTGGGTGCTGCCGAACAGGCGTGTGACCTGATCGGAAAAACCCACGGTGAGGTCCTGATCGAGGCGCTGCCGTTCGCGATAGGCCTGCAACGTGGCAAAGTCGCCCAGCGCTTTTTCGCTGCCCAGCAGCGCGGCGGCCAGAGCATCGGCGTCGCGCAGCGACAGGTTGAAACCCTGGCCGGCGATCGGGTGCAGGCTGTGCGCGGCGTTGCCGAGCACGGCCAGATGCGAACGCACCTGCTCTTCGGCTTCAACCAGCGAAAGCGGATACAGGTGCCGCGCGCCGACCTGTTTCAGCGTGCCGAGGCGGTAACCGAACACACCCTGCAATTCGCTGAGAAATTCCCGCTCACTCAACTCGGCCAGACGCTGCGCGTCCATGCCCAGACGCGTCCAGACCAGTGCGCAACGGTTGTCCGGCAACGGTAGCAAGGCCATCGGCCCTTCGTCGGTGAAGCGCTCGAACGCCATGCCGTTGTGCGCTTCGCTCGGGGTGATGTTGGCGATCAGCGCGCTCTGGTTGTATGGACGCGTGCGCACGTTGATGCCCAGCTGTTCGCGCAACCCGGAACGACCGCCATCAGCGAGCACGGCGAGGTCGCATTCCAGCGTGCTTTCATCGTTGAGGGTCAGGCGATAGCCATCGGCCAACGGCTCCATGCGCGTGACTTCCGCCGGGCAGCGCCAAGTGATGACGTCTTTGTCCAGGTGTTGCCACAGGCACTGGCCGAGCCAGGCGTTTTCCACCACGTAACCGAGCGCGGGCACGCCTTCTTCCATCGCCGACAAGCGCGCGGTGGAAAAGCGGCCACGGTCGGAAACGTGAATCTGTTTGATCGGCTCGGCACGGCGGGAAATTTCCTGCCAGACGCCCAGACGCTGATAAATCTGCCGCGAGCCGAACGACAGCGCCGAGGAGCGTGCGTCGTAGCTCGGCTGCCAGCTATCGCCGGGGGCGAAAGGTTCGATCAGGACGATTTTCCAGCCACGGGCCTTGGCCCCGGCCTGCAAGGCCAACGCCAGACTGGCGCCGACCAGACCGCCACCGATGATTGCCAGATTGACTCGACTCATGCTGCGTGTGTCCTTGCTTGTGCCATCAGCGCTTCGATCTCGGCGACGGTTTTTGGCACGCCGCTGGTGAGAATTTCACAACCGGATCGGGTCACGACCACGTCATCCTCGATGCGCACGCCAATGCCACGCCATTTCTTCGCCACGTTCTGATTGTCCGCCGCGATGTAGATGCCCGGCTCCACGGTCAGCGCCATGCCGACTTCCAGCACGCGCCATTCGCCGCCGACCTTGTACTCGCCAACATCATGCACATCCATGCCCAGCCAGTGGCCGGCGCGGTGCATGTAAAAAGCCTTGTAGGCTTCGCTGGCGATCAGTTCGTCAACGTTGCCCTGCAGCAAACCGAGCTTGACCAGACCCGTGGTGATCACCCGCACCGTGGCTTCGTGCGCCTGGTTCCAGTGCTTGTTCGGTGCAATCTCGGCGAACGCCGCTTCTTGCGAAGCCAGCACCAACTCGTAGATCGCCTTCTGCTCCGGCGAAAACCTGCCGTTGACCGGCCAGGTGCGGGTGATGTCGCTGGCGTAGCAGTCAATCTCGCAACCGGCGTCGATCAACACCAGATCGCCGTCCTTGAGCAACGCGTCATTCTGCTGGTAATGCAGGATGCAACTGTTGCGCCCGGCGGCGACGATCGAACCGTAGGCCGGCATCTTCGCCCCGCCCTTGCGGAATTCATAATCCAGTTCGGCTTCGAGGCTGTATTCATACAGCCCCGGACGACTGGCCTGCATCGCGCGGATATGCGCTTGCGCCGAGATCCGCGCGGCTTCGCGCATCACCTTCACTTCTGCCGCCGATTTATACAGGCGCATGTCGTGCAGCAGATGATCCAGGGCAACGAACTCATTCGGCGGTTGCGCGCCGAGGTGCGCCTTGGAACGGATCACGTTGATCCAGTCCATCAGGTGCCGATCAAACTCGGGGTTGCTGCCCATCGCCGAATACACCCGGTCGCGGCCTTCGATCAGGCCCGGAAGGATGTCGTCGATGTCGGTGATGGGAAAGGCGTCGTCGGCGCCGTACTCACGGATCGCGCCTTCCTGCCCCGCGCGCAGGCCATCCCACAATTCGCGCTCGGCATTGCGTTCACGGCAGAACAGGATGTACTCGCCGTGCTCGCGGCCGGGCATCAGGACGATGACGGCTTGTGGCTCGGGAAAACCGCTGAGGTATTGGAAGTCGCTGTCCTGGCGGTAGACGTGCTCGACGTCGCGGTTGCGGATCGCCACCGCGGCGGCGGGCAGGATCGCGATGCTGTTGGGTTCCATCTGCGCCATCAGCGCCCTGCGGCGCCGGCTGTATTCCGCTTTGGGGATATGGGTCATGGGCAGATGGTTTTCCCTGGCACGCGATTAATGCAGCGACGGCTTGGCGGCTGGCGGCACGTCGGCTTTCTTGGTTTCCGAAAACAGCAACAGCGGCGCGACGCGCAGGTATTCCATGACTTCCATGTAGTCGGATTCGCCGTCTTCGGACTCTTCCAGTGCATCCTGCACCTGGGAAATGGCCGCCAGATCCTGCAGCACTTCGGTGGCTTCGGTGCTGAGCATGCTGCTGTCGCGGCAGTTCAGGCCGAAACCGCTGAGAAAGCCCTGACACCACTCGCCCAGTGCAGCAGCGCGTTCGGCCAGCGGCGCATCATCGGTCGGCAGCAGCAGAACGACGGTGACGTCGTCGCCGGTCAGTTCGCCTTTGACCATCTCCTGCAGGCCGATCAGGGCATTGCGGACGTTGTCCTGGATGTCGCCTTCGAGCAGTTCGGCGGCGTCGATCAGCCAGCCTTCGTGATCGAAGCCGGCCCCGGCGCAACTGCGCCCGAGCAGCACGCCGTGCAGCTCGGCAGGCGAGACGTTGTGGCCGCTGGCAGTCAGCAGGGTGGCAAAGGCTTGGTACGGGGAATTCGCAATGGTCATGGGCAGCTAGGCGCCAGACGGCGCTATGTCTAGAATGAAGGCCTTGTATCCTACATCGACAGCCCCGCCAAGACCATTAAAGGCTGTCCGCCAGTCACCACCCATCAGACGAACACGTGGACCCAATGGAAGACACCGACCTGCAAGCGCTGATGGCCAGACTCGAACTGCTGATTGGCCGAGTCGAGCAACTTAAGAGTCAAAACGCACTCTTACTAGCTCAGGAAAAAACCTGGCGCGAGGAACGCGCTCACCTCATTGAAAAAAACGAAATCGCCCGGCGTAAGGTCGAATCGATGATTTCGCGCCTCAAGGCCCTGGAGCAAGACTCATGAGTTCAAGCAATAGCGTTACCGTGCAGATCCTCGACAAAGAGTATTCGATCATCTGCCCGCCGGAAGAACGCAGCAATCTGGTCAGCGCCGCACGTTACCTGGACGGCAAGATGCGCGAGATCCGCAGCAGCGGCAAAGTCATCGGCGCCGACCGCATTGCCGTGATGGCCGCGCTGAACATCACCCACGACCTGTTGCACAAAGAAGAGCGCCCGGACATCCAGGCCAGCGGTTCGACCCGCGAACAGGTGCGCGACTTGCTCGATCGTGTCGATCTGGTCCTGGCCGACGATCAGAACACCGTCAAGGGCTGATTCGACTGGCAGCTTGAGGTATACTCGCGGCACTCCCTGGGGTGCTTGCCAGTTGACGATGTCCCGGAGCCGATTCGCACTACCCTGGAAGTTGCACGTTGGGCTGGTGTGCATGTCCGCTAGACGGAAAGCCTTAAAGTCTACTGCTTCTTCCACCTTGAACTTTCGGGTTCAAGGGCTGAGTTGACAGCGGTTCATCCGGGGAGCCTGATTCGAATCCGATGTCGGTGTATGCCGACATCGGATTTTTTATGCGTACGTTTTTGCATCCACCTGCCGAAGCCGAACCATGACCGAACCCGCGCTGCTGCCCCGCCCGCAACTTCGCCGCCTGCTGCGCAAGGCGCGCCGCGCATTGACGCCGGGCCAACAACGTCAGGCTGCCAAGTGCCTGTTCCGGCAATTGGCCCAAGACCCGCACTTTCGGCGGGCGAAACATCTCTCTCTGTATTTGCCTACCGACGGTGAAATCGATCCGCGCTTGCTGCTGCGCGAAGCCCAGCGTCGCGGCAAGGCAACTTATCTGCCGGTACTCAGCGCCTGGCCGCGAACCAAAATGGTCTTCCAGCGCATTCGTCCCGGCGAAAAGCTGACCCCTAATCGTTTCCGGATTCTTGAGCCCCGCGCCAATCTGGCTCGGCAACGCAAGGTCTGGGCGCTGGATCTGGTGCTCTTGCCGCTGGTGGGGTTTGACGATGTCGGTGGACGACTGGGCATGGGCGGCGGGTTCTATGATCGCAGCCTTGCCTACCTGGCCCGGCGCCAGAACTGGCGCAAGCCGACACTGCTGGGCCTGGCCCATGAGTGTCAGAAGGTCGAGCGTTTGGCGCAGGCGAGCTGGGATGTCCCGTTACAAGGCACGGTCACCGACAAGGCATGGTATTTCGCAGAGTAGACGCCGCACGGAACAGCGGCGTCGAAGAGACAGGTTCAGCGTTTGAAAGCAGTCGACTGTTGCACTTGTTGTGCAATCTCAATCGGTGCATCAGCCTTGTTCGCCCACAGGCTCTGCGCGTAACCGGTGGTCACCACGCCCAGGCCAAACAAAATTACCAAAGTCCATAGCAAATCCGGTTTGCGTTTCATCGATTGCCCCCCTCAAGGCACATCATCACGATGACAGCAGCGGTTTCCGTTCGTAGGCCGTGCAGCAGCGTCAAGCTTTAAAGGCCGGCATTTTGCGGCAACGTGAACCTGTGCGCAAACGCTGGCGTCAACCGACTGTCGGTTTGTCATAAAATTGCCCGACAACCTGCCCAATGACCGCTTCAGGAGCACACGACATGGCCTATTGGCTGATGAAATCAGAGCCCGACGAACTTTCGATCAAGGGTCTGGAAAAGCTCGGCAAGGCGCGCTGGGACGGGGTTCGCAATTATCAGGCGCGCAATTTCCTGCGGGCGATGGCGGTAGGCGATGAATTCTTTTTCTACCATTCCAGTTGCCCGGAACCGGGAATTGCCGGCATCGGCAGGATCATCGAAGCGGCGTACCCGGATCCCACCGCTCTGGAGCCGGAAAGTGAATACTTCGATCCCAAGGCTACGGCGGAGAAAAATGGCTGGAGCGCGATTGATGTCGAGCATGTCGAGACCTTTGCGCGAGTGCTGAAACTGGATTATCTGAAGCAGCAGACCGCGCTGGCCGAGATGCCACTGGTGCAGAAAGGATCGCGATTATCGGTGATGCCGGTGACGCCGGAGCAGTGGGCGGCGGTAATTGCGTTGCGTTAACGCGCAAAAAGATCGCAGCCTTCGGCAGCTCCAACAGGGAAACGTATTCCAGGGTAGGAGCTGCCGAAGGCTGCGATCTTTTGACTTTTAAGACTTACTGGATGATCAGGTTGTTGAACAACAGATCCTCAACCACTGGCTTGCCGGTCTCGTCATTCATGACCTGCTGGGTCTGCTTCAACGCTTCCTGCCGCAGCTTTTCCTTGCCTTCAATGCTGCCCATCGCCTCGGTCGACTGCTGAGTGAACAGCGCCACCAGCTGATTGCGGATCAGCGGCTCGTTGGCCTTGACCAGTTTGGTCGCTTCTTCGCCGGTGACGCGCAGGGCCACATCGGCCTTGTAGACCTTGAGTTTGGCGGTGCCGTCGAGGCCATAGTTGCCGACGAACGGCGGGCTCAGGGTGATGTAATTGACCTTCGGCGCCTCGCCTTCTTTGGCTTCTTCGGCCAGTGCTGCCACAGGCAGAGACAGGGCCAGCAACAACATGATCCACGCTTTCACAATTCGCTCCTTATCCGTTTTGCGGCCTAGCATAACGACCCGCCGCGCAAGCACAAGCTTATGCCTGACTATCAGGGTCGGGCATGCTCGTTGACCCGTTGATTCACACACCTACACTTATCGGCCATCACTCCCAAAGGAATAGCCCTGATGAAAGCCGTGCTGTGCAAAGCCTTCGGCCCTGCCGAATCGCTGGTGCTGGAAGACGTCGCCAATCCTGTCGCCAAGAAGAATGAAATCCTGCTGGAGGTGCACGCCGCCGGGGTCAACTTCCCGGACACGCTGATCATCGAGGGCAAATACCAGTTCAAACCGCCCTTCCCGTTCTCGCCAGGCGGTGAAGCGGCCGGCGTGGTGCGCGAAGTAGGGGAAAAGGTCAGCCACCTCAAGGTCGGCGACCGGGTCATGGCCCTGACCGGCTGGGGCAGTTTTGCCGAGCAGGTCGCGGTGCCGGGCTACAACGTGCTGCCGATTCCGCCGTCGATGGATTTCAACATCGCCGCTGCATTCAGCATGACTTACGGCACATCGATGCACGCACTCAAGCAACGCGCCAACCTGCAACCGGGCGAAACCCTGCTGGTGCTCGGCGCCTCTGGCGGTGTCGGTCTCGCCGCTGTGGAAATCGGCAAAGCCATGGGCGCACGCGTGATCGCTGCAGCCAGCAGCGCCGAGAAACTCGCAGTGGCCAAAGCGGCCGGCGCCGATGAGTTGATCAATTACAGCGAAGGCAATCTGAAGGACGAAATCAAACGCCTCACCGATGGCCAGGGCGCCGACGTGATTTACGACCCGGTCGGCGGCGACCTGTTCGACCAGGCCATCCGCGCCATCGCCTGGAACGGCCGCCTGCTGGTGGTCGGCTTCGCCAGCGGACGCATCCCGCAATTGCCGGTCAACCTCGCCCTGCTCAAAGGCGCGGCAGTGCTCGGCGTGTTCTGGGGCTCGTTCGCCCAGCGCCAGCCCCAGGACAATGCAGCCAACTTTCAGCAGCTGTTCGGCTGGTTTGCCGAGGGCAAGCTCAAACCACTGGTATCGCAGGTCTATCCGCTGAGCAATGCCGCGCAGGCGATCAATGATCTTGGCCAGCGCAAGGCTGTGGGCAAGGTTGTCGTTCAGGTTCGTTAAAACATGGAGCGATCCGGAGCAGCAATCCGGATCGCTTTATCGTTGAGGTCTGCCTCTTCTATCCGTCAAACCGCAGAAACCCACCCGAGTCACCATTCCCTCAGCGCCCGGTACTTGTCTCAGAGCGACATGTTCATAAAGGAACGCTCGGCTGCCCACATTTCCGCTTTTTAGCCGACATGAAGCGATGCTATTTTCGGTAACGAAACTGTAACATTCGCATCCGCAGTCAAAACAATAAAACTGGAGCTCTTGAATGTTTGCTTTCTTTCGTCCCGCCGCACATCAGGCTCCATTGCCTGAAGAAAAAATAGACAGCACCTACCGTCGCCTGCGCTGGCAGATCTTCGCCGGTATCTTTATCGGCTACGCCGGTTACTACCTGCTGCGCAAGAACTTCTCCCTGGCCATGCCATACCTGATCGACGAAGGCTACAGCCGCGGCGACCTCGGCCTGGCGATGTCGGCGATTGCCATCGCTTACGGTCTGTCGAAGTTCCTCATGGGCCTGGTGTCCGACCGCTCCAACCCGCGCTTCTTCCTGCCGTTCGGTCTACTGGTCTCGGCCGGGGTGATGTTCATTTTCGGTTTCGCGCCGTGGGCCACGTCCAGCGTGACCATGATGTTCATCCTGTTGTTCATCAACGGTTGGGCGCAGGGCATGGGCTGGCCGCCGAGCGGGCGGACCATGGTGCACTGGTGGTCGCAGAAGGAACGCGGTGGGGTAGTGTCGGTGTGGAACGTGGCGCACAACGTCGGTGGCGGCCTGATCGGCCCGCTGTTCCTGATCGGCATGGGCCTGTTCAACGACTGGCACGCGGCGTTCTATGTGCCGGCGGCGGTGGCACTGGGCGTGGCGGTGTTCGCGTTCATCACCATGCGCGACACCCCGCAATCGGTCGGCCTGCCGCCGATCGAGCAGTACAAGAACGATTACCCTGAAGGCTACGATGCCAGCCACGAAGACGAATTCAGCGCCAAGGAAATCTTCGTCAAGTACGTGCTGCGCAACAAAATGCTTTGGTACATCGCTCTGGCCAACGTCTTCGTCTACCTGCTGCGCTACGGCGTGCTGGACTGGGCGCCGACTTATCTGAAGGAAGCCAAGGGCTTCACCGTGGATAAAACCTCGTGGGCGTATTTCTTCTATGAGTGGGCAGGCATTCCGGGCACGCTGCTGTGCGGCTGGATGTCCGACAAAATCTTCCGTGGCAACCGTGGCCTGACCGGCATGGTGTTCATGGCCCTGGTGACTGTGGCGACTCTGGTGTACTGGCTCAATCCGGCCGGCAACCCGATGGTCGATATGATCGCCCTGTTGTCGATCGGCTTCCTGATCTACGGCCCGGTGATGCTGATCGGCCTGCAAGCGCTGGAACTGGCGCCGAAGAAAGCCGCCGGCACCGCAGCGGGCTTCACCGGTCTGTTCGGTTATCTGGGCGGTTCGGTCGCGGCCAGTGCGGCAATGGGCTACACCGTTGACCATTTCGGCTGGGATGGCGGTTTCGTCCTGCTGGTCGGCGCCTGCCTGCTGGCGATGGCCTTCCTTGCGCCGACGCTATGGCACAAGCAAGTCGCCAGTCAGAGCCGTGACGCGGTCGCCTGATCACTGTGTGATTTACAGCGCTTGAGCCGCGCCTCCAGATTGCGGTCTGGCATGGCGTGGCTGCGCAGGGCGTGCGCGGTCTGCTCGACATAATCACGAGTCGTGCCGTAACGCCCGCTGGCGCTGGCGAACACCTGGCTGAGCACATGATCCGGCAAGTTGCCGGCATAGCTCGGCAGGTGACGCTCCAGAACAAATCCCAAGGCCTGCACCTGAGTGCCATCCTCGAGCCGGCAATTGAGCCAGTGCGGGCGATACGACGGGAACGGCATCTCGCGTTTCCACAAGGCGTACAGCGCGGTATCGAGATTGTCTTCCGGCAAGCGGTAGGCAAAACCGCTGCACGACCCGCCACGATCCAGACCGAATACGAGCCCGGGCATTTCCGGCGTCCCACGGTGCTCGTGAGACCACAGGTACAAGCCGCGATGATAACCATGCACGCGACCGCGCATGCGCTCCACTGCTGTGCATTCCGGACGCCAGATCAGCGAGCCATAGGCGAACAGCCACACCGGCCCGCCCTTGTGGCGCGCCATGGTCGATTGCATGGAAGCGAGAAGTTGTTCGTGCGTCAGCTGCGGCCCAAGATCGAGCCGTGGAGGGTAAGCCAGGTTCAGAATTGCGTTTTCAATGGCGCTCATGGCGAATAGCGTTCAGCTCCCCGCGGGTGATGAATTACTTAATAGAACGCACCGCTGTAACAATAAGGCACATATGTTTTAAGGCAAATTAAGTGCCACTGATTAATTGCCTGATTGATATATAACCTAGCGGTATTTATGCAATTGCATAAATACCAATCGGCTATATACCAAGTTATAAGTATCAGGAGCGCGGCGCGTAGGCGAACACGTCGGCACGCATCTGGTGCGCATCCATGCCCGCCTCGACGAGCGCATCCAGCGTGCCGTAGACCATCGCCGGCGAACCGCTGGCATAGACGTGCAGCGGCTTCAGATCGGGGAAGTCTTCGCAAACCGCCTCATGCAACATGCCGCAACGCCCTTCCCAGCCGCACTGATCGCTGACGACCTTGTGCAGAAACAGATTGGGCAACTTCAGCCATTCGTCCCAGTGCTCGATTTGATAGAAATCTTCCGGACGGCGTACGCCCCAATACAGATGCACTGGATGCTTGAAGCCTTCGGCGCGGCAATGTTCGATCAGACTGTGAATCTGACCCATGCCGGTGCCGGCGGCGATCAACACCAGCGGACCGTCGGGCAGCTCCGCAAGATGGGTGTCGCCAAAGGGCAGCTCGACACGCACCATCGGGTTGCGTTGCAGCTGCTCGATCAGGCTCAACGCACTGGTTTCGCGCGCCAGCACATGGATTTCCAGATCACGTCCGCCGTGGGGTGCCGAAGCCATGGAGAACGCCGATTTCTCGCCGCTCTCGCGCTCGATCATCAAATACTGCCCGGCGTGATAGCGCGGCGGCTTGCCTGCTGGCGCACGCAGACGCACGCGCCAGGTATCGCCGCCGACCTCGCGGCACTCGATGACCTGACACGACAGGCTGCGCACCGGCAGCTCACCCAGCGCGAGCACGCCATCCCACAGCAGCACGCAGTCTTCCAGCGGTGCGGCGATGCAGGTGTAGAACTCGCCATGATCGTGGACTTTGCCGGCCTGCTCGACGCGGCCTTCGACCAGCAGCGCTGCACACACGTGGCAATTGCCGTTGCGGCAGCTTTGCGGGCAGTCATAGCCCAGGCGCCGCGCGCCGTCGAGAATCCGCTCACCGGGTTGTATCTCGAGCACCGCTCCGGAAGGCTGCAGGGTTACACGCATCAATCTATTCCTAACTGATTCCAGATGGCATCGATCCGCTGGGTGACGGCGTCGTCCTTGACGATCACGCGGCCCCACTCGCGGGTGGTTTCGCCCGGCCACTTGTGGGTGGCATCCAGGCCCATTTTCGAGCCCAGGCCGGAGATCGGCGAGGCGAAGTCGAGATAGTCGATCGGCGTGTTGTCGATCATCACCGTGTCGCGCTTGGGATCCATGCGCGTGGTGATGGCCCAGATCACGTCGTTCCAGTCGCGGGCATTGATATCGTCGTCGGTGACGATAACGAACTTGGTGTACATGAACTGTCGCAAAAACGACCAGACGCCGAGCATCACGCGCTTGGCATGCCCCGGATACGACTTCTTCATCGTCACCACGGCCATGCGGTACGAGCAGCCTTCCGGCGGCAGGTAGAAGTCGGTGATCTCGGGAAACTGCTTCTGCAGGATCGGCACGAACACTTCGTTCAGCGCCACGCCCAGAATCGCTGGCTCATCCGGCGGACGGCCGGTGTAAGTGCTGTGATAGATCGGCTTGATCCGGTGGGTGATGCGCTCGACGGTGAACACCGGGAAGCTGTCGACTTCGTTGTAATAACCGGTGTGGTCACCGTACGGACCTTCATCGGCCATTTCGCCCGGATGAATCACGCCTTCAAGGATGATTTCGGCGGTGGCCGGCACTTGCAGGTCGTTGCCCCGGCACTTGACCAGTTCGGTGCGGTTACCGCGCAAGAGCCCTGCGAAAGCGTATTCGGAGAGGCTGTCCGGTACCGGCGTCACGGCGCCGAGAATCGTTGCCGGATCGGCGCCAAGGGCCACGGACACCGGGAACGGCTGGCCCGGATGCTTCTCGCACCACTCGCGAAAATCGAGGGCACCGCCACGGTGGCTGAGCCAGCGCATGATCACCTTGTTGCGGCCGATCACCTGCTGACGGTAGATGCCGAGGTTCTGGCGCTCCTTGTTCGGGCCTTTGGTGACCGTCAGGCCCCAGGTGATCAGCGGGCCGACGTCGCCGGGCCAGCAGGTCTGTACCGGCAGCATTGCCAGATCGACATCATCGCCTTCGATGACTACTTCCTGGCACACCGCATCTTTGACCACTTTCGGCGCCATCGAAATGATCTTGCGGAAGATCGGCAGCTTCGACCACGCATCCTTCAAACCCTTCGGCGGCTCCGGCTCCTTGAGGAACGCCAGTAGCTTGCCGATTTCGCGCAGTTCGCTGACCGACTCGGCGCCCATGCCCATGGCCACGCGCTCGGGTGTGCCGAACAGGTTGCCGAGCACCGGAATGTCGTAGCCGGTGGGTTTTTCGAACAGCAGCGCCGGGCCTTTGGCCCGTAGCGTGCGATCGCACACCTCAGTCATCTCCAGCACCGGCGAGACGGGAATCTGGATGCGTTTCAACTCTCCGCGCTGCTCAAGCTGCTGCACGAAATCCCGAAGATCCTTGAATTTCATTGACGATGGCACCCTCAAAATAGGCGTACATCCTACCTGCTCTGACGGGCAAACAGCAGCCCGTCATCGCTCGATTATGGCTAGCGCGCTACTGCGAAGGAGCCGGCTGCGGACTCCGGAGTGCGCAGCCGACACCGCAGAATCAGCGCATCAGCCGATATATCCGCTGGGTGCGAGATTCTTCGGGGCAAAAAAAACGCCCCCTTGCGGGAGCGTCCTTTATTGAAACGCCAGCGTATTACTTGCGCTTCATCGACAAGAAGAACTCGTCGTTGGTTTTGGTCGTTTTCAACTTGTCGACCAGGAACTCGATGGCGGCAACTTCGTCCATCGGGTGCAGCAGCTTGCGCAGAATCCACATGCGCTGCAGTTCGTCGTCGGCGGTCAGCAACTCTTCGCGGCGGGTGCCGGAGCGGTTGATATTGATGGCCGGGAACACACGCTTCTCGGCGATCTTGCGATCCAGCGGCAGTTCCATGTTGCCGGTACCCTTGAACTCTTCGTAGATCACTTCGTCCATCTTCGAGCCGGTTTCTACCAGCGCGGTGGCGATAATGGTCAGCGAGCCGCCTTCTTCGATGTTACGCGCGGCGCCGAAGAAACGCTTCGGCTTCTCGAGGGCGTGGGCATCGACACCACCGGTCAATACCTTGCCGGAGCTCGGGATCACGGTGTTGTAGGCACGGGCCAGACGGGTAATGGAGTCCAGCAGGATCACCACGTCTTTCTTGTGTTCGACCAGGCGCTTGGCCTTCTCGATCACCATTTCAGCGACCTGCACGTGACGGGTCGGCGGCTCATCGAAGGTCGAGGCAACCACTTCGCCGCGC
This sequence comes from Pseudomonas sp. Choline-02u-1, assembly GCF_002836515.1. Classification (GTDB taxonomy): domain Bacteria; phylum Pseudomonadota; class Gammaproteobacteria; order Pseudomonadales; family Pseudomonadaceae; genus Aquipseudomonas. The sequence continues at coordinate 400,552 of NZ_PJBC01000065.1, forward strand.
ACGGTGCGCTGCATTTCGGTCACTTCTTCCGGACGCTCGTCGATCAACAGCACGATCAGGTGAACTTCAGGATTGTTACGGGCGATGTTCGCTGCGATGTTCTGCAGCATGATCGTTTTACCGGCTTTCGGCGGTGCGACGATCAGACCACGCTGGCCTTTGCCGATCGGTGCACACAGGTCGATCACGCGACCGGTGAGGTCTTCGGTGGAACCGTTACCGGCTTCCATCTTCATGCGCACGGTCGGGAACAGCGGGGTCAGGTTCTCGAAGAGAATCTTGTTTTTCGCGTTCTCGGGACGATCGAAGTTGATCGTGTCGACCTTGAGCAGGGCGAAATACCGCTCGCCTTCCTTCGGAGGGCGGATCTTGCCAACGATGGTGTCACCGGTGCGCAAGTTGAAGCGGCGGATCTGGCTCGGCGAGACGTAGATATCGTCCGGGCCGGCCAGGTAGGAAGCGTCTGCGGAGCGCAGGAAGCCGAAGCCGTCCTGGAGAATCTCCAGCACGCCATCACCGGAGATTTCCTCGCCGCTCTTCGCGTGCTTTTTCAGCAGGGAGAAAATCACGTCCTGCTTGCGCGAACGGGCCATATTTTCTATGCCCATCTGTTCGGCCAATTCGAGCAGTTCGGTAATCGGCTTTTGCTTGAGTTCAGTCAGATTCATATAGGAATGACGTAATCATTTATGGAGGGGGGAAATTAAGCTTTTGGCTTAATGAGGCCGCGCCGCGGAGAAGGCGACAGGATCGCGAACTAATTCGAAAAGGAGTGCGTCGGCGACGGCTAGCAGGGGGCATTGGAGAAACCAGTGCGGGGCCGAATGTACCACCTGAGTTTCGGAGCGTCTAGCCCTGAATACGCAAAAAGCCCCGCGATTTGCGGGGCCTTTTTTCAGCGTTTTACTGCGACGCTCAGATGTTGGCGTCGAGGAAAGCCGCCAGTTGCGACTTCGACAGTGCGCCGACCTTGGTCGCTTCAACGTTGCCGTTCTTGAACAGCATCAGCGTCGGGATACCACGCACGCCGTGCTTGGCCGGGGTTTCCTGGTTTTCGTCGATGTTCAGTTTGGCGACGGTCAGCTTGCCTTTGTAAGTTTCGGCAATCTCGTCCAGAACCGGTGCGATCATTTTGCAAGGGCCGCACCATTCAGCCCAGTAGTCGACCAGGACAGCGCCTTCGGCCTTGAGTACGTCGGCTTCGAAGCTAGCGTCGCTAACGTGTTTGATCAGATCGCTGCTCATGGAATTCTCCAGGTTGTAAGCAAAAAAACGTGGCCCATCATAGCCGCCCTTCCCGTGTTCAGGAAGCCGCAGTTGATTGAGTGTTGCTATGGTGACTGATGAGTTTGGGTATGGTTCAAGTCAGCCGGCGGCGGGAGCGATGAAGGCGATTCCGGTGCGCAGGGCAGCGTTGCGCACGTGTTCTTGCATGGCTTTCTGCGCCGCCCCCGACGCGCGGCGCGCCAGGGCGCGGAGGATCTTGCGGTGTTCCTGCCAGGTTTCCATGGCGCGCTCGGCGCGGATGAACGGCAGTTTCTGACTCTCGAGGAAGATCTCGGCGCTGGCGGTGAGAATGCTCAGCATCGCCTGATTGCCGCTGGCCAGCAGGATGCGCCGGTGAAATTCGAAGTCGAGTGTCGCCGCCGCTTCGAAATCGCCGGCGCGTAATTGCTCACGCATCGCCGCGACGTTGTCTTCCAGCGCATCCAGATCAAACGTGCTCAGCGTCACCGCCGCCAGCCCCGCCGCAAACCCTTCCAGTGCATAGCGCAACTGAAAGATATCCAGCGGCGAGGCCTGCGCCGCAAACGCCCAGCCCGGTGCGCTTTCGCCATTCGTCAGTTCCACTGGCGCCTGCACGAAGACGCCTTTGCCCGGCTGAATGCTGACCACGCCCAGTGCACTGAGCGACGACAGCGCCTCACGCAGGGAGGCCCGGCTGACGCCCAGTTGCAACGCCAGATCCCGTTGCGAAGGCAACGCATCGCCGGCGCCGAAGCCCTGTTCGGTGATCAGTTTGCGGATCGCTTGCAGCGCCACTTCGGGTACGGCGCGGGAGATCGAATTCATGGTTTGCGGACGCGTCAGGGCCAAGGTGCGGCTAGTTGTAAAGCTATTCGTCGAGTCCGGCAAGTCGTGCCCCAGCGGGGTTCGGCGCGCACTGCCGATGCGCCATCGCAGTGCGAAAACCGAGTTGACTGTTCAGACCAGTAAGACCGAACGAAGCCGCTGCTACTGCGGCCTGCCGGGGCGAAATCCGCCTGTTGGCACGGCCCATGCTCTGTCCGATCGCAGCAACCACTTCCCGCCGATCCGGAGATTGTCCATGACCCAGCGTTACAGCGCCCTCCTCGCTTCCCTGTTTGCCGGCCTGCTGCTGTGCCAGGCCCCCGCTCACGCCGACGGTCTGGACGACGTGGTCAAACGCGGCACGCTGAAAGTTGCCGTGCCCCAGGACTTCCCGCCGTTCGGCTCGGTCGGCCCGGACATGAAGCCGCGCGGCCTGGATATCGACACGGCAAAGCTGCTCGCCGACCAACTCAAGGTCAAACTCGAACTGACCCCGGTCAACAGCACCAACCGTATCCCGTTCCTGACCACCGGCAAGGTTGATCTGGTGATTTCCAGCCTCGGCAAAAACCCCGAGCGCGAGAAGGTCATCGACTTCTCCCGCGCCTATGCGCCGTTCTACCTCGCCGTGTTCGGTCCGCCAGACGCTGCGATCACCAGCCTCGACGACCTCAAGGGCAAGACCATCAGCGTCACCCGTGGCGCCATCGAAGACATCGAACTGAGCAAAGTTGCCCCTGAAGGCATGACCATCAAGCGTTTCGAAGACAACAACTCGACCATCGCCGCTTATTTGGCAGGCCAGGTCGATCTGATCGCCAGCGGCAACGTGGTAATGGTGGCCATCAGCGAGAAGAACCCCAAGCGCGTACCGGCGCTGAAGGTGAAGCTCAAGGATTCCCCGGTCTATGTGGGCGTGAACAAGAACGAAGCGGCGCTGCTGACCAAGGTCAACGACATCCTCAACACCGCCAAGGCTGACGGCGCACTGGAAAAGAACTCGCAGACCTGGCTGAAAGAGCCGCTGCCGGCCGATCTCTGATCGACTGCGCGGGAGACCTTCATGGCTTATCAGTTCGATTTTTTGCCGGTGGTGGAAAACACCGACCTGCTGCTGCGCGGCGCGCTGTTCACCCTTGAGCTGACCGCTATCGGCGCGCTGCTCGGGGTCGGCGTGGGCATTGTCGGGGCGCTGGTGCGGGCGTGGCAGATCCGCCCGTTCTCGGCGATCTTCGGCGTCTACGTCGAGTTGATCCGCAACACGCCGTTTCTGGTGCAACTGTTCTTCATCTTCTTCGGCCTGCCGTCGCTCGGCATGCAGATCTCCGAGTGGCAGGCAGCGGTGCTGGCGATGGTGATCAACCTTGGCGCCTATTCGACCGAAATCATCCGCGCCGGCATCCAGGCGATTCCGCGCGGGCAGCTGGAAGCGGCTGCGGCACTGGCGATGACCCGCTTCGAAGCGTTCCGCCACGTCGTCCTGCTGCCGGCGCTGGGCAAGGTCTGGCCGGCGCTGAGCAGCCAGATCATCATTGTCATGCTCGGTTCGGCGGTGTGTTCGCAGATCGCCACGGAAGAATTGAGCTTCGCCGCCAACTTCATTCAGTCACGCAACTTCCGCGCCTTTGAAACCTACGCGCTGACCACCCTGATCTACCTGTGCATGGCGCTGCTGATCCGCCAATTGCTCAACTGGTTCGGCCGGCGGTTCATTGCGAGGAGCAGCCAATGAGCGATTTCACTTTCTGGGACATCCTGCGCAACCTGCTCACCGGTCTGCAATGGACGCTGGCGCTGTCGCTGGTGGCATTCATCGGCGGCGGCCTCGTCGGCCTGCTGATTCTGGTGATGCGCATCTCGAAGAACACGTTGCCAAGCAGCATCGCCCGCACCTGGATCGAGCTGTTTCAGGGCACGCCACTGTTGATGCAACTGTTTCTGGTGTTCTTCGGTGTGGCGCTGGCCGGGATCGAGATTTCGCCGTGGATGGCCGCTGCGATCGCTCTGACCTTGTTCACCAGCGCCTATCTGGCGGAGATCTGGCGCGGTTGCGTCGAGGCGATTCCCCATGGCCAGTGGGAAGCCTCGTCGAGCCTGGCGCTCAATCCGCTCGAGCAATTGCGCTACGTGATTCTGCCGCAAGCGCTGCGCATCGCTGTGGCGCCCACCGTGGGCTTTTCGGTGCAAGTGGTCAAAGGCACAGCGGTGACGTCGATCATCGGCTTCACCGAACTGACCAAGACCGGCGGCATGCTCGCCAATGCCACGTTCGAACCGTTCATGGTCTACGGCCTCGTCGCGCTCGGCTACTTCCTGCTCTGCTACCCCTTGTCCCTCAGTGCGCGCTACCTGGAAAGGAGACTGCATGCCTCTGCTTAGAATTTCCGCCCTGCATAAATACTACGGCGATCACCACGTACTCAAAGGCATCGACCTCAGCGTCGAGGAAGGCCAGGTCGTGGCGATCATCGGCCGCAGTGGCTCGGGCAAATCGACCCTGTTGCGCACGCTCAATGGGCTGGAGTCGATCAACGACGGGGTGATCGAAGTCGACGGCGAATACCTCGACGCCGCCCGCGCCGATCTGCGCAGCCTGCGGCAGAAGGTCGGCATGGTCTTTCAGCAGTTCAATTTGTTCCCGCACCTGACCGTCGGCGAAAACGTCATGCTCGCGCCGCAAGTGGTGCAAAAAGTACCCAAGGCCAAGGCAGCCGAACTGGCGCGCCAGATGTTGGAGCGGGTCGGTCTGGGCGAGAAATTCGATGCCTTTCCGGATCGGCTGTCCGGCGGCCAGCAGCAGCGCGTGGCGATTGCGCGGGCCTTGGCGATGTCGCCGAAGGTGTTGCTGTGCGATGAAATCACTTCGGCACTCGACCCTGAGCTGGTCAATGAAGTGCTCAGCGTGGTGCGGCAATTGGCCAGGGAAGGCATGACGCTGATCATGGTCACCCACGAAATGCGCTTTGCCCGCGAGGTCGGTGACAAGCTGGTGTTCATGCACCACGGCAAAGTGCATGAAGTGGGCGATCCGAAGGTGTTGTTCGCCAACCCGCAGACGGCGGAGCTGGCGAATTTTATTGGCACCGTGGAAGCGACTGCCTGAATCTGCCCCATCCTGATCGTTCCCACGCTCCGCGTGGGAATGCAGCCCGGGACGCTCCGCGTTCCAAAAGCGGACGCAGAGCGTCCGGTGAGGCATTCCCACGCAGAGCGTGGGAACGATCAGGCTGCGGCCTCAAGACTTTCTGCGCTGAATCAACGGTTTGAACCGTGCGCGTTGGCGCCAGCGTTTGATCGTGGCACGATGTCGGGGTTATCGACCGAGACCCCCTGACCATGCCGCAATCCCAAGCCAAGAATCTGTCCCTGATCGCCGCAATCGACCTGGGCTCCAACAGCTTTCACATGGTCGTGGCCAAGGCCCAGAACGGCGAAATCCGCATCCTCGAGCGCCTCGGCGAAAAGGTGCAACTGGCCGCCGGCATCGACGATGCGCGCCAGCTCAACGAAGAATCGATGCAGCGCGGCCTCGATTGCCTCAAGCGCTTTGCCCAACTGATCAACGGTATGCCGCTCGGCGCCGTGCGCATCGTCGGCACCAACGCCTTGCGTGAAGCGCGCAACCGTGGCGAATTCATCCGCCGCGCCGAGGAAATCCTCGGCCATACGGTAGAAGTCATCTCCGGCCGCGAAGAAGCGCGCCTGATCTATCTCGGCGTGTCGCACACGCTCGCCGATACGCCGGGCAAACGTTTGGTCGCCGACATTGGCGGCGGCAGCACCGAATTCATCATCGGCCAGCGCTTCGAGCCATTGCTGCGCGAAAGCCTGCAAATGGGCTGCGTGAGTTTCACCCAGCGCTACTTCAAGGACGGCAAGATCACCCCGGCCCGCTACGCCCAGGCTTATACGGCGGCGCGCCTGGAAATCATGAGCATCGAACACGCCCTGCATCGCCTGACCTGGGATGAAGCCATCGGCTCCTCCGGCACCATCCGCGCCATAGGCCTGGCCCTGAAGGCTGGCGGCCACGGCAGCGGTGAGGTCAACGCCGAAGGCCTGGCCTGGCTCAAGCGCAAGCTGTTCAAACTCGGCGACGCCGACAAGATCGATTTCGAAGGCATCAAGCCTGATCGCCGGGCAATTTTCCCGGCAGGCCTGGCGATTCTCGAAGCGATCTTCGATGCCCTGGAACTGCAACGCATGGATCACTGCGAAGGCGCGCTGCGCGAAGGGGTGCTCTACGACCTGCTCGGCCGCCATCATCACGAAGACGTGCGCGAACGCACCCTGACCTCGCTGATGGAGCGCTATCACGTCGATCTGGAACAGGCGGCACGCGTCGAGCGCAAAGCCCTGCACGCGTTCGATCAGGTTGCCGTGGACTGGGAACTGGATGACGGCATCTGGCGCGAACTGCTCGGTTGGGCGGCGAAAGTGCACGAAGTCGGCCTCGACATCGCTCACTATCACTACCACAAGCACGGTGCCTACCTGATCGAGCACTCAGACCTGGCCGGCTTCTCCCGCGAAGACCAGCAGATGCTCGCGCTCCTGGTGCGCGGCCACCGTCGCAACATTCCCAAAGACAAGTTCGCCGAGTTCGGCGACGACGGCATCAAGTTGATTCGCCTGTGCGTGTTGCTGCGGTTTGCGATTCTGTTCCACCACATTCGCGGAACCCAGGCAATGCCACAGGTGGTGCTGCATGCCAATGGCGACCATCTTGATGTGGAATTCCCGGAGAACTGGCTGGATGAAAATCAGCTGACTCAGGCGGATTTCGGCCTCGAAGCGGATTGGCTGACGCGGGTGGGGATCGTTCTCACGGTGCACTGAACGCGTCTGTGGGAGCTGCCGAAGGCTGCGATCTTTTGATCCTCAAGATCAAGATCAAAAAATCGCAGCCTCGTTGCACTCGACAGCTCCTACAGGTTGATGTCTCAGGTACAAAAAAGGCGATCCCGAGGGATCGCCTTTTTTATTGGGCTGACGGTCAGCTGCTCACCGGCAAAATCGGGCTGCCCAACCGCTCCAGCAACGTCGCCTGCGCACTGCGCGGGTTCTGGTTACCCGTTGGCGTGTTGCGGATGTAGCGGCCGTCCGACTGCAGGCTCCAGCTGTGGGTGTTGTCGGTCAGGTACAGCTCCAGCTCCTTCTTGACGCGGGTCAGCAGCTTCTTGCCTTCCACCGGGAAGCAAGTCTCGACACGCTTGTCGAGGTTGCGCTCCATCCAGTCGGCGCTGGAGAGGAACATCTGCTCGTCGCCGCCATTGAGGAAGTAGAACACCCGCGTGTGCTCAAGGAAGCGGCCAATGATCGAGCGCACATGAATGTTGTGCGAGACCCCGGCGATGCCCGGACGCAGGCAGCACATGCCGCGCACCACCAAATCGATGCGTACCCCGGACTGGCTGGCCTTGTACAACGCCCGGATGATTTTCGGATCAGTCAGCGAGTTGAACTTGGCGATGATGTGCGCCGGTTTGCCTTCGAGGGCGAACTGCGTCTCGCGGGCAATCATGTCGAGCATGCCCTTCTTCAGGGTGAACGGCGCATGCAGCAGCTTCTTCATGCGCAGCGTCTTGCCCATGCCGATCAACTGGCTGAACAGTTTGCCGACGTCTTCGCACAAAGCGTCATCGGAGGTCAGCAGGCTGTAGTCGGTGTAAAGCTTGGCGTTACCGGCGTGGTAGTTGCCGGTGCCGAGATGCGCATAACGGACGATCTCGCCAGCCTCACGGCGCAGGATCAGCATCATCTTGGCGTGGGTCTTGAAGCCGACCACGCCGTAGATCACCACCGCACCGGCCGCTTGCAGACGGCTGGCCAGTTGCAGGTTGGACTCTTCGTCGAAGCGCGCACGCAGCTCGATCACCGCAGTGACTTCCTTGCCGTTACGCGCGGCGTCGACCAGCGCATCGACGATCTCGGAGTTGGCACCGGAGCGGTACAGCGTCTGCCGTACGGCCAACACATGCGGGTCTTTCGCGGCCTGACGCAGCAGGTCGACCACGGGGGTGAACGACTCGAACGGGTGCAGCAAGAGGATGTCCTGCTTGCTGACCACGCTGAAAATGTTTTCGCTGTTCTGCAGCAGTTTCGGGATCTGCGGGGTGAACGGCGTGTATTGCAGCTCCGGATGGCTGTCCAGACCGGTGATGCTGAACAGGCGCGTCAGGTTGACCGGGCCGTTGACCTGATACAACTCGGTCTCGCTCAGGTTGAACTGCTTGAGCAGGTAGTCAGAGAGATGTTTCGGGCAAGTGTCGGCGACTTCCAGACGCACCGCGTCGCCGTAACGCCGCGAGAACAATTCGCCACGCAGCGCACGGGCCAGGTCTTCGACGTCTTCGGAGTCGAGCGCCAGGTCGGCGTTGCGGGTCAGGCGGAACTGGTAGCAGCCTTTCACCTTCATGCCCTGGAACAGGTCATCGGCGTGGGCGTGGATCATCGAGGACAAGAACACATAGTTGTCGCCGGCGCCGCCGACTTCCTCCGGCACCTTGATGATCCGTGGCAGCAGACGCGGCGCCGGAATGATCGCCAGACCCGAGTCGCGCCCGAAGGCATCGATGCCTTCGAGTTCGACGATGAAGTTCAGGCTCTTGTTCACCAGCAGCGGGAACGGGTGTGTCGGGTCGAGGCCGATCGGGGTGATGATCGGCGCGATTTCGTCGCGGAAATAACGGCGGACCCAGGTCTTGAGCTTGGTCGTCCAGTTACGCCGACGGATGAAGCGCACCTGATGCTTTTCCAGCTCCGGCAGCAGGATGTCGTTGAGGATCGCGTACTGGCGGTCGACGTGACCGTGAACCAGCTCGCTGATCCGCGCCAGCGCCTGATGCGGCTGCAGGCCATCGGCGCCTGCCTGTTCGCGGGCGAAGGTGATCTGCTTTTTCAGCCCGGCGACGCGGATCTCGAAGAATTCGTCGAGGTTGCTGGAGAAGATCAACAGAAACTTCAGCCGCTCCAGCAACGGGTAGGACTCGTCCAGCGCCTGTTCCAGCACGCGGATGTTGAATTGCAGTTGCGAAAGCTCGCGGTGGATGTACAGGCTGCTGTCATCCAGGCCGGGAATAGCGATCGCCGGCACCGCCGCGGCGGTTTCGGCAACCGGCGCGGGTGGCGCGGGCTCCAGTTCCGGCGGCGTTTCGGTGATTTGCTCGACCACCGGCTGAGCTTCTTTTACGGCAACTTCAGTGAGTCCTTCGGTATTCATGGAATGTTCCTGGGAGGGCTATTTCTGCTCTCGTAACAATTGAGCGGCACGAACGGCAAAGTAAGTCAGGATGCCATCTGCACCGGCACGTTTAAAGGCGGTCAGTGACTCGAGGATCACCGCTTCGCTCAACCAGCCATTCTGGATAGCGGCCATGTGCATGGCGTATTCGCCACTGACCTGATAGACGAAGGTCGGCACCTTGAAGGCATCTTTGACCCGAAAAAGAATGTCCAGGTAGGGCATGCCCGGCTTGACCATGACCATGTCCGCGCCTTCGGACAAGTCCGCACCGACTTCGTGCAGCGCTTCGTCGCTGTTGGCGGGGTCCATCTGATAAGAAGCCTTGTTCGCCTTGCCGAGGTTCGAAGCCGATCCCACCGCATCGCGAAACGGCCCGTAATAGGCGCTGGCGTACTTGGCCGAGTAGGCCATGATGCGCACGTTGACGTGACCGGCGATTTCCAGCGCTTCACGAATCGCCTGGATGCGGCCATCCATCATGTCCGATGGCGCGACGACCTGCGCGCCCGCTTCAGCGTGGGACAGCGCCTGACGTACCAGCGCATCGACGGTGATGTCGTTCTGCACGTAACCGTCTTCGTCGAGAATGCCGTCCTGACCGTGGGTGGTGAATGGGTCCAGCGCCACATCGGTGATTACGCCAAGTTCCGGAAAACGCTCACGCAGGGCGCGCGTGGCGCGCTGGGCGATGCCTTGCGGATTCCAGGCTTCGGCGGCATCAAGGGATTTCAGGTCAGGCGGCGTGACCGGGAACAGTGCCAGCGCTGGAATGCCCAGCTCTACCCACTTGGCGGCTTCTTCAAGCAGCAGATCAATCGTCAGTCGCTCGACGCCCGGCATCGAGGCCACGGCTTCGCGGCGGTTTTCACCGTCGAGTACAAACACCGGCAAGATCAGATCATCGACGGTCAGCACGTTTTCACGCACCAATCGCCGGGAAAAATCATCACGGCGATTGCGGCGCAAACGGGTGGCAGGGAACAGACGATTGGCGGGGGTAAAGCTCACGGCAGACTCCTGAGCCCGCGCAAACGGGCGAGCGTGACAGTTATAGACGGCCATTATGACGAACGGATGACAGTTGTGTGAAACCTGTGACAGGTAGCCGCATTCCATTCTCAGTGTAGGAATTGTTCACGTCGAGACACATTTCGATACTTTCACGAATGTGCCTGAAGGGTTAGGCTGCGCGTTCATTTCGCCAGCACCCAGACAATGCTCCAACAATTTCTGCACGACTTTGGCTACTTTGCCTTGTTCCTCGGCACGTTCTTCGAAGGCGAAACCATCCTGGTGCTCGCAGGCTTCCTCGCGTTCCGTGGATACATGGACATCAACCTGGTGGTGGTCGTGGCGTTCTTCGGCAGCTATGCCGGCGATCAGCTGTGGTACTTCCTGGGGCGCAAGCACGGGCGCAAATTGCTCGCGCGCAAACCGCGCTGGCAGCTGATGGGCGACCGCGCGCTGGAGCACATCCGCAAGCATCCGGACATCTGGGTCCTGAGCTTCCGCTTCGTCTACGGTCTGCGCACGGTGATGCCGGTGGCAATCGGTTTGTCCGGTTATCCGCCGGGACGCTACCTGCTGCTCAACGGCATCGGCGCGGCGATCTGGGCCACCGCCCTGGCTGCGGCGGCTTATCACTTCGGTGCAGTGCTGGAAGGCATGCTCGGCAGCATCAAGAAGTACGAGCTGTGGGTGCTCGGCGCCTTGCTGATCCTCGGGCTGGGCCTGTGGCTGCGGCGCCGCTTCAAGAATGCGCAACTGGCGAAGAAAATCCATCAGGACGAGCAGCTCGCCAAAGCCGCTGCGGCCGAGCAGTTGCCGCTGGCCGAAACGAACAATCCTGCCGAGCCAAAAACGCCAGCCGAATAAGCCGTTCGCTGGCAGCTGCCAGGCGCAGTCCAGGCAAATAATGAACACCCCGCCGCCGTTGCGATCCATTGAGAGAGCGCTCTGCCCCCGCGCGCGTCGCCCATGCCCCTATGGCCACGCGCGACGATTTAAGGGACATTGAGCGCCATGAATCTGGAGAGAAGCCCATGAGCAAAAAAGTTGCAGTGATCCTGTCCGGCAGCGGCGTGTACGACGGCGCCGAAATCCAGGAAAGTGTCATCACCCTGCTGCGCCTCGACCAGCGCGGCGCGCAGGTGCAGTGCTTTGCGCCGAACATTGCGCAATTGCATGTGATCAACCACCTGACCGGCGAAGAAATGCCGGAATCGCGCAACGTGCTGGTGGAATCGGCGCGGATTGCCCGGGGCAACGTCAAGGATATCCGCGACGCCGACGTCGAAGACTTCGACGCACTGATCGTGCCCGGCGGATTTGGCGCGGCGAAGAACCTGTCGAACTTCGCCATCGAAGGCGCCGGCTGCACCGTGCAACCGGAAGTGCTGGCCCTGGCCGAGGCATTTGCCGAAGCGGGCAAACCGGTCGGGCTGATCTGCATCTCCCCGGCGCTGGCAGCGAAAATCTACGGCCCCGGAGTGACTTGCACCATCGGTAACGATGCCGATACCGCCGCGGCGATGAGCAAAATGGGCGCGACCCACGAAGAGTGCGCCGTGACCGAGATCGTCGAAGACAAGGCGCGCAAACTGGTCACCACCCCGGCCTACATGCTGGCGCAGACCATCAGTGAAGCGGCTTCGGGCATCAACAAACTGGTCGACCGCGTGCTCGAACTGACCCACGAAAACGACGCTTGATCCCCCTTCTTTCACCTGATCGTTCCCACGCTCCGCGTGGGAATGCATTCAGGGACGCTCCGCGTTCCGGCCTCACCACAGATGTACGACCAATAGCAGCGGACGCCGAGCGTCCAAGGCTGCATTCCCACGCAGAGCGTGGGAACGATCATCATTGTGCAAGACTCAGGGCTTGCGGATGAGCCGGGTCAGAATCCGGTCCAACGCATTGGCAAACGCCTGTTTCTCGCGCTCGCCAAACGGCGCCGGCCCGCCGCTCATCTGGCCCTGCTCCCGGAGATCGGTGAACAGATTACGCACCGCCAGGCGTTCGCCCATGTTCTGCGCATCGAACTCCTTGCCACGCGGATCCAGCGCCGCCACGCCCTTCTTGACCAGCCGATCAGCCAGCGGAATATCGCTGCAGATCACCAGCTCGCCCGGCACGGCGTGCTCGACCAAATAGTCATCCGCAGCATCCGGCCCGCTCGGCACCACAATCAGTTTGACGATGGCCAGCCCCGGCTTGGTCTGCGGCTGCCCGGCAACCAGCACCACTTCGAACTGGCGCTTGAGCGCGAACTTCACCACCAGATCCTTCGCCGCCCGCGGGCAGGCGTCGGCATCGATCCATACACGCATGTTCTTTACCTCTAAAAGCAAAAGATCGCAGCCTGCGGCAGCTCCGACAGAGTGCGCGTCGCGGGGTGACATTGCGACATGCACGACCCTGTTGGAGCTGCCGAAGGCTGCGATCTTTTGGGATCGCTCAATCAGGCAGCCGAAACCCGGCGCTTCTCCGCCACCCAACTGCGCCCATACAACACAACGATCGCCACAATCGCTACTGCCTGCGCGGTCAGCGAATAGGCATCGGCATGAATCCCCAGCCAGTCGAATTCAAAGAACGCCACCGGCCGTGTGCCGAAGATCCCGGCTTCCTGCAAGGCCTTGACGCCGTGCCCGGCAAACACCACCGACAACGCGCACAACAGCGCGGCGTTGATGCTGAAGAATAGCGTCAGCGGCAGTTTCGCCGAGCCGCGCAGAATCACCCACGCCAGGCCAACCAGCAGCACCAGCGCCGTCGCACCACCGGCCAGCACCGCGTTGTGCCCGGCAGGCCCGGCCTGCAGCCACAGGGTTTCGTAGAACAGGATCACTTCAAACAACTCGCGATAGACCGAGAAGAACGCCAGGATCGCAAAACCGAAACGTCCACCGCCGCCGACCAGACTGCTTTTGATGTAATCCTGCCAGGCCGCCGCGTGACGGCGGTCATGCATCCACACGCCAAGCCACAGCACCATGACGCTGGCAAACAGCGCCGTGGCGCCTTCGAGCAACTCACGCTGCGAACCGCTGACATCGATCACATACGCCGCCAGCGCCCAGGTACCCAAGCCCGCCAGCAACGCCAAGCCCCAGCCAACGTTGACACTGCGAACGGCCGATTGCTGGCCGGTGTTGCGCAGGAAGGCGAGGATCGCCGCCAGCACCAGAATCGCTTCCAGGCCTTCGCGCAGCAGAATCAGCAGACCGGAGATGTAGCTCAGCGACCAGCTCAGACCATCGCTGCCCAGCAGGCCGGCGGAGTCCTTCAGTTTGGCCCTGGCCGCGTCCAGACGCTGCTCGGCCTGCTCGACAGGCAGACCGTCCTGCAGCGACTGCCGGTACGCCATCAGCGATTTTTCGGTGTCCTTGCGCACGTTGGCATCGACGTTATCCAGCGAGCTCTCGACCAGCTCGAAGCCTTCCAGATAGGCCGCGACAGACAGGTCATAGGCCTGATCGTGCTCACCGGCGCGGTAGGCCGCGAGGCTCTTGTCCAGCGTGGCGGCGGTGTAGTCGAGCAACTGCGCCGGGCCGCGCTTGACCTGCGGCGGTTGCGCACGCTGGGCGCGGAAAGTTGCCGCGACCTCTGCGCCTTCGGCAGCCTGCACTTCGGCCGGCGTCTGCCGAGCCAGGTCGGCGATGTTGTAGACCTTGCCGGACTTGGCGGCCGCCGCATCGGCACTGAAGCCGGCGATGTAGGTGGCCAGATCCCAGCGCTGGCGATCATCGAGCTGATCGGCAAACGCCGGCATGTCTGTGCCTTCGACGCCTTGGCCGAGGGTGCTGTAGATCGCGTACAGGCTCAGATGGTCCATGCGCGCGGCGTCACGCAGGTTGGCCGGCGCGGGCGTCAGACCAACGCCGGCCGGGCCGTCGCCAGCGCCTGTCTCGCCGTGGCACACCGAGCAGTTTTGCGCATACAACGGCGCACCGCGTGCCGGGTCCGGGGTGATGATCGGCGCTTGGCTGACTTCATACGCCACGGCCAGTTTCGCGCCCAACTGCCGGGCCTGACGGGCAACATCGGCGCCGTCCTGCTTCGCACTGATGGCGGCATGCAACGACTTGACGCCCTGCTCCAGCGCGGCTTTTTCCGGTTTGGCTGGCAACGCAGTGATCAAGCCTTGCAGAACCTGGGTGAATTCCAGTTGTTCGCGGTATTCGCCGTCGTCGATGACTTTGCCTGCCGCGACCGTCGGCGGGTAATCGGCACTGATGTAGTCGAGCAGGTGCAACGCTTGCGGCGCGCCTTCCACGGTATCGGCCAGCAGCGGCAGGCTGCTCAGAGACAATATCGGGAACAGCAGCCAGGCCAGCAATCGGGACGAGGCAGTCATGAACGAATCTCAAATGGAAATGCGAAGTTACATATTGTTCACTTCGAAGACATTTCTCTCAAGCTTTGTCGGCGTTTCGCTTTGATTGGCAGGAAATACCCGGCAGACGGCAGCAGCGTTTGTCGATGAGTATGGCCGCACCGCCCGCTGCCGATTGCCTCGACACGCCCGATGAAGATCGCAGCCATTTGCCATCATCCACTTTATACTGCCCGCCCCAGAGCCATTGCGTGCAAGGAATCAAGGTCAATGCGCAGTCTTCCGTTCGTTTTGCTGCTCTGCGTGGCTGTTCAGTTGAGCGGTTGTGCCGCCTATCGCCACTACGATCTTGAAATGCAGCAGACCACCGAGCAAATGACCCGGGGCAATCTTGACGGCGCTCTGGCACTGGTGGAATTGCACAACCCGTGGGAAGACAAGGATCTGCTGTATTACCTGGAAAAAGGCGCGATCCTCAGCGCTGGCAGTGTCCTGCCCGACAGCCAGGACGCCTGGCGCAATGCCGACCGGATGATCTTCCAGCGCGAGGAGGCCAACCCGTCCGGCGCAATGAAATTGCTCGCGCGCTTCGGTGACGAAATGGGCACGATGCTGGTCAACGACAAGCTGCGCCGCTATGAAGGCTACGATTACGAAAAGGTCATGTTGACTACGCAAATGGCCTTGAACCAGCTATCCGTCAATGACTTTGCCGGCGCCCGCGCAGACATCAGGAAAACCCACGAACGCGAAGCATTGATCGCCCGCCAGCGGGAAAAGCAATACGAAGCGGCCGAGGAACAGGCAAAAGCCCAAGGCAAAACCCTGCATTACAGGGACCTGGAGGGTTATCCGGTCGGCCTGCTCGAGGCGCCGCAGGTCGTGGAACTGAAAAACGGCTACCAGAGTGCGTTCAGCCACTATCTGGCCGGCTTCACTTACGAAGCCCTCGGCGAGCGCGCCCTGGCAGCGGCCGGTTATCGTCAGGCGATCGAATTGCGGCCGGACATGCCCTTGTTGCAAAAGGCCCTGCGCAATCTCGATAAACCGCCAGCGAAAGCCGATGAAAGCGATGTGTTGCTGATTATCCAGAGTGGGCTGGCCCCGGCTCGCAGTTCCGTACAGGTGCCGATCCCGGTTCGTCTGAACGAAACGTTGGTCATCATCGCGCCCATTTCATTCCCGGTGATGGTGCCTGATTCGGTCACACCCAATTTCAAGCATATAACTGTGGATGGCCATAAACAGCCGCTGGCCGTGATCAACAGCGTGACCGACATGTCCATGCGCACACTGCGCGACGACATGCCGCAAATCATCTCGCGGGCGATGTTCCGCGCCAACATGGCCGCCATCGGTCAAGCGCAGGAAAACGAGCGCAACCCGGCGAAAGCCTCGTTGATCGTCACTCAGCATGATCCGTTCGAAGAAGCCGACACCCGTACATGGCGAGCGTTGCCGGACAAGACGCTGATCGCCCGCCTGCGCCTGAAGAAAGGCCTGCACACCTTCCGTTTTGCGGCAGCGCCCATTGATAGCCCATTTGAACTTCGCGTCGATCAGGATCGGCATGTTCTGCATTTGCGTGTATTGCGCGACCAGGTTTTTACCGTTGGATCAGCCTTCGTGCCACAGCATAAACCTGCGCCAAGCCCACCTGATTCCGCGAACGAGTGATGGCACACCACCGAATAATGAAAGCGAAAAGATATTACATGGCCATCACCTCGCGTTTATAATGCCGCGCCCTCGCTCAGCGAGCCGGCAACACAAGCTCCTCACACTTGAGGAATTGGCAGGAGGCCAACGCCGCCGTCGATAGGTCACACCAGCCCGACCAGCACCCGCGGCTGCAAGTTTTGCTACTCAGGGAAGAAGTACCCATGGCATTCCGCGCCCCCACTCTGCTCGCGCTCAGCGCCGTCACTCTGTTGTCCGGCTGTGCAGCGTTTCGCAACTACGATTCCGAATTGGCCCAGACCAACCAGCAACTGGCTTCCGGCAACGTCGACGCGGCGCTGACCCTGCTGGAAAAGAACAACAGCGGCACCGACAAAGACCTGCTCTATTACTTCGAGAAAGGAGAACTGCTGCGCGCCAAGGGCGATCTGTCGGGCAGCCAGAACGCCTGGGGCAGCGCGGACAAGGTAGTCGGTCAGTGGGAAGACGCGGTCAAGCTCGACTCCGCCAAGTACCTGGCACAGTTCGGCAGCTTCATCGTCAACGACAAGGTGCGCCGCTACGAAGGCTACGACTACGAAAAAGTCATGCTGACCACGCAGATGGCCCTGAACCTGCTGGCGGTCAACGATTTCGATGGCGCCCGCACGGCGATCAAAAAGACCCACGAACGCGAAGCGGTGATCGCCGACCTGCGCGACAAGGAATACCTCAAGAGCGAAGAACAGGCCGAGAAAGAAGGCATCAAGACTCAGTACAAGGATCTTCAGGGTTATCCGGTTGCCAGCCTCGACGCGCCGGAAGTGGTCGGCCTGAAAAACAGCTATCAGAGCGCGTTCAGCCATTACCTCGCCGGTTTCGTCTACGAAGCCCTGGGCGAGAAGGATCTGGCCGCGCCGGGTTATCGCAAGGCTGCCGAATTGCGCCCGAACACGCCGCTGCTCGAGCAGGCGCTGGTCAACCTCGACAAACCTTCGAAGTCTGACGACAGCGATATCCTGATCGTAGTGCAGAGCGGCCTGGCCCCGGCCCGCGACTCGATTCGCGTACCGCTGCCGTTGCCGATTTCCAACAATGTGGTGATCACCCCGCTGTCGTTCCCGATCATCAAACCGGACACTTCCACCGCGCCGTTCGCGCAGATCGGTGTCGATGGCAAGCAAGTTGACCTGACCGCGCTGAACAGCACCACCGCTATGTCGCGCCGCGCGCTGCGCGATGACATGCCCGGGATCATCGTGCGCACCACCGTGCGGGCGATCACCAAAGGCGTGGCGCAAAAGCAGATCAACGAAACCAATCCGCTGGCCGGTCTCGCCGTAGGCATTTCTTCAGCGGTACTGGAAGGTGCCGATACCCGTACGTGGCGCACCCTGCCGGACAACACCCAAGTGGTGCGCCTGCGCCTGAAAAAGGGTGAGCATCAGGTTACCCTGCCGAGCGCCGTGGGCGGCTCGGTGGTCAGGGTCACCGTCGATCAGCGTTATCAAGTGGTCAGCCTGCGCGCCGTTGGCAACCAGGTGTTCGCTGGCGGCATCGCTGCTCACGTAATGCCGAGCGCTGGCGCGACCAACGTCGCCAGCCTCAAACAACCTTAAGAACGGAGTCTTGCAATGCGCTTGAAGATTATCGCCGTCGCCGCCCTCGCCTTGTTGGCAGGCTGCGCCACCCCGCCGCCACCTGAGCCGGGCAGCGCCGCGAGCAAAGTCGTGGCCATGGGGCCGCAGAAACACATCGTCGTCGGCGCCATGCGCGTGGCCCGCGAAAACGGCTTCATGACCGTCAATGTGCAGTTGAGCAACACCCTCAACAGCAACAAGATCTTCTACTACCGCTTCGCCTGGCTTGGCGCCGAAGGTTTCCCGGTTGCCGAAGAAGAGGTCTGGAAAAGCCAGATGATGTATGGCGCTCAGACCAGCTTCATTCAAGCCATCGCTCCGACCCCGAAAGCCGTGGATTTCCGTCTGGAAATCAAAACGCCTTAAGCCCGCCACCCTTTTTCTGATTGAGAGAGCTTTCTCATGTTTGCACGCTTTTCCTGCATCGCCGTCATCGCCCTGCTGGCCTCCGGTTGCGCCAACACTTCGCCGACCCTGGGCAGCAAGAACATCAGTTACGGCGACACCAAAGCCGTTGAAACCGTGACCAACGAATTCGGTTCGACCGACCTGCAAATGATCGCCGAATCGATGACCCGCTCGCTGGCCCAGTCCGGCATTCTGCAGGGTCGTCCCGTGGTTCAGGTCTACGACGTGAAAAACAAGACCAGCGAGTACATCGATACCCGCGAAATCACCACCAGCATCAAGACCCAGCTGATGAAGACCGGCGTCGCGCGCTTCGCCAGCGATAACAACGCAATGCAGAGCCAGGTTGACCAGCTCAAACTGCAAAACCAGAGCGGTCTGTACAAGAAAAGCACCGTGGCCAAGACCGGCAATATGGTTGCCGCCAAGTACCGCATCGAAGGCTCGATCAGCTCGATCGTCAAGCGCAGCAGCGACTACAAGGACGTCTTCTACAAATTCAGCCTGCAGTTGATCGACGTCGAAAGCGGTCTGGCCGAGTGGATGGATGAAAAAGAGATCCGCAAAACCACGGAGCGTTGATCGATGCGCACATGGATTGGCATGATGGCCCTGGCTTGCGCGTTCAGCGCGCAGGCGGCCCCGAAAGTGGCGGTGACGGATCTGGCGTATCAGGAGCGCGTGGAGCAATACATCCACATCGTTTCGGCGCAGAGCAATCACCGCGAGAGCTACTACAGCGCCAGCGGCTCTTCGAGCTACAACGAGATCGAAGCGACCACCAGCTACATCGAACAGGGCGAGTTGCGCAAATTCACCGGCGACATAAAGGGTGAAATTCTGCGTACCGGCATGTTCCAGCTGGTGCAGGGCACGCCGTACACCGCCTCGTCCAAAGGCGATGTGTATGACGTGATCAAACGCATCAAGGCCGGCAACTTCAAAGGCGCCGACTACGTGTTGTTCGGCACTGTGTCCGACATCGACTTCACCCAGGACGTCAACGAGCTGGCGCATACCGACAGCTACTCGGCGGTACTGGGCCTGACACTGGTGGCGGATTTCAGTCTGATCAACACCAAGACTTACGAGATCACCTCGGCCTTCACGGCGATGGGCGAAGCGCAGGACACCAAACTGGTGAACCATCGCGACATCAAGATCTCGCTGAATCGTCCGCGGGTGGTGCGTGACGTGTCCAAGGCCTTGGGGGAAGACGTGGCCGGGCAACTGAGCATGCAGCTCGATGGTGGTGGCGGTTACGAGCAACCGCGCGAGGCGCCGCAGCGCAACAATCTACCGCGTGATACGGCGCCGGTGATTCTGCGCTGACCGACCGAGAGAAACAAAAAAGGCGACCCGCAAAGGTCGCCTTTTTTCTGCCCGAGTGCTTCAGGCCGCCGCTTTACGCAACGTCGCCATAAACGCCGCCGCACCAATGAACAACCCGGCAAAGGTGCGGTTCATGCGCTTCTGCTGTTTGGGCGTGCGCAACAGACGCAGCACCTTCGACGCCAGCCCGGTGTAACCGGCCATCACGATCAGATCGACAAACACCATCGTCACACCGATCACCACATACTGAATCAGCAGCGGCGCGTGGGGATTGATGAACTGCGGCAACACCGCGAGCATGAACACCAACGCCTTGGGGTTGCTGATGTTCACCAGAAAGCCGCGAAACACCAGGGCCAGCGGCTTGCCGATCGGCCGTACCGCGGCGTCATCGCTCATGTCCATGGGCAGCGCCCGCCATTGCTTGATCGCCAGATAAACCAGATAAGCGACGCCGAACCATTTGATCGCATGGAACGCTGTGGCCGATGCGGTGAGCACGGCACCCACACCCGCGCCGACAATCGCGATCTGCACCGCCAAGCCGATCTGCAGGCCCAGCGCGTTCCAGTAGCCGCGCCAGAATCCGTATTGCAGACCGCTGGACATCGACGCGATGGCGCCCGCGCCCGGGGACAGGCTGATCACCCAGCAGGCGGCAAAGAATGCCAGCCATGTTTGAAGCTCCATCGCACACCTCGGCTCTGAATCGTGACAGACGCTCAAGCTAATGCGCTTTGGGCTTAAAAGCAAAAGATCGTCCGAAGGCTCGGGCCGCGATCGTCCGATCTTTTGATCTCGCTGAAAAAGCTACTTCTCGAACCCGCTCGACGGCAACACATCCGTCCCGCGCCAACGCCGCACCGAACGCTGGAAGAACAGGCTGTTCGGCACCTGCACCATGGCGCTGCCGGTGCCGAGTTCTTCGGCCTCGACCAGCGTGGTGTAGAGCAGATTGATCGCGATCACCCGGCCTTTGACGCCAGGCTTGTCGGTGGTGTCCACCAGCTCGACCACATCGCCGAGGCGGAACGGTCCGACGGTGAAGATCAGGATCGCGCAGAGCAGATTGGACAGCACGCTCCACATGGCGAAGAACGCCACCGCCGCCACCGCGACAAAACCCGACAGCGCCGTCCACAGCACTGTCGCCGAAACGCCGAGGCGCTCAAGCACGAAGAGCAGCGCGCTGCCCATGATCAGCCAGCGCAGCACGCCACGCAGCGGCATCAGCAATTGCGGCGGGAAAGGATAACGCTCACCCAGGCGAGTCAGGCCTTTGGCGACGAAACGCTGGGTCAGGTAACCCGCGAGCAGAATCAGCAGAATCTGCGCGGTGAACCAGAGCGGTTCGACCCATACCGCCGCAAAGGGCAGTTTGAAGGCTTCCATCAGGACAACGCCTCCAGCTCCGCCTGCATGCTTTCCAGGGTTTCCAGCGCTTGCATCCAGGCTTCTTCCAACTCGGCTTCACGAACCTTCAATTTGGCCTGTTCGGCGAGCAGATCCCGCAGTTCATTCTTGCGTGCCGGCTCGTAGATATCGCTGTCGCCGAGGCTGGCATCGACCTTGGCCAGTTTCTCGTGAAGCTTGCCCAGCTCGGCTTCAAGCTTGTCGGCCTCGCGCTTGTGCGGGGCCAGTTGTTGGCGCAACGCTGCTGCCGCTTGGCGCTGGGCTTTCTTGTCGGTCTTGTCCGGATTGACCGGTGTGTTGCTGACCGGCGCATTACGCTGGCGGTATTCCACCAGCCAGCGGGCGTAATCTTCCAGGTCGCCATCGAACTCTTCGACCTTGCCGTCGGCGACCAGATAGAAGTTGTCGGTGGTGCTCTTGAGCAAATGCCGATCGTGAGACACCACCAGCACCGCACCGCTGAATTCCTGCAGGGCCATGGTCAGTGCCAGACGCATTTCCAGGTCGAGGTGGTTGGTCGGTTCGTCGAGCAGCAACAGGTTCGGCCGCTCCCAGGCGATCAACGCAAGCGCGAGACGAGCCTTCTCGCCACCGGAGAAATTCAGCACCGGCTCATCGATGCGCGCGCCACGGAAGTCGAAGCCGCCGAGGAAGTCACGCAAGGTCTGCTCGCGCTCGCCCGGCGCCAGCCGCTGCAAGTGCAGCAACGGGCTGGCCTTGGAATCCAGCGAATCGAGTTGATGCTGAGCGAAGTAGCCGACCACGGTGTTCTCGCCACGGGTCAGGCGCCCGGCCAGCGGTTCAAGCTCACCGGCGAGGTTCTTGATCAGCGTCGATTTACCCGCGCCGTTCGGCCCGAGCAGACCGATCCGCGCGCCCGGAGTCAGTTGCAGCTTGACCTTCTCCAGGATGGTCTTGTCGCCATAACCCAGGCGTGCATCGGACAGGTCGATCAGCGGGCTGGAGATCTTCGTTGACTCACGGAAGACGAAGTCGAACGGCGAATCGACGTGGGCCGCCGAGAGTTCTTCCATGCGTTCCAGCGCCTTGATCCGGCTCTGCGCCTGACGGGCCTTTGTCGCCTGGGCCTTGAAGCGAGCGATGTAGCTTTCCATGTGCGCACGCTGCGCCTGCTGCTTCTCGTAGGCCTGTTGCTGCTGGGCCAGACGCTCGGCGCGGGCGCGTTCGAACGCGGTGTAGCCTCCACGGTAGAGCGTCAGTTTGCGCTGATCGACATGGGCGACGTGATCAACCACTTCGTCGAGGAAGTCGCGGTCGTGGGAAATCAGCAGCAAGGTGCCCGGATAGCTTTTCAGCCACTCTTCGAGCCAGATGATTGCGTCGAGGTCCAAGTGGTTGGTCGGTTCGTCGAGCAGCAGCAGATCCGAGGGGCACATCAGTGCCTGTGCCAGATTCAGACGCATCCGCCAGCCACCGGAGAAATCGCCGACCTGACGGTCCATCTGCTCATTGGTGAAACCAAGACCGGCGAGCAGCTTGCGCGCCCGTGCATCGGCGGTGTAACCGTCGGCGCTGTCGAGTTCGGCGTGCAGGCGCGCCAGCGCGGTGCCGTCATGGGCCTGCTCGGCGGCGGCAAGCTCGCGCTGCACCTCACGCAGACGCAGGTCGCCATCGAGCACATAGTCGACCGCCAGGCGCTCAAGGGTGTCGACCTCCTGGCGCATGTGCGCGATGCGCCAGTCGACCGGCAGCAGGCAGTCGCCCGAATCCGGATGCAACTCGCCGCGCAGCAAGGCGAACAGGCTGGATTTGCCGGCACCGTTGGCGCCGATGAGGCCGGCTTTGTGGCCGGCGTGCAGGGTCAGCTCGGCGTCTTCTAGCAGACGTTGCGGGCCACGCTGTAAAGTCAGGTTCTGAAGTCGGATCATAATGGCGGCGGAGTCTACCAGCTTCGCTCACAACTGGCGCGAGTAGCACGATGTCCTCTGACCTGTGGAGCTTTGCCCTTGATGTCTACGCCCGACCGGGCGTGGAAGATGCCTGCCTGCGATTGCAAACGGCGGGCGCCAATGTCTGCCTGTTGCTATGCGGTTTGTGGCTGGAGCAGCGAGCGGTGACCTGCGATGAACCGCGCGTACGCCTGCTCAAGGCCTTGACCGCGCCGTGGGATGTCGAAGTGGTGCAGCCATTGCGAAGCCTGCGCATGCAATGGAAAGTGCGGGCCGTCGATGATGCGGTGGTGGCAGGCATGCGCGAGCAGATCAAGTCACTTGAGCTTGAAGCTGAACGAACCTTGTTGTCACGGCTGGAAGGTGTGGCGCAGGAATGGACGCGCAACGAGGCAGGTTCGGTGACCTGGCTGGAAGGCTTGGCCGGCAGTGCAGCCAGCCTGAACCGCGACGCGCTGCAAGTGCTGCGCGTCGCGGCAACCGGCACTTAGGAAGCGCTGGTCGGGGTGCTGCTGACGCTCGACGAAGCGGCTGGCGCTGGCGCCGTCGAAGGGGTCGAGTGAGCGGCGGACGACGGTGCCGACGTAGCCTGAGCAGCCGGGGAAGCCGCAGGCGCAGGCTTGGCCGCTGGAGCGGTAGCCGGTTTGGTAGCGGCTGGCTTGGCAGCAGCAGGCTTTTTCACCGCTGGTTTTGCGGCTGGCTTGGCGGCCGGTTTTGCAGCAGCGGGCGCAGGCTTGGCAGCAGCGGGTTTCGCAGCAGGCTTGGCGGCCGGTTTCGCCGCGGTTTTTGCCGCAGGTTTTGCTGTCGATGTTGCGGCTGGTTTGGCAGCAGGTTTTACCGCCACTTTCGCCGTAGGTTTGGCGGCAGCCGGTTTAACCGCAATCTTGGCAACGGGCTTCGCAGCAGCTGTTTTTGCGACTGGTTTCGCCGCTGCTTTGGCAGCAGGTTTGGCGGCTGCGGTTTTCGCCGGTGCAGCTTTGCTCGCGGCCGGTTTAGCGACGGTTTTGGCAGGGGTGGCTTTCGTTGCTGGCTTGGCTGTAGCAGGTTTGGCTGCGGTGGTTTTAGCCGCCGGCTTTGCCGCGCTCGCCGCTGGCTTCTTCGCTGCAGTTTTCGCCGCTGGTTTGGCAACCGCTTTCACTGGCGCCTTGGCCGCTGGTTTGGCGGTGGTTTTCGCAGCAGCAGGTTTGGCCGCAGCGGTCTTTGCCGGGGCTTTGCTTGCAGCAGGTTTGGCAGCGACTTTCTTCGCTGGAGCGGCTGCGGGTTTGGCCGAACGCGACGACAGGACCTTACCCACTGCTTCCTGAACGCGGCCAACACCCTGGGCCAGCTTCAGGCTTTCCTGAGCATCGCGCTTGAGCTGCAGAATGTAGCTGCGGGTCTCGGACTGACGATCTTTCAACGCGTCGAGCAGGTCTTCGAGTTCTTTCACCGAGGCCTTGGCTTTATTCTGCGCCTTGGCTTTGCCGGCGGTGGCGGCGTCTTGCAGTTTGGTGCGCGATTTGTGCAGTTTTTCCTGCGCTTTGCCACGCTGTTTTTCCAGCTTGGCGAGCAGTTTTTCAGCATCAGCCAAGGCTTGCGAGCAAGCGTTTTCCAAATGCTCGAGCAAGCTGCCCGACAACTGTTGGAGTAAGTGCAACGGAGTATTTACAGGCTTCTTGGTGGCCGACATGGTTTACCTCCTGGCTGACGTGAGTGCGGCTCATACTAGACCTCTGCTGATACCGCCGCTAGGGCATGTTGACAGTATCTGCGCCGTTGCGTTGCACCGAAGCCGAAATGTTCTGCACCGGGGTAAAAGCAGTTCACCGATGCAGACGTTTGCACTGGCATAATCCCTCGCATCTCAGGTCGGAGAGTGCCCATGTCGCGCTACTTTATTTTGTCCCTCTGCGTGGTTTTTTCGGCGGCATACGCCGATGAAAAAACCACGGCGAATGATGCTCATGACCTGGCTTACAGCCTCGGTGCCAGCCTCGGTGAACGGCTGCGCCAGGAGGTGCCGCAGTTGCAGATCCAGGCGCTGATCGAAGGCCTGCAACAGGCGTATCAGGGCAAGCCCCTGGCGTTGAGTGAAGCGCGTATCGAACAGATTCTGGCCGATCACGAATCGCGCAATGCCGAGCAGGCATCACGCCAATCGAGTGATGCTGCGATGGAGAACGAGCAACGGTTTCTCAGCGCGGAAAAAGCCAAACCGGGCGTAAAGGAATTGGCCGATGGCATCCTTCTGACCGAACTCGTCCCGGGCTCCGGCGCCAAAGCCGGCCCCGACGGAAAAGTTCAGGTGTTGTATGTCGGCAAGTTGCCGGACGGCACTGTGTTTGACCAGAACAGCCAACCGCAATGGTTCAACCTCGACAGCGTGATTGCCGGTTGGCGCACGGCGCTGCAGAACATGCCGGTCGGGGCAAAATGGCGATTGGTGATTCCATCGGATCAGGCCTATGGTGCCGACGGTGCCGGCGACCTGATCGCACCGTTCACGCCACTGGTGTTTGAAGTGGAACTGCGTGGCGCGACGAACTGATCGGGCATAAAAAAACGGTGCGCTTTCGGCGCACCGTTTTTCCGCAAGGATGTGGTTCAGGCCTGAACCGGGTCTTCTGCCTTGTGTGCCGTGTGCAGCACTTCGATCAGGCAGTCTTCAAGTTCGAAGCGCTCATGCAGCAAGCCGCCCAATTCCTTGAATTTCTCCGCAACGCATTTACCTTCATCGCACAGGTCGTTGAACGCGAGCAGCTTCTCGGTAATGACGTCGATGCGCGGGTAGATTGTCTCGGCGAGTTCCAGACCGCGCTTGTCGTTGAACGCCTTGGCTTCGCCAGTCAACTGTTCATAGATTTCAAAGTGACCGGCCGACACGTAATCGACCAGCACACCGCAGAATTCCAGTAGAGGTTTGCGGCTTTCAGACAGCGAATCAGGCTGCGCACCGAGTTTGTCGTAGGCGCCGATCAGCTCTTCACGCTCCTGCAACCAGCGGTCGATCAGCAGATGAACCCCACCCCAACGTTCCTGAGCATTCTGACAACTTTCGAGCATGGCGATCTCTCTTCCCTTGTGGGTCATGCTGCTCTACACCCGCGCCCATGTTCTGATTTGACTGGGTGGACGATCGGGCAGAGCGTCATCGAGCAACATAAATCCAATGACACGTGCCGGCCAGATTATGCCCGCACGCCTATGGCTTCAAGGTACGCAGGAGATAAAGTTCATACAAGTGTTTAATCCCTGACCAGCACGTGGTGCGACGCTTCGTCGCTGACCGGTCGTTGCAGAGCACTGCAGATCAGACGCAACAACTGATAAACCGCAAGAATGGACACACCGACAAAAAACAGCAGGCTCCATTCCGGGATGCTCAAATCGAAGAGTGTCCAGGAGATTTCCGAGCAGTCGGCACCGCCGTTGAACATTCGTTGCAGGGCACAGATCCATGGCAAGCCACTGAAAAGTGATTCCACAGTCGGCGAGCATTTGACCAGTTGCAACATGGAATCACTCTGGATCAACACCTGCCGCCAGGCAGCGGTGGTTCCGCCCAGACTGGCGCCCAACGCAAACAGCCAGTACCACCATAATCCGCCACGCCGGGGGCCATGCACCGCCGCCACGCCGCAGCCAATGCACAGCAAGGTGAGGAACAAGCGCTGCACCAGGCACAGACTGCAAGGCGTCAGGCCCACCGCATATTCGAGGTAATAGGAAGCTCCCAGAGCAAAGGCCCCCGCAATGAAAGCGATGAAGAACAAGGAGCGTGAGCAGGCCAACGACATGGCTTTTCCGTAACAGTAGAGACAGGCAGTTACGGTAGAGGAAAGCGTGTCAGCCTTTCAAGGCAAGGGCCTGCCGACAGTTCACCACAGATGTAGGGAAAACCCGACAGGTTCAAGAGGAAAAGATGAAGGACTCTGTAGGACTTTGCCTCAAGAGCACAAAGAAGATGAATTTTCGGTCAGTGAAGTTCACGAGGGAGCATCCTCCCTCGCCTCTCAGACCTTCGCCGCAACCGGCAAAGGCGCCGCCAGCAAACGTTCATCAAGCAGCCCAAGACCTTCCTGGAACAACTGGTTGCTGCGCTCGGTATCGCCGAGCTGTGCGAGCAGTCGGGCCAATTCAGCGCATGTCTCAGGATTGCGCTGCACGCGCAGACTGCTTTCCAGATAGTCGCGAGCCTTGCCCCACAGACTGGTTTGCAGACATAAACGCCCAAGGGTCAGCAGCAGGCTCGGATCGGCCGGATGCTCCTTGAGCCAGCCCTCAGCGGTTTGCAACTGTCGTGCAGGATCACTGCCACGAACCAGACCATAAAGCCGCGCCAGATGGCTGTCGTACCTGCGCTTGAGCGCGGTGCGCAGCACCTCTTCGGCCTCGACCTGAGCGCCTAGCTGGCGCAATTGCTCGGCATAGGCCAATACCAGAGGGGCCTCCTGACGCTGCGCTGAAGTCAGCTGTTCCCAGGCCCGCTTGAGCGACTGCAGACCCACCGTGCCGTCCTCTTCGCGATGAGCTGCCAGCGAGAGATTTTCCCCCCAGGCGCGACGCTCGAGTTCAGCCAGTTCGGCCGGCGGCAGCACTTTGTCCTTGCGCAACTCCGGCAGCAGACGAATCACCGCCGTCCATTCGCCACGCTGCTGATACAGACGTTGCAATTGACGCAGTGTTTGCGCGCTGCGCGGATGCCGTTCATGCATTGCCTGCAAGGTCACCAGCGCACCGTCGGTGTCGCCACGATCGGTCTGCAACTGTGCGTGACTCAGGGCGATCGCCAATTCGGCTTGCGGCTGACGCTCCAGCGCACGTTCGAGCAAACGATCGCTTTCTTCGTACTGGCCTTGCTCGTTGGCCGCGCGTGCGGCGCCCAGGTAATAAAGCAGCGGCTGGCGTTCGGCTTCGGCTGCGCGGGTCAGATGCCGCTGCGCGCTGGCCCAGCGACCCTCAGCCAGATCCAGTTGCCCGTGTTCGATTGCCACTTGCACGCGGCGGCTGCGATTGCGCCGCGACCAGGGATTGACCACGCCGGTAGAGGTCGTCACCAGCTCGACCAACACCTTGATACCCCAGAACAGCAGCCACAGCACCGTGATCACCGCCAGCGTTGCCCACAGGCTCGCCTCGTAGCGGAAGCTCTTGTACGCCACCAGCACGTAACCGGAATGCTCGGCGATCGCCAGGCCCAGCGCTGCCGTCGCCGCGATGACCAGAAACACGATTACATAGAGGCGCTTCATGGGGTCGTCTCCTGCGCCGCGTTGGCGGCAGGCTTGGCGAACGGCTTCACCGATTCTTCGGCGTTGAGGTTGCGCCGCTCAAGATACGCTTGCACCGCGCTCAAGGTGCCGGCCAGATCCGGAATCTTGACGGTGACGGGCTCCTTGCTCAGTTCGGCGACCTGTTCCAGCATGATTTTGCTTTGCGGGTTGTCCGGGTTGAAATTGCCCTTGAGCACATCGCGCGCCTCGGTCAGCGCCTGGGTGTAAACCGGCGCCTGACCGTTGAGTGCCGCCCATTGCGCCTGCTCCAGCGCCAGGCTCAGGGCCAGGCGTACCTGGCTCAGGCTCTGCCCGGCCAGCAGCGGTTTGACATTCTTGTCGGCGTTGAAATCGATGCGGATATAGCGCGACACCTTGTCCCACCATTGCGCCCAGCGACTGGCGCCATCGCCGTCGGCGGTCAGACCCAGCAGCGACTCGCCGCGATCCTTGTACTCCGGCGCCAGCTCGGTAAGGTCGATGACCTGATCGCGCAGCGCGCCAAGGCGCAGGAACAGCCCGGTGCGATCCGGTTGTTCGGTGCTGCGCAAGGCAACCAGGGTTTTCGCCACTTGCTCGCGAGCGGCGAAGGAACCCGGGTCATTCTGTTCACGGAGGATTTCGTCGGCGCCCTGCACCAGCGCCTGCGCGCTGCTGATGTCCTGCAATGCCGACAGGCGCAGACTGGCCAGACGCAGCAAGTGCTCGGCTTCGGCCAGACGCCAGTCCTTGCGGCTGGCGCCGAGGACGGTTTCCAGACGTTGATTGAGGCGCTGCTGATCGCCTTGCAATTGCGTGACCAGACGCTGGCGTTCGGCGAGTTCATCAGCGCCAGGCAACTGCGCAAGGCGCTCGGTCAGACGCTGCTCGTTGAGCTTCAGACTCTGCGCCTGATCATTCAACGCCTGCACCTGACTCGACTGTTGCTGCGTGTTGTTCTGCAGGTGACGCACCTGCCAGACACCCCAGCCACCGATGGCGACACCGGCGGCGCCAAGCAGCAGGGCGACAATCGCCAGTCCATTGCCTCGGCGCGGCTCCCGGGCCGGCGGTGGAGTTTCAATCTGAGCATCGAGCGCAGGCTGGGCGTCATCTTTGGGCAAGGCTGTTTCGCTCACGTATCCATCCTTTGCATTGGAAAACGGCACGGGAAACTCCCGTAACGCCGTCAGCAAAGCCGCGGCACTCGCGCCGCGGCAATCCACAACTGTTTGAGCCCCGGCGGCACGTGCCAGCTCGGCGACCCTCGGGCTCGGTACAAACAACGGCAACTGCGCGATCTTCGGCCAGGCATCGCCGGCCATCTGCCGCAGGTGCTCGAAACCCTGTCCACTGCTGACCACCAGCCCGTCCAAGCGTTCCGCTTCGATCCGCCGTGGCAGCTCGCTGGGCGGGTAGGCAGGCAGGTCGCGGCGATACAACTCCAGATACTCGACACTAGCACCAAGCGCGCGCAGGCGCTCAGCGAGCAGCTCACGGCCACCCTCCCCACGCAGGATCATCACCTGCGCGCCGGGCTGGCTCAGCGCCTCGCGCAGACGCGGCAATTGCAGCAAGGCTTCACTGTCATCGCCATCAGACGGGAAACTCACGTCGAGACCATGATCGCGAAGAATCTCGGCAGTCGCCGCGCCGACGCTGAACCACGGCATGCTCAATGGCGCCGCGCCTTCGGACCTGAGCAGATCCACCGCAATCCGCGCCGCCGGTTTGCTGACCACGATTACTGCGTTGCAAGTGGGCAATCGCGCAATCGCCTGACGAATACTGTCAGAGACCGTCAGCGGAACAATGTCCAAAAGCGGCAGGCAACTGCTGAAAATCCCCTGCCCGGCCAACTGTTCGGCCAGCGCCGCGCAGTCATCCGCGGGACGCGTCAGCAGCAGGCGCCAGCCAGTCACTCGTGACCCGCCTCGCCGTACACCGCTTTGAGAATGTCGTCAGCGCCCTGCTTGAGCAGATCTTCGGCGACCTGCACGCCCAGGGTTTCGGCGTCAGCGCGCGGCGCCCGCGCTTCGGCACTGAGCAGCTTGCCACCGCTCGGCTCGCCGACCAGACCGCGCAACCACAACTGCTCGCCTTCGAGCACGGCGTAGCAGGCGATCGGCACCTGGCAGCCACCATTCAAATGTTTGTTGAGGGCGCGTTCGGCGTTCACCCGCGAAGCGGTATCGGCGTGGTGCAAAGGCGCGAGCAAGGCATGGATTTCGTTGTCGGCGCTGCGGCATTCGATGCCGACCGCGCCTTGGCCACCGGCCGGCAGACTGTCATCGACACTGATCGGCGAAGTGATGCGATCTTCGAAACCGAGGCGGATCAAACCGGCCGCGGCAAGGATAATCGCGTCGTACTCACCGGCATCGAGTTTGGCCAGACGAGTGTTGACATTGCCGCGCAAGAAACGGATCTGCAGGTCCGGACGACGCGCCAGCAGTTGCGTCTGCCGACGCAGGCTCGAGGTGCCGACGATGGCACCGGCAGGCAGCGCTTCAAGACTTGCGTAGGTGTTGGAGACGAAAGCGTCGCGTGGGTCTTCGCGCTCGCAGATGCAGAACAGACCCAGGCCTTGCGGGAAGTCCATCGGCACGTCTTTCATCGAGTGCACGGCGATATCGGCTTCGTTTTCCAGCAACGCGGTTTCCAGTTCCTTGACGAACAGGCCCTTGCCGCCGATCTTCGACAGGGGCGAGTCGAGCAGCTTGTCGCCGCGACTGACCATGGGCACCAGCGTCACCAGCAGGCCCGGGTGGGCCGCCTCGAGACGGGCTTTGACGTATTCGGCCTGCCAGAGGGCCAGCGCACTTTTACGGGTGGCGATGCGGATTTCGCGAGGGGACATGGAACAATCCGTACTGAATAGATACGGCGGATAATAACAGCTCAGTCAATTTCGCTTTGACCTGAATCAGAACCGGCGCGGCCTCCCTGGCCTGCCATGCCGGATAAAAGAACACGAAAAGACCGCTGAAGACCGGGTCAAAGCCCCTGCATCATCTTGCGCACACCGGCAACATGCCGCCGGCTGACAATCAGCGCATCGCCATTGAGGCCTTTGAGGAACAACTGGAAATGTCCCAGTGGCGTGCGTTGCAATCGCTCGATGCGATCACGAGCGACCAGCGCGTTGCGGTGGATACGCACGAAGCGCTCACCGAACTCGTCTTCCAGTGCTTTGAGCGGTTCGTCGAGCAGCACCTCGCCGGCTTCGTGACGCAGGGTCACGTACTTGTGGTCGGCGATGAAGTAGACCACCTGATCCAGCGGAATCAGCTCGATGCCTTTACGGGTCCGTGCGCTGATGTGGCTGCGTGGGCCGTTGCCACTTTCGGCAGCGGGACGGGTCAGGGCCGAGAGTTGCGCCCGATTGGGACGCTCAGCCCGCTTCAGGGCTTCGTTCAGGTGTTCGGTTCGCACAGGTTTCACCACATAGCCCACGGCGCTGGCCTGCAGGGCTTCCACGGCAAATTCATCGGGACTGGTGCAAAACACCACGGCCGGCGGCGTCTCTCGTTCGCACAGTCGGGCAGCAACCTGCAGGCCATCGAGGCCCGGCATGCGGATATCGAGCAGCACGATATCCGGCTTGTGGCTGTCGATTAGCGCTAACGCCTCCTCGCCATTCGTGGCACTGGGCTCCAGGACTGTGTAACCCTCGAGCTCGCTCACCATACGGCTTAGGCGCTCGCGAGCCAGGGGTTCGTCATCAACGATCAGGACATTCATATTGCGCTGGATTCCTGCGTGAGTCTCGCACAAGGATAGCGTAGACAGGTGTAGTGACGTCCGTCACCGCGATCCACGCTAAGACTAGCCCGAGCGCCAAAAAGTGCCGTACGTCGGCCAGCAATATTTGCCAGCGTCCGGGTCGTACCGCTCAGAGCCCACTGTTTCCTGCGTTTCTCACGGCGGTTGACTCAACGACAACTCACCCGCCCCCTTTTCTTATAGTCGGTGGCCAGACCTTTGCATGATCCGCCTACGCACCGACCCTTATGTCCACTGTAGACGTTCGTCGGAACGATATTGCTCAATCAAAAAATATCCTTTTGTAAATTCCTTGCAGACACGGCGGGAGACGCCTGACACATCGGGGTAAAAACGTATCGATCGGTGTCAGCGACAGGATTGGCAACCCTGTTATTATCCGCGCCAGCGTTTCACGTCATTTCTTCAAGCCGATACGAGCGAATTCATGAGCACTGACAAGACCAATCAGTCCTGGGGCGGCCGCTTCAGTGAACCCGTCGACGCCTTCGTC
Organism: Pseudomonas sp. Choline-02u-1; assembly: GCF_002836515.1. GTDB lineage: Bacteria > Pseudomonadota > Gammaproteobacteria > Pseudomonadales > Pseudomonadaceae > Aquipseudomonas. Next base: position 433,087 of record NZ_PJBC01000065.1, read on the forward strand.
GCCCGCTTCACCGCCTCCGTCACTTTCGACCAGCGCCTGTATCGCCACGACATCATGGGCTCGATCGCCCACGCCACCATGCTGGCCAAAGTCGGCGTGCTGACCGATGCCGAGCGCGACAGCATCATCGACGGCCTGAACACCATTCAGGGCGAAATCGAGGCCGGCCAGTTCGACTGGCGCGTCGACCTCGAAGACGTGCACATGAACATCGAAGCACGCCTGACCGACCGCATCGGCGTGACCGGTAAAAAGCTCCACACCGGACGCAGCCGCAACGACCAGGTCGCCACCGATATCCGCCTGTGGCTGCGCGATGAAATCGATCTGATCCTGGCCGAGATCACCCGCCTGCAAAAAGGCCTGCTGGAGCAAGCCGAGCGCGAAGCTGCGAGCATCATGCCGGGCTTCACCCACTTGCAGACCGCGCAGCCAGTGACGTTCGGTCACCACATGCTGGCCTGGTTCGAAATGCTCAGCCGCGACTACGAGCGTCTGGTCGACTGCCGCAAGCGCACCAACCGCATGCCGCTGGGCAGCGCCGCGCTGGCTGGCACCACTTACCCGATCGATCGCGAATACACCGCGCAGCTGCTCGGCTTCGACGCCGTCGGCGGCAACTCGCTGGACAACGTCTCCGATCGTGACTTCGCCATTGAATTCTGCTCGGCCGCGAGCATCGCGATGATGCACCTGTCGCGTTTCTCCGAAGAGCTGGTGCTGTGGACCAGCGCGCAGTTCCAGTTCATCGATCTGCCGGACCGCTTCTGCACCGGCAGTTCGATCATGCCGCAAAAGAAAAACCCCGATGTGCCCGAGCTGGTTCGCGGCAAGACCGGTCGTGTGTTCGGCGCACTGATGGGCCTGTTGACCCTGATGAAAGGCCAACCGCTGGCCTACAACAAGGACAATCAGGAAGACAAGGAGCCGCTGTTCGACGCCGCCGACACCCTGCGCGATTCGCTGCGCGCGTTTGCCGACATGATCCCGGCGATCAAGCCGAAACACGCAATCATGCGTGAAGCGGCGCTGCGCGGTTTCTCCACCGCGACCGACCTGGCTGACTATCTGGTGCGCCGTGGTCTGCCGTTCCGCGACTGCCATGAAATCGTTGGCCACGCGGTGAAATACGGCGTCGATACGGGTAAGGATCTGGCCGAGATGAGCCTGGAAGAGCTGCGTCAGTTCAGCGATCAGATCGAGCAGGACGTGTTTGCCGTGCTGACCCTTGAGGGCTCGGTGAATGCCCGCGACCATATCGGCGGAACGGCACCGGCGCAGGTCAAGGCTGCTGTGGCTCGTGGTCAGGCCCTGCTGGCCAGCCGCTAAAAGCCAAAAAAGCTTCGCGAGCAAGCCCGCTCCCACATTCGGATTTCTGTCGAACACAAACGGTGTGACTGACAAAAATCTCCACGTGGGAGCGGGCTTGCTCGCGAATGCGGTCTTCAGAACAGCGTAATTCTTACTTCTTGGCCGCAATCATCGCCAAAAACGCCGGCATCGCCGCGTCCTTGTCCGCCGCAATCTTCTGCACATGCGGATTCAGCTCAAGCCGTTCCAGCAAAGCTTTCGCCTGCGGCATCTCGGCCAGCAAATCGATGCCGAACAGCTTCTGCCCGACCGCACAGGCCAACGGCACGCTGTAGAGGAAATACAAATCGGCAATGCTCAGGCGGTCACCCGCCACATAGGGGGCGAATTTGCCGTGCCGGCTCAGCGCTGCAAAGCCCAGCAGCAATTCGGTCCGGGTCTTTTCCTTGATCGCCTCGGGCAACGTACCACCGAAAAACGCCTCGCCATAACAGGCACGGCCCGGCAACTCGATATACAACTCGATCTCTTTGGCAATTGCCAATACCTGCGCGCGCTCAAACGGATCGCTCGGCAGGAGAGGCGTGCCCTTTTCAGACTGCTCGAGATATTCGAGGATGATCGCAGTTTCGTTGATGTAACCGGCATCAACACCCAGCACCGGAACCTTGCCGCGCGGGCTGATGGCCAGTGAATCCGGGGTTTGTGCCGGGTAGAACGTCACTTCTTCGAAGGGCAGGCCTTTTTCCAGCAGCGCCAGTTTGACCATGTTGTAGTAATTGCTGACAGCGAATCCGTAGAGCTTGAACATCACAAAGCCTCCAGGCCGTGCGGGGTGGGCAGTGCCTGTTTATAGATCGCCGCGACGTTTCCCGCCAGCAGCATCACGCCGCTGAATGCGGGTAAACTGGCGCCTTTCCCTGAGGAGCCTGCCATGAGCGAGCCGACAGATATCGTCAACGATGACGACGAAGAAGCATTCACCGAAGCGACGCTGATCGAAGCCATCGAAAACCAGATCGAAAGCGACAACCCGCCAGCGGCCAAGGCGACTTTGAACAAGCTCACGCTGGTCGGAATGGAGCGCGAGGAGATCCTTAATCTCATGGCCCATGTGCTGGCTTTCGAGATTGACGCGATGCTCGATGAAGATCGTCCCTTCGACACCGAGTGGTACGAAGCGGCGCTGCGCGCTTTGCCAGAGCTGCCACCGGAAAAGCATTAAGATCAAAAGATCGCAGCCTTCGGCAGCTTCTGCATAGATTCCGTGCAGGAGCTGCCGAAGGCTGCGATCTTTTTTTTGAGGACTACACTGGAATTCGCCTCAAGACAAAATCCCCTGATCTGAGCACTGGACATGCCGCACCAGCGGGTTCACCTTAGGGGCGCTGTCGTCCAATTCCTAGAAAGTCTGGAGTCCTTATGTCGCTTACCCCTGAGTTGGTTGCCGAACTGGAAGTCCTCGCACTCTTTCCCCTGGACAGTTCCCAGGAAGGTCTGAAAATTCATCAGACCGCTGCCCCGAAACACATCGCTGCTGCCCAGCGCCTGTTTGAAAAAGACCTCACCGACCAGCCCGATGGCGGTTATCTGACCAGCCTTGGTCGCGATGCCGCGCAAAACGTGCAGACCGTACTGACGATTCTCAAAGAGCAGGAAACCGCCTGATTCCTCATGACTTTGCCCACGGGAACCCCTGCTACGGGATTTCCGCGGGCCCGCCTGGTCACTGTCGATAAAAATCTGCGGCGAAAAAACAAATTCAGCTTAAACGTCCTGCTACGCAGAGGCTAAACTGCGGCCATTCCGAGACCCTCTACGTCCGAGCCTGCAAGCCGGTTTGAGCTGACATGACGCGCACCCACGAAATCCGCCCTGACCTGGACGAAGGCATCGACCGCAAGGTACTCAGTCAACTGCGCGCACGTTTTCTCAAACTCAATGAAGGCCGCCTCGGCCGTGCCCTCGAAGGCTTGTCGACGCGCCAGCAAAGCGTGCTGACGCTGTTGCCGCTGTTCTTTCACGTCAATCATCCGTTGCTGCCCGGCTATGTCTCGGGCAGTACGCCGGCCGGCTTGTCCAATTATGAGCCCGACGCCAATGCGCTCGCTGAAGCACAACGCCTGACCCGTTCGTTCTCTTACAAACCGCGCCACGGCAGCAACCCGCCGCGGCCGATCCACGGCCTGTTCCTGATGGGCAGCCTCGGCACACTGGCCCAGGCCGATCAGAGCGACATGGACGTGTGGGTTTGCCATGCGCCGGATATGGGCGAAAGCGAGCTCAGTGAGCTGAGCAAGAAGTGCCAGTTGCTGGAAACCTGGGCTGCGAGCCAGGGCGCCGAAGCGCATTTCTTCCTGATCGACCCAGCGCGTTTCGTCAGAGGCGAACGAGACTCCCAGCTCAGTTCGGAAAACTGCGGCAGCACCCAGCACTATCTGTTGCTCGATGAGTTTTACCGCACGGCGATCTGGCTTGCCGGGCGCACACCGATCTGGTGGCTGGTGCCGGTCTATGAAGAAACAGCCTACGACGCCTACACCCATACCCTACTGTCCAAACGCTTTATTCGCGCCGACGAAACCCTGGATCTCGGGCCGATGGCGACGATTCCGCCGGGAGAATTCATCGGTGCCGGATTGTGGCAGCTGTTCAAAGGCATCGAATCACCCTACAAGTCAGTGCTCAAATTGCTACTGACCGAGGTGTACGCCAGCGAACACCCGCAGGTGCAGTGCCTGAGTCTGCGCTTCAAGAAAGCCGTGTTTGCCAATCAGCTCGACCTCGATGAACTCGACCCGTACATGGTCGTGTACCGCCGTATCGAGGAATACCTAATCGCCCGCAACGAGCCGGAACGCCTGGAGCTGGTGCGCCGGGCGCTGTATCTGAAGGTCAATCGCAAGCTCACCGGTAACAGCCGCAGCCAGGGCTGGCAGCGCGCACTGCTCGAACGTCTGGCCGGTGAATGGCAGTGGGATCAGCGGCAACTGGTGCTGCTCGACAGTCGCAGTCAGTGGAAAGTGCGCCAGGTCAGCGCCGAGCGACGCGCGCTGGTCAACGAGCTCAACTACAGCTATCGCTTCCTGACCCAGTTCGCCCGCAGCGAACAGACCGTCAGCCTGATCAACAAGCGCGATCTCAATGTCCTCGGCCGGCGCCTGTATGCAGCTTTCGAGCGCAAGGCCGACAAGGTCGAGTTCATCAACCCCGGCATCGCCCCGGATCTGGCCGAAGACACCCTGACCCTGGTGCAGTCACCCAACAAAAAGGAACCGGGGCAGACCCAATGGGGGCTGTACAACGGCAACCTCACGGCATTGGAGTGGGAAAATTTTGCGCCGATCAAGCGCAGTCGCGAGCTGCTTGAACTGCTGACCTGGTGCCACCGCAACGGCGTGATCGACAGCAGCACCCGTCTGGCACTGCATCCGGGCACCAGCGATCTGAGTGAATTTGAGTTGTTCAACCTGCTCGGCAGCCTGCAGCAGTGCATCGCCCTGCCCCTGCCCAGCGTGGCGGAAGAGCCGTTGCTGCGCGCCGCCGTGCCCAGCGAAGTGCTGATGCTGATCAACGTCGGTGTCGACCCGCTCAAGCATCACCGTGACCTGAACATCCTGATGACCACCGAGCGCACCGACTCGCTGAGCTACGCCGGCGTGCGCGAAAATCTCGTGCTGACCCTCGACCAGGTTACGCTCAACAGCTGGAACGAAGTGCTGGTCAATCGTTTCGACGGCCCGCACGCGCTGCTCGATTGCCTGCGCGATTACCTCAACAACCTGCCGCGCGGTCTGGTGCAGCCGTCGCTGAAAGTGCGCTGTTTCTGCCATAACCGCGCGCAGTTCATTGCCCGCCGCGTCGAAGAAATCGTCGACACCGCGCAGACCCTGCTGCTCAGTGAATTGAATCATCGCTACCTGATTCAGGTGCAGCAGCACTATCACGTGCTGGAGCTGGTGCCAGGTCAGGTCAATCATGTCGCGCTCGCTACCCTACCGGCACTGCTCGATTACCTGGGCGAAGAACAACCGCGCTACAGCCCGCTGCACCTCGACCCGATGGCACTCGAGGATCACGACCTGGCGCTGATCCTGCCGATGGGGCAGCCGGAGTGCATTCAGGTGTTCTACCGCATCAACGAACAGCAGGCCGAACTGTATGTGCTGGATGAATTCAATGCGCTGTGGCAGCAGCACCTGCCCTACCACGACGAGCAGAGTCTGCTGGTGCCGTTGCAGCGTTTTGTGCAATCGATCCAGTACCGCCGTGAAGCGCAGTTGCCGATGGACGGTGGCCCTGCGGGCAGCCCCGAGACTTTGTATTACCAGCTGTTGCCGTCCGGCCCGGGTCGCTCGCGCAGGGTCGAGATCCGTCCGGCACCGCAGACGCCAGTGAACAAACCGTTCTACGACGTGCAGGCGATCATCGGCAAAGCCGCGCCCGGCGAAGTGCAGGTCACGTTGTATTGCAATCAGCGGGAATTCAGCGAGCTGGAGCATGGCGACCAACTGTTCAGCGTGGTCGCCCGGGAGATCGTCGAACAGCGCCGCGAGACCGAGCGCTATCGCTGCTACATCACCGACCTCGACCTCTCGGGTCTGCTCGGTGACGGGCACAGTTCAAGCAATCTGTATCTGCGCTACAAGGCGGACCTGGAGCGCTCGTTGAATGAAGCGCTCGAACAGGTTTGAGGCGAGGATTTACTCGGGAAAGGCGCCGCCGTTGACCGGTTGCGATTCCACTTCCAGCAAGGTCAGCTTCAGCGACTTGCCGCCCGGCGCCGGCCAGTCGATGTGCTGGCCGACCTTCAGGCCCAACAGCGCGCTGCCGACCGGGGCGAGAATGGAGATTTTGCCTTCGTCGGCGTTGGCGTCCTTGGGGTAGACCAGCGTCAGGTGGTAATCCTTGCCACTGCCTTCTTCGCGGCAATGCACGCGGGAATTCATGGTCACGACATCGGCGGGCACTTCATCGTGGCCGACCACGGTATCGGCGCGGTCCAGCTCGGTTTGCAGCGCAATCACGCCCGGCGCAGCCTGGTCTTTCTCGCTCAGGCTGTCGATCAGGCGCTCCAGACGTTGGACGTCCAGACGGGTAAGGGTGATGGAAGGTGCGGTCATGATCCAGGCAGACTCCTTTCTTCTGCACAAAAAAAGCAAAACCCCGCCAAAAAAGACGGGGTTCTCACCGTGCCTCGGTGGTTTGAGGCGTTCGCGGACACTATCACAGCTCAAAAAATATACAAGTCACGCACCATTGGACAGCTTGCGCTGTGACGCCTGGGCGACGATCACCCGCCGCCGCTGATCGTCGGCCGAACGCCATTCGCGAATGTCTTCAACATGGCGCGCGCAGCCGAGACAGACTTTCTGTTCGTCCAGTCGACATACGCCCGTGCAGGGCGAAGGCACCGCCGGGCTGACGTTGCTGTAAAGCGGCTTGGGTGGTCGCGCGGCAGCCTCGGTCACCATCAGATCTCTTCGAAATCCAGCTCAAGGCCGGCCTGTTCGTGAACACAGCGCGACAGCACTTCGCCGAGCAGCTCTTCGGACTTCTCGCAGCTCCACTTGCCCGACTCTTCGTCGTAGTCGAAGTGGTAACCGCCGGAACGCGCCGCCAGCCACAGCTGACGCAGCGGCTCCTGGCGGCTGATGATCAGCTGACTACCATTGTCGAATTTGATGGTCATCATGCCAGCCGTGATCTCGATATCGTCGGCATGATCCTCCAGCAACTCTTCCAACGCCTGCTGGGTAGCATCGACGAGATCGTGGAAACGGGCTTCGGACAAACTCATTGCGGCAACCTCAAAAATGTCTGATCAGGCTCAAGCGCCGAAAGATACGGACGCTGCCGGCCGATTGCAAAGATTAACGACCAGGCACCTGTCGGCCCACTCAACGCCTCCCACAGGGATGATGCACATCACAGGAGCCCCGCCGGACGGGAACCCCCTCGCATAGGCAAGCTGCCGGGTGGCCGGTATACTCCGGCGCAATTAACGCATTTTCAAGGATTTCGCCATGAAGCGCCTGATCTCTTCCCTTGCTGCGCTCGTCGCGGTTGCCTGCCTGGTCTCGGCCTGTGGTCAAAAAGGCCCGCTGTACCTGCCCGATGACGACCAGGACCCGGCCGAACAAGCCCAGTCTTCGCAGAAGCAGCCATCCAAGGCTCACAAGCACGACGTTTACTAAGGGATCGCCATGGACGCTTTTAACTACCGTGGCGGGGAGCTGTTCGCGGAAGGTGTGGCGCTGTCCGCCATCGCCGACCGCTTCGGCACGCCCACTTACGTTTACTCACGGGCGCACATCGAAGCGCAGTATCTGGCCTACGCCGATGCGCTGGCCGGCATGCCGCATCTGGTCTGCTTTGCGGTCAAGGCCAACTCCAACCTCGGCGTACTGAATGTCCTGGCCCGTCTCGGCGCCGGTTTCGACATCGTCTCCCGTGGCGAGCTGGAACGTGTACTGGCCGCTGGTGGCAGCGCCGACAAGATCGTGTTCTCCGGCGTCGGCAAGACCCGTGACGACATGCGTCGCGCCCTCGAAGTCGGCGTGCACTGCTTCAACGTCGAATCCACCGACGAGCTCGAGCGCCTGCAAGTAGTCGCCGCCGAGCTGGGTGTTCGCGCCCCGGTTTCGCTGCGCGTGAATCCGGATGTCGATGCCGGCACCCACCCCTACATTTCCACCGGTCTCAAAGAGAACAAGTTCGGCATCGCCATTGCCGACGCCGAAGACGTGTACGTGCGCGCCGCGCATCTGCCGAACCTGGAAGTCGTCGGCGTCGACTGCCACATCGGTTCGCAACTGACCACGCTGCCGCCGTTCCTCGATGCCCTCGACCGTTTGCTGGATCTGGTCGACCGCCTCGGCGATTGCGGCATTCACCTGCGCCACATCGATCTCGGTGGCGGCCTGGGTGTGCGTTATCGCGATGAAGAGCCACCGTTGGCAGCCGATTACGTCAAAGCCGTCCGCGAACGCCTCGAGGGCCGCGATCTGGCGCTGGTGTTCGAGCCGGGCCGTTTCATCGTTGCCAACGCCGGCGTGCTGCTGACCCAGGTCGAGTACCTCAAGCACACCGAGCACAAGGATTTCGCCATCGTCGATGCGGCGATGAACGACCTGATCCGCCCGGCGCTGTATCAGGCGTGGATGGACGTCACCGCGGTGAACCCGCGCGAGACCGCCGCCCGCACTTACGACATCGTCGGCCCGATCTGCGAAACCGGCGACTTCCTCGCCAAGGACCGTGAGCTGGCGCTGGCCGAAGGCGACTTGCTGGCGGTGCATTCGGCCGGTGCCTACGGTTTCGTCATGAGTTCCAACTACAACACCCGCGGCCGTGCCGCCGAGGTGCTGGTAGACGGGGATCAGGTTTTTGAAGTGCGCCGCCGCGAAACCGTGGCCGAGCTGTTTGCCGGCGAAAGCCTGCTGCCGGAGTAACCCATGCTGCTGCGTTTTACCAAAATGCACGGCCTGGGCAACGACTTCATGGTCCTCGACCTGGTCAGCCAGCACGCGCACATTCAGCCCAAACACGCCAAGCAATGGGGCGATCGCCACACCGGCATCGGTTTCGACCAGTTGCTGATCGTCGAAGCGCCGAGCAACCCGGACGTGGATTTCCGCTACCGCATCTTCAATTCCGACGGTTCGGAAGTGGAGCAATGCGGCAACGGTGCGCGCTGCTTCGCCCGCTTTGTACTCGACAAGCGTCTGACTGCAAAACGGCAGATCCGCGTCGAGACCAAGGGCGGCATCATCGAGCTGGACGTGCGTAACGACGGCCAGATCGGCGTGAACATGGGCGCGCCGCGCCTGGTGCCAGCGGACATTCCATTCCAGGCGCCAGCCCAGGCCAGCAGCTATTCGCTGGACGTCGATGGCACCACGGTCGAACTGGCCGCCGTGTCGATGGGCAATCCCCACGCGGTCATTCGCGTGGATGACATCAACAGTGCGCCGGTGCATGAACTGGGGCCGAAGATCGAACACCATCCGCGCTTCCCGGCGCGGGTCAATGTCGGCTTCCTTCAGGTCATCGACCGCCACCGCGCGCAACTGCGCGTGTGGGAGCGCGGCGCCGGGGAAACCCAGGCCTGCGGCACCGGCGCCTGTGCGGCGGCGGTAGCTGCCATCAGTCAGGGGTGGATGGATTCGCCGCTGTTGATCGACCTGCCCGGCGGGCGTCTGTCCATCGAGTGGGCCGGCCCGGGCGAACCGGTGTTGATGACCGGTCCGGCAGTGCGTGTATACGAAGGACAAGTGCGTCTTTGAGCGAGCAGAAATCATGACCGACAAGCCACAGGTACCCGCCCGACCAGCCGACGAATCAGCGTCCGAGAGCCTCGAGGCAGCCGCGGTTGCCGCCTACCTGGAGGCTCATCCGGACTTCTTCGTCGAGCACGAAGAGCTGCTGGCGTCGCTGCGCATTCCGCACCGACGCGGCGACACCGTTTCACTGGTCGAGCGGCAGATGACGATCCTGCGCGACCGCAACATCGAGATGCGCCATCGCCTTTCGCATCTGATGGATGTGGCCCGCGACAACGATCGCCTGTTCGAAAAGACCCGGCGCCTGATCCTCGCGCTGATGGATGCGTCGACTTTGGAAGATGTGGTCATCAGCGTTGAGGACAGCCTGCGTCAGGATTTCCAGGTGCCGTTTGTCAGCCTGATTCTGCTCGGCGACAACCCTGCACCGGTCGGCCGCTGGGTGACCCACGCCGATGCGCAAACCGCGATCGGCGGCCTGCTTACCGAAGGCAAAAGCGTCAGCGGCAGCCTGCGTGAACATGAGCTGGATTTCCTTTTCGGTGAAGAACAGCGCCAGCAGATCGGCTCGACCGCCGTGGTTGCCGTCAGCCATCAGGGCATTCACGGCATTCTGGCGATCGCCAGCCGCGACCCGCAGCACTACAAGAGTTCGGTTGGCACCCTGTTTCTCAGCTATATCGCCGAGGTCATGGGCCGTGTGCTGCCACGGGTCAACAGTTCGCTGCGCTCGGTACGCTGACCATGGAACGACAACTGGACGCTTACTGCGAACATCTGCGCAGTGAGCGACAGGTGTCGCCGCACACCCTGTCGGCTTATCGTCGCGACCTCGATAAAGTCCTCGGCTGGTGCATCAAGCAGAACATCGGCAGTTGGGCCGCGCTGGATATCCAGCGCCTGCGCAGCCTGGTCGCCCGATTGCATGCACAAGGCCAGTCCTCGCGCAGCCTCGCCCGCCTGCTCTCAGCGGTGCGTGGGCTCTATCATTATTTGAATCGCGAAGGCTTGTGCGACCACGATCCGGCCACCGGTCTGGCCCCGCCGAAAGGCGAACGACGCCTGCCGAAAACCCTCGACACCGACCGCGCCCTGCAATTGTTGGAAGGTGCGGTCGAGGACGACTTTCTCGCCCAGCGCGATCAGGCGATTCTCGAGCTGTTCTATTCCTCTGGCCTGCGTCTGTCCGAGCTGACCGGGCTCAATCTCGATCAACTCGATCTGGCCGACGGCATGGTTCAGGTGCTCGGCAAGGGCAGCAAGACCCGCCTGCTGCCGGTTGGCACCAAGGCCCGCGAAGCCCTTGAACAGTGGCTACCGCTGCGCGCCATGACCAATCCTGCCGATGACGCGGTTTTTGTCAGCCAGCAAGGACGGCGCCTTGGCCCGCGTGCGATTCAGGTGCGGGTCAAACTCGCTGGCGAGCGCGAACTGGGGCAGAACCTGCATCCGCACATGCTGCGGCACTCGTTCGCCAGCCATTTGCTGGAGTCTTCACAGGACCTGCGCGCGGTGCAGGAATTGCTCGGCCACTCCGATATCAAAACCACGCAGATCTACACACACCTCGACTTCCAGCATCTGGCGGCGGTCTACGACAGCGCCCATCCCCGGGCCAAACGCATGAAAGGCGATGATTCATGAGCATTCAGTTGATCACCTTCGACCTCGACGACACCCTGTGGGACACCGCCCCGGTGATCGCCAGCGCCGAAACCGTGTTGCGCGAATGGTTGAGCGAACATGCGTCGAACCTGGGCGCGGTGCCGGTGGAGCATTTGTGGTCGATTCGCGAGCGAGTGCTGACGGGCGAACCGGGCCTCAAGCACCGCATCAGCGCGCTGCGTCGACGTGTGCTGTTCCATGCGCTGGAAGAAGCCGGGTATGCCCACGGCGAGGCGTCAGAGCTGGCTGACAAGGCTTTTGAAGTGTTTTTGCATGCGCGGCATCAGATCGAGGTGTTCCCCGAAGTCGAGCCGTTGCTGGAGCTGCTCGCCAATCACTACGCCCTCGGCGTGGTCACCAACGGCAATGCCGATGTACGCCGGTTGGGGCTGGCAGATTTCTTCAAGTTTGCCTTGTGCGCTGAAGATATCGGCATCGCCAAACCGGATGCGCGGCTGTTTCACGAAGCCTTGCAGCGTGGCGGCGTCAGCGCCGAAGCGGCGGTGCATGTCGGCGATCATCCCGGCGATGACATTGCCGGGGCGCAGCAGGCGGGATTGCGCGCGGTGTGGTTCAACCCGACGGGCAAAGTCTGGGAAGCAGAGCGCCTGCCGGATGCGGAGATTCGCAGCCTCACGGAACTGCCAGCCGTGCTCGCACGCTGGAACCGTTGAAAAGATCGCAGCCTTCGGCAGCGCCTGCCTTGGTAGGCGTTTCCCTGTAGAGCTGCCGAAGGCTGCGATCTTTTGCTGTTTCATGGGGCATGAAAAAGCCCGCAGCGACGGCGGGCTTTTTCAGCAAGCGAGCGACGCGCCTCAGATAGGGCGGCTGCCGTACTTGTTGTCCGGCTTCTTCGGCGGATCGGCGACCACGTTGGCCTCCACTTCCTGAACCTTGCCGCCGCGCGCAAGGAATTCTTCCATGGCCCTGGCCAAGGCGTCACGCTCCTTGTTCTTGGCTTCGATGCTCGGCAACTCGTCGACCGATACCGCCGCCTTGGCTTTGCCTTTGGCAGCCGGCGCCGGCGTGTCGTCACCGCCATCGTCTTCGGCAACGTCTTCCGCTGCCGCTTCCAGGCCTTCCTCGGCCTCGTCTTCGTCGCCTACTTCGAGGTCGTCGTTTTCCAGATCATCGTCGCTCATGTTCTACCTCATGACTTGCCAAAAGCAGATTAGTTATAGACCAGCTTTGGCGACTGTCGAAGCCGCCGTTGAAAAATCTTGCGCCGCTGCCGGGCAGTGGCTCATGCCTGTTCACCGTGCAAGGTGGCGAGGACTTTACGGGCACCGCCATGATCACGGTGCTCGCCCAGATAAATCCCTTGCCAGGTACCCAGTGCCAGCCGCCCCGCCGAAACCGGCAGACTGATCTGGCAACCCAGCACGCTGGCCTTGAAGTGCGCCGGGAGGTCGTCCAGGCCTTCGTCGTTGTGCTCGTAGCCGTCTGTTCCTTGTGGGATCAGGCGATTGAAAAATCGTTCGAAGTCGCGACGAACTGCCGGATCGGCGTTCTCGTTGATGGTCAACGACGCCGACGTGTGCTGCAGCCACAAATGCAACAGACCGACCCGACAGGTCTTGAGTTCAGGCAAGCTTGCGAGCAACTCGTCAGTTACCAGATGAAAGCCCCGGGGCCTCGCCCGCAGGGTTATCAGAGTCTGTTGCCACATACAGTTCTCCGCTCGTTCGGGGCGCATTCTAGCGTGCTCTGAAAAAAAACAAAGGCCCTAATATTCCAGCAACGATGTCAGCGATTGCCAGCAGAAAAAGCCTCGCTGTAAAGACGACAAAAGCCGTAAGAAAAATCCTTTCAGCCGCTACTTGAATGACAAATTCCGGACAAAAAAATGCCCGGCGAACCGGGCAGTTTTTATCGCGTGTACTTACAGGTTGTAGCCGCGCTCGTTGTGTTGTGCCAGATCGAGGCCGACCGATTCTTCTTCCTCGGTTACGCGCAGACCCATGACCGCGTCCAGGACCTTGAGGATGATGAAGGTGACGATCGCGGTGTAGATCACCGTGAAGCCGACGCCTTTGATCTGAATCCAGACCTGCGCACCGATATCAGTCACGGTGCCAAAGCCGCCCAGTGCCGGTGCGGCAAACACACCGGTGAGGATCGCGCCGAGGATACCGCCGATACCGTGCACGCCGAAGGCATCCAGAGAATCGTCATAACCGAGTTTGCGTTTCAGGGTAGTCGCGCAGAAGAAGCACACCACGCCTGCGGCCAGACCGATCACCAGTGCGCCCATCGGGCCAACGGTGCCAGCGGCCGGAGTGATCGCCACAAGACCGGCAACCACACCCGAGGCAATGCCCAGCGCGCTTGGCTTGCCGTGGGTGACCCACTCGGCAAACATCCAGCCCAGTGCCGCAGCGGCAGTGGCGATCTGGGTGACGAGCATGGCCATACCGGCCGTGCCGTTGGCGGCTGCAGCGGAACCGGCGTTGAAGCCGAACCAGCCGACCCACAGCATCGCCGCGCCCATCAACGTGTAACCAAGGTTGTGCGGGGCCATCGGTGTGGTCGGGAAACCTTTGCGCTTGCCCAGTACCAGGCACGCGACCAGACCGGCAATACCGGCGTTGATGTGCACCACGGTGCCGCCAGCGAAGTCGAGCACGCCCCAATCCCACATCAGGCCGCCGTTACCGGACCAGACCATGTGCGCGATCGGTGCATAGACCAAGGTGAACCAGACGCCCATGAAGATCAGCATCGCGGAGAACTTCATGCGCTCGGCGAACGCGCCGACGATCAGCGCCGGGGTGATGATTGCGAAGGTCATCTGGAAGGTAATGAACACCGCCTCAGGGAACAGCGCCGCCGGGCCGGTAATGCTCGAAGGCGTGACACCGGCGAGGAACGCCTTGCCCATGCCGCCGAAGAACGAATTGAAGTTGACGACGCCCTGCTCCATGCCGGTGGTATCGAAGGCAATGCTGTAGCCATAAATGACCCACAGGATGCTGATCAGACCGGTAATGGCGAAGCACTGCATCAGCACGGAAAGAATGTTTTTCGAGCGAACCATACCGCCATAGAACAGCGCCAGGCCGGGGATGGTCATGAACAGCACGAGCGCTGTCGAGGTAAGCATCCAGGCGGTGTCGCCGGAATTGAGGACTGGCGCTGCCACTTCGTCTGCCGCCATGGCGATGCCGGGCATTACGATGGACAACAGGGCGCCTAGCCCTGCGAATTTACGCAGAGTCATATTGTTTTCTCCTGGGGCGTTGGGTTTGTGGCGGCGCTTAGATCGCGTCGGTATCGGTTTCGCCGGTACGGATGCGGATCGCCTGTTCCAGATTGACCACGAAGATCTTGCCGTCACCGATCTTGCCGGTGTTGGCCGCCTTGGTTATCGCCTCGATAACCCGATCCAGATCCTTGTCGTCGATGGCCACGTCGATTTTCACCTTGGGCAGAAAATCGACCACATATTCCGCGCCGCGATACAGCTCGGTGTGACCCTTCTGCCGGCCGAAGCCTTTGACTTCAGTGACGGTAATGCCCTGCACGCCGATTTCGGACAGCGACTCGCGCACGTCGTCCAACTTGAACGGCTTGATGATGGCAGTGACTAGCTTCATGAAACTCTCTCCCGAATTGGTGGACTTGCCCCAGGAAAACAAACCCGTCTCAAGTCTAAGCGCAGTGCCTGGCTTTGTAACGCATCGTTGACGCCAGCTAACCGCATCAGACGAAACTCCCCGCTTCGTCTGCCGCACTGCATTCGTCACAGCGACTGCATCAGTGCATGGGTCGAGGGTGACTAAGCAGAAACCTTGCCAGCTCGGCAAAATCCCGGCATTTCAATCTCTTGGCCCTTGTTGTGTGCGCTCGCGTAGAAAAGCTTTTGTCGATACGCACAACAACGGTGCGCCACCGTCTGTCCCTCTGCGCGAAAAGCGTGCATCCCTGCAGCGAGAAATGACTGTAGACACTGCGTGATACACTGCCGGCCATTGTTTCCAGGACATTTCCCATGCTCGCGCCCAAAGACTTCCTCGACGCCCTGAGCGGCACCGCCTCCCGCCTGTTCAGCGGCGACACCCCGTTGCCGAAAGCCGAAATCGAAAGCCAGTTCAAAATGCTGCTGCAAAGTGCGTTCAGTAAACTTGATCTGGTCAGCCGCGAAGAATTTGACAGTCAGATGGTGGTGTTGGCACGCACGCGTGCACGGCTTGAGAGTCTTGAAGCGAAGGTGGCGGAGATGGAAGCGAAGCTGAATCCACCCGCCGAGTGACATCGAAACCGGGCGAGGTGTTCATGACAGGGGAGAAGCAAGAAGCTCAACCCGCATCCGCTTTGATGTGGCCGCCACGAACGGCAATAAAATGAGGCCCGATGGCTGGCTCGCCGACGGTGGAACCTGAATACCCCCCAAAAAAAGACCGCCTGAAGGCGGTTTTTTTTCGCCTGTGGCTTACGCCTCTTGCGCAACATCCAGAGAAAGTTTGCTGCTTAAACCATTCAAGCTCCCCTACGGTGGACGTCTACTCTTGAACAGACCCGCAGGAAGCGGCCCCCGATTCAGCTCAAGGAACGACCATGTCCCTCTCCATCGTCCACAGCCGCGCCCAGATAGGGGTGGAAGCTCCCGCTGTCACCGTCGAAGTTCATCTGGCCAACGGCCTGCCGTCGCTGACCATGGTCGGCCTGCCTGAAGCGGCGGTGAAGGAAAGCAAGGATCGGGTGCGCAGCGCGATCATCAATTCGGGGCTGCAGTTTCCGGCCCGGCGGATCACCTTGAATCTGGCGCCGGCGGATCTGCCCAAGGATGGCGGGCGCTTCGATCTGGCGATTGCCTTGGGGATTCTGTCGGCGAGTGTGCAGGTGCCGTGTCTGACCCTGGACGAAGTGGAATGTCTGGGCGAACTGGCGTTGTCCGGCGCGGTGAGGCCGGTGCGTGGCGTGCTACCGGCGGCGTTGGCGGCGCGCAAGGCCGGGCGGGCTTTGGTGGTACCGCGGGCGAATGCCGAAGAAGCGTGCCTGGCCTCGGGCCTCAAGGTGTTTGCCGTCGATCATTTGCTGGAAGCGGTGGCGCATTTCAATGGGCACACGCCGGTCGAGCCTTACAAATCAAACGGCTTGATGCATGCCGCCAAGCCTTATCCGGACCTCAACGAGGTACAGGGGCAGACCGCCGCCAAACGCGCCCTGCTGATTGCCGCAGCCGGGGCGCATAACTTGTTGTTCAGCGGGCCACCGGGAACCGGCAAGACCTTGCTGGCCAGTCGTTTGCCGGGGTTGCTGCCGCCGCTTTCCGAATGTGAAGCGCTGGAGGTGGCAGCGATTCAATCGGTCGCCAGCGGTGTGCCGTTGACTCACTGGCCGCAACGCCCCTTCCGCCAACCGCACCACTCGGCTTCCGGGCCAGCGCTGGTCGGGGGCAGTTCAAAACCGCAACCCGGCGAAATCACCCTCGCCCATCACGGCGTGCTGTTTCTTGATGAATTGCCGGAGTTTGATCGCAAGGTTCTCGAGGTGCTGCGCGAGCCATTGGAGTCCGGGCATATCGTGATCGCTCGAGCCAAGGACCGTGTGCGATTCCCTGCCCGGTTTCAGCTGGTGGCGGCGATGAATCCGTGCCCCTGTGGATATCTTGGCGAGCCCAGCGGCAAATGCTCGTGCACACCGGACATGGTCCAGCGCTATCGCAACAAGTTATCGGGGCCGCTGCTGGACCGGATCGATTTGCACCTGACCGTAGCGCGTGAGGCGACCGCGTTGAATCCGGCAGCCAGGCCCGGCGAGGACAGCGCCAGCGCTGCGGCGTTGGTGGCCGAAGCGCGGGAGCGCCAGCACAAACGCCAGGCCTGTGCCAATGCATTTCTGGATTTGCCCGGATTGAAGCGTCACTGCACGTTATCCACAGCCGATGAGAAATGGCTGGAGGCGGCCTGCGAGCGACTGATCCTGTCGCTGCGCTCGGCGCATCGCCTGCTCAAGGTCGCACGTACACTGGCGGATCTTGAGCAGGCCGATGCGATTACCCGCGAGCACCTGGCCGAGGCGCTGCAATACCGGCCGGCGACGCCTTAATGCTCTGTCAGATCAACCAGCGGTGCCTGACGCACTTCGGTGTCGCGCCCAGCCTGAATCGCCGTCACCCGCTGCAAGGCCTTATCGACCGCACCTTTGTCGGCCAGCAGGCTGTAGCTGATCTGGAACTGTTTATGTTCTTTCGGCGCAATGGTCGGCACCAGGTTCAACGGCCGCTGATAGCGACGGTTGTAGGAAAAACTGGTCCCCGGCTCCAGACCGGTGACGTAGCCCTGCCCTTGGGTGTCGGTGTTTTTCCACAGCGAGAACACAGGCAACTGCCGGGTGTTGAAGCCAACGGATACGCCGAGACTGCCAGCCTTGTTGTGCAACACGGTCAAGGTATCGCCCTTGGCATCGGCATAAGGCACAACGTTGTAGACCGTTTCGTCGTAGTCCTTGGTTGGCGCGCGATAGGTCTGCCACTCGGGCAGATCACCTTTGGCCTTGTCGTTGAACGGCGACACTTGCTTCACCGGCGCAGCGAACTTTGCCCCTTGCTCAAGAAACGGCGTGCTGAAGTTACTGTGATACAGCGCCTGATATTCCTTCGGATAGTCGCCATTGTTGGTCAGGGTGTCGTTGAGGGCGAAGCTTGCGCTGCCCGGTTCGGTGACCAGTTCGGTGACTACCGAGAAGTCGACCTTCTTGAAGGCCTGCTCTTTGAGCTCGCCACGCAGCGTGATGGCATACGGCGGCTTCTCGTCGATGTGCAAAGTGACGGTACTGGCCGGAATGTTGGCAGCGCGGCCGTGCAGGGTCAGCAGCTCACCGTTGTCCATGCCGGGATGGCCAACCCACTCGTAACCGCAACGGGTGACGAGTTCATTGAAGCCTTCGAGCCAGCCCAGGCCACCGCGGCCGTTGAGTTCGATGAACGCCGGGTTGACCACCTCCTTGACCGGCGAATCCCAACCGATGCGCACTTCACCCACCGACGCCTGCAGCACATTCATGCCACGGGTCGGCACCACGGAAATCTTCATCGTGCCGTTATCGATGTCGACAATGCTGACGCCCTCCTGACGTCCGCCATGCAGGGTACGCAGGGTCACGGAAAACGGTTTGGTGGCTTTTACGCCGAGTTGCTCACTGGTGATCGTCCAGCTTTTTGCCGGGGTATTGGCGTCGAGCAGGACATAGTCCCAGGCCATCGCGTGGGAAGCAGCGGAGAATGCGCCGAGGGCGACAAGGAGTTTGAGCGGGGTCATGGCAGCAGCCTTTATTGGAGTTGTGCCATTTTTATAGCGCTGCGGAAACGTTTCAGCAAGTGCAAAACGACCTTCGCAGATAGGCATTCGCGAGCAGGCTCGCTCCCCCACGGACTCCGGGCCCTCACAATATTTGCGAGTTGCACCGAAGGTCGGGGGAGCGAGCGCGCTCGCGATAGCTATTTCAAACCCACATCAACGGAAGCGATCAACCTCGGAACGCAGATCCGCCGCCAGCTTCTCCAGCTCTTTTGCGGTGACAGCCAGATTCGAAACAACCTCACGCTGTTCGCTGTTGGCCAAGGCAATGCTCTGCAGATTACTGCTGAGCAACGTCGCCGTGCTGCTCTGCTCCTGAGTCGCAGTAGTGATCGCCGCGAACTGCTGGCCTGCCGAACGGCTCTGCTCGTCGATCCGCGCCAGCGCCGAGGCGACATTGGCGTTGCGCGACAGACCTTCCTGCATCAGCACGTTGCCCTGTTCCATGGTGCTGATCGCGTTGCCGGTTTCCTGCTGGATGCTGTGGATCATGCTCGAAATTTCATCGGTCGCCTGACGGGTACGCGAGGCAAGGCTGCGCACTTCGTCCGCGACCACGGCGAAACCACGGCCCTGCTCACCGGCACGAGCGGCTTCGATGGCAGCGTTGAGCGCCAACAGGTTGGTTTGCTCGGCGATCGAGGTGATCACGCCGACAATGCCGCCGATTTCCTGCGAGCGCTGCCCCAGCGTGTTGATCACGCTGGCGGTGCTGTTCAGCGCACCAGCGATCTGCTCCAGCGAGGACGACGCTTCTTCCATCGAGCTGCGGCCAATCTGCGTTTGCTGAGCGTTTTCCTGCGCCAGGCGCTGCGTCGCGCCCATGTTGTCGGCGATGTTCAGCGACGTCGCGCTGAACTCTTCTACAGCGCCGGCCATGCTGGTGATTTCGCCCGACTGCTGCTCCATGCCTTCATAAGCACCGCCGGACAAACCGGACAGCGCCTGCGCACGGCTGTTGACCTCTTCCGAGGCACGGCGGATGTGCTCGACCATGGTCGACAGCGCTTGGCTCATCTGGTTGAACGCGCGGGACAGCTGACCGATTTCATCGTGGCTCGAGACGTTCAGACGCACGCTCAGATCACCGGCGCCCAAGGCTTCGGCCTGACGTACCAGATCACTCAGTGGCGCCAGTTTGCTGCGCAGCAGCCAGACCACAGAACCGACCGCGAGCATCATTGCCAGCAGGCTGCCGATCGCCAGTTGCGTACCGACGCTCCAGGTCACCGCGCGGATCTCGGCTTTCGGCATGCTCGCTACCACCGACCACGGGCCTCCCTCGAACGGCACGGCGATGCTGTAGAAGTCTTCGCCATTGTCGCTCCAGAACTCACCTTTACCCGGGGTTTTCACCAGGCTGTTGATGGCTGGCACGGCTTGATCCAGTGCTTCGACGCCGGCAATCGGCACCAGCCATTTGTTCTGCTCGTCGAGCAAGGCCAGCGAGCCGGTCTGGCCGATGCGGAAGCGCTTGAGATTGGCGAACTGCGCGTTCTGCGCATCGGTGTAGTCGAAACCGACGTACAGCACGGCGATGATCTTGCTGCCCGCGTCGCGCACCGGCGTGTATTGGGACATGTAGTAGCGCTCGAACAGCAGCGAGCGGCCGACATAACTCTGCCCCGCCATCAACTTGGCGTACGCCGGGTTGGCATGATCAAGCACAGTGCCGATGGCACGGGTGCCGTCCTGTTTGCTGACGTTGGTGCTGACACGAATGAAATCGTCGCCGCTGCGCACGAATACCGTGGCCACGCCGGCGGTCATCTGCTTGAACTCGTCAACTTCCTTGAAGTTGTTGTTCAGCACCTCGTTGCCAAGGTGCAGGCCCGGGGTCTGCACGCCGGCCACGGTCACTGGTTGGTCCGGGTGCACACTCAGGCCACTGCCGAAGCGCTTTTCAAACAGCCCGCTCAGGCGCAGGGTGCTTTCGCGCAGCGTGCCGTGGAAGGTACTGAGCTGGTCGGCCAGCAGCCGGGCCTCACTGGCCAGGTGCTCTTCACGGGTGGCGAGGTTGGCGGAATCCAGCGAACGCAAAGCGAACACCGTACTGCCGCTGATGACTATCGCCAGTATGACAGCGAGGGCGAGGCCCAACTGCGAGGCGATCCGAGCACGAGGTTGAGACATGAACAGCTCCTGGCCGAGCCACCGAATCCTCCCTGATCGCGGTAATTGCCCGGAAAATATTCTAATAATTGGGGTAGCGCGAAACCGGCACGACGGTTCCACAAGCTCGTAGTCGGCGCTGAAACCGAATACTTGAGCACTTTGCGAGGGTATGGCGCAGTAGTGGCATTGTGCCGGCTCGAACGTTTCAGCTCAAGCGCTCTACCGCCGGCAATTGCATGGCGCGGACTTCGCCTTGCAGGAAGTCACTGAGACGGCGCAAACGTTCACCTCCCGGACGCGGTTTTGGCCACACCAGATAATAATTCAGGCCACTGGCCACGGCAGTCGGCCATGGCAGACTCAAGCGACCTTGCGCGACATCTTCGGCAACCATCAACAAATCACCCATGGAAACGCCATAGCCACGCGCCGCCGCGATCATGCCCAGCTCCAGGGTGTCGAATACCTGCCCACCCTTCAGCGATACCTGATTAGACAGGCCCATGCGCTCCAGCCAGCTGCGCCAGTCGCGGCGATCCGGGGTCGGATGCAGCAGTTCGGCGCTCGCCAGGCGCGCCACGTCCCAGGGTTTGTCATTGAGCAGGTTCGGCGCGCCGACCGGAATCAGCTCCTCGGGAAACAGCAGGCTCGCTTCCCAATCCGGCGGGAAATGCCCATCACTGAGCAACACCGCACAATCGAAAGGTTCGTTGTTGAAGTCCACCGAATCGATGTCCATCCACGCACTGGTCAACTGCACCTCATTGCCCGGCTGCAAGTGGCGGAAGCGACTCAACCGCGCCAGCAGCCAACGCATGGTCAGCGTTGAAGGCGCCTTCATGCGCAGGATGTCGTCCTCGGCACGCAAGGTATTGCAGGCGCGTTCAAGGGCGGCAAAGCCTTCGCGAATCCCGGGCAACAGCAGCCGCGCCGATTCGGTCAGTTGCAGGTTGCGCCCGCTGCGATGGAACAGCCGGCAGGCGAAGTGTTCTTCGAGGGTGCGCATGTGCCGACTGACCGCGCTCTGGGTGATCGATAGCTCTTCTGCTGCGCGAGTGAACGAGCTGTGTCGCGCTGCCGCTTCGAATGCGCGCAGGGCATACAACGGCGGAAGGCGTCGGGACATACGCAAAGCTCCAGGAACGGGGATATGACCAATGTGGCCAAGAGGTTTCAGGATGAGTATTACTCATGCAACCCATCCTTTTTATCCCTTTGTGCAAAGTCTGCCAAGCGCCGAGAATCCATGCTCTTCTGTTCCCTCTGATATTTGGGTGGTGATGACCATGCAGCATCCTGTGCGTACCGAACTCTGGGCCATTTTGCGGCTGGCGGGGCCGCTGATTGCTTCGCAGTTGGCGCACATGCTGATGGTGCTGACCGACACTCTGATGATGGCGCGCTTGAGTCCAGAAGCGCTGGCCGGCGGCGGCCTCGGTGCGGCGAGCTACTCGTTCGTGTCGATCTTCTGCATTGGCGTGATTGCAGCGGTTGGCACGCTGGTGGCCATCCGTCAGGGTGCTGGCGACATCATCGGCGCCGCGCGCCTGACGCAGGCCGGGTTGTGGCTGGCCTGGCTGATGGCGCTCGGCGCCGGGCTGTTGTTGTGGAACCTCAAACCGGTGTTGCTGCTGTTCGGCCAGACCGAAACCAACGTCGACGCCGCCGGGCAATTCCTCATCGCTCTGCCCTTCGCGCTGCCCGGTTATCTGAGCTTCATGGCCCTGCGCGGCTTTACCAGCGCAATCGGCCGGGCGACGCCGGTGATGGTCATCAGCCTCGCCGGCACCGTGGCCAACTTCCTGCTCAACTACGCATTGATCACCGGCATGTTCGGCCTGCCGCAACTGGGTCTGACCGGCATCGGTCTGGTCACGGCGATCGTCGCCAATTGCATGGCGTTAACGCTGGCCTGGCACATTCGACGGCACCCGGCCTATGACGCTTATCCATTGCGCGCTGGTCTGTCGCGGCCGAACCGGCAATACCTGAAAGAACTCTGGCGCCTGGGCCTGCCGATTGGCGGCACCTATGCGGTGGAAGTCGGGCTGTTTGCTTTTGCCGCGCTGTGCATGGGCACCATGGGCAGTACGCAAATGGGCGCGCATCAGATCGCACTGCAGATCGTGTCGGTGGCGTTCATGGTCCCGGCCGGCATGTCCTATGCCATTACCATGCGCGTCGGCCAACATTACGGCGCCGGGCAACTGGTTGATGCGCGCATGTCCGGGCGTGTCGGCATCGCCTTTGGCGCAGTGGTGATGCTCGGCTTTGCCCTGGTGTTCTGGCTGTGGCCGAATCAGTTGGTCGGCCTGTTTCTCGACCACAACGACCCGGCGTTTGCCGAGGTCATCCGTCTGGCGGTCAGCCTGCTGGCGGTTGCGGCGTGGTTCGAATTGTTCGACGGCACGCAGACAATTGCCATGGGCTGCATTCGTGGGCTCAAGGATGCCAAGACGACGTTTCTCGTGGGCCTCGCTTGCTATTGGCTGATTGGCGCGCCGGCGGCCTGGTGGATGGCGTTCCACCTCAACTGGGGGCCGACGGGCGTCTGGTGGGGTCTGGCGTTGGGGTTGGCGTGCGCGGCGGTGAGCCTGACCCTGGCGTTCGAATGGAAGATGCAGCGGATGATTCGGCGCGAGCCGATTGCAGAGAGGTTCGAGGCCATCGAAGCAGATTAAGATCAAAAAGATCGCAGCCTCGGCGGCTCCTGCAAGGGAACACATTCCAAGGTAGGAGCTGCCGAAGGCTGCGATCTTTAAATGGCTTCCACCGAAGCCTGCTGACTGGCTCCAAAGGTCAGATATTCCACCAGATCCTCCAGCGGCAGCGGTCGGCTGATCAGGTAACCCTGCACCTGATCGCAACCGAACCCGCGCAGCAATTCCAGCTGCTCCGCCGTCTCGACCCCTTCGGCAACCACTTCAAGGTGCAGGTTGTGTGCGAGGTTGATCATCGCGTGCACCAGTTTCCGGTTCTCTTCGCGCTGCTCCATGCCGCCGACAAAACTCTTGTCGATCTTCAGCAAGGTGATCGGCAGGCTATTGAGGTGCACAAACGAGGAGAACCCGGTGCCGAAATCGTCCAGTGAGAAGCGCACGCCGAGACGGCCGAGGGCGTCCATGGTCTGTTTGACCAGATCGCTGCGCCGCATCACTGCGGTTTCGGTCAGTTCGAACTCCAGCCACTGCGCCTCGACGCCGCGTTCGCCAATCAGGCGGCTGAGCGTCGGCAGCAACTGGCTGTCCTGAAACTGCCGGAACGACAGGTTGATCGCCATGTGCAGCGGTGCCAGACCCTGTTCGCGCAAGGCCTGCATATCGCGCAGGGCCCGGGCAATCACCCAGTAACCCAGCGGCACGATCAGACCACTCTGCTCGGCCAACGGCACGAATTCGCTCGGTGGCAGCAAACCGCGCTCGCCGTGTCGCCAGCGCACCAGCGCTTCAAGGCCGACAATCTGGCCATCCTCAAGATTCAGGCGTGGCTGGTAATGCAGTTCCAGCTCATCGCGGCGCAAGGCCCGGCGCAGTTCGCTTTCGAGGTCGGCCATACTTCGCGCGTTGCGGTTGATGCGTTCGTTGAAGATATGAAAGGTGCAGCCTTGCGTGCTCTTGGCCTGCTGCATGGCGATGTGCGCGTGCCACATCAATGGATCGGCACCGCCATTGGCGCGGGCATGGGCGATGCCGAGGCTGGAGCCGATCAGCAGGCTTTCGCCATCGACCCAATACGGTTCGGCCAACGCCTCGGTAATGCGTTCAGCCATCCACTCGGCGCGTTGCGGCGCGCGGCGGGTGTCGATCAGCAAAGCAAATTCATCACTGCCCAGACGCGCCAGTTGATCGCCGGCCTCCAGCTGACTTTTCAGCCGCGCGACGACTTGCAGGATCAGGCGATCGCCGGCCTGGTGACCAAGAGCGTCGTTGGCATGGCGAAAGTTATCAAGATCCAGATGCCCAAGGGCAAGGCCGCGACCGTCGCCTTCGGCAAGACGTGCGGTGAGCAAGGTCTGGAAACCCTGACGGTTGGCGATACCGGTCAGCGGGTCCTGTTCGGCCAGGCGCTGCAGGGTGTTTTCCAGCACGCCGCGCTCGCGCACATGGCGTAGACAACGCTGGAGCATGCCGGCGTCGAGGGCGCCGAATACCAGCCAGTCGCTGACACCGACCGGCGCGGTGGCCGGTTCGTGCTCCAGCAGCAGAACGGTCGGCAAACTGCAACGTCCGGGCGCCGGTTGCAATGCCGGCAGGGTCAGCAGTACCGCGTGGCGGTTGTCCTCGAACAGGCGGCTGACCGAATCCCAGTTCGGTGCGCTGATGAGCACCGCCGCGCTCCCCATCGGAGCCAGACACTCACGCAACAACGCCGTCCACGCTGGCTCTTCGGCCAGTAGCAGCAAACGCAAGGGTTCGACAGGCGTAGACAAGCTGACTCCCTAGACTCTGCAATGATGTAGGCGGGGCATTATGCCGTTGTGCTGAACAATGACCAATGTGTTGTCTGATGACAACGGCATCGAAACGTTATTTTGTGTCACGAACGAGAACATTAGCCGCAAAATCCCCGCGCATCCTGCGTGAAAGTAACAAAACCGGCAAATCCGAATCGCGTGCTGCGTCACAAGTCGGACAGAGCAGCACAAATCGCTGAGCCTGTTAAAATGCCGGCCCATTTCGTCAACGACTCCCGAATTTTCGTATGTCCCGACTCAATCCCCGGCAGCAAGAAGCCGTGAACTACGTCGGCGGCCCTCTATTGGTGCTCGCCGGTGCTGGCTCCGGCAAGACCAGCGTGATCACGCGCAAGATCGCGCACCTGATCCAGAACTGCGGCATCCGCGCCCAGTACATCGTCGCCATGACCTTTACCAACAAGGCCGCGCGCGAGATGAAAGAGCGGGTCGGCACCCTGCTGCGTGCCGGCGAAGGGCGCGGCCTGACGGTCTGCACCTTCCACAACCTGGGCCTGAACATCATCCGCAAGGAGCATGCGCGGCTGGGCTACAAACCCGGTTTCTCGATTTTCGACGAGACCGACGTCAAAGCGCTGATGACCGACATCATGCAGAAGGAATACGCAGGCGACGACGGCGTCGACGAGATCAAGAACATGATCGGCGCCTGGAAAAACGACCTGATCCTGCCGCCCCAGGCCCTGGAAAACGCGCGTAACCCGAAAGAGCAGACCGCCGCCATTGTCTACACCCACTATCAGCGCACGCTCAAGGCGTTCAACGCGGTGGACTTCGACGACCTGATCCTGCTGCCGGTGAAACTCTTCGAAGAACATGCCGACATTCTCGAAAAGTGGCAGAACAAGGTGCGCTACCTGCTCGTCGACGAATACCAGGACACCAACGCCAGCCAGTACCTGCTGGTGAAGATGCTCATCGGCAAGCGCAACCAGTTCACCGTGGTGGGTGACGATGACCAGTCAATCTACGCCTGGCGTGGCGCGCGGCCGGAAAACCTGATGCTGCTCAAGGACGACTATCCGTCCTTGAAAGTTGTGATGCTCGAGCAGAACTACCGCTCCACCAGCCGCATCCTGCGCTGCGCCAACGTACTGATCTCGAACAACCCGCACGAATTCGAAAAACAGCTGTGGAGCGAGATGGGCCACGGCGACGAGATCCGCGTGATCCGCTGCCGCAACGAGGACGCCGAAGCCGAGCGCGTGGCCATGGAAATCCTCAGCCTGCACTTGCGCACCGACCGCCCGTACAGCGATTTCGCGATTCTCTATCGCGGCAACTATCAGGCGAAGCTGATCGAATTGAAGCTGCAGCACCATCAGGTGCCGTATCGCCTCAGCGGCGGCAACAGCTTCTTCGGTCGCCAGGAAGTGAAGGACCTGATGGCCTACTTTCGCCTGATCGTTAACCCGGATGACGACAACGCCTTTCTGCGGGTGATCAATGTGCCACGCCGCGAGATCGGCTCGACCACATTGGAAAAACTTGGCAACTACGCCACCGAACGCAAGATTTCGATGTACGCCGCCACCGACGAGATCGGCCTCGGCGAACATCTCGACAGCCGCTTCACCGATCGCCTGGCGCGCTTCAAGCGCTTCATGGACAAGGTGCGCGAGCAGTGCGCCGGCGAAGATCCGATCTCGGCGCTGCGCAGCATGGTCATGGACATCGACTACGAGAACTGGCTGCGTACCAACAGCTCCAGCGACAAGGCTGCGGACTACCGCATGGGCAACGTCTGGTTCCTGATCGAGGCATTGAAAAACACCCTTGAGAAAGACGAAGACGGCGAGATGACCGTCGAGGACGCCATCGGCAAACTGGTGCTGCGTGACATGCTCGAGCGCCAGCAGGAAGAAGAGGACGGTGCCGAAGGTGTGCAAATGATGACGCTGCACGCCTCCAAAGGGCTGGAATTCCCCTACGTATTCATCATGGGCATGGAAGAGGAAATCCTCCCGCACCGTTCCAGCATCGAAGCCGACACCATCGAAGAAGAACGCCGCCTGGCCTACGTGGGCATCACCCGCGCCCGCCAGACCCTGGCCTTCACCTTCGCTGCCAAGCGCAAGCAGTACGGTGAAATCATCGACTGCGCGCCGAGTCGCTTTCTGGATGAGCTGCCGCCAGACGATCTGGCCTGGGAAGGCAACGACGACACCCCGACTGAAGTCAAAGCCGTGCGTGGTAATAGCGCATTGGCCGATATACGCGCGATGTTAAAGCGCTAGAATCGACTACTTTTTAATCTACCTTCGGCGCCCATCGCGCCAACAGAGGAAGCTGTTGTGGAAGCACTGCACAAAAAAATCCGCGAAGAAGGCATCGTGCTTTCCGATCAGGTCCTGAAAGTCGACGCTTTCCTGAACCACCAGATCGACCCGGCCCTGATGAAGCTGATCGGTGACGAATTCGCCGCATTGTTCAAGGATTCGGGGATCACCAAGATCGTCACCATCGAAGCCTCAGGGATTGCCCCGGCGATCATGACCGGTCTGAACCTCGGCGTGCCGGTGATCTTCGCCCGCAAGCAACAGTCGCTGACCCTGACTGAAAACCTGCTGTCGGCGACCGTGTATTCGTTCACCAAAAAGACCGAAAGCACCGTGGCCATCTCCCCACGCCACCTGACCAGCAGCGACCGCGTGCTGATCATCGACGACTTCCTGGCCAACGGTAAGGCCTCGCAAGCGCTGATCTCGATCATCAAACAGGCCGGCGCCACCGTTGCCGGTCTGGGCATCGTCATCGAGAAGTCCTTCCAGGGCGGCCGCGCCGAACTGGACTCGCAGGGCTACCGCGTTGAATCGCTGGCTCGCGTGCAATCGCTGAAGGATGGCGTCGTTACCTTCATCGAGTAACGCCACACCACCGCTCCCCTGTAGGAGCTGTCGAGTGAAACGAGGCTGCGATCTTTTGATCCTGATCTTGATCTTCAAACAGATCAAAAGATCGCAGCGTGCCGCAGCTCCTACAGGTTTTGCGGTGAGCCTTTATTGTGCGGTGGCTTGCAGGCCGGTAAGCAGCAGGCGTTGGTACAGCTCATCTTTCAGGCCTTCCGGATTCGTCAGTTGCATCCGCTCAAGATGTTCCGGGAACGCTGACGCCTCCGGCGCATCCAGCGCTGCCTTGCCCAATTCCAGAATTTCGGTCAGCTTGAACTTGCTCTTCAGCCAGTTCAGCGCGCGCAGCAGATCGCGCTCGATCGCGGTGAAATCACAGCCCAGCGGATACTCCGGAAACAGATTCGGGTGCCGCGCGGCAATCGCCTGCAAGCGTTGCGGCGTGTTTTCGGCAAACCGTGGATCGATGCGAAAATCCTTTGGCAGCTTGCCAACCTTCTGCGCCTGTTCGATCAGCCCCGGCTGAAAACGCGAGTCGCTGACATTGAGCAGCGCTTCGATCACAGCCGCATCGGATTTACCGCGCAGGTCGGCGATGCCGTACTCAGTGACGACGATGTCGCGAAGGTGCCGCGGAATCGTGCAGTGGCCGTAATCCCAGACGATATTGGAACTGACCTCGCCGCCGGACTCGCGCCAGCTGCGCAGGATCAGCATTGATCGCGCGCCTTCGAGCGCATGGCCTTGGGCAACAAAGTTGTACTGCCCACCGACACCGCTGAGCACGCGGCCGTCCTCGAGTTGATCAGCCACGCCGGCGCCGAGCAGGGTCATGGTGAACACGGTGTTGATGAAGCGCGCATCGATGCGCTGCAAGCGCTTGAGTTCTTCCTGGCCGTACAACTCGTTGATGTAGCTGATGCGGGTCATGTTGAATTCAAGCAATTTGCTTTGCGGCAACTCGCGCAGCCGTTCATAGAAACTGCGCGGGCCCAGAAAGAAGCCGCCGTGCACCGAGACGCCGTCAGGCTGGGCAGCTTCGTCGAGGGTGCCGGCGTTGGCCTGCTCCTGCGTCGGCACATCCGGATAGACCTTGCGCCGAATAATCCCGGCATCCGCCAGCACCAGCAGGCCGTTAACGAACATCTCGCTGCAACCATAAAGGCCTTTGGCAAATGGCGCGGTGCCGCCCTCGCGCTGGATCAATCGCGCCCATTGGCTGAGGTTGATGTCATCGAGCAACGCCTGATAACCAGCGTTATCGGCCTGACGAGCAAGTAACGCAGCGGTCAACGCATCACCCATCGAACCGATACCAATCTGCAACGTGCCGCCATCGCGCACCAGCGTACTGGCGTGCAAACCAATGAAATGATCCTGGAAGCCCACCGGCATGTTCGGCGTGGAAAACAGCGTGCTGCTGTCCTTCTCGTCGACCAGCAGATCAAAGGTGTCGATGTCGACTTCCGCATCGCCGGGCATGTACGGCAGATCCGTATGCACCTGGCCGACCAGCACAATGGTCTCCCCCGCCTCGCGGCGCTTGGCGATCATCGGCAACAGGTCGAGGGTGATGTCCGGGTTGCAGCTCAGGCTTAAGCGATCAGGGTGTTCGCTGCTGCTGGCGAGCAATTGCGCCACCAGATTCAGCCCGGCGGCGTTGATGTCGCGGGCGGCATGGCTGTAATTGCTGCTGACGTAATCCTGCTGCGCCGGCGCGCTGTTGAGCAGGCTGCCGGGCTGCATGAAGAACTGCTGGATGCGGATGTTGGCGGGCAGGCTGTCGCGCTGCAGATCGGCGAGGAAATCGAACTCCGGATAATCACCGAACACCCGCTCGACGAAGGGCTCGATGAAGCGCTTCTGCAAGCCATCGCCCAGATTCGGCCGACCGAGGCACAGCGCGGTATAGATCGTCAGTTGCCGCTCGGGCAGGTCCGTGATGCGCCGGTACAGCGCGTTGACGAAGTGATTCGGCTTGCCCAGCCCCAGCGGCAGGCCCATGTGGATGTGCGCAGGCAAGCGTGCCAGTACGTCGTCCACTGCCTGTTCGATCGAACACAACTGCACCATCTGAAGCCTCCCGCCCGTTCCGTTGATAGGGGTAGACCGAGATTGCCGGGGAATTACTTCCGAGGGAAGGCGATTGGCGCGAAAAAGGTTCGACAGAAGGCGAATCAGCGCGCTAGCTCGGCAAGCGACCCACCTTACACACGTACAACTAGTTTTCCTACATCCCCTGTAATTCAATCACGCGAAATTACCGGACGCGTCTGAATTGAACTTATTTCAAACATCGCTAGCATTGAACACATGATCAAAATGCTCTTCAGAAAATTAACCGTTAATATCCGAAGCAGAGACCCCCAATGAAAAAAAATCTGGTACTTTGCTGCTTCGGCCTGGGCATTTCGATCCTTACGAGCGCATCACCTTATCTTATCGGCAACGCAGTTAATTCTTATCTTGCCGGCGACAACTTGTATTTATATACGCTCGCCAGCGCCTCGCTGTTCATTATCGCCACTCCCCCCCTAAAACTGACAGCCAATATCTACTTGCAGAGGACCATTGCGAGCACAAGGTATACCTTGAAAAAAATGATACTGACTCACTTGCTAGACAAACATGTCGAGCACACGCAAAAACCAGGCGAGCAGATCGAACTGATCGATGGCGACGTTGATGGCTCGATGTATCTATATCATTCAATTTATTTTGATGTATCACTGAACTTCTGCATCATCATCGCTGCGCTCTGGGTGACTGCCCACTACCATCCACTTCTGGCACTCGCGCCGCTTAGCGGCCTCCTTTATGCCACTGCAACATATGTTCTAACTCGAGGAAACAGCAGTTCACTTTTTGCTGATTATGTTCAAGAGAATACCGTAACAGTTGGCACCATCTGCGAGCATTTATACAATTCAACACCCTATACCGACAGGGTCAAGCTCAGTATAAAAAACATCGAACGCCTCGCTTTTCGTTCAAACCTCAAAGCATCGACTTTCGAATCAATTTCAAGCTCATGTTACCTGATAGCGATTGTGGTTTTATTATTGGTTGCGGCACATCTGCTCAGTACCGGCGATTCGAATATAGGCGCTATTCTTGCCTCAACCATCTACCTTGAGCGCGTGCTCAGTCCGGTGATGTCACTGATATCCATCTATTACTCGAGCAGAGAGGCATCTTACAGACGTAGTCGGATTCGCAGTTACGGGCTACAGCGTGAGGGCCATTGACTATGTTTATATGCGTGCGAAAAAACCTGATCGTTTTTGTCCTTTCGGTAATTTGCCTAACTTTAGCCGCCGTATGTCAATTGCTAATACCATCAGTCGTCGCCAAAAGCCTGACTGCTCTCATCGCCGGCGCTATTAGCGCTGAGTTTTATATTGTTCTTATCGCAGCTCTTTTAGCCAAGCTGTCAATGCAAACTCTGGGCAGCTCCTTGGCAACGCTGATGGAAGTGAGATCTCGCTTTATCCTTATCAACTTCATTGTGCATGATGAACGGCCGCCTCCATTATGCTCTCGCGTAACAATGATAAAGGAAGATGCCGAAAAAATTGCCTCCGTCATTCATGACGCAATCCACCTTTTCGGCTCCTGCATTTTGGCGTTTTCCGCAGCTTATATTCTGCTTAGGCAAAACGTCTACTTTTTCCTGCCCATCGCTTTTATTGTTTTATTAACGTGTGTGCAGTTGAGGTTTGCCAAGCCCTTGATCCAACGTCTATATGAAGCAGAAATGTCCAACGAAGAATTATATAAGGGGTCGCTCATTGATATTTTCAAACTATCCAGCCACGAGGCGAAAATTCAACTTTCCAAAAGTTGCGATTATCTGAAGGACACCGTACGAGCGCGTTACAAGTACCAGAAAGAGAGCACCATACAGTCCTTCTGGCCGGAACTGGCCATCTCGGCGGGGACGGTATCGGTCATTTTATTCAGCGCCACTGCAACACCGGAACTGTTTGGCGAGCGCCTCATTGCCTGTCTTGGCTATATCGGAATTTTCACCATAGCCAGTACGAGTTCGATAAGGCTCGGCATAACCATGATTGGCGTGAAGGTATCCGTCGATAGAATCTTCAGAGGGGTGTCGCCTGTCGCACGGTGAAGCGATGGAGACGCTGTTCAACACCGCTTCAAAGCCTTGGGCAATTCATCACCGCCACTCACTCTCCCCTCATCATGTCGATCCCGGGATGTGATCTGAGGCAGATATCGGGAGGGCGTTGCGAGCAAAAAATGCCGGAAGATACCGATGCTTACGCTGTGTACAAAGCGGTGCTCATTTCGGCCGGTGCCTATCTCACGAAAAACATGCCGTGAGATTGCGGGCACAAAAAAACCGCCCTGAGACGGTTTTTTCGAAGGCGCCGCTGATTACAGACCGGACATCTCTTTGATCGCACCTTTGAGCTCTTCATCGGAGCAATCGGCGCAGGTGCCTTTTGGCGGCATGGCGTTGATGCCGGTGATGGCCTTGGCAAGGATGCCGTCCAGGCCACCCTGATGATCGGCGCGCTCTTTCCAGGCGGCCTTGTCGCCGATTTTCGGCGCGCCCAGCAGGCCTGTGCCGTGGCAAGCGTTGCAGTGCTTGGCGATCACATCTTTAGGTGCCTTCGCCCCGCCACCGCCGCCAGCGGTCGCAGCCACTTCCATGCCTTTGCATTCCTGCCCTTGAACACACACCTGGCCGACGGGCTCGAGGCGTTTGGCAATATCGTCATTCGTCGCAGCTTGAGCGCTGACAGCCCAGAGGGCCAGTACGGTTGCTGGTGCAGCCAGCATTTTCATAATTAGGTTCACGCGTTCACCCTCAATGGTGGCTATTCACGCCTGCGGCCACGGTTCGCAGGCGGGCGCAAGTATAGCGGGTAGGCCGCTGTACTGAAACAACCCCATGGTTAAAGGGGTCTTGTTGCCCATCGGTAAAACGGTCCGGGTGCCTTCGCCGCGATGGCCTGGCGCCTCTTGCTTAGAAATTCGCCGGCGTGGCTGCGCTGATTAGTCGCGCCGGAACGTCGAACGGATTACGGAAACGATGCGGCTTGGTACTTTCAAAATAGTAGCTGTCGCCAGCTTCGAGAATAAAAGTTTCCAGCCCCACCACCAGCTCCAGGCGACCTTCAACCAGAATCCCGGTTTCCTCGCCTTCGTGGGTGAGCATTTCTTCGCCGGTGTCGGCGCCCGGCGGATAGATTTCATTGAGGAAGGCGATGGCGCGGCTGGGGTGCGCGCGGCCGACCAGTTTCATGGTCACGGCGCCGTCGGAGATGTCGATCAGCTCGTTGGCCTTGTAGACGATCTGAGTCGGTTGGTCCTGCAGGATCTCTTCGGAAAAGAACTCAACCATCGACATGGGAATCCCGCCGAGCACCTTTCTCAGCGAACTGATCGATGGGCTGACGCTGTTCTTTTCGATCATCGAAATGGTGCTGTTGGTGACGCCCGCGCGTTTGGCGAGTTCACGCTGGGAAAGCCCTTTGAGCTTGCGAATCGATTGCAGTCGTTCACCGACGTCCAAGGCAGGAGCCTCCTGATGCTGTAAGAATATTGAGCGTTATCATGGCGACAGCGTTCAGTATTTACAACACTTGGCCCCCGCAGCGGCGTCAACCCTCGGAATAGAGCCTTGGCACCCGTTTCAGGTTGCAGAAGATCTGATACGGAATAGTCTCGGCCCATTTCGCTACGTCGCTGGCGAGGATATTTTTGCCCCACAGCTCGACAGTAGAACCGAGGCCCGCTTCCGGCACATCGGTCAGGTCGATGCAGAGCATGTCCATCGACACACGCCCCAGCAGGCGGCTGGGTTTGCCGGCCACCAATACGGGTGTGCCGGTCGGGGCTTGGCGCGGGTAGCCGTCGGCGTAACCCATGGCGACCACGCCGATGCGCATCGGCTTGTCGGTGATAAATCTGGCGCCATAGCCGATCGGTTCGCCGGCCGGCAATTCACGCACGCTGATGACTTTCGATTCGAGGGTCATGACTGGTTGCAGGCGTTCGGCGAAGGCGTTGGCTTCTTCGAACGGCGTCGCGCCGTAGAGCATGATGCCCGGGCGTACCCAGTCACTTTTGATGTCTGGCCAACCGAGCACGGCTGGCGAGTTGCGCAGGCTGACTTCCGCCGCCAGGCCCTGACGTGCCGTTTCGAACACCGCGACCTGCTCGGCGCTGCTCTGCGCGTGCAGTTCATCAGCGCGGGCGAAGTGGCTCATCAACACGATTTTCGCCACCTTGCCGCTGGCCAGCAGACGCTGATAGGCCGCTGGATAATCTTTCGGATGCAGGCCGACGCGGTGCATGCCGGAATCGAGCTTGAGCCATACCGTGATCGGTTTGCTCAGGACTGCCTGCTCGATCGCTTCGAGCTGCCACAGCGAATGCACCACGCACCAGAAATCATGCTCGACGATCAACGCCAGCTCGTCAGCTTCGAAGAAGCCCTCCAACAACAGTACCGGCGCACGAATCCCGGCAGCGCGCAGCTCCAGTGCTTCTTCGATGCAGGCCACGGCAAAGCCGTCCGCCTCGGCTTCCAGCGCCTGGGCGCAACGTACCGCGCCATGGCCATAAGCGTCCGCCTTGATCACCGCGAGCGCCTTGGCGCCGGTGACTTCGCGGGCTATTCGGTAGTTGTGACGCAGGGCTTGAAGGTCGATCAGGGCACGGGCAGGACGCATGGCGGCAGACTTCTGGGCGGGCATGGGAAGAAAAACCGGCGCTGGCTGACGGTATGGACCACCAACAGCACCGGGAGAGGGATCTTTAAAACGTTATGGCAGCGCGGCGACGATGGAGATCTCCACCAGAATGCTCGGCTTGGCCATTTTCGCTTCGACGGTGGCGCGGGCCGGCGCGGCGCCTTTTGGCAGCCACTGGTCCCACACCGCGTTCATCCCGGCGAAGTGCGCTTGGATGTCGTTCAGGTAGATCGTCGCCGACAACAGGTGCTGCTTGTCCGAGCCGGCCAGATCGAGCAGACGTTCGATGTTGGCCAGTACGTCGCGGGTCTGCTGTTCAATTCCGGCGTCGAAGTCGTCGCCGACCTGCCCGGCCAGATACACAGTGCCATTGTGGCTGACGATCTGGCTCATGCGCTCATTGGTGAGCTGGCGCTGGATTGACATGTTTTGCGGACTCCTGGGTCTGGTTGCCGTAACGGGAAATATCGAGGCCTTCGGCGCTGATCTGGGGCTTTTTCTTCGCCATCAGGTCGGCGAGCAAACGGCCGGAACCGCAGGCCATGGTCCAGCCGAGCGTACCGTGGCCGGTATTGAGAAACAGATTCTTGAACGGTGTTGCGCCAACGATCGGCGTACCGTCCGGCGTGGTCGGACGCAGGCCGGTCCAGAAACTCGCTTCGGCCAGATTGCCGCCCTGAGGATAAAGGTCGTTGACGATCATCTCCAGGGTTTCGCGCCGACGCGGGTTCAGCGACAGGTCAAAACCGGCAATCTCGGCCATGCCGCCAACGCGGATGCGGTTATCGAAACGGGTGATCGCGACCTTGTAGGTCTCGTCGAGAATGGTCGACGTCGGCGCCATATCCGGATTGGTGATCGGCACGGTCAGCGAATAGCCCTTGAGTGGATACACAGGAGCCTTGATACCCAGCGGTTTGAGCAGTTGTGGCGAGTAGCTGCCGAGCGCCAGCACGTAACGGTCAGCGGTCTCCAGCTTGCCGTCGATCCAAACGCCGTTGATGCGATCACCGGCGTAGTCGAGTTTCTGGATGTCCTGGCCGAAACGGAATTCCACGCCGAGCTTGCGCGCCATTTCGGCGAGACGGGTGGTGAAGATCTGGCAGTCGCCGGTCTGGTCATTGGGCAGACGCAGCGCGCCGGCGAGAATGTCGGTCACGCCTGCCAGCGCCGGTTCGACGCGGGCGATGCCGGCACGATCAAGAACCTCAAACGGCACGCCGGACTCTTTCAGCACAGCGATGTCCTTGGCGGCGTTATCCAGTTGCGCCTGGGTGCGGAACAACTGCGTGGTGCCGAGGCTGCGACCTTCGTAGGCAATGCCGGTTTCGGCGCGCAATTCGTCGAGGCAGTCGCGACTGTACTCGGACAGACGCACCATGCGTTCCTTGTTAACCGCGTAACGGCTGGCGGTGCAATTGCGCAGCATTTGCGCCATCCACAGGTACTGATCGATGTCGGCGGTAGCCTTGATCGCCAATGGCGCGTGGCGTTGCAGCAGCCACTTGATCGCCTTGAGCGGCACGCCCGGCGCGGCCCACGGCGAGGCATAGCCCGGCGAGACCTGGCCGGCGTTGGCGAAACTGGTCTCCATGGCCGCAGCGGGCTGCCGGTCGACCACCACCACTTCAAACCCGGCACGCGCCAGATAGTAAGCACTGGCGGTACCGATGACGCCGCTACCCAAGACCATGACGCGCATTTTCAATCCCTCATCGCGGCTTTGCGCCGAACTGTTTGTTAGAGCAATGATGGGCGCAGTGTAAAAAAGAAATGCCAGTGCTTTTCACTATATAAGCGCCTATATTTGGCGACAATTCTCGGCAAAAACCCTTTTCACGGAGGCGCATCCCCTATGCGTACCAACACCCAGACCAAACGTGAGCTGGACAAGATCGACCGCAACATCCTGCGAATCCTGCAGGCCGACGGGCGTATTTCGTTTACCGAGCTGGGGGAAAAGGTCGGCCTCTCCACCACCCCGTGCACCGAGCGCGTGCGGCGTCTGGAGCGCGAAGGGATCATCATGGGCTACAACGCCCGGCTCAATCCGCAGCATTTGAAGGGTAGCCTGCTGGTGTTCGTCGAGATCAGTCTCGACTACAAATCCGGCGACACATTCGAAGAATTCAGACGCGCGGTGCTGAAGCTGCCACATGTGCTGGAATGTCATTTGGTCTCAGGAGATTTCGATTATCTGGTGAAGGCGCGGATTTCCGAGATGGCCTCGTACCGCAAATTGCTCGGCGACATTCTGTTGAAGCTGCCGCATGTGCGCGAGTCGAAGAGTTATATCGTGATGGAAGAGGTGAAAGAGAGCCTGTGCCTGCCGATTCCGGATTGAAATTTTGAAGATCAAAAGATCGCCGCCCTCGGCAGCCCTACATTGCAACGCGTTTCTGTAGGAGCTGCCGAAGGCTGCGATCTTTTACACCAATACCTGCCGGTTCGCCGCCATGTACTCGAAGATCTGCTTTTCCACCTTCGGATGTATCAACTCCAGCGGGCGCCGCTCGTTCGGGCACGGCAAGGTCTTGGTGGTACCGAAGAGTCGACAGATCAGCGGCCGCTCTTCATACACCGTGCAGCCATTGGGTCCCAGGTGCACACAGTTGAGCTCTTCGAGGGCCGCATCCTGCTCGGCGCGGGTCTTGCGCGGCAGCCGAGCCATCTCCTCTGGCGAAGTTGTCACCGGCCCGCAGCAGTCGTGGCAGCCCGGCACGCATTCGAACGTGGGGATCTGCTGACGCAGAGCGCGGATTTTCTGGCTGTTGCAGCTCATCGAAACAGTAACCACAGTGGCGGGCTGATGATTGTGCCGCAAAAGCCCGCATCCAGACACCGCAGCCCGACCGATGTTGCTCACGTTCGGGCGTGCGGCTTATGCTCCGTCAAATTTTTTCGACACTCAGCCGTTGGATGATGCCCATGACCGCCCGCGCCCAGATCATCGCGAGCCAACCCCACGTTGCCTCTTACTACGCCGCCAGCAGCCTGCCGCAGCCTGACCATCCCGTGCTGCAAGGCGAGGTGGTGGCGGATGTCTGCGTGGTCGGCGGTGGCTTTTCCGGGCTGAATACCGCGCTGGAACTCGCCGAGCGCGGTTTCAGCGTGGTGTTGCTGGAAGCGCACAGGATCGGCTGGGGCGCCAGCGGTCGCAATGGCGGACAACTGATTCGCGGTGTCGGTCATGGCCTCGATCAGTTCGCCAATGTCATAGGCGCCGATGGCGTGCGCGAGATGAAGCTCATGGGCCTTGAAGCCGTGGAGATTGTGCGTCAGCGCGTTGAACGTTTCAGCATTGCCTGCGACTTGACGTGGGGCTACTGCGACCTCGCCAACAAGCCTTCCGATCTCGACGGTTTTGCCGAAGACGCCGAAGAGTTGCGCGGCCTCGGTTACCGCTACGAAACCCGCCTGTTGCAGGCCAGTGAAATGCACACGGTGGTCGGTTCCAAGCGCTATGTCGGCGGCTTGATCGACATGGGTTCCGGGCATCTGCACCCGCTGAATCTGGCGCTGGGCGAAGCGGCAGCAGCGCAGCAGTTGGGCGTGCAGTT
Source organism: Pseudomonas sp. Choline-02u-1 (assembly GCF_002836515.1). Taxonomy (GTDB): domain Bacteria; phylum Pseudomonadota; class Gammaproteobacteria; order Pseudomonadales; family Pseudomonadaceae; genus Aquipseudomonas. Next base: position 471,375 of record NZ_PJBC01000065.1, read on the forward strand.
GTTCGAGCGTTCGGCAGTGACCCGTATCGATTACGGCCCCGAAGTAAAGGTGTACACGGCACATGGCTCGGTGCGGGCGAAGACCCTGGTGCTGGGCTGCAATGCCTATCTCAACGATCTGAATCCGCAATTGAGCGGCAAGGTTTTGCCCGCAGGCAGCTACATCATCGCCACCGAGCCGTTGAGCGAAGCTCAGGCCCACGACCTGCTGCCGCAGAACATGGCGGTCTGCGACCAGCGTGTCGCCCTGGATTATTACCGACTGTCAGCGGATCGACGCTTGTTGTTCGGCGGCGCCTGCCATTATTCGGGGCGCGATCCGAAAGACATCGCCGCGTATATGCAGCCGAAGATGCTTGAGGTGTTTCCGCAACTCGCTGGGGTGAAGATCGATTATCAGTGGGGCGGGATGATTGGCATTGGCGCCAACCGCTTGCCGCAGATTGGCCGGCTCGCCGATCAGCCGAATGTGTATTACGCCCAGGCCTATTCCGGGCACGGCGTGAATGCCACCCACTTGGCGGGCAAGCTGTTGGCCGAGGCGATCAGCGGGCAACAGGGCGGCGGCTTTGATCTGTTCGCCAAGGTGCCGCACATCACCTTCCCCGGCGGCAAACATTTGCGCTCGCCGTTGTTGGCGTTGGGGATGTTATGGCATCGGCTGAAAGAGTTGGTCTGACGAATCAGGATCGTTCCCACGCTCCGCGTGGGAACGATCTGTGGTATTCAGATCCGCCAAAATGGTTTCAACCCCTCCTCACGCGCCTGCTCCCGCGTCAGCCCGACATCCTTGAGCTGCTCCGCCGTCAATCCCAACAACGCCTTGCGCGTGTGCAGACGATGCCAGAACAGACCCCAGCGACTCAGGCCGGACGGTGCGTTGCGCAGCAGATTGCGCGCGTTGTCCTTCTGCCCTGCCGCCAGTTCCTGACTGTGTAACGTCAGCCGCACATCGCTCAAGCCGTTCATTTTTGTTGCTCCTGTTTACTTGGGTAGCCAGAGATTCCATGATGCGGGGGCGGGCAAAACCGTTACAGACGCAACGAAGCTGTATTAAATCCATACAGATTCGTGGAATGGCTCACTGAATGAATGATTTTTTCCGCATCTGTACTGGTTTCCATCAAGACGCACCGAGGCCGCCATGACTCTGTATGTAAACCTCGCCGAATTGCTCGGCACTCGCATCGAGCAAGGCTTTTATCGTCCCGGCGACCGCTTGCCGTCGGTGCGTGCCTTGAGCGTCGAACACGGCGTGAGCCTGAGCACCGTGCAGCAGGCCTATCGCGTGCTTGAAGACAGCGGTCTGGCCACGCCAAAACCCAAGTCCGGCTATTTCGTGCCGGTCGGTCGCGAGCTGCCGGAATTGCCTGCGATCGGCCGCCCGGCGCAGCGGCCAGTGGAAATTTCGCAGTGGGACCAAGTGCTGGAATTGATTCGCGCCGTGCCACGCAAAGACGTCGTGCAACTGGGGCGCGGCATGCCTGATGTTGGCTCGCCAACGATGAAACCGCTGCTGCGGGGACTGGCGCGAATCAGCCGCCGGCAGGATATGCCCGGCCTGTATTACGACAATATTCATGGCAACCTCGAACTGCGCGAGCAGATCGCACGACTGATGCTCGACTCCGGCTGTCAGTTGAGCCCCAGCGATCTGGTGATCACCACTGGCTGCCACGAAGCGCTGTCGACCAGCATCCACGCGATCTGTGAACCGGGCGACATCGTCGCGGTGGATTCGCCCAGCTTCCACGGCGCCATGCAGACCCTCAAAGGCCTGGGCATGAAAGCCCTGGAGATCCCCACCGACCCGCTCACCGGCATCAGCCTCGACGCGCTTGAACTGGCTCTGGAGCAATGGCCGATCAAGGCCATTCAGCTCACTCCCAACTGCAACAACCCCCTCGGTTACGTCATGCCCGAGTCGCGCAAACGCGCCTTGCTGACCCTGGCCCAGCGTTTCGACGTGGCCATCATCGAGGACGACGTGTATGGCGAATTGGCCTACACCTACCCGCGCCCGCGCACGATCAAATCCTTCGACGAAGACGGCCGCGTGTTGCTCTGCAGCTCGTTCTCCAAGACCCTGGCGCCGGGGCTGCGCATCGGCTGGGTGGCGCCCGGCCGATATCTGGAGCGGGTGCTGCACATGAAATACATCAGCACCGGATCGACCGCACCGCAGCCGCAGATCGCGATTGCCGAGTTCATCAAGGCCGGCCATTTCGAGCCGCACCTGCGGCGCATGCGCATGCAGTACCAGCGCAATCGTGACGCGATGATCGACTGGGTGACCCGCTACTTTCCCGCCGGCACTCGCGCCAGTCGCCCGCAGGGCAGCTTCATGCTCTGGGTGGAACTGCCGGAGGGTTTCGACACCCTGAAACTGAATCGTGCGCTGCACGATCAGGGCGTACAGATTGCCGTCGGCAGCATCTTTTCCGCCTCGGGCAAATACCGCAATTGTTTGCGGATGAACTACGCTGCCAAGCCAACAGCGCAGATCGAAGAAGCGGTGCGCAAGGTCGGCGCTGCGGCAATCAAATTACTCGCTGAGGCCGACTGACCTTTTTTGCGAGCCCGGCGTCAAAAATGCCGACCTCAACCGCCAACCGGAACGATCCTACGTGAGCTTCAGACAGCCCCTACTCGCTTTACTGATACTCGCCTCGTTCCTCAGCGGCTGCGCCAGCCTTGATGTACCGCGCGAACCGAGCCAGGCCCTGCCGGCGTCGCAATCCAGCTTCGGCCGTTCAATTCAGGCTCAGGCCGCGCCCTACCAAGGGCAATCGGGGTTTCGCCTGCTCTCCGATAGCGGCGAGGCCTTTACCGCCCGGGCCGAGCTGATTCGCCATGCTCAGGTCAGCCTCGACTTGCAGTACTACATCGTCCATGACGGCATCAGCACGCGGATGCTGGTGGAGGAAGTGCTCAAGGCGGCCGACCGTGGCGTGCGCGTGCGCATCCTGCTCGATGACACCACCAGCGACGGCCTCGACCAGATCATCGCGACCCTGGCAGCGCATCCGCAGATTCAGATCCGCCTGTTCAATCCATTGCACCTGGGGCGCAGCACCGGCGTAACACGCGCGGCCGGGCGACTGTTCAATCTGTCCGTGCAGCACCGGCGCATGCACAACAAGCTGTGGTTGGCGGACAACAGCGCTGCCATCGTCGGCGGGCGCAATCTGGGCGATGAATATTTCGACGCCGAACCCAATCTGAATTTCACCGACATCGACATGCTCAGCATCGGCCCGGTCGCCGAGCAGCTCGGGCACAGTTTCGACCAGTACTGGAACAGCGCGCTGAGCAAGCCGATCGAGGAATTTCTCTCCAGCCAACCGACCGCCGCCGACCTGCAAAACACCCGCACGCGCCTGGAAGAGTCGCTGGAAGAAACCCGCAAGCAGAACCACGGGCTGTATCAGCAGCTGATGAAATTCACCACCGATCCGCGCATGGACATCTGGCGCAAAGAGCTGATCTGGGCGTGGAATCAGGCCTTGTGGGATGCGCCGAGCAAGGTGCTGTCCAAAGGCGAGCCTGATCCCCACCTGCTGCTGACCACGCAACTGGCGCCGGAACTGACCGGTGTCAGCAAAGAGCTGATCATGATTTCCGCGTACTTCGTGCCCGGTCAGCCGGGGCTGGTCTACCTGACCGGGCGCGCCGATGCCGGGGTCTCCGTGAACCTGCTGACCAATTCGCTGGAGGCCACCGACGTGCCGGCGGTGCACGGCGGTTACGCGCCCTATCGCAAGGCTCTGCTTGAACACGGGGTGAAACTCTATGAACTGCGCCGCCAGCCTGGGGATAACTATGGCAGCGGCCCGCGGGTGTTCTACAGCAAGTCGTTTCGCGGTTCGGATTCCAGCCTGCACAGCAAGGCGATGATCTTCGACCGGCGCAAATCGTTTATCGGCTCGTTCAATTTTGACCCGCGCTCGGTGCTGTGGAACACCGAGGTCGGCGTGCTGGTCGACAGCCCGGAACTGGCCGAACACGTGCGCGCACTGGCGCTGCAAGGCATGGCGCCGACCCTGAGTTATCAGGCGAAACTGGAGGACGGCCAGGTCGTCTGGGTCACCGAAGACAACGGCCAGATGCACACGCTGACCAAGGAACCGGGGAGCTGGTGGCGGCGCTTCAACTCGTGGTTCAGCACCAGCGTAGGCCTGGAGCGGATGCTGTAAAAAGCAAAAAGATCGCAGCCTTCGGCAGCTCCTGCAGGGGATATGCATTCCTACTGCAGGAGCTGCCGAAGGCTGCGATCTTTTGCTCTCAAGCAGTCTGCGTTGTGCCAAAGGCCCCCTGGCGCAACAACAAAAGCACCAGGCCAAAAGCCCCGGCCGCCATCAACAGCGGCAATGCATGCCCGTTGATCCACTGACTGCCCGCCCCCGCCGCCAGTGGCCCGACCAGACAGCCGACACCCCACAACTGGGCGATATGCGCATTGGCACGCACCAGCGCATCGTCTCGATAACGCTCGCCAATCAGAATCAGTGACAAGGTAAACAAGCCGCCGGCACTGGCGCCGAACACCACCCACAACGGCCAGATCAGCAGCGTGTCGAGCAACATCGGAATGGCCAGGCTCGACAGCATCAACACCACCGCGCACCCGGCGAACAGCGTGCGCCGCGACAGATAATCGGCCAACGCGCCAATCGGCAATTGCAGCAGCGCATCGCCGACCACCACGGTGCTGACCATGGCCAGAGCGATTTCGGCGGTGAACCCCTGTTGCAGGCAATACACCGGCAGCAACGTCAGGATCATCGCCTCGAACGCGGCGAACAACGACACCGCCCAGGCAATCGCCGGCAACTCGCAGGCAAAGCCCCACAGATCGCCAAAGGTCACGCTGTTGGCCTCACTGCTCGGCGCGCCGCTGCGCCCCAACAGCAAGAAAGGCGAGAGCGTCAGCAGACCGACCCCGACCCAGAAACCGTAATCATGCTCGGTGCCAAGCGCCCCGAGCAGCAACGGGCCAGACAGTTGACTCAGCGCATAGCTGCTGCCATACAGCGCTACCAGACGTCCGCGCCACTGCTCGACCACCAGTTGATTGATCCAGCTCTCGCCGAGGATGAACACGATGGTCAGGATCACCCCGATCAGCAGGCGCAGCAGCAACCAGATCGGATAACTCGGCAGCAGCGCCAACAGGCCGATCGACAGTGCCCCGGCCCACAGGCACAGACGCATCAGGTTCGCCGTGCCGAAATACGCGGCGAGATGGCTGGAAATCTTCGCCCCCAGCAGCACACCGATTGCCGGCATGGCTGCCATCACACCGATGGCGAACGAGCCGTAGCCCCAGCCCTCCAGACGCAACGACACCAGCGGCATGCTGACCCCCAGGGCCAGGCCGACACTCAAGACAGACGCCAACACGGCGAAATACGTCGCCCACCGCATGTTCCACGCTCCTGTGGATTGTTTTATGTGCACCACAAAACCAGTGTGGGAGCGGGCTTGCTCGCGAATACGGTTTCACATCCAGCAGATCTGCTGACTGATAAACCGCCTTCGCGAGCAAGCCCGCTCCCACAGGGGATCTCTGTATGGTTCGGGAGCCTGAGCCAACCAGACTCCCTGATCAGCTTACAGCTTGATCCACGTCGCCTTCAGTTCGGTGTACTTGTCGAACGCATGCAGCGATTTGTCGCGACCGTTGCCCGACTGTTTGAAGCCACCGAACGGGGCGGTCATGTCGCCGCCATCGTACTGGTTGACCCACACGCTGCCGGCGCGCAGGGCCTTGGCGGTCAGATGCGCCTTGGAGATGTCCTGGGTCCATATCGCTGCGGCCAGGCCGTATGGCGTGTCGTTGGCGATCTGGATGGCTTCTTCGGCGCTATCGAAAGCGATCACCGACAACACCGGGCCGAAAATCTCTTCCTGGGCAATCTTCATCGCATTGCTCACACCATCAAAAATGGTTGGCTCGACGTAGGTGCCGCCGGTTTCCTGGAGGATGCGCTTGCCGCCGGCGACCAGTTTGGCACCATCGCTATGGCCGGACTCGATGTACGACAGCACGGTGTTCATCTGCTGGGTATCGACCAGAGCGCCGACGTTGGTCGCCGGGTCGAGCGGATTGCCGGGCTTCCAGGTTTTCAGCGCTTCGATCACCATCGGCAGGAATTTGTCCTTGATCGAACGCTCGACCAGCAGACGCGAACCGGCGGTGCACACTTCGCCCTGGTTGAAAGCGATGGCGCTGGCAGCGGATTCAGCGGCGGCCTGCAGGTCCGGCGCATCGGCGAAGACGATGTTCGGGCTCTTGCCACCGGCTTCCAGCCAGACACGCTTCATGTTCGATTCGCCGGCGTAGACCATCAACTGCTTGGCAATCTTGGTCGAACCGGTAAACACCAGCGTATCGACATCATTGTGCAGACCCAGCGCCTTGCCGACAGTGTGGCCGTAGCCCGGCAGCACGTTGAGCACGCCTTTCGGAATCCCGGCTTCAACGGCCAGCGCAGCAATGCGGATGGCCGTCAGCGGCGATTTTTCCGACGGTTTGAGGATCACCGAGTTACCGGTCGACAGCGCCGGGCCGAGTTTCCAGCAGGCCATCATCAACGGGAAGTTCCACGGCACGATAGCGCCGACCACCCCAACGGGCTCACGAGTCACCAGACCCAACTGGTCATGGGGGGTCGCGGCGACTTCGTCGTAGATCTTGTCGATCGCTTCACCGCTCCAGCTCAACGCCTGCGCCGCGCCCGGCACGTCGATGTACAGCGAATCGCTGATCGGCTTGCCCATGTCGAGGGTTTCCAGCAGTGCCAGCTCTTCGGCATGCTGCTTGAGCAGGCTGGCGAAGCGGATCATGGTGGCTTTGCGTTTGGTCGGCGCCAGGCGCGACCAGACACCGGAATTGAACGTAGCACGGGCGTTTTCGACGGCACAGTCAGCATCGGCGGCATCACAGCTGGCAATCTTGCCGAGCAGACGGCCATCGACCGGGCTGATGCATTCGAAAGTTTCACCGGAGACGGCGTCGGTGTATTCGCCGTTCAGGAAGGCGCGGCCTTCGATTTTCAGATCGCGGGCGCGTTGTTCCCAGTCGGCACGAGTCAGGGTGGTCATTCGGGTGTCCTCCTCTTATTGAATACGAGCACCGCAAGCACTGCGGCGCTGTTCAAGAATTCTGCCCGGCCAGCCTGCACTTTCGGCCCGAGGCACCCGCCACCCTAAACCAGCGACCGGGTTTGTTTCAATATATTTGACATAAGCTGGCCATACGGCCTTGCGGTGTTCATTTTAATAAACATAGACTTTGGGCCATTCCAGCCAACGCGCCGTCATTAGCGGAGAAAACAACAATGAACATCCAGAACGTCGTCGACATCAGCCTCGCCAGCAGCGAAGCCGAGCGCTATCGCCCGGACCCGGCGAAAGTGCTCAAAGGTGACCCTGAGCAGGCGGTGTTTCATCAATACGACAGCCCTTGCGGACAGATGGGCGTTGGCGTGTGGGAAGGCGCAGTAGGTCAGTGGACGGTGAATTACACCGAGCATGAATACTGCGAGATTCTGCAGGGGGTTTCGGTATTGCGTGACAGCGATGGCAATGCCAAGACCTTACGGGTGGGCGATCGCTTTGTGATTCCGGCTGGGTTTCGCGGGACCTGGGAAGTGCTGGAGGCTTGCCGCAAGATTTATGTGATTTTTGAACAAAAGGCCTGATTCGACACAGGCGGTGACGATAGCTACCAGACAGGTCAACGCCTTTTGTCGACCCGGATCCTTAACGATATAAATAACTACTGCACGTCGTCGTGGATTGTGCCGGATGCTGCAACCGGTCTCGAACAAAGAGACTCGACAGCATCAATCACAAGGAAGCGACTCCAATGATCAAGTATCTGAAAACCGGCATCCTGACCGGCGTGCTGCTGCTCGCCGCGCAGGCATCAGCCCAGGGCGAACCGTCACCTCAGCGTTGCAACACACGCTGGGCGCAGGAATTTATAGGCCAGTTTCTGACGTTTGCCGTCAAAGAAGAGGTTCGCAAGCAGGCGCGCGCCACCAGCGTGGTGGTCAACTCGCTTGATCGCCAGCACCAGAACAATCGCTTGCGCATCCAGACCGATCTGGATCTGAAAATCACTCATCTGGATTGCGGCTGACCTGTGAGCACTGTCCAGACACGGATAAACAAAAAAGGCCCGTATCGTAAGATACGGGCCTTTTTCGTAAGTCAGGAAAAATCAATTACTTGATTTTGCCTTCCTTGTACATCACGTGCTTGCGAACAACCGGATCATATTTCTTGATCTCGATTTTGTCCGGAGTAGTACGCTTGTTCTTGTCGGTAGTGTAGAAGTGACCAGTACCGGCGCTCGAGATCAAACGAATCAATTCACGCATGATTAGCTCCCTTAAATCTTGCCATCGCGGCGAAGTTCGGCGAGCACGACAGTGATGCCACGCTTGTCGATGATACGCATGCCTTTGGCAGATACGCGCAGACGCACAAAACGTTTCTCTTCTTCAACCCAGAAGCGGTGATGCTGCAGGTTCGGCAGGAAACGACGACGGGTTTTGTTGTTTGCGTGGGAAATGTTATTCCCAGTCACCGGACCCTTACCGGTAACTTGACATACTCTCGACATGCCTCAGCCCTCTAAAACCACATGCCCAACCCGGCATGGGTTGGCCGCTTAATCTCTCAGTCATTTGGCGCCAGGCGCCGCGTTTCTTTAGAGGTCTTACCGGCTACACCTACAGTGAAGGAACCGGGCCCCTAGAAAAGAGCGCTGCTTTATACCAGAAAGACTGGGGTGCAACAACAATCGGTGTGCAATCAATCGGCAAAAGGGCGATTTTTTCCGCCGCAGACGCCTTGGGCAAAGGCTGCGGCCGGTTTTGACCACTCGTCGCAGAAATCCGCCCCTACAGGCCTTTCAGACTTTTCATCTCGCCATCGGTGCTCGAAACCGCACAAGACTGCGCCTGAAAATGCAAAAAGGGGATAGTCATTTGCAATTCAGAGCTCTAGGGTAGGACTTTTCCAGACTGCACTTGCAGATGGGCCTTCGATCTGTAAAGGAAACCGACCATGCGCCTCGCTGCCCTACCCCTGTTGCTCGTCCCGCTCCTGCTGAGCCCCCTCGCCCAGGCCGCCGCGCTGAGCGTGTGTACCGAGGCCAGCCCTGAAGGGTTCGACGTGGTGCAGTACAACTCGCTGACGACCACTAATGCCTCGGCCGATGTGCTGATGAACCGTCTGGTGGATTTCGACACCGCCAGCGGCAAGGTCATCCCGAGCCTGGCCGATAGCTGGGAAGTCAGCACTGATGGTCTGACGTACGTGTTCAAACTGCACCCGCAGGTGAAGTTTCATACCACCGATTATTTCAAGCCGAGCCGCGAGCTGAGTGCTGAAGACGTCAAATTCAGCTTCGACCGCATGCTCGACCCGGCCAATCCGTGGCACAAAGTCGCCCAGAGCGGCTTCCCGCATGCGCAATCGATGCAGCTGCCGAGCCTGATCAAGAAGATCGACGCCCTCGACCCGCTTACTGTGCGTTTCACACTTGATCATCCGGACTCGACCTTCCTCGCGACCCTGAGTATGGGTTTCGCCTCAATCTACTCCGCCGAATACGCCGACAAACTGATGAAGGCTGGCGCTACCGAAAAGCTCAACAGCCAGCCGATCGGCACTGGGCCGTTCGTGTTCAATCGTTTCCAAAAGGACGCGGCGATCCGCTACAAGGCCAATCCCGACTATTTCCATGGCAAGCCTGCCGTCGACCCGCTGATCTTCGCTATCACGCCAGACGCCAACGTACGCCTGCAAAAACTGCGGCGCAATGAATGCCAGATCGCCCTGTCGCCGAAACCACTCGACGTACAGGCCGCGCTGAAAGAACCGACACTGAAAGTCGAAAAGACTGACGCGTTCATGACCGCATTCGTGGGCATCAACAGTCAGCATCCACCACTGGACAAGCCAGAAGTGCGCCAGGCGATCAACCTTGCCTTCGACAAGACCAACTACATCAAAGCCGTGTTCGAAGACACCGCCGAGGCTGCCAACGGCCCGTACCCGCCGAACACCTGGAGCTACGCGAAGAACCTGCCGGGCTATCCGCACGACGTGGCCAAAGCCAAGGCGCTGCTGGCCAAGGCCGGATTGAAGGACGGCTTTCAGACCACGATCTGGACGCGTCCATCGGGTAGCCTGCTCAACCCGAACCCGAGCCTCGGCGCGCAAATGCTGCAGTCGGATCTGGCCGAGATCGGCATTCAGGCCGAGATCCGCGTGATCGAATGGGGCGAACTGATTCGTCGCGCCAAGGCCGGTGAGCATGACCTGCTGTTCATGGGCTGGGCTGGCGACAATGGCGACCCGGACAATTTCCTCACCCCGCAATTTTCCTGCGCGGCGGTCAAATCCGGCACCAACTTCGCGCGGTACTGCAACGCCGATCTGGACAAGCTGATCAGCGCCGGCAAGACCACCAGCGAACAAGGCGTACGTACCAAGCTGTATGAACAGGCACAGGCGCAGATTCAGCAGCAGGCATTATGGCTGCCGCTGGCGCACCCGACGGCGTATGCCCTGACGCGCAAGGACATCAAAGGCTATTCGGTGAGCCCGTTCGGTCGGCAAGACTATTCCAGAATCAGCCTCAAGCCCTAGGCGGCAAGCCTCAAGCTAGAGCCGACCGCGCACGGCTCTGGCTTGCCGCTTGTAGCTCGATACTTGCCGCTGTCCCTTTACATCCAGCCACACTCCGCCATCGACAGCGGTTCGCCATCGCCGACGATGAAGTGATCAAGCACCCGCACGTCAATCAACTCCAGGGCCTGCCGCAGGCGCTTGGTCAGCAGCCGATCCGCCTGACTCGGATCGGTGTTGCCGGACGGATGGTTATGGCAATTATGGTATATGTTCGGAAACGTTGCAGATCTGGAGCTACCGATGCCAGACGTCCCTTTCTGCGAGATCCGAATGATTCGTACTGCCTCCAGCGGCCTCAGGCCATACCTGCTGGTGCAGGGGGTTCCAGTGATCCTAGCAAACCTCTGGGCGGAGGATTTGCTCCACAGATCGCGTCTCAATACCGTCGAAAATTACCTACGTGACATCGCTATCGCGTACGAGTGGGCTCTCAGCCGAGGTTCTCCACTGGAAGCGAAGCTTGAGCGCCTAGCGGTGTTCAGCTCAGCGGAACTGACATCGCTGGCCGAACGCCTCTGCTCCACCAAACGCGGTGCGGGTGCGAGCCAATCGACATGCACCCGACGACTCGAAGCTGTCAAATCATTCATAGATTTCTCCTTCGAGCACTACGTTGAGCTCAATCGACTAGGTCTACTTGAGCAAAGCCAAGCGGAAAAAAACAAAGCCAAGAATCTGCGAAATCTTCAAAAAAAAATCACCAAGATTGCATATCAATCAGAACCGCCGCTACCAGCAACGCCACTTGACTCCGGCGGACAAGCCTTATTCAAAGGGGTGCTCAGTCCTGATGACTTTAGGAACCCATTCCAAAGTAAACAGATACAGGCACGCAATTACTGTCTGTTCTTAGTAATGCTTGAAACACTTGCCAGGCGTGGCGAAGTGGTTCTCATAGAACTCGACGACGTTGACCTTGGTCCCTCACCTACAATACGCATCAAGCGCCCAAGCGATATCAACAGGGAGCGGAGACTGGACGGGGCTAGTCTCAAGACGCGCGGTCGGATAGTCCCCATAACCGCATCGGTAGCCGCGGTTCTGAACGAATACATTTCCGATCATCGCCCTAAACTGATCAAACCAAAAAGACCTTGTACAGCCCTATTCGTGAGTTCCCGTGACGGGAGACGGCTATCTGCGCGAACCGTAAACACCATTCTTCGTACCGTTGCAGCCAGCCTCGGCTTGCCAAACTTTTCAACACGAATTCATCCGCACGGCTTGAGGGCGACAGGGGCAAATATAGCTCGCAAAAAGTTTGAAAAAAGTGGCGCCAACAGCATTAATGTAAAAGATGCTCTGGCGTATCTGGGCGGATGGAGCCCCAGCAGCGAAAGTGTTCAGCGCTACTCTCGACAGGCCATATCTGATCGGCTCGGCGAAATAATCAGAAGCTCAGACAGCTCAAATTTTCGAGGCAATGAAGATGATTAAAATTTCGCCTGCCGAACTCGTAGCCGAGATTGAATGTCGCTTCGGCATCGAGGCCGATGCCTTTCCTTCCACAGTCAAATCCACCTTCGGTCAGGCTATAACAATTCACAACAATGATGCGTGGGTTGAGAGAATAACGGTAGAGATTGTCGGGTGTGCTCCGATGAATATTGCGTGGAGCAAGCCCCTACATTCTAACTTGTTAGTTGAGTGGCTACTCAGAGGGTGGTTCATCGACAGACTCCAAACCCACATCGACCTTAGGCCTCTGATTGTCGTCCAGCGGCTTCTGGCCCAGCATAAATTTTCGGGAAATGACGCGGATACTATTGGCAATAGGTTATCGACATTTGCTGTACGTGAATGCACTCGATTAAAAGCATCAAGCTGGTATGAGGAGCTAGTTGCTCTTCGAGTATTTTATCGATGGTGCTTGGATGAAGAAGTCCCAGGCTTCAACGAACATGACAGCCTTGAACTATCACAGCTTACAGTAAAGGCGCATGATAACAGGCATTTAGTCACGATGCGAGATGATGACTTTGGCCCTTTCACTCGCGTACAACTCGCGAACATTGAGATGAAGCTTGCCAACAATCCGCTCATCACTCATGCCCAACGCACGCTTTTTTTGCTCTGTCGCGACTGGGCTCTTCGCCCTATACAGTTGGCCCTAATGCAGGTTACTGACTTCGGGATCGATGAGGGCGGCCCCTTTGTAAAGGTGCCGAGTGTTAAAGGAATTAGACGTTCAAGGCTCAGGAGGCATCCGAGCAACCTGGTAAAACGTTACATCGCTAACGATACTGCAGAGGCAGTAGAACTTCAGTGCACTTTAGCTGAGACCCAATGCAATGCCGCATCGAAGGAAATCAACGCGATATGTGCCAGGCATGGAATAAGCACTCCAGTACTTCCTACGCCGTTGTTTCCCTCGGCGTACACAACCGAAAACCGCCTTTTACGCTTCCTCACCAACCCCAAGCTGACACCATTCACATTACATCTCGACAACCATAGAATAAGTTATGCGCTAACATCTCTCACTTGGATACTCCAGTTACCAGACCCTCATCGACCCATACAAAAAACAGAGCCCTTCATGCGGATCACCGCGTACCGACTGCGCAGGACCAAGGCTACTTCAATGGTTCTTTCCGGTGCATCCCCTGAAGAGGTCGCTGAAGCTTTAGATCATTCAAATCTGAACTCTATAAAGCACTACTTCCATTACAACCTTGAGCTGCAAGAGTTCATAAATACGACCCACATGGCAAGCCCGGAGATCAATGCAGCCGTGCAGATGTGGTGCGGCAAATTCATGGAAGAAATCCCTGACAGATCCGCGCTAAGGCCAATAAGTGGCTTAGGATCATGCAATTCTGAAGAGCCATGTCCTTACCACCCGACGGTCACTTGCTATGCATGCCCTAAATTCAGACCTAGCCGTCATGCTAATCATGAAGGGGCTTTAGCAGACATCACTAAATTCCAGCAGATGCTCGGGAGCAATTCCACTGGCGCTATGGCCCAACAGGTCGAAGCAGCAATTCACGGCGCTAAGTCAGTAATCATTGCTGTGAAGGAGTTGAAAGAATGAGCATATCAATGATGGTCTTAGACGACCGATACAAACATGCAGAGCAACAATTTAATGACCTCAAGGCCAACGGATTAGTAGCAGGAGATTTCGAGGGCAAGGTATGGCAGTATCGATCGAGTAATATTCCCTTCACATCACTCGATCCTCTCAACAGGCGAAATCAAGACCAACCCCCTCTCCCGCTAGTGATTGGCAAGCTTGCGCGCTGCTTTATAGTTAAAGAAATTCTGGCACATCCGTCAGCAGAGCTGATTATCGGCAGAATGGCCTCGATTAGGCATCTATCCGCAGTAATGGATAGCGAAAACATTGAGTGGAGCGACATAACGCGCAAAGTCTTCGACCGCACCGTAGACTCGATCAGGCATGGACGTTCAGACTCTACCATTTACCATAGAGCAAATGCCCTCAAGGCATTTGTTGATTTCCTCAACCAACTTAGCGTAATGGTCGATGGAGTACTGCTGCGATTCGTCGATAGGTTTATCAAATGGCAAACTGGGATACCCAACCCGACTCATAGTGCGCTTGAACTCACATCACGAGAGTTTCAGCAAAGAGAAGAAAATCTATACTCTTCTGACTTGCACAAAGGGATTGCACAAGCCAGGTGGTTGATCAAGCAGAACCCACATTTGGAGCCAACTGCGGGCTTCGATAGAATTCGACTTGAGGCGACCTGCTTTGGAATGGCGCTCGGTTTGAGAGTTGGTGAGATCGCGAATCTTCCAAAGAGTTGCCTTTTCCAAGATCCCAACACTCACACGACGTTCGTACGAGTGCCTGTAGAAAAAAACTGCATCCCCAACGCCGTACCCGTCGCAGACCTATGGAGCGCACCACTCACCGAAGCGTACGAGTACTTGCTGGCTGTCACTCAGGATGCTAGAGAGCGTGCTCTTGACATTGAAACCAATGGTTTCTCATTTATAGATAAAGCACTCGCAGCCTATCGCGCTAACCATCCGTTAGATCCCGGCGCGGTGGATCAACTCTCATCGTTGGATCTGCCCGTAGAACATCACTACTTTGTTGAGGAGATATGTAAGTGCTTCCCCGTATCTCCAAAAGAGCTCTACAGTGGTGGGCGATTTTACAGCAGCAGCGTTGAACTCCCTAGAATAACGGCCGCTCGAATCGCAATTTGGATAGATGAACGAATGCATAATTGGGATTGGTCTAATTTTCTCAATGAGTACAAAAAGAACTGTTATAGCGTATCCGTCATTGACATTGCAAAACACACAAAATCCTCCGAGGCGTCAGTAAAAAAGAGCAAATGGTTTGTAGATCACCTGCGCACCTTTCTCAAGGGAATGGTTCACGACGGGCTTTTCAAGCCTGGAAACAATCCTTCACATGCGCAACTCTTCGACATCCGGAATGAGTGGGCAAGCATCAGAGAACTTATGTTATCTCAAAGAGGATTCGGGGCGGGAGTACCATCCCTGGTCATAGATATCAGACTGCTCAAGCGCCTTTTAGAAGATAAATACAGATTTCACCTGCGACGCCATTTTGAAGAACAATTTTCAATGCCTGGTGATGGAAGTGAAGCACCTTATCATGCGAAGCACACTGCCAAAGGTTATCCTAGCAAGCTGAGTGACAACTTACTTGTAATCTGGGAAAACCAGTTTGACTCGATATCTGAGCTAGGGATCATCCCCCGCCCCCTATTTAGAGCCGATCTCTACAACTATCTCTCTTCGAACTCCTCAAAAAAAACAATCTTTCAGCGCCTTGACCTACGAGGGCAAGACGGTGAAATCTTTTCCATCACTCCTCATCAAATCCGTCGTTGGGTTACCACGGCAATTCTTCGTTCTGGTCCCTCTGAAACAGCTGTGGACCTATGGATGGGGCGAACCCCACGCCAAAGCCGTCAATATGACTACCGTACTGCCAAAGAGCGAGCAGAATATGTGAGATCTTTATACTTGGCCGTTGACCCTCCCCCAGACTTTTTGGGCAGGCTAGTAATCCGATGGCGGGAGGAGTCAATCGCTGACGAACAAATCGAAGAGATGATCATCGAGAAACTCAGCATTCTCAACCTAACGCCTTGGGGCGGGTGTACACGTGAGCTCTATATCAGTCCGTGCGACAGGGGCCTCATGTGTATCAGAGGCTTCGGTACAGATTCTGGATGTAAATCCTTTCACCTGAACCCTGATGATCTGGAAGCAAAGGCCGCTATCGAGAGCTTACTCAGCGAGTACGAGAAAATTTTGAGGGCAATTTTTGACAACCAAACTGACATCACGTCTAGTATTGAGGCTGAGCTCGATAATACTCACGCTTTCGATCAGCACGTTCTGTTTGTGATGGATATGGTTACGAGCTGCAAAACGGCCTTAGAAGCTTACTCAAAACCTAAGAAGGCTTCATCATGAAGCAGGAAAAAAAATGGAAGGACCACGTGCGGTCCATTCTCGCCGAATATGAGGCCGGACGGGTTCAGGAACCGCTCACCCAAAGTGGCCTTGCCCAGCAGGCGGGTGTTAGTCGTCAAACGCTCTGGAGAGATGAGGAAATACGATCTTTATATACGGCCACTCAGACCCATCTTAAAGACTTCAAAAAGGTCGGGCGTAAAAATAGTGATGCGAGAATTTATGCTCTCGAAGCACAGCTACAAAAAGCACGCATGGAGAACAATCGATTAATTCAGACAATCGTCAAAGCCGCTCAGCTAATGACCGAGGATGCAATTGACCCAAGACGATACTTCGAAGATACCACGAGCTGACTCACCAGCTATCCTCGTCTGTAAAGTTCCTTGAAGAAGCCATACTCACGGCACTCGGAGCTGTTAGGCTGGTAATACCGACGACCGCCTTGAACGGTGTAACACCTGTACAAACGATCCTCGCTTTCATGAATGACCTCCAGATGCTCCATCGCCCACCCGCTACTACCGTTCATCCACCCGGGAGTAACAATCTGAAGGGATAACTCAACGGCACCATTCAGGGTTAAACGCGTGAACTGCTCCAGCCCACGCATGTCCTCCAGAAAGAAGACCTCCACACACGTGTCCTCTCCCCGCTCCCTCGTCACCGTGATGTGAATCCATGGCGATGACAGCCGTTGCTCCACGAAATGCCAAGCCTGCTGATCCTCAGCCAGCCAGGCGAAGGAGCGATCCACCTCTGCCCATCGGTTGGTGATAAACATCATGACCCCCTCTCAAATGAACAGCATACATTGTAGTCATATACTGTTCACGGGTGCCTCATCTTTCCTTTTGCGGAAGATGCAAAGTGGAATTGAGACAGGCATTCGGTCGGGTTCTGAAGTGGATGCGAGTCCAGCAAAAGCTGACCCAAGAAGACTTCGCGACGGTGAGCAGTCGTACCTACATCAGCACGCTGGAAAGGGGACGATACGTCCCGACCATCGAGAAACTGGACACCATCGCACCAGTGCTGGGAGTTCATCCGATCACATTACTGGTTGGGAGCTATGCCCTCAAAGAGAACCGAGCAGTGGCAGAGTTACTCGCTCAAATCACTCAAGAAGCTGAACGCATGGACCTTGCAACGGCCTTCCCGGACTCAAGCAAAACCTCACACCAGAGCTGATCACCACCTGCTAATGCCGCGAAGCGATTGCCCAAGCGCCAATGGGGGGACTGGATTTTGCTCTATTGCAGGGCTGTTTAGGCCACAAGATACTTAGCACGCTTTCTGTCTAGCCTGATAAAATCTCAGGCCACTTCTTGGAGAATCTCATGTCCCGTCTCGCTGAATTTCGCCTTCTCGAACAACAGCTCGCCGCGCAGCTCGCCGAACTGGAAGCACTGAAGAATGATTCCGCCCTGAAGCAGGAAATGGAATTCGAAACGAAGCTCCGCAACCTGCTCAACGATTACGGCTACAGCCTGCGTCACGTGATCCAGATCATTGATCCGCAGCCCGTAGATTCCGGATCTATTGCACAAAAACCTGCACGGAAACCACGAGTAGTGAAAACCTACAAGAACCCGCATAGCGGAGAAGTCGTTGAGACGAAGGGGGGCAATCAGCGCACTCTGAAGGCCTGGAAGGCAGAGTACGGTGCCGAGGTGGTTGAGTCCTGGTTAGCCAACTGACTGTGCTGTAGTCGACCTGTGGCAGGAGCATAAACGTGAATCGTCGCCAAATGCGAATTCCCATTCTGGGGCGCGACGATTTTTTTGGTAGGTGGTAATGACACACCATTTATGCGCATTAAATAGAGGTCCACTTCAGAAACGGACGCTCCAAAATGCGCAATGCTCTCGTCACAATCTCAGTAAACACCCTCGCAAGCATCCTGGCTGGTCTCATGCTCCACTGGATCACCCCCCCTCCTACTGCCGAAGCCATTCGATCCGGGATCGCGACGCCTGTCTCACCGTCTAAGTCGGTTACCGAGCCTTGACATCTGCACCTCCGAATCATGTGGCCGGCTTACCCAGTGGATGCCTCAAAAAAGCAGAACTTGGGGACCAGTTCGCGCCCCGCCCGAAGCGCATGAAGTGATGTTCCGTTTTTAGACCAAGCGAGAGCACGCCAGGCTTACAAGTCAGTTGCATGATCAGCTGAACGAATTGCTGGAGCATTTCGTAAACCTCAACGAGGGGCTGTACTTCGGGGGCGGATGTCACGGTATTGCAGAATTTCACTATGCTCGATGCGGAGGATGAAGACTTCGTGCATTACAGCCTGCACGACTGGTTCAGTTTTGGAGACGCCATAGAAGACGACGATTTGCTGATTGAGCGGCCTTGATCGACGGTGCTGGGCCATAGCTGACGGCTGGTCTGCCTACCAACTGATCCGTTCCGTGGCAGGTGTTATTTTCTCTACAAGAATAGCCTCCACGCCTCGGGCGGGTCCCAGACCTGCACTGCGCACCAGGGGGTTAGTTGTTTCTGGGGCTCACAGACTCCTTACGGGGTAATCCCATGCTTCTGGCAAGGCCTGCCACCGGAGGGTGACCACCTAAGGGGCAGATAGGCCTTCCTGCTACCGAACTTCGCTGGGTACGATCAATAAACCCTCTATTGATACGGTTTTGGCAAAGATGGATGTGTACAAGCTCCGCATTGAAGACACTGAAAGCAAAACCATAGACAAGGATCGGTTCGAGTCTGAGACCTTCCGCAGGGAGCCGTGGTATCAGCCCGGAAGCGCGGGCAAGCTGGCTCAGTTCGCGGTGTGCCCGGCATGCGACAACCCTGTCCAGCTGGTAGGGCTGTATGAGTTACCCCCAAACGTAAAAAATCCCTTCGGAAAGCACGCGACGAAGAGCATTCGCGGTATCGCTCCATTTGATGGAGAGGCCCGTAACGATTGCCCATACTTCCAGCCCCGTCAGCACAAGAAGACCGACCGAAAAACCGGTTTTGACGGCGTACCGCGGAAGATTCTCAGGCTTTTGATAGAACAGTTTGACCGCGTGGTTTACATCCTGGAGAAGGAAACCCAGGTGGTGCTCTCGGAGAAAGCCTTGCGAGGCATGCTGCAGCGTTACAAAGGGGAGCGCGGCTACCTCTATACCGGTGCGACGCTACGCAACGTGCCATGGATCTTCGCCTATATGTCGGACGCCACTCGGCTCTTTGGCCAGAAGATAGGTGGGAATGCTGAGCTTGTGAAAGCGATAGAGTCTCAAGTGCCAGGGGCGGAAATCAGCACCAAAGGCCGGCTGGAGGCGAAGAGCCTTCCTGGGATGAAAGGCCCCTACTTCGATCTCAAGATGAGTTTCATCCGCCACCGGATCTCTAAGGATAACGAGGAATCCGGCCTGGTTGAGAGCATGGAGTTTGTAGTGTCCCAGCTTCGCAAAGGTGAGCTTGAGCACATTCACAAGCAGGTGCTCAAATTCGATCCGGCTTGGTTCGAGAGCCTCATCCGAATGCCTGTTGATCATCCCTATCGCAGGATGGACCGAGTGGATATGGCCCGTGAAGAGCTAGGCGATTTGCTGGTGTCGAACGGGTAGAGGTGAGCATCGTGTAAACCTATTTTTTTACCTGTTAACTACAGTGGTTAACAGGTAAAAAAACTGGTTTACAGGGACAGCGCTCGGCAGCTGTCCAGAACTGCTGCCAAGCGATAGCTCTATACCGCTATCAGCTACCAGCTGGTGCTTGGACGACCGTTAGCTGAATCCTGGAGGGCCGCTTAGCCCCCATATGTACGGTATTTCGAGCAGTCCTTTTTTTGTTCGCGCAGCCTTCCGGCTCACCGCTGTTGGGGTTTACGTCGAACCGTGGGAAATTGCTGCCGGCAATCTCAAGGCGCAAGCTGTGACCGCGCTTGAACAGGTTGCAGGTTGCAAACGGTTCGATCTGCACCTTGAAACATTCCCCAGGTACCGTCGGCTTCGGATCGTTCCAGCTGTCCCGGTATCGGCAACGAATGATGCCGTCTGTAATGTTCATGGCATACCCCTCTGGGAAGTCATCGCTTGGCGGATAGACGTCGACCACCTTAGCGGTAAAGTCAGTGTCTAAGCCGTCGGTCTCGACCCACAGCTGGATCGTTACCGGACCGGCGACAGCAAGGTCAGCTTCAAGCGGCTCAGTTTCGAAACACAGCACATCGCTGCGCTGGCAGATGGCACTGCCATCTCCGCGCGCGCCGAAGAAGCGTGGTGTTTCTCGCTGATCAAACGCTCCGCCTTCGAAGACAGGAGCGCCGGAAGTCAGCGCGCCGCCGATGGTCGGTACTGGATTAGATGGATCGGCGAGGAAGTGGCAAGCAGCATCGGTTGCCGCTGGCCCCCCTTTGCTCAACTGACCGTCAGGATGAAGATAAAGATCCAACCGCTGGCTGCCAGGTAATGGCCACTGCTGTGCATCAAGCCACTGACCACCATGATCTATTCGCGTGTCCTGAAGCTTGCGACCACTACCACCGCCCATCATGAATACCTGCACCTGTTGGGCTGGTGCAGTGATCTGTAGCTGCAGATGGTTTACAAACCACTCAATACGACAGGACAGCCAATCCTGCGCCACTTGCCCATCGAAAGCGGCGGCTGGGCCAAACTCGGCATCGCCGCTGTGGCTAATGTTGCGGTCGCCATGCAGCCAAGGGCCCATCACGAGTCGTTGTGGTGCCTTACCGTTCGCGACGAAGGCAGCAAAGTTATCCAGGGTTGAGCTGACATAGGCGTCATACCAGCTCGACATGTGCAGCACCGGAATATCGGGAATGTTGCTGCGATAGTGATCGGCGCAAATGCCCAACTGTTGCCAATAGGCATCGAAACAGCCGCGGCCCCATTGGTCGAACAGGTAGTCCTCATACGCTGGCGCATGACGCAGCGGTGAAAATCCTGGACGCCACGGCATATGGGCGAACCAATGCCGGATGTCTTCCTGCTCCAATGCTTCGCGCAATAGTGGATCGGCTTTGGCTGCCGGACTTTCCTTGGCCTGCTTGTATGCCCATGTGGCCTGTTTGAGCTCGAATGCGCCTCCTTGGCGGATGCCACATTGATAAGCGTTGGCGAAGCCTCCAGAGTCCAGCACCATCGTCTTCAGCCCTGGAGGATTTAAGCAGGCCATAGCGAGCTGAGTATGGGCTGCATAAGAAAGACCCATGCTTCCGACCTTCCCATTGCACCAAGGCTGCTCGACCAACCAGGCCAAAGTGTCGTAGCCGTCTTCTGCTTCGTTGACGTACTTGATGAATTCGCCTTCGGAGGCGTAGCGACCGCGGCAGTCCTGAAACACAGTGACGAAGCCATGTTCGGCAAAGGCTTGGGCCATCTCTTCACGCCCTAAGTGATGACCATTCAGGCATTTCTCCGAGCGTGAGGGCTTGCTCTTGTCGTATGGAGTGCGTTCGATCACCACTGGCCACACGCCGGTACTTTCATCAGGCAGGTAGACATCGGTGGCCAACCGAACGCCATCGCGCATCGGGACCATCAGGTTTCTGAGGATTTGCATGTTTGACACTCAAAGCAGTAGGGCCGCATACGCGGCCCGAGATTTCAGTAGCCGGTCAGAACGGCAATGGAGAGGAGGCACATGGCGATGGCCGCGAATACCAGGCACAACGGCCAGATGAATCGCGCCCATTGACCCCATCCGACTTGAGCGGTCGCAAGCAGCACTAGTAGGCCACTTGAGGTAGGAGTGATCAGGTTTGTTAGACCATTGCCCAGCAAAAAGGCATACACAGTGGTCTGAGCGCTCACACCTGACAATTGCCCCAACGGTCCGAAGATTGGCATGGTCACTGCTGCTTGCCCCGACGTGGACGGGATCAGGACATCCAGCCCGAGTTGTGCGAAGAACATGCCGTACGCCGAAACTAGAGGGCCGTGATCGCTGACCAGGTTGGAAAGGTTGTTGACGATAGTGTCGAGCACCTGGCCAGTGCTGAGGATGATCTCCACCGCAGTGGCGAGACCGATCAGCACGCCGGCCATTAGCACCTTCTTCATTCCGTCGACGAATGCGCCGGCAGCCTCGCTGGCACCGATGCCAGCCACCACACTGAACACCATGCTCATCGCCAAGTAGTACGCAGACAACTCTGGGTACTTCCAGTGCCAGCGATTGGAGGCATAAACCAGGAAGGCGACGCCCGCTCCCAGCAGTAGAAGGTTGAGACTGTGGCGTGGCGCTAGCGGTGTGCGCTTAAAAGTAAACTCAGCACTGGCGTCGTAACCCAGTCGGCGTACAGTCATTAACACGAAGCCAATGCCGACCAGCAGAAACACCAAGTAGGCTGCCACACGCATATTCAGCCCGCTGAACATTGGAACGCCCACTAGCGGCTGGGCAACCGCCAATGCCACGGGGTTGGTAATCGAACCCAGATAGCCGATTTTCACCGAGATCACCACGATCGCCAGACCAACAATGTTGGGCAGCCCCAGGCGATTGGCCATCGCTACCATTAGCGGGACGATCAGGATGAACTCTTTGGCCAGTCCCATGAACGTGCTACCGGCCGAGAACACCAGCATCAAGCAGGGTACCAGCACGTAGATGTTGCCCCGGGTAAGGCCAAGTATCCGCTCAAGACCAGCATCGATTGCCCCGGCCTTGTTCAGCACGCCAAACATTCCGCCGATGAACAAAACCATGAAGATCAGGCCGGCTCGCTTCTCGATGCCCTGTGGAATGGCCATGAAAGCCTCAACCAAGGAGACCGGACGTGCAGCAGAATCGGTTGTGGCACGCGGCTCTGTGGAAAATAGCTGGCTTAGAGAGGCGTCCTTTTCCAAGGTCTGGTACGAACCGGGGACAACAGCGATGTCTTTGCGCTGGAACTGGCCTGAATCGACGAAGTAGGTGAAGGCCAGAGCCATGAAAACAATGCTCAACAGGATCAACGCAGGATTGAGCTGCTTGGCCGGGCGAGGGATGTCTGCTTTTCCAGCAGGCGCGGCTTGCGCCGCCGGTGCATGAGGTAGGTTCATGGTGCGCGATCTCGATTATTGTTTTGTAGGGGCCCAGGGCTACAGGGCGCACACTAGTTCAATCGGATGCAGTCACTCAACGTTATGAGTAAATCGGGTTGGGCTATGCAATTTATTGCGTTGGCGTAGAACCATTCACCTCTGTGAGCCTGTTACGCATGTGCTCCGCGAAACTCTCAACCAGCAAAGAGCGTGGCTGGTCTTTGCGGAAAATCAGGCCAAAACGATAGCAAAGCGCAGGTCTCAGCGGCTTGGCGATCAAAGGAAGGCCACCAAACTCTTTGGCCAAAAGACCATTGATAATTGAGACCCCCATACCCTCTGCAACGAATGCGCAAGCAGCACTGACCGAGTGGACCTCTACGCGAACTTGAGGGGTAATTTCAGCCTCTCGGAAACGCAGGTCGAGTTCAGATCGAAGGCTCCTTTGCCGCCCCAGAAGCACGAGGGGTTCATACCGCAATGCTTCGAGACTGACCTCCGATAGCTCCGCCAGTGGATGGCTTTGGTGCATGACGCACATCCCTTCGGTCTCCAGTACCGGTAGCACTTCAAAATGCTGAAGTTCCGTAGGCAAACGCACGAAAGCGAAGTCAGCGCTTTTGTCGAGTACGGCCCTTTCCAGCGCATCGTATCCGCCGGTGATGACCTCTACGACGACGTCCTCACGGCCCTGCATGAATTCGGCAACGATCCTCGGTAGCAAGTGTTGAGACATGCTGGTCGGTACTGCAACCTTGAGCAGACTCCGGCGCGAATGACCCAGTCTCAGCTCATCTGCCATGCGTTGTACGCGCTGGAGGTTGTCTACGAGCTCCGCCACCTGTCCAAGGAGTTCTTCCGCCTCAGGAGTCGCCATCAATCTGCCCTTACGTCGAAGGAAGAGCGCGAGGCCTAAGTGATCTTCGAGCTGAGTTAACAAGCGGCTGACGGCCGATTGGGACAAGCCCATACGGGTAGCAGCTCCGATGGTAGAGCCCGTTGTCATGATGGCTTGAAAAGCTTCGAGTTGTTTGAGGTTCACAAGATACTCCGAGGTTTCTTACCAACTAAACGCATAGCCTCATGCGTATTACTCATAACGTTGTTGCCGATTCCACGACGGGTTAGTGTCCGCCGCATGAGTGAATCCCGTCCAGCATGACGCTGCGTAATCTGCGATGGATAGTACTGGGTCGCTCCATTTTGATGCTGCCAAAAATCACAATACACAGCAGAGATTTCCGATGAACACCCTCACAACATCGCGCACACTCGCGTGTGCAAGCGTCATTGCTAGCTTGTTCCCCAATTTTGCTGAAGCAGACTTCTTCAAAGACTCCGAGGGCCGGCTGGCTCTGCGAAATTACTATTTCAATGATGGATTTCGTGATGGGGGCGAAGATCGCAAAGAGTGGGCGCAGGGTTTTCTGCTCAAGCTACAGTCAGGTTACACCGAAGGACCTGTAGGCTTTGGTTTGGAGGCACTGGGACTTTCAGGAATCCGGCTCGACTCAAGCGCTAAGCATGCGGGGACAGGCCTTCTGCCGGTCCACGACGATGGTCGGGCAGCTAGCGAATATTCGAGTCTTGGCATTACCGCTAAGGCCAAATGGAATGACCTTTTGGTCAGTGGTGGCACTCTCCTCCCCAAAATCCCCGTCCTGGTTTACAACGATGGTCGACTACTACCTCAAACGTTCCGAGGTACCCAAGCGGAGTACACCGGTGTTGATCGGTTGTACCTTCAAGCTGGGCATCTAGACAAATTCAAAGCCCGAAACTCTACCGATAGCGTCGATATATTTCCTCAGGGATATTCCGGAGGTGGCGGTACGGACTTTGATTTTGCGGGGATGCGCTACGACCTCACCAAACAGCTCAGTTTTAGCAGCTACTACGGGGAACTTCGGGATTTCTACCGCCAACAATTTTTCGGGTTGGTTTACACACTGCCGCTTGGCCCAGGCAAGCTAACTAGCGATCTACGTTACTTTATCAGTGATGATGCTGGCGCAGCCCGTAATGGTGTAGTTGATAGCGATATGTTTAGCGGTTTACTCAGTTATCGTCTGGGTGGCCACACGTTCAGTGCTGGATATCAAAAGGTTGATGGCAGCACCGCACTTCCGTACGTGAGCGTAAGCACGGTCTACTCGTTCAGCAATGCTAGCGTTGGCAAATTCATTCAGCCCGGAGAGCGGACCTGGATGGCGAGGTACGACTACGATTTTACTAGCATGGGAATTCCTGGACTGAGCTTCATGACCCGCTACTACAAGGGCGAGGATGGGGTCTATCGTGGTCAGGAAGCCCGGGAGCACGAGTCCAATACGAACCTGAAATATGTGATCCAGGACGGGCTCTTCAAAGGTGTGGGGGCTGAGTTTCGATATGCAGTGGCCAGGAGCACGTACAGCAGTGACCGGGATAACTACCGCTTGTATCTGACGTACGACATTGCATTGTGGTGATAGCTTCAAGTTCCCCTTGAAGCCGTCATCTAAAGGCAGCTCCCGCAGTCGGGAGCTGCCTTGTTAACCTACTCCCCCTTTTTGTGCTTGTGGGGTTTCAGGTCCGGATGGTCCTTCTGCTTCTCAGGCGTGACTCGCTGCCTTTTATCCGGAGTGCCATCTTCGTTAGTTCGTTTAGGGCCTGGCTTGATGCTCATGCGAGATTTCCTTTATCGCTTGGGTTGGTGGGTGCTGCTATGTAGTTAGTCCAGCTTCTTATAGCTGTCAAAGCGGACGGGAGCAGAAGCACTTGGCATCCCAGAGGGGCCATCCTACTTCGTGTCTTAGAGGCCTGAGTAAGAGCCTCCTGGCAAGGGCTTGCACGGGGCAGTGAAATCCAAGGCTGAGCGGTACGAGGACGTCTGGACATTCATCATCCCGAGCACTGTGTGAAACAGGTTGTCGTGGCTAAGAGGTGAGCTTGCTTGAGCTTTCAAACAGCCGACGTTGAGCCTTTCACTCTTCGCAAGAGAATCGGACATCCAAAGCACCAATGGCACCTTGGTTTGCTCTTCAGGAGCCATCGCATAAGGCAGCCCATGCAGGTAGAGCCCACCCTCACCCAGTGATTCTCCGTGGTCAGAAACGTACAGGAGCCCAGTGTCGAATTTGGTGTTCGCTGCCAGGATGTCGATCAGCCCGGCTGTAACGTAGTCGGTGTAAAGGATCGAGTTATCGTAGGCATTGAGCACTTCCTGCTGCTTACATTTGTCGAGCTCGTTGGTCTCGCACACCGGCGCGAATTTCTTGAATTGCGCGGGGTAGCGCTTGTAGTAGGCCGGGCCATGGCTACCTTTGTAGTGGAGCACCAGGACAGCATCGCCTTCTTGACGCTTGATGAAGTCTTGCATCTCCGAGAGCAGCACCCCGTCCTTACACTCCTCGCTGGTGCAAAGTTGGGGATCCGCGTGAGAGGCAGCCTTGTGGTTGGGAACCCTGTCGCAGGCCCCTTTGCACCCCGAGTTGTTGTCAGTCCACATGACACTAATGCCTGCGCGTTGAAGCACGTCGAGCAGCCCTTCTCGGCTCTTGGCCAAGCCATCTTTGTACTCGGCCTTACCCACATCCAGGAACATGCATGGCAACGAAACTGCGGTGGCGGTGCCGCAGGAGCTGACGTTGGAGAAGCTGATGACGTTGCGTTTTTCCAGCTCCGGGTTCGTTTCACGGGTGTAGCCATTGAGGGAGAAGTTGGCGGAGCGGGCGGTCTCTCCTACAGCCAGTACCAGCAGCCTAGGTTTACGGGCCGCCCCCTGTCGATTAACTACCGCATCAGTTCCAATGGCCGTCAGCGTTTTAGGTGTGGCCAGCTGGCGCTTCAGGTAACCATGGCCAGCCGCAAACAAGTTGGTGGGTACCAGGATCAGTCGGATCTCCCGATTGTTGCGCAGCAAGGAGGCATATGACTGGTATTGACTCAGCACGATGCCAGACAAGGTCAACAGAGCGAGCGACAGAGCAATGACCCTGCTGACCAAAGCTCTGGCCCAAGGCTTGCGCCGGAGGGGAACCCGGGAGATCAGGTAGACGGGCAACACCCCAACCATTGCGACCCACAGACCGAGCTTCCAATTCAGCAGCTCGGTTGCCTCAGCGACGTCTGTCTCCACAACGTTGGTGAACATTGTGTAATCGATCACGATGCCATAGGCATTCATGAAGTAACTCGCAAAAGCCGCGCTGATCAGTACGAGACATAGAAAAGGTTTGGTCAGCCGCGCCCATGACAGCAAGCTCAGAACCGTAAACACCCATGCGAATACTATGACTGGGAGGCTAGCTGCTAGCAGCCAGTTCACTTCATCGGTTTTGAATACCAGCTTCCAGAGCACGCTCCAGAGCTCAGCATTCGCGAATAGCAGCAACCAAAGAGTTACCAGCCCAATGAGCAGATTAGTGCTGATGCCTTCCTGTCGGGCAGTGCGAATAGCAAAGATCCATTTACTTAACAGGGTGTGAACAATGGATTTTGAAGGTGTCATTATCAAACTCTGAGAGGCTGCTTATCCATGCGTTAGCTGTGGAGTTAGCGGGAGCTGCTTGGCAAACCATCGACAGATGCTGAGCGATTGCGCAATGTGCGGAGCGCCAGAGGCCTTAGGGCCTAGGCGTTGGAGACGCTTAGAATGTGTGAGGCATAGGGACAAAAGAGAAATAAATCTCGCTGAGCGCATTATTTCCGGCGCCTGATAACGACACGATGACCTCGTGATTACAATGCTGACAGAAATGCAATAACTGCTGTTTTAATTGCCATCGACCAGGCTATGATAAAAATTAGGGCGACACCATCTATTAAACGCAGAGCACCGCTCAGCTAGATAAATTTAATTTCACAAACAAAACGGCTTCGTTTTGACGTAGGCTAATTTTGAACTTTCACTTTAACTTACAAGTCTTTCTCGCGAGCAGAACATTCTTTTCAACTTTTGCTCGTTAATATGTCACCCATCAATGAGGGGCGAATACCATGAGCTTTTTCAAAAATATCCTGGGCGGGCACCATGGCCGTGGAAACCACGGTGGAGGCAAGCACCACAGCGGGGGACATGGGGCCGAGCAATACGATCGCCATGGCCGGCAGCAGGGCTGCGACGGCGGCAACCAGGTGTATGACGGCGGGCGCCATGCCACTCCAGCCCCCATTAAAGATCTGCAGGGCTGCAGGCAGTGCCGGACGGCCAACGATCCGTCAGCACGCTTTTGTCTAAACTGCGGAACACCACTATCGAGTGGTTGCACCGCCTGTGGCTCGTTGCTGAGCGCAGGAGCAAAATTCTGCAGTCAGTGTGGCCAAGCGACGCTCTAACGATAGGCAGACAGGAAGGCCAACGAGACCACAACCCTGCGCAAGGAGAAATACGTGGGTTCAAATCATGACCATGGCAGCGCTGCAGTACGCGAGGGGCATCAGAAGAAGCTAATCATGGCGCTCGCCTTGACTGGCAGCTTCATGATTGCAGAAGTGATCGGTGCGTGGATTACCGGCAGCCTGGCGCTGCTGTCTGACGCATCCCACATGTTCACAGATACTGCCGCCTTGGCGATCTCACTGATTGCACTTCAGATAGCCAAGCGCCCGGCGGATCAGAAAAGAACCTTCGGCTATGCGCGCCTGGAGATTCTGGCTTCGACGTTCAACGCCGTGCTGCTCTTCCTGGTGGCGATGTACATCTTGTACGAGGCCTACCAGCGCTTTTTCATGCCGGCGGAGATCGCTACCGGGGCGATGATGTGGATCGCAATCGCCGGCCTGATCATCAACCTAATCTCGATGCGCCTTCTGGCATCTGCGAGCAACGAGAGCCTTAACGTCAAAGGCGCCTACCTCGAAGTTTGGAGCGACATGCTCGGCTCGCTAGGCGTAATCATTGCAGCACTCATCATCCGCTTCACGGGCTGGACCTGGGTCGACACGATTGTCGCTGTGGCAATCGGACTTTGGGTACTGCCGCGGACGTGGCAGTTGCTTCGCGAAAGCCTGGGGATTCTCATGGAGGGTGTGCCGAGGGGGCTCGACGTTACGGCAATCGAGGCCACCATCCGCGGCGTAGATGGGGTCACGGACGTTCATGACTTGCACGTCTGGGCCGTCAGCAGTGGCAGCAACGTGATGACGTCGCACGTAGTGGTACGGGATTCTGCAGATGGGGATGCTGTGTTGGCGGCCGTCGTGGATGCTGTCAGCGATGGATTTGAAATCCATCACTGCACCATCCAGATCGAGCGGGCAGCTTTCCACGAGAGCGTTCCCTCGCCCTCGCACTGATCGATCGGTAAACACCATGCAGACACATCCCCTTCCTGGCTGAGGGGGATGTTGTAGAAGAAATGCGATGAGGGATGGCGTAAACGGCAGGAGCACTTCGAGAGGGGTTGGAGAATGGCTTCACCTCCCCCGTCCACAATCCCCAGAAGGTTCAGCGATGGCTTGGATCATCACGAAGTACCTACTCACTGCCGGAATAGTGATTCTCGTATCAGAGCTGGCGAAACGCAGTGACAAGCTGGGCGGCCTGGTCGCCGCCCTACCCCTGGTCACTGTCTTGACGCTGGTCTGGCTCTATTTGGAGAACCAGAGCATGGAGAAGATCTCCAATCATGCTTGGTACACGTTCTGGTACGTGCTTCCTACACTGCCGATGTTTATCGCGTTCCCGTTGCTGCTACCTAAGCTCGGCTTCTGGCCGACCCTTATCAGCAGCATCCTCATCACAATGGCCAGTTTCGGATGTTTCGCCGTACTGCTGCGCCGGTTCGGCATTGAGCTTCTATGATCCGGCGACCGCAGACATCATCTTGATGAGCCTTAACGGCTGTTAATACACTCGCCCTTCACCAGGTAGCGAACCATGTGCAGCTCGCCTTTCGAGTCTTCGT
This sequence comes from Pseudomonas sp. Choline-02u-1, assembly GCF_002836515.1. GTDB lineage: Bacteria > Pseudomonadota > Gammaproteobacteria > Pseudomonadales > Pseudomonadaceae > Aquipseudomonas. The sequence goes on from NZ_PJBC01000065.1 coordinate 501,417, forward strand.
AGGTCATCATACTTCTTACATTACCGCAGTACCGCACGCTGGGTGATACATACACCAACTTACCAACGTCAAGGTCCATACCGTAGGCATAGTCTTCAAGTTGAGGCATGGGCTTTTTTACGCGCTGAGCATAATCCGCAGTAGCCTCTCTAGCAGAACGCTCAATGCGTTGGTTTATTTCCATACCGCTTTGTGCATTGGCTGTTAGTGATGTGAAGAGCATAAACACGGCGATCGCTGATACAGTAGTGTTCATAAGAAGTCCCTTAATAAAAAAGCGCCCGTAGGGGGGCGCTAAAATTCACCTACCAAAGGAGCGTATGGTTTACAGGTGAATGCATTGACGAGAACAACTGCCCGCTGCTCTTGCCAAGCTGCTTTGAAATGAGACAATTTCCAAAGCAGCGATGCCTCTTCCGCTGCCCTTAAACTAGCAAAGGAGGCTAACACCAAGATGATCGCGCAATTACAATTTGGACATGTAATAGATTGTAAGGTAATTATTCGGGAGACTACTGAGCCACCAAGTGAACTAATTCGCAGAAAGGCGTAGCAGTTCGCGGCCGTGCATGGGGACTGCCTGCGTGGCGCACTCGATGCAAGGCCAGCGCCAGTCTCTGCAAGCTGGCGACCGAAATACTGCCTGTCATGGCCGATTCCGCCTGTCAGGCGAAGCTGTCATACACCGTCGCAGACCCCAGAATCCGCTAAGCTCAGAGCTGGAGCCTGCATGACTGTCAGAAATCTTGCGGCTACATTACAAATTTGTAGGATTTCGCCGCGGCCAGCTTCTTCGCGTTAAGATTCAAGCGTCCTCAGGTGACCCGGCGTATGGACAGAGGTAGCGACTACCACATGCCATACCCTCAGCCTATCTTTCGAACAGCCTGCAACCATAATCTTGGCGGATTAGGCCAACTCCTTCCTCACACCTTGAGATAAGTTATGCGCGTTCTAGTTGTGGAAGACGAAATTAAAACTGCCGAATATCTTCAGCAGGGCCTATCCGAAAGCGGGTATGTCGTAGATATCGTGCACAACGGTGTAGATGCCCTGCACTTGTTCAACACTAATGTCTATTCGTTGGTCCTTCTGGACGTGAACCTCCCCGGTATCGACGGCTGGGACCTGCTGGAAACCATCCGTAAGACCAGCCGGGTCCGCATCATCATGCTGACCGCCCGCGGACGCATCAATGACAAGCTCAAGGGCTTGGACGGCGGCGCGGATGACTACCTTGTGAAGCCATTCGAATTCCCTGAACTGCTTGCTCGCATCCGTTCGCTGCAACGCCGTGGTGATGAGTTGGTCGAGAAGAGCTCGCTGAAAATTGCGGATCTGGAACTCGACTCCGTCCGCCATCGCGTCTTCCGCGGTGGCACACGCATCGATCTCACCACCAAGGAATTTGCGCTTCTGCACCTGCTCATGAGCCGAACGGGCGAAGCGCTGACTCGTTCCCAGATCATCTCGTTGGTCTGGGATATGAATTTCGATTGCGACACCAATGTCATCGATGTAGCCATCCGGCGCTTGCGCTCGAAGATCGATGACCCGTTTGAAACCAAGCTCATTCACACGCTTCGTGGCGTTGGGTACGTTTTTGAGGAACGCGCATGAGGCCATTCAGCCTGGCTGCAAAGCTGGGGTTAAAAGTTGGGTTGATGAGCGCAGCGTTGCTGCTTCTGTTCGCCACCTTTGGCTATCTGATGGTAGGTAAGGCTCTGGAAAGAAATGCCCGAGCGGACCTGGAAGTAAAGATGGCGGGGATGGCTCACAACCTGTCCACCATCCCGGATATCTCCGGCGTCAACGCAGATGCACATCAGCTTGTCGATTTGGTCATGGGCCACAACAACCTGTATGTGAGCATATTCGATACCTCACAGAATCAGACTCCTCTGCTCTCGATTGGCTCGAAACAGGTCAATCTGGAGGTGCACAAGTTTCAGCCGGCGGCCCAGCCTAAAGAGCATGAATGGCGTGATACGCAGGACCGTCCTCTGCTGAGTGCTTCTCGGATCATGCGCTTGGGCGATGGAACAGAGGTCAGCGTCTATATGACCATGGACCAGTCATCCAGTGAGGCACTGCTTGATGCGTTGCTGACTTGGGCCTTGATGATGTCCCCCGTCATCCTCGCACTGATCTTGGCCATTGGCTGGTGGACCGTGCGCAGAGGCCTGCTGCCGCTGACCAAATTCCTCAAGGTGGCGTCAAAGATCTCAACGGAGAGCCTCGACCATCGTCTTCCGACTGATGGGATGCCGGCAGAACTCAAGAAGCTCGCCGACGGCATCAACATCATGCTGGCTCGCCTGGATGATGGCGTTCAGCAGCTCTCGCAGTTCTCTGACGACCTTGCCCACGAACTTCGAGCACCGCTTTCCAACCTGATGGGCAAGGCCCAGGTTGCCTTGACCAGAGAAAGATCGCTTTCCGAGTACCGGGAGGTTCTAGAGTCGTGCACAGAAGAGTTGGACCGCATGAGCCGCATGGTTTCCGACATGCTGTTCTTGGCCCAGGTCAGTCACCCTGCGTCCATGGTGGAGTTCGAACCGGTGTCCCTGGTCGACGAGGTTCAGCGCGTATGCGACCTCTTCAGCATTTCGGCAGAGGAAGGCGAGATCCAGCTGCAGATTTCTGGGAGTGATGATGTGGTACGCGGGAACCGCCTGATGGTTCAACGGGCCGTCTCAAACCTCGTGTCGAACGCGATCCGCTACTGCCCTCGCGGCCGCACGGTCTACGTGAAGGTGCAGCATAGTGCGAGCGGTACGACCTTGAGTGTCGGCAACCCCGGCCGCGGTATTGCCAAGGAACACCATGCGCACTTATTTGAGCGGTTCTACCGTGTGGACAAGAGCCGAGCACGGAGCGAAGGCGGTACCGGTCTTGGCTTGGCCATTGTGCAGTCGATCATGAGCCTGCACCAAGGGTCGGCGAGCGTGGAGGTGACCGAAGAAAACTTCACCTGGTTCCACCTTCACTTTCCCGCAGCCCAGCAACTGCAGCCAGCAATGACCGCCGCTTAAACCGCGCAGACATGATTAGGCCCGTCCATCGACGGGCCTTTTTGTTTGCTCAATGCATCAGTGCCGGAGGACCACAGGGTCCATAGGCGACCGCAGAATCACCGACTTGATGATCTTCTGCTCGTCAGGATTGGCGTTCTTCCACAGGTGTGAGAAGTACTGAGCATTCACTTTCTCTTGAGCACTTACGCTGCCGGCGGCATCGATCAGGCGCATGGTCGAGTAGACACAGATCAGCGCCAGAATGAAGAACGACGTGGCGACCACCATCACATAACGCTTGGCCAGCACCGGTGCCCGCTTGAGCTCCTGGATAGAGGCGTCCGCCGCCTTTGTCGCTGCTGTAAGCTCCGAGATCAGTGGCTGGATGGCGGTGTCGACTCCGCGGCATGCAGCTGAATACGCTGATGCAGCGGCGCGCAAGGCAACCTCCTCCGCGTTCGACCAAGCCTTCTCCGCCTTTCGCACCTCCTCCTGAATCTGCCGGCCGACAGCGTCCACCTGCTCCACCAGTTCGTTCGACCTCTCCAGAACAGCGCTGGAGGTCCGCGTCTGCGAGGTCAGCTCATCGAGCTGGACAGTGAGTTTTTCAGTGCAGCGGCGAAAGTCACCGATAGCAACTGCCCAGGGCTCTATGTCATTCATGGCTATCTCCTAGGGCGGCCAACAACGCCGCGCTGAATTAACGCGCTAGATATCAAAATTGTAATTTAAGAGAAAATTCTTAGTCGCCCTCGACAGTGCCGAGATAGACATGATCCTTCCAGATTTGAGGATTTAACGCATCCTGCCTGCCGCCAAAATTACGGAATTGTAATTATTGACTCACCTTGTCGTTAGCTTCGCGTTCCTAAACTACAAACCAACAAAGGCCGCTAATCAGGCAGGCCTAGTATGAACCGAGGTTCACAATGAAATTTGTCAAATCTATCGCTATTGGCAGCCTGCTGCTGGGTCTCATGGGTACCGCTTACGCTGAAGGTGGCTTCGAGCGAGCGAAACAGTTCAATGAAAACTTCCGAACCGAACAGGCTCGCCTATGGAGCGATGACTCTTCGGACCAGAACAAACAACAAGTCGCTCAAGAGCAAAAGAAAGAAAGCAAGGATGGTAAGGAACAAGCCGACAATTAATCGGCGGTTAAATAGGACTTCAAATGACGAAAGAAATCGACAAAAAAGCCAGGATAAAACCTGGCTTTTTTGTGCTTGGAATTTAGCCTTCGTTCTTGCGAGGCGTTTCCGCATTGCTTTCTCCAGCCAGACCCTCGGCACCTTGTACGGTACGTTTCCAATGGCACAGCATGAGCTGGCTGGCGTTCGCTTCGGTGATCGCTGTACATGCTAGATCAGCGGGCAGACCATCCTTGCTGTCTCGCAAGCGCCTGGACAGATAGAACGAGCCATCCTGCGGCCACTTGGCAGGATCCTTGATGTTCTCGGACTTTCCGCTGCTGTAAAACTCCGACGAGTATGAGCGGCGGCCAGGATAGATCAGGGGAGCGGAATGAGCAGACTGCACATTGAGCCAGGCTTGAACCACATCTCGCTGATTCTGAGGTCGCTCCTCAAGTACCCCGGCGTAGATGATGCCCGCACCGATGATTGGTAACACCAATGCACTCGCCGCGGCAGCCCATGTAGTCTTCGGGCCAACATCGCTGATCCGTCCGGATAGCAGCAATGCCCAGGCTGGCAGCGCAGGTAGCAGGTAGGTCCACAGAATGTTGCCTGCAAATGTGAAGAAGACCGGTGTCGCCAAGGCCCACAGCCAGAGGTAAGCCTCGAAGCGCTGCATTGATTCACGCTTGCGGATCAGTAATGGTAAGAAAAAGGCCCACGGCAGTAGCGACAGTCCGAGCTGGATCCAGATGGTGCCATATGGCTTGGCATGAGCACTGCCGTATAGGTCGCCCGCCCAGTTACTGACGACGTAGCGGCTCCAGTGCTCACCAACGAAGAAGTACTCCATGAAGCCGGGCGTTTTCATCTCGGCCGCGACATACCAAGGCACGGATATACCGAACATGAGTACAAGGCCGCTGATCCAGGGAAGCCTCAGTACCCGTCCCCATTCCTTGTAGATAACGAACCAGGCGAATGCCGGCGCCCCCATAAGCACTAGGGTCAGAGGGCCTTTGGCAAGCAAGCCCAGCCCGAGACCTGCGAACATCAGGTAGGCATCCGCCTTGCTGGCGCACTTCATCCAACGCCAGAAACCGTAGCTGGCCAGCAGAATCGAGAACGACAAAACAGGGTCGGTCAGCACGACACCGCTGGAGACTAGGCCAAGGGTGGTGCTGGAAAAGATAATGGCGGCCCAGATGCCGGCGTTACGGGAAATCTGCTGCGTGCCGAGTTTGATGATGATGAAACAGCTTGCCAGGTGCAGCAGCCACGCCGGGAAACGCGCAGCGAACTCGTTAACGCCGAAGACCGTCATGCTTGCGGCCTGGGTCCAGAAGGACAACGGTGGCTTGCCCCAGAACGGTACCCCGTAGTCGAACATGGGCGTGATCCAGTCATTCAACTCGACCATCTTGCGAGCCATTTCAGCGTAGCGAGCCTCCGATGTGTCCATCAGTGGATAGATGCCCAGCCCCACCAAACGCAAGAGCAAAATCGAACCCAGGATCCACCACAGCGTCCGCTCGTTTTTCAGGCTCAGCATTTCTTACCCTCGATCGAGGCCATCGAAGGGTGGAGTGACACGGGATCCGCCTTGCTGCTGTGCTTCAGGAAATAGAGAGGCCGGCGCTTCACTTCCGCGAGTGTCACGCCCAGGTACTCCCCCACCATGGCGACACCGACGCACATGAATGAAGCCATTCCGACGATCAGGTGATGGATGTCGAAACTTCCTGCCACAAGCGACGCAAGCATGTAGCAGATGCTGGAGACGAAAAGACCGAAACTGATGAGGCTGAAAATGCGCAGCGGTTTGCGAGAGAAGCTGACGATGCTTTCGATGGCCAGATTGAACAGGCCAGCTGCATTCCACTTGGTGCTGCCGGCATGGCGAACGGTGCGATTGTAGGGCAGCTCGATGGTACGGAAGCCTACCCAGCCGATCATGCCTTTGAGAATCCTGGAGCGTTCGTCCAGCGCCCGCAGTGCTGCCAGCGGCGCAGGCCCAATCAATCGGAAATCGCTGACATCGGCCGGCATGTCCACCTTCTCCACCAGGCGCTGCATGACCCAGTAGTAAGCCCGGGCACTCATGCGCTTAAACCACGAATCACCGACTCTCAGGTTGCGTTGCATGTTCACCACGTCGTAACCGCGTTGCCAGTGGTCCACCATGGCCGAGATGAGCTCTGGTGGGTCCTGCAGGTCGACATCGATGAAGATCAGCGCACTGCCACGGGCATGGTCTATCCCGGCGCTGAGTGCAGCCTCTTTGCCGAAGTTGCGACTCAGGGACAGACAACGTACAGATGACCCATCCTGATAGTGGCGAAGAATGTCGGCCGTTCGGTCGTTACTGCCATCGTCGATATAGAGGATTTCGCAGGAGACGGGTAAGCGCTTCACGACGCGGGTGATCCGCTGGTGGAACTCGGGGATGGTTTCCTCTTCCTGGAAGCAAGGGACGACGATGGTTAACAAGGGATCAGGGCGCTCGGGAAAGCGATGTAATGTCTGCATGATTGAATGTCCAAAAACGATGTGCAATGAATCCAAGTGCAGTGAGGCTTAAGGTCACTACAAGTTGGGAGATGAGCGGTGACAGATTCGACTTGATGAGGAACCACATACCCACGCCATTGCCGAAGTTTGTGGCTAACGCGACCAGTGCAAACCTGACAGGCTGAAACTTACGAGAGCCATCTGACACAAAGCAGAGCGCCCTATTTCCAATAAAGCTTGCGATAGCGCCAACCATGCCTCCACAGATACTGGCTAGCAATGGAGTAGATAATTCTGTCGTAACCAGCACTAGGAACACCGCATAATGGATTCCCGTTGCTATGAAGCCGATCCCCAGATAACGAATCAGTAAGGTAGTAAGAGGTAGGGTTTGATTTTCCATGCCCAAAGCCTATGGAGGCAAAGGTGAAAAAAAAGTGAACCAAATGTAAATGCGTAATTGGCTAAATTTAGATCTGCCAAGTAATGAAATTGGCGCGCTAGGCTAGCACGCTACAATATCAGCAAGATTGCTCGAAAATTACGCTTTCGAAATAAAACCTTCCGATAACGCATGCATGACCTGCGGATTACAATGCTGACAAGATAAGGAAATGCTGGGTGGCATTGAGATAGATTCCCCGAATTAAGGGGGACCCAATGGTTACACAAAATGAAACATTTACAAGCAGCGTTGTTCCTTACAGTCCTGACATATTGGATGATCTGCCAATTGATGATCAGCTGGCCGTAGAGTTTTTCGCAACAGCACGTTGTGCCAGTTTCAAACAGGCTGCCCGGGGGCTCAATGTGCCAGTGGTAGGCCTTCGGAAACGCTTGGAGAAACTGGAAGAGCACATTGGTGCTCCCGTGTTTGTATACAAACACAACAAGCTTGCCCTGACCCGCACTGGCGAGAGGGTCAGCCATTACCTGTGCCAGCTCTTCGGCCCAGACGGCCTTGGCAAGTCCGGTGAAAAGGAAGTCCCCAGGCTTACCATCGCGATCACGGAGCCAGTGTTGAGCGACATCGTAAACCGCGATCTAGTCGCCTACGTGCGCGATCATGCCGAAATGCAGCTTGAAATCCATTCAGAGTGCACAACGCAGATGCTCTCTGAGTGTGAAGTCGATGTGGGTATCGCTTTCGTGAGCCCAGATGATGAGGGCGCGTTTGATCGCCATCCTACGTATAGGTTTGAACGGCTTGGCCGGATTGGGCACTCGCTGTTCATTTCCAGCCGCTACTCAAGAAGCGTCACCCTTCCAGTGCAGAGCCTGGATTTGCACAACTTCATGCTCGTTATCCCTTGGGATGAAGAGATTTTGGCGGGCTCACGAAAGTGGGCATCGATAATGGCTGAGCATCAGGGCGGTACCACTCGGGTAAAGAACTATAACTTATCCCGTGGCCTTGTCGTAGGAGGCGCGTGTATCGGTGTGCTGCCCGACTATAGTCGAAAGATGGAGAGGAATATTCTGCCGATGCCGGGTTTTTTGGACGATCTGGAGGAGAAAGATGTCTATCTTGTTATCAAAACCAAGCTTGCCCGCAACCCGCACGTTCTGGAAATCCGTAGATTGATCAAGAAGAGCTTCTTTGATAAGAAGGACTGGCTTGTTCGGTAACAGTTTTGTTAGGTTTCAAACTCTCCTGTTAACACTACAGAAACACAACTGTCATATTCGCTTGCAATCTAGTCAGAGTGCTTAGAACAAAGGCATCTTGTTACAGCAGGTGACAACCGTGGCCTGCTCCCATCTGCAAGATAAATTTAGGCCGACGAAGGGCGAAATACAACGTCGGTAGCTAAGCACTTAACATACGAGAGGCAAGCAATGATCCGTTCTTCGAACATGCGGGAAAAGCTGTTGGCTGCCGCAATAATAGGCACATTTTCCTCGCAAGCATTCTCCGGAACAGTAACCACTGACGGAGCTGACATCGTTCTGAAGACCAAGGGCGGTCTTGAAGTATCGACTTCTGACAAGGAATTCAGTTTCAAACTGGGCGGTCGCGTTCAGGCCGACTACGGCCGTTTCGATGGTGTCTTCACCAAGAATGGCGATACCGCTGACGCCGGCTACTTCCGTCGCGCCTACCTTGAGCTCGGCGGCGTTCTGTACCGCGACTGGAAGTATCAGCTCAACTACGACCTTTCCCGCAACACGGGCAACGACTCCGACGGTTACTTCGACGAGGCCAGCCTGACCTACACCGGTTTCAAGCCCGTCCAACTGCGATTCGGTCGTTTCTACACCGACTTCGGTCTTGAGAAAGCCACCAGTTCGAAGTGGACCACTGCCATGGAGCGGAACCTCTCGTACGACCTGGCGGACTGGATCAACGACAACGCCGGCATGGGTGTTCAAGCCACCAGCACCATCGCTGACATGGCTTATGTCTCCGGTAGCGTTTTCAGCGAAACCAACAACAACTCGGATGGCGACAGCACCAAGCGCTACAACGCACGTGCCGTGTTCGCACCGCTGCACAGTGATGGCAACGTCCTGCACGTCGGTGCTCAGTACGCTTACCGCGACCTCAAAAACAGTGCGGTCGATACCCGGATTCGTTCGCGTCTTGGCGTTCGCGGTGTAGATACCAATGGCGGCGGCGATGCCGGCACCAACGGCAACCGCATGCTGTTTGGCGGTGCCGCCGCACAAGATGGCCTGTGGAAGGACGATTCGGTCTGGGGTCTCGAAGGTGCCTGGGCCACCGGCCCGTTCTCGGTGCAAGCGGAATACCTTCGCCGCAAGCTGAAAGCTGACCAGGCCAACAGCGACATGAAGGCCTCTGGTTACTACGCCCAGATGGCTTACACCCTGACCGGCGAGCCGCGTATCTACAAGCTCGACGGTGCCAAGTTCGACACTATCAAACCAGAGAACAAGGAACTGGGGGCCTGGGAAGTTTTCTACCGCTTTGACGATATCAAGGTCGAAGACGGCAACCTGGTCACCGCAGCGGATCAATCGAACGAGCGCAAGGCCAAGAGCCACACTGTGGGTGTGAACTGGTATGTCAACGAGGCAGTGAAACTCAGTGCCAACTACATCAACGTGCGTACTGACAATAACGAGAACACCGTGGGCGACGACAGCGGCAATGCAATCGTGACCCGCCTGCAATACGTCTTCTGATCCCTCTCATCAGTCTGACGTGAGAAAGCCGGAAGCGCTCAATGTGCTTCCGGCTTCCCTGTTTCTGACGTGATCGAGCTTGGAGCGTCCTCCTCCTACCTGCTCTCGCTCACCTGATGACCTCTCTTGCCAAAACTCGGCGAATCTGGTGTGATTGCCGCGTCGGGTTTTGCATGGTGGCCGTGCAAGCAAACCAAACCTGACTCCTACTCATGATTGAACCTGATTCGACGTCCAGCTTCGCGTCTAACGGCCCTACAAGCGCAGCTACCCCAACGTCGCTCATTAGGGGATAGTCATGTCTGCCAAAAAGCTGCTTCAACCTCTCGCTGCTCAGCTGCACGCCTCATTCTCGGCTTCCGGTCGCCCGTACGCTCACCAGCACATTCACCAGTTGCTCCACGCTGCCATTGGCTCCGTCTCCCCAGAAGTTGACTCCCAAGACAATCTGCCAATCCAGGTATGCCGTGACAGCGACAGGCAGTACAACCTCTACGAGACGATTGAGCGGGCGAAAAAGTGCTTGGGATTGACCGATCTTCAAGCAGTCGGCGTGGCTGAAGAAGTCATCGAAGTACTACGAGCTGCAGGGATAGGCGTGAACCAGGTTCGCCTGCTCCTCGACCCCTCCTTCACCTCGAAGACTCGTAAAAAGGCATTCAAAGCCCTTTGCAAGAATCTGGATCTGAACGAGCTCGGCGATCGATTCGTCCCGAAAACGGCGACGCTGGCCATTGCGGCGGGTATGGCACCGCCTCCGAAAATCACGTGGAAAGATCGCTTCGCACTGGCTGCAGATTTCCCTATACGGGGACAGAGCCAGCTCGTCGAAATGGTGACTCGAAGCGAGTGCTATCTGTGGGTATTTCCGCCGACTGATCATCAAGCTACGGCTTCGGCGAGTCACGACCGCTATTTCGGTGAACAGACCCATCCGAGCGCTGAGATGGGCATGGGGTTCACTATCATCGATTCCGGATCGACCCGCCCTAAATTTCCGATGCTCTCCAAACAGCCGGAAGAGACCTTCATCCAGTATTCACTTTCGGCGCCGATGTGGTTCTGGCGCGCACAAAGTAACACCTGGCGGCTGGGAAACATCCTGCGCTCCAAGATCCTTGACGGGGCTCCTTGGCATAACGAGCCCTTGAGCGATGTGCTGCCAGGTGGTCTGAAGTCTCTGCCGCGGATTTATGGGTGCACCACCTGCCAAACGCTGTTCGTCGAGAAACACAGCGGCTATCCGGATGTACCCACTCAGTGCCAATGCGGTGAGGCGAGCAGCACGCGTGACCAAAACGAGTCACCTGCTCTCAATAGCTGATTTTCCTTACGGTGGCGGGCTATGCCCCCCGTTAGGGATTGGCTATGGGAGCGGGATTCGCTCACCCCAAACCTGAAGGCGCCGCCATCTAACCGAGCGATATGAGCTGAATGCTCGCGGAGTAGATATGCAGAACAGTACCAACAAACAAGACACCCTGGCGGCGATCAATGCACTTGTGGAGATTGCGTATGATCAGGGATTTGCGAACGGACAAGGGGTCGGCAATCAAGTCGGTTTCGTAGCCGGTGTCATGAGTCTCAAAGCTGCGTTGGCCTGCGGCTTAAGGCACGGCTCACCTGAGTGTGGGAAGGCCCTTGAAAGCCTCAAGCGCATCGGGATCGACGAGTGAGAAAAGTACGGGTCGTGCGCTGATCGCGCACGACCCGTACTTCTACTTCAAGTCATTTCCCTGCTTAGCTTCATGATTGAAGCTCAGGGATCAGGAGCTTCTGCGGTAGGCCAACAACCGCAAGGCGTTGAAGACGACCAGCAGTGTGGAGCCCTCATGGATCGCAACGGCGGCACCAATGCTCAAGCCCATGATGGTAGACGGAACCAAGATGGCCACAATCCCCAAGCTGACGAACAGGTTCTGGCGGATGATCGATCGCGTGTGACGGCTCAGCCCCACCGCAAATGGGAGTTGCCTGATGTCGTCAGCCATAAGCGCGATATCAGCCGTTTCCAGGGCGACATCAGATCCGGCAGCCCCCATTGCGATGCCAACGCTCGAATTGGCCATGGCAGGGGCATCATTCACGCCGTCACCCACCATGGCCACCCTGGCGCTGAGGCGCAGGTTCTTGATGGCCTTGACCTTGTCTTCCGGCATTAGGTCTCCCCACGCCTCATCTAAGCCAACTTGTTTGGCTACCGCCTCTGCAACGCGGTTGTGGTCCCCAGAAATCATGACCATGCGGTCGATGCCCATCTCTCTGAGTTTCTGGAGTGCCTCTTTGGCACCCTCTCGGGGTGTGTCCAATAGCCCGATAGCGCCCAGATCCTTGTCAGCGCGACGTACCACCATGGTTGTGCGGCCCGACTGACGCAGACGCTCCGCAGCCTCCAAGGCTGCCTTGCTCAGTGCGGGAATACCATTGGTACCGAACATCTCGACCTTGCCAATCCAGACGAACTGCCCATCAAGCTCGGCACGTACGCCGCGGCCAATCATGTTGCTCATGTTCTTGGCTTGCAATCGGCGCCGTGTGCCAATCATCTCTTCACCGTCACGCACAATTGCCGCAGCCAGCGGATGGTCGCTCATCGACTCCACAGCGATGGCGACGTTTAGTAGATCCTCGATCTGCGTGCCGCCTACCGGTATTACATCGGTGATGCGTGGGCGCCCTTCGGTCAGGGTACCGGTCTTGTCGAATGCCATGGCATTCAAGGAGCCGAGCTCTTCAAGCGGTGCACCGCCCTTGATCAGCACGCCACCTCGGGCTGCCCTGGCGATGCCAGATAGAATGGCGCTTGGTGTTGCGATCGCCAGCGCGCAGGGGCTGGCTGCAACCAGTACGGCCATCGCCCGGTAGAACGAGTCACGGAACGGCTCATCAAGGAAAATGCCGGCAAATAGCAGCCCGACTACCAGCAGCAAAACCAACGGGACGAATATGCGTTGGAAGCGGTCCGTGAATCGCTGGGTCGGTGACTTCCTGACTTCGGCTTCACTGACCATCTTGATGACCCGCGCCAGGGTACTTTCCGTAGAGCGCCGTGTTACCTCAACCTCGATGAGCGTTTCGCCATTGATGGTACCGGCGAAGACTTTCGAGGCTGCATCCACTGCATCTGGCTTGCTGCGTGCGAGTTCGGCATCAGGGACAGGTTGCTTGTCCACGGGGACGCTCTCACCGGTTACTGGCGCCTGGTTGATACTTGAGGAGCCCACTACAACAAAACCATCGGCCGGTAGGCGGTCATTGGGGCGCACGATGACAACGTCACCGGGAACCAGCAGCTCCACAGGCATTTCCAACGTGCCATTTGCTCTGCGTACGATCGCGGTGGCTGGTGCGAGCTTGGACAGTGCCTCAATCGCTTTCTTGGCCCGCCCCATCGCGTAGCTTTCAAGGGAATGCCCCAGACTGAACAGGAACAGCAGCAGAGCCCCCTCCGCCCAGGCGCCAATGCTCGCGGCACCGGCTGCGGCGAGAAGCATCAGCGAATCGATCTCGAAGCGTTTCTGGCGGATGTTGCTGATCGCTTCCTTGGTGGTGAACCATCCACCGAACACATAGGCCGACACGTACAGAATAAGGGGAAGTCGATCAATCAGCCCAAGTTTTCCTGCGAGGGCTCCGGCACCCAGGAGAGCACCACAGATCAGCGCGAAAAACAGCTCCGTGTTCATGCCAAAAATGCCGCCATGCTCATGGCTATGACCTTCATGCCCAGCTTGGTCATCAGGGCGTTCAAGCAAACTCTTCATAACTCGTCCCTTCTGGGGTCAAGGCTTCCAATTGCCCTCTGCAGTTGGGAGCCGTCGCGGTTGGTTAGCTAAGACCTATTGCACGGTTTGCCCCGGCCCAGGCGTTAACATGTCAAAACCATGGGGCATCGGGCGTAATAAAAAATGCCAGGCACTGCCTGGCATTTATGAATTCTCTAATTGTTCTGTTCAAATCGTTTACTACTTGTTGTTGATGCATTGCGAATACATCGAGTAACGAACAGTCTTGAGCGTGCCCTGGGAGTCCTCGAAGGTCATCAACCGTGGGTAGACCTGGCAGGTACGTGGGTCCTGCGACTGACGTACGAACTTAGCAACGTCTATCTTCATGCCATATTTGTAATCCTGAATCTCTGGCATTGGCTTGCCATTTTTCTCCGCGTACTTGGCCACTGCGGTCTGGTGCTCCTTGGTGTATTGCAGCTGCTTGCTCTCGGAAAAAGTGTTGGCCTGCGAAGCCACCGAGAAAACAACAAGTGCAGCAGCGATAATTAGCTTTTTCATAAAACCCTCTCAATTTCAAAACTTCTCGGGCGTAACCTTAGCAATGCATAGGCATCACCGGCATGACGAGAAACTTACAATTTTGAAAGGTAAGTGCATCTACTTCACTTTAAACAAAAAAGCCCACAACACGTGTTGTGGGCTTCTCTTTAGCGGAGCCTGTTAGCTAACCACTTCGGCCTCGTCGCCGTCTTCATCCTTGCGGTGTGCCCAGTAATACAGGGCAGGCAGTACCAACAAGGTCAATGCGGTGGAGGACAGGATCCCGCCAATCACCACAGTCGCCAGTGGCCGCTGAACTTCTGCACCGGTACCGGTGGCCAAAGCCATCGGGATGAAGCCCAGGGAAGCTACCAAGGCAGTCATCAGAACAGGTCGCAGACGGGTTAATGCACCTTCATCGACTGCCTGCCTGAGCGTTCGCCCTTCCTCCCTTAGCCCGCGGATGAAGGCAATCATCACCAGGCCGTTCAGTACTGCAACGCCGGACAGTGCAATGAAGCCGACACCTGCCGAGATCGACAGTGGGATGTCCCGCAACCACAACGCCACAACACCACCGGTGAGTGCGAATGGAATACCGGTGAAGACCAGCATGCCGTCCTTCAGGTTGTTGAACATCAGGAACAACAAGGTCATGACCAGCAGCAAGGCGACTGGAACAACGATCTGCAGCCGTTTGGCAGCCGACTGCAGCTGCTCGAACTGGCCACCCCAAGTCGTCCAGTAGCCCGCAGGGATTTGCACCTTCTGATCCAGCGAAGCGGTCGCCTCCTCAACGAAGGATCCCAGGTCACGGCCTCGAACGTTGGCACTGACGATTACCAGACGCTTGCCGTTCTCGCGGCTGATTTGGTTCGGGCCCAGTTGCAGGTCCAGATTAGCGACCTGCGACAGCGGGATGAAACCGATCTGGTTGGCACCCTGAGCCGCATTGGCAGGCACCGGAATCAGCAAACTGGACATCCCCGCTACGTCGGTGCGAACGGTCTCAGGCAGGCGCACTACCATGTCGAACCGACGGTCGCCCTCATACAGCGTGCCGGCCTGGCGACCACCCACGGCGATAGCGATCGAGTTCTGAACATCCGCGATGTTCAGGCCGTAGCGTGCTGCTTTCTCGCGGTCGATGTTGATTGTCAGCACCGGCAGGCCGGATGTCTGCTCAACTTTCACTTCCGACGAGCCCGGTACCGCTTTGAGCGCTGCCGCGATCTTGTTGGCGGTGTTGTTGAGCACGTCCATGTCATCGCCGAAGACCTTCACAGCGACATCACTACGCACGCCCGAAATCAGCTCGTTGAAACGCAGTTGGATTGGCTGCGACAACTCGTAGTTGCTTCCTGGAACACCCGCTGCGGCCTTCTGCACCTCAGCAATCAGCTCATCGCGAGGCTTCTTGGGGTTAGGCCACTGATCCTGAGGCTTGAGCATGATGTAGGCGTCGGAGGCGTTCGGTGGCATCGGGTCAGATGCAATTTCCGCGGTACCCGAGCGTGCGAACATCCGCTCGACTTCAGGCACCTGCGCTATTACCGCTTTCTCCAGACGCTGCTGCATCTCGACGGACTGAGTGAGGCTCGTTCCAGGCACACGCATGGCCTGCATCGCAAAGTCACCCTCACTGAGGCTTGGGATGAACTCGCTACCCATACGACTTGCCAGCACACCACTGAGCACGACCAAGGCTACTGCGGCCGAGAAAGCGATGTTCCGATGTCCCAGCACCCATTGCAGAACCGGCTCATAGCGCAGTCGAGCTGTGCGCATGACCACGCCTTCCTCTTCCTTCACCTTGCCAGTGACGAACATGGCAATAGCTGCAGGAACAAAGGTAACGGACAGGATCATTGCGCCCAGCAGAGCCATCACAACGGTGAACGCCATAGGGTGGAACATTTTGCCTTCGACGCCGGTGAGGGCGAAGATCGGCAGGTACACCACCATGATGATCAGCTGACCGAAGATCAGCGGCCGGCGAGCTTCTCGCGCCGCGGCAAAGACCTCGTGGAAGCGTTCGGTTTTGGTGAGCATGCGGCCATGCTTATGCTGCGCATGAGCCAGTCGACGGATCGCGTTTTCTACAATAACCACGGCACCGTCGACGATGATGCCGAAGTCGAGTGCCCCCAAACTCATTAAGTTGGCACTGACCTTGTTGTTGAACATGCCTGTGAAGGTGAAAAGCATGGACAGCGGAATCACCATCGCGGTGATCAGGGCTGCACGGATGTTGCCGAGGAACAGGAACAGAATCGCGATTACCAAGATCGCGCCTTCTACCAGGTTCTTCTTCACCGTCGCGATGGCTTTTTCAACCAGGTTGGTACGGTCGTAAACGGTCACAGCCACCACGCCCTTTGGCAGGGTGCGGTTGATGTCCGCCAGTTTGGCGGCGACAGCTTGAGACACAGTACGGCTGTTTTCACCAATCAGCATGAACACGGTACCGAGCACGACTTCGCGGCCGTTCTCAGTAGCAGCACCTGTGCGGAGTTCTTTACCGATGCTGACGTCAGCAACGCTGCTGATGCGAATCGGTGCACCATCCACGCTGGTGATCACGATGTTGGCGATGTCTTCGATGTTGCCTACCTGGCCGGGCGCACGGATGAGCAACTGCTCACCATTACGTTCGATGTAGCCGGCGCCGACGTTGGCATTGTTACTTTCCAACGCTGCGACCAGGTCATTGAGGGTAAGCTTGTAGGTAGCCAGGCGCTTAGGATCTGGCGCAACCAGGAACTGCTTGGCATAGCCGCCGATGGTATTGATCTCGGCTACACCCGGGACGTTGCGCAGCTGAGGCTTGATGATCCAGTCTTGGATCACGCGCAGGTCGGTCGGGGTGTAAGGCGTACCGTCCTCTTTGACCGCGCCATCTTCGGCTTCAACGGTCCACAGGAAGATCTCGCCGAGGCCGGTAGATACCGGGCCCATAACGGCCTCTACGCCTTCTGGCAGCTGTTCCTTCGCAACCTGCAGCCGCTCGTTGATCAACTGGCGGGCAAAGAAGATGTCAGTGCCATCCTTGAAGATCACGGTGACCTGAGACAAGCCAGAGCGAGACAGGGAACGGGTCTGCTGAAGGCCCGGGAGACCGGCCATGGCCGTTTCAACTGGAAACGTGATCCGTTGTTCGGTTTCCAAAGGCGAATAACCAGGCGCTGCAGTGTTGATCTGCACCTGGACGTTGGTGATATCGGGTACCGCATCGATGGGCAGCTTTTGATAGCTGTAGATACCGATACCCGCCATGATCAGAACAGCGATCATTACTACGATGCGCTGCTCGATGGCGAATCTGATGATACGTTCAAACATGAGAAATCATCCTGTCAGTTCGCATCAGTGACCGTGTTCGGCAGAAGCTTTGCCGAGCTCGGACTTGAGTGTGAAGCTGCCACTGGTTGCTACCTGGGCGCCGGCTTCAATACCGTCGATGACTTCCACGTACCCATTGTCGCGACGACCCAGTTTTACCGGGCGGGTGTCAAACCCATCTGGGGTGCGTACGAATACCGAGGGTTTGTCTTCAACGGTCTGGACTGCGTGCTCAGGGACCGCTACGGCAACTCGATCAGTCTGGGAAGTGACCGCAATGTTCACGAACAGGCCTGGACGCCAGGCACCGTTGGGGTTGGTCAAGGTGACGCGGACAGTGGCTGCGCGGTTTTGCTCGCCCAGCAGGCTCCCGACATAACCCACCTTCCCTTCGACCTCGACATTCATGTCAGGCGAAGAGACTTTCACCGCACGACCAGTCGTGACCTTGCCCAGATCTGTAGGCGGGACGGCGAAGGTTGCCCAGACCTGATTCAGGTCAGAAAGGATGAAGGCGTTGGTCGCCTCGCTGACGACTTCGCCAACGGTCAGGTGTTTCTCCACCACCACGGCGTCGAAAGGAGCTCGGAGTTCGTAACGATTACCGCCAACGGAGTTAACCGAAGCACCGATCGCACCGACCTTCTGCTTGGCGTTGGCCAAGGAGATCTCCGCTTCTTGCAGCGCTTGGCGTGCTTGGAGGTAGTCTTGCTCCGCGGAAATCTTGTCCTGCCACAGCTGCTTCTCACGCTCGAAGGTCACTCGCGCCAGTTCGACGCGACGCTGTGCGGCCTGTTGTTCGCTGCGCAGGTCAGAGATCTGCTGGCTCGCGATTACAGCGAGGACCTGACCCTTTTTGACCGTCTCACCCAGGTCGGCTTGGACAGTCTCTACAACGCCAGGAACACGAGGAACCACGTGGGCGGTCCGGTCTTCATCGAAGCGAATTTCGCCCGGGAAGCTCACGACTGTACCCAAGTCACGCGGCGCTGCAGCTTCCAGGGCAACGCCGGCAGCCTTGATCTGCTCAGCGCTAAGCGTCAGCTTGCCCTCTTCTTCACCGCCCTCTTCGCTGTGGCCTTCTTCACCATGGCCCTCATCACCCTCCTCTTTGGCGGCAGATGCGGCTTTCTTTTCGTCGCCATGGCCATCGTTAGCGCCATGCTCGGCGGTACTAGCGGCCTGCTGTCCAGAACTGTTGTTCCAGGCAAGGCTGCCAAATCCGAGGGCTGCCACAGCGGCTACCGCGAGGGCGATCTTGCGTTTGTTATCCATTGCTACTCCTGCTGATCGTAGGCACCGGCTTGTTCAAGGCTGTGTGCCGAAGAAAATGTTTGGCCCGTTCAGCGAGCGCCGGCAGTTGAGCCGACTTCGCCATAAACCCTTTCCACCTGCGCACGCGCATTGGTCGCCGCTGCCAACGATTCGAGATATTGGCCACGAGCGACGATCAAGGTGCGCTGGGCATCCAGCACTTCGATGAAACCGAATTTGCCCATCTCGAAGCCGCGGGTTGCGGTATCTACGGCTTGTTGGGCTGACGGCAGAATGGTCTTGTCGTAGGACTCGACCTCCTGCATGGCGGTGGACCACTGGTTCAACGCGGTTTGGGTTTCGGTGCGCAGCCGCAGCTCCACAGCATTGCGCTGGTCTCGGGCCTGATCTGCACGACGAGAAGCGGAAAGAATGTTGCCCTGGTTGCGATCAAACAGCGGCAAAGGCATAGAGACGCCCACAGTGTTGACACGCTCGCGCACAGAGCGGTCGTACTGGCTACCTACGCTGACGGTAAGGTTCGGGATACGCTGAGCTTTCTCTGAACCGAGCGAGGCATCGCTCTTGTCGATCTGTACCACGGCCTGGCGCATTTCTGCGGTCTGATCGAGCTTCGCCAGCAGCTCTTCAGTCCGCGGTGGCAGTCCCGGGGAGAGGGTTGGCGATTCGAGTCGATCAAAGACGGTGACCGAGCTCCCGGTAATTTGAGCGAGTTGCTGGTAAGCGGTCGTCTTTTCGGTTTCGGCACGTCGAACTTGCAGCTTTGCTTCGGCCAGTTGTACTTGGGCGCGGGTGGCCTCTACTGGAGACGATTTACCTGCGCGAACACGACCATCGACGATGCGGAGACCGCGCTCAGTCAGTTCGAGAGATTGCTTGGCCAGGTCAAGGCCTGTCTGGGCCCGCAATGCGGCGTAGAAGGCCTGTACGACGTCTGCCCGCAGACCGTTCACGCGACGGTCCAACTCCAGCTGTGCGGCGGTCTGCCCGTAAGTGGCGACGTCAACACGAGCTCCCCGCTTACCACCCAGCTCCAGGGTTTGGCTAAGCGACACGGTCGTCGTGCTGGTGTTACGACGGGTGTCTTCCACGTCGTACGAAATAGTGGGGTTGGGGATAAGCCCGGCCTGCTTGCGAGCACCATCAGCGATGCCAATCTCTTGCCGGGCCGCGGCCAGGTCAGGGTTGGCATCCATGGCCGTCGAAAGCGCCTGGGGCAAGCTGATGCTTTGGGCAAGAGCTGCAGGTGCCATCAATCCAGAGATGACTGCACAGAGTGCAGCGATCTTCCAGGGCGAGACGGAGGTCTTGGATAAGACATTGCGGTTATACCGGGGCACTTTGATGGTCCTCGTGCACAAACTTCGATAAAGCTTGGCGAGAACGCCGAAACAGCTGCCAAGCCCCACTTGATTAGGTGATGTCACTCTAATAACCTGTAGCTATCAGAGGGGTGGCTAGAAAATTACAATTCCGTAAGAATGTCCTGTAATGCCCGAAAATACTGGGAAACCAAACCCGACACGATGATTTCGTTACAAGCAACGGAGATGGCAAACACGCGGTGCGAAGGCCCGAACAACAGGTAGATGACGAAATTGTAATTTTCCTATCACCCCCCCGTTATCTTCGGCCTGCAAATATGAGCTCGCGCTACGCTAGGCGCGCCGCCTGGTCAGAACAATTAACGACACCCGCGCCGGTAAACATAATAAAAACTGCCGTGAATCAAAGGAGCATCGGATGAAAATCAAAGTACCACTGTATTTGGCGGCAGTTTCTGCGCTGTCTGGAAGCTATGCTATTTCGGCACAGGCAGAAGACAAGCCAGAAGGCTTCATTGAAGGCAGCAGCCTTACAGTGCTGAACCGTAACTTCTACTTCAACCGTGATAACCGCGACAGCACTGCCCCCACTTATAACAGTGGCAAGGGCAACACCAACGGCTACTCCGAAGCCTGGGCGCACGCGATCATCAGCAAATTCAACTCTGGGTTTACCCAGGGAACAGTTGGCTTTGGCGTTGATGCCTTCGCCATGATCGGCCTCAAGCTCGACACCGGTGATGGGCGCAACGGCGGCCGTAGCTCCTTCGACGTGCTACCCGTTGATAACAAGGGCGAAGCTCGCGACGAATACACCAAGGTCGGCGGCGCAGCCAAAGTCCGCTTGTTCGATACCATCGTGAAAGTAGGTGATGTTTTCCCATCGACTCCGGTCGTTGCATCCGGCGACTCTCGCCTGCTGCCAGAAAGCTTCCGCGGCGTGACCGTTGAGAACACCAGCATCCAAGGCCTCACCCTGCAGGGTGGTCGTCTGCATGCGATGAGCCAGCCGCTCTCAAGCAACCTGAACGACAACTTCGTGACGTTCTACGGCGGCCCGGTCAACTCGCCATGGATCGGTTACGGTGGCGGTGACTACTCGATCAACGACAACTGGACTGTGAGCGTCTACGCCAGCCAGCTGAAAGACGTCTGGAATCAGTACTACGCCGGCACCAGCGTGGTTTACCCGCTGAGCGACGATCTGGCGCTGATCGGTGGCTTCAACTACTACAAAGCCGTAGATGAAGGTAAGAAGCGCCTGGGTGAATTCGACAACAACATCTGGAGTGCCAAGGTCGGCGTGCGTTACGGTGCCCATACCCTAGCCCTGTCGCACCAGCGCAACAACGGCGACGACGATTTTGACTACCTGCGTCAGTCGGACTCGATTTTCGTCGACAACTCCATCCAGTACAGCGACTTCAACTCGCCGAAAGAGCGTTCCTGGATGCTGCGCTATGACCTGAACTTCACCAGCTACGGCATTCCAGGCCTGACGTTCATGACCCGCTACGCCAGAGGCTCGGGCGCGGATTACTCGAACGCTAACCAGTTCTACATGCGCACTGATGACAACGGCAACCCGCTCGACAATCAGAAGCGTTGGGAGCGTGACGTCGAAGTCAAATACGTTGTCCAAACCGGTCCAGCAAAAGATCTGTCCTTCCGGTTGCGCCAGGCAACCACACGTGCCACTGCATTCGAATCGGATCTGGATGAAACCCGTGTGATCATTGAGTACCCGCTTTCGATTCTGTAATTCGCTAACTGGACCAGTTATTCATTAACTGGTCCTATTAGTAAAACGAGCATTACGAATTCACCTTGAGTGGCTTAAGTGCTCCTTTGGTAAAAGGTGGATATTTGGCGCCCATTGGGCGCCTTTTTTTTACCTAAAATTCAAGCAAGCGTTCGATTGTACGCATTGCATGCCGGTGAAGTTCATGACTACACCAATGACCAGCTTCCTCGATGTGAGCGACCTCGCCGTCATCTGAGCGGAACGAAGCCAGCACAAAAAAGAAAATAACCCAATACTTCATAAGGTCAAATCACCTGCTGGAGAGAGGGCCCGCAACTGTCAAACCCAAACCGCGACAAGATATACCGCCAGACTATCAACTGTATTACCTAGAAATTACAAATCCGTCATTTGAGCCCCGGCACGCTCATTTTGATTTACCATCCCTTTCAATAATGCCGGCGCGCGTGCGCGGTTAATTGCTCAGTGATATCGAGACAAAATCCCATGCGAATTCTGGTAATTGAGGATGAAGTAAAAACTGCGGAGTATGTGCGTCAAGGTCTGACGGAGTGTGGCTATGTCGTAGATTGCGTCCACACCGGATCAGATGGATTATTCTTGGCCAAGCAGCATGAGTACGAGCTGATTATCCTCGATATAAACCTACCAGAGATGGACGGTTGGCAGGTCCTTGAGTTGTTGCGCCGTAAAAACTGCCCGTCCCGCATCATGATGCTGACGGCGAGAAGCCGATTGGCGGATAAGGTCCGGGGGCTGGAGAACGGCGCAGATGACTATCTGATCAAACCATTTGAGTTCCCAGAGCTGCTAGCCCGGGTTCGCGCCTTGATGCGCAGGTCAGATCACCCCGCATCTGTGGAGGTCATTCGCGTGGCCGATCTGGAACTTGATCAAAGCCGGCACAGGGCATTCAGGGACGGTCAGCGTATTGATTTGACCACCAAAGAATTCGCGTTGCTGCACTACTTGATGCGTAACACCGGGGTGGTACTGAGCCGTACGCAGATTATCTCTCAGGTTTGGGATATGAATTTTGATTGCGACACGAACGTTGTAGAGGTGTCGATTCGAAGACTCAGAGCCAAGATAGATGACCCCTTCGAAACCAAGCTGATACACACACTTAGAGGCGTAGGGTATGTACTTGAAAAGCGTTAATTGCCAAACTATATAGTATCGAGATCGGCTAACTAATTCCGTCGCAAACGTGCCTACTGAACTGGATTTTACTATTTACGACCCGCGGCGCTGATTCCTTACCCCGCAAATGAGGTAGGCTGTGCATGAGGTATAGCATTGATTATCAGCAGGTCTCGGAGGATCAAGAGTTTGTCAGGCCTGATGACCGCTCAGCTGATATTGTCTTTAACAGTGAGCATGGCTTAGCTCTTATCCCATGTGTTGGCGATGTAGTCAACCTACCCTCTACGGCCGTCAAAGCGGGGGTTTGTGGCGTCGTCAGATCAAGAATTTTCAATTATCTCAGGGGTCCTGAAGAGTTTTACTGCCACGTCAATATTTTTGTTGAAGAGGCCGACATCAATTTCGGCAATCTAATATCCGAATATATGCGTAACCAGGCACGCTCACGATCACCCTCCTCATAGTGGTTTGAATAGTCAATACGGATTCCGTCCTTTTATTGAGTGCTCAGTAGAACCCACGTTGCAGAGCTCTACTGAGCCCAAAAACCTTATTTCCGCTGCTGTGCAAAAACCACTAACTGCCACTCAATCTTGCCCGCGCCAGGTGCATGCTGGTGATGGTTCTGTGGAGGAAGAACATGCCCTTTGGCAATACCGATCTCATCCCCGCAGGAGACGCATCGGTAAATGCCTGGATTTGGCGCTTCGGTACCAGGCGAATACTTTTTATCGTACTCCGAATGATCACTTTTGTGCAGAAAATTGCCGTGCTTATACTGAGCCATATCTATTCCCTTGAACTGTTGCTCTATATTTTTGTGCCACTTTACCGGGGCACAGAATAATTTTTATCACGTAATGACGAATAGATTCCAGCGAAGTTTTCCATAATCGCTCAGTACGCAGCCTACTTTCGTAGCATTTATTATTCTGATTGTGTCAGGCAGGAGATTTTTATGCCGGCGGAATTTTGGCGCCATGCTATGGCACCAGGATAGAGATCAAATCACGCCATCAAGTGACTCTTGCTATTCGAACCTGCCCCTACAAGAACAGGTAGTCACGGCACCCTGCTAGAGCGCGGGAGAGGCGGAGCACACAGAGC
Organism: Pseudomonas sp. Choline-02u-1; assembly: GCF_002836515.1. Taxonomy (GTDB): domain Bacteria; phylum Pseudomonadota; class Gammaproteobacteria; order Pseudomonadales; family Pseudomonadaceae; genus Aquipseudomonas. The sequence continues at coordinate 525,459 of NZ_PJBC01000065.1, forward strand.
AGGCGTCATTGTTTTTTGAATAGCGCACTGAAAAATATAGAAGTACAAGAAGCCCGCAAAGAGAACAGTAGGCGCCATCAGAGCCAATTGAGGATCCATAAACCCTGAAATTACATACTGCTTAAGTGTAAGAGAAGCCAGGATAAAGGCCGAACAATACAAAGCACCTGTAAATTGATTCCCTAGAAAGCTTAGCACCCCACTAAAGGCATTATTGGCGCTCAATAACACTGCCTTCAATATGGTCCAACCGAAAAGCGGAAGGAAAATCTTCACCATAAAGGCAAATAAAGTTGTTGAGGCGAACAGTTTCAGTGGTATCTCTGCCCATGGCTTGATGGTACCGTCGTTTTCTACACCAAAGAATAGGATGGCATTCAGGATAATTGCTATAGAGCAGCATATGATGAGGCGTATCACCTCCCGTTTAAGCGGGGCCATCATTATAACTGAGTTAATGCTTTTCGCGATATATTGCTTTAGAGCCTGGGTCATTGACCTATTGCGTCCTATGCTAGCCGAGGTGATAATATTGTATTGATGCAGCAGTAATAGACTGACGCTTTATTTATTTCTCAGTCAAGGAGAATCCTGATGATTTACGAGTCTGATGATTGGAGGAAGTCACTTCTTCGTTCAGCTCGTTGGCTTGAGAAGGCTCGTGTAAAAGAGTGTTCTGAAGGGCGCATTTATGCGAAAGCAGAACGTGAAATTTTTGTCAGTTTTTATACGGTACGCAAGCTAATCGAGACCTACAAAATCTCTGAATCAACGAAGAAAATTAAGCTCCATCTACCGTACTACCCGATCACCAGTGGCAAGACAGTAGACTACTTCAATCGGCACAACATAATGGAAAACTACGAAACTACTAAAGTTTACAAAGAACTGCGGGATATGACTTTTGTCGCGAACCAGGTAATCCACTCGTACGTATTCGAATTCGCGACTAGTGAGGATGGACGGATTGACGGGGTGTTTGTGGCCTCAGACAAGGGACGACACCAGCGACTCTATTACTATTCTATGACGCTAATGCTCAGTATTTTTAGGTCCGTAGGCTTGGATGTCGTCTCAGAGCAGCATTTGGTAAGGGACCCTGAAACAGAGCAGTGGAAGATCAGGTGAGTAGCCACCAAGCCAAACCCGCTACGGCAGCTGTAATTAACCCAACGGTTGCATAGAAGGCAGGTCTGCCGATCCAAGGGTGACAAGCCAGCATGATTCCCAGATGGGTCTTCGGCTTTATGCTATCCCACTCAGACTCGACGATGGTCCCATCTAGAATATAAGGCTTCCAATATTTGACGATATGGTCCTTGTCGGGCTCAAAAAAATCGCTATGGCCGTAATCAAAGTAACGGTCAGCTACACGTGTATTTTTAAATCCGTTTCGACCAGTCCCGCCGTAGCCTATAGTCGAAAAGGTAGCTAGGACGGGGTAAAAATCTCGCGTCCCGACATCGTTGACGATGTTGCCTGCAGCCATGTGCCGAGCATGCTTCTCCCAGGCATAATTGCCTTTTATTATGGAGCCGCAGAGAACAATTCTCTCAATGTTGATGTCAGTGTATTTGGCGAGGATCCGACTAATGATATAGGTGCCGAAGCTGTGGGCAATGACCATAATGCGAGCAGTCGGTTCCATAAGCCGTGCGTCTCGGAAGTCATTTGCGATCTTATTGATTGGCGTAGATCGAAACGGACACGCAAGCTGCAGCGCGGTCACACAATGGTAGCCAAGACCTTTGACTCTGACATGAGCAACATCTCGGAAGGCTGCTTTTACCAGCTCGTGCCAGGAACCATCAGTTTGAATACCATGGACAAGCATGAGCGTGATGGCCTGAGCATCATCTTTGACATTAGAAATCTGCATATCGACTAACGAGTCAAACAGCTCCAGATGCTCGGCATCCAGAGTTGCCCTAATTGCCTGCAGCTGGGCCAGTCGTTTGGTCTCAATCGTATTTTCCCAAGTCGATCGAACAAGGGTAACAATATCAACAGGCTTCAATCGAGCACCAATCTATAGGTTGGTTCCACGTTGGCGGCAAGTACTTCAAATTCGGTATCCATCCCAGGATCACGAACAATCTCTGGGATATCGCCGTAAGATTGGAATGAGAGACCTTCGCCGCTGGGGCACCTAACAATAAGGAATCTCTTGATAATCCGGCCCGTTACCAAGATATTAATCAAGATTGCAAGGTGCGCGGAAGTACCGGCTTGCATAATATCGAACATGCGATTCGGGTTTAGCCGAATTCTAGGCAAAGCTTCGCCACCCTGGGATTCATAGCCCTGGATAAAACTAGCCAATCTTCGGAGGCCTTCAGCCTCGTCTGGATGGTTAAGTATTAAAGGCGATAACTTTTCCGCGAACATATTCGTATTCTCCGGCGGAGCACGCTACGGTCACCGCAAACTCGTTTCTCTCACCCGAAATCAAAAGCCTCAGTTCACGGGGAGGATCACTGTCTGGTAGTTTAACGTAAATATTGGCTCCCGTCACTTCGCCATCACGCTCCAAGAAGCGATCCAACGCAGACATCGAACCCTCATCCGATGAAAGGTTTTCATCAACCGATGCGGAGGTAATCTGCATTTGGGCCCCGAATTCATTTCGAGCCGTTGAATTGCTATATCTGATTTCTTGGGAGAGGTTATCGCGCTCGCGCAGAATCTTATTCTTAGCGGGGCTAAGCGAAACTTCAGCGAACCCATCGTCCGGTAGAAATTTCCTTACTTTGTTTTTCAACACCCACAAGAGCTCGGAATATTTCTTTGCCTGATTATCTTGAGAGGCAATACGAAACTCCAATAAACCAGTGTGGTCCAGGTGAACAATATTCACCGCACGTTTTTTTGTGGTCGCATAGCGTCGAATCAGTTCGCCAGTTGCTGGATCCGTCTCCACAGCGCTGAGACGATTGATGTCACGGCTTTCGACGACTTTGATCGTAAGCGAAACCGGTGTCTTCTGCGGGTCCGGACGGTACAGGCGGATGTCGACGATTGTGGCCTCGTCGGGCATCTCAAGATCCAGCGGGTGAGTAAACAGCCCCGAAAGGCCCTCAGCTGCTGCGATTGAAGCGATGCGCGTAGGAGACAGCAGGCCGATTGCCCGCTCTTCAGTGCACTGGAAAAGGAACGAGTGCTGCTTGCCAAACTCCTCCACCTGCTGCAGTAGATCACGGAGGTCTTTCAGGGCAAGTTTTTTATCCTTGAGGGCAGGCTCGATCCGCTTCTCATAGAGATCGTCCCAGTTTTGCGCAGAAACGGGGATGCCCTTCGTCCGGAGGAATTCCTTGACGACGGCTTGGCTAGTCGCATTTTTCAGAAGGCCAAAAAGGATCTTGGCTAGCTTTTGGTCGTCGTCACTCAGCACATCACTCTCCACAAATTGGCATTAAGCTTAAAGGCTCGTGCGAGCCTTGGCTGTGGAGGCATGAAGCCGGTGACATCCTGCCACGAGAGCGCCGACCTGCGCGCATCATGCCTTCCATTGCGCGCGCATTCTCGCCTTTTTATCCAGCGGTACACAATGAGTGGAGAAGGTCAAAATGCCATCAGCGATGTAGGATCCCTTGGCCACGTGGAGTAGGTTCCATCAGATTTTGCCGTAATGTTCAGCTTTTTCGGGAAGATGGGTAGGAATTCCCAGCTTTTCTGTGAACCGCAAGCAACAGCCTGAGCCCCAGTCATCCGGGACCTAGCATCACAATTGTTGGTGAAGCTGACTGCTGTGGTGGCCCGCCTGGGCCTAAAATCAAATTTGCTCTGCAACACTGAATATGGAACATCAAAATCTGAATAAGCATCAAGGAATGCTTCTATCTCGGGCACTTCAGCCGAGTGAAACACTAGAGTTGACACCATAACCCGTCAGGATCACCGCCGCTGCGTTATTGGCCAGCGCGCGTTTCACCACTTCTCGGGGATGCACGCTGGTGTTGTCGATCGAGCCGCGAAACAGCGCCTCGAAATTCAGCACCTGATGTTTCGAATCGAGAAACAGACAGCCGAACACCTCGTGCGGCTCATGCCGCAGCATCGCCTTGAGGTAGTCGCGAACGACTTGAGGGTTTTCCAGTGCCGGTTTCTGCCGTGAGCGTTCGGCCAGATGGCGCTTGCTCATTTCCTGAGCGGCTTGCAGTTGGGCGAATTTGGCAGGGCCGAGGCCCATTTGTTTGCTGAATGCGTCCTGATCGGCCTCGAGCAGTAAACGCAGGCTGCCGAATTGCGTCAGCAGATGTCTGGCGAGGTCCACAGCGCTTTTCCCGGGCAATCCGGTGCGCAGAAAAATCGCCAGTAACTCAGAGTCCGAGAGGCTCCCCGCTCCATGCTCCAACAACCTCTCCCGCGGCCGTTCCGCCGCCGGCCAATCGCGAATACTCATACACACTCCCTGTCTGTGGGCGCCGCTGTTCCGTAGCGGTCGCTGTGATATCGTAGCCCATCTTTTTGGCGGTCGATTCAACCCTGGGGAGGGGCATCGCGCCGCAGTCATCAACGAAATGAAAGGCAGACCTATGCAGCGGCTGTATCGGAAACGCATCGTTCTGGGCGTCGGCGGCGGCATTGCGGCCTACAAGAGCGCCGATCTGGTTCGCCGCCTTATCGACCAGGGCGCTGAAGTGCGCGTGGTCATGACCCATGGCGGCGCCGAGTTCATTACCCCGCTGACCATGCAGGCCCTGTCGGGCCACCCGGTGCACCTCGACTTGCTCGACCCGGCCGCCGAAGCCGCGATGGGCCATATCGAGCTGGCGAAGTGGGCCGATCTGGTGCTGATCGCCCCGGCCACCGCCGACCTGATTGCGCGCCTGGCGCAAGGCATCGCCAACGATTTGCTGACCACGCTGGTGCTGGCCACCGATGCCGTCGTGGCCGTCGCGCCGGCGATGAATCAGGCGATGTGGCGCGACCCGGCCACTCAGGCCAACCTGCAACTGCTGGAAAGCCGTGGCCTGAAGACCTTCGGCCCGGCGTCCGGCAGCCAGGCCTGCGGCGACGTCGGCATGGGCCGCATGATGGAGGCCACCGATCTGGCGCTGCTCGCCGCCGATTGCTTCCAGCGCCTGGCCCTGACCGGCAAGCATGTGGTGATCACCGCCGGCCCCACCCAGGAAAACATCGACCCAGTGCGCTACATCACCAACCACAGCTCCGGCAAGATGGGCTTTGCCCTCGCCGAAGCGGCCGTGGAAGCCGGCGCCCGCGTCACTTTGATCAGCGGCCCGGTGCACTTGCCGACGCCAGATCGTGTAACGCGGATCGACGTGGTCAGCGCCCGCGACATGCTCGCCGCCTGCGAATCGGCCATGCCATGCGACGTGTTCATCTCGTCGGCTGCGGTGGCGGACTACCGGCCGGAAGTCGTCGCGCCACATAAACTCAAGAAAGATCCTACGAGCGGTGACGGCTTCGTCCTGCAAATGGTGCGCAACCCGGACATCCTCGCCACCATCGCGACCCGTCCCGACCGTCCGTTCAGTGTCGGCTTCGCCGCCGAAACCGAACACCTGCTCGACTACGCTGCACGCAAGCTGAAGGACAAGAATCTCGATTTGATCGTCGCCAACGACGTCGCCAACCCGAGCATCGGCTTCAACAGTGAAGAGAACGCCTGCAGCGTCATCGACCGTGAGCTGCACGCCACGGTTTTCGCCCAGACCAGCAAGAGCAAGATTGCTCGCCAACTGGTTACTTTTATCGCCGAACGTCTGAACCAGGTTTAATTTACATGCACGCTTTGCAAGCCAAGATCCTCGATCCACGCATCGGCACCGACTTCCCGCTGCCGCAATACGCCACGCCGGGCTCCGCCGGCCTCGACCTGCGCGCCATGCTCGATCAGGACACCGTGATCAAGCCGGGTGAAACCGTGCTGATTCCCACCGGCCTGTCGGTCTACATCGGCGACCCGAATCTCGCTGCACTGATCCTGCCGCGCTCCGGCATGGGCCATAAACATGGCATCGTCCTGGGGAATCTGGTCGGCCTGATCGACTCCGACTACCAAGGCCCGCTGATGGTGTCCTGCTGGAACCGCGGCCAGAGCGACTTCACCATGACCGTCGGCGAACGCCTGGCGCAATTGGTGCTGGTGCCGGTGGTGCAGGCTCACTTTGAAATGGTTGAAGAGTTCGTCGAGACCGAGCGCGGCACCGGCGGCTTTGGCCACACTGGCACCAATTAACTGAATACCCCCTGTACGAGCTGCCGCAGGCTGCGATCTTTTGACTTTGTTTTTTCAAGATCAAGATCAAAAGATCCCAGCCTGCGGCAGCTCCTTCACGGAAATTTGTACAGATTCGCCTGAACGGTTAAGCGCGGAAAATCAAGGTTTTGCCAGTCGCGAGCCCGGCCAGCCGAGGCGTCATGGCCCTTTCATAGCACGAACTCTCTGTGCAAAACGCCGTCATACCCTTCAGTTTGAGCCTGCCGTCGAACATTTCGCCGGCCTGTCCCGCCCTTTCCGAGATGGAGCATGTCCACAGATGAGCACCCCCGCCAAAATCGCCCCTAAGCTGCCTGACAGCATTTTCCGCGCCTATGACATTCGTGGCACCGTGCCGGATTTTCTCAACGGTGAAACCGCTTACTGGATCGGCCGCGCCATCGGCTCGCAGAGCCTGGCCCAGGGCGAACCGAATGTGTCGGTCGGTCGCGACGGTCGCCTGTCTGGCCCGGAACTGGTCGCGGAACTCATTCGCGGCATCGCCGAAAGTGGTTGCCACGTCAGCGATGTGGGCCTGGTACCAACGCCAGCGCTGTACTACGCCGCCAACGTGCTGGCCGGCAAGTCCGGGGTGATGCTCACCGGTAGCCACAACCCTTCGAATTACAACGGTTTCAAGATCGTGATCGCCGGCGACACCCTCGCCAACGAACAGATCCAGGTGCTGCACGAGCGCATCAAGAACAATGACCTGAGCACTGGCCAGGGCAGCGTCACTCAGGTTGAAATTCTCGACCGTTACAACACCGAAATCGTCCAGGACATCAAACTCGCCCGTCGTCTGAAAGTCGTGGTCGACTGCGGCAACGGCGCGGCCGGTGTGATCGCTCCGCAACTGATCGAAGCGCTGAACTGCGAAGTCATCCCGCTGTTCTGCGAAGTCGACGGCAACTTCCCGAACCATCACCCGGATCCGGGCAAACCGGAAAACCTTGTCGACCTGATCGCCAAGGTCAAGGAAACCAACGCCGATATCGGCCTGGCTTTTGACGGTGACGGCGACCGCGTCGGTGTGGTGACCAACACCGGCAGCATCGTCTACCCGGATCGCCTGCTGATGCTGTTTGCTCGCGACGTAGTGGCTCGAAATCCGGACGCGGAGATCATCTTCGACGTCAAATGCACCCGTCGCCTGGTGCCGCTGATCAAGGAATACGGCGGTCGGCCGCTAATGTGGAAGACCGGTCACTCGTTGATCAAGAAGAAAATGAAGCAATCCGGCGCGCTGTTGGCCGGCGAAATGAGCGGGCACATCTTCTTCAAGGAGCGCTGGTTCGGTTTCGACGACGGCATCTACAGCGCCGCACGTCTGCTGGAGATCCTCAGCAAGGAAAAATCCACTGCGGAAGAGCTGTTTGCGACCTTCCCGAACGATATTTCCACGCCGGAGATCAATATCCATGTGACCGAAGAGAGCAAATTCAGCATCATTGATGCACTGCACGATGCTCAGTGGGGCGAAGGCGCCGACCTGACCACCATCGACGGCGTGCGGGTCGATTACGCCAAAGGCTGGGGCCTGGTGCGCGCGTCCAACACCACACCGGTGCTGGTGCTGCGTTTCGAGGCCGATGACGAGGCTGAATTGCAGCGCATCAAGGATGTATTCCACGCCCAACTTAAACGCGTTGCACCTGATCTCCAACTACCGTTCTGATCCACCCGGAGCCCTGAATGACCCTCGAACGCGAAGCCGCCGCCAACACTGCCAAGGTCCTGTCCGAAGCGCTGCCTTACATCCGACGCTATGTCGGCAAGACCCTGGTGATCAAATACGGCGGCAACGCGATGGAAAGCGAGGAGCTGAAAACCGGCTTCGCCCGCGACATCGTGCTGATGAAAGCCGTAGGCATAAACCCGGTGGTCGTGCACGGTGGCGGCCCGCAGATCGGTGATCTGCTCAAGCGCCTGTCGATTGAAAGCCATTTCGTCGACGGCATGCGCGTCACCGACGCCGCGACCATGGACGTTGTGGAAATGGTCTTGGGCGGTCAGGTCAACAAGAGCATCGTCAACCTGATCAACCGCCACGGCGGCAGCGCCATCGGCCTGACCGGTAAAGACGCCGGGCTGATTCGCGCGAAGAAGCTCACCGTTTCCCGCCAGACCCCGGAGATGACCCAACCGGAAATCATCGACATCGGTCATGTCGGCGAAGTGGTCGGTATCAACACCGAACTGCTGAACCTGCTGGTCAAGGGCAACTTCATCCCGGTGATCGCGCCGATCGGCGTCGGTGAAAACGGCGAGTCTTACAACATCAATGCGGATTTGGTGGCGGGTAAGGTTGCCGAAGCGCTGAAGGCTGAGAAGCTGATGCTGCTGACCAACATCGCCGGCCTGATGGACAAGTCGGGCACCGTATTGACCGGCCTGAGCACGCAGCAGGTCGACGACCTGATCGCCGACGGCACGATCTATGGCGGCATGCTGCCGAAGATCCGCTGCGCACTGGAAGCGGTTCAGGGCGGTGTTGGCAGTTCGCTGATCATCGATGGTCGCGTGCCGAATGCGATCCTGCTGGAAATCTTCACTGACACCGGCGTGGGTACGCTGATCAGCAATCGCAAGCGTCCATGATCGCTAATCGCTGAAAGCAAAAGATCGCAGCCTTCAGCAGCTCCTACAGGGATTTCGTACAGACGAGAACCCGCTTTCTGTAGGAATTGCCGCAGGCTGCGATCTTTTTGGCCGCGAAGGAAACGCCTGACTCGACATAGCGAAACGTCCGACATCCCCCCAGAACAAATCGCCCTAGGATCTTCCCTTCATTCAGTGGAGATCTTCCCATGCAAAAAGACAGCGTTCCTTACGGCAGTGACATTTCGGCTGGCACTTACGCCTGCGTGGACTGTGGCCGAGAGTATTCAGGCCCCTCGCAAACTTCGATGCCGCCCTGCCCTGACTTCACGCAAGCGTCTCATCCTCTCAAGGGCTGGAAAGTCCTGCGCGGGCAAGGAGACGCACCGCAGGATCCCTATCCAGCAACCAGCGACAAATAACCCGGAGCGCCTGAGCCATGCGGATCTCGTTCACGATCGACGCCGACGCTTTCGAGCAGGAACAGAAGGAGCCGGTGAAAAAGACCTTGCGCATCGGCGACGCCGAAATCGCCCACGCACTGGAGCGGATCGCCAAGGCGAGCCTGACTGAATACCTGAAAATGCTGGTCGAGGGCGGCATGCCCAGCCGGGCCGACGAAGCCAAACAGGATCGTCTGCTGTATCTGATTCAGAGCTACTTCGGGCAAACGCTGCCGACCGAATCGCAGATCTCGACGATCTTTCAACTGACCCAGAGCCAAAGCAAAACCCTGCTGAAGAATACTGTTTCACGCTTTCGCAACCAGCTCGACGACATCCTGCAGCACAGCATGCGCGCGGTGATCGAGTCTGCCGAACATGCGCAAAACGTGTTCCTGGTGGTGATCAGCTCGGACGTGATTCGCGATGAGCTGAACATGCTCATCACCCAAAACGAGCCGACGTTCAAACCCATCACCAAGCGAAAGGGCAGCGCCGGACAGTTCGAGATCAGCGAAGATTCCCACGCATTGCTCTGCGCAACGCTGGGCCTGAATGCCGTTCAGTGACATTGTCGCGGTCAGCGGCTTGCTGCTGACCCTGACCACGTTCATGTTCAACCTGGCGTGGCCGGCGCTCAACGAAGCGCTGGCTGAGGATCAATATCAAAAGGGTTCGCAGGGCCGAAAACGCAGTCGAGACAAGGTGATGGCTGCTTTCTACTGGCGAGCATTGCCATTGACGTGCGCTTTCGTGGCGTTGTTCTACGTCAACTTGCCGGCAGCGGTTCGCATCATCGGCAGCAGCACGCTGGATCTGTGGGATTTCGATGTGGATCGCACGCTGTACGTGATGGTGGTAGCTGCGCTGCTGGTATTCGCGCTGGTCAATGTTGGACTCGCGCTGAGGCTGCTCGGCAAATGGCGCAAATTGCGTTAGCCCCCCCTGTAGGAGCTGCCGAAGGCTGCGATCTTTTGATTTTGTTTTGTCAGATCAAGATCAAAAGATCGCAGCCTTCGGCAGCTCCTGCAGGTTCGTCTCAGACGCCAAACTGGGCGCGATAGGCTTCGACGGCTGGCAAGTGCTGCTTGAGCTGCGGATCGTCGGCGAGGAACTCCAGCACCTGATTCAGCGAAACAATGCTGATCACCGGAATGCCGAAGTCGCGCTCGACTTCCTGGATCGCCGACAACTCGCCGTTGCCTCGCTCCTGACGATTCAGCGCGATCAGCACGCCGGCTGCCTTGGCGCCGTCTTGGGAAGCGATGATCTGCATCACCTCGCGAATGGCGGTGCCGGCGGTGATCACATCGTCGATGATCAAGACTTCACCAGTCAGCGGTGCGCCGACCAGGCTGCCACCCTCGCCGTGGGCCTTGGCTTCCTTGCGATTGAAGCACCATGGCAGGTCGCGGCCGTGATGTTCGGCCAGCGCAACGGCGGTAGTCGCCGCCAGCGGAATGCCTTTGTAAGCCGGGCCAAACAGAACGTCGAAGGGGATGCCGCTTTCGGCAATGGCGGCAGCGTAGAAACGCCCCAGTTGCGCCAGGGCCGAACCCGAGTTGAACAGGCCGGCGTTGAAGAAGTAAGGACTGGTGCGCCCGGACTTCAGGGTGAACTCACCGAAGCGCAAAACGCCGCGATCGATGGCAAAACGAATGAAATCGCGCTGATACGCTTGCATGAAAAAAACCCCAAATACCACGGATTTAGCTAATTAGCTTGACGCCGTGTATCATACACGCACGCGATTTTTGGGGCCATTTATGCGGATCATCAGTGTGAACGTCAATGGTATTCAGGCGGCAGTCGAGCGCGGTTTGCTCAGTTGGCTGCAAGCCCAGAATGCCGACGTCATCTGCCTGCAGGACACCCGTGCCTCCGCCTTTGAACTGGATGACCCAGCCTTCCAACTGGATGGCTACTTCCTTTATGCCTGCGATGCTGAAGTCCCTGCCCAAGGCGGCGTGGCTTTGTATTCGCGGTTGCAACCGAAGGCTGTCATCAGCGGTCTCGGTTTCGAGACGGCCGACCGCTACGGGCGCTACCTGCAAGCAGATTTCGACAAAGTCAGTATTGCCACCTTGCTGTTTCCTTCGGGGATGAACGGCGATGAGGACTTGAACCAGAAGTTCAAGCTCATGGACGACTTCGGCAAGTACCTGGACAAACAGCGACGCAAACGTCGCGAGTACATTTATTGTGGCTCGCTGTACGTTGCGCAGCAGAAACTCGACATCAAGAACTGGCGCGACAGCCAGCAATCTCCAGGTTTCCTGGCGCCGGAACGCGCCTGGATGGACGAGATTGTCGGCAACATGGGCTATGTCGATGCGTTGCGTGAAGTCAGTCGTGAAGGTGACCAGTACAGCTGGTGGCCGGATAACGAACAGGCCGAAATGCTCAATCTGGGCTGGCGTTTTGATTACCAGATCCTGACCCCGGGCCTGCGTCGTTCGGTGCGCAGCGCACGCCTGCCGCGTCAGCCCCGGTTCTCGCAGCACGCGCCATTGATCGTCGACTACGACTGGACGCTGACTATTTAAGCGTCGTAAGCGCAGCCAAAGAAAATGCCCGCATCGTGAGACGCGGGCATTTTTCATGGGCGCCCTATCTAGACCGCCGCGAAGAATGGCAACGTCAGGTACAGCTTGATCACGATGACGTTCACGATATCGATGAAGAACGCTCCCACCATCGGCACCACCAGAAAGGCAATCTGTGACGGCCCGTAGCGTTGCGTCACTGCTTGCATATTGGCAATGGCCGTCGGCGTGGCACCGAGACCGAAGCCGCAATGGCCAGCAGCGAGCACAGCGGCATCATAGTTACTGCCCATTACCCGGAACGTCACGAAAATCGCGAACAGCGCCATGACCAATGCCTGCACGGCCAGAATAATGAAGATCGGCAACGCCAGCGCCGCCAGATCCCAAAGCTTCAGTGACATCAACGCGATCGCCAAAAACAACGAGAGGCTTACGTTGCCCAGCACTGAGACCTCGCGCTCGAATACCTGATACAAACCGAGCGCTGACAACCCGTTACGCAACATCACGCCCACAAACAGAACGCAAACAAACGTCGGCAGCTCGAAGGCAGTGCCCTGCAGCAAGCCATTCAAAAGATTGCCTGCGAGCAGGCTGACCGCAATCAACGCCAGTGTTTCAACGAACGAAAAAGGTGTGATCGAACGCTCTTTGTTTGGCTGTTCAAAACCTTTTGGCAGTCGCGGCGCTTGTTGCGCACTGCAGCCCGGCACTTGCACACGCTTGATCAGCAAGCGGGCGACGGGCCCGCCGATCAGCCCACCCAGGACCAGACCGAACGTCGCGGAGGCCAGCGCCAGCTCCGAAGCCGAGGCCAGACCATATTTCTCGCTGAACACCGCGCCCCATGCAGCACCAGTTCCGTGGCCACCGGCCAGCGTGATCGAGCCCGTCAGCAAGCCCATTAAAGGGTCGAGCCCGAGCAGGGTTGCCAAGCCGATTCCCATGGCGTTCTGCACCACCAGCAAGCCAATGACCGCCAACAGGAAAATGCCGACAATGCGGCCGCCCTTTTTCAGACTGGCAAGGTCGGCACTCAAGCCAATCGTGGCAAAGAACGCCAACATCAACGGTGTTTGCAATGATGTATCGAAGCGAACTTCAATATCGAAAGTGCGCAATATCAACAAAAGCACGGCAACCACCAGGCCGCCCGCTACCGGTTCAGGAATGTTGTAACTTCGCAGAAAGCCAACACGCGTAACCAGTCCGCGTCCGAGCAATAGCACTAAGGAAGCGGCTACGAGCGTGCCGTAAAAATCAAGCTGAATCATGTGGATTATTCTTGCTATGTATTCACAAGGCGAGCTTTTACCCTGGGCCCGACGGGTGAAATGGCTGATCGTCTCAACACTGATTACTAGGGAATTCAAGTGCCTTCGATGGCTTGAACATATCGAAATGTTTCAGCGGAAACATTACACCGAGCAACTTTAACAACCCGCTCGCGACACTAACAAGGACGGGGACAAACACTTGCCCGATAAGTTGTGACCAAAGATGTAACTGAAGAAATTCAGTTAATAGATGCCAAACCGCACATCGACAACAGACTAGTCCTACAACAAAAACCCATTATTTAATTGCATAAATAAAAAAATACCCCGACATCTCGGGGCATTTCTGGTACTGCCATTCAGCGGACCACTACTTGATCAGTCGCCAGGTGAACGGATATCTGTATGGGAAACCTTCGTTGGCCTTGACCCCTGCGATGATCGTCAGGACCAGTGCCGCAATCGCCAGCAAGCCAAACAGAAAGAAACCAATGATCAACAGCATGAGGAGGAAGCAGATCATCGAAGCAATGGCGACAGTGATCTGAAAATTCAGCGCCTCTTTGCCCTGCGCATCGATGAAAGGGTCCTTCTCACGCTTCATCTGCCACAGGATCAGCGGCCCGACGAGATTGCCGAACGGAATCCAGATCCCCAGCAACGCGGACAAGTGACAGAACATCGCCCACTGGCGAACCTCCTGGCTCGGTTTGGGCAGCAACTCTTGCTCGTCACTCATCACATCCTCCTTGTGGTCAAAAACCTCAGTCGGCCAGTGCAGCCTTCTGCAGCTCGAAGATTTCGTTCATGCCTTTCTTCGCCAGTTCCAGCATGGCGTTCAAGTCTTCCGGCTGGAACGGCGCGCCTTCAGCGGTGCCCTGTACTTCGATGAAGCCACCGGTGCTGGTCATCACTACGTTCAGGTCGGTTTCAGCAGCGGAATCTTCAAGATAGTCCAGATCCAGTACTGGCTCGCCCTGGTACATGCCCACCGAGACCGCGCCGATCATTTGCTTGAGCGGGTCGCCGCCCTTCAAGCCGCCGCGTTTCTTGATTACTTTCAAGGCGTCGACCAGTGCAACCATGGCGCCAGTGATGGACGCGGTACGAGTGCCGCCATCGGCCTGGATCACGTCGCAATCGACGTACAGCGTCACGTCGCCGAGCTTGGACATGTCCAGCGCCGCACGCAGGGAGCGGCCGATCAGACGCTGGATTTCCAGAGTTCGGCCGCCCTGCTTGCCACGACTGGCTTCACGCTGGTTACGCTCGCCGGTAGCGCGCGGCAGCATGCCGTACTCGGCAGTCAGCCAGCCCTGGCCCTGGCCTTTGAGGAAGCGCGGCACGCCGTTTTCGACGCTGACGGTGCAGATGACCTTGGTATCACCGAATTCGACCAGTACGGATCCCTCGGCGTGTTTGGTGTAGTTGCGGGTGATGCGGATCGAGCGGAGCTGATCGGCAGCGCGACCACTTGGACGTTTCATAGGGATACCTGTACTGAGGACGGAAAACTGCCGAGCATTATAGAGCCCCGCACCGCGAGTGGGCACTGGTTAAAACCGCCGGCCGACGACCGAAGCCCCTCAAGCGCGCATAACCGACGGGCTGCAGCGCTTTGTCACACCGTGTGTTTGGGCGCATTCACCGCACTGCGCTACAATCCTGCGCCTTTGCTGCCAGTCGGCTTAAATTCATTGAAATCGCGCCTGCGAAACACCGTTTCGCGCCGATCTGCATTGCGAGGTCACCGCCATGGTGCACAGCATGACCGCCTTCGCCCGCGTCGAAAAAGCCGGCGTTCAGGGCACCCTGAGCTGGGAACTGCGCTCGGTCAACAGCCGCTATCTGGAACCGCACCTGCGTTTGCCTGAATCGTTTCGTGACCTTGAGGGCGCCGTGCGTGAGGCGCTGCGTCAGGGCCTGTCGCGAGGCAAACTGGAATGCACGCTGCGCTTCACCGAGGAAAGCACCGGCAAGCCGCTGCAGGTCGACCGCGAGCGCGCCGCGCAGTTGGTCGCCGCTGCGGAAACCGTTGCCGGCCTGATCAAGAATCCCGCCGCGCTGAATCCCTTGGAGGTGCTGGCCTGGCCCGGCGTGCTGGTGGCCGATGCGACCGACCCGCAAGCGCTGAACGCCGAAGCGCTGGCGCTGTTCAATCAGGGCTTGAAGGATCTGAAGGCTGGCCGCGAGCGTGAAGGCGCGGAGCTGGCCCGCTTGATCAACGACCGCCTGACGTCCATCGAAGAAGACGTGGTGACCCTGCGTGAACTGGTGCCGCAGATGCTCGCCACCCAGCGCCAGAAAGTCCTCGACCGCTTCGCCGACATGAAGGCCGAGCTCGACCCGCAGCGACTGGAACAGGAAATGGTCATCCTCGCGCAAAAAAGCGACGTGGCCGAAGAACTGGATCGACTGAGCACTCACATCATCGAAGTCCGCCGGGTGCTCAAGTCCGGCGGCGCGGCCGGACGCCGCCTCGACTTCCTGATGCAGGAACTCAACCGCGAAGCCAACACACTGGGCTCCAAGGCCTTCGACCCGCGCAGCACCCAGGCCGCCGTCAACCTCAAAGTGTTGATTGAGCAGATGCGCGAACAAGTGCAGAACATTGAGTAAGGCTACCCCCGACATGACCCAACACACCGGCACCCTGTACATCATTTCCGCGCCATCGGGCGCGGGCAAGAGCAGTCTGGTCAAGGCGTTGACCGACGCCGATCCGGAAATCCGCGTCTCGGTCTCCCACACCACCCGCGCCATGCGTCCCGGCGAAGTGGACGGCGTGAACTACCACTTCGTGACCCGCGAAGAGTTCGTGAAAATGGGCGAGCACGGTGACTTCCTTGAACGCGCCGAAGTCTTCGGCAACTTCTACGGCACCTCGCAAAGCCGTCTGCAGCAGACGCTGGACGAAGGTCATGACCTGATTCTGGAAATCGACTGGCAAGGCGCCGAGCAAGTGCGCAAGCTGATGCCGCAAGCGCGCTCGATCTTCATCCTGCCGCCGTCGCTGCAAGCGTTGCACCAGCGCCTGACCAACCGTGGCCAGGACAGCGATGAGATCATCGACGGGCGGATGCGCGAAGCGGTCAGCGAGATGAGCCACTATGTCGATTACGACTACCTGATCATCAACGACGATTTTGCTCACGCGCTGGACGATCTGAAAGCGATTTTCCGCGCCAATCAGCTGCAACAGAAACGTCAGCAAGTACGCTTCGGCAAATTACTGGCTGAATTGCTCGGTTGAAACAGCACTTCCCAAAATGCCTGCAAGCGCTTTACATTGGTGCTTGCAGCGCGTTGAAGGGTTTGATCAAAAAATCAGCGCTTCCCTAATCGCTGGTGATTTTTTAAACTGCTCAGTCCGCTCGCCCAACCGGGCAGCGCGCATATTGCATTCGCTCCGAGGAATACCATGGCCCGCGTAACCGTTGAAGACTGCCTAGAACACGTGGAAAACCGCTTTGAGCTGGTCATGCTCTCTACCAAGCGTGCCCGTCAACTGGCCACCGGCGGCAAAGAGCCACTGGTGCAGTGGGAAAACGACAAGCCGACCGTTGTCGCGCTGCGTGAAATTGCTGAAGGCGTGATGAGCTACGAGTACATCGCCGAGCAGGAAATCGTCCAGGATGAGCCGCTGTTCGCAGCGTTCGAGGACGAGTCGAACGAGGCCGTCTAAGCCTATGCCTGGTCGACGTAGCACGGCGCGGGGTCACAGCTTGCGGCAGGATTCATCATGCCGAGCATAGACGCCCTCGCCGATCGCTTATCGACCTACCTCGGCAACGACCAGGTCAACCTGGTCCGCCGAGCGTATTTCTACGCCGAACAAGCCCATGACGGTCAGCGCCGTCGCAGCGGCGAGGCGTACGTCACGCATCCTCTTGCCGTGGCAAATATTCTTGCCGACATGCACATGGACCATCAGAGCCTGATGGCCGCGATGCTGCATGACGTGATCGAAGACACCGGTATCGCCAAAGAAGCGCTGCAAGCGCAGTTCGGCGAAACCGTGGCCGAACTGGTCGACGGGGTCAGCAAACTGACCCAGATGAACTTCGAAACCAAAGCCGAAGCCCAAGCCGAAAACTTCCAGAAAATGGCCATGGCCATGGCACGCGACATCCGCGTGATCCTGGTCAAGCTCGCCGACCGTCTGCACAACATGCGCACGCTGGAAGTGCTGTCCGGTGAAAAACGCCGGCGCATCGCCAAGGAAACCCTCGAGATCTACGCCCCCATCGCCAACCGGCTGGGCATGCATGCGATCCGCATAGAATTCGAAGACCTCGGTTTCAAGGCGATGCACCCGATGCGTTCCGCGCGGATCTATCAGGCGGTCAAGCGCGCCCGGGGCAATCGCAAGGAAATCGTCAACAAGATCGAAGAATCCCTCGGCCATTGCCTCGCCATCGACGGCATCCAGGGTGAAGTCAGCGGTCGGCAGAAACACCTCTACGGCATCTACAAAAAGATGCGCGGCAAGCGTCGGGCGTTCAATGAGATCATGGACGTCTACGCGTTCCGGATCATCGTAGACAAGGTCGACACCTGCTACCGCGTACTGGGTGCTGTGCATAATTTGTACAAACCGTTGCCCGGGCGCTTCAAGGATTACATCGCGATCCCCAAGGCCAACGGCTATCAGTCGCTGCACACCACGCTGTTCGGCATGCACGGTGTACCGATCGAGATCCAGATCCGCACCCGCGAAATGGAAGAGATGGCCAACAACGGCATCGCCGCGCATTGGCTGTACAAGTCCAGCGGCGATGAGCAGCCGAAAGGCACACATGCCCGCGCCCGCCAGTGGGTCAAAGGCGTGCTGGAAATGCAGCAACGCGCCGGCAACTCGCTGGAATTCATCGAAAGCGTGAAGATCGACCTGTTCCCGGACGAGGTCTATGTGTTCACGCCCAAAGGCCGGATCATGGAGCTGCCGAAAGGCTCCACTGCAGTCGACTTCGCCTACGCAGTCCACACCGACGTTGGCAACAGTTGCATCGCCTGCCGCATCAATCGTCGTCTCGCACCGCTGTCCGAACCGCTGCAGAGCGGCTCCACGGTCGAGATCGTCAGCGCACCCGGCGCCCGGCCAAACCCGGCATGGCTCAACTTCGTTGTTACCGGCAAGGCGCGCACGCACATTCGTCACGCGCTGAAACTGCAGCGCCGCTCCGAGTCCATCAGTCTCGGCGAACGTTTGCTGAACAAGGTTCTCAACGGTTTCGACAGTTCGCTGGAGAAAATCCCGGCCGAACGCGTCAAGGCGATGCTCACCGAGTACCGCCTCGAATTGATCGAAGACTTGCTCGAAGACATCGGCCTGGGCAACCGCATGGCCTACGTGGTCGCCCGTCGCCTGCTCGGCGAAGGCGAGCAACTGCCAAGCCCGGAAGGCCCGCTGGCGATTCGCGGCACCGAAGGTCTGGTGCTCAGCTACGCCAAGTGCTGCACGCCGATCCCTGGCGACCCGATTGTCGGCCACCTGTCGGCGGGCAAAGGCATGGTCGTGCACCTGGACAACTGCCGCAACATCAGCGAAATCCGGCACAACCCGGAAAAGTGCATCCAGCTCTCGTGGGCCAAGGATGTCACCGGCGAATTCAACGTCGAGCTGCGCGTCGAACTGGAACACCAGCGCGGCCTGATCGCCCTGCTGGCCAGCAGCGTCAACGCGGCCGACGGCAACATCGAGAAAATCAGCATGGACGAACGCGATGGTCGCATCAGCGTCGTGCAACTGGTGGTCAGCGTCCACGACCGCGTGCACCTGGCCCGTGTGATCAAGAAGCTGCGCGCCTTGACCGGGGTGATCCGTATCACCCGCATGCGTGCATAACCTGCCCATTACAAGGAGTCCTACATGACCAAAACCGTCATCACCAGCGACAAGGCCCCGGCCGCCATCGGTACTTACTCCCAGGCGATCAAGGCAGGCAATACCGTTTACATGTCGGGCCAGATCCCGCTGGATCCGAAAACCATGGAACTGGTCGAAGGCTTCGAAGCCCAGACCGTCCAGGTCTTCGAGAACCTCAAAGCCGTCGCCGAAGCCGCCGGCGGTTCGTTCAAGGACATCGTCAAACTGAACATCTTCCTCACCGACCTGAGCCACTTCGCCAAGGTCAACGAGATCATGGGCAAGTACTTCGATCAGCCATACCCGGCCCGCGCCGCAATCGGCGTGGCGGCCCTGCCAAAGGGTTCGCAGGTTGAAATGGATGCCATTCTGGTCATCGAGTGAAGCGCACGGCGCAGCCTTCACGCCGCGCCGACTGCCGCAAGAAAAGGTTTTGAAAGGATTCCACCATGCGCAAAGCGCTAGCTCTCTCACTGCTCGCCCTGTTTCTCGGCGGCTGCGCCAGCGACCCTGCCGACCGTGACATCAGCGGCACCTGGATCAACCAGGTGGCGATCGATGCCGCCGCCAAGGGCGGCCCCCTGCGCGAAGCGCTTCAGGCCTATGGCCCGAATCTGGAATGGGACGTCAACACCAAGGCCAGTCAGGCCCGCTACACCAACGGTTTCGAGAACGTCGAAGGGCGGCTGCTCGGCGAACAGTCCGGCGCCTGGAAAGTCGACTTTTATGGCAGCTCCGCCAGCGAACTGAAACGCGACGGCGGACGCCTGCAGCAAGCCGCCAGCGATAACGAACCCGAACAAATCTTCGATCGCGCACAGATCCCGGTGCCTGAAGGCGCGCCGATCGGTGCGAGCTTCGAGCGCGCGCTGTATTCGGCGTATCTGGGCGGCAACTGGACCATCGCCAGCGGTCAGGGCGAAGGCGGCACCGTGCAGTTTCAAGCCGATGGCCAGGTGACAGGCCTGCCGGGCGTTGATCGTTATGCTTTGTGCCTGGCTGGCGATTGCGCGTCGATGAGCAACGGCAACGACAGCATGTGGCTGCAGCTCAATGGTCAGGGCAATAACTGGATCTTCGTGCGCAAGGGCAAAGAGCTGGAGATTCTGCAGGCAGTTAACGCTGCGCTGGCGGATGAGCAACCGCAGTTCGCCGCGGGTGAGCGCAAGTGGTTGCTGGAGAAGCAGTGACCCCGCCTCGGGGATTGCAGCAAATCCAATGTGGGAGCGAGTTTGCTCGCGAACGCGGTAAAACAGCCAACGTAGATGTTGAATGTTAAGCCCTCTTCGCGAGCAAGCTCGCTCCCACAGCTGTTTTGTGAAGTCTGGAGGTCAGCAGCGACCCTCAAGAATCGCCGCGTAGCCTTCGCGGTAGGTCGGATAAGTCGGCACCCAGCCCAACGCTTTCGCCCGCGCATTGCTGCAACGCTTGCTGCCGGTACGGCGCACGCTGGCGTCTTCCGCCCATTCAGTCACACCCAGATATTTGCGCAGCCAGCCCACCACTTCGGCCAACGGCGCTGGCGCATCGTCTACACCAATGTAGAACTGTTCCAACTTCGCGCCCTCGCGGTCTTTCTCCAGCAGAAACGCCAGCAGACCCGCCGCGTCGTCGGCGTGAATACGATTGCCATACAGCGGCGGCTCGACGGCGACGCGGTAGCCGCGACGTACCTGAGTCAGCAGCCACTCGCGGCCGGGGCCATAAATGCCGGTCAGGCGCAGCACGCTCGCCGGGATGCCGCTGTTGAGCGCAACCTGCTCGGCTTCGAGCATCAAGCGACCTGAATAACCGGTCGCGACAGTCTCGCAAGTCTCATCGACCCATGCCCCGTCCTGCTGGCCATACACGCTGCTGCTGGATACGAAGATCACTCGCTCAGGCGCTTGCCCGTAGTCATCCAGCCAGCTCAGGACATTTTGCAAGCCTTGTACGTAGGCTTTGCGATAACCCTCTTCATCGTGGTCGGTGGCCGCAGCGCAATACACCAGATAATCCACAGCCCCCACCGGCCAGGTAGCGGGACATTCTTCGTTGAACAAGTCGCCGGCGACGCCGATGACACCCTCCGGCAGCTTGGAAACGTCCCGGCGCAGGCCATGGACTTGCCAGCCAGCGACCAGTAATTGCGTGGCCAGACGACTGCCGACATCACCACAGCCGGCAATCAAAACAGAAGGCGCGGACATCAAAAAACTCCTATCGGAAAGGCACAGACTAGCTCCGGCAAAGGACGAACGGCTAGCAATGAAGGAAAAAAAGTTACTCTATTACTTTTGTTAACAAGAATTACTTGCAATAATGCAGGCCACTTTTGTTCTCGGCCTCACGAGGCCTGGAAGAGCAACAACGTTTTTCTATCTCAGGTCCGGCCAGCATGACACGTAATCAAACTCCCGCTTCGCCAACCATTCGACCTCGCGCCTGGAGCGCTGTCGCGGCTCTGTTGCTCAGCCTGATGCTGGCACCGACCGCCGCCTTCGCCGACGCTCAAGCGCCAGCAACCCCAACCGCCACCGAACAGAGCGCACCCGTTGCCGCTCCGGCTGCACCCGCCGCCACCGATCCGGTGCAGGCTGTCGATGCGGCCGAAGCGCCTGAAGTCCTCGAAGCCGACAACACCCTGGGCATGGCCCATGACCTGTCGCCATGGGGCATGTATCAGAACGCCGACATCGTCGTGAAAATCGTGATGATCGGTCTGGCCATCGCGTCGATCATCACCTGGACCATCTGGATCGCCAAAGGCTTCGAGCTGATGGGCGCCAAGCGTCGTCTGCGAGGCGAAATTGCCGCACTGAAAAAAGCCACCACCCTCAAAGAAGCCAGCGCCACGGCCGGCAAGGAAGGCACACTCGCCAACGTGCTGGTGCATGATGCGCTCGAAGAGATGCGCCTGTCGGTCAACAGCCGCGAGAAGGAAGGCATCAAGGAACGCGTCAGCTTCCGCCTCGAGCGTCTGGTAGCTGCCTGCGGTCGCAACATGAGCAGCGGCACCGGCGTCCTTGCCACCATCGGTTCAACCGCGCCGTTCGTAGGTCTGTTCGGTACCGTGTGGGGCATCATGAATTCCTTCATCGGCATCGCCAAAACCCAGACCACCAACCTTGCCGTCGTCGCGCCGGGTATCGCTGAAGCGCTGCTGGCCACCGCACTGGGCCTGGTTGCCGCGATTCCTGCGGTGGTGATCTACAACGTGTTCGCTCGTTCCATCGCCGGTTACAAGGCGCAGGTTTCCGACGCATCGGCAGAAGTGCTGCTGCTGGTCAGCCGCGACCTTGACCACCAGCCTGAGCGCAGCTCGCAGCCGCACATGGTTAAAGTGGGGTAATCGGCCATGGGCCTGCATTTGAAAGAAGGCGCAGACGACGATCTGGCCGAGAACCACGAAATCAACGTCACGCCGTTCATCGACGTGATGCTGGTGCTGTTGATCATCTTCATGGTTGCCGCGCCGTTGGCCACCGTGGACATCAAGGTGGACCTGCCCGCTTCGACCGCCAAACCGGCGCCGCGGCCTGAGAAACCGGTGTTCCTCAGCGTGAAAGCTGACCAGCGCCTGTTTCTCGGTGACGACGAAGTGAAAGCCGAAGCACTCGGCGCCACCCTCGACGCCAAGACTCAGGGCAAGAAAGACACCACCATCTTCTTCCAGGCTGACAAAGGCGTGGACTACGGTGACCTGATGAGCGTGATGGACAGCCTGCGCGCCGCCGGTTACCTGAAGGTCGGTCTGGTAGGTCTCGAGACGGCAGCCAAGAAATGATCACGACGCGCCATAAGCTGACGCGTTACAGCGGTAGCCTGGCCGTGGTGCTGGGCGTGCATGCGCTGGCCATCGCGCTGGCGCTGAACTGGACTGCCCGCCCGCCCATCGAATTGCCGCCGCAGGCAATGATGGTCGAGCTGGCCCCGTTACCTGCCCCGCCACCGCCGGCACCGCCGAAAGTCGTCACACCGCCGCAGCCACCGGCTCCGGTGGAAGAGTTGCCGATTCCGAAACTGGCTGAAGCACCAAAAGCGGAAATCGCGGTGCCGAAACCCAAGCCGAAGCCAAAGCCTAAACCGCCGAAGCCGATCGAGAAGAAGCTGCCTGATCCGCCGAAAGAGAAACTTTCCGAGGAAAAACCGGCCGACACTCAGCCGACCCAGGCACCGACGGAGAAATCCGCCCAGCCGGCACCGGGCCCATCGCCAGCGCAACTGGCGGCCAAGGCCAGCTGGCAAGGCACCCTGCTCGCGCATTTGCAGAAGTACAAGAAATACCCGCAAAGCGCACAGGCACGGGGCAAGGAAGGCTTGAATCGTCTGCGTTTCGTGGTTGATGGCGAAGGCAATGTGTTGTCGTTCGAACTGGTGGGCCGCTCCGGCAACGCTGATCTGGACCGGGCCACCCTGGACATGATCCGCCGTGCCCAACCGCTGCCCAAGCCGCCGGCGGACATGCTGAACAACGGCTCGATCGAAATTGTTGCGCCGTTTGTTTATTCCCTCGAACGTCGGCGCTAAAGAGCAAGATCCAAAGATCGCAGCCTTCGGCAGCTCCTACAGGGAATCGCATTTCCAAATGTAGGAGCTGCCGAAGGCTGCGATCTTTTGCTTTTCTCCTTATTCACGAGCGGCAAACCCACATCGCCCGGTGTCGCACTCAGCCCTCAGTCTGATAACGTGCGTCTATCGATTGCAGCCGGTATGCTTGGCGCGCAACTTCATGGACGCTTGCTATGACCCTCACAGAATTACGCTACATCGTTACCCTCGCCCAAGAGCAGCATTTCGGCCACGCCGCCGAGCGTTGCCACGTCAGTCAGCCGACGCTGTCGGTGGGCGTGAAAAAACTTGAAGACGAACTCGGTGTGCTGATTTTCGAGCGCAGCAAAAGCGCCGTGCGCCTGACCCCGGTCGGCGAAGGCATCGTCGCTCAGGCGCAGAAAGTCCTGGAACAGGCCCAAGGCATTCGCGAACTGGCTCAGGCCGGCAAGAATCAGCTGACCGCGCCGCTGAAAGTCGGCGCCATCTACACCGTTGGCCCGTACCTGTTCCCGCATCTGATTCCACAACTGCACCGGGTCGCCCCGCAGATGCCGTTGTACATCGAAGAAAACTTCACCCACGTGCTGCGCGACAAACTGCGCAACGGCGAACTCGATGCAATCATCATCGCCCTGCCGTTCAACGAAGCCGACGTGCTGACCCTGCCGCTGTATGACGAGCCGTTCTACGTCCTGATGCCGGCGCAGCACCCGTGGACCAAGAAAGAGTCCATCGACGCCGGCCTGCTCAACGACAAGAGCCTGCTGCTGCTCGGTGAAGGCCACTGCTTCCGCGATCAGGTGCTCGAAGCCTGCCCGACCCTGACCAAGGGCAACGACGGCGCCAAGCACACCACGGTGGAATCCAGCTCGCTGGAAACCATTCGGCACATGGTCGCGTCCGGCCTGGGCATCTCGATCCTGCCGCTGTCCGCGGTAGACAGCCATCACTATGCCCCCGGCGTGATCGAAGTACGCCCACTGACCGCACCGGTGCCATTCCGCACCGTGGCGATCGCCTGGCGTGCGAGCTTCCCACGGCCGAAAGCCATCGAGATCCTCGCCGACTCCATTCGCCTGTGCTCGGTGGCCAAGCCTGCCGCGCCGGTTTCGGCCGGTTAAGCGAGCGTCATGACGGAGCTGTCGCAAGTGTCGGTGACGGCACTCAAGGGTGTCGGCGAGGCCATGGCCGAGAAGCTGGCCAAGGTCGGCCTCGAGAATTTGCAGGACGTGCTGTTCCACCTGCCGCTGCGCTATCAGGATCGCACCCGCGTGGTGCCGATCGGCGCATTGCGGCCGGGGCAGGACGCCGTGGTCGAAGGCACCGTCAGCGGTGCCGACGTGGTCATGGGCCGTCGGCGCAGTCTGGTCGTGCGCTTGCAGGACGGTACCGGCGGTCTGAGTCTGCGCTTCTATCACTTCAGCAACGCGCAGAAAGAGGGTCTCAAACGCGGCACGCGGGTGCGCTGCTACGGCGAAGCGCGGCCCGGCGCGTCGGGTCTGGAAATCTATCACCCAGAATACCGCGCGATCACCGGCGACGAACCGCCGCCCGTAGACGAAACCCTGACACCGGTCTACCCGCTCACCGAAGGCCTGACCCAGCAGCGCTTGCGCCAGTTGTGCATGCAGACCCTGACGCTGCTCAAGCCGAGCACGCTGCCCGACTGGCTGCCGACCGAGTTGGCCCGCGACTATCAATTGGCGCCGCTGGCCGATGCGATCCGCTATCTGCACAACCCACCCGCCGATGCCGATGTCGACGAACTCGCCCTCGGCCATCACTGGGCGCAGCATCGTCTGGCGTTCGAAGAGTTGCTCACCCATCAACTGTCGCAACAGCGTCTGCGCGAAAGCATGCGATCCTTGCGCGCGCCAGCCATGCCGAAAGCCACCAGGCTGCCGCCGAAATACCTGAAAAATCTCGGCTTCAACCCGACCGGCGCGCAACAGCGTGTCGGCAACGAAATCGCCTACGACCTCAGCCAGCACGAACCGATGCTGCGGCTGATTCAGGGCGACGTCGGCGCGGGTAAAACCGTGGTCGCCGCCCTCGCCGCCCTACAAGCGCTAGAGGCCGGTTATCAGGTCGCACTGATGGCGCCGACCGAGATCCTCGCCGAACAGCACTTCATCACCTTCAAGCGCTGGCTCGAACCGCTGGGGATCGACGTCGCATGGCTGGCCGGCAAGCTCAAGGGCAAAAACCGCGTCGCCGCGCTGGAGCAGATCGCCAGCGGCACGCCGATGGTGGTCGGCACTCACGCGCTGTTCCAGGACGAAGTGCAGTTCAAGAACCTCGCGCTGGTGATCATCGATGAACA
Source organism: Pseudomonas sp. Choline-02u-1 (assembly GCF_002836515.1). Classification (GTDB taxonomy): domain Bacteria; phylum Pseudomonadota; class Gammaproteobacteria; order Pseudomonadales; family Pseudomonadaceae; genus Aquipseudomonas. The sequence continues at coordinate 551,280 of NZ_PJBC01000065.1, forward strand.
GCACCGCTTCGGCGTGCAGCAGCGTCTGGCTCTGCGACAGAAAGGCGTTGGCGGGTGCATGTGCCCACATCAACTGATCATGACCGCCACACCGATTCCTCGGACGCTGGCGATGAGCGCCTACGCCGACCTCGACACCTCGATCCTCGATGAATTGCCGCCCGGGCGCACGCCGGTCAACACCGTGCTGGTCACCGACACCCGTCGCGTTGAAGTCATCGAACGCGTGCGCGGCGCTTGTGCCGAGGGTCGACAAGCGTATTGGGTGTGCACGCTGATTGAAGAATCCGAAGAGCTGACCTGCCAGGCCGCCGAAACCACTTTCGAAGACCTCACCGCCGCCCTCGGCGAATTGAAAGTCGGGCTGATTCACGGGCGGATGAAGCCGGTCGAGAAAGCTGCGGTCATGGCCGAATTCAAGGCCGGCAACCTGCAACTGCTGGTCGCCACCACGGTGATCGAAGTCGGCGTCGACGTGCCCAACGCCAGCCTGATGATCATCGAAAACCCCGAACGCCTCGGCCTCGCGCAACTGCACCAATTGCGCGGCCGCGTCGGTCGTGGCAGCGCGGCCAGTCATTGCGTGCTGCTTTACCATCCGCCGCTGTCGCAAATCGGCCGTCAGCGTTTGGGCATCATGCGCGAGACCAACGACGGTTTCGTCATCGCCGAGAAAGACCTCGAACTGCGCGGCCCCGGCGAAATGCTCGGCACCCGCCAGACCGGCCTGCTGCAATTCAAGGTTGCCGATCTGATGCGCGACGCCGATCTGTTGCCCGCTGTGCGCGACGCTGCGCAAGCCCTGCTGGAACGCTGGCCGACCCACGTCAGCCCGTTGCTCGACCGCTGGCTGCGGCATGGGCAGCAATACGGCCAAGTGTGAGCACGGTCGCAGTTTCTGACAGAACCTTGCGAACAAGCTGGTTATACTCCTGCCATTGTTTCAAAAACGGATACAGACCATGACTGACGCAGCTCTCGCTCCCGAACTCCCGCACGCACCGTCTGTGATTCGGCTGTTGCTCGGCAAGCTGGGTATCGCCTACGAAGAAGTGCTCGATCATCACGGCCTCAATGCTTCGCGCAAGGTCCAGGCCGTGTTGCTCGACGATGCCGTTGGCGCGTTGATGGTGCTGTTTCCACAGAGCCAGTTGCTGGATCTCAATCGCCTTGCCGAACTCACCGGCCGGCGCCTGACCGCCGTCTCCACCGAACGCCTGGAAAAGATGCTCGGCAAACACAACCTGAGCCTGCTGCCGGGGCTGCCGGCGCTGACCAGTTCGCCGTGCCTCTACGAAGAAAGCCTGCTGCGCGAGCCGAAGCTGCTGATCAACTCCGGCGAGCCGGGACTGCTGCTGGAAATCAGCAGCGAAGACTTCAAGACCATGCTGACCAAAGCCAGCGCCGCCAACTTCGGCGAAGCCCTGAGCAGCATCCGCCCGAATCTCGACCGCCCGGACGATGACCGCGAGGAAATCACCCAGGCCGTGCAAGCGTTCACCGCGCGGCGCATCCAGCAGCGGCTGGAAGCGACCATCGAAATTCCACCGCTGGCCGAAACCGCGCAAAAAATCATCAAACTGCGCGTCGACCCCAACGCCACCATCGACGACATCACCGGCGTGGTTGAAACCGACCCGGCGCTGGCTGCGCAAGTAGTAAGCTGGGCGGCGTCGCCGTACTACGCCTCGCCGGGCAAGATTCGTTCGGTGGAAGACGCGATCGTCCGCGTACTCGGCTTCGATCTGGTGATCAACCTTGCGCTGGGCCTGGCCCTCGGCAAGACCCTGAGCCTGCCGAAAGACCACCCGCAACACACCACACCGTACTGGCAGCAATCGATCTACACCGCCGCCGTCATCGAAGGCCTGACCCGCGCCATGCCACGCGCCCAGCGCCCGGAAGCCGGCCTGACCTATCTGGCCGGTCTGCTGCACAACTTCGGTTACCTGCTGCTGGCCCACGTGTTCCCGCCGCACTTCTCGCTGATCTGCCGCCACCTGGAGGTCAACCCGCACCTGTGCCACAGCTACATCGAGCAACACTTGCTGGGCATCAGCCGCGAACAGATCGGCTCGTGGCTGATGCGCTACTGGGACATGCCCGACGAGCTGGCCACCGCCCTGCGCTTCCAGCACGACCCAAGCTACGACGGCGCCTACGCCGAATACCCGAACCTCGTCTGCCTGGCCGTGCGCCTGTTGCGCGGTCGCGGGATTGGCTCCGGCCCGGATGAAGACATTCCCGACGCCCTGCTTGAGCGTGTCGGCCTGACACGCGACAAAGCCAATGACGTCGTCAGCAAAGTCCTGGAAGCCGAAGTCCTGTTGCGCGAACTGGCCTCGCAGTTCAGCCAGGCATAAAAAAACAGGCCCGCTCCCCCAGGATTTACACAAATCCCTGTGGGAGCGAGCCTGCTCGCGAAGAATCCAACTCGGTCTAACTGACCACCTCAAGCCTTAGGCTTAGCCTTCCTCGGCACCAAGTACTTCATCAACCCCTGAAACCACATTACCAGCGCCGGATTACCCTTGAGCTGGATCGACTTGTCCTGAATGCCCTGCATAAACGCCAATTGCTTGTTCTTTGCCTGCATCGTCGCAAAGCCATAACCGGCATCCTTAAACGCAATCGCAAACGCCGGCTCCGCCACCACGCCAGACTTGCTGGTGATGCGCTGATCCTTGACCACGAAATGCCGCGCCACTTTCCCGTCCAGCGTCTGCAGCTGAAACACCAGATCCTTGTCACCCAACTGCTGCTGGAACGCAGGATTTGTCCGGCTGGCCTTACCCATCAACAAACCCATCATCCACAGAAGAAAACGAAATTTCATGCGCACAGCCTCAAAAGAAAAATGAACGGCCGAGGCAGTGTAAGGGATTCGGATGATAACGCCAGTATCTGACTCCATTGGAAGAGGATGCAGACCATTTCCCGCACGATGACCGCCAAGTCACGATTAAGCGCTCGCCCACTGATCGTTCCCCCGCTCCGCGTGGGAATGCATCCCGAGACGCTCCGCGTCTCACCACTCACCTTTCCTAACCTGTTGAAACACATCCCTGTAGGAGCTGGCGAAGCCTGCGATCTTTTGATCTTCCGGCCCGCGAATCTATGGGAAATTTCCTGCAAAGTGCGGGGCTGTCCATGAACTAGGCGAGCTTGAAGATCACCGATAGGCTTTCTGCGTCATCGGGTATTCGGTGACCGGATGTGCAAGTCCGAATTCGGGAGCAATTTCTTCTTACTCCAAGGGATTTACACCGATGACCAATTCAACTACCGACACCGAGGACACCTCCCCCTACGAATCCTTCGATTCAAGAAAACTACATGAAGCCGCCGAGCGCGTCCTCGATCACCATTTGGGCAACCCCGGCCATCCACCGGTCCCACGCCGCGAAGGCTTGTTCAGCCTGAACCCGGACATCGACGCCGAAGCCCTCCTGGCCAACGCCTCGGAAGACCTGCTATCCATCAGCATCATCGCTGCGGATCTTGCGGACGACATAGATGGCTCCCGCCGCTCAGTTGCACTGGCCCTGAGCAGAATGGCGGACGGGGTGCGATTGATGGTGGAAGGGACGCTCGACCAGATTGAAGTGCGGAACCTGGCTGCCAAATCTTAGCGAGATTCGCGGAAGAAAAGTGGGGGCGTTGAGTCCCCTTTCTCGATGATCCCTGTCTTACCACCGACAGCCTGTCTCTGGAGATGCATCCATGGTGATGTCTTGTTCAAATGAATACTTCTTTCCGGATTTGTAGTTCGTGTAAGTCATCCCGTAAATTCGAGCACCCTGGCTGACCATTTCATATTCGCCTGTCAGCGAGTCTTCGGACACTTCTACCCAAGTTGTCGTGAACTGAGAAGGCCGCCCCTCTGCCATGACTTCCTCTTCGACACTCCGATAGACAAGGGGAATGACCTTTCGGGACTTCGTGTACTTGACCCCTGCTCCGCTCCACCGTGAGACGGTGTCGTAATAGGATCGAAACTCGAAATTGATGTTCTTGCCTTCCAACGAACGGAAGCAGGAAACCTCGGTGGTAACCTCACCTAGGGCAGTCAGCGGTATTAGAAGAAGCGCAGAAATAAACGCAAACGACGATTTCAAACCGATCATTCCTTAGCGACTTATGGGCAATTGAAAGTGCATTTGTGCGAACTTTACGGGAATAGGGCCGGATCATTTCTTGGAGACTCCAGCACTGCGCTCACCCACCCTCGCCGGGATTTTCGAAGCTTTTCCCGCTTCAGACATTCGCGATGCGTATTGCTTGTACGCCGCCACCGCCCGCTCTTTATCGTTCACGGCCCAATAACTGTCAGCGAGATTCAGGTAAGCAACCGTCCTGTTTGGGTGGTCAGCAATCACTGCGTTGAGCAACTCAATCGACTCAGCGTAGTAACCCGCCTCGCCGAGCAGAAAACCGAGGTCGTTGGACCAGCCGGGACGCTGCGGGTAGTAGTACTTTGCGACGATATAGCTATCCGGGGGACAAGTGTCATGCGAGCCACCGCCCATCAACGCGTAGCTCATCGTATCCTTGAAGGAAGAGTCATCACCCTTTCGGTAGGCTGCCAGCGCCATATCCAGCAAATCAGCCGAATTGACGGTCATCAATTTCTTTCTAACGCCCTCAATCCTGCCAGTACGAGCAACCTGCAGTTTCTGCAGCGCCTCACGTCCATCGAAAGAGGCCAGAGTGATTGTGCCCAATGTCTGCACCGGCAACTGCACTACGCTGACAAGCGACCGGTCACAGGAGTCGTTGTTCGCCACTTCCAGCAGAGCTTTCAGCTCAAACTGCCTTGAACTTCTATTGAAGGCGAACAACAGGTTGAAGTTGTAAACCGCGTTATCTTCCTCGCTGGTTACCAGCGCGATGTAATCCCCTGCCTCAACGAACGGCTGCTTGACCACAGCTTCCTCAACCTGCGGATCAATGACAGTCATGACGCCGGGGCGACCTTTAAGTACATGGACGCTGAATACACCCTGAAGCGCAGACGAGTACTGACTCTTGATCAGAGGCAGCGCCTTCGACGTATCGAGCAAGATGTCCTCGTCACGTGTCTGTACCGGCGCAATCAACAATCGGTTAGAAACGTCGTCCGCATCACCCGCCAGCACAAACACCTTTTGCCGTGATGCATCACCCAGCAAGCTAGCCGAGATTTCCTTCAGGACTTGGGGCGCAGCAAGCGCGGGAGAACCCGGTACAGCGACACAACAAGTTAGAGCGCAGAGAACGCTCTGCAATACGCGTTTCACTTTCTTCAATCCTTGATTCAATCAAATGATGTCCAAATACGCCCCAATAGAGCTCGTCCAATTAGGCACCGGGTTCAGGCGCGCCGCACTTCAGCTCTTTGATTTGCTCGTTGTTGATCGGAATCACACAGGCAAGGCGCTTTTCTCCGAGCCCACGAAGCTCAGTCAAACTGAGCGTCACGTGCAACCCATCCTCGGCAAACACATGATCCTCAAACCCGGCATCGGCATAGTCCGTCCAAAAAGCCTTGCCCTCGAAACTGCAAAACCGCTTGGAGGACAGCGCCCTCCAACCGCCGTTGGGCGCCAATATCTGGACCGTCAGGCATGGGCTGCCAAAGGTGCTGACATAACGTGCCACGACATCGCCAAAGCGCTGGGAGCCGGAAAGGTACACCTTGTTCAGATCGACCACATTACCCGGCTCATCAGCGACGATTGTGTCCAGGTAAGCCGCACGCTCCAGACTCAGTCTTGCCATGCAGTTGTTGATCGTCGTGACATGCGCTGCCACCCCAGGCTCGATTTCCGTGGCTTCAAGCGGGCACGTGGTGTCGCGTAGCTTGATCCAGGCGCGCTGGGATTCTCTGGCCATGGCGACCAGCGCCTTACCCTGCTCAGGGTCGCGCCGCTGTTGAGACTCAAACCGTCCCAACAGTTTCTTGTAGCTGGCATTGAGTTGCGTGTCGGCTTCCTTGCGGGCCGCCTCCACACACCGATCGACCTGGGCGCTCACGGTGATTTCTTTGCAGTCGTCTTCGGCCATTGCAAAAGAGGCAAACAGGCATCCAAAGGACAACGCGATAAAACGCACAAGCATGTTCAATTTTTCATTCCCTGATTGGCAGGTAATAGCCGTGCCACTCCGGGCAGGCACCGCATCCGCCGTAGCCACCGATCGAAACAAGGCTGCCCTTGCTGCCTGTCACGCAATCCATCGCCACGACCACGTTGTTCAGCATCTTCGTTTTCGCACCGTCGGACGTACGCTGTAGAACCTTGCCGATGTCACGCCGCAGCACTTTGCCGCCGATGTTGATGGTCTGGTCGGAGCAGACCGGAATGACGTGGGTTTCCGTGTCCTGCACTGTCACGGATCGGCAGGACGAAACCAACACCACTTCAACACCGCCACACTGCATGACATCGCGTTGGGTGTAAGCATCCGTCGGCGCGGCGAAGGCTGGGGAAGAGAACAACCATGCCACGCTCCCGGCGAACAAAAGCTGATTCATTGAGAAATCCTTTCCGCCGTTAGCCGGCCTTTTGTTTTGTCAGGCACTTTGCATAGCCGTCCGCAAACTTGGTGTCGAATGACAACGCCACCGGCTCATCCAACTCGGCCGAGGTGTTGAGCAATTCGTGGGTAGCCGTGGTGTATTTGATCCAGCCAATCGTGCCGCTGCCGTCGGTGTCGAAAAACAGCTGAGCGCGCACTACTTCACCGTCATCCTCGTCAATCAGCAAATTGACCTTGTCCTTGTCGACATAACGAAACGGAAAATCGCTGCTCCTGACAAGCTCCGTAAGGTAGCCGTAGCAACTCCCTTCACTGGCAGTCGCGGGCAGCGAATGAGGTAAAAACAACAGCGCAATCAGCACAGGCCGAATGAAAAACCGGTTCATCCACTCACTCCTCATCCATCGGCGACGACTCCACGTCGGTCATGCTCAGCAGCTGAAAATCATTGTTCACAAACTCGTAGTAACGGTCCCGGTTACCACTTTCCAAAGCATTCCCTTGGGCGTTTTCTTCGCCGTCGAGCGTGATGCCGGAGACGATGATCAAGCGGCTGTCGGGCTGGTAAATCATGCCGAAGGTGCTGCCGTCGTAAGCATTCGGCAGACCGCCAACGACTTCACCGGTCTGGGCGTCCAGCACTTCGCCGCAAATGGCGCTGCCGCCACAACCGAGCCTGTGCAGGATGTAATGGCCGGCGAAGTTGACCTTGCCGTTCAGGGCTTGCACCCGTGCCTGATCCATCATTGGGCTGCTGTTCTCTTGCGGCACCAGCTTATGGTTGGGGCCGGTGAAAACGGGCGTGACGGTGTAATCCTTGAAGGCTGGATCGGCAGCGAATGCCATGGACGTGGCAGCCAATATCAAGCTGCCGAGAAGAATCGAAAATCCTTTCACGTAGTAACTCCGTAAATGCAGTGGGGACCGTCGGCTTACTCAGCCTGCCCTTCATAACGCTGTGCCTGCGGGTTGAATTGCCACAGATGGGGCCGGGTCATGGCCTCTTTGCCCTTGTAGCGGATCTGCCCGCGCTTATCGCGGATGTAGGAATAGATCTCGATGTCCTTGAACTCACCTCCCCCCTTGGGTGGGCCGTCCAGAACTTTGACCCCGGCGAAGTAATCGCCGCCCGAATACCTCAAATAACCACGGCACTGGATCAGGAAGGCAAATGTGCTATCCATTGATGAGCCAATGCCGACGCGGGAATTGAAGATGAAGTCTTCGATGCCATCGCCATTTAGATCGCCGCGAAAAACCACGTGGCCCGGATCGATAGAAAATTCTTTTCCATCAAGACTGGAAAGTATGTCTTCCGGATGTTCACCGCTTTGCGACCATTGCGATAAGAAATATTTTGAGTCAGTTTCCTGATTGCAAACATCTGCCGCCATAACCGCTATCGGCAACCAGCTCACACATAACACCAGCAATCGTTTCACTTCGTATCCTTCGAATTAATCAATTGCAACTCACCATCCCGATACAACACCTCACACCCCACCCACGCCGGATCCACCTGCGGCATCACCGCCGACGGCTTGCGCAATTCGCGCAACAACGTCGAGCCATGCGACAAGCGCCCACCCATCCGCGCAATCACCGCACGCGCTGTTTGGTAATGCGCATGTCGCCCCGGATCGAGGGTGTCTTCGAGCAAGATGTCCTCGCCGAGGATGCCTTGCACCTGCCCCGGATAAATCATGAACCCGGTGGCCTGCTCCGCACCTTCACGACCGTCCTGCCAAAAGCCGCCATCGCGGGTGCGCACATCCGGGTGCGGCGCGAACCAATGCTCGCGGTCCGCCAGCGGCATGGCGTGGTGCAGACGGAAGAAGATGCGCATCAGGTTGTCGCGATACCACTCGCGCACTTGCAGGTAGTAGCCACGCAAGCCCGGCAGGCCGGTCGAATGCGCGAGGCGGATCAGTCCAGACCATTGCGGGAATGGCTGTAGCGGCAGATCGCTCGACGCGGGCCGAGGGGTGGCCGGATCGGTTTCCCACGGCAATCGATGCGGACTGTTTTCAAGGTTGTCGTAAGCAGTCGGCGGGCGGCCCAGCCAATCGCCACCGCTGCTGGCCAGTGCCGTGGCGATGCACAGATTGCCTTGCACCACGAACACGTAAAACCGGGTGAACCAATCCGCCAATTGCTGGCCATCGGCAGCTTGGGCAACGAGTTCAGATAACTCTCGGTCGAACCGCTGCAAACCGCTTTCAAGATCCAGCAAATGGTCGCGGGCTCTGCGCTGCATGCGCAAAAACAGCGGCAACGAACGCAACATCTTCAGTGGCTGCCACGGCAAATGCGGCGTCGCACCACCGACTTCACCAGCGTAGTTATCGGCGCTGATGCCCCAGTCGGCCAGCCGGGCGAGAAACAGATCATTGTTGATATAGGACGCGCCACCGAACACAGCGGTGAACGGCTCGTTGTCCTGCAACACTCGCGCATCCCAACGCGCCATGATCGCCGGGATACTCGCTGCCGCGCGGCGTTGGGCGTACTCCACCAGCACGCTCGGTTGCGGCGGCAGGATCTCGGCGATGTTGGCGGCGGTCAGGTGGCGGCGCCAGCCGTAATCGCTGATTGGCCGGTATTGCAGCAGCCACAGTTGCGCGCCGTCCCAGGCCCATTCGACGTCGCCGGGCACGTAGTGGAACACGCGCAGCACGTCTTGCAGAAAGCGCCAGAGCAGGTCTTCGGTCAAGCCGTGGGACGGTGTGAACGTGCCGCTGCGCCACGCATCGCCGAGCCGCGAAAGTGTTGCCCGTGAGGGGCTTACATGACCGTCGGCGAGCGATTCGAGATGGCCTTCCACCCATTCCAGTTCTACCGAGAGATGGCGCACAAAAGCGATCCCGGACACTACCGGGGTGATGAAGCGCTGCACCACCACTTCCTCGACGCCTTCGGCCGTCAGTTCGGCGATGCGTTTCGGCACATTGGCGGTCGGCTCGCGCAGATAGGTGGTGCTCAAACCGGCATTCGCCGAATCGGCCTGATCCTCGCCATAACTGGAGGAGCGCACCGCCCAGATCACATCAGGTTGGGCGGCAAGAAATACCGGCAGACGTGGATCGCTGCACTCGTTGAGCGTCAGCGCTGCCGGCACCGCTTGCCGCGCCAGTTCAGCCAGACGCAAACGCCCGCCCTTGGTGTGGGCGACAAACCCGCACTTGCCCGACTCCAGCCACTCGGCGAACTCGGCGGGCGAGTCGATCCACGGGTAATGGCCCCAACCGGGTTTGAGGCTGATGGTCAGATCTGCGCGGGCGAGAATCGCCGACCATGCCGCCGCTTGCTCGATGCCGAGCACCGCGTCCTGATCGCCCCAGACCAGCTCGACCGGATCGGTGATCCACTCCAGCAGCGGCAACGCGGTGTCGGCGCGAATCAGATCCCAGTGCGGCACAAACGCACGGCAGCGCGCATAGCCGGCGCCCATGCGCTGATACTGCGCGGGCGTCCAGGTCTGGTTGGAGAACTTGCGCGCGAACAGCGTGGGTTTGTTCGACAGCAGCCAGTGGATGGTCTTGCGGATCGGAAGCGGTGACATCAGCGCCGGCAATCGACGCTGCCACAAAAACGCACCGACCGGCGCCAACAAAACACTGCGCGAAAAGTGCCCGGGCCGACGTTGCAGCGCATGCAGCACCAGCAAGGCATTGACCCCGACCGCCATGATCGCGCTGCCCTGCTCAGTCATCGCCAACAAGGTCTGCGCGTAGTCCGCCAGATCCTCGCAAGGCAGCTGCGGATTCGCGCCGAAGCCCGGCAACTCCAGCGGCACCAGGTCGTAGCGCTGGAAGTGTGGCAGCGCGTCGTCCCACCAATCGGCAGCGCTACCGTTGCCGGCCAGCAGGTACATCAACGGCTTGCTCATGAGCGATCCTCAGGTCAGATCGCGCAGAGCGGCGTCGAGGGTTGGATAGCGGAATGTGTAACCGGCCTCGGTCAAACGCTGCGGCACCACGCGCTGACCGTCGAAGAACAGCTGCGCCATCTCCCCCGCCATTGCACGCACTGGCGCGGCGGGAATGTGCAACCACACCGGACGCTTGAGCACTTTGCCCGCCTGCTCGGCGAAAGCGGCCTGACGGATCGTTTCCGGCGCGACCATGTTGTAGGTGCCGCGCAGACTGTCGTCGGTGAAAGCCCGCGCGATCACCTGAAGCACATCGTCGCGATGCACCCAACTCATGATCTGCCGACCGTCGCCCATGCGCCCGCCGAAACCCAGGCGGAACGGCAGCAGCAACGGCGTCAACGCACCACCCGGGCCGAACACTACGCCAAGACGCAGCACCACCTGACGCACGCCAAACTCAGTGGCCGGTTGCGCGGCGGCTTCCCAACGCGCGCAGAGTTCGGCCATGAAGCCGTCGCCCTTGCTGGCGCGTTCGTCGAGGCTTTCGCTGGCATCGCGCACACCGTAGAAACCGATGGCCGAGGCTTGAATCCACAGCGTTGGTTTGTGCTTGGTGTTCTTCAGCCAGGTCATCAGTGCTTCGGTTGTGCCGACTCGGCTGGCGAGCAGTTGCGCCTGACGCTTGGGGCTCCAGCGCGGCCCGGCGACGGGGGCGCCGGCGAGATTGATCACTACGTCGAAGGCTTCGTTGTGGCTGAGTTCGCTGAGCGAATGCACACAGCGGATGCGGCCATTGAATAGATTGGCCGCGCTCAACGGATCGCGCGTCAGTACGCTGACCGAATGGCCCGCGTCGAGTAATCGATTGACCAAGGCTTCGCCGATGAACCCGGTGCCGCCGGTGATTAGCACTCGCTTGTGGGCGCCATCAGCAAACGGGTTGGATTGGCTCGGTGTCTTTACTGCAGGAGACTTTCGGCGGTCATGGCGATAAAGCCAGACCAGCGGCGGCAACAGCATCAGCAGCGCAAAACCGTCGAGCCACAGGTGCGACCAGACCTGTTGTTGCGCTGACAGCCACATGTCCTGCGGCGCCCATAACAGGATGCCGGCGATCAACCAGCCCCACACCGCCGGGGCTTTCAAGCGATTGCCGATGTGCACCAGCGCGAGCATGTACAGCGAATAACTTTGCAGCGTCGCGCCGAACAGCGCGAGCCACCAGACTTGTTGTTCGTGGCCGGCGGTGGGTACTGCGTCGGTGCCCCAGAATGCGAGTTCGAGATTGTGCAGGTAGCCGTCGAGTAATCCGGAATGACCGGCCCAGGTCAGGGTGAGACCGGCGAGAATGTGCACGATTGCGGCGGCGTATAGCCAGAGCACGAATGCTGGGCGAAGGGAGTTCGAGGGGGCTGGCATTCCGTGTCCTGAGCGCATTCCTTGAGGGTGGGGAGTTTAAAGGAAAATGGGGGTTTTCAGTCGCTCGAACACAATACGTTTTGTCGCTATCGCACTGAGTGAGCGTCAATCAAGACGAGCAGCTCCTTCAACCTAGCAATATCCTCCTCATAAAAGGCATTACATTGCGTCACGACCACATATTCATAGCCGGTCGCTTTTTCATGGGTGCTGCATACAATCCCCGGACCTTCCCCGCCATCCTGCCTTCCATACACGACATCCCGCGCATCCGTCAGCACCCAGCCTGCCATTGCCAATTTCGTCCTGGCTGATTCAGGAAGTCCATCGAAGTGCATGATTGCCTCAGCATTCGGCAGCTTGACGAGCAAGTTGTATGGCGACGATAAAGAACTCATTCCCACGGTTTTCGTGACTTCGGCGAGGTCCTTACCCCGCACGATAAACGTGGGGAGGCCGTCTAGATCACCTTCATAAGTTGACTGATGAAGTGGCGAAAATTTCAGGACTTCAATTGCGCCCTTGCTGACACAGCTGACGAGCTCCAGCATTGGCTGAACGTCATGAAACTCGCAGGTGGACTCTTGAGCAAACAATGTCGGTGATAGAAGTGTCGTGCAGAATGCGAACACCCACCTCAAACAAGATTGGGGCAAGCTCAACTGAATGCCCCTGTACGCATTTCCATTCACTGAGCCACCTGCTCCAATACATTCAATTGAATCGCTGGAATCCAAGAAATTCCACAAAGCCGCCGAACGCGCCATCGACCACCACGTCAAACTGCCCACTGAACCAAACGCAACACGCGAGACCGGCCTCTTTAGCCTCTCCCCGGCACCGACGCCGAAGCACTCATGGCCAACGCCTCCGAAGACCGCCTGTCCATAAGCGTCATTGCCTCAGACCTCGCCGACGACCTCCACGGCTCCCGCCGCTCGGTTGCACATTTAGTAGCATTTGCTCGGAGCTATTGGCTCAATCACTTCCGACCGAAGTCGCTTAGCAGCATCGAGACCTGACTCGTATCCCTTGTCGGCGGCTAGCTGATAGCAAGCCAAGGCACGAGGAATATCCTTCTCGCCGAGATCGCCACTCTTCCAGTAGTCACCAAGCGCGACAATTGCATGCGCTGACCCCATGGAGCCGGCACGAATAAGCTCTTTCTCAACATCAATTGGCCGCTGGCACGGTCCGCTTCCGGCCGTTTCATTGCCAAAACAATAGAAGCTTGCCAGACCCTCAGCGCCTCCTGGTGAATTCACAGCTGCTGCTTTGAAAAAAGCCTCAACTTTGCTGTATTCCAACTGCGGAGCCATACCCGACAGACTCAGCCTAGCCGCAGACTCACTGGAAATAGGATCGCCTGAAGCAGCTGCACACAGGTAATTTTCCAAAGCCGCTTCAAAAAGCTCCACTGTGAGTCGATATTGCTCAAGACCACCCAAACTAATAAACCCTTGTGCACGCTGTGAGCAGAAATTTTCCTCACGACTCAATGAGCGCGTACTGGCTACAGAAAGCTCCTTTTCGGGAATCGACCAATCCTCAACCCCCTCAAGCGTCCAGCAGGCTTTACGCGAAAAGTTGAAGATCTTGATATTGCTGTTTCCGGCACGTTTATCCACAACGTCAACGTGACGATCATCCACCTTCTCGACTTCTATTCCTTCGACTTTCCCATCTGGCACCGCAGCCATTAAGGGAAACGCCATCTCGCGCCCCACCACTGCAGTGACGTGAGTCACTATCCGTCCTATATCCGACGTCCCCTTCAACACCAATAGCTTCACGGCCTGCGCAGTTAGTCGCTTCTGCGATTCGGCATTAGCGGAGAATGCTGGAAGAAACTGTGCAAAGTCTTGCGTAGGGCACGAGCCACGTCCAATTGTCGGGCCACTCCCGGTATCGGACGCGATATTGTCCAAAAACACTGAACGGTCGCGACTCATACTGGCGATGCAATTGTTCACCGCTGACACATGCGCCGAAGAGCCCGGTTCCGTCTCCAACGCATCGACCTGGCAATCGGTATCGCGCAGTTTGATCCAGGCGCGCTGAGCCTCCTGAACCGTTGCCTTTTGGCTCGCCGCAAGAACTGGATCGGTTTGATACCCACCCTCGAGCCGAACCATCAGTTCTTGATGGTATTCAACTGTTTATCTGCAGCAACCTTGGCACTCACAGAACATCTTTCCCTCTGAGAGTTCGTAGTGATATCGGCACATGCATCGTCAGCAAATGCATGTCCCCCCAACAGAGATAAACCACCAATCAGCACGGCGGGAAGCACCGGAATAAGATATTTACTCAAGGTAAACTCCAACAATATTTTGCGAAAGTGTATTTTTAAGTCGTGCTTACTCTTCAAGGGATATAGCCATTTTCAGAGTAGATCCATTCAGATAAACGACTGCTTCGCGCCCATTAATATCGACAGGGGTAGGATTCTGGATCATTCCTTCATCACTAGCCTTCGCAATTTTTGTTAACGTCTTATCCGCAACATTGGCACGCCAAATAGTTCCATCACCATTCTTGAAATAAAACGTCGGCCGTGACTTGCTCCAAATCGGAGCATATATATTCCAACCAGCCTCGGGCCGACCAGCCTGCGCTATCGTTTCATACCCTGAGGTGTGCGAGTAGTACGCTTGCAATTTTCCATACTCACCACCCCAACCGAATGTCAAACCACTAACAGCATTTTCATCAGTATTTGGCCACTGCTGGAACAGCAAACTGCTTTCCAATGGCGGAGATTTTGAACCGAGCTTATAGACCATCCCCCGCAGCTGATTCTTGGAGAGCTGCTGTCGATAGTAAAACGCCCCATCCAAGATTCCCGCGAATCTTTTCCCTTCGTCGTTTGAACCCAAACTCAAAGCACCGTCAAAACCGATATCTTTCGCAATCGTGTGCAATACCGGCCTGTCGTTGCGATCAACGTACTCATATAAATTACCCCGGTACGCAATCATCGCCGCATCAAAATGCCCTTCAAACACGATGACATGCAACATGCCTGAAATTGTTTCTGCGGAGATCACAAATCGTTCGACAGCCCCTTTTTCATTGGGAAGCCATGCTAAATCAATGACCTTCCATGAGCGCTCAAACTGTGTGTACGGCTTATCACCCAACATTAACTTAATATCTTTCTGATTTGGCCTAGACGCACTAGGAACCGGCGACAGAAAGCGTATCTGCCGAACATAAGAGTCCTCTAAACACTCCACTGACTCACAAGAGTTACGCTCTGACTCAAGCCATTCACTTTCGATTATTTGTAAAACTCGCCGATTTTTTATCGGTTTGAAGACCTCACTGAGCTTTTCGTCCATTGCGGACAAAGAAGGAGAACTACAGATTTTCCTCTCTACTTCCGTCGAAGCTTTGCCACAGTCGAAACTCGCAGAAAATGCGCCCGAACTGAATAGCAAAAAGGTTAACGATAAAAAGCAAGGGAGCGAATGTAAATTTTTCATTGAATCAGCCATCAAAGAAATTTTCCCACCATCGACACGGATACGTTACGCTCCGCCTCAAAATCAAATAATTTTGGCGCAACAAATAAATCCGTCCCCTCTCTCACAAGCGTCGAGCCTTCGAGAACCACCGTTGCATCGACGCCTTTGGCTGGACTGAACGTAGTGGCTTCGGCCACCCCCCGGGATCGTCCACATCAGCCCGAGCAGTAATACAGCCAGAATTTTTAACTGCATTTGCTCGCCCTTACTCCCACTTGCATCCGGACTCTGGAGAGGAGTCGATGCTAGTGTTGATTCTGAAGCTGTACACCTTGCCGCTGGACTGCTTTGTGTAAGACATCGAGACGATCTGCGAGCCTTGAGTCATCAACTCATAAGTGCCCGTGACCTTCAAACGCTTTACTTCACTGTTTGTTCTTGTCCGGAGCCATTGCCAATTGACGCGCTCGCTCTATCGTCGCGCGGATCAAGCAGGAGTTCGACCATTCCCCAAACACCGATTTATACGATTTCGCCTCAGGCAGACACTCCGCATCGCGAAACTTCATCCAGGCTCTTTGGGTTTCTCTCAGCTCTTTCTGTGCTTTTTCGTCCAACCGCTCCATGCGCTCCCGGTAAACCAGGTTGAGCAGTGCATCCGTATCCGTCACGACCAGATCAAGCGTCCCACTCGGCAAAGTTGGCCACACAACGTCCGCCAATGCCTGCTTGGTTTCGTTGTTCCAATTGTAGAAACCGTTCTCTTCAATTTTCAGCCGGGCAGACCGCCCATAGTGATTGGTCGGATCGCTCTCGCTGACTTCCGATTGGTAAACAATTTCCAGATAGATCGGGTCACTTGAGCGCTGAGGATCATTCAGCAGCGTTTGTCGAACAATGGCGCGTTGCTTTTTGCTCTCGGTTATTTCAATCGAAAAGCAAGGATCCGGGCCGGGACGGTCGGACGATTTCCCCCTCGCCAGACAATCTTTACGAAGGGCCATGGACGGAGCATCCGGCCCCCATCCTACGTCTACAACCCTCACGAGCAGTCGTATTTCCGGATCTTTGGAAAAATCCGCCTGAAGCACCGTTGCGATCATCGTGCCTTCCGCATGGGCGAGGGACGATAGCAGTAAAAAAACGACGCCGAATCTGAAAATCTTCATTCCTTGGTTTCCTTGAAAAACTATAAAAGTCTGCAATTCACACGATCTGAATTTGACCCACTCAACCTCAGAATCAGATACAGGTGTCCTGCTGTAAGACCCTTCCACTTTCTGACGCAAACGTTTAAACAGAACTTACGATCCTCCGATCTTCTGCTAAACGGATGTCATGTTTGTCGGACATTTCCCGCAAGACACCGAGCCATCCATGAACTATCCGACCTCTCCGTTCGCCGTTAACCTTGATTTGTCACCGCAAAAAACGGTGACACGGACGTGCAAGTCCGGGTAAAAGACGACGCGCAACGTGATTGGTCGCTGATCAGGCATATCGCTGCTCGCGGTATCGACTCTATGGCGGCTGTGCGTGGGAGAACCTTCTTTCGAGAGCGATCTGCCGGGTCCGTCTGCCCGGTCTTGCACACCTGCGCACAGTTGCCACCTTATTTGCGTGCAAGCGAACGGTGGTGGCTCCTTACCTACAGACGGAGATACGCCCATGTTCAAAGTAACGCCCAACCCGCCAGAAAGTACTGGTGCCCCTGCCGAAGAATCCCTCGACACTGCGACGCTCGGCAAAGAAGCCGCCGACCGCGCCTTCGCCCACTACTTCACGCCCCCCCACGACAAACAGTCCAAGCGCCGCAAAGGCAGACTCTTCAACGCCGCCAATGACATCGACTCGGAAGCCCTCCTGGCCAACGCCTCCGAAGACATGCTGTCCATCAGCGCCATCGCTGCCAAATTAGCCGACGATGTCGAAGGCTCAAACCGCTCCGTAGCGTTAGCCCTTAGCCGAATTGCCGATGGCGCGCAGCTTACGGTGGAGCGTGCGCTGGATCATCTGGAGGAGTTAATTGCGGCAAGGCAGGAAGTGAAGACGTAAAGATAAGAAGGGGACGGATTCAAATAAATCCGTCCCCCGTTAAGCCATTTTTCGGTCAGTTATTAAGCTTGGCAACGCACTTCTCATAAAGCTTTGAATACTTTTTGTCGTACACCAATTCAACCGGCTCATCAAGATCAGCCGAGGCATTAAACAAGGTTTTGTCTTGCGGATAATACTTGATCCAGCCGACGATACCTTCTCCCGACGCATCATAGTGCAACTGCGCGAGCACTCTCTCTCCATTGTCATCATCAATCAGCAAGTTGATGTTTTCTTTCTTTGTATAACGAAATGGAAAGTTACTGCTTCTAACCAGCTCTGTCAGATACCCATAGCAACCCGCACTGTCTGAGCGCGCATCAACAGTTTCATCGTTACCTGCAAACACCAAACTGGCAAAAGCCGAAAAAACAAAACCAAAAAACAGGTTCAAGCTGATACGTTTATATTTCATGACTTTCATTTATTCACCTTTCTCCAACGCTTCTACAAAACGAGCGCGAATCGCCTCAATGTGTTTTTTGTATACTGCTTGCACATTCGTATCGGTAGAGTGCCAGCGTGCCCACTGACCATTGTGCCGCTTGATATAGGCCGCCTTATACTCCATACCCGCTATCACCGAAGGCAATACGACAAAAACTTTCTTCTTGTCGGTGATTTGTGCGTTTCCGCCTTGACCGCTCATCCCTTTGTTTTCAAACGCCGACCACGTACCGGTGGGGGTGTATTCAGGATTGGCCTCAAAAATAGAACTGTCCCAACCATAGTATGGAGGTTGACCAAAAGCTTCCATACCACCGGTTCCGCAATGCGCGTATTGACCGGATTCAAAGTGGCCGGTCTCATCGCGATACATACGCTCAATAATGACCGCCATCTCTTTACCGTATTTCTCGTAAATTACTTTGATTGCGGCTTTGCCATCTGCGACTGTAAATAATCCAGCATGAGCAACAGGACCTTTGGCCTTGAAATTACCGATGAACTCTATCGGATGAAAATGATAAATCTGACTTGGCAACGGGATTTGCATGGCACCTGCCATCTCATCCCAGAACACGAGCTTATCTATTCGCTCTTGCTCATGCTTGAGCAATTCAGGCGAGTCCTTCATCAATTTTTTCAGCCGTTCCCACTTGGGCTCAGTGGACTTCGCTTGCCATTCCGTTGGATGGTAAGCAATCAGTTTCGACCACTCGCTGCGTATCTCAGGATCTCGCAAAGCACTTTGCAGTTCTGCAGACGTGACTTCGTTATCCTGTGTACCTTTTGCATCAATCCTGGCATACAACTCCTTAAAGAAAGCGGGCATGTCATCTGGATCCAGAAACCCGTCGGCTATGGCATTGCTCTCTTTGATGACTTTGAAGCCAAGCTTCTCCCAATCATGCTGACAGATTATTTCCTGTTTTTCTTTTTCGATAAACCCGGTTTGCGGCTTGCCGTCACTCTGAAATATGGCCCGAACCCATTCCTTGCCTGCACTGTCTTTAATAATGGTTGGACGATCAACGGGCACTAATGTATCTGCTGGTAACCCGGGCTCCTGAGGAGTGAATACCGGTGCCTGATCGGTACCACCTTTGGCAGCTAATACCTGACCCTTTTTCAACTTCAGATATTTTTTGCCTTCAACCAATGCTGCAGGATTTTTCAAATACTCTTCAAGTTTCTCATCCGAGCTGAAAATCTCGATGTGAACCTGATGTTTCTTGCTGATATTTCCTTTATCGTCCGCAGGTGTTTCGTAGAGACCTAGATAACCGATCGGCTCACCCGCCTTGATTGCTGAATTACACACCACAACACTGTCAAAAACAGTAGGAATTGTGCTTTTTCTCTTGATAACAGCACCTGACCCGACATCGTCCACACTGCACCAGAACGTCGCAGGTAAAACACCCTTGCCTTTTAGGCCTGTGCCTGCCGACGGAACGAAAGTGCATTCTGCCATGGGGTACTTTTTACCATCCACTAACAGCCATTTGATCTTGTCACTGTCAAAGCGGATTGTACTTCCGGTACACAGCACTTGATCGGGAGCTACTTGTTCTCCTGCTTTATCGCCGGATGGAGCTCCTCGAACCTTCAGACCACGCGGAGCGGTAATCGTAGCCTCCACCATGCCTTTCCAGTAGCCGGGAACCTTGCGCTCGGGTGGGAGCACTGTTTTCAAGCGTTCCTTGTTTTTGCTGTTCTTAATGGGCTGACCGTTTTCTTCGGTAGCGAACCAGACGACATCATCTTTCTTGAGTTCACCAATTTTTCCCTTGAGGATTTTGCCCTGAGCAAAATTGTATTTACCGTCAGCCGTCGGCTGCTCTTTTAGTATTTCAAACTCGACACCCGACGGTATGTTTTCCACAACCGTACTTTGTGGATCGTCTTTATGATGTGTTCGAGCAGGCCAGCCACCGTTAACAACGGCAACTACTCTAGGGGCTTTCTCTTCTTCTGCCGTGTAAAGTTCATAGGGCAACACGTGCATGTAAAGGCTAAAGAAAACCAGCTTATTGGTTTTTACTCCCTCGGACTTTTCATTCGCGGGTGATTCATACTCGTGTCGAACAAGACAAAATGAAGTGGAGTACTGCAAGCCTTTGGCCGGTTCGAAATCCGACGTCAGATAGTTCTTGTTCAAGCGATAGGCGACGACTACCCCATCGGCCATACAGCGCACAGGCTCGTCCCTGATGCACTGTGGTGCACTGGCGTTAGTGATGTGGATTCCACCGTGCCAGAAATGGTTGCTTCCGAGCAAATAGTGCCCGGCTGTCTCGCCTTCCAAGGCTTTGTACAGTTCCTCTGCATCCTCAAACTGGCTGCCGCCATGCTTCCTGATCGGGTATTGGAAACTCATTTTTTGCGTCGACGCAGCGGCAGCAGGCGTTGTGGCAGGTGTTGCCGCAGGAGCGGCCGCCGTTGCGTTATCCGGATGCGTCAGATTCGAGATATCGAACCCACGAGGGTTCACCGTCGCATGACCTTGCGCCAGGTTGGGGTGACCTTTGGTGCCGTTCCTCAAAACCTCAAAATGCAAATGGGCACCGGTTCCGATACCCGTGTTACCACACGGGCCGACCGTTCCACCCTTTGCTACTGCTGCCCCCATCGCCAAGGGCGATGCTGAGCGCATATGTGCATAAAGCGTATGCACGATTTCAGCGCCATTCGCGTGCTCTAGAACGACCACATTGCCGTAGCCATTCATGACGCCTTTATAAACAACCTTTCCCGCGCCGGCTGCTGGAATGGGTGTTCCAGCGGGTGCCGCCCAGTCTTCACCCCGGTGTGGTCTGACCAACCCGCTCACCGGATGCACCCGAGTAGGGTTCCATGCACTCGTATAATGAAATGGCGCGCCTGGATTAAAATATTCCATATTGATTACTCACTGTACTCGTCACAGTAGAAGATCGAACTTCCTTGTTGCTTTGGATCGGCGATCAAAATCGGAGCATTGCCTTCACTCTGATTTATTTTTAAGTCTTTGAAGCGCTCACGTAAGGCGGCTTCAACTACCACTGGACTTTCTTTCAAGTAGATGGCGTGAACACTGAAAGGGCCTTTATACGGAATGGCAATCTGGCTGACCGTCAAACCATAGAATTTATCGTTCACGCAATAAAACGCAGCTTCATCAACCCGACAAGGTTCAAGCTTTTTATCAATAAAATATTGGCCACTTGGCTTGTTGGTAACCGGGTCGAGAAAAATGTTATGGATGTTGCACGTTTCAATACCGGTGAACTGCTCCTCCAGCGTCATTTGGGAGCAAGCGCTTAATACCAAGAGTGCAATAAGCAGCGGCGCCCGTTTGAATCGCTGCATTGCCTGAGATGTTCTGATGTTGAGCATTCGCTTCATCCTTACTCTGAAAACACAAAAAAAGCTTTCGGCTTAACCTTCTCAGGCACCGCATTCCCCAACGCCTGATCCATCAAACTCCCCGCCTTATCCTTATCCGCCGCCCCCGGCAGCACCGGCGGTTTAATCCCGATTCCAGTCCCCGACCCAGCCGAGCCACCGGCATTGATTTTGATCACCGGCCCAACCACCGTAACCCCACCACCATCCAGCTTGATAAAGCTCCCACCACCCACGATGGTCAGCTCCGTCCCCGCCTCGATAACAATCTTGTCCCCAGCCTTAAGGTGAATCTCTTTCCCCACGCTGGTGAGCTGCGCAGTCCCCAGCTTCACATGCTGGTTCTGCCCAACCGTGAGGTGATCATCCAGCTTCGCTTCAACCTTGCGGTCGGAGATCGTGGTGCGGTGTTCTTCAGCCTTCAGCTCGGTGTAGGTGTTCTTCACCACCGTGTCGTGACGTTCATTGCCGACCCGAATCTTCTGGTCATGCTCAACGTTTTCATCCCAATCGCGCTGGGCGTGGATGTAGATCTGCTCCGAACCTTTCTTGTCTTCGATGCGCAGTTCGTTATACCCACCACCACCCGGCGAGCTAAGCGTTTTGAACACGCTGCGAGTCTTGTTCGCCGGGAGTGCATACGGCACCGGGTTTTCCTTGTGGTACAGGCAGCCGGTCACCAGCGGTTGGTCGGGGTCGCCTTCGAGGAAGGTGACGAGGACTTCCATGCCGATGCGCGGGATGGAGATGGCGCCGTAGCGGTCGCCGGCCCAGGAGCTGGAGACGCGCAGCCAGCAGCTGGTTTTGTCGTCGGCCTGGCCTTCGCGGTCCCAGTGGAACTGGACTTTGACGCGGCCGTACTGGTCGCAGTGGATTTCTTCGCCTTTGGGGCCGGTGACCATGGCGGTCTGGCTGCCGAGCACGCGTGGTTTCGGGTGTTCGAGCGCCGGGCGGTAGAACACGTCCCACGGGGTGGCGAGGAAGCGGTTGCGGTAGCCCTGGTGGAAGTCGTCCTTGTTGTCGGTGGTGTCGCTGGTCACGCCTTCTTCGAGGACTTGCGGTTGTTTGCCTTCGTGGAAGATTTCGGTGAGCAGCCACAGGTCGTTCCACTCGCTGCGCGGGTGGTCGGACATTTCCATGAAGTGGCCGCTGACCAGTCTGGTCTGGTCGCCGCGACCTTCGGCCTGGCGGTAGTCGGCGCGGTGGCGTTCGAGGGCGCGCTGGCTGAGGAACTTGCCGCGCGCGCGGTCGATGAAGCGGCCGGGGTAGTCGTAGTCTTCGAGATCCGGCTCAGTGCTCTCACCGTCAGGTTTGTACGCGGCTTCCATTTGCAGGCGCGGTTTTTCAAAGTCGTAGTCGCGGCGCGTGGTGCGCGTGGTGCGGGTTTCCAGGCGCAGTTTGAAGGCTTTGATCACCGGCTCGTCGGCGACCATACCGCTGCCCTGCACATAAGCAGTTGGCTGCCCAAGGTTCTGGAACACGGTCTGGTCGTCGCCGAACACCAGCAGGTGCGCTTTTTCGCTGTGCTGGAAGTGGTAGTGAATGCCTTCCTCTTCGCACAGGCGCTGCACGAAATGCAGGTCGGTTTCGTCGTACTGCACGCAGTAGTCGCGATCCGGGCACGGCCGGCTGAGCTGGAAGCTGTAGGCGTTGCTCTTGATGCCGTGCTCTTCGAGGATCAGCGCGATAATTTTCGGCGCCGACATCTGCTGGTAGATGCGCTGGTTGGTGCGGTGATGCAGGTATTGCAGTTGCGGCACCATCGACACTTTGTAGCGAGTCAGGCGCTTGCCGGCATCACCCTGGGCGACGCGGTAGATCTGCCCGTGAATGCCACTGCCCTGCGGATCGAAAGCCAGGAAGGCCTGTTTGTGCAGGAGTTTTTCCAGGTCCAGATCCGGGTTTTCGCTGACCAGTTCGAGGTCGAAGCGATACGCCTGGCTGATGCCTTCGGTGCCGGTGAACGACAGCACTTGCAGGTCGCCGACGTAGTCTTCGACCTTGAGGCTGAAGTGGGTTTCGTTAGCTGAGTTGAACATCGTGTGCTCCCTGTTCGAATGTCATCCGTTACGCCCGAAGTCGCAGACGTTGCAGCCAGGACGAAGTGGCGCCCAAGGCGTCACGCAATTGTTGGGCAGTGATGGTGCGTTCTGCCGGGTTGAAGCTCAGCGCGGTTCGCAGCGCGTGCCAGCCGTGCTGGGGTAGATTCGCTGGGGCGCGCAGTTCGCGCTCCAGGTGCTCGTCGCGGGCCTGGGTCGAGGGCAAGCGGCGGAACGGGTGTTTGCCGCCCGCCAGTTCATAGATCACGCAGGCCACGCCGTACACGTCCGCGCTGGCCGACAACGGTTGGCCCTCAAGCAGTTCGGGGGCGGCGTAGCCCGGGGTCCAGGCATTGAAGCGCTCGCGGCTCAGGTGCGGCAGGCCGGGCAAGGTGCCCTCCTCTGCCTGTCCCAGACCGAAGTCGAACAGGCGCAGGCCGTCTTCGCTGAGCATGACGTTGCTCGGTTTCAGATCACCGTGCAGCACGCCGCGACGGTGGGCGTAGGCCAGCGTGTCGAGCAGCGGCAGCACGATGTCGCGCAGTTCTTTCCACGGCAAGCCGAGGGGCCGCTCGCAGAGCAATTTGTCCAGGGTCAGGCCACGCATGTATTCCATGGTGATGAAGGCCCGCTGGCAGTCGGTGTCGACTTCAAAGGTGTGCGCACGCACGACGTTGTCGTGGCGCAGGCGTCGGGTCAGGGCGAACTCGCTGTAGAGCAAGGCACTGGCATCCGGCGATTCGGCAAATTCTTCGCTGAGGATTTTCAGCGCAATGTAAGGGTCGGGATCGCCGAACTGCTCATGCAGCAGATCCCGCGCCCGGTAAACGGCGCCCATGCCACCGGCCCCGAGCAGACGCTCGAGGTGGTAGCGACCGGCGAGTACATCTGGCAGCGCACCGATGCTGGCCTTGGTCGGCGCCAGCAGCGGTTCGGCCTTGTTGCCCTTGGCGAAGGCGAAATAGGTCAGGTTGTTGGCCTGCTCTTCGCTGATCAACAGCTCATCGATGGCCGATTCGAGTTCACTCATTGGCGGATCACCACGGCAGTCAGGTTGTCCCGCGCAGCGCCACGCAGGGCGCCGTCGAACAAGCGTTCCAGCGCGACATGTGGCGCGCTGAGGCTGAGGGCGTTGCCGAGGGCATCGCTGCTCAGGCCCTGATACAAACCATCGCTGCAGAGCAAAAACACATCGCCCGGATAGACCTCGAGTTCAAGCACATCCAGGGTCAGTGTCTCGGCGGCGCCGACGGCTCGGGTGAGTGCCTGAGCCGCCGGGTGCGCTGCCGCCTGTTCGACGCTCATTTGCTGCTCGTCGATCAGTTGCTGTTGCAGCGAATGGTCCTTGGACAGCTGATACAAACGCTGCCCGCGCCACATGTAGCAACGGCTGTCGCCGGCCCAGATGCAGGCCGCGCGATTGCCTTCCACCAGCAGCGCGACGACGGTGCTGCCCATGATGCTGTCGTGACGTCCGGCGGTGACGGTCAACTCCTGCCCCAAACGCCGGTTCAGCCAGTGCAGGCACTGGCGGATGGCTTTGAGGCGTTCGTCGAAGTCTTCGTGTTGCGGCAGTTCAGCCAGGCTGGCGACGATCAACTGGCTGGCGATGTCGCCACCCTGATGACCGCCCATGCCGTCCGCGACCACCCACAGCCCCTGCTGTGGCGAGTCGAGGAAGGCATCTTCGTTGCGCGCCCGCACCTTGCCCGGGTCGGTCCGCGCCGCGCTGCGCCAGGCACTGGCCACCAGCATCAGAGCTGCACCGGCATACGGAAGGTGCGCAGCACGCCCATGTCGAACGGGTTCGGCGTGCGCTGGCTGGTCAGCAGGTAGTTGGCGCGCAGGCCGCCCACGTCCGCTTTCAGCACCAGCACGTCACGACCGTTCAGGTACTCGGTCTGCATCAGATCGAACAGACGGAACAGCGACCATGGGCCGGAGTTCTTCTCGATGCCGATCGGGCGCCCGGCCATCTTGTCCATGACCAGACTGGTGCGACCGTCTTCAGCATCGGTCGGCCACTTGAAGGTCATTGGCAGGATCGGGCCGTGACGGTATTCCATGGTCTTGTCGCCGAACTTGAATTCGGAACGGCTGACCGCCGGATCAAGGGTGTATGGCTCGAGCTTGAACTGCACGGTCGGCTCGGCCGGGTTGATCGAGAAGAAGCTTTGGCGAATCGTCTGCGCCGCCGCCATCTGATCGAGGTAGACCTTCGATACCGGCAGGCTGTGACCATCGACGCTGCGCATGCGGTAGTTGCCCGGATCGCCGCTGACGAATGGACGCATGTAGCTGTCGAAGAAGCGGTCGACGGTGCCTTGAGCACGGAAGAACTCGCGGAAGTCGCTGATCGCCACATCGCTGGTGCTGCTGGCGCTGAACGGATAACGCTTGCTGATGGTTTTGCCGTACACGCTGTACAGCTCGTTCTGATAACGGCCGTTCAGGTATTGATAGGCATCGTTGAGCACCAGGCGCCACGAGTCCTCGGCCAGTACGTTGAACCACACGCTCAGCGGACGCGGCAGACGACCGGAGGCATTGCGCAGGTTGGTCAGCGCATCACGCTGGCCGCTCATGCGCGTCTTGGCCATTTCGAACGCGGCTTGCTCCGGCGTGCTGGAACGGGCCAGACCGGCCAGTTGCAGTTGCAGGTCGTTGAGCGCGCTGAACGCTGGCGTCAGGTCAGCGCCCGGGCCGTTGTTGTCATCGAGCAGACGATGCAGCGGTTCGAAGCGGCGCTGCAGGGATTTCTTCGCGGTGTCCGGCAGGTTCTTCGCCACGTTCAGCGCCGAAGCCTTGTCGGCGGCAGCGGCGGCGAGTTTGCCGACCTTGCCCAGTTTGCCCTTCTGCCCGGCCAGCGCATCGGCAGCTTCGCCGGCTTCATCGACCGGATCAGCAGCGGCTTCGAAGCGCGTGTTTTCGCGCACTTCGGTGAGCAATGCGAGGACCGGCGAGTTGGCCGAAGTCAGGCCCGCCAGTTGCTCGGCGCCTTCGCCGGCGTCGCTGATCGGTGGCAATGCGACCTGGCCAACGGCTTCGCTCCAGTAGTTGGCGTAGTCGCGAAAGTACAGCTGCTCAAGCTCGACCATCAGGCGACGCAAATCCATGTCACTGATGCCCGCGCCTTCGCCCAGCACCCAGTTGTCACGCAGGATATCGGTGACCAGCGCTGCACCCTGTACCGAGAAATACTGCTGATAACCCTGCTGGGTGTAGAAACCCGGGATCACGTATTCAGTGCCGATGAACAACGAGCCTTGCGGGCCGAGATGTTGGCTGAAGCGATAGTCCGGCAGGTTGCGCGCCTGCTCGCGGAGCATGCGGTAAACCACGTTGGCCAACGATTCGCTGCGCAGAACCTGACGCGCCTGCGTCACCAACTGATCGTTCAGCGGGTAGATGAACGGCTGCTTGAGCAAACGCTCCAGGTGCGTATTCAGACCGTTCTGCACCGCAGTGTTGCCGGTGTAGCGCTGCGACCAGTCAGTGGCGACCCAGTCCTTGAGCCACGCCGCGTCGCGACGATCCTTCATGTTCAGCATCAGGTAGGCGCGCAGGCTGTTGAGCAGGCGATCGCGGTCCTTCATGTTGGCGCGGATCTGCCCTTCGAGCATGGTCGCCACCCGTGGCAGCAACTGCGCTTCAAGCTCACGCTCGTAAGCGGTTTTGACCACCGGGTTGATCTCTTCGCCCTGATACAGGCCGCCACGTTCGTGGTACGACACGTCGCTTTTGCTCGGGAACACCTGAGTCGCGGCGTAGCTGGTGTCGAGGACTTTCAGCACGCCCATGGCGTCATCGCGCGGCGTCACCGCCGAGCGTTGCTGAGTCCAGTTCTGCGCC
Organism: Pseudomonas sp. Choline-02u-1; assembly: GCF_002836515.1. GTDB lineage: Bacteria > Pseudomonadota > Gammaproteobacteria > Pseudomonadales > Pseudomonadaceae > Aquipseudomonas. The sequence continues at coordinate 578,381 of NZ_PJBC01000065.1, forward strand.
AGCGTGCGCAGGTTTTCCAGACGCTCGTAGTTGGCCGAGAAACCGCCGGCCCAGAGCATGCCGAACAGTGCCAGCGCCGCCAGTGCGCCAACGTACAGCGCACGTTGGCCCCAATGAATGCGGCTGCGCTCGCGCTTGTCCAGGCCAGCCAGATCGGCCTCGGGGAAAATCACCTGGCTGAGCAAGTGGTGGATGAACCGCGAACGGCCGCTGCGCAGGGTCGGCAGCACACCGGCGTTAAGGCCCAGGCTGGCGCCGATGCCGGCGGTGGTCGAATCCATTTCCTGGGTCAGGTGCGGCGCGCTGGTCAGGTAGAAACCGCGCAGTTGCGTGGCGCGCTGATAGCGGTTGCCGGTGAACGCCATGTCGACGAACAGGCACAGACGCTCGCCGATCTGTCCCAACTGATGCGGGAAGTCGAGGATGCGCCCACGGCGCTGAGTATCGCGCTCGGAGTGCATGCGCATGATCACTTGGCTGTTCAAGCGGCGCAGCAGCTCTTCGAACTCGCTGCGCAGAACCGCGACATCGGTGCCGACCTGATCCTTGCGGAAACTGGTGCCGAGCACCTGATCGCTTTCTTCGCGGGTCAGTTGATCGAAGAACTCGTCGAAGCCGAGCAGCTTGTCAGCCTTGCTCAGAACCAGATACACCGGCACGTCGACGTGCAGTTTCTGATGCACGTCCTGCAGTCGGCTGCGCACCTGGCGCGCCAGTGTCTCGATGTCCTGCTCGCTGCCGCCGGTGAGGGTTTCCACCGGGATGGTCACCAGCACGCCGTTCAACGGGCGGCCGCGACGACGCTTGCGCAGCAGTTCCAGCAGGGTGGTCCAGGCGTTGCCGTCGACTTCCGCGTCCGGTTGAGTGGTGTAGCGCCCGGCGGTGTCGATCAGCACACCGTGGTCGGCGAAGTACCAGTCGCAGTGACGGGTGCCGAGGGTGTCGCGGGTCAGCTTGCGGTCGATCTTGTTGATCGGAAATTCCAGACCGGAAAAGTCCAGCAGGCTGGTCTTGCCCGAGGACTGCGGACCGATCAGCAGGTACCACGGCAAGTCACTGCGCCAGCGCTCGCTGCGACCGCGATACAGGCTCGACGTTTTCAGGGTTTTCAGCGCGTCCTTGAAGCGCGCCTTCAACTCCTTCTGTTCTTCGTCGATCAACTCTTCGCGACGAATGCGGTCCTGGCCGTCCTCGCTTTCTTCCTCGGCTTTCTTGCGAATACCCGCGCGCCAGCTGACGAAGACCATGGTCAGGCCCCAGATCAGGAACAGCACGCTGATGGTCAGCAGGCGCGAGGTCGCGCTTTCCCAGAACTTGTAATCATCGACCGCCAACAACGGGCCGACGAACCACACCAGCAGCGCCACGAACAGCACCAGCAGCAGAGTCCAGACCCAGGTCTGGCGCAGGAAGGCGCCGACTTTCTTGAAAAACTTTTTCATCACACGTCCCTGTTTTACGGCTGCGCCTGCGGTTGTACCGCGGCTGGATCAAGCGGCTGATAAGGTTGCAGAACGGTGTCGCGCTGCTCGCCCAAAACCCAGGCGAAGCCCGAATACATCACGACCAGGCAGACCAGCGTAAAGAGCACCACCATCCACGCCGGCACGATGCGCACCAGATTGCGGCGCTGATCGTTGAGGCCTTCCCAGTGCGGCGACAGCTCGCGCGGCACGTCGCCACGCAACTGACGGATCTGCCGGTACAAGGCGTCGCGGATGCCTTCGAGTTCGAGCATGCCGCGCGCCTGAACGCGGTACTTGCCCTCGAAACCGAGCGACAGGCACAGGTACATCAGCTCGAGCATCGGCAGGTGCTTGACCGGGTTTTTCGACAGCCGATCGAGCAGCTGGAAAAACTTCTCGCCGCCGAAGGTTTCGTTGTGGAAGCTGCTCAGCAGGCTCATCTGCGACCACTCGCTTTCGTTGCCCCACGGCGTGGTCACGACGGCTTCGTCGACCACGGTGCAGAGCACGTAACGCGCGGCCATTACCTGGCTGCTTTCGGCGCCGTTGTGCAGGGCGCGCACTTCGAACAACTTCAGCCCGGCGGTCAGGCGCTCATTGAGCGCGTACAGGTCTTCGCGGGTTTCGCTGTGCTTGAGGCGCACCACTTCCGAGAGCAGGTCGGACGAGGCCGCGACCAGCGAGTTGAGGCTGATGTTGAACGCTTCGGCCGGGCGCAGGCGCGCGGCGTAGATCATGCGTTCTTCCAGTTGCTCGAAGCGCGGCGGCGCGGCGAAGTCGGTCAATGGACTCGACGCCGGCCCGTGGCCCTGGCGATCGAGCAGGACGGTTTTATCGTCCTGGCTGTAATCCGTTTCCTTGATCATGTCGGTCAGTTCCTGATGGCCCAGAATTTCAGTTCAAGCTCGGCGAATTCGCCGGACACGTGGAACGCGAAACCGCCGGAGCGCTCGAGTTGTGCGAGGTCTTCGGAACTGAGTTCGAGGATGAAATAGGTTTTGTTCGAGTGGAACGCGATCTGCCGTGGGGCCACCGGCAACGGTTTGACCTTGATCCCCGGCAAGTGCAGGTTGACCAGTTGGCGGATGCGCTCCACCGGGCCGACCTTGAGGTGCTGCGGCAAGCGCTGACGCAGTTCTTCGGAGTCGCAGTTGGCACTGGCTGCCAGCACGAACGAGGCCGAGCCGAGCAGTTTGTGGTCGTGCAACGGCGAAACGATGATGCCGTACTGACGCGCCTGCAGGATCAGCTCGATGGCGTGCTGTTCGAGCACCATCGACAGCACCTGACGGATCGCTTCCATCAGTTTGCGGAAGCTTGCGCCCTGATCGGCATGGGAATAGCGGCTGTCCAGACGCGGGCGTTTGCTCTCGCCGGAGAAGGTCGCCAGATCGCCGAGCATGGTCAGCAGCGTGCGATACAACTCTTCCGGATGCACCTGCTCAAGACCCAGATAATGGCGCAGCAGCAGTTCGGTGCGGTTGATCAGTTGCAGCATCATGAAGTCGCCGACTTCAGCGCCGCCGACCTTGCCGTTGGAGCGAATCCGCTCGGCGATGGTGTCGCCACGGTGGCTGAGCATGCTGATGACTTCTTTCAGGCACGACAGCAGGTAGCTGGAGGCGTGGGCCTGAATGTAGGTCGGGACGAAATCCGGGTCGAGGCTGATCACGCCGTCGGGCGTGGTATCGAGCACGTCGCAGATCTTCAGCTTGACGTAGGCCTGGTCGCTCTGCTGCTCGCCGAGCAACAGCTTGAAGTCCGGACGACCGCAGCTGACCTGGCTGGCGGAATCGTCGCCGGCGTTGGAATCGGCAACTTCGGCGTCGTACGCGGTGTAGCGCGCGAGCACGTCGGATTGCTCCGGGCGGCGGGCCTCGATGTGGTTGCCGGTGACCAGTGGCAGCGCCAGATAGATCGGCGTGTTGCCGGTGTTCGGCGGCACGTCCAGCGCCAGCGGTTCGGTGTTGCCACCGAGCTCGAACAGGCTGCCGTCCGGCAGAATCCCCGAGGCTTCACTGATCACCAGTTTGCCCATGTTGAGGAATTGCAGGTCGATCTCCAAATTGAGAAAACCCCAGGTGTAGCCACCGAGCAACTGCGTGCGGGTTTTCATCTGGTGATCGTAGTAACGATCGTTGTGCTGGAAGTGCTGCGGGCGCAGCAGCATGCCTTCCTGCCAAATGACTTTATGGGTGTTCATGATCAGTCATCCGCCTTGGCGAGCACTTGATGGGTGTTACGGATGCCGGTCTGGTCCAGCGTCAGGTCGACGTCGGTGACTTCCAGCGCAGTGATCTGAACCGTGTGGCGCCACTGGGTGTCCGGCAAGTCGCGGTAAGCGGCAAGAACGCCAACATAAAGGCTGCCCTCTTCCACCTTGAGCTTCATCTCCACGGTTTCACCCGGGCGCAGTTCGAGTTCTTCGCTGGCCACCAGATCCGGGTTGAGGGATTCCTTGGCGCGCTCGTAGAGGCTGAAGAAATCAGCGTTCTCGAAAGTCACCGGATGCTTGAGTTCGAACAGGCGCACGACGATTGGCGACGGCCGACCGTTGAGGTCCGGATTGAGCTGATCGCTGCCGGTCAGTTTCAGGTTGATCTTGGTCACTTTCGAGTACGGCGACAGCGACGAGCAACCGGCAAGCAGCACCAGCACGGTGAGCGCAGTCAGCGTCTTGAAAAAAGCGGTCGAGCGGCGAGACATGCGCATCATCCTTGGTGGTCGGTGTGGAGGGTTGAGATCAGGCGGATCTGTTCTTCGTAGGCCTGAGCGAAGTCGCGGGCCAGCAGGCGCTCGCTCCAGTCATCGTCCTGACGCAGGGCCTGGTGATAGCGGCCGAACGCTCTCCAGCGCCCGCCCGATGTCGCGATCAACGGCTTGTTGTCGCGCTCGAAACGCAAGGTCAGTTGCTCTGGCGAGAAATGCTCCAGCGTGCCCCGCACGGCGGCGCGACTGGCGGTCAGCAGTGCCACTTGATGCGCCTGCAAATCACGGAACGCGCGGGATATCGCCTGCTCGGCCGGCAGGTGCCCGGGCTTGCTCGGCTGCAACAGAATCTGCAGTGCTTCGCTCGGATCGACGGCGAATTTCAGCGGGTTCTTGTTGGTGCCTTGCACGGTGGTCTGGGCCAGACGCAATTCGTTTTTCAGCTCCGAGCGAGTACGCAGACTCTGCTGCAAACCGCCGACGCTCTGGCGCAGCAGGCGCGCAGCGTTCAGCGCCAGCGCTTCACGTTCGTCGTGTCTGAGGCCTTTCACGTCGATGCCCAGCGCCGCGCCGAAGTGCTCCCAGAAACCTTCGCTCTGACGCTCAACGGCTTTCGGTGCAGGCGCCGGCTCAGGTTCGGCCGGGGCGGCGATCAGCTCCGGGACCATCAGGCTTTCCATGTCGATGCGCGCGTAGTCGGCACGCTGACGGGAGTCTTCCGGCTTGGCGGTAGGCGACAGCAGCTCGTCGATTTCCGAGTACACGCGCTCTTGCTGCTCGAGGGCATTGAGCGGGTCGAGGTCGAGGAACGCGTCGTCCGGAATGATGCTGCCGGCCGCGCGCGGACGGCCGACTTCGCCGTCGAACGTGGCCGGATCGCGGACCAGCCGCGCACGAATCTCGAAGTCGCCGAGAATGTAGGTGCTGCCGTGCTCGATGCGCACCGGTTCGCCCTTGTGCAGGCGTGCGCCGCTGCTGCCGTCCTGGACACCATTGCTGCTGGTATCGGTGAGGAAAAACGAGCCCTCGCGGTAGCTGACAATCGCGTGGTGATTGGACAGGTGACGCTTGCGGTCAGGGATGATCCAGTCGCAGTCCTCGCCGCGCCCGATCACGCCACCGGCCTGCTTGAAGGTTCGCTGGCACAACTCGGTGGGCACGAACTGCTTGGTGTTCAGCATTTCGAAAACCAATTCCATGTTTGATGCTCCTTGCGGTCACTTGCCGCGATTGACCGCTTGCGGATCACCCAACGGGCGATAGTCGTTGTCGTTGAATTTGTAATTGCCGCTACAGCCGCCAAGGCCGCATAGAACGACGAGGGTCAGCAGGACAGCGTGCCAGTGACGAACAGACATCAGAGGGTCTCCAGGTGTAGACAAAGCACAAAGCGCCGGCCCTTGCGGGCGGCGCTGAAATGGGTATTTGCGGACATCTCGCGGGCTCTTTGCCTAGCCATCGAAATCGCCCAGATTGATGTTCAAGCGTCCCAGCCGGTACAGCAGCGTGCGCCGTGGCAGGCCTAGTTCGCGGGCGGCGAGGGTCTGGTTGCCGTCGTTCTTGCGCAGGCAATCGAGCAGCAAGGTGCGCTCGACCTGCTCCAGCCGTTCACGCAGATTCAAGCCGCTGTTGTCTTCGGGCATCGGCTCCAGACGCAGGGAAAAATGTTCGGCGAGCAACTCGCCACCCTCGCACAGCAATACCGCGCGCTCGACCAGTGCCTTGAGTTCGCGAACGTTGCCGGGGAAGGTGTAACCGCACAGATGTTCCAGTGCCGAGTCCGACCAGCGCACCGGATCACGCTGCAGAAACGTGCAGGTCTTCTCGGCGAAGTGCCGGGCCAGATCGAGGATGTCGCCTTCGCGTTGACGCAGGGCCGGCAGCTCGATCGGGAACTGCGCGAGGCGGTAATACAGGTCCTCGCGGAACTTGCCTTCGCTGACCAGCGCCGCCAGATCACGGTGCGTCGCGGCGATGATGCGCACGTCGATCTTGTGCGTGTCGTTGGAGCCCAGCGGACGAATTTCGCCTTCCTGCAACACGCGCAGAATCTTCGCTTGCAGCGACAACGGCATGTCACCGATTTCATCGAGCAGCAGCGTGCCGCCATTGGCCGCGTCGAACAGCCCGGCGCGATCGCGATCGGCGCCGGTGAAAGCGCCTTTGCGATAGCCGAACAGTTCGCTTTCCAGCAGGTTTTCCGGGAATGCCGCGCAGTTCTGCACGATGAATGCCTGGGAGCGACGCGGGCCGCAATCGTGAATCGCCCGCGCCACCACTTCCTTGCCGGTGCCGGTTTCGCCACGCAACAGCACGGTGTAGGGGCTGTGGAGGATCTTGCTGATCAGCGAGTAGGTCTGGCGCATCGCCGCGCTTTTGCCGATCAGGCCGTAGCCGCTGATGCTCGGCACGCTGCGTGTGGCCGTGGCCGATTCGGCCGGCGGCTGACGCAGGCGTTGCAGCAGATGCAGTTGGCCGAGCACGAACGAACCGAGCTGGCCGAGGGAATCGGCGAAACCCTGCAGGTCGGTACGCCGACGGCTGGCACACAGCAGCAAGCCCTCGACCGACTTGTGCTGGTTGACCAGCGGCACACACAACAGTGATTGCCATGACATACCCGCCGCCGGCAGAAAACTGGTTTCGTGCAGGCTGCCGGCCAGGTCGTCGAGGCACACCACGCGGTTCTGGCACAGGGCGAATTGCAGCAGTTGTTCACCGTTGTAATCCGCCGGCAGGCTCGCCGCCTGACGCGGTTGCAGCGCGCCGTCGAGATACTCGGCGTTCATGCCCAGGCAGGTGTGGGTGGCGTCGAGCAGATACAGCTGCGTCAGCTCGCAGCCACTCAGCTCGGCCAGACCACGGACGAATTCACCCAGCAGCGCGGCGCTGTTCGCCGCCCGCGACAGACTGGCGAACTGCGCCAGCAACGCTTCGGCGTAGACCAGTGGCTGCGGCACTTGAGTGAACATCACGCCCACCTCAGACGAACTCGCAGGTCACGCTGGAGTTGCCGTCGAGCGTGGCATGCACACGCTTGAGGCTTTCGCCGGTTGCCATGGCATCGAGCAGACGATCAGCCACCAGCGGCAACACGTGTTGATCGAGCAAATGGTCGATCAGACGCGCACCGCTTTCGCTTTGCGTGCAGCGCTCGGACAGGTGATCGACGAGGTTCTGGCACCAAGTGAAATCCAGCTGACGACGATTCAGGCGCTCGCCCAGACGGCCGAGTTTGATTTCGATCAGTTCGCGCAGTACCGGGCCGCCGACCGGGTAGTACGGCACGACTTTCATCCGCGCCAGCAGCGCCGGTTTGAAGTGTTTGCTGAGCACCGGGCGAATGGTTTCTTCGAGCACTTCGGCGGTCGGCCGTGCGCCGTCTTCGCAGAGCTCGCTGATCTTGTCGCTGCCCAGGTTGGAGGTCATCAGGATCAACGCGTTGCGGAAGTCGATCTCGCGACCTTCGCCGTCGTTGGCCACGCCTTTGTCGAAGATTTGGTAGAACAAGTTGAGCACGTCCGGATCAGCCTTCTCGACTTCATCGAGCAACACCACCGAATACGGCTTCTGCCGCACCGCTTCGGTGAGCATGCCGCCCTCGCCGTAACCGACGTAGCCCGGAGGCGCGCCGATCAGGCGCGAGACGGTGTGCTTCTCCTGGAATTCGGACATGTTGATGGTGGTGATGAAACGGTCGCCGCCATACAGCAGGTCAGCCAGGGCCAGCGCGGTTTCGGTCTTGCCGACGCCGCTCGGGCCGACCAGCAGGAACACGCCGACCGGTGCGTCAGGCTTGTTCAGGCCGGCCGCAGTGGCGCGCATCGAGCGATCCAGCGCGTGCACGGCTTGTTCCTGACCACGAATGCGCGTGCGCAGATCGGTGGCGAAACTGGCGACCTTGGCGTTGTGTTCGCGGGCCAGTTGCGCCAACGGCACGCCGGTCCAGGCGCTGATCACTTCGGCAACCAGACGCGGGCACACTTCGAAGCTGACCAGACGCTCTTTGACTTGCGCAGCAGTCAACGCCGTGTGGGTTTCGTGAAGCTGAGCTTCCAGCGCTTCGACGCTTTGGCCTTCTTCAACCTCAGCGACCACGGTTTCAATCACGGTGCCTTCGGCGTCTTCTTCAACGTTGACGGTTGGCTCGACCGCTGCGGCTTCGCGGGCCTTGGCCAATTGCTGACGCAGTTCCAGCAGGCGCTCGGCCAGTTCTTTTTGCTCAGTCCACAGGGTCTCGAGCGCAACCATCTCGCTTTCGGCTTCGTCCAGACGCGCTTCCAGTGCTTCCAGCGCTTCGTGGTCGATCAGCAGACCGGCCTCGGCATCGCGGCGCAGGGCCTGACGCTGACGGCCGCCTTCAGCCAGTTCGCCACGCAGGCGCTCAAGGCTTTCCGGGGCGGCGGCGAGGCTGATGCGCACGCGGGCGCAAGCGGTGTCGAGCACATCGACAGCTTTGTCCGGCAGCTGCCGACCGGCCAGATAACGCGCGGACAATTCAGCCGCCGAAACCACCGCGTCATCGCGCAGATAGATGCCGTGGCTCTTCTCGTAAACCTGGGCCAGACCACGGAGGATGGTCACCGCTTCGCTGACGGTCGGTTCGTGCAGTTGCACCGGTTGGAAGCGACGGGCCAGCGCCGGGTCCTTCTCGAAGTATTTCTTGTACTCGGCCCAGGTCGTCGCGGCGATGGTGCGCAATTCGCCACGGGCCAGCGCCGGTTTCAGCAGGTTGGCTGCGTCGGAGCCACCGGCATTGCCGCCCGCGCCGATCAGCGTGTGAGCTTCGTCGATGAACAGAATGATCGGTTTCGGCGAGGCTTTGACTTCGTCGATCACGCCTTTGAGGCGACGCTCGAACTCACCTTTGACGCTGGCGCCGGCCTGCAACAGGCCCATGTCCAGCGAGAGCAATTCAACGCCTTTGAGCACCTGCGGTACTTCACCGGCAGCGATGCGCGAGGCCAGACCTTCGACGATGGCGGTTTTACCGACACCGGCTTCACCGACGACGATCGGGTTGTTCTTGCGGCGACGGGCAAGGATGTCGACCATCTGCCGGATCGCGCCGTCACGGCACAGCACCGGGTCGAGTTTGCCGTCGCGGGCCTGCTGGGTCAGGTTGTGGGTGAAGCGCTGCAACAGCGATTCGCCTTGCGCGGCCGGTTTGCCATTGGCCGCCGGCTGCTCCTGTTGCGACAGGGCAAATTCTTTCAAGCGATCAATGTTCAGTTTGGCGAGCAGCGGCTGATAACGGCTGCCGGCGTAGCGCATCGGGTTGCGCAGCAGCGCGAGAATCAGCGCGGCGTCTTCAACCTGGGTCTGGCCCAGTTCAAGGTTGGCCACCAGCAGTGCGTCTTGCAGCCACTGCACCAGTTCCGGAGCGAACACCGGGTTGCGCGAAGCGCTGTGCTCGACCCGCGATTGCAGCGCGGCGCTCAGCTCTCCAGCGTCAACGTCAGCATCTTGCAACGCGCGCGACAGCAAGCCGTTCGGGCGCTCGAGCAGGCCCAGCAGCAAGTCTTCGACCAGAATCTTGCTGCCGCCACGGGCCACGCAACGCTCGGCCGAACGCTCCAGATCACGACGGGTTTCGGCGTCCAGCGCCTGGATGAGTTGTTGCAGGTCTACGTTGATCATGGCTCACGTCCTTAATGAATTTTGCTGCCCAGGGTCACCACGCCGTCCGCTTTTTCGCGGCCCAGCCAACTGGTCCAACCGAGGCGACAGGCGTTCTGCTCACCGATGCGCAGTTCGCGGATTTCTTCCTGGCGCAGGACCAGGCGAATGTCGTAATCGAGCGGGTCACGCAGGGTGAACCGCACCAGCGCGCAGAGCGGCTGGTAACCGAAACCGATCGGCAGGAATTCATGGAATCGCTGCCAGTCGAGTTCGGTGATGTGAATGCGGAATTTGCCGCTGCGATCGCGTACGTGCTCGCCCAGCACCAGGTCTTCGCCGAGCACGCTGTTGGCGCGGCCCAAACGATTGCGCTGCTCTTCGAGAATTTCTACGCGGCGTTCGATGCACTGCTCGATGACCAGGTCTTCGTGCTTGAAGTAGTAACGCAGCACGGCTTCGATCAGCGCCGCCGAGTGCGCGCGCAGGCTGAGCAGGCCGAGGTACGGCAGCAGGCGTTTCCAGTTGAGTTCCTTGGCCTTGCGAATCTCGTCGCCGCCCAGGCCGATCAGGGCGAACAGCTGCGAGGAGAACGGGTCAATCGCGCCACTCTGGAAGCTTGCGCGATATCGGTATTTGCGCCAGATCGGCAGCATCAGCCGTTGCAGGCGATGGTGAAACAGGTCGAGGAAATTGCGTGTCGGGTTGCCGTCCTCGCTGTCGCCCAAGGCTTGCTCGCCGTAAAACGCCGGCAGCGGCGAACCTGAGCCGACCAGGCCAATCAGGTTGAAGCGCATGCGCGCGCGCATCTTGCCGTGCTCTTCGAAAAACTCGACGCGATCGACGTCGCTGCGCGGAAAGCCCAGGCTCGGGTTGGCCTGGAACTCGACCTGGTCGTACAAATCGTCTTCGCTCAGATGTGGATGTGCTACGCGCAGCCGGTCGATCACCAGCAGCACGGCCTGAAACAGCGAGTACTCGCGTATTACCTTGGTCAGCCCGCTTAGAGCAGGGGCTGCAGGCCCATACGTGGTGTCCATTGGTACACCTCTCCCTGTGTGCTTTTTACCCGCAGCTCATGGAATGAATTGAGACTGGCGTAAAGCGCGAAAAACTCGTTGAGAACCGAAGCGAAGACGAACAGATCGCCCTCACCGATATAGCCTTCCGGGTCGATGGTCAGTTCGGTACGCAAACCGCGCACCGGCAGACCGCGATGCAGTCGGTCGACGTGGTGATGCTTGATGTGCTTGAGGCCGCCGAGCAGGCGCTTGCTGACCTTCTCCGCGTGCTGGTCGTAGTAACGCGGCAGGTCGTAGGTCTCCAGAATCACCTTCAACGCATTGACGTCGGCCAGCGACAGATAGTTGAGCGACATGTTGCTGATCAGCTTCCACAGGAAGTCACGGTTCAGCGGCGGCGCGAAGCTTGAGGTGGCCGGGGTGATGTTGCGGAAACTGAGGAATTCCGGGGTCTGCTCGCTGGCCATGCAGATGTCGCCGAGCTTGAGCTTTTTCGGCAGGTTCTGATTGGTGCACATCAGCTCGATCGACAGGGTTTCGTGGGCTTCGGTATGGCGGATGCCGAAGCTCAGGTAAGTGTCGAGGCCGTCATGCAGCAAGGACGAACGCTGGCGAATGCTGTAATGCGGACGGCTGTTGGGGACGTCGAAACTCGGGTCGTGCTCGAACGATTCGAACGGCACGTACTCCTGATATCCGAGGCCGCCGGGCTTCCAGCCGGTCACGGTTTCCACCGAGAACACACCGCAGTTTTCCAGGTCGTATTCCGCCGGCAGCAGCAGGTATTCGTCCTGCTTGCCGTCGAGACGGATCGGCAGTGCATCGTGGGCAAACAGGTTGGCAATCGGCGTGCAGAACAACTTGACGTTATCCAGCGTCGGGCGCATGCGCATGATGCCGCTCTTGCGGATGTCGAAGCGCAGTTCGAGACCACGCATCTGCTTGAGCGTGTCTTCCGGCAGCGCCTTGAGAATGTCCAGACCGTTGACGTCGACGAAGAGGAATTTGTCCTGGAAGGCGAAGTATTCCTGCAGGTAGCGATAGCCACGGAAGGTGTTCAGCGGATACGGGATCAACGCTTCTTCTTCGGCAAAGCCCACCGGTTTGACCCGGTCGCCGGGAATCTTGAACGCCATCGGCTTGCCGCTGACGCCATCGATCGGCTTACCAGCGCCGTCGAGCGGGATCAGCTCGATGCCGTCGAGGTTGCGCAGCAGGCTCAGGTAGAGCATCTGGCTGATGTAGCGCTCACCGGCAAAGTGCAGGCGCAATTTGCTCAGCTCCAATTCGCCGAGGTGGCCGTCGGCACTCATTTCCAGGCGCAGGCTGAGCAGCGAGCCATCCCCCTTCACCGAATAATTCAGCGCCGCCAGATCCAGCGGCAGCACCTCGGTCGGGTAGCAGGTGCGGAAACGGCAGCGCACGTCTTCGATCGGCTTGCTCTCGATCGGCGTATCGCGCTCGACCAGCAGCGCCGGCCCGGAACGCTTGAGCGGGTCGAACTGCAAAATGCTGAACGCTGGCAGCGGGCGCATGTAGTTCGGCCACAGCAGCTGCATCAGCGAGTGGCTGAGCTCCGGCAGCTCGTCATCGAGCTTCTGGCGCAAGCGCCCGGTCAGAAACGCGAAGCCTTCCAGCAACCGCTCCACATCCGGATCCCGCCCGGCCTGCCCCAGATACGGTGCCAACGCCGGACTACGCTCGGCGAAACGGCGACCGAGCTGGCGCAGTGCGGTGAGTTCGCTTTGGTAGTAGTGGTTAAAGGACACGGGGTACCTGCCTGGTAGTGGAACTCATCAAAAAAATATCCTGTAGAGCGCGACCGTTACGCCGGCACAGACATAGCCGCCAATCAGCAGGAACGGCACAACCGAGATCCAGCCGTACGCCATGTAAGCATCACTCAGCGGACGGACGATCAGACTGAACAAGCCATACAGCATCCAGGGCACGGCATAGAACGGGATGAACTTCACTGGCGCCCACCAAACCATCCGCAATGCCTGTTGCTCGTTCCGGCGCTGCGCCGATCGGGACATCCACAGCGAGAAACCCAGAAGCCCGGGAACGCCCCACCACAACAGGTACTGCCAATAAATTCCGGACGACTCGGATGTTAAATACTCGCCATTCCACAGGTCATAGGAAGTAATCGCCAACACCGCCAGCAGTGGCAGCCACAATGCAGCCATGAAGAAGTTAAGTTGTGCGCGACTGAGCATGAGCATTTCGTCTACTGAGTCGGTCATCGACGAACCTCCACAGCGTAATCCGAGCACCATGTGCGGACATCACGCTTGTCGAAGCCTGCGCACCGATTGTCTTTTGCGATCAAGCGATACGAATCTTCGGGGACGTACGCAAAAAAGTAATAGTTGTCTCCGTCCTCACCGTAGAGCCAGTAAGACGAAGAACCTTGATTGATTTCGTAAGGTTCGAATGTCCAGATGGACGACTGCGCGGGGATAAAATTTTCGCGCTCCATCAACAACATCAAGGCGTTGGAAAGCGCATGCGCAGAAAAATAGAGCATGCAGGCGAACGCTCCCACCACGAGTAGCAAGCGCTGCAGCCAAATCATTCCAAAGCGACCTGAATTGGTCATGCGTCCGTCTCCTGCCCCGGGGTCGCTGGCACATATTTGTTCATCGCTGCGCAACTCCCTGTTTTTGCGGCGTGATCGCGACACCCGTATACACATAGAGCTCTTCACCGCCGTAGCCACCAATCGCCGCAGCGCTGAGTGGATGGCTGTCCGTGGTGCCATATCGAACCCAGCCCTCAGTCCACATCCCGCCATTTTCGTGGCGAATCTCCACGTAATAATCCGGTGCTTCGTACTTGGTAATCTCGACGAATACCCCACCATCCTCGGCGCCAATCCACAACGCGTGGGGATGAGCGAACAGCTTTGGTTCGGTTGAGCTTTCCATTCGCAAAAGCAACGTCAAGCCGACCACAATCGTCAGCAAACCGACCGAGCTGAGAAAAGCGATGAGGCATTGCCAGGCTCTGAGTTTCATCGAGCCAACCCGAACGAGTGCTTCATGGGCAGAAAGCCCCCGTGTCGACCGTCCACGAACGGACAGCTTTTTCTTCGGTTTTTTTGATGCTCGCTACTGCCTTTCGCAAGGTCTGTGCGTCAATGGACTTAGTCCCGTTCTGGCTTTTGATCGACAGGCTGTACTGGTCCCTGATCTGAACCGATACGTCTTCACCGAATGACTGGTAGTTGCCGATGGAACTGCGCTGGTTCGGGTTTAACGTGAAACTGCGTGGCTGATCGTCATAGTTGGAGTCGTTCGCCAGCGTCAACTCCAGTGGTACTCCACAAGTGTTCAGCAGGTAAACATCATTGCGATAGACCTGCTGCGCAGCGCATGCAGTCAGCGAAACGAAGCACGCGAAGAGGCTTACCCATCTCATCATCAAAATCGTCCTTGGCAGTTTCACGGACAAACCGATGCCTCGCTGATTGTCCACTCGCGCTGTGTCCCTTGACTGACCTTCTGTACGCCACTCAGGCGCCTCTTCAACTCCAGAGCGCCGATGATCCTGGTGCCAGCAGCATCGTTGATCTTCAACAGATAGTTATGCGGGATCTGCTCCATCACATCCTCACCATAGGAAGCAAAACTCGCGACCATGGCACGGGAATCCGGTTCGGCAGTCATGTGGCGATCCTGCGAATACATGTTCGAGCCGTTGGAAACCCTCATTGCCAAGCGCTGGCCACAGCGGTTTTCGACATACACATGGTTGTTGTACACCTGCTGAGCAGCACAGCCATAAAGGGAAACGAACGGCAAGATGAGACCGGTCAACCTAGTCATCGAACTCGACCCTTGCCAGCCAAAGCAAGCTTTTGACGTCCTGTTCAGACGCCGCCATTCTCTTTTGCAGATCAGCGGAGGACTGCGTGTAACTGCTGAAGTAATGCATGACATCCACCTCGCCGGCGTTCGGCGTCGGGTGGTTGTCCTTAGGGTTTTGCATCAATGTGGATGTTTCTTTGTGAGTCCAGGAGTAACCGGGGATGATTCCCCCACCGTACTCATTGAGAATCAAATGACCAAACTCATGAGCCGACGTTTCTTTGAACTCTTCTCTGGCAATGTCTCTAGCGAACTCTGGAGTTCGACGTCGTTGAACAACGTAGCTTTCATAGGCATAACCGGCGTTGTGATAAACCTTTCTTGCAATCGCCAGACTGGTGGAACGACCGAAGTCCGCCGACAGCGAATCAATCAAAGGGAAATCCCCGGCTTTGGGCTCGACGTTGATCTCGGTTTTGACCGTGACTTTGTACAGGCCTTTGCTGGTCGTGATGCCCTCAGCGATACCGCCGCCGCGTGAGCCATTACGCGACCAGTACAACTCGATACCTTCCTTGGCCCAGCCGAGTAACGTGCTGAAAGGCGTGGGTACCAGTCCGGGTGTGGAACCACTACTGCCGCCGTCTGAAAAGCTCGGGCGTAACGTGACCTCAACGGTCTTGGCGTTGCGGTCGATGCGCGCATCGACCCACTTAACCTCTCCAGCCGAGCAATCAAGCTTCACTTCAGTCACGTGCTGTTTCCCCGCCCCGGTCGCGGTGAGGCGCACTTTCAGGTTCGGGCTTTTCAGGACTTTGGTATCAAGGATGCCGGCCGTGTCGTAGCCGTCCCATTGCCATGGATGCTTGCCTGGTGGCAGGAACGGCGCGGTGTTGGCTTCGGCGTAAACCAGCTTTTCGCCGTCCAGCACTTCCAGCTTCACACTGTCAGCTGCGTCCATGCGGTTCTCGACAACGAAATCGACCACCTCACGGTTTTTCGATGTTCCTGATTTCAGCTCGTCGAAGTCTGGAATTTCCAGCGGCGTCAGTACCGAGTTGCCACCGGACTTCAAACCCAGTCGGTAATCCAGCGCCGCGACAACCGCTATAGCGGCAAGCCCCGAAAATGGCGCTGGCGAATGCGAATTACCGATAATCACCGTCCCTGAACCCGCCGTAACCTTGTTCCCGTGAGAGCCAACGGAGCCGACTGTGGCGGCCGGTTTTCCATTGATCAACACAGTGGTCGCCAAGCTGCCGGACATCGCACCACCACACGCCGAGGCATCGCCTTGGCGGGCGGCCGCGAGGCCGTCGAAGAACACGTCGCCGGAACCGGCGGCGATCGGGTTGGTGCCATGGCCGGGGAGCGGGCAAGCGGTGGGGTCGGATACGCGTGCTGCGGGTTTGCCAGACATCGGGATCTCCTTAGGTGACCTTGACTTGTCCGCTGCCATCCAGGCGCGCGGAAAAACTGACCTGACGCTTGAACCCTTCAATTTCCAGCAGGCCTTCGATACTGAAGGCCAGGCGAAGCTGATCGTGGTCACGCGGCAGGGAAATGACACGCACGTTGCTCAGGCGCGGTTCGTAGGCTTCGATGAAGCTTTCGATGGCCAGGCGGGCCTGACTCAGCGAGTCGTGCAGGCTCAGGCGCATGTCATTGAGATCGGGCAACCCGTAGTCGGCCAGCGTTTGCACGCTGCCGGCCCGGGTGCTGAGCATTTTGGCCAGATGGGCAGCCACCGACGCCATGGCAGAAACCTCGAGGCTCTTGCCATTGCGTAGTTGTGCGTCGCCGTTGAGGCGTTCGAACAGGCTGCCGTATCCGTCCATGAGTTGCTCTTACTCTTTGTCCAGCTTGCCAACCAGCGACAGGGTGAAATCGGCACCCATGTACTTGAAGTGCGGACGCACGTTCAAGCTCACGCGGTACCAGCCCGGCTCACCTTCAACGTCGCTGACGATCACTTGCGCAGCGCGCAGCGGACGACGGCCACGGACTTCGGCGCTCGGGTTTTCCTGGTCGGCCACGTACTGACGGATCCACTTGTTCAGTTCCAGCTCGAGGTCGGTACGCTCTTTCCACGAACCGAGTTGCTCGCGCTGCAGCACTTTGAGGTAGTGAGCCAGGCGGTTGACGATCATCATGTACGGCAGCTGGGTGCCGAGCTTGTAGTTCAGCTCTGCCGCCTTGCCTTCTGCGCTGATGCCGAAGAACTTCGGCTTCTGCACCGAGCTTGCGGAGAAGAACGCCGCGTTGTCGGAGCCTTTGCGCATGGTCAGGGAAATGAAGCCTTCCTCGGCCAATTCGTATTCACGACGGTCGGAAACCAATACTTCGGTAGGAATCTTGGTTTCGATTTCTCCCATGCTTTCGAAGTGGTGCAACGGCAGGTCTTCAACCGCGCCACCGCTCTGCGGGCCGATGATATTCGGGCACCAGCGGAATTTGGCGAAGCTGTCGGTCAGCTTGGTGCCGAACGCGTACGCGGTGTTGCCCCACAGGTAGTGCTCGTGGCTGTTGGCAACGGTTTCCTTGTAGACGAACGACTTGACCGGGTTTTCTTCCGGATCGTACGGGTTGCGCAGCAGGAAACGCGGCACGGTCAGGCCAACGTAGCGGGAGTCTTCCGAAGTACGGAAGCTCTGCCATTTGGCAAATTGCGGGCCTTCGAAGTGGTCTTTCAGATCTTTCAGATCCGGCAGGCCGGTGAAGCTTTCCAGGCCGAAGAATTTCGGGCCGGCGGCAGCAATGAACGGCGCGTGGGACATGCACGAAACGCTGGCCACGTACTGCATCAGCTTGACGTCTGGCGAGCTTGGCGACATGTAGTAGTTGGCGATGATCGCGCCCACAGGCTGACCACCGAACTGGCCGTATTCAGCGGTGTAGATGTGCTTGTACAGGCCCGACTGCATGACTTCCGGCGAATCTTCGAAATCGTCCAGCAGGTCTTCTTTGGAGACGTTGAGGATTTCGATCTTGATGTTTTCGCGGAAATTGGTGCGGTCGACCAGCAACTGCAGGCCACGCCACGACGATTCCAGCGCCTGGAAATCCGGGTGGTGCAGGATTTCGTCCATCTGACGGCTGAGCTTGGCATCGATCTCGGCGATCATGCGGTCGACCATGGCCTTCTTGACCGGCTCACCGTTGTTCTGCGGCTTGAGCAGTTCTTCGATGAAGGCCGACACGCCGCGCTTGGCGATGTCGTAGGCTTCGTCGTCCGGAGTCAGACGGGTTTCGGCGATGATGCTGTCGAGAATGCTGTATTCGCCGCTGGCGGCGCTCTTCTCTTGTGCTGCGCTAGTGCTCATTGTGTTGGCTTCCTTGGCAAGAGTCTCAGGCGTCCGGGGCTGCGGCGTTCAGGCCCAGCTCACCGAGTACGCGACCGCGGGATTCGTCGTCGGCGAGCACGCCTTCGATCGCTTTACGGAACGCAGGAGCGTTACCCAGCGGGCCTTTGAGGGCCACCAGCGCATCGCGCAGTTCCATCAGTTTTTTCAGCTCAGGCACTTGCTCGACCAGGCTGGCCGGGTTGAAGTCCTTCATCGAATTGACGCGCAATTGCACGGCCAGCTCTTCAGCCTCGCCATCTTCCTGCAGACGGTTCGGCACGCTCAGCGTCAGACCCAGCTCTTGCTTGGCCAACACTTCGTCGAAGGTCATCTTGTCGATGCTGATCGGCTTGCGATCTTCGATTTTGCGATCGTCCTTGCGGTGGGTGTAGTCACCGATTGCCAGCAGCTTCAGCGGCAGTTCAATCTCTTCCTGAGCACCGCCGGTGGCGGGTTTGAAGGTGACGTTGATGCGTTCCTTGGGGGCTACCGAGCCTTCTTTGGCCATGGCTTTTCTCCTTGCGGTTGTGGCCCTGGGGCCTATTCGAGTACCACTTCGAGATCGAGGTGGCACAGCCTGCGATAAATCTCTTCCTTGCTTTCACGTACGGCGTGGTTCTGCGGCAACAACTCGCAGCAACTGTGCAGCAGGTGCAGCACTTGCAATGCAAGATCGGGCTCCCAGGCGTGCAGGCCTGAGTCCTGTAATGTCTGATCGAGGGTTTCGAGCTGGTTCTTGGCCAGTTCGTATTTCTTGGCCAGGAAACACAGCCGCGCGAGGGTGAACTGCCAGAAGAAGCGTTCACGGCCACCGTGGGCAGATTGCAGACCCTGCTTGAGAATCTGCACGGCCGGCTTCAAACCTTCCTTGCGCAGGATCGGCTGGACTTCCTCGAGGGCTTTTTCCCACGCCGGCTGGGTTTCGACGTTCTCGCTTTCGACCTTGCGCGGCGCGCTGGCGCTTTGCAGGTGCGGCATGACATTGGCGGCGATCCACGCCCGGGTGGACGGATCGGCAAACGGCGCGCCGTCATGGAAGCGCAACTCGATGATGCCCGGCAGGCGCTGAATCAAAAGCGCGAAGTGGATTTCCACTTCGCGCATTGCCAATTCGGCGTTGAGGTTCTGGAGACATTCCCAGACCATCCTCTGGCCATCGAACCAGAACGGCGCCTTCGCCAGGCTCGCCTCCAGTTCCACCAACAGGTCGGCGTATTTGCCCTGATCGAAACGGTCCTGATAGAGCTTGAGCTTTTCCAGCGGCAGGCCGCGCAATACGGTGATCTGCTCGGCGTTGCGCTCGGGCACCGCGTCGATGGTCATCCACAGCAAGGTACGATTGAGGCGCAACGCGCGCAGGTCAGTGGCCTTCTGCTTGAGCCACCAGGCGCACAACGGCCGGGCGCTTTCCTGCTGGGCACGCAGGGCCTTGTGCGCATCCCTTTCGTTGTCGATCGGCGCGCCTGGAGTGAGCAACTGGCTCGCCGCCTGCTTGACCTGCGCCACCGCCGCGCCCACCACACCGGGAGCCGGCTGGTTGTCGGCGGCGCGCTGGATCATGGTTTTCAGGCGGCGGGAAATCGGCAGCAGCAGCGGCGCATCATCGCCCAGATGTTCAGTACAGGCGGCTTCGAGACCGGCCAGGTGCTCGGAGAGCTGCCGGAACATCGGCAACTGCTCTTTGATCGCAATGTTTTCGGTAATGACCTGCTCGAGACGCGGCACCAGCCAGCCAATCGCGGCGGCACGGGTGCGGGGTTTGAGCGGGCGGACGTCGGCCCAGTTGTTTTCCGACAGATGGTGCAGCAGACCGAGTCCGGCGAGCAGGCCTGGGAAGGATTCACGCTGGTACAGCGACCAGGTCAGCCAGGCGCCGACACGCAGATCCTTGGATTGGGTACGCAGCAGATTTTCGCTGTTTTCGCGGATTTTCAGCCAGTCGATCTGCCCGCTTTCGTGCATCGACGAAGCCTTGGCCAGCTCACTTTCCAGCGCCTCGAACTCGCTCGAAAAACGAACGTCTTCGCCCGCGAAATTCTCTTTGGAAACAGAGACTTTTGCGAGTTCGAGGTAATGGGCGGAAAGTTTGCTTGAGTAGGACATCCATGGCCTTTATTAAGGATTACAGTCGTGCGGGCGAATGCAGTTTCAGCCACGCGGGACAGTATCGAAGAGCAGTTCAGCGACTCATCCAATTGAGATGTGCTCTTTCAAGTGGGCGCATCGTAATCACTATGATGGCCACTAGCAAGCATCTGATTAAACAACAAGACGAACTGTTCATTGAGGTCTGCAGGAGATCGCCCTATATGCCGCAGGGGTTTCCCTGATGCCGCTTATTAATCAGCACATTTCCCCTGCTCCCGCGAAACCGTTGACCCAGAGCCTCCCACCCAGCCGGGCGAGTTTATCTGACGCTCGTATCCTCGAGCGGCGTGCAGCATGACAAATTCAAAAGAAAATAGAAGTAGGACACTTCCGAAAATGACCGATTGCCATCAAGAAGTTTCCAACGACAACGATGATCGCAAAAAGTGCCACTATAATGATGGCATTTCATTATTCTGAAACTTTCCTCACTGTCAAACACCGTCAAGTCGATAGTTATCGAAGCGGCGTCCTACAGACACTTCACTCATTCCCCCGACACTTTCAAACCCGGAATACTCTGACAAATGTCAGGGATACTTCTTACATCAATTAGTTTGCCGCGCCGTTAGCTTGCCTTGGCAACTTTTCATGCGCGGCGATCAGGGAGGAACGGTATCGCGCTCTGACTCATTTTGCTTAAGGACAAGCCCATGTTCGGCAAAGGCCACTGCGCGCCATTCTCACTGCACATCCCGGCCATTCGTCACGACTTTCAGGTGCTCGCGTTCACAGGTACAGAAGCGATCAGCCAGCTGTACGCTTTTCGCGTCGAGCTGGTGAGCGAACACGCGGATTTTGATTTGGAAAGCCTGCTCAGCCAGCCCGCCTTTCTGCAGTTCGGATTAAGGGATGAAGGCATTCATGGGCGGATCGAAGATGTAATGCTGGGCGAGACCGGAAAGCGCCTGACCCGATACGAGCTGACACTGGTGCCGGCGCTTCACTATCTGCAACTGAGCCAGGACCAACGGATTTTTCAGCAGCTGACAGTGCCGCACATCATCGCGCAAGTGCTCAGAGGGCATGGCATCCAGGCCGATGACTTCACATTCAATGTCGCCGCCGGCGAGCCACGTGAATACTGCACGCAGTACGGCGAAAGCGATTTCCTGTTCATCCAGCGCCTGTGCGCCGAAGAGGGTATTGCCTGGCATCACCAGCATTCGGTCGACGGGCATTTGCTGGTGTTCAGCGACAACCCGGTGTTCGCGCCCAACTTGGGTACGACACCCTTTCAGGTTGATAGCGGCATGGTCGCCGAACACCCGGTGGTCAACCACCTGACCCTGGGCTTCAACACACGCACCAGCACTGTCACCCGCCGCGACTATGACCTGAAGCGCCCCAACCTGCTGCTGGAAAACCGTTTCACCGCCGAGTTCAGTCCCGAGCTCGAAGACTACCGCTATCCGTTGTTGATGACCTCAGAGAGGTCCGGCAAACAGCTGGCGCGTCAGACGTTGGAGCGCCACCGCAGCGATTACCAATGGATTGAAGGCAAAAGCAATCAGCCGATTCTGCGCAGCGGTCACCTGTTCGATCTACGCCAACATCCTCGGCCGGAGTGCAACGAGTCGTGGCGGCTGCTGCAGCTCTCTCATGAAGGCAAGCAACCAGGCGTGCTCGAAGAGGTCTTCAGCAGCGACGATGCCCATGCTGCCAATGGCTTCACGCAGGGTTATCGCAACACGTTCAAGGCTATCCCTGCGGATGTGTTTTACCGCCCGCCACTGCCCGCGCCGAGGCCTCTGCTGGTTTGCCAGACCGCAAAAGTCACCGTGCCACCGGGGGAGGAAATTTTTTGCGACGAGCACGCACGGGTTCGGGTTGAGTTCCCCTGGGACCGCACTGAACGCAACAGCGAGAAAAGCAGCTGCTGGCTGCGCGTAGCCTCCAGTTGGGCGGGTGATGGATTTGGCGCAGTGGCCATACCCCGGGTTGGAATGGAGGTGGTCGTGACTTTTCTGGAGGGCAACCCGGATCACCCCTTGATTACCGGCTGCGTCGCCAACAAGGTCAATGGTGTTGCTCATCCCTTGCCGGCGAGTCAGACCCGAACGGTGTTGCGCAGCCAGAGCACTCCGCGCAATGGCGGCTACAACGAACTGTCGATCGAGGATCGCGCCGGGCAGGAAAAAATCTACCTGCGGGCCCAGCGTGATCTGGAGCAACTGATCCTCAACGACAGCCGCAGCCTGATCACGCGCGACCGCCATGAGCATGTCGGCAATGACAGCACCAGCCTGATCGAGGGCCGGGATTCGCGCACTCATCAAGGGCTGCGCAGCACACTGATCAATGCCGATGACATGCTGACCGTCAGCGGCACCAGCAGTCAGACCGTTGGCGCCCTGGTGATTCAGGCCGGTCAACAGGCGCATGTCACTGCAAGCAACGTGGTGATTGATGCCGGCATGAGCCTGACGCTGTCAGCGGGCGGCCATCACATCGTGATCAATGCCGCCGGGATTTTCAGCAGCGTGCCCATGGTAGAGGGCGGAGCGCCGCTGCCGGGGCTCGCGCCGCTACAACCGCTACAGGCAGAGGCCGGTCTGGCTCCTCCGATCAACGCCACACCGCAGTCGATCATCAACAGTGCCCGCCTGCAGGCGGCGGACTATTGCCCGCTGTGCGAAGCCTGCGCGGCGGGTCTGTGCGAGCTGGGAGAAGTCGCATGAGCCCGGTCGCACAATGGTTGCACGCGCAATCCCGCGCCGGCTGCGATCTGTATCTGATGCTCGACACCGACGATCAAAGCGCAGAGCACGCTGCGCTGACCCGCGACCTCGGCACCGCGCGGTTTCGCCCGCTGTACACCGGCACGCCGGCCGAGTCGCTGGCGCCAACCGGCCCGCTGCTGTTGCAGATCGATACGGCGCAGCATCCCGCCATCCAGGCCTTGCTCGCCACGCCCGAGCGCAATTGGGGCTGGCTGGCCAGTGCCCGTCATGGCGAGCTTGATCTGCTGGCCGCGCACTGGCGCGAGCGCCTGATCACCGGCGAACGCCCGAATCAGGCGGTGTACCGCGTGCATGACAACCGGGTTCTGGGCCGTGCGCTGGCGCACCTGCAACCCCAGCACCGCGCGGCGTTTCTCGGGCCATTCAACAGCGTCTGCTATTGGCACGCAGAGCGATGGAACGCCATCGACAACCCGGACCCCGGCCACCACCCGCTGCCGATGGATCCGCCTTGGCTGCACACGCCGACCCCGGAGCTGATCTACGCCAACGTGCTGTTCGACAACACCCGCCGTTACCTGGTCGGCGAACACACCGAAGCAATGGCCACGCTGGCCGAACAGCTCGACGTCGATGAGTGGCTGTGGGGCCTGATTCAACTGACGCACTTGTGGGGCTGGCAACAACCGGAGCAAGTGCATTTCTTGCTGACCCGCAGTTTGCAGTTACCGGGATATCGGCCAGGCAAATCATGGCTGCCCAAACCCGGTGAAGATCCGGCGATGCATTTTGAGCGGGTATATCAGGAAGCGTTGTATTGGCAGGGAGAGGTAGGTCGATGAGGAACTTGAAACGAGGGTTGCTGCTGAGTGGATGCCTGGGATTGCTGGTGGGTTGTACGACGGTGAAGACCCCGAACACGTTTACGTTTGTTCCGGATTTTCCGCCCGGATTCAGGTACGACCTGACGGCCACCTATGTTCCGGCCAAGGGCCAAACATGCACCGTGCCTGGCGGGAGAAACACTCAGCTGGGATACAACAAAACCAATATGAAGTACGAAGGGACTTCCGAGATCCCGCTGTACAGAACCGTAAGCGAATGTCCTCTGGCGCTGAATTACATCGAGATCAAGGTCATCGGTATTTATGGTTCAGGGCGAAGCAACTTCAGTTATGACTACGCCTCGATTGCTGTGCGTCCGGAGTTGTTGGAACGACAGATGGGTAGTTTCAGAGATGACGAGACAGCTGAGTTCTTTGGTGAATGCATGTGGTCTTTTCGCACGGTGGGCCCGAAGCGTTATCTGATCAAACTGCTGACCTGCAAAAAAATGGATGCACAGGGCAATGTCGGGCGGAGCCGTCCTTTCACGGCGTACACGCTGACTCAGCTTTCCGGAAAAACGGTGACTCTGAAAATCCAATTATCTGAGCGGGAAAAGCCCGCTTTTGGTGACACGTGGGTAAAAGTGCCCGGCGGATGGAAGCGCTGCATGGGGAAAGCCTTTGAGGATCAGGATGCGTTCTGTTTCGGCAACGACAAAGATTTCAGCACTTTCAAAATGGTCGATGGGCGGGTTTGCACCATCTACCCAGGATGCACAGAAAACACGGAAGAAAAGCCATGAACGACCGGAAAGAATTCAATCGGCGGCAAACGCTCCCGCGTATCAAACGAGCCCTCATCGCCAGTACTCTCGGCGGTGTTCTCGCTCTGACTTCAGGCTGTTCGGCGGTAGACAAGCCAAACTCCTTCACCTTTATTCCGGACTTCCCACCTGACTTCAAATACGAGCTCAAGGCTATCTATCTGCCTGCCGCAGGTGAAACCTGCCGCGTGCCAGGAAAGCCGGATTTCTGGGTGAGCTTCAATAAACCCACCATGGAATATGTAAGCACTGCGGAAATCGAGTTGTACAAAACCGTCAGCGATTGTCCGTTGGCGCTCAACAAAGTGGAAATCAAGGTCATCGGGTTTTATGGAAAAGGCCGAAGCAACTTCAGCATGGACTACGCCTCGATTTTCGTGCGCCCAGAGTTGCTGGAACGATTAAAGGGCACTTTCAACGAGGACGGTGCAGGGGAGTTTTATGGTGAATGCATGTGGTCATTCCGCACCGTCGGCCCACATCGATCCCTGATCAAACTGCTGACCTGCAAAAAAATGGATGCACAGGGCAACGTGCTGCGAACGAGACCTTCCACGGCATACACATTGACTCAACTTGAGGGCAAAACGGTGACGCTGAAAGTTGGGTTGTCTGAAGAAGAAAAGCCGGCTTGGGGAGACACATGGGCCGAAGTGCCCGGTGGCTGGAAACGCTGTATGGGCGAGAAATTTGAAGATCAACACGCCTATTGCAACGGAAACTACAAAGACTTCAGCACGTTCCGGATGGTGGACGGAAGAGTCTGCACCATCTACCCGGGATGCACGGAGAAATGGGAAACAAAACCATGAATACCTCCCCCTTAGCCGCCAATCATGCACCTTTCATGTCGGGCAATATTCATGCATGCCCCCGGCGCGCGCATTCGACAAGCTTTCAATTCGTGGACGAATTTGGTGATGGCAGACCCTACGCCGGCTTGAAGATCGAAGTTATAGATTACGAAGATACGGTTTATACGCTAAGGCTTGATGCTAACGGCTTCGCAAAGGTCGACAGCCACTACTGCGGCCCTTTAGTACTTAAGGCAAACCGCCCATACGACGGTTCGGACACTCTATACAAGGGGTTGATAAAAAGACCCCACTATCCCCTTCCCATAACTGATCTCCAAGTCCGCGCCGAAAAAACCCGCTTCTTCCACAAAACAGGCACTCGCACCCAGGCAAACCCCGCCAAGGACCTGTCCGAAACCGATGCGTACTGCCAGGTCGAAGTCAGTGAACTGGTAAAGCACATCGCCCACCTGCCACCACTGGTTGCTCGTCGCGACCCTCCGAAGAGGGCGGCGCACAAGCTCATGCGCCCCGCTGCGAAGTCCAGAGACTTCACGGCCGTCGATAAAACTTCTGCGGATGGCGGACTGCACACCATCTTGAGTGCGGCGGAGATGGCCACCGTCGAATTGGGGTTTTCCCCGCCGCCGCCCAAGGGCGTCGCACTGCTGCCGAACAAACACCATGTGCTGGAAGTACGGCCGATGAGAGCGCTACGGCCAATGCTGTCGACAGGCGACGCGTTCTGCGCGCTCAACCTTTATCAGCTGTCGGTGATGGCGACGCTGAGCTACACCGATTTCGGACAGGAACCCAACACTCAACCGGTGCAGACCGACACGGTAAGCTTTCCGGTACAGCCCAGCAGCGGCAACTGGTTCGGCCACGCGCTGCCGCAGTTCGACGAGTTGTGGAAGGTCGATGACTCGCAAACGCAGAAATACTACCCACTGTACGAAGACGTGCCGTATTCGAAACGCCTGGAAGTGGTGCCGTTCGACCCGAACCTTTACCCCGAAGTGAATGACCCCGCGTTGGGCGACGAACAAGAACACCCGGCCAAGTTGCACTGTCTCGATGACCGTAACAAAGACAACAGTACTGATACCCAAGCTTTCATCTGCCACCATGACGAGTTGATCCTGATCAGCGTGCGAGGTACCAGTGAGATCTGGCCCGACGGCCGGCGTGACGGCGATGCCTATCAGGTTCCCTTTGCCGAAGGCGAAGGCAAAGTGCACCGCGGTTTCTACGGTGGCGCTTTGGCGGCTTATCCATTCATCGTGACTTATCTGGAAAAATTCTACAGCGGGCAAAAGCTGCTGATCACGGGTCACAGTCTGGGCGGTGCAGTTGCACTGATCCTGTCCGAGATGCTGAGACGCAACCTGGAGTTCTCCCCGCAAATCGTGCTCTACACCTACGGCGCCCCCCGCGCTGGTGACACCACGTTCATCGAAAGCGCCAAAGCATTGGCCCACCACCGCATCGTCAATCAGAACGATCCGGTACCGAGCGTGCCGGCGACCTGGATGAACACCTTTGCCAAGCCTGGGCCGATGTACGCAACCAACGCCGTGGTGCTGGGCTTCAACCCGGTCGCCGGCCTCGGCCTGCTGATCTGGGGAATCATCAATTTCTTTGGCGACGACTATGGGCATCACGGTGCTTTGCGCCATTTCATGCCCGTTGAGTTCGACAAGAACCACCGATCCTCCCTTCTCTGGGAGCCGGGTTGCAGCACGATCGTCGATCACGGCTGCGCCAAGGCCCTGCGCGCTACCAACGGCTTGCCCGAACGCGGATCGTTTCTGCGGCAGTTGTTCGACCGGGGTCACCACTCAATGGTCGTCAGCTACATCCCCGGCTGCTGGGCCAGCTTGCGCCGTTGGCAGGAAGCACTGCAGCTCAAGCGTTCGCTGGTGACCAATCGCGAATTCGAGTGGATCAGCAGCGCCCTGGAGAATATTCAGCAACAGCTGCGGGCCGTTAAGCGTGAACTGGAAAACAACCACCGTTCTTACGTGCGAGAGCAGGAGCGCGCGCACAAGACGCTGATGCTCAATCAGGAAATAGACAAGATCAGCATGACCAAGGCCCGCCTGACAGCGCTGCGCGATCAACGGGTCAGCGAGGCCGACGTTTACGGCAGCTATGCCGACCAGCCCGAATGGGTCGAGGAAAGTCTGCTGCGCTGGAACGCCCACCCTGAAAACCTGGTTCAGGAGCAACTGGCGATGATCCCGCCAGCCGCTGAAGACCACGACGCCGCTATCGCCGCGATGACCGGTGGGCATGCAGTTGGCGCGCCGTTTCAGCTGGATATTGATTCGATTGTGTAGCGTTTAAACAGCGGGCCGGCAAAGCACCGCTATGGCAGAATCCGACACCCCGAAAATTCGGTCCTCTTAATACAGCTGCCAAGGAGCTTCATTTCATGGATTTGAAACCACTAGTGTTCGCCGCACTCATCGGCTTTCCCATCACCCCGGTATTAGCAGATACACCGCCACTAGACGGCCATTACTACCTGACCGGCGCAATGGAAATGGGCGCGGAGTTGCTGTTGCGCAAGGACGGTACCTTTGACGCCGGCGTGGCGTACGGCAGCGCCGACGGTTTTGCCAAAGGCACCTGGAAGGTCGAGAACCAGACAGTAGTGTTGGAAAGCACAGCCAAGCCTGCCTCCAACAGCGATCTGGGCGGACTGTTCCAGGATCTGCAATTGGCAATCGAGCCAAACTGCCTGGCTGTGGACTTCGGTAACGGCAAGGCTTGCTTCCGACGCCAGTAAGCCATCAGGCAACCACAAAAAATGGGCACCCGACCGCAATCGGTGTGCCCATTTCTCATTTGCGGTTCTCCCCGTCATTCAGGGGAGCACGCCGCCATCAAGGATTGACGCTGTCTTTCAACGACTTGCCTGGCTTGAACGCCACGGTGTTGCTGGCCTTGATCTTCACCGGTTCGCCGGTCTGCGGGTTTTTGCCGGTGCGGGCGCCGCGGTGGCGCTGCAGGAAGGTGCCGAAGCCGACCAGCGTCACGCTGTCCTTGCGGTGCAGGGCGCCGGTGATTTCTTCGAGGACGGCGTTGAGGACGCGGTTGGCCTGTTCTTTGGTCAGGTCTGCCTTTTCGGCGATTGCAGCGGCGAGTTCTGGTTTACGCATTAGTGAAGCCCCTTTGACGGTTTTTTGTTGTTATGTCCGTGCTGTTCTCGTTGGAACAGCGCCCAAGGCGCCGCAGGCTCTACTCTGCGGCAGACGGGAGTGAGAATGGCACGCCGCCAACGGCGGCGCCAGTCTCCCCAAGACCTTTGTCGGGGCAAAAGAGCGGTGTTTACGACAGAACGACCGGCATTTACGCCAGCAACGGCGGCAGCTGTTTGTTCAGGGCCAGTTTTTCCATGACCGCCCCGCCGGTCAGTGCGTAACCGAGCAACTGACCGTCGGCACTGCGGCACAGCGCTTTGATGTCGGCGCCCTGCCCTTCAACGCTCCACACGCCTTCGCTGCCGCGTGGCGGCGGCGAAACTACCAGCGGGCACACCGGGGTTTTCACGGTGATCGGCATTGGCCCGTAGCTGACTGCGGTCGGATTTGCAGCGAGGGTTTGCGCCAGTGCACGGGCGCAACTCATCAGCGGCATCACATAGAGCAGATTGAGCCCGTCGACTTCAGCGCAATCGCCCAAGGCGTAAATGTTGGCGTGGGAAGTCTTCAGGTAACGATCGACCGTCACGCCGCGATTGACCTGCACGCCGGCAGCTGCCGCCAGATCGATGCGTGGACGCAGACCGATCGCCGAGACCACCACATCGCACGGGATGATCTGGCCGTCGGACAGGTGCGCTTCCAGGCCATCGGCGGCTTTCTCCAGCCGAGTCAGCACCGGGCCGAGGTGAAACTTCGCCCCGATACTTTCCAGCCCGGCCTGCACGGCCGCCGCAGCGGCAGGATGCAAGAGCATTGGCATGACCTGTTCGCACGGCGCGACCAGTTGCACTTCGTAGCCGCCGAGGATCAGGTCATTGGCAAACTCACAGCCGATCAGCCCGGCGCCGAGCACCAACACCCGACGCTTGCCCTCGGCGGCGGCACGAAAGCGCGCGTAATCTTCGAGATCGTTGATCGGGAACACCCGATCAGCACCGTCACCCTCGATCGGCACACGCACGGTTTCCGCGCCCCAGGCGAGGATCAGGTCGCGATAGGGCACGGCTTCTTCGCCGATCCACAAGCGCTTGTGGCCGGCGTCGATGCCGCTGATGCGCGTGTGGGTGCGCACTTCGGCCTTCAACTGCTCGGCCATGGCGCCGGGCTCAGCCATGCTCAGGCCATCGGCGTCCTTGCTCTTGCCGAAACCGGTGGAGAGCATCGGCTTGGAGTAAGAGCGGCCGTCATCGGCGGTAATCAACAGCAGCGGGGTTTCGCTGTCGAGCTTGCGAAACTCGCGGGCCAGGTTATAGCCCGCAAGCCCGGTGCCGATGATGACGACTGGTGCGCTCATGCCTTACTCCTGTGTTTTGCTTAGTTGATTTCGATCATTTCAAAGTCCATCTTGCCGACACCGCAGTCGGGGCACAGCCAGTCTGCCGGTACGTCTTCCCAGCGGGTGCCCGGCGCGATGCCGTCATCCGGCCAGCCGTCGGCTTCGTTGTAGATCAGGCCACAGACGATACATTGCCACTTCTTCATTCAGGTACTTCCTCAGGATTCAGGCGTAGTGCCGGCGCGGACGGTCGATGGGTGCTGCGCTGCCATCCGGCTCAGGGCGTTTTGTACTGAGGGTGCCGGGCAGATGCAAGCCTGTTCGGCGCAACGGCGGCCGGCGCCGCTCGATCTTGTCGCCCGCCATGGTAAGCTCGCCGCCTCATTTGCGGCCAATAATGACTCATTGTGCAACATTCAAATGCCTGTCCCGCCCCGCTCTGGCTGACCCAAGCCCGCCTGACGCCTCGCCCCGATCCTCTGACCCTCGACTGGTTGTTCGACGAAGGTTCGCTGACCCGCCGTTTGACTCGGTTGTCCAACGATGGCTTCAGCGTGTCGCCGTTGTTCGAAGGCTGGGACACCCTGCGCGCTGATGAATGCGCGGCACTGGATCTGGCCGAGGGCAGCGAAGGCTGGGTGCGCGAGGTGTATTTGCGCGGCCATGGCGAAGCCTGGGTGTTTGCCCGCAGCGTCGCCTCGCGAGCAGCCCTGCAAGGCGATGGTTTGCACATGGATGAACTGGGCAGCCGCTCGCTGGGCGAATTGCTGTTTTGCGATCAGGCGTTCCAGCGCCGCGCGATTGAAGTCTGCCACTACCCTGAACAATGGCTGCCGCCTGCGGTGAAAGCCCCTGAGCTATGGGGTCGGCGTTCACGTTTCGACCGTGGCGCGCTGAGCGTGCTGGTCGCGGAAATTTTCCTGCCGAGCCTGTGGATCGCCGCCCGCGCCCATCCGGAGAACTGCTGATGTACCAGAGCCTGCTCAAGTCCCTCAACCGTCTGAACCCGCGCGCCTGGGATTTCGTTCAGTTGACGCGCATGGACAAGCCGATCGGCATTTATCTGCTGTTGTGGCCAACGCTGTGGGCGTTGTGGATTGCCGGCAAGGGTTCGCCGTCACTCGCCAACATCGTCATCTTCGTCCTCGGCGTGGTGTTGACCCGCGCGGGTGGTTGCGTGATCAACGACTGGGCCGACCGCAAGGTCGACGGCCACGTCAAACGCACCGCCCAGCGCCCCCTGGCCAGCGGCAAGATCAGTTCAAAAGAAGCGCTGGTGTTCTTCGCCGTGCTGATGGGCATCAGTTTTCTGCTGGTGCTGTGCACCAACGCGCCGACCATCTGGCTGTCGCTGGGCGGTCTGGCGCTGGCGTTCACTTATCCGTTCATGAAGCGCTACACCTATTACCCGCAAGTGGTGCTGGGTGCGGCGTTTTCCTGGGGCATGCCGATGGCGTTCACCGCCGAGACCGGCGAGTTGCCGGCGGCGGCGTGGCTGCTGTGGATCGCCAATCTGCTGTGGACGGTGGGTTACGACACCTACTATGCAATGACCGATCGCGATGATGATCTGAAGATCGGCGTGAAATCCACGGCGATCCTGTTTGGCGAGGCGGATCGGGTGATCATCCTCGGCCTGCAGGCGCTGTCATTGGGCTGCCTGACGCTGGCCGGGTCGAAGTTTGAGCTGGGGATCTGGTTCCATCTCGGTTTGCTGGTGGCGGCCGGGTGTTATGCGTGGGAGTTCTGGTACACCCGTGATCGTGATCGCATGCGCTGCTTCAAGGCGTTTTTGCACAACCACTGGGCCGGGTTGGCGATATTTGTCGGGATCGTTCTGGATTACGCATTGCGCTGAAGATCCATACCTGTGGGAGCGGGCTTGCTCGCGAAGGCGGTGTGTCAGTCAACCCTGAATGTGACTGACACGACGCCTTCGCGAGCAAGCCCGCTCCCACAGGGGTTTTCTGGTTATTTGGCCTTGGCGACTTTCCACGCGCCGTCCATTTTGCCGTCGCCGGTCATGTCGCCGGCCTTCTTGTCCATCACGAAGGTGTACAGCGGCATGCCCTGGTAGGCCCACTGCATCGAGCCATCGTCACGCTTGATCACCGTCCAGTCGCCCATCGACTTGTCACCTGCCTGCGCCATCAATGGCGGCCAGTTCGCTGCGCATTTGTCATTGCACGCAGACTTGCCAGCAGCGTCCTTGGCGAAGGTGTACAGGGTCATGCCTTTGTGGTCAGTGAACATGCCGTCCTTCTCCATCGCCGGATCGGCAGCCATGGCCAGGCCAGGCAGCGCCAAGGCAGCGGCCATCAGCAGGGCTTTGAAACAAGCAGTCATCTGAGTCATGGAAACCTTCTTTTGTGGTTGTCAGGATTCGGACTTGGAGCTTAGTTCAGGATCAGCACAATCACCGCCACTCTGAAATACTGTCACACGACTGCAATAATTCCGTTATCTAATGCGGCGCAAGACAGTTAAATGACAAGAGGATTAAGGCATGGTTGGCAGGAGCATTCTGATCGTCGACGACGAAGCGCCGATTCGCGAAATGATCGCCGTGGCGTTGGAAATGGCCGGCTATGACTGCCTCGAGGCAGAGAATTCGCAGCAGGCCCACGCCATCATCGTCGACCGCAAGCCGGACCTGATCCTGCTCGACTGGATGCTGCCGGGCACCTCCGGCATCGAACTGGCCCGACGCCTCAAGCGTGACGAGCTGACCGGGGACATCCCGATCATCATGCTCACCGCCAAGGGTGAAGAGGACAACAAGATCCAGGGCCTGGAAGTCGGCGCCGACGACTACATCACCAAACCGTTTTCCCCGCGCGAACTGGTCGCCCGTCTCAAGGCGGTGCTGCGCCGTGCCGGACCGACCGATGGCGAAGCGCCAATCGAAGTCGGCGGCCTGTTGCTCGACCCGATCAGCCACCGCGTGACCATCGACGGCAAACCCGCCGAGATGGGCCCGACCGAATACCGCCTGCTGCAATTCTTCATGACCCACCAGGAACGCGCCTACACCCGCGGCCAGTTGCTGGATCAGGTCTGGGGCGGCAACGTCTATGTCGAAGAGCGCACCGTCGACGTGCACATCAGGCGCCTGCGCAAAGCCCTCGGCGACGCTTACGAAAATCTGGTACAAACCGTGCGCGGCACCGGTTATCGGTTCTCTACAAAGGCCTGATCCGCCCGCCAGACTCGCTGACAAGGACCGTATCGACTGTGAATCAAAACTGGCATGGCACCCTGATTCGCCACATGCTGTTGCTGGTCACCGCCTGCCTGGTGATCGGCCTGATCACCGGCTATTACGGCTGGAGCCTCGCAGTGGGTCTGGGCCTTTATCTGGCCTGGACGCTCAAGCAATTGCTGCGTCTGCACGAATGGCTGCGCCAGCACCAACCCGACGAAGCACCGCCCGATGGCTATGGTCTGTGGGGCGAGGTGTTCGACAGCATCTACCACCTGCAACGCCGCGATCAACGCGTGCGCGGGCGCCTGCAAGCAGTGATCGACCGGGTGCAGGAATCCACCGCCGCGCTGAAAGACGCAGTGATCATGCTCGACAGCGACGGCAATCTGGAATGGTGGAACCGCGCCGCCGAAACCCTGCTCGGCCTCAAGACCCCACAAGACAGCGGCCAACCGGTGACCAACCTGGTGCGCCATCCGCGCTTCAAGGAATATTTCGAGCAGGACAACTTCGCCGAGCCGCTGGAAATCCCGTCTCCGACCAATGATCGCGTACGCATTCAGCTGTACCTGACCCGCTACGGCAACAACGAGCATCTGATGCTGGTGCGCGACGTCACGCGCATCCATCAACTGGAGCAGATGCGCAAAGACTTCATCGCCAACGTTTCCCACGAATTGCGCACACCGCTGACGGTGATCTGCGGCTATCTGGAAACCCTGCTCGATAACGTCGAGGAAGTGAACCCGCGCTGGAGCCGGGCCCTGCAGCAGATGCAGCAACAGGGCGGGCGCATGCAGACGCTGCTCAACGACTTGTTGCTGCTGGCGAAACTGGAAGCCACCGATTATCCGTCGGATAACCAGCCGGTGCAGATCGACACATTGCTGCAATCGATCACCAGCGACGCCCAGCAATTGTCCGGGTCGAAAAACCAGCGCATCAGCCTCGAGGCCAATGCCGGAGTGCTGCTCAAGGGCAGCGAAGCGGAGTTGCGCAGTGCGTTTTCCAATCTGGTGTTCAACGCGGTCAAGTACACCCCGGCCGAAGGCAACATTCGGATTCGCTGGTGGGGCGACGATCAGGGCGCTCACCTGAGCGTGCAGGATTCGGGCATCGGTATCGACAGCAAACACCTGCCGCGACTGACCGAACGCTTCTATCGCGTCGATTCCAGCCGCAACTCCAACACCGGCGGCACCGGCCTCGGCCTGGCCATCGTCAAACACGTGCTGTTGCGCCATCGTGCGCGCATGGAGATCAGCAGCGTGCCCGGCCACGGCAGCACGTTCACCTGCCACTTCGCCCCGGCCCAGGTGGCCAGCGCACGGGCGATCAGCGCCGCCGAGTGATGCCGCCCGGCACACGCCACTAGGCAATTGCCAAGTCAGCCGCTACATTGGCTGACTTGCGCCTGCCTTTCAGGCGCTGTTTTCCCTTACTTTCGAATCACACGGAACCTGCAAAACTCCATCATGGACCCTTCCCCTGGCTTGTCCCTCGCTACCATTTTCGCCGACTTCGGCATGATTCTTTTTGCTCTGATCCTGGTGTTGCTCAACGGCTTTTTCGTTGCGGCGGAATTCGCCATGGTCAAACTGCGCTCGACCCGGGTCGAAGCCATCGCCGAGCAGCACGGCTGGCGCGGGCACATCCTGCGCACCGTGCACAGTCAGCTCGATGCCTACCTGTCGGCATGTCAGTTGGGTATCACCCTCGCCTCCCTCGGCCTGGGCTGGGTCGGTGAACCGGCGTTCGCGCACATTCTCGAACCTTTGCTCAGTGCAGTCGGCGTCGACTCGCCCGAGATCATCAAAGGCGTGTCGTTCTTCACCGCGTTCTTCATCATTTCGTATCTGCACATTGTGGTCGGCGAACTCGCGCCCAAGTCGTGGGCGATCCGCAAACCCGAGCTGCTGTCGCTGTGGACGGCGGTGCCGCTGTACCTGTTCTACTGGGCGATGTACCCGGCGATCTACCTGCTCAACGCCAGCGCCAACGCGATTCTGCGTATCGCAGGGCAAGGTGAACCCGGCCCGCACCATGAACACCATTACAGCCGCGAAGAACTGAAACTCATCCTGCACTCCAGCCGTGGCCAGGATCCGAGCGATCAGGGCATGCGCGTATTGGCTTCGGCCGTGGAAATGGGCGAGCTGGAAGTGGTCGACTGGGCCAACTCCCGCGAAGACCTGATCACCCTCGAATTCAACGCGCCGCTGAAGGAAATCCTGGCGATGTTCCGTCGCCACAAGTTCAGCCGTTATCCGGTGTACGACAGCGAGCGCCAGGAGTTCGTCGGCCTGCTGCACATCAAGGATCTGCTGCTGGAACTGGCGGCGCTGGACCACATTCCCGAGTCGTTCAACCTGGCCGAGCTGACCCGCCCGCTGGAGCGCGTATCGCGGCACATGCCGCTGTCGCAGTTGCTGGAGCAGTTCCGCAAGGGTGGCTCGCACTTCGCCGTGGTCGAGGAGGCTGACGGCAACATCATCGGCTACCTGACCATGGAAGACGTGCTGGAAGTGCTGGTCGGCGACATTCAGGACGAACACCGCAAGGCTGAGCGCGGCATTCTCGCCTATCAGCCGGGCAAGCTGCTGGTGCGTGGCGATACGCCGTTGTTCAAGGTCGAGCGCCTGCTGGGCATCGATCTTGATCACATCGAAGCGGAAACCCTCGCCGGGCTGGTTTACGAAACCCTGAAACGGGTGCCGGAAGAGGAAGAAGTGCTGGAAGTCGAAGGCCTGCGCATCATCATCAAGAAGATGAAAGGGCCGAAGATTGTGCTGGCCAAGGTGTTGATGCTCGATTGAGTGCCATGCGGGAAACCGCGTTGCCTGCCAAAAGATCGCAGCCTTCGGCAGCTCCTACAGGGATCGCATTCCCATGGCAGGATCTGCCGCAGGCTGCGATCTTTTGCTTTATTGTTTGCCCAACGCAAAATTGGGCAACGCCCCCAGTGGCTGATTGAACTGGTAGGGAATCGACACCAGCCCTTCGCCGGTATTGCGCTGTACCACGAAGTGCAGGTGCGGGCCGCTGCTGTTGCCGGTGTTGCCCGACAGCGCCAGCGCACTGCCGACCTTGACCCGCTGCCCTTCGCGTACGCTCACCGAACCCTGCTTCAGATGCAGGTACACGCCCATGGTGCCGTCATCGTGCAGCACCCGCACGAAATTGCCCGACGCATCGGTGCCGCGCCCGCTCTGGGAATTCTCGGTCTTGACCACCACCCCCGCTCGCGCGGCGATGATCGGCGTGCCGACCGGCATGGCGATGTCCATGGCGTAGCGATTCTTCGGCCCGTAGTGGCTGTACTGGCCGTTGGCGCCCTGACTCAGGCGGAACGGCCCGCCACGCCAGGGCAGCGGATAGCGATAGCCCTGCGCGGTGCCTGAGGGGTCGCCCAGCGAATACTGGAACTGTGGCGAATACACCAGCGGCTGATCGCGGCTGATCGCCGTCAGCAGCGCCAGTCGCGTGTTGCTGCGCGGTGGCAGGACGCGACGTATGGCCTGCGCAGGGGCGCCGCGCACATTGCTCGTGCCGATGAAGGCCAGGGCAACCTCGACCGGCGCGTACAGATCGTTGCGCGCAAACACCACGTCGACGCCCTTCTGCTTCTTGATGTCCAGATACACCTGGCGGTCGAGGCGCTCGACCATGCGATCCTGAAACACGAACACTTTCGCGCCTTTGCTCGGGCGGTCGCTGTACGAGATCACACCGTTGGCGTCGGTGGATTTGTAGATGGTCATGGCCACCGCCAGGTGGGAGGCCAGGCAGAGACCGCAGAAAAACAGCAGGCGCGCGAGCATGGGCAAAAGTCTGTCGAAGGAAGGCCTGGGAATCAGCCTAGCAGCTGAGACAGACCAGGCTAGTCGACAGATGTTGCAAATAGGCAGTGCAGAAGCCGATCGTTCCCACGCTCTGCGTGGGAACGATCACTGCCAGGCGACGAGATCAGGCGCCCGGTACGAAATGCTTCTGCGCCGTGCCACGGGCGATCAGGCGCGAGATGTAGTCGAGCTTCTGCGCGTCCTGGTCGACGAAGCGGAAGGTCAATTGCAGCCAGTCGCTGTCGGCTTTCTGCTCGTGGGCGACGATGGCGTGCAGGTAACCATTGAGGCGCGCTATCTCGGCGTTGTCGCCCTGCTCCAGATCGAGCACGGCGCTGTCGAGAATCTGCGGCAGGGTCTCGGTGCGCTTCACCACCAGCAGCGCTTCCTTGATGCTCAAGGCCTTGATCACGCATTGCTGATTGCCGCTCGGCAGTCGCAGCTGACCCTGACCGCGACCGCCCACCGGCGCCTTGGATGCACCGGGCGCCTGAACTGGCGGGCTGTTGAGCAAACCGCGCGACGGTGCAGCGGCTGGAGCGGGGGCAGCAGCGACAGGCTTGGCCGCAGCACCGCCGACCACGGCAGGCTTGCCGCCGGTCAGTGCGCTCAGGGAATCGTTGCCGAATGCCGAATTCATTTTGGTCGGCGCGCTGTTCATCAGGGTGTCGAGCTTGCCGACCTTGTTCAGCGCCTGTTTGACCTTGGTCAGCAGTTGCTCGTTGGTGAACGGCTTGCTGACGTAGCCGGAAACGCCGGCCTGAATCGCCTGTACGACGTTTTCCTTGTCGCCACGGCTGGTAACCATGACGAACGGCATGGTCTTGAGGTTGTCCTGCTCGCGGCACCAGGTCAGCAGCTCGAGGCCCGACATTTCCGGCATCTCCCAGTCGCACAGCACCAGGTCGAACGCCTCTTTGGCCAGCATGGCCTGGGCCTTTTTGCCGTTGATGGCGTCCTCGGTGCGGATCCCCGGGAAGTAATTACGCAGGCACTTTTTCACCAGGTCACGAATGAACGAAGCATCGTCCACGACCAACACACTGATCTTGCTCATCCAACACCCCTATTAAAATCCCGGCAAGCATAACGCTGGCTGATGGCACATTGCCAAAACTCTTCAGTCACGCCGGGACTTTTCGTTCGCGGGTGCTGCTTTTTAATTCGCTTTTCAATTCGGTCGCCTGTGAAAAGCACAAACAAAAACGCCCGGCCAGAGGGCCGGGCGCTTTTCTCAGGCAATCTTACTTATCGTCAGCTTCGCCCGGAACATTAGCGGTTTCGGCACTTGTGCCTTCAACTTCTTCCTTCATGCGCTTGAGGCCCATGTGGCGCACGTCAGTGCCGCGCACCAGGTAAATCACCAGTTCGGAGATGTTGCGCGCGTGATCGCCGATGCGCTCCAGCGAACGCAGGACCCAGATGATGCTCAGCACCCGCGAGATAGAGCGTGGGTCTTCCATCATGTAGGTCGCCAGCTCACGCAGGGCGGTTTTGTATTCGCGGTCGATGATCTTGTCGTACTGCGCCACCGACAAGGCCAGATCGGCGTCGAAACGCGCGAACGCGTCCAGTGCATCGCGAACCATATTGCGTACCTGGTCGCCAATGTGGCGAACCTCGACGTAACCGCGCGGCGCTTCACCTTCTTCGCACAACTGGATGGCACGACGGGCGATCTTGGTGGCTTCATCGCCGATACGCTCGAGGTCGATCACCGACTTGGAAATGCTGATGATCAAACGCAGGTCGGACGCCGCCGGCTGACGACGGGCGAGAATACGCAGGCATTCTTCGTCGATGTTGCGTTCCATCTGGTTGATCTGGTCGTCGATCTCACGCACCTGCTGAGCCAGGCCGGAGTCCGCCTCGATCAGCGCGGTCACCGCGTCGTTGACCTGCTTTTCGACCAGCCCGCCCATGGCAAGGAGGTGGCTGCGCACTTCCTCGAGCTCAGCGTTGAACTGCGCGGAGATGTGGTGGGTAAGGCCTTCTTTACTAATCATGTTGGCGTCCTTGGAGCGTCCGGTTAGGTGCGGTGGGCCGCAGCGTCAATTCTGTGAATAACCCGCAACTGTCAGCCATAACGACCGGTGATGTAGTCTTCGGTCTGCTTCTTCGCCGGATTGGTGAACAGGGTATCGGTGTCGCCGAATTCCACCAGTTTGCCCATGTACATGAACGCGGTGTAGTCGGACACCCGTGCCGCCTGTTGCATGTTGTGGGTCACGATGACGATGGTGAACTTGGATTTCAGCTCGTAGATCAGTTCTTCGACCTTCAGCGTCGAGATCGGGTCGAGTGCCGAGCACGGTTCGTCGAGCAGCAAAACTTCTGGCTCAACGGCGATGGTACGGGCGATGACCAGACGCTGTTGCTGACCACCGGACAGGCCGAGGGCCGAATCGTGCAGGCGATCCTTGACCTCGTCCCACAGCGCTGCGCCTTTCAATGCCCACTCGACCGCTTCATCGAGAATGCGCTTCTTGTTGATGCCCTGGATGCGCAGGCCGTACACCACGTTTTCGTAGATGGTCTTCGGAAACGGGTTGGGCTTCTGGAACACCATGCCGACACGACGACGCAGCTCGGCAACGTCTTCGCCCTTGCGATAGATGTTGTTGCCGTACAGGTTGATTGCGCCCTCGACGCGGCAACCGTCGACCAGATCGTTCATCCGGTTGAAGGTACGCAGTAACGTCGACTTACCGCAGCCCGACGGGCCGATGAACGCGGTCACGCGCTGCTTCGGGATGTTCATGCTGACGTCGAACAGTGCTTGTTTGTCGCCGTAGTACAGGCTCAGGCCCGGCACTTCGATGGCGACGGTTTCCTGTTCGAGGTTCAGGCTCTGCTTGTCGCGGCCCAGGGCAGACATGTTGATGCCGTGGCTGTGTGTTTCGTGCTGCATGGGAGGCTCCCTGTGCTGACAAATTCGGTTCGGGTAGCCGCTTGGTGCGGCTGTACTCAATCTAGGGTGGAAGCGGGCTTGCTCGCGATGAGGTCGGCACATTCAACATCAATGTCGCCTGACCCGCCGCCTTCGCGAGCAAGCCCGCTCCCACAGGGATATCAACTGTCCAAAGCCTTGTACTTCTCGCGCAGGTGGTTGCGGATATACACCGCCGACAGGTTCAACGTCGCGATCACCAGCACCAGCAGCAGCGCGGTGGCGTACACCAGCGGGCGGGCTGCTTCGACGTTCGGGCTCTGGAAGCCGACGTCATAGATATGAAAGCCCAGGTGCATGATTTTCTGATCCAGATGCAGGTACGGGTAGTTGCCGTCCACCGGCAGCGACGGCGCCAGTTTCACCACGCCCACCAGCATCAGCGGCGCCACTTCACCGGCGGCACGGGCCACGGCGAGGATCATGCCGGTCATCATTGCCGGGCTGGCCATCGGGATGACGATCTTCCATAGCGTCTCCGCCTTGGTCGCGCCCAGTGCCAACGAGCCTTCACGCACGGTACGCGGAATGCGCGCCAGACCTTCCTCGGTCGCCACAATCACCACCGGCACCGCCAGCA
Organism: Pseudomonas sp. Choline-02u-1; assembly: GCF_002836515.1. GTDB lineage: Bacteria > Pseudomonadota > Gammaproteobacteria > Pseudomonadales > Pseudomonadaceae > Aquipseudomonas. Next base: position 618,701 of record NZ_PJBC01000065.1, read on the forward strand.
GAGCAAGGGTCAGCGAGGCCCACAGCAGACCCGGTGTACCAAAGGTCGGTGCCGGCAGCGCTTCAGGGAAGAACAAGCGGTCAACCGAACCACCGAGTACATAAACGAAGAAGCCCAGACCGAACACGCCGTAGACGATCGCCGGTACGCCGGCGAGGTTGTTCACCGCGATGCGAATGACGCGGGTCAGGGTGTTCTGCTTGGCGTATTCACGCAGGTACACCGCCGCCAGTACGCCGAACGGGGTCACGATCATCGCCATGATCAGGGTCATCATCACGGTGCCGAAGATCGCCGGGAAGATCCCGCCCTCGGTGTTCGCTTCACGCGGGTCATCCGAGAGGAACTCCCAGATCTTGCTGAAGTAGAAGCCGACCTTGGTCAACGTGCTCATCGCGTTCGGCTGGTAGGCGTGAACCACTTTGCCCAGACCGATTTCAATCTCTTTGCCGTTGGCGTCGCGAGCGGTCAGGGCGTCGCGGTTGAACTGTGCATGCAGGTCGGACAGACGTGCTTCGATGTCCTGATAGCGCGCGTTCAGCTCGGCACGCTCCGATTCCATGTCCGCTTGTGCAGTGGCGTCGAGTTTGCCTTCCAGCTCCAGCTTGCGGCCATGCAGACGGATGCGTTCGAGGCCGGCGTTGATTGCGCCAATGTCGACTTTTTCCAGCGTCTTGAGCTGAGCGGCGAGATCGTTCACACGATCGATGCGCGCTTGCAGCTCGGGCCATGCGGCTTCGCCTTCAGCGATGACCTTGCCGTCCTGTTTGACGTTGACCAGGTAGCCGTAGAAGTTGCCCCACTCGCGACGTTCGATGGCCATCAATTCGGGCGGCGTGGTCTGGTCGGTCAGCCATTCGCCGACGATCCAGGTGAAGTCGTTGCCGTTCAGGTCACGGTTGCCGACCTTGATCAGCTCGCGGGTCATGAATTCCGGGCCTTCGTCAGGCACCGGCAGGCCGGCGCTCTTCAGACGCGCGCGCGGCACTTCTTCTTTCTGCACCACTTCGCCGATCACCAGGTGATTGGCCTGGCCCGGTACGTCGTAATGGGCGTGGATCAGGTCCGCCGGCCAGAAGTGACCGAGACCGCGCACGGCGATCACCGCCAACAGGCCGATGGTCATGATGACCGCGATGGACACCGCGCCACCGCTGATCCAGACGCCCGGGGCGCCGCTCTTGAACCATCCTTTCAGGGAGTTCTGTTTCACAGACTTCTACCTTTGCTTAAAGCGACGAGTATTTCTTGCGCAGACGCTGACGAATCAGTTCTGCCAGGGTGTTCATGACGAAGGTGAACAACAGCAGCACCAGCGCCGAGAGGAACAGCACGCGGTAGTGGCTGCCGCCGACCTCCGACTCGGGCATTTCCACCGCGACGTTGGCGGCCAGGGTGCGCAGGCCTTCGAACAGGTTCATCTCCATGACCGGGGTGTTGCCGGTGGCCATCAGCACGATCATGGTTTCGCCGACCGCACGGCCCATGCCGATCATCAGCGCCGAGAAGATGCCCGGGCTGGCGGTCAGGATCACCACGCGAGTCATGGTCTGCCACGGCGTCGCACCGAGGGCCAGTGAACCCAGGGTCAGACCGCGGGGCACGCTGAACACGGCGTCTTCGGCGATCGAGTAGATATTCGGAATTACCGCAAAACCCATGGCCAGGCCGACCACCAGAGCGTTGCGCTGGTCGTAGGTAATGCCCAGGTCGTGGGAGATCCACATGCGCATGTCACCGCCAAAGAACCAGTTCTCCAGGAAGGGGCTCATGTACAGCGACAGCCAGCCCACAAACAGGATCACCGGAATCAGCAACGCACTTTCCCAGCCATCCGGGACTCTCAGGCGGATCGATTCAGGCAGGCGGCTGAAGGTGAAACCGGCCACGAGGATGCCGATCGGCAGCAACATCAGCAGGCTGAAGATGCCTGGCAGATGGCCCTCTACGTACGGCGCGAGGAACAGACCGGCGAAGAAACCGAGGATCACCGTCGGCATCGCTTCCATCAGTTCGATTACCGGCTTGACCTTGCGACGCATGCCCGGGGCCATGAAGTATGCGGTGTAAATGGCAGCGGCAACAGCCAGGGGCGCGGCCAGCAGCATGGCGTAGAACGCAGCTTTCAGAGTGCCGAAGGTCAGGGGCGACAGGCTCAGTTTCGGTTCGAAATCGGTATTGGCCGCGGTCGACTGCCAGACGTATTTAGGCTCGTCGTAGTTTTCGTACCAGACTTTGCTCCACAGCGCGCTCCACGATACTTCCGGGTGCGGGTTGTCGAGCAGCAGCGGTTGCAGCTTGCCGCCTGCTTCAACGATGACCCGGTTGGCGCGCGGCGACAGACCGAACAGGCCCTGGCCTTCGACGACCTGATCGACCAGCAGCGTGCGGTGCGCGGTGCTGTGGAACACGCCGAGCTTGCCGCTGGCGTCGAGGGCGAGGAAGCCTTTGCGGCGTTCTTCGGCGGCGATTTCAACGATTGGCGTGGTGCCCATCTGGAACGTGCGAATCTGCTTCAGGCGCTGCTCGCCGTCAGTGTCGCGGGCCATGAACCACTGGGCCAGACCACCCTTGGAGTCGCCGACGATCAACGAGATGCCGCCGACCAGTTGCCCGGTGGCGGTGACTTCGGCGTCAGCGTTTTCCAGCAGTTTATAGCGACCGTTGAGGCTCTTGTCGCGAAGGCTGAACACGTCGGCCTGAGCGCGACCGTTGACCACATACAGCCACTGCTGGCGCGGGTCGACGAAGATGTTTTTCACAGGCTCGGTCATCTGCGGCAGATCGATACGCTTCTGCTCGTTGGTGACTTCGCCGGTCATCATGTTTTCTTCGCTGGTCAGCGACAGCACATTGAGTTGCGAACCGGTGGAACCGACCAGCATCAGGGTCGAATCGGTGGCGTTGAGGCTGACATGCTCCAGCGCGCCGCCGCTTTCGTTCAACGCGATCGGCGTCTCGCCGTACGGATATTCGATGGCCGGGCTGATGGTTTTCTTGCCGTCGGGGTAGCTGACTTTATAAGTGTGACGGAACACCAGCGCCTGACCGTTGGACAAGCCCACGGCCACCAGCGGATGACCTGGCTGATCTTCGCCGATCGAGGTTACGGTTGCGCCCGTCGGCAACGGCAGGTCGACGCGCTTGAGCTCAGCGCCACTGTCGACATCGAAAAACAGCGCCTGGCCCTTGTCGGACACGCGCATGGCCACCTGATTCTGCTCTTCGAGCGAGATCATCAGCGGCTTGCCGGCGTCCTGCATCCAGGCCGGGGTGATCGAGTCTTTCGCGGTCAGATCGGCACCCTGAAACAGCGGCGCGACGACGTAGGCGAGGAAGAAGAAGATCAGAGTAATGGCAGCCAGCACCGCCAGGCCGCCAACGAGGACGTACCAACGGGTGAAGCGATCCTTGAGCGCGCGAATGCGGCGCTTGCGTTGCAGCTCAGGCGTATTGAAATCAATGCGCTTGGGAGGGGAAGTCGTAGTCATTGGGGAATTGGCCAGATCATTCATGCGCACACCCTAGCGATCCTGTATGACAGAAAGATGACAATGCAGTGACGCAGCAAATCCGCCAGCCGGAAGTCCGGCAGCGGAGTCGAGAATTCGAGGTTGCGAAACCTCTGCAGGAGCTGTCGAGGGAACCGAGGCTGCGATCTTTTGATCTTGCGATCAGAGGCCAGATCAAAAGATCGCAGCCTCGTTTCACTCGTCAGCTCCTACAGGGTTCCAGCAGATCCGGGGGGTTGCCCCGGATCTGAGGTGTTACTTTTTGGCGACAGCGCCGCCTTCCTGCAGACCGAGGTCAGCCAGTGCCTTGGCAGCAACCTTGGCTGGCAACGGGATGTAACCGTCTTTCACTACCACTTCCTGGCCCTGTTTCGACAGCACCAGCTTCACGAACTCGGCTTCCAGCGGGGCCAGAGGCTTGTTCGGGGCTTTGTTGACGTATACGTAGAGGAAACGCGACAGCGGGTACTTGCCGTTCAGGGCGTTTTCTTCGGTGTCTTCGATGAAGTCAGTGCTGCCTTTTTTGGCCAGCGCTACCGTTTTCACGCTGGCAGTCTTATAGCCGATGCCCGAGTAGCCAACGCCGTTCAGCGAGGAGCTGATCGACTGTACGACCGAGGCCGAACCTGGTTGCTCGTTGACGTTTGGCTTGAAGTCACCTTTGCACAGAGCTTCTTCTTTGAAGTAACCGTAAGTGCCCGATACCGAGTTACGACCAAACAGTTGAACCGGCTTGTTCGCCAGGTCGCCGGTCACGCCCAGGTCGCCCCAGGTTTTCACGTCGGTTTTGGCACCGCACAGGCGAGTGGACGAGAAGATCGCGTCAACTTGCTCCATGGTCAGGCCCTTGATCGGGTTGTCCTTGTGCACGAACACGGCCAGGGCATCCACGGCAACCGGAATCGCGGTCGGCTTGTAGCCGTATTTCTGCTCGAACGCCTGCAGTTCGTTGTCCTTCATCTTGCGGCTCATCGGGCCCAGGTTGGCGGTGCCTTCGGTGAGCGCAGGTGGCGCGGTGGAGGAGCCAGCGGCCTGAATCTGGATGTTGACGTTCGGGTATTCTTTCTTGTAGTTCTCGGCCCACAGGGTCATGAGGTTGGCCAGGGTATCGGAACCGACGCTGGACAGGTTGCCCGACACACCAGTGGTCTTGGTGTAGCTCGGGATAGCAGGGTCAACAGCGGCGAACGCGTTGGCAGTCGCAACGCCAGCAGCGACAAATGTCATTGCCGCCATCAAACGCTTCAGTTTCATGCCTTACTCCTAGCAGATAGGGTGTGTTAAGTCGGGGCCAAGTATCAGCAGGCCGTATGAACACTCTATGGCTGAAATATGACAATTGGATGAAAGGCCAGCATCGGGTTTTGCTGGATGAACAGATCGTTCCCACGCTCTGCGAGGGAACGCCGCCATGGACGCTCTGCGTCCGCATTTGAGACGTGACGCGGAGCGTCACAGGATGCATTCCCACGCGGAGCGTGGGAACGATCAGGCGGGAGAGAAAATCAACGCCCCTTCTTCCAGAGCCACGCCCCGACCAGAATCCCCATCGCACACAGCACCGCAACATAGTAGGCCGGGCCCATCGCGCTTTCCTTCAGCAGCAGGCTCACCACCATCGGCGTCAAGCCGCCAAATATTGCGTATGCGACGTTGTACGAGAATGACAAGCCGCTGAAGCGCACCACCGGCGGGAACGCCTTGACCATCACGTACGGCACCGCGCCAATCGTGCCGACCAGCAGACCGGTCAGTGCGTACAGCGGGAACAGCCAGTCCGGGTGGTCGGCGAGGCTGTGGTAGAAAGTCCAGGAGCTGATCAGCAGGCCCAGGCAGCCGAACACGAATACGCGACCAGCGCCGAAACGATCGGCCAGTGCGCCGGCACCAATGCAGCCGAGGCTGAGGAAGACGATGGCCAGGCTGTTGGCTTGCAAGGCTGTCGTTGGCGAGAAGTGGTACACCGTCTGCAGCACGGTCGGGGTCATCAGAATCACCACGACGACGCCGGCCGACAGCAGCCAGGTCAGCAGCATCGAAATCGCGATCGCGCCGCGATGATCACGCAGCACCGCACGCAGCGGCACTTCTTCAGCGAGGGCCTTGCGCTGTTGCAGCTCAGCGAACACCGGTGTTTCGTGCAGCCAGCGGCGCAGATACACCGAGAACAGACCGAACACACCGCCAAGCAGGAACGGAATCCGCCAAGCGTAATCGGAAACTTCCGCAGGCGTATAAATGCTGTTGATCGCCGTGGCGACCAGCGAGCCAAGCAGGATCCCGGCGGTCAAACCGCTGGTGAGCGTGCCGCAGGCATAGCCGATGTGTTTTTGCGGCACGTGTTCGGAAACGAAGACCCACGCCCCCGGCACTTCACCGCCAATGGCGGCGCCCTGGATCACGCGCATCAGCAGCAACAGGATCGGCGCCCAGATGCCGATCTGCGCATACGTTGGCAGCAGGCCCATGATCAACGTGGGCACGGCCATCATGAAAATGCTCAAGGTGAACATCTTTTTGCGCCCCAGCAGGTCGCCGAAGTGCGCCATGACGATGCCGCCCAAAGGCCGCGCCAGATAGCCGGCGGCGAAGATGCCGAAGGTCTGCATCAAGCGCAGCCACTCGGGCATGTCGGCCGGGAAGAACAGCTTGCCGACCACGGTGGCGAAGAAGACGAAAATGATGAAATCGTAGAACTCCAGCGCCCCGCCGAGGGCGGACAGCGACAGAGTCTTGTAGTCATTGCGGGTCAACGGTCGTGCGGGTTGCTCGGGCTGCGCGAGGCTCGAAGGCGCTGTGGTCATGGCAAGGGCTTCTCTTATAGTCGAATCTGTCGCCACAACAACGCTGGCGGTGGCTTGGACAGGTTCGGCACCATAGCAAATTGTTCCAAAAAGCACATAGAGGCGCGTAATTGACGGTCAAAATCAGAACCGGGTGGTCGTCGCGGGGTCTATCGACCGATATACTCGCCAGCTGCGCAGGGTTTGTAAGAGGTTGCTGTGCGAAAACGTTGTTGGCCCGTCCTTTGCTCGGGATTTAGCCTTTTTCGCAGAGTTTCCCTTTAGGCGCCTGATGGAAAACGTGACGAACGCAGTGTGTTCGGTGTTGAATCGTTTTTCTTGAAGACGGCTACCACCCGCAATACCCACGAAGAGTCACGGGTCAGAGGCCCCTCGGCATGATAGAGCTCGAACAAGAAGATCCGATCCCACAGGGCGACCTGGCCCTGCAAATCACCGCCCTTCCGCGAGAAACCAACGGCTTTGGCGATATTTTCGGCGGCTGGCTGGTCGCACAGATGGATCTGGCCGGCACCGCCATGGCCAGCCGCGTCGCCGGTGGCCGCGTCGCCACTGTCGCCATCGACCGCATGGCATTTCTCGTCCCGGTCGCCGTCGGCGCGCAGTTGTCCTTTTATACCCAGACCCTGGAAATCGGCCGCAGCTCGATCCAGATGATGGTCGAAGTGTGGAGCGATGACCCACTCTCCAGCGAATGGCGCAAGGTCACCGAAGCGGTTTTCGTCTTCGTTGCCATCGACGGCAGCGGTCGCACCCGTTCGGTGCCACCACGCGCGCGTTAAACCTCGCGGCCGTTTTGCGGTCGATAGTCGTCCCCAGTGTCTGATCGAGAGTTGCCCATGAACACGCCCAACGTTGAAGCCGTGAAACAGGATGAACTGAACTGCTGGCGCATCCGCCACGGCAAGGCCGAAGTGCTGGTGGCCCAGCAAGGCGCGCACATCCTTAGTTATCAGGTCGACGGCCAGCCGCCGATCATCTGGCTCAACGACAAGGCCGACTTCAAGACCGGCAAAAGCATCCGCGCCGGCGTTCCGGTGTGCTGGCCGTGGTTCGGCAAATTCGAACGCAACCCGCAGGGCGTGCAGGCCATGTACACCGGCGCGCAACCGGCCCCGGCGCACGGTCTGGTGCGGGCGATCGACTGGCAGTTGGGCAATATCGAATCGGCGGCTGACGGCATCAAGGTCGAGTTCAAGCTGCCCTGTCCAGAAGGTGGCCTGCCAGGCTGGCCGCACGAGGTCGATCTGACCCTGACCCTGCATCTGGCGGATCAACTGCATTACAGCCTGACCAGCCATAACCGGGGTTCTGGCAGCGTCACGCTGAGTCAGGCGCTGCACACCTATTTCGCCGTGAGTGACGTGCGCAATGTGCATGTCGATGGCGTCGCCGGGCTGAATTACATCGAGACCCTGGATGACTGGAACACGGCCAGCCAGACTGGAGATCTGCATTTCAGCAGCGAGACCGACCGCATCTATCTCGACGCTCCGCCACGGCTGAGCATCGTTGATCCGACCTGGGAACGACGCATCGTGCTGACGTCCAGCGGTTCACGCACCGCAGTGATCTGGAACCCGTGGATCGACCGCGCCGCTGCACTGCCCGACATGGACAACGACGGCTGGCAGCGCATGCTGTGCATCGAGACGGCGAATGTGATGGATGACGTGGTGACATTGGCGCCGGGGGCGAGCCATACCATGGGCGTGAGCGTCGCCAGCAAACCGCTTTAAGATCAAAAGATCGCAGCCTTCGGCAGCTCCTGCATTTGGAATGCATTTTCCCTGTAGGAGCTGCCGAAGGCTGCGATCTTTTGCTTTAAAGGTCAGCTTCCTGCACGACCCGCACCTTCTCCGCCTCCAGTGCATATGCCGCATCCGCGAGGTCATTGCTGACCTTCTCGACCTTGAGCGTGCCGGTCACCCACAGCGGTGTGTAAATGTCGTCCAGTTTCAAGCCTTTGGGATAACGCACCAGCACCAGTTGATTGGGCGGCGGAGGCGGCACGTGGATGCAGGCGCCCGGATACGGTACGAGGAAGAACAGCGTGCTGCGGCCCTTGGCATCCGACTCCAACGGCACCGGGTAGCCACCGATGCGGATGTGTTTGTCGTTCATCGACGCCACGGTTTTGGTCGAATACATCACTGCCGGCAGACCTTTGGCCTGCTTCATCCCGCCCTTCTCGGTGAAAGTGCCGGTGGCTTCGGGAGAGTTGTGGTCGATGTCTGGCATGGCCTCGAGGGCTTTCTGATCCGACTTGGGCATCAGTTCCAGCCAGTCGGTTTCCGGCAGTTCGCCGGCGTGGGCGAGATAGCTGCCCAACAAGAGGAGAGTCAACAGAAGACGGCGCATGAAGGTGCTCGGCAGGCAGAGGAATGAACGGTGAGTCGCCGCGCATTCTAGCCCTCCCGGCCGCGATGGCCGAGAGGGCTTTGTCGCTTTCGATCAGTTCTTTTTGATCAGACCGTAGATCACCAGCAACACGACAGCGCCGACCAGTGCGCCGAGGAAACCCGCGCCCTCGCCCGCCTGATAGATGCCCAGAGCCTGGCCGCCGTAAGTGGCCGCCAGCGAACCGCCGATACCGAGCAGGATGGTCATGATCCAGCCCATGCTGTCATCGCCCGGTTTCAGGAACCGAGCCAGCAGGCCGACGATCAAGCCGATAAAGATGGTTCCGATAATTCCCATGACATTTCCCTCTGATTAAGTGGCTATGCCAAAGCCTAGTCAGACTTTCGCATACTGCCATGAGAGAACGGCGGCCCCGCAATGGTTCCGCCGCTGCCACATGAAACTGCTTTACTCGGCGATCAGCGCTTCGACCTTGATGATCTGCGCCTGCAGCGTGGCCATGTCGGCGCAACGCAGGTTGGCGTGGCCGACCTTGCGTCCGGCCTTGAAAGCTTTGCCGTAGTGATGCAGATGGCAGTCTTCGATGGCGATGACTTTTTCCACCGGCGGCACTACGCCGATGAAGTTGAGCATCGCGCTCTCGCCGACCTTGGCGGTCGAACCCAGCGGCAGGCCGGCCACGGCACGCAGGTGGTTTTCGAACTGGCTGCACTCGGCACCTTCGGTGGTCCAGTGCCCGGAGTTGTGCACGCGCGGGGCGATTTCGTTGGCTTTCAGGCCACCGTCGACTTCGAAGAACTCGAAAGCCATCACACCAACATAGTCGAGGTGTTTAAGCACACGGCTGGAATAATCTTCCGCCAGCGCCTGCAACGGGTGATCGGTACTGGCCACCGACAGCTTGAGGATGCCGCTGTCGTGGGTGTTGTGCACCAGTGGATAGAACTTCGTTTCACCATCGCGCGCGCGCACGGCGATCAGCGACACCTCGCCGGTGAACGGCACGAAGCCTTCCAGCAGGCAGGCAACGCTGCCCAGTTCGGCAAAAGTACCGGCCACGTCTTCCGGCTTGCGCAGGACTTTCTGGCCCTTGCCGTCGTAACCCAGGGTGCGGGTTTTCAGCACGGCCGGCAGACCGATCGCAGCGACAGCGGCATCCAGGTCGGCTTGCGACTGGATGTCGGCGAAGGCCGGGGTCGGAATGCCGAGGTCTTTGAACATGCTCTTTTCGAACCAGCGGTCACGAGCAATGCGCAGGGCTTCGGCGCTCGGGTAGACCGGCACGAATTGCGAAAGAAACGCCACGGTTTCGGCCGGGACGCTTTCGAATTCGAAGGTCACCAGATCGACTTCATCGGCCAGTTGGCGCAGATGATCCTGATCGCCGTAATCGGCCCGCAGGTGTTCGCCCAGTGCGGCCGCACAGGCGTCAGGCGCAGGGTCGAGAAAAGCGAAGTTCATGCCCAGCGGAGTACCCGCCAGAGCCAACATGCGACCCAACTGGCCGCCACCGATTACACCGATCTTCATCAAAACAACCTCAGGCAATACGTGGGTCTGGATTGTCCAGGACGCTGTCTGTCTGCTCGGCACGGAAGGTTTTCAGTACCGCGTGGAACTGCGGGTGCTTGGCGCCGAGTATGCTCGCCGACAGCAAGGCTGCGTTGATCGCGCCGGCCTTGCCGATCGCCAGCGTGGCGACCGGAATGCCCGCCGGCATCTGCACGATCGACAGCAGCGAATCGACGCCCGAGAGCATGGCCGACTGCACCGGCACGCCCAGTACCGGCAGGTGGGTCTTGGCCGCACACATGCCTGGCAGGTGGGCCGCACCGCCGGCACCGGCGATGATCACCTCGATGCCGCGGCCTTCAGCCTCTTCGGCGTACTGGAACAGCAGATCCGGGGTGCGGTGGGCGGAGACCACTTTGACCTCGTACGGGATGCCGAGCTTTTCCAGCATATCGGCGGTGTGGCTAAGGGTGGACCAATCGGACTTGGAGCCCATGATCACGCCAACCAGTGCACTCATCGTCGCGCCTCTTCTCTCAGGAGCGCCCGCAGGCGCGTCATAAAACAACAAGCCACGCAGGTTGCGTGGCTTGATTGTACGAAAAATGGCCGGACGTGCCGGCCGAAGGCCGCGCAGTATACCGCAAAGAAAGCAATAAACAGCCCCCGAAACGACCATCCGTCAAATCAGCGAAAGGCCCGGTCTTATTGACTTGAAGGTCAGCGCCGCAACACCACAAATCCCCCTGTGGGAGGGGGCTTGCTCGCGAAAGCGTCGTGTCAGTCGGCCTCTATTTATCTGGCACACCGCCTTCGCGAGCAAGCCCGCTCCCACAGTTGGTTCTGCAGTGGGTCAGGAGGTTTGTGCTGCGCCACCTTCGAGCTTGCGCCACAGCAACCGCACGTTGGCCTTGCGCACCAGCGCGCAGCGGTACAGACGGATCTCCAGCGGCACATGCCATTGCGGGCCGCCGCAGACCACCAGTTCGCCCCGCGCCAACTCGGCGCGCACGCTCAGTTGTGGTACCCAGGCGATGCCCAGGCCCTCCAGTGCCATGCTTTTCAGGCTGTCGGCCATGGCGGTTTCGTAGATCGTGGTGAAGCGCAATTGACGCTGGCGCAGCAAGCCATTGACCGAACGTCCGAGAAACGCACCGGCGCTGTAAGCCAGCAACGGCACGCTCGCCTCGCCCTCCAGGTCGAACAATGGCTTGCCATCGGCATCCGCCGCGCACACCGGAAGCATTTCGGTCTGGCCCAGATGCAGCGACGGGAAGATCTCCGGGTCCATCTGCATGGCTGAATCCGGGTCGTAGAAGGCCAGCATCAGATCGCAGCCGCCTTCGCGCAGCGCATGCACGGCATCGCCAACGTTGGTCGCCACCAAACGTGTGGCGATGTTCAGCCCCTCGTTGCGTAACTGGGCGATCCAGCGCGGGAAGAAGCCCAGGGCCAGGGAATGCGCCGCAGCAACTTGCATCACTTCGCCCTGCCCGCCTTCCAGATGATGCAGATGGCGCAGCACCTCACCGAGCTGTTCGACCACGGTGCGCGCGGTCACCAGGAACAACTGCCCCGCCGCCGTCAGTTCGACCGGCGTGCGCGATCGGTTGACCAGTGTCAGCCCCAGCGCGGCTTCGAGGCTGCGGATCCGCCGACTGAACGCCGGCTGGGTCACGAAGCGCCGTTCGGCCGCCTGCGAAAAGCTGCGAGTGGCGGCCAGGGCACTGAAGTCCTCGAGCCATTTGCTTTCCAGATTCATCACGTCCTCCCGGACACGCACCAAAACAGGTCACACGTCTGCCGCGCAAGCGGCGTCACATGGGCATTATGCCGAATGTGCATAGGGCAGTGCTGAACAGCATTGGCCCAAAAATCCCCACAAGCCTAGCATTCGCAGCGTTCCGGCACAGACCGGGTCCTTATCGAGATGATTTCTATCATGTCCTCCGCTGCATCTTTCCGCACAGAAACCGACCTGCTTGGCGCCCTCGAAGTACCGGCCCATGCGTATTACGGCATCCAGACCCTGCGAGCGGTGAACAACTTCCGCCTCTCGGGCGTTCCGATTTCGCATTACCCGAAACTGGTTGTGGGCCTGGCGATGGTCAAACAGGCCGCCGCTGACGCCAACCGCGAGCTGGGTCACCTGAGCGAAGCCAAGCACGCTGCCATCAGCGAAGCCTGTGCGCGATTGATCCGCGGCGATTACCACGAAGAGTTCGTGGTCGACATGATTCAAGGTGGCGCCGGTACTTCCACCAACATGAACGCCAACGAAGTGATCGCCAACATTGCGCTCGAAGCGATGGGTCACGAGAAAGGCGAATATCAGTACCTGCACCCGAACGATGACGTGAACATGGCGCAGTCGACCAACGACGCTTACCCGACGGCGATCCGTCTGGGTCTGCTGCTGGGTCACGACGCGCTGCTGGCCAGCCTCGACAGCCTGATTCAGGCGTTCGCGGCCAAGGGCAAAGAGTTCGACCACGTCCTGAAAATGGGCCGTACCCAGCTGCAAGACGCCGTGCCGATGACCCTCGGCCAGGAATTCCGCGCGTTCGCCACCACCATGGGCGAAGACCTCGCGCGTCTGAAGACGCTGGCCCCGGAACTGCTGACCGAAGTCAACCTCGGCGGCACCGCGATCGGCACCGGCATCAACGCCGACCCGCGTTATCAGGCACTGGCTGTTCAACGTCTGGCTTTGATCAGCGGCCAACCGCTGGTACCGGCCGCCGACCTGATCGAAGCGACCTCCGACATGGGCGCCTTCGTGCTGTTCTCCGGCATGCTCAAGCGCACCGCGGTCAAGCTGTCGAAGATCTGCAACGACCTGCGCCTGCTGTCCAGCGGCCCACGCACCGGCATCAATGAAATCAACCTGCCGGCGCGCCAGCCAGGCAGCTCGATCATGCCCGGCAAGGTCAACCCGGTGATCCCGGAAGCCGTGAACCAGGTCGCGTTCCAGGTCATCGGTAACGACTTGGCGCTGACCATGGCAGCCGAAGGCGGCCAGCTGCAACTGAACGTGATGGAGCCGCTGATCGCCTTCAAGATCCTCGATTCGATCCGCCTGCTGCAACGCGCCATGGACATGCTGCGCGAGCACTGCATCGTCGGCATCACCGCCAACGAAGCGCGCTGCCGCGAACTGGTCGAGCATTCGATCGGTCTGGTCACCGCACTGAACCCGTACATCGGCTACAAAAACGCCACCCGCATCGCCCGTATCGCCCTTGAAAGCGGCCGCGGCGTGCTGGAACTGGTGCGCGAAGAAGGTCTGCTCGACGAAGCCATGCTCGCCGACATCCTGCGCCCGGAAAACATGATTGCCCCGCGTCTGGTTCCGCTCAAAGCCTGAGCCGACGCGAACTTGTAGCACCGCTCACCAGGTCGAGGGACTAGACACCTCTCACCTTTTGAGGGCTTGGGGATTTTGTCCCCGAGCCCTTTTTTTTAACTTCTTTGCGGCAGGACGTTAAATGTTTTGTGTATTTGATACCGCCAAGATCGCAGCCTTCGGCAGCTCCTACAGTGATTGGCGTACACCTGTAGGAGCTGCCGAAGGCTCGGGCCGCGATCGGACGATCTTTTGATCTTGCAGCACCCTCGTTTCGTCGCTTGCACCACTACCGTGCAGACGGGCGCGTCACTGATCGGTATAGTGCCGCCCCTCTTCGCGTGAGCGGTCGTCGGTAACGAGGCCACAACCCATGCGAAACCCGAACTAATAACAAAACCCGCGATATGGATCCGGGACGAAACCTTCGCCTCGCCCGTCGTGCCGCGCGCAGACCGGTGTAACACGATGTTTCTCCGATCCAGCATTTGCACCCACAAAAAACAGCGAGGCAAAATCCATGCTCGAAGTCATCAACGACTTCCTCTCAGGGAAAGTACTGATCGTGCTCATTGTCGGGCTCGGTAGCTACTTCACGATTCGCTCGCGTTTCGTTCAACTGCGCCACTTCTTCCACATGTTCGCGGTGTTCCGCGACAGCCTCAAAGGCAGCGCCGGGCAGCTCAGCTCCTTCCAGGCCTTGATGCTCAGCCTCGCCGGCCGCGTCGGTGCAGGCAACATCGCCGGTGTCGGCATCGCCGTGACCCTCGGTGGTCCGGGTGCGGTGTTCTGGATGTGGGTGACCGCACTGGTCGGCATGTCCAGCAGCTTCTTCGAATGCACCCTGGCCCAGGTCTACAAGCGCGCCGATGGCGATGGCCTGTACCGTGGCGGCCCGGCCTACTACATCCAGCACGGGCTGAAGCTCAAAGGCATGGCGGTGGTTTTCTCCATTCTGTTGCTGGTCACCTACGGCTTCGCCTTCATTGGCCTGCAGTCCTACACCGTGACGCATTCGCTGCAGAACGCCTTTGAGTTCGATCCACGCCACACCGGTATCGTCCTGGCGGTGCTGCTGGCCATCACCTTTATCGGTGGCATCAAGCGCATCGCTTCGGTCTCCGACCTGCTGGTACCCATCAAGACCCTGGCCTATATCGGCGTGACCCTGTACGTGATCGGCACCCAGATCGAACAGGTACCGGCCATGCTGGAGACCATCTTCAAGAGCGCCTTCGGCCTTGACCCGGCCTTCGCCGGCCTGCTCGGCAGCGCCATTGTCATGGGCGTGAAGCGTGGAGTGTTCGCCAACGAAGCAGGCCTGGGCAGTGCGCCGAACGTCGCCGCCGTAGCGGCCGTCAAGCACCCGGGCGCGCAGGGCGTGGTCCAGGCTTTCAGTGTGTTCCTCGACACCTTCGTGATCTGCACCTGCACCGCGCTGCTGATCCTGCTGTCGGGCTTCTACACCCCGGGCTTCGAGGGTGACGGCATCGTCCTGACCCAGAACTCGCTGGCCGCCGTGGTGGGTGACTGGGGTCGCATGTTCGTCAGCGTCGCGCTGTCGCTGTTCGTCTTCACCTGCATCCTCTACAACTACTATCTGGGCGAGAACAGCTTGCAGTTCCTGACCCGCAACCGCGCCGCGCTGATGGTTTTCCGCGCTCTGGTGCTGGCGCTGGTGGTGTGGGGTTCGATGCAGGATCTGACGACGGTGTTCGCCTTCGCTGACATCACCATGACCTGCCTGGCCTTCGTCAACCTGGTGGCT
This sequence comes from Pseudomonas sp. Choline-02u-1, assembly GCF_002836515.1. GTDB lineage: Bacteria > Pseudomonadota > Gammaproteobacteria > Pseudomonadales > Pseudomonadaceae > Aquipseudomonas. Next base: position 634,007 of record NZ_PJBC01000065.1, read on the forward strand.
CTGGCCATGCTGTTCAAGGTCGGCCTGCGCGTCATGCGCGACTACGATGAGCAGCGTCGCGCCGGCGTCAAACAGCCCGTGTTCGATTCCAGCAAATTCGCCGATCTGGATCTGGATCGCAATGCCTGGCCGGTCAATCCGCCAGCAGCTGCGGGTCAGACCGAAACTGCGCCGCAAGGCGTCCCTGCAGCGCAACGCTGACAGGTGAATGACGGGCGCATCCCCTGCGCCCGTCAGTTACAGTGCGATGCAATACCTGTGCGAGCGGGCTTGCTCGCGAATACGGTGAATCAGTGGAAATATCTTTAGCTGACCCACCGCTTTCGCGAGCAAGCCCGCTCCCACGTGTCATCTCTTGTGGAGACCTCAGATGATTGCCAATTCCTATCCCGCCGCTCAACAGGTCATGGTGCTTTACACCGGTGGCACCATCGGCATGCAGGCCAGCGCCAACGGGCTGGCTCCGGCGTCCGGTTTCGAAGCGCGGATGCGCGACTACCTGCACAGCCAGCCTGAGCTGGTAGTGCCGCAGTGGCAATTTCGGGAAATGTCGCCGCTGATCGACAGCGCCAACATGGCGCCCGCCTACTGGCAGCAACTGCGCGAGGCGGTTGTCGATGCCGTGGATGTGCAAGGCTGCGACAGCGTGCTGATCCTGCACGGCACCGATACGTTGGCCTACAGCGCGGCGGCGATGAGTTTTCAATTGCTCGGCCTGCATGCCCGCGTGTGTTTCACCGGCTCGATGCTGCCGGCGGGTGTGACCGACAGCGATGCCTGGGAAAACCTCGGCGGCGCGCTGGTCGCTCTCGGCCAAGGCCTGGCGCCGGGCGTGCATTTGTACTTCCACGGCGAACTGCTGGCGCCGACCCGCTGCGCGAAAGTGCGCAGCTTCGGCCGCCATCCGTTCAAACGTCTGGAGCGTCAGGGCGGTGGAGTGAAGGCGCCGTCGATTCCCCTCGCGCTGAGCTACAACCAGCCCAGGCAACTGGCGAAAGTCGCGGTGTTGCCGCTGTTTCCCGGCATCAGCGCCGAGACCCTCGACAGCCTGTTCGACAGCGGCATTCAAGGCCTCGTGCTGGAATGCTACGGCAGCGGGACCGGGCCGAGCGACAACCCGCAATTCCTCGCCAGCCTTGGCCGCGCACGGGATAACGGCGTGGTGGTGGTTGCGGTTACGCAGTGCCATGAAGGTGGGGTTGAGCTGGACGTGTATGAGGCGGGCAGCCGTTTGCGCGGTGTTGGGGTGTTGTCTGGTGGCGGCATGACGCGAGAAGCGGCGTTCGGCAAGTTGCATGGGTTGCTCGGTGCCGGGCTGGCAAATGCTGAAGTGCGCCGGCTGATTGAACTCGATCTGTGCGGCGAGTTGGTCTGACACAACGCAAGATTCTGTGAGAGCGGGGTTGCTCGCGAAGGCAGCGTGTCAGATAAGGCGATGTCGACTGACACGACGCATTCGCGAGCAAGCCCGCTCCCACATTTTGATCTGCGTACGGCATATAAATTGCTGCATGCCAGCCACCTCCAGGCTGGAAGATCCCATGCTCCACTCCCACCTCACTACCCTCAATGCGGTTTCGCTGATCCTCAACACGTTCAAGGCCGAAGGCCTGTCGAGCGAGGCGTTGCTGGCTGGCAGCGGCATTGTTGCGGCGGATCTGCAGCGGGCCGATACGCGCATCACCACCCATCAGGAGATGCAGGTCTGCACCAACGCGGTCGCGCTCAAGCGTGACATCGGCCTTGAGCTGGGCCGACGCATGCACGTGTCCTGTTACGGCATGCTCGGTTACGCCCTGCTGACCTGTGCCACCTTCGGTGACGCTTTGCGTCTGGCGATCCGCTATCCGGCGCTGTTGGGCACGCTGTTCGAACTGAGCCTGGAAGACGATGGCGAGCAGGTCTGGTTCGTCGCCGCCGACTATCGCGAAAGCCCGGCGATGGCGGTGTTCAATGCCGAATTCTGTCTGGTCTCATTGAAAGTCATCTGCGACGACTTGCTCGGCCATGCGCTGCCGCTGCGCGCCACGCGCTTCGAACATGCCGCACCGGACTACCGCGCCAGCTACGCCGTACCCTTCCACTCGCCGCTGCACTTTTCGGCCAGGCACAACGCCTTCGCCTTCGACCGTCACTGGCTCGATCAGCCGCTGCCGCTGGCCGACGCGATCACCCATCAGGCCATGGCCGAGCGCTGCCGCAAGCAAAATCTGGAGTTCACCGGACGTCAGGCCTGGCTGGGCCGTATTCGTCAGCTGCTCAGCGCGCAGTTGAACGCTGCGCCTGGACTTGAAGGTCTGGCGCAGCAGATGAAGTGCTCACCGCGCACCTTGCGCCGGCATTTGAAAGACATGGGCAGCAGTTATCAGGAACTGCTCGATGAACTGCGCTTCGAGCGAGCCAAGCAGATGTTGTGTGAGGATCTGTTGCCGATCTATCGGATTGCCGAAACGCTGGGCTTCAGCGAAACCGCGAGTTTCCGCCATGCGTTTGTGCGCTGGAGCGGCGTGGCGCCGAGTCAGTTCAGAGCCTGATAAATCAAAAGATCGCAGCCTTCGGCAGCTCCTGTACCAATCCCGCAGGAGCTGCCGAAGGCTGCGATCTTTTGATTGTGAGGGGCGAATTTCGGTCAGAGGTTTTGGCCACATCGATCCCCTTTTGGCCGCTCACAACGTTTCCCGATCTGCCCCGCGCCGCAACACTGAAGATCACCGAATCAGCCTTGCGGAGAACAACAAATGCTGACGATCTACTCAGACGATCACCACTTGCACCATGGCCGCTGCGAACTTATCGATGGCCAGCTCAAACCGTGCTTCGAGATGCCGTCGCGTGCCGACCATGTGCTGCAACGCGTGCAGAAGCAAAACCTCGGTGCGGTCGAAGCGCCGAAGGATTTCGGCCTGGAACCGATCGCGCGCATTCACAGCCGCGACTATCTGGAATTTTTCAAGGGCGCCTGGGATCGCTGGACGGAGTTCAACACCGACGGCGATTTGCTGCCCTACACCTGGCCGGCGCGCACCCTGCGTGCGATAAAACCGACCAGCCTGCATGGTCAGCTCGGTTACTACAGCTTCGATGGCGGCGCGCCGATCACCGCCGGCACTTGGCAAGCGGCCTACAGCGCGGCGCAAGTGGCGCTTACCGCGCAAGCAGAAATCCAGCGTGGCGCACGCGCGGCCTTCGCGTTGTGCCGCCCACCGGGACATCACGCCGCCAGCGATTTGATGGGTGGTTATTGCTACCTCAACAACGCCGCCATCGCCGCGCAAGCGTTCCTCGATCAGGGCCACCAGAAAGTCGCCATTCTCGACGTCGATTACCACCACGGCAACGGCACTCAGTCGATTTTCTACGAGCGCAGCGACGTACTCTTCACTTCGATCCACGGCCATCCGGAAGCGGAGTTTCCGTTCTTTCTCGGCTATGACGATGAGCGTGGCGAAGGTGCCGGTGAAGGGTTCAATTTCAACTATCCGCTGCCGGCCGGCTCCGGCTGGGATGTGTGGAGCGCGGCGCTGGACCAGGCCTGCGACGAAATTGACCGCTACGGCGCGGACATCATCGTCGTCTCGCTCGGTGTCGACACATTCAAGGACGACCCGATCTCGCAGTTCAAACTCGACAGCCCGGATTACCTGGCCATGGGCAAACGCATCGCTGCCCTCGGCAAGCCGACCCTGTTCGTCATGGAAGGTGGCTACGCGGTAGAAGAAATCGGCATCAACGCAGTGAACGTGCTGGAAGGTTTTGAACAATGAAAAAGCGACTGATCGCCTCGGCGCTGTGCGCGGCCCTGCTGAGCGTTGGCGCCCACGCCGAAGAACGCACGCTGCGCGTCTATAACTGGTTCGACTACATCACGCCCAAGGCCCTGGAAGACTTCAAGGCACAGAACAGCCAGACCAAACTGATCTACGACATCTTCGACACCAACGAAGCACTCGAGGCCAAGTTGCTCACCGGCAATTCCGGCTATGACGTGGTGGTGCCGTCCAACGTGTTTCTCGCCAAACAGATCGAGGCCGGGGTATTTCAGCCGCTGGATCGCAGCAAGCTGCCGAACTGGAATCACCTCGATCCGAAACTGATGAAACTGATCGAGGCCAATGACCCGGGCAATAAATTTGCCGTGCCATACATGTACGGCACCATCCTGATCGGCTTCAACCCCGCCAGGATCAAAGCAGCTCTGGGCGACAACGCGCCGGTGGACAGTTGGGACCTGATCTTCAAGGAAGAGAACATCAGCAAGCTCAAGCAGTGCGGCGTCGCCCTGCTCGACTCACCGTCGGAGATTCTGCCGCTGGCCCTGCAACATCTGGGACTCGACCCCAACAGCAAAAACCCGGCCGATTACGCCAGGGCTGAAGCGTTGCTGATGAAGATCCGCCCTTATGTGACGTACTTTCATTCCTCCAAGTACATGGCTGACATTGCCAACGGCGACATCTGCGTGGCTGTCGGTTATTCCGGCAGTTTCTCGCAGGCGGCCAACCGCGCCAAGGAAGCGAAGAACGGCGTGGTGGTCGATATGCGTCTGCCGAAGGAAGGTGCGCCGATCTGGTTCGACATGCTCGCGATTCCCAAGGGCGCGAAGAACACCGAGGACGCCTACACCTTCATCAACTATCTGCTGCAACCTGCGGTGATCGCCCCGGTCAGCGATTTTGTCGGCTACCCCAACCCGAACAAGGACGCCACCGGCCTGGTCGATCCGGCCATTCGCAACAACCCGAACCTGTACCCGACCGATGCGGCAATGAGCACGCTCTACACCTTGCAACCGCTGCCGCGGGACGCCGAACGCGCGCGGACGCGGGCCTGGACCAAAATCAAATCGGGGACGTGAAACCACCGCCTCGCAACTTGATACTCATCCAGCCTGCGAGGCGTTGTCGGCTCATCCCTGCCACGCCTGTCGCAGCCGGGCCAGTGCCGCTTTGATCGCCGCCTCCGGCACGGCGGCGAAACCCAGCACCAGCCCGGCACGCTGCTGCATGGGCGTGGTCGAGTCGGGTAACCAGTATGTGCTCAGGCCGTTGATCTCGACGTCGACGGCAGCAGCCTGAGCGATCAACTGTTGCTCGCGCTCGATGCTGTCCACGGCCACGGTCAGGTGCAGGCCGGCAGGAACGGCGGGCAATTGACCGACACCGGCGATCGCCGTCGGCCAGCCTTCGAGCAGGCAGTTGCGCCGGCTAAGCGCAGCCCGACGCATGCGGCGAATATGTCGCTGGAAATGCCCGGCCGCCATGAATTCGGCCATCACCGCTTGCGTGCTGACTTCCGAATGCCGCACATCGACGGCACGGCGTTGCGAAAACGCTTCGACCAGGCCTGGCGGCAGTACCAGATAACCGAGGCGCAGCGCCGGGAACGCCACTTTGCCGAACGTACCGACGTAAAGCACCCGGCCCTGACGATCAAGTGCCGCCAACGGCGCCAACGGGGCGCCGGTGTAGCGGTACTCGCCGTCGTAGTCATCCTCGACGATCCAGCCGTCGACACGCTCGGCCCAGGCCAGCAATTCCAGACGCCGGGCCAGACTCATCACCACGCCAGTGGGGTATTGATGAGACGGCGTGACGTAGGCTACACGGCAGTCGCTGAGCTGAGCCATGGTGCTGCAATCGATGCCATCGCTGTCTACTGCCACGCCATGCAATTTTGCTCCCGCTACGGCGAAGGCATGTCCGGCGGCGCGATAGCCTGGATTTTCCATCGCCACACCGTTTCCAGGCTCGACCAGCAACTGTGCACAAAGGCTGATGCCCTGCTGCGCGCCACTGGTGATCACAATTTGCTCAGCCGTGCACTGCATGCCCCGCGAACTGCGCAAATAGGCAGCGATCATGCCACGCAGTCGCGCATCACCGGCCGGGTCGCCGTAACACAGCTGCTGCAAATCCGGTTTGCGCCAGAAAGCCGCGCTCAGCTTGGCCCAGACCTCGAAAGGGAACAGATCGAACGCAGGCACGCCTACCCGAAAAGCTCGCGGCGGACCGCTTGGCGGTTGAGCCATATGATGCTTTTCGATACGGGAAAGTCCGCCGTTGTGGATAACTCTGCTGGATGGATTTACAGGCAAATCCAGCCAATTTGTGGATAAAGCTGTGGGTAAGCCTGTTGACAAGCCTGTGGATGAATTTGTGGATAGTTTTTTCTTCGGGGTTGATGCCTGAGCCAATTGTGCGACGTAGGTTCCGTCACCCACGCGCCCTTCGATGAACCCCTCGGCATACAACTGATCGTAGGCGCGCACCACACTGTTACGAGAAATTCCCAGGGCTGATGCCAGATCGCGGCTGGCCGGTAGTCGCGTGCCACTGGCCAGACGCCCATCAAGCACCCGCAAGCGCAACGCCTGGTAGAGCTGGCGGCTCAGGCCCAGTCGGCGATCAAGCTCGATCCCGGCAGGATTGAAAGGCATCGACAGTGGCGGCAGATCAGGCATGGAAAATGGACCTATCAAATGGCTCGGCAATGGCTCTTACAACAGACCAATAGCCTGCCTAGGATGCAGGCATTCGCCAAGGAAAATCTGTCCATGTACACACCACGCGCCTTTGCCATCGAAGACTTGTCCCAACTGCACGAACTGATCCTGGCCACTCGCCTGGCCATTTTGGTCAGCCACGGTGAGAACGGGCTGCAAGCCAGCCATGTGCCGGTGCTGCTGCATCGCGAACAGGGCGAGTACGGCACGCTCTACGGCCATCTGGCCAAGGCCAATGCGCAGTGGAAAGACCTGCGCGACGGCGCCGAGGCGATGCTGATCTTCGCCGGCCCGGATGCCTATGTCAGCCCGAGCTTCTATCCGGGCAAAGCCGAACACGGCAAAGTCGTGCCGACCTGGAACTACATCGCTGTCCACGCCTACGGCCATGCCGAAACCTTTAGCGATGGCGGGCGTCTGCTCGACATCGTCAGCACCCTCACTGACCGCCACGAAGCGGGCCGCGCCCAGCCGTGGTCGGTCGACGATGCGCCGGCCGATTACATCGATGGCATGCTCAAAGCCATCGTCGGTTTTGCCATTCCCATCGACCGCCTCGAAGGCAAACGCAAGCTCAGCCAGAACCGCAGCGCCGAAGACATTGCCGGGGTGCGCGAAGGCCTCGTCGCCAGCCCTGACGCCAACGATCAAACCCTCGCCCGCTTGATGCGTTAAGGAAAACCGTATGACCCAGATCGATATCCGCCCGGTCAGCGCCGATGACCACGCCGCCTGGCTGCCGCTGTGGCAGGCCTACCTGCGCTTTTACAACACCGAACTGCCAGACGCCGTCACCCAGAGCACTTGGCAGCGCATTCTCGATCCGAACGAGCCGACTCACGCGGCCCTTGCCTGGGCCGATGGCAAAGCGTTGGGCATGGTGCATTACATCTATCACCGCTCGAACTGGAGTATTGAAAACTCCTGCTATCTGCAGGATCTGCTGGTAGTGCCCGAGTCACGCGGCACCGGCGTCGGTCGGCTGTTGATCGAGCACGTCTACGCTACCGCCAAGGCCGATGGTTGCTGCAAAGTCCACTGGCTGACCCACGAAACCAATGCCACGGCGATCCAGCTCTATGAGCGTATTGCCGAACGTCCAGGTTTCATCCAGTTTCGTAAAGCCCTTTAAGGAGACGCGCACATGAGCGCTTCACTCGCTGACTGGAAAGGCGCCCCCGCCCCCTCCGCCACCCTGCTCGAAGGCCGCTTCATTCGCCTGGAAAAACTCGACCCCGCGCGGCATGCCGAGCAACTGTACGCCGCACTTGAAGGCCCCGGTGCCGATCCGAAACTCTGGGATTATCTGCCTTACGGTCCGTTCCGCGAGCGCAGTGCATTCAACGACTGGCTGAACAATCATGCGGCCAACAGCGACCCGTATTTTTTCAGCGTCATCGACCGTGCGACCGATCAGGTGCAGGGCATCCTCAGCCTGATGTCGATCGTTCCGGCGCAGGGCCGCATCGAAATCGGCCACGTCACCTTTGGCGCGCCAATGCAGCGCTCGCCGAAAAGCACCGAGGCGGTGTACCTGCTGGCCAAGTATTCGTTCGAGCTGGGTTACCGGCGCCTGGAATGGAAGTGCAATAACGGCAACGCCCGCTCCAAATACGCGGCCGAGCGCTTGGGCTTCAGCTTTGAAGGGGTTTTTCGCCAGCACATGGTGGTCAAGGGGCAGAACCGCGATACCGCGTGGTATTCGATTCTGGATGCGGAATGGCCGGCGATTGGTGCCGGGTTCGAGCGCTGGTTGAGCGATGAAAACCAGTCGCCTGGCGGCCAACTCAAAAGCTTGGCCGGATGCCGTAGCTGCACCTGACAGTACTTCAATGTGGGAGCGGGCTTGCTCGCGAAGGCAGTGTGTCAGTCACTGCAAACGGTGAATGAGCAGCCGCT
>NZ_PJBC01000059.1 GCF_002836515.1 Pseudomonas sp. Choline-02u-1
AACTGGGTGTTTCGATTGGTGGCACCTTGGCGGCCTTTGGGCCGACCAGGCTCTTGGGGTTTTGGGTGTATATCCGTTTCTGCGGGTGTTACGGATTGCGGTTCCGCCCTTACGGCGGGTCACCTTTTTCAAACGCCGGAGTGGCGGCCCAGTAAAAAGGTAACCGAAAAGGCTTGCTCCTACGTCGGCCCTCGCAGGCTCGGGTTCCTTCGCTACGGGACTGATCCGGGCCCAGCGGCTCCGGTTTGCTTCGCTGCACCTCCTTGCGCTGTGTCTGGCTGCGCCAGACGGTCGCTGCGCTCCCACGCCCCGATCAATCCCTCCACTCAGCCTTCCGACGTCGCCGGTGGATCAAGATCAAGAGCACTCGAGCTTGCGCTCATTGTGTAGGAGCTGCCGAAGGCTGCGATCTTTTGCTTTTGCTTTTCTGTGGAAGTGAGCCTGCTCGCGAAAGCGGTGGAACATTCACCACAAATCCCGGGCACAAAAAAACCGCCGATCATTCACCGATCGGCGGCTTTCATTCGGCTCACATCAAATCACTGCATCAACACTTCAATCGAGCCATCAGCGGTCATGCCGACCTGACTGGTGCCGGCTTCGACTTCCGGGGTTACCGGCGCCGAATCCATGGCCGCGGCTTTCATCATCATCGGCGCGCGCAGGTACGGTTGTGGGTAACCGTTGCTGTTGAGGTTCAGGTTGACGATTTTGTAGCCCTTGCCGCCCAGGGCGTCGGTGGCCAGTTGGGCGCGGGTCTTGAAGGCGGTGACGGCTTCTTTGAGCAACTGGTCTTCGCTGGCCTTGCGGGTCGGGTCGGCGATGGCGAAGTCCATGCCGCCCATTTTCAGGTCGGTCAGCAACTCGCCGGTGAGTTTGGACAGGGCGGCGAAGTCGGTGCTTTCCAGGCGCAGTTCGGCGCGTTCACGCCAGCCGGTGATCTTCTGGCCTTTGGTGTCATAGATTGGATAGCTGTTGCGGCTGCCCGTGCGCAGGGTGATGTCTTTGACTTGTTTGGCCTGGGCGGTGGCCTTGTTCATGGTGGTGCTGATGGCGGCGGCGAGTTTGGCCGGGTCGGTGTTCTGCTCTTCGGTGTAGAGGGTCACGATCATCTGGTCGCGGGCCACTTCCTGGCTGACTTCGGCGCGCAGGGAAATCTGGTTGTAATGCAGCTCATCGGCGGCCAGCGCCGGAAGGCTGGCGACGCTGCCGACGGTCAGAGCGAGGAGGGCGGCGCTGCGGCGAAATGTGTGCATGAAGGCTCCTTGAATGAGGCGCAGGTGATGGGTCGCGGCCTGCGTGAACCATCAGACTCTAACTTCTACGATCCGGTTCGCCCAGTTACAACTTCTATACAGTTGCCGGGGCAGCTGCGCAGCCCTTCGCGAGCAGGCTCGCTCCCACGATGCGTTGTATCAGCCGCCGGAGAAGAATTTGCCATGTGGTCGTTTGCCGCACTTTCGCCTCTCACGCCCGCGCCTTGGTTATACTCCGTGCGATCCGCCTGGAGCGCTCATCAGGAGAGCTCATGCTCGCCCCCGTACAACTGACTTCCGCCACTCGCCAGAACCTCTGGCGGCTGACTTTTATCCGCACCCTGGTGCTCGCCGCGCAGGCCGGGTCCGTGGGCCTGGCGTATTGGCTGCAATTGTTGCCGTTGCCGTGGGTGCAACTGGCGATGACCCTGGGCTGCTCGATTCTGCTCTGCGTGTTCACCGCTGTGCGCCTGCGCACGTCGTGGCCGGTGACCGAGCTTGAATATGCGCTGCAACTGGCCTGCGATCTGGTGATCCACAGTGCGCTGCTGTACTTCTCCGGCGGTTCGACCAACCCGTTCGTTTCCTATTATCTGGTGCCGCTGACCATCGCGGCGGTGACGCTGCCGTGGCGCTATTCGGTGATCCTCTCGGGCATTGCGCTGGCGCTGTACACCGTGATGCTGACGCGTTTCTATCCGCTGGAAACCTTGCCGGTAGCCCGCGAGAATCTGCAGATCTACGGCATGTGGCTGAGCTTTGCGCTGGCTGCTGCGGTGATTACCTTCTTCGCCGCGCGCATGGCTGAAGAGCTGCGCCGGCAAGAAGAATTGCGCGCAATTCGCCGTGAAGAGGGTCTGCGCGATCAGCAGTTACTCGCCGTCGCCACTCAGGCCGCAGGGGCTGCCCATGAACTTGGCACGCCGCTGGCGACCATGAGTGTTTTGCTCAAGGAAATGCAGCAGGACCATCCCGACCCGATGTTGCAGGACGATCTCAAGGTGCTGCAGGATCAGGTCAAGTTGTGCAAGGAAACCTTGCAGCAACTGGTGCGTGCCGCCGAGGCCAACCGGCGTCTGGCGGTGGAGATGCAGGATGTTACCGACTGGCTTGATGAAGCGCTGAACCGCTGGCACTTGATGCGCCCGGAGGCCAGTTATCGCTTCCAGCGTCTCGGCCAGGGCAGCGTGCCGCGCATGGCGCCGCCGCCGGATCTGACCCAGGCGCTGCTCAATCTGCTGAACAATGCCGCCGACGCCTGCCCGGAAAACCTTCAGGTCACCCTGGATTGGGATGCGGAAACGCTGACCATCAGCATTCGCGACCACGGCGCCGGTGTGCCGCTGGCCATTGCCGAGCAGATCGGCAAACCGTTTTTTACCACCAAGGGCAAAGGTTTCGGCCTGGGCCTGTTTTTGAGCAAGGCCAGCGTGACACGCGCCGGCGGCTCAGTGAAACTCTATAGTCATGAGGAAGGCGGCACGCTCACCGAGCTGCGCCTGCCCCACGGCGCCCGAGGAGACCTAACATGAGTGACGAAATCCAAGTCGAAGGCGAAGAACTGCCGCATCTGCTGCTGGTCGACGACGACGCGACCTTCACCCGCGTGATGGCGCGCGCCATGGCCCGCCGTGGCTTTCGCGTCAGCACCGCCGGTTCCGCCGAAGAAGGCCTGACCATCGCCCAGGCCGATCTGCCGGATTACGCCGCGCTGGACCTGAAAATGGACGGTGACTCCGGACTTGTCCTGCTGCCCAAGCTGCTCGAACTTGATCCGGAAATGCGCGTGGTGATCCTCACCGGTTATTCGAGCATTGCCACTGCGGTCGAGGCGATCAAGCGCGGTGCCTGCAACTACCTGTGCAAGCCGGCCGACGCTGACGACGTGCTGGCTGCGTTGCTCTCCGAGCACGCCGACCTCGACAGTCTGGTGCCGGAAAACCCGATGTCGGTCGACCGCCTGCAGTGGGAGCACATCCAGCGCGTGCTCACCGAGCACGAAGGCAATATCTCTGCCACTGCCCGCGCCTTGGGCATGCACCGCCGCACCCTGCAGCGCAAACTGCAGAAGCGTCCGGTTCGTCGCTGAACCTGCGCTGAACGACTATCGCCAGCCCTCGCGATGAAACGCACCGATCATCTATGATCGGTGCGTGTCTGTTCTTATCTTTATCGAGCCTTATCCATGAATCAGAACGCTGAATACTCCGCGGTCAACGATGCTGTGCGCGGGCAGTTTTTTCGCAAAGTATGGGCGATGACCACGCCTTACTGGCGCAGTGAAGAGAAGGGCAAGGCCTGGACGTTGCTGATTGCCGTGATTGCGCTGACGTTGTTCAGCGTGGCCATCTCGGTGTGGATCAACAGTTGGTACAAGGATTTCTACAACGCCCTGCAAAAAAAGGATGAGGCGGCGTTCTGGCAGTTGATCCTGTATTTCTGCGGTATCGCTGCGGTAGCGATTCTTGGCGCGGTGTATCGCCTGTACCTGACGCAGATGCTGACCATCCGCTGGCGGGCGTGGCTGACCGAAAAGCACTTCAAGCGCTGGCTCGACCACAAGAACTATTACCAGCTGGAGCAGGGCGGTTACACCGATAACCCCGACCAGCGGATTTCCGAAGACCTCAATACCTACACCGCCAACACCCTGAGCCTGGGCCTCGGGCTGCTGCGCACGATTGTCAGTCTGGTGTCGTTCTCGATCATTTTGTGGGGCGTGTCCGGCAGCATCGAAGTGTTTGGCATCGAGATTCCAGGCTACATGTTCTGGTGTGCGCTGCTCTATGCAGCCGTCGGCAGTTGGCTGACGCACCTCATCGGCCGCCGCTTGATCGGCCTGAACAATCAGCAGCAACGCTTCGAGGCCGACCTGCGTTTCTCCATGGTGCGGGTGCGCGAGAATGCCGAGAGTATTGCGCTGTACAACGGCGAGCCGAATGAAAACCGCCGCTTGAGCAGCCGTTTCGGGCTGGTCTGGCACAACTTCTGGGACATCATGCGCGTGTCCAAGCGCCTGACGTTCTTCACGTCCGGTTATGGTCAGATCGCGATTATTTTCCCGTTCATTGTCGCGGCGCCGCGCTACCTGTCCGGCAAGATCGAGCTGGGCGAGCTGATGCAAATCAACTCGGCGTTCGGCAACGTGCAGGAGAACTTCAGCTGGTTCATCACCGCCTACTCGGATCTGGCTGCATGGCGCGCCACCTGTGATCGTCTGCTGAGTTTCCGTCAGGCGATGTCCGACAACGAACAGCGCACTCCGGCCATTGATGTGCAGAATCAGGGCAGCGAATTGCAAGTGAAGGGCCTCGGCCTTGACCTGGCTGACGGTCGTCACCTGCTGACCGACGCCGACATGACCGTTGAACCGGGTGAGCGGGTGATGCTCAGCGGGCGGTCCGGCAGTGGCAAATCCACATTGCTGCGGGCGATGGGGCATTTGTGGCCGGCGGGGCACGGCAATATTCGTTTGCCGGCAGCGCGCTATCTGTTCCTGCCGCAGAAACCTTATCTGCCGATCGGCACGTTGCGTGAAGCGCTGAGTTATCCACAGCCTGGCGACACCTACGCCCCGGAACGTTATGCACAAGTGCTGGAAACCTGTCGTTTGCCACACCTGGTCGGGCGGCTGGATGAAGCCAATCACTGGCAGCGCATGCTCTCGCCGGGTGAGCAGCAACGCCTGGCATTCGCCCGTGCACTTCTCTATGCACCGCAATGGCTGTACATGGACGAGGCGACTTCGGCGATGGATGAAGAAGATGAGGCGACGTTGTATCAGGCGCTGATTGATGAGATTCCCGGGTTGAGCATTGTCAGCGTCGGTCATCGAAGCAGTTTGAAACGATTCCATCCTCGGCATGTGCGGATCGACAGCGGGCATTTGGTGGAGCAACCCGTGACTGCCTGAACCCACGGATCCCTTGTAGGAGCTGCCGAAGGCTGCGATCTTTTGATTTTGAAAAGCCAAGATCAAAAGATCGCAGCCTTCGGCAGCTCCTACATGGAAGTCGTGTTGACGGTGATCGTACAACTCGCTTGAGCTATGATGGCGCCAAGCCGAACTTTCGAGACAAGATGCAGACCATGGAAAAGCTGATCGACACCCCGCGCCTCCCCCGCAAGCGCCGCAGCCTCGCCCAGGAATTGGTGACGGTGTTGAGCGAGCAGATCCGTGATGGCCTGCTCAAGCGTGGCGACAAATTGCCCACCGAGTCGGCGATCATGGAAGCCCATGGCGTCAGCCGCACTGTGGTTCGCGAGGCAATTTCCCGTCTGCAGGCCGCCGGCCAGGTGGAAACCCGCCACGGCATTGGCACCTTTGTTCTCGATACGCCGAGCCCGAGCGGTTTCCGCATCGATCCGGCCACCGTCGTCACCCTGCGTGACGTCCTGGCAATCCTCGAATTGCGCATCAGCCTCGAAGTCGAATCCGCCGGCCTCGCCGCGCAACGTCGCAGCCCCGAACAATTGGCAACCATGCGCGCCGCCCTCGACGCGTTGAACGAAAGCGCCTCGCATGCCAGTGACGCGGTGTCGTCGGACTTCGCTTTCCACCTCGAAATTGCCCTGTCCACCGGCAACCGCTATTTCACCGACATCATGACCCACCTGGGCACCAGCATCATTCCGCGTACGCGGCTGAACTCGGCGCGCCTGGCCCATGATGATCAGCAGCACTACATGGGCCGGTTGAGCCGCGAGCATGAAGAAATCTACGACGCGATTGCCCGCCAGGATTCCGATGCCGCCCGTGCGGCTATGCGCCTGCATCTGACTAACAGCCGCGAAAGACTGCGCCAGGCCCATGAAGAGGCGCAGGCGCAGCGAGGCTGATTCTTACGCCTCTATGCGCATCCTCAGCGGCAGCGAATACGGCTCCATACTCGACTCGTCCCGAAACTTGTAGCGCAGCTCCACCTCGCGGTTCAGGTACGGTTGCAGCGCTTCTTTCGGCAGATGAACCTCGATGTCGAAAAGTTTTTCCATCTCGTCTTCGGCGTCGTCCCAGGCGCCCGTGTCCACTTCATCTCCTTCCCACTCGGGCTCCTCGGCGTCGCTGCCGAGAATCGCGTAGACGCTCCAGTTCGCCGCGAAATCGCTGGAATCCGGAATTTGTACGGTGAGGATGTCGGGCAATTGCGAGAGCTGAACGGTGACGCAGTCGTCCTGCGCTGTGGCGGTGGTTGTGAGGCTGGGGGCGGCAAAATGCATGAACATATCGGCTTCCTTTGAGTGGTCCGCCACGATCCTTCGTGGCAGCGGGCGTACTTTACGAGCCGCTCGTCCTTTGGCGATTAAACGAATCCAGACCAGATATTTCCGCCGGCAAATGCTGCCGGGACGGGCCTTCCAGCGATTTTCCAACGTGCAGAAGTCGACTTTGTCCGACAAAAAAGTGCTGCCAACGATGAAATGCAGTTGACGGTTATCTTTTAAGTTGTACGATGACCTACAACTTCGGCGAAGGCTGAACGGTCCACTCACAATAAAACGTTGCTACCAGGGTGTTCGAATAATGAATCCACAAGAACTGAAGTCCATCCTCTCTGCCGGCCTGCTGTCTTTCCCGGTAACCGATTTCAACGCGCAAGGCGATTTCAACCGCGCGGGCTACATCAAACGCCTGGAATGGCTGGCTCCGTATGGCGCTTCGGCTCTGTTCGCAGCGGGCGGCACCGGTGAGTTCTTCTCCCTGGCGGCCAGCGAATACTCGGAAATCATCAAGACTGCCGTCGACACCTGCGAAACCAGCGTGCCGATTCTGGCCGGTGTCGGTGGTTCGACCCGTCAGGCCATCGAATACGCTCAGGAAGCCGAGCGTCTGGGCGCCAAAGGCCTGTTGTTGCTCCCGCACTACCTGACCGAAGCGAGCCAGGACGGTGTTGCCGCGCACGTTGAAGCCGTGTGCAAATCGGTGAAGATCGGCGTGGTCGTCTACAACCGCAACGTTTGCCGCCTCACTGCGCCGCTGCTGGAACGTCTGGCCGAGCGCTGCCCGAACCTGATCGGCTACAAGGACGGCCTGGGCGATATCGAGTTGATGGTGTCGATCCGTCGCCGCCTCGGTGATCGCTTCAGCTACCTGGGTGGTCTGCCGACCGCCGAAGTTTACGCCGCTGCCTACAAGGCGTTGGGCGTGCCGGTCTACTCCTCGGCGGTATTCAACTTCATCCCGAAAACCGCGATGGACTTCTACCATGCGATCGCTCGCGAAGATCACGCCACCGTTGGCAAGATCATCGACGACTTCTTCCTGCCGTACCTGGACATTCGTAACCGCAAGGCCGGTTACGCGGTGAGCATCGTCAAGGCAGGTGCAAAAATCGCCGGCTATGACGCAGGTCCGGTGCGTGCGCCGCTGACCGACCTGACCGGCGAAGAGTACGAAATGCTCGCTGCGCTGATCGACAAGCAAGGCGCGCAGTAAACGAGAAAAGCGAGGCCGCTGAGCAATCAGCGGCTTTTTGCGTAAAGGCTTTTAGAGTTGAGGGCTGCCCTGTGACAACTGCAAAACGCTACGACAACTACATCAATGGCGAATGGGTCGCCGGTGCCGATTACTCGGCCAACATCAACCCGTCCGAACTCAGCGACACCATCGGCGACTACGCCAAGGCTGACCTCACCCAGGTCAACGCCGCCATCGACGCTGCTCGCGCTGCGTTCCCGGCCTATTCCACTTCGGGCATTCAGGCCCGTCACGATTCGCTGGATAAAGTCGGCAGCGAGATCCTCGCCCGTCGCGAAGAGCTCGGCACGCTGCTGGCCCGTGAAGAAGGCAAGACCCTGCCGGAGGCGATCGGTGAAGTGACCCGCGCCGGCAACATTTTCAAGTTCTTCGCCGGCGAATGCCTGCGCCTGTCCGGTGACTACGTGCCGTCGGTACGCCCGGGCGTCAACGTCGAAGTCACCCGCGAAGCGCTCGGCGTGGTCGGTCTGATCACCCCGTGGAACTTCCCGATCGCCATCCCGGCGTGGAAAATCGCTCCGGCCCTGGCCTACGGCAACTGCGTCGTGCTCAAACCTGCCGATCTGGTGCCGGGCTGCGCCTGGGCGCTGGCGGAAATCATCTCCCGCGCGGGCTTCCCGGCCGGTGTGTTCAACCTGGTAATGGGCAGCGGTCGTGTGGTTGGCGATGCGCTGGTGCAGAGCCCGAAAGTCGACGGCATCAGCTTCACCGGTTCGGTGGGCGTTGGGCGCCAGATCGCGGTCAACTGCGTTTCGCGTCAGGCCAAGGTTCAGTTGGAAATGGGCGGCAAGAACCCGCAGATCATTCTCGACGACGCCGACCTCAAGCAAGCGGTCGAGCTGTCGGTGCAGAGCGCGTTCTACTCCACCGGCCAGCGTTGCACCGCGTCGAGCCGTCTGATCGTGACTGCCGGCATTCATGACAAGTTCGTTGAGGCCATGGCCGAACGCATGAAGTCGATCAAGGTCGGCCACGCGCTGAAAGCCGGCACCGACATCGGTCCGGTGGTCTCCCAGGCGCAGCTTGAGCAGGACATGAAGTACATCGACATCGGCCAGTCCGAAGGTGCACGTCTGGTCAGCGGCGGTGGTGTGGTGACCTGCGATACCGAAGGCTACTTCCTCGCACCAACCTTGTTTGCCGACAGTGAAGCGTCGATGCGCATCAGCCGCGAAGAAATTTTCGGCCCGGTGGCCAACATTGTTCGTGTGGCCGATTACGAAGCTGCGCTGGCAATGGCCAACGACACCGAATTTGGTCTGTCGGCCGGCATCGCCACCACTTCGTTGAAGTACGCCAACCACTTCAAGCGCCACTCCCAGGCCGGGATGGTGATGGTCAACCTGCCGACCGCCGGTGTCGATTACCACGTACCGTTCGGTGGCCGTAAAGGCTCGTCCTACGGCTCGCGCGAGCAGGGGCGCTATGCGCAAGAGTTCTACACCGTGGTGAAAACCGCCTACGTAGGCTCCTGATACACGCAATACCCCTGTAGGAGCTGCCGAAGGCTGCGATCTTTTGATCCTGTTTTTAAGATCAAGATCAAAAGATCGCAGCCTTCGGCAGCTCCTACAGGGAATAAATGCAAGACCAAAGAAGCTTCACCCCGCATAAAAATAATCAGTGGGAGTACATCTGCATGCAATCCTCCAAGCCGACTCACGTCCGCTATTTGATCCTGCTCATGCTGTTTCTGGTGACCACGATCAACTACGCCGACCGTGCCACGATCGCCATTGCCGGCTCCAGCCTGCAGAAGGATCTGGGCATTGACGCCGTCACCCTCGGCTATATCTTTTCCGCATTCGGTTGGGCCTACGTGGCCGGGCAAATTCCCGGTGGCTGGCTGCTCGATCGCTTCGGCTCGAAAAAAGTCTATGCCCTGAGCATTTTCACCTGGTCGCTGTTCACCGTGCTGCAAGGCTTTGTCGGTGAGTTCGGCATGTCCACAGCAGTGGTTGCGCTGTTCATGCTGCGCTTCCTGGTGGGCCTGGCAGAAGCGCCATCGTTCCCCGGCAACGCGCGCATCGTTGCGGCGTGGTTCCCGACCGCTGAACGCGGCACCGCTTCGGCGATCTTTAACTCGGCGCAATACTTTGCCACCGTGTTGTTCGCGCCGCTGATGGGCTGGATCGTCTACAGCTTCGGCTGGGAGCACGTGTTCATCGTCATGGGTATCCTCGGTATCGTGTTCTCGCTGGTGTGGCTGAAAGTCATCTACAGCCCGCGCGAACACCCACGCGTCAACGAGGCCGAGTTCAAACACATCGCTGACAACGGCGGCATGGTCGACATGGATCAGAAGGGCAAGAAGTCCGACGGTCCGAAGTGGGATTACATCCGTCAGCTGCTGACCAACCGCATGATGCTTGGCGTGTATCTGGGCCAGTACTGCATCAACGGCATCACCTATTTCTTCCTGACCTGGTTCCCGGTGTATCTGGTGCAAGAGCGTGGCATGACCATTCTCAAGGCCGGTTTCATCGCTTCGTTGCCAGCGATCTGCGGCTTCATCGGCGGCGTGCTCGGCGGGGTGATTTCCGATTACCTGCTGCGCAAAGGCCACTCGCTGACCTTCGCCCGCAAGGCGCCGATCATCGCCGGTCTGCTGGTGTCGAGCAGCATCGTGGCGTGCAACTATGTTGACGTGGAATGGATGGTCGTGGGCTTCATGGCGCTGGCATTCTTCGGCAAAGGGGTTGGCGCACTGGGCTGGGCGGTGGTTTCCGACACCTCGCCAAAACAGATCGCCGGTCTGAGCGGTGGCCTGTTCAACACCTTCGGCAACATCGCTTCGATTACCACGCCGATCGTGATCGGCTACATCATCAGCTCCACCGGTTCGTTCAAGTGGGCGCTGGTGTTCGTCGGTGCCAACGCACTGGTCGCGGTGTTCAGCTATCTGGTAATCGTCGGCCCGATCAAGCGTGTGGTCTTGAAAGAGCCGCCAGCGAAGGGCGGCAATGAAGTCACCGGTAATTTGTCTCAAGCGCATTCCTGAGGAGCGGCGTCATGCAGTTGATTGAACATTCCGACTCGCCGCGCTACATCCGCCTGCACGAGCGGGATAACGTTGTAGTGGTGGTCAACGACCAGGGCGTACCGGCCGGCACCGAGTTTGCCGATGGCCTGGTGACAGTGGATTTCGTTCCGCAGAGCCACAAGGTCACCCTGGAAGACATCCCCGAGGGCGGCGCGGTGATTCGCTACGGGCAGATCATCGGTTATGCCTTGCAGCCGATCCGTCGTGGCAGTTGGGTCAAGGAAGATCAACTGCGCATGCCGACCGCGCCGCCGCTGGACAGCTTGCCGCTGTCCACCGACGTGCCGGACGCGCAGGCTCCGCTGGAAGGCTTCACCTTCGAGGGTTATCGCAACGCCGACGGTACCGTCGGTACGCGCAACATTCTCGGCATCACCACCACCGTGCAGTGCGTCACCGGCGTGCTCGATCACGCGGTGAAAAGGATCAAGGAAGAGCTGCTGCCCAAGTACCCGCACGTCGATGACGTGGTGGCACTGACCCACAGCTACGGCTGCGGCGTGGCGATCACCGCCACCGACGCCTACATCCCGATTCGCACGGTGCGTAATCTGGCGCGCAACCCGAACCTGGGCGGCGAGGCGCTGGTGATCAGCCTGGGCTGCGAGAAATTGCAGGCCGGGCAGGTGATGCACGAGGACGATGCCTCGGTGGATCTCAGTGATCCGTGGTTGTATCGCTTGCAGGACTCCAGTCACGGCTTCACCGAAATGATCGAGCAGATCATGGAGCTGGCCGAAGTGCGCTTGAAGAAACTCGACCAGCGTCGCCGCGAAACCGTGCCGGCGTCCGAGCTGATTCTCGGGATGCAATGCGGCGGCAGCGATGCATTTTCCGGCATCACCGCCAACCCGGCGCTGGGTTACGCCTCGGATTTGCTGTTGCGCGCGGGGGCGACGGTGATGTTTTCCGAAGTCACCGAAGTGCGCGATGCGATCTACCTGCTGACGTCACGGGCGCAGACGCAAACCGTCGCGCAAGAGCTGGTGCGCGAGATGGACTGGTATGACCGTTACTTGGCCAAGGGCGAAGCCGATCGCAGCGCCAACACCACGCCGGGCAACAAGAAGGGCGGGTTGTCGAACATTGTCGAAAAATCGCTGGGCTCGATCGTCAAGTCGGGCAGCAGTGCGATCAATGGCGTGCTCGGCCCGGGCGAGCGCTTCAAGCAGAAGGGTTTGATTTTCTGTGCGACGCCGGCGAGCGATTTTGTCTGCGGCACCTTGCAACTGGCGGCGGGGATGAACCTGCATGTGTTCACCACCGGGCGCGGCACGCCTTACGGCTTGGCGATGGCGCCGGTGGTCAAGGTGTCGACGCGGACCGAACTGGCGCAGCGTTGGCCGGATCTGATCGACATCGATGCCGGGCGCATTGCTACCGGGCGCGCGACCATCGAGGAGTTGGGTTGGGAGCTGTTTCACTACTATCTGGACGTGGCGAGCGGCAAGCAACAGACCTGGGCGGAGAAGCACAAGCTGCATAACGACATCACCTTGTTCAACCCGGCGCCGATTACCTGAGACCGAGTTGCCTTGAAAAGATCGCAGCCTGCGGCAGCTCCTACCTTGGAATGCATTTTTTCCTGTAGGAGCTGCCGCAGGCTGCGATCTTTTGATCTTCAATAGAGTTCAGTGGCTTATCATTAGCCCCCTATCGACGCTCACCCAAGGCTCTCCGGCATGCTGGCAATCTTTCTTGAAACCCTGAACATCACCGCGCCGGTGTTTGCCATGCTGTTTCTCGGTGTGCTGCTCAAGCGCATCGACTGGATCAACGACAACTTCATCCACACCGCCTCGTCGCTGGTCTTCAACGTCACCATGCCGGCGCTGCTGTTTCTCGGCATCCTCCATGCGGACCTGCACGCCGCGCTGCAACCGTCGCTACTGATCTACTTTTCCCTCGCTACCCTGGTGAGTTTCGCTGTCGCCTGGGGCTGGGCGATTTTCAGGTGTCCGCGTGAAGATCGCGGCATCTACACCCAAGGCGCGTTTCGTGGCAACAACGGCGTGATCGGTCTGGCGCTCGCCGCCAGCATGTATGGCGATTACGGCATCTCCCTCGGAGCGATTCTCGCGGCGCTGGTGATCCTGTTCTACAACACCCTGTCGACCATCGTCCTGGCGGTGTATAGCCCGGTGATCAAGTCCGATCCGTGGAGCATCTGCAAAAGCGTGTTCAGCAATCCGTTGATCATCAGCGTGATTTCCGCTGCGCCGTTTGCTTACTTCAAGATCGGACTGCCGGGCTGGCTGGAAACCTCCGGCCAGTATCTGGCCCAGACCACGTTGCCGTTGGCGCTGATTTGTATCGGCGGCACGCTGTCACTCGCGGCGTTGCGCAAGAGCGGCAAGATGGCGCTCAGTTCCAGTCTGGTGAAAATGGTCGGTTTACCCGTGCTGGCGACACTGGGGGCATGGTTGTGGGGCTTTCGTGGGGCAGAGCTGGGGATTCTGTTTCTGTACTTTGGCAGCCCGACGGCGGCGGCAAGTTTCGTCATGGCCCGGGCAGCGCAGGGCAATCATGAGCTGGCGGCGGCGATCATCGTGCTGACCACATTGATGGCGGCGATTACCACCAATGTCGGGATCTTTGTGTTGCAGTGGGGTGGATGGATCTAAAGGCAAGATCAAAAGATCGCAGCCTTCGGCAGCTCCTACATGGAAATGCGGTCTCCTGTAGGCGCTGCCGAAGGCTGCGATCTTTTAGCTTTTCTGGTAAGTGTCGATCACTTCCTGCGCCGCGCGAAACGCATCGATCGCCGCCGGCACCCCGGCATACACCGCGCAATGCAGCAGCGCCTCGCGAATCTCCTCCACGCTGCAGCCATTGTTCAGCGCGCCGCGCACGTGGCCCTTCAACTCCTGGGGGCACTTCAATGCGGTCAGGGCGGCGAGGGTAATCAGGCTGCGGGTTTTCAGCGGCAAACCTTCGCGATTCCAGACTCCGCCCCACGCGTGTTCATTGACGAAATCCTGCAACGGCTGGGTGAACTCAGTGGCGTTGCCCAGCGCGCGATCAACAAAGGCATCGCCCATGACCTGACGACGGATTTCAATCCCGGACTGCTTCGATTCGCTCATGGCACATCTCTCTTGTGGTGTTGGCGACGCCAGGCGCGGATCGACGTGAACAGCAGAAACGTCAGCAGCGCCGGCAAGACATAAAACAGCATCAAGCGCTCGAGCTTGCCGGCCAGCGGCATGCCGGTGGTGAACGAGACCACATGCAGCCCGTAGACCAGATACAAACCGAGCAGCAGCAAGCCTTCAGCCCGCGTCACGCGATAGCCGGAATAGAACACCGGCAGACACAGCGCAGCCACGGCGAGCATCACCGGCAGGTCGAAATCCAGCGCATTGGGCGATACGGACAACGGCGCCGGTGCGAGCAACGCGGTCAGCCCGAGCACCCCGAGCAGGTTGAACAGATTGGCGCCGATCACGTTGCCCACGGCAATGTCGCGCTGCCCGCGCAACGCGGCGATCAGCGAGGTCGCCAGTTCCGGCAGCGAGGTGCCGACCGCGACCACGGTCAGACCGATGACCCGTTCCGACAGGCCCAGGTCGGTGGCCACGGCCACAGCGGCGCCGAGCAGCAAACGACCGGCGAACACCAGCATGGCCAGGCCAGCGAGAATCATCAGCACACTGATCAGCCAAGATTGCCGAGTCTCCTGCGGTCGTGTGCCATGCGGGCGGGTCGAATGTCGCGACTGGCGCAGCAGCAAGCCGAGGTACAGCGCCAACGCCCCGAGCAGCAGGACGCCGTCGAAACGCCCGAGGTCCTTGTTCCAGGCCAGGATGAATACCAGCAGGCTGGCGCCGATCATCAGCGGGATATCCAGGCGCACCAATTGTCGCGACACGCGCAGCGGGATGATCAGCGCCGACAGGCCGAGGGTCACCAGAATGTTGAAGATGCCGCTGCCGACCACGCTGCCGACGGCGATGTCGGGGTTGTCCGTCAGCGCCGCTTGCAGGCTGACGGTCATTTGCGGCGCGCTGCTGCCGAGGGCGACGATCGTCAGACCGATGATCAGCGGGCGCACATGCAGACGCTCGGCCAGACGTACGGCGGCGCGCACCATCAGCTCGGCGCCGATGATCAGAAGACACAGGCCGCTGAGCAGTTCGATGACGTTGATCAGCGGCAGATCGGCTAGTCCGAAAATGGTCGGTGCTCCATCAGTCGAGGGCCTGCACGCGAACCCGTGCGGTGCCGCTGCGCAGCATGCCGATTTCATCGGCGGCCTCGCGCGACAGATCGATCAGCCGGCCACGGGTGTGCGGGCCACGGTCATTGATGCGGACCACGACTGATTCGTCGTTTTTCAGGTTGGTGACTTTCACCCGCGTGCCGAACGGCAACTGGCGGTGGGCGGCAGTCAGAGAATGCTGGTTGAACGCTTCGCCGCTGGCGGTGCGTTTACCGTGGTGTCTGGCTCCGTAATAGGAGGCGACGCCGGTCTGGTCGTAACCGTGCGGGTCGATGGTGTCGGTACTGGCGCAACCGGCCAGCAGGGAGAGCAGGGCGCAGGCGCCGAGCAAACGTTTCATTGAAATACTCCAAAGTGATCGTTCCCACGCTCCGGCGTGGGAATGCATCCCGTGACGCTCTGCGTCATACCGCAATGGACGCGGAGCGTCCGGGGCGGCATTCCCACACAGAGCGTGGGAACGATCCCCGAGCGCGGGGCCGGAATCAGCCTTCGAGCTTGCTTTTCAGCAATTCGTTCACCTGCTGCGGGTTGGCCTTGCCTTTGGAGGCTTTCATGGCCTGGCCGACGAAGAAGCCGAACATTTTGCCGCGTTTGGCTTCGTCTGCCGCGCGGTACTGTTCGACCTGTTCGGCGTTGGCCGCGAGCATTTCGTCGAGCACGGCGGAGATCGCGCCGGTATCGGTCACCTGCTTCAGGCCACGCTTTTCAATGATTTCGTCAGCGTTGCCTTCGCCGTTGGCCATCGCTTCGAACACCACTTTGGCGATCTTGCCGGAGATGGTGTTGTCCTTGATGCGCTGCAGCATGCCGCCCAGCTGTTGCGCGGAAACCGGCGACTCGTCGATGTCCAGGCCCTGCTTGTTGAGCAGGCTGCCCAACTCGACCATCACCCAGTTCGCCGCCAGTTTCGCGTCGCCACCGATGGCCGCGACTTTCTCGAAGTAATCCGCTTGCTCACGGCTGGTGGCCAGCACGTTGGCGTCATAGGCCGACAGACCGAACTGGCTCTGGAAGCGCTCGCGCTTTTGCGGTGGCAGTTCCGGCAGGGTGGCGCGGACTTCGCCGAGGAACGATTCTTCGATGACCACCGGCAGCAGGTCCGGATCGGGGAAGTAACGGTAGTCGTTGGCTTCCTCTTTCGAACGCATCGGACGGGTCTCGTCCTTGTTCGGATCGTACAGACGGGTCTGCTGGATCACTTTGCCGCCGTCTTCGATCAGCTCGATCTGGCGCTGGATCTCGGAGTTGATCGCCTTCTCGATGAAGCGGAACGAGTTGACGTTCTTGATCTCGCAGCGCGTGCCGAATTCAACCTGACCTTTCGGACGGATCGACACGTTGCAGTCGCAACGCAGCGAACCTTCAGCCATGTTGCCGTCACAAATGCCGAGGTAACGTACGAGCGCGTGGATCGCCTTGACGTAAGCCACGGCCTCCTTGGCGCTGCGCATGTCCGGCTCGGAAACGATTTCCAGCAGCGGCGTGCCGGCACGGTTCAGGTCGATGCCGGTGGCGCCGTTGAATTCTTCGTGCAGGCTCTTGCCGGCGTCTTCTTCCAGGTGCGCACGGGTGATGCCGACACGTTTGACCGTGCCATCTTCCAGGGCGATGTCCAGGTGGCCTTTACCGACGATCGGCAATTCCATCTGGCTGATCTGGTAGCCCTTCGGCAAGTCCGGGTAGAAGTAGTTCTTGCGCGCGAACACGTTGTGCTGACCGATCTCGGCGTCAATCGCCAGACCGAACATCACTGCCATGCGCACCGCTTCCTGGTTCAGCACCGGCAACACGCCGGGCATGCCCAGATCGATCAGGCTGGCCTGAGTGTTAGGCTCGGAGCCGAACGTGGTGGAACTACCGGAAAAGATTTTCGACCGGGTGGTGAGCTGAGTGTGAATCTCCAGCCCGATCACGACTTCCCATTGCATGTGTGTCTCCTCAGAAGCCGGTTGGGGTGCGGGTGTGCCAGTCAGTGTTGAGCTGATACTGGTGGGCAACGTTCAACAGGCGGCCTTCCTGGAAATACGGCGCGAGCAACTGCACGCCCACCGGCAGACCGTCGACAAAACCGGCCGGCATCGACAGGCCCGGCAGGCCGGCGAGGTTGGCGGTGATGGTGTAGACGTCTTCCAGATAGGCAGCGACCGGGTCGCTGTTCTTCGCGCCGAGTTTCCAGGCCGGGTTCGGCGTGGTCGGGCCGAGGATGATGTCGACTTCATTGAACGCCGCCATGAAATCGTTCTTCACCAGACGACGGATCTTCTGCGCTTTCAGGTAGTAGGCATCGTAGTAACCGGCGGACAGCGCATAGGCACCGACCATGATCCGGCGCTGCACTTCAGGGCCGAAACCTTCGCCACGGGAGCGCTTGTACAGGTCGATGAGGTTTTCCGGGTTCTCGCAGCGGTGGCCGAAACGCACGCCGTCGAAACGCGACAGGTTCGAAGAAGCCTCTGCCGGGGCGATCACGTAGTACGCGGGAATCGCGTGCTGCATGTTCGGCAGGCTGATTTCCTTGATGACCGCACCGAGCTTCTGCAACTGCTGGATGCTGTTCTGGATCAGCTCGGCGATGCGCGGATCGAGACCGGCGCTGAAGTATTCCTTCGGCACGCCGATGCGCAGGCCTTGCAGGGAATCGCCGAGGCTGGCGGAGTAATCCGGTACTGGCTCATCGATGCTGGTCGAATCGTTCTGATCGAAACCGGCCATGCCTTGCAGCAGGATTGCGCAGTCTTCAGCGGTGCGCGCGAGCGGGCCACCCTGATCGAGGCTGGAAGCGTAGGCGATCATGCCCCAGCGCGAAACGCGACCGTAGGTCGGTTTCAGGCCGGTGAGGTTGGTGAATGCCGCCGGCTGACGGATCGAGCCGCCAGTGTCGGTGGCGGTCGCGGCAGGCAACAGGCGAGCAGCGACAGCGGCGGCCGAACCACCGGACGATCCGCCCGGCACGTGTTCCAGATTCCACGGGTTTTTCACCGCGCCGTACCAGCTTGACTCGTTGGCCGAACCCATGGCGAATTCGTCCATGTTGGTCTTGCCCAGTGTCACTGCACCGGCAGCGGCCAGTTTCGCGACCACGGTGGCGTCATACGGTGCTTTGAAGTTGTCGAGCATCTTCGAGCCGCAGCTGGTGCGGATGCCCTGGGTGCAGAACAGGTCTTTGTGGGCGATCGGCGCGCCGAGCAGGGCGCCGCTCTCACCATTGGCCCGGCGTGCATCGGCGGCTTTCGCCTGCTCGATGGCCAGATCCTCGGTGAGGCTGATGAAACTGTTGAGCTGCGGGTCGAGCTGGGTGATACGCGCCAGCAGGACTTTGGTCAGCTCTTCGGAGGAAAACTTTTTATCGGCGAGACCGCGGGCGATCTCGGCCAGAGTCATTTGATGCATTGCAGGCTCTTTCCCTTTAGTCGATGACTTTCGGAACCAGATACAGGCCGTTTTCGACCGCTGGTGCGATGGACTGGTAAGCCTCGCGATTATTCGTCTCGGTCACCACGTCGGCGCGCAGGCGCTGACTGGCTTCCAGGGGGTGGGCCAACGGCTCGATACCGTCGGTATCAACGGCCTGCATTTCGTCGACCAGCCCGAGAATGCTGTTGAGGGCGGAAGTAATGTGCGGAAGATCGGCATCGTTGAGGCCAAGGCAGGCCAGGTGCGCGATTTTTTCCACGTCGGAGCGTTCTAGCGCCATCGGGATTCTCCAGTGGAAAACAGAACGGACGGCGTCCGTGTGTTAGATTGTCGGAACACTACCGCACTTCTACGGTCATAAGGCCGCGATTGTGGGGCTTGGTGCACAGAAAAGCGGCCAATTTAACATATTGGCGCCTTGCCCAAAATCCCTGTCGTTGTTAGAGTTTGCCGCACTTTTTTACCCACGCGTTGCCTAGGGTCCCTTTCCCATGTTCAAGAAACTGCGTGGCATGTTTTCCAGCGATCTTTCCATTGACCTGGGCACTGCCAACACCCTTATTTACGTGCGCGAGCGCGGTATCGTCCTGAATGAGCCATCGGTTGTGGCCATTCGGACACACGGTAACCAGAAAAGTGTCGTCGCTGTCGGCACCGAGGCCAAGCGCATGCTCGGCCGTACGCCGGGCAACATTGCTGCCATTCGTCCGATGAAGGATGGCGTGATCGCCGATTTCAGCGTCTGCGAAAAGATGCTGCAGTACTTTATCAACAAGGTTCACGAAAACAGTTTTCTGCAGCCCAGCCCACGCGTGCTGATCTGCGTTCCCTGCAAGTCCACCCAGGTTGAGCGTCGTGCCATCCGTGAATCGGCCCTTGGCGCCGGTGCCCGTGAAGTGTTCCTGATCGAAGAGCCGATGGCTGCTGCGATCGGTGCCGGTCTGCCGGTTGAGGAAGCGCGCGGTTCGATGGTCGTGGACATCGGTGGTGGTACCACTGAAATCGCCCTGATCTCCCTGAACGGTGTGGTTTATGCCGAATCCGTACGTGTCGGCGGCGACCGTTTCGACGAAGCGATCATCACCTACGTGCGCCGCAACTACGGCAGCCTGATCGGTGAATCCACCGCAGAGCGCATCAAACAGGAAATCGGTACGGCCTACCCGGGCGGCGAAGTTCGCGAAGTCGATGTTCGCGGCCGCAACCTGGCCGAAGGCGTTCCACGCGCATTCACCTTGAACTCCAACGAAGTGCTCGAAGCTCTGCAAGAGTCGCTGGCAACCATCGTTCAGGCCGTGAAAAGCGCGCTGGAGCAATCGCCGCCGGAACTGGCTTCCGACATCGCCGAGCGTGGTCTGGTGCTGACCGGTGGTGGCGCGCTGCTGCGTGACCTCGACAAGCTGCTGGCGCAAGAGACGGGTCTGCCGGTGATCGTTGCCGAAGACCCGTTGACCTGTGTGGCTCGCGGCGGTGGCCGTGCGCTGGAAATGATGGATAAGCACACCATGGATCTGCTCTCGAGCGAGTAAGTCGCCGATTGCAATACGTGGGTGAGCGCACAGGCAGCACTTTGCAGTGCTGCCTGTTGGCGTTTATCTTCTGTCAGTCTTCATCCAGGCCGGTTTGATGCCGTATGAATAAACAGAACATTTGCCTGGGAGGAGCGGCTTATTAAACCGCTTTTCACCAAAGGCCCTTCGTTGGGCGTGCGCCTGTTGGTGCTGGCCGTGCTCGCGGTCGCGCTGATGGTGGTCGATGCACGTTTCGACCTGCTCAAGCCCGCGCGCAAGCAAGCGTCGCTGGTGCTCATGGACGCCTACTGGATCACTGATCTGCCCGGTCGCTTGTGGGAAGGCGTCGCCAGTCAGTTCGGCAGCCGCACCGAGCTCGTCGCCGAAAACGAAAAACTCAAGACCGAAAACCTGCTGTTGCAGGGACGCATGCAAAAGCTCGCGGCCCTGACCGAGCAGAACGTTCGGCTGCGCGAGTTGCTCAATTCCTCAGCCCTGGTCAACGAAAAGGTCGAAGTCGCCGAGTTGATCGGCATGGACCCCAACCCCTTCACCCATCGCATCATCATCAATAAAGGTGAGCGCGACGGCGTGGTGCTCGGCCAACCGGTGCTCGATGCCCGCGGGCTGATGGGCCAAGTGGTTGAATTGATGCCGTACACCTCGCGTGTCCTGCTGCTGACCGACACCACACACAGCATTCCGGTGCAGGTGAACCGTAATGGTCTGCGCGCGATTGCCAGTGGCACCGGCAACCCGGAGCGTCTGGAATTGCGTCATGTCGCCGACACCGCGGACATCAAGGAAGGCGATCTGCTGGTCAGTTCCGGCCTCGGCCAGCGTTTCCCGGCCGGTTATCCGGTGGCGACGGTAAAAGAAGTCATCCACGACTCCGGCCAACCGTTTGCCATTGTTCGCGCCGTGCCGACCGCCGCCCTGAACCGCAGCCGTTACCTGTTGCTGGTGTTCAGCGACAGCCGCACTGCCGAGGAGCGCGCCAATGACGCGGCCCAGGCTCAGGAACTGCTCGATGCCCACGGCGGCGGCCCGATGTTGCCGGCCAGCGTGCCGAAACCGTTGATCATGCCCGCCACGCCTTCGACCGCTACCGCAACGCCGGCCGCCGAAGCTGCAGCGCCTGCCGCCACACCCGCCAGGCCCGCCGCGAGCAAGCCGCCCGCTGCCGCTCCGGCCGCTGCCAAACCACCGGCCGCCAGCAAACCACCGGCGAAACCGCCAGCGACTACCGGGGGACGAGAATAATGGTCGGCGCGAAAAAATCCGGAAACGGCTGGATGATCTGGCTGACGTTCTTCGTCGGCATCCTGCTCAGCGTTTCACCATTGCCAATCTTCATGGAAATCCTTCGTCCGCTGTGGCTGGCCTTGCTCGTGACCTTCTGGGCGCTGTACATGCCGCACACGGTCGGCATGGTCACGGCGTTCTGTCTGGGGTTGGCCGAAGATGTTCTGCAGGGCGACCTGCTCGGGCAGAACGCGCTGATCCTGACCCTGATTACCTTCCTGGTATTGTCGTTGCAGCAGCGTCTGCGCATGTTCCCGATGTGGCAACAGTGCCTGGTGATCCTGGTGATCTTTGGCCTCGCGCAACTGGCGCAACTGTGGCTGAGCGCCTTGACCGGCAACCGCCAGCCAACTTTGGCGCTGGTCTTGCCGGCGCTGGTCAGTGCCTTGCTCTGGCCGTGGGTCAGCTTCGCCCTTCGCGGGATGTGCCGACGCTACAGAATCTATTGAGCCGGTGAAGCAGGGCACTGAACAGGGAGATGTTTTGATGAAACTGCTTTACCTCGCCTCCGGCTCACCGCGTCGCCGTGAATTGCTCACGCAGATCGGCGTGCAGTTTTCCGCAATCAGCGCGGATATCGACGAAACCCCGCTTCCTGAAGAATCCCCTTCGGCCTATGTCAAACGCCTGGCGCGTGGCAAGGCTGAGGCCGGTCGCCGCTCGGTCGTCTCTGAGCAGCCGTTCTGCGTGCTCGGCGCCGACACCGCTGTGGTGCTCGACGGCAAAATTCTTGGCAAACCGGTGGACGAAGCCGATGCATGCGCCATGCTGATGATGTTGTCCGGCAACGAACACGAAGTGCTGACCGCCATCGCCGTGCTTGAAGGCGAGCGCTGCGAGTCGCGGGTGGTGCGCAGTCTAGTGCGTTTTCGCCCGATCAGCCTCGAAGAGGCGGCCGTCTACTGGGCCAGTGGCGAACCGCGCGACAAGGCCGGCGGCTATGGCATTCAGGGCCTGGGTGCGGTGTTTGTCGCCGGGCTTGAAGGCAGCTATTCAGCGGTGGTCGGCTTGCCATTGTGCGAAACCTGCGAGGTGTTGGGCCATTTCGGCATACCCTGTTGGCAAAACCCGAACACGCCCTGAGCGTCGTGCGAATCCAGATGCGGCCACTATCGTGAACATGCCTGAACGAGATCCTGCCATGAGTGAAGAGATTCTGATCAACATCACGCCGATGGAGTCGCGCGTGGCGGTGGTCGAAAACGGTGTGCTGCAAGAAGTCCACGTCGAGCGCACGCAAAAACGCGGGATCGTCGGCAACATCTATAAAGGCAAGATCGTCCGCGTCCTGCCTGGCATGCAGGCAGCATTTGTCGACATTGGCCTTGATCGCGCGGCGTTCATTCACGCCGCCGAGATTTCCTTGCGCGAAGGCCCGGCGGTGGAAAGCATCAGTTCGCTGGTGCACGAAGGCCAGAGCCTGGTGGTGCAGGTCACCAAAGACCCGATCGGCTCCAAAGGCGCACGCCTGACCACACAACTGTCAATCCCTTCGCGGTATCTGGTGTACATGCCGCGCACTGCCCACGTTGGCATTTCCCTGAAGATCGAAGACGAAGCCGAGCGCGAGCGCCTCAAGCAGGTGGTCAGCGATTGCGTGGCCAAAGAAGGCATCAAGGAAGCCGGCGGTTTCATTCTGCGCACAGCCGCTGAAGGGGCGGGCGCTGATGAAATCCTCATGGACATCCGCTACCTGCGGCGACTCTGGGATCAGATCAACGAACAAATCAAGACCATCGCCGCGCCGAGCGTGATTTACGAAGACCTCGGCCTGGCCCTGCGTACGCTGCGTGATCTGGTCAATCCGAAGATCGAGAAGATCCGCATCGACTCCCGGGAAACTTTCCAGAAAACCACACAGTTCGTCGCCGAACTGATGCCGGAAATCGCTGATCGTCTGGAGCACTACCCAGGCGAACGGCCGATTTTCGATCTGTACGGCGTCGAAGACGAAATCCAGCGCGCGCTGGAGCGCAAGGTGCCGCTGAAGTCCGGCGGCTATCTGGTCATCGATCCGGCGGAAGCCATGACCACCATCGACGTCAACACCGGGGCGTTCGTTGGTCACCGCAATCTCGAAGAAACCATTTTCAAAACCAATCTCGAGGCGGCCACGGCGATTGCCCGGCAGATGCGCCTGCGCAACCTTGGCGGGATCATCATCATCGACTTCATCGACATGGAAGATGAAGAGCACCAGCGTCAAGTCCTGCGCACGCTGGAGAAACAACTGGAGCGCGATCACGCCAAGACCAACATCATCGGCATCACCGAGCTGGGCCTGGTGCAGATGACCCGCAAGCGCACCCGCGAAAGCCTTGAACAGGTGCTGTGCGAACCGTGCAGCAGTTGCCAGGGCCGGGGCAAACTGAAGACCGCTGAAACCATCTGTTACGAGATCTTCCGCGAAATTCTGCGCGAGGCCCGAGCCTATCAGGCCGAGGGTTACCGAGTGCTGGCCAACCAGAAAGTGGTCGACCGTCTACTCGACGAAGAGTCCGGTAACGTCGCCGAGCTTGAAGGCTTCATCGGTCGCACCATACGCTTCCAGGTCGAAACCATGTATTCCCAGGAACAATATGATGTGGTGCTGCTCTGAAGCCCTGCATCACCCTTCATTCAACGCGGCTGGCCTCAGCTTTTCGCAGTATTTTTGCCATGGGAGCCAACTGACATGGAGCGTCTGACACGCATTCTGGCCGCAATCACCCGTTGGGGGCTGGGCCTGTGCGCGTTGGTTCTGGTGTTGATGGCGTTGTACGTCAGCCTCGGCCGCGAGCTGACGCCACTGGTGGCCGAATACCGCGCCGACATCGAAGACAAGGCCAGCGCCGCCCTCGGCATGCCCTTGCAGATCGGTGAGCTTGAGGGTAACTGGAGCGGTTTTGCGCCGATCCTGCTGGCCCATGACGTTATGGTCGGCGATGGCGCCAACGCACTGCGCCTGGATCGTGTTCGGGTCGTCCCGGATCTATGGGCCAGTGTGCTCGCCCGCGAGGTGCGCCTCGCACATATCGAACTCAACGGATTGAAGATCAGCCTCAAGGAAGCCGAAGACGGTACCTGGGCGCTGGAAGGCCTGCCGGTGCAGAAGGATCAACCGTTCGACGCGCCGCAACTGTTCCAGCGCTCGCAGATGATAAAGCAACTGTCGGTGCTCGATAGCCAGGTCACCCTGCAACCGCTTGATCACCCGCCCATGACGCTCACTTATGTCGGCCTCAATCTGCGCACCGGCGCCAGTCGCCAGCGTCTCGATGCGCGTCTGACCCTGCCCGATGGCCAGCCTGTCGCGTTGAGCCTGCGTACCCGGCTGCGACCTGATCAATGGCAGAACAGCAACATCGACGGTTACGCCAGCCTGCCGCAGAGCGACTGGTCGAAATGGCTGCCCGAGCGCCTGACCCAGCAATGGAATTTTTCCGAGATCAAGGCCGGCGGCGAACTCTGGGTCGACTGGGCCGAAGGCGCATTGCAGAGCGCCGCGTTGCGCCTGAATGCACCGCAAGTCACGGGCGCCTACGCCGAGCGCGAGCCGATCCAGATCAACAATCTGGCGCTGAACGCCTACTACCGCAACAGTGCCGAGGGTGCGCGTGTCACCCTTGATTCGCTGGCAATGAGCTTTGGCGAAACCCGCTGGGAATCGCGTGTACAGGTGCAACAAAGCCGGGCCAGCGCCAACGCCGGAGAGCTCTGGCATCTACAGGCCGATCGCCTTGATCTGACGCCGATCACACCGCTGCTCAACGCGCTGGGGCCACTGCCGCAGAGTTTCGCCACTGTGGTTGAGCGTTTGAAGGTCACCGGCGGCCTGCGCAACGTCCTGCTGGATTTCCGGCCGACGGCTACCGATGGCAGTAAATTCGGCTTTGCCGCCAATCTCGATAACGTCGGTTTCGACGCGTATCACGGCGCTCCGGCGGCGCGAAATGTCAGCGGCAGCCTCAGCGGCAATCTCGACGGCGGCGAGTTGCGCCTGGACAGCAAGGATTTTGTCCTGCACCTCGATCCGATCTTCGCCAAGCCGTGGCAATACCTGCAGGCCAATGCGAGGTTGACCTGGAAGCTCGACAAGGACGGTTTCACCCTCATTGCGCCGTACCTGAAAGTGCTGGGCGAGGAGGGCAAGATTGCCGGCGATTTCCTCATTCGCCTGCACTTCGACCACAGCCAGGAAGACTACATGGACCTGCGTGTCGGCCTGGTCGATGGCGACGGTCGCTACACCGCGAAATACCTGCCGGCGGTGTTGAGCCCGGCGCTGGATGAGTGGTTGCGCACCGCGATCCTCAAAGGCGCGGTGGATCAGGGATTCTTCCAGTATCAGGGCTCGCTGAGCAAAAACGCCGGCGAGGCTGACCGCAGCATCAGCCTTTTCTTCAAGGTACATGACGCCGAACTGGCGTTTCAGCCAGGCTGGCCGCATGTGAGCAAAGTCAGTGGTGATGTGTTCATCGAAGACAGCGGCGTGCGTATCTGGGCCAGCAAAGGCCAATTGCTCGATACGCAAGTCAGCGATGTCTTCGTCAATATTCCTCACGTACCGGCCGGGCAGAACAGCCATCTGTTGCTCGATGGCGCGTTTGCCGGTGGCCTGGGCGATGGTTTGAAGATTCTTCAGGACGCGCCGATCGGCACTGGCGAAACGTTTGCCGGTTGGGAGGGCGCTGGTGATCTCAACGGCAAGCTCAAACTGGACATTCCGCTGGCCAAGGGTGAACAGCCGAAAATCCTCGTCGATTTCAAAACGGCCAATGCGCGGCTGAAACTGGCCGAACCCAAGCTGGAACTGAGCCAGCTCAAGGGCGATTTCCGCTTCGACAGTAACAAGGGCCTCAGCGGCCAGAACATTACTGCGCGAGCCTTCGACAAGCCGGTCACTGCGCAGATCTTCGCTGATGGCAGCCCCAATCAGATCAAGACTCGGGTGGCTGCGTCGGGTCAGGTCGAAGTCAAAAAGCTCACCGACTGGCTGGGCGTCACCCAACCGCTGCCAGTATCGGGGACGATTCCGTATCAGTTGCAACTTAATCTTTCCGGGGCCGACAGCCAGTTGATGGTCAGCTCCAGCCTCAAGGGTGTCGCGGTGGATCTGCCGGCGCCGTTCGGCATGGCCGCCGATGTCGGGCGGGACACCGTGTTCCGCATGACCTTGCAAGGCCAGGAGCGGCGTTACTGGGTCAATTACGATCAACTGGCCAATTTCACCTTTGCCGCGCCTCCGAGCGATTTCGCCGATGGCCGTGGCGAGCTGTTTCTCGGCGCCGGCGAAGCGGTGTTGCCGGGGGCCAAGGGCCTGCGGATTCGCGGGGTGCTGTCTGAACTGGACGTCGCGCCATGGCAGGATCTGGCCAGCAAGTACGCCGGGCAGGATCCGGGCGGCAGCGCCAGGCAATTGCTCAGTAGCGCTGATATCAAAGTCGGCAAGCTGACGGCATTCGGCACCACGCTGGATCAGGCCTCGGTGCAGATCAATCGCAAGCCCGGCGCATGGAGTCTGGCCCTCGACAGCCAGCAAGCCAAGGGCAGCGCCAGCCTGCCGGACGCCAAGGGCGTGCCGATCGCGGTGAATCTTCAGTACGTGAAACTGCCGGCGCCGGACCCGACGGTGCAGGCTGACGAGAACGCGCCGGATCCGCTGGCATCGGTCGATCCGACGAAAATACCGGCGCTGGATATCACCCTCAACCAGTTGTTTCTGGGCCCCGATCTGGTCGGGGGCTGGTCGCTGAAAGTACGGCCGACCGCCAAGGGCATCGCCCTGAATAACCTCGACATGGGGCTCAAGGGAATCCTCCTGCAAGGCAACGGTGGCTGGGAAGGCGCGCCGGGCGCGACCAGCAGTTGGTACAAAGGTCGGGTCGGCGGCAAGAATCTGGCTGACGTGCTCAAAGGTTGGGGCTTCGCGCCGAGCGTGACCAGCGAAGAATTCCACATGGATGTCGACGGCCGTTGGCCGGGCTCGCCGGCGTGGCTGGCGACCAAGCGCTTCTCCGGCACCCTCGATGCGTCGCTGAACAAGGGCCAGTTCGTTGAAGTGGAAGGCGGTGCTCAGGCGCTGCGAGTGTTCGGCCTGCTCAACTTCAACTCGATCGGCCGGCGTCTGCGCCTGGACTTCTCCGACCTGTTCGGCAAAGGCTTGAGCTACGACCGGGTCAAAGGGCTGCTGGTGGCCACCAACGGGGTGTATGTGACCCGTGAGCCGATTCGCCTGACCGGGCCTTCGAGCAACCTTGAGCTGGACGGCACGCTGGATCTGGTGGGTGACAAGGTCGATGCGAAATTGCTGGTGACGCTGCCGGTGACCAACAACCTGCCGATCGCCGCGCTGCTCGTCGGCGCACCGGCGGTCGGCGGCGCGCTGTTCCTCATCGACAAGCTGATCGGTGACCGCGTGGCGCGCTTTGCCAGCGTGAAGTACACCGTCAAAGGCCCATGGAAAGAGCCGAAAATCACCTTCGACAAGCCTTTTTAACTAACAGACACTACTCCTGTAGGAGCTGCCGCAGGCTGCGATCTTTTGATCTGGCTCTTAAAAAAAATCAAAAGATCGCAGCCTGCGGCAGCTCCAGCACAGTCTTATGCAAATCCCGAGGAGCGGCCATGTCTTTAGCAGTGATTCAAATGGTCAGCCAGAGCGACGTGCTGGCCAATCTGGCTCAGGCCCGGCGCCTGCTTGAACAGGCTGCGGCCGGCGGCGCGAAGCTGGCGGTGCTGCCAGAGAACTTCGCTGCGATGGGCCGTCGCGATGTCGCCGACATCGGTCGCGCGGAAGCGTTAGGGGAAGGACCGATCCTGCCCTGGTTGAAACAGACCGCCCGCGACCTCACCTTATGGATAGTTGCCGGTACATTACCGTTGCCACCGCTGGGTCAACCCACGGCCAAAGCCCATGCCTGCTCGCTGTTGATCAATGAACACGGTGAGATCGTCGCGCGCTACGACAAGCTGCATCTGTTCGATGTTGATGTTGCCGACAATCGCGGCCGGTATCGTGAATCCGATGACTATGCTTATGGCAGTGGCGTGGTGGTGGCGGACACACCGGTGGGCCGTGTCGGTCTGACCGTGTGTTACGACTTGCGCTTTCCCGAGCTTTACAGCGAATTGCGCGCCGCCGGTGCCGAGTTGATTACTGCACCGTCGGCGTTTACTGCCGTGACCGGCGCCGCGCATTGGGATGTGCTCATCCGTGCACGAGCCATCGAGACACAATGTTATGTGCTGGCGGCGGCGCAGGGCGGCAGCCATCCAGGGCCGCGCGAGACCTTCGGGCATGCGGCGATTGTCGACCCGTGGGGGCGTGTGCTGGCCCAGAAGGATCAAGGCGAGGCGGTGTTGTTGGCCGCCCGCGACAGCGATGAACAGGCGTCCATCCGGGCGCGCATGCCGGTGACGCGTCATCGGCGGTTTTTCTCGCAGGGCGCCCAGCGGCCTGCTTCAGAACACGAATTTAAGGCGTAAACCTATGAGCGAGTTGTTGTCCTCAGTCAGTGATCACCTGTTGGCACCCGGCGGTGTCACGATCGAGAGCCTGCAAGATGTGCTCGGCGATCTGGCCGGGCCGGGCATCGATGCCGCCGACCTGTATTTCCAGGGCCAGAT
Organism: Pseudomonas sp. Choline-02u-1; assembly: GCF_002836515.1. Taxonomy (GTDB): domain Bacteria; phylum Pseudomonadota; class Gammaproteobacteria; order Pseudomonadales; family Pseudomonadaceae; genus Aquipseudomonas. The sequence goes on from NZ_PJBC01000059.1 coordinate 28,838, forward strand.
TTCCGAGTCATGGTCGCTGGAAGACGGCATCGTCAAGGAAGGCAGCTTCAACCTCGATCAAGGCGTCGGCGTGCGCGCACAGTCCGGTGAGAAAACCGGTTTTGCCTACAGCAACGCGATCACCCTCGAAGCCCTCGGCGCAGCGGCCCGCGCCGCGCGCTCGATCTCCCGCGCCGGGCAGAATGGCACGGTGCAGGCGTTCAGCACTCAGGATGTCGCGCAACTGTACGCTCCGGACAATCCGCTGGAAGTGCTCAGTCGCGCCGAGAAGGTCGAGCTGCTCAAGCGTATCGACGTGGCTACGCGCGCGCTCGATCCGCGTATCCAGCAGGTCAGCGTGAGCATGGCCGGGGTCTGGGAGCGGATTCTGGTGGCGTCCACTGATGGTGGCCTGGCCGCCGATGTGCGGCCGCTGGTGCGCTTCAACGTCAGCGTCATCGTTGAGCAGAATGGCCGTCGCGAGCGCGGCGGGCATGGCGGTGGCGGGCGTACCGACTACCGCTATTTCCTCGCCGAGGACCGCGCCATGGGCTATGCCCGTGAGGCGCTGCGTCAGGCACTGGTCAATCTGGAAGCGATTCCGGCGCCGGCCGGGACCCTGCCGGTGGTGTTGGGCTCGGGGTGGTCTGGCGTGCTGCTGCACGAAGCGGTAGGGCATGGTCTGGAAGGCGATTTCAACCGCAAGGGCAGTTCTGCCTACAGCGGGCGCATGGGCGAAATGGTTGCCTCGAAACTCTGCACCATCGTCGACGACGGTACTTTGAGCGGCCGCCGCGGATCGCTGAGTGTCGACGACGAAGGCACACCGACCGAGTGCACCACGCTGATCGAAAACGGCGTGCTCAAGGGTTACATGCAAGACAAGCTCAACGCGCGCCTGATGGGCGTGGCGCGCACCGGTAACGGTCGCCGCGAATCCTATGCGCATCTGCCGATGCCGCGGATGACCAACACCTACATGCTCGGCGGCGAAAGCGATCCGGCGGAAATCATCGCTTCGGTGAAAAAAGGCATCTACTGCGCCAACCTCGGCGGCGGTCAGGTCGATATCACCAGCGGCAAGTTCGTGTTCTCCACCAGCGAGGCGTACTTGATCGAGGACGGCAAGATCACTGCGCCAGTCAAAGGCGCGACGTTGATCGGCAACGGCCCCGAGGCGATGAGCCGGGTGTCGATGGTCGGTAACGATCTGGCGCTGGACAGCGGTGTGGGCACATGCGGCAAGGATGGGCAGTCGGTGCCGGTGGGTGTCGGCCAGCCAACGCTGAAAATCGATGCGATCACCGTGGGTGGCACGGGCGCATAAGAAGAGGGGGGCTGTCGGGTGGCGCGCAGAACGGCCACCCGGTGGCGATTATCAACGCAGGCCGCGTTGAGTCTCGTCCAGCTCCCGAATGTACTTGAAGATCTTGCGGCTCGAAGCAGGCGGTTTGTTTTGCGCAACCTCGTGCTGGGCCTGACGGATCAGGGAACGCAATTGCTGGCGATCGGCGTCGGGGTACTCGATGACGAATTTCTCCAGCACGGCGTCATCGCCCGCGATCAGGCGGTCACGCCAGCGTTCCAGATTATGGAAACGCTCGTTGTACTGGCGAGTGGAGGCATCGAGTTGATCGAGCAAAATCAGAATCGCGTCAGTGTCCTGGTCGCGCATCAGCTTGCCGATGAACTGCAGATGCCGTTTGCGCGCGATGTTCGCGGTGTGCTTGGGCGCATCGGCCAGTGCCCGGCGCAGAGCGTCGGTCAAGGGCAGTTTGGCGACCAGATCAGGCTTGAGTGTGGTCAGGCGCTCGCCGAGGTCAACCAGCGCATGCAACTCGCGTTTGACCTGAGATTTGCTTTTTTCTCCCGTATCGAGGGAGTCGTCGTAAGAATCAACCATGGTGGCAGTCCGCAAAGAAACGCCGCCATGATAACCAGTCGGGGGCCGCTTGTCCGGCCCGGTCGCTCGATGGCCCCAGCCGAAAGCAGAATTTGAGTGGAGATGAGCATGAGTGCAGTTCAAAGCGTCGGCCCGCAGGCATTGCCGGCACTGCAAGAACAGGTCGAGCAGATCATCGCCGAAGCCAAGCGTCAGGGCGCCAGCGCCTGCGAAGTCGCGGTGTCGCTGGAGCAGGGTTTGTCGACGTCGGTGCGCCAGCGTGAAGTCGAAACGGTCGAGTTCAACCGTGATCAGGGCTTTGGCATCACCTTGTACGTCGGCCAGCGCAAGGGCTCGGCCAGCACCTCGGCGACCGGGCCGGAGGCGATTCGTGAAACCGTCGCGGCGGCACTGGCCATCGCCAAACACACTTCCGAGGACGAAGCCTCGGGTCTGGCCGATGCGGCGTTGATGGCCAAGGATGTGCAGGATTTCGACCTGTTCCATGAATGGGACATAACCCCGGAGCAAGCCATCGAGAAAGCCTTGCTCTGCGAGGCAGCGGCGTTTGACGCCGATGCGCGGATCAAGAACGCCGACGGCACCACCCTCAGCACCCATCAGGGCTGCCGCGTGTACGGCAACAGCCACGGCTTCATCGGTGGTTACGCTTCGACCCGGCACAGCCTGAGTTGCGTAATGATCGCCGAAGCCGACGGCCAGATGCAGCGTGATTACTGGTACGACGTCAATCGCCAGGGCAGTCTGCTCGCCGATCCGGTGAGCATCGGCCAGCGTGCCGCGCAACGTGCAGCCAGCCGTCTGGGTGCGCGTCCGGTGCCGACCTGCGAGGTGCCGGTGCTGTTTTCCGCTGAGCTGGCGGGCGGTCTGTTCGGCAGCTTCCTCTCGGCGGTGTCGGGTGGCAGTTTGTATCGCAAATCGTCGTTTCTCGAAGGCACGCTGGGCCAGAAGCTGTTCCCGGAATGGCTGACTATCGATGAGCGTCCGCATCTGATGCGCGCGATGGGCAGTGCATCCTACGACGGTGACGGCCTGGCCACTTACGCGAAACCGTTCGTCGAAAAGGGCGAGTTGGTCTCGTACATCCTCGGCACCTATTCAGGCCGTAAACTGGGCATGCCGAGCACTGCCAACGCGGGTGGCGTGCACAACCTGTTCGTCACCCATGGCGATGAAGACCAGGCGGCGCTGTTGAAACGCATGGGCCGGGGTCTGCTGGTTACCGAGCTGATGGGCCATGGTCTGAACATGGTCACCGGCGACTATTCGCGTGGCGCGGCGGGTTTCTGGATCGAGAATGGCGAGATCCAGTTCGCTGTGCAGGAAGTGACCATCGCCGGCAACATGCGCGACATGTTCAAGCAGATCGTTGCCGTCGGTAATGATCTGGAGCTGCGCAGCAACATTCGCACCGGGTCGGTGTTGATCGAGCGGATGACTGTCGCGGGCAGCTAAGCCCGCAGCCGTTACAAAAAGGCGCGCCATCCACCCGGATGTCGCGCCTTTTTCATGCCGGACAAAAAACCCGCTGTGGGAGCGGGGTTGCTCGCGAATATGGTCTTTCAATCACAACATCTCTGGCTGACACAGCGCATTGGTGAGCAAGCCCGTTTGCCCACAAAGGCAACTCTTGTTTTGGTTCTCATTATCATCTAATAATGAATCTCATCTCCGAACGAGTCCCGGATCATGAGTTCTGCCTTGCACGAGCAGCCCTACCTCGAAAGCTGGCGCTGGATGAGCCGCCAGATCCGTTGCGCGCTGGATCCTGACGAACCGCGCTTGATCGAACATTACCTCGCTGAAGGACGCTATCTGTCCTGTTGCACGGCCACTTCGCCCTGGACCGTCGCCCAAACATCTTTCCGTCTGTTGCTCGATACCGCCACTGATATCGCGTTGCCGTGGCACTGGCGCAGTGTCTGTCTCGATCAAGCCTGGCGCCCATTGCGTGAGATGGAGCGCCTGGCGCTGTGCCAATGCCGCTTGCGGCGCTGGCAACGCTACACCTGGCAGCTCGCCGCTTGCGAGTTGCAACCGTCGATTCCTCTCATTGATTTGCTGCAAGGACACTCCAATGACCAAGACACGTATTGAGCGCGACAGCATGGGCGAACTGCAGGTGCCGATCGACGCGCTCTATGGCGCGCAGACCCAGCGCGCCGTTGACAACTTCCCGATCAGCGGCAAACCGATGCCGACGCAATTCATCCGCGCGCTGATCCTCGCCAAAGCCGCCGCTGCCCGGGCCAACGTTGAGCTGAACCAGATCAGCGCGGCACAGGGCAAAGCCATCAGCGATGCCGCGCAAGGTCTGCTCGAAGGCGATTTCATGCAGCATTTCCCGGTGGATATTTTCCAGACCGGGTCCGGCACCAGCTCGAACATGAACGCCAACGAAGTCATCGCCACGCTGGCCAGCCGCATGCTCGGCGAGTCGGTCAACGCCAACGATCACGTCAACTGCGGGCAAAGCAGCAACGACATCATTCCGACCACCATCCACGTCAGCGCCGCGCTGGCGCTGCATGAACAACTGCTGCCGGCGCTATTGCATCTGGTACAGGTCATCGAGCGCAAGGCCGGTCAGGTGCATCATCATGTGAAGACCGGGCGCACCCATCTGATGGACGCGATGCCGGTGCGCATGAGCCAGGTGCTCAACGGCTGGGCGCAGCAGCTCAAGGCCAATATCGGGCATCTGCAGGATCTGCTGCCAAGCCTGCAAGCGCTGGCGCAGGGAGGCACCGCAGTCGGCACCGGGATCAATGCGCATCCGGAATTCGCCGCGCGATTCAGTCGGCACCTGAGCCAACTGACTGACGTTCAGTTCACCCCCGGCAAGGATCTGTTCGCGCTGATCGGCTCGCAGGACACCGCCGTCGCCGTCTCCGGCCAACTCAAGGCCACCGCCGTGTCGCTGATGAAAATCGCTAACGACCTGCGCTGGATGAACTCCGGGCCGCTGGCCGGTCTTGGCGAGATTGAACTGCAAGCGCTGCAACCGGGTTCGTCGATCATGCCCGGCAAGGTCAACCCGGTGATCCCGGAAGCCACCGCGATGGTCGCCGCGCAAGTGATCGGCAACGACTCGGTGATCACCGTCGCCGGGCAATCCGGCAATTTCGAACTGAACGTGATGCTGCCGATCATCGCGCAGAACCTGCTGAGCAGCATCGAGCTGCTGGCCAACGCCAGTCGCCTTTTAGGTGACAAGGCAGTCGCTACTTTCAAGGTCAACGAATCGCGTTTGCAAGAAGCACTGGCGCGCAATCCGATTCTGGTCACCGCGCTCAACCCCATCATCGGTTACCAGAAAGCCGCCGAAATCGCCAAGCAGGCCTACAAGGAAGGCCGTGCGGTGATCGACGTCGCGCTGGAACACACCGATCTGTCACGCAGCCAACTGCAAGAGCTGCTCAATCCCGAGAAACTCACCGCTGGCGGCGTGTAAACCCCGCAACCGTTTTGGAGGCTCACCATGGAGCACTGGAAACGCACGATCGAACGGGCCAATCGCTGCTTCATGCTGGGCGAATTGATCGACGCCCGCGAGGCTTACCTGCAAGCCCTGGCGCTGGCGCAAGTGTTGTTCGAGCGCTGGGCGGACGCCGACGAAGCGGTGGCGGCGTGTGTCGTCTCTCATCACAACCTCGCCGACCTGCATCTGCGCCTGAACCAACCGGAGGAGAGCGCCGAATATCTTTGCGCCATCCACCAGCGACTGTTGCAGACCATGCAGGACGAACGCTTGCGTCCAGCCCTGCGTGAAGCGGCGTTGCGCCAGAGCAGTAAGACCTATGTCGAGCTGTTGAATTTCATCAGCGAGCACGGCGAGTACCCACGCACCCAGCGTCTGCTGCGCCCGGATACCGGCATTGCCCGCCGCGCCACAGTCACCCATCAGCATGGAGTCCATTGAAATGGCTTTTACCTTGCCTGCCTTGCCTTACGCCTACGATGCTCTCGAGCCGCACATCGATGCGCAGACCATGGAGATCCATTACACCAAGCATCACCAGACCTACATCAACAACCTCAACGCTGCCGTGCAAGGCACAGAATTCGCCGAGTGGCCGGTGGAAAAACTCGTCGCCAGCGTTCAGCAACTGCCGGAAAACCTTCGCGCGGCGGTGATCAATCAGGGCGGCGGCCATGCCAATCACTCGCTGTTCTGGGAAGTGATGGTGCCCAACGGTGGCGGCAAGCCTGACGGCGAGCTGGCCAGGGCCATCGACGAACAACTGGGCGGACTCGAGCGTTTCAAGGAAGCGTTCACCAAGGCCGCGCTGACCCGGTTCGGCAGCGGCTGGGCCTGGCTCAGCGTGACTGCGCAGAAAAAGCTCATCGTGGAAAGCAGCGGCAACCAGGACAGCCCGTTGATGCACGGCAACACACCAATCCTTGGCCTCGACGTCTGGGAGCACGCCTACTACCTGCGCTACCAGAACCGTCGCCCGGAATACATCAACGCGTTCTATAACGTGATCAACTGGCCGGAAGTCGCTGCGCGCTATCAAGCCGCACTGGTCTAAGCCTGCAATAAAAACGATCAGGGCCGAATATGGGCACGGAAACACTGGCGATTGGCAGCGGGCGCATGTTTCGTTACGCGGCGGGTTCGCTGTTGCTGTTGGCGGGAATGAGTTTGCTGGTTGCCCACGGTTTGCACTGGCTGAATCTGGAACCACGGCTGTTGCGGGCGCTGCAGGGCGGTGCCATCTGCGCCTTGGGCACGGCGCTGGGCGCGGTGCCGGTGCTGGTGATCCGCCGCATGCCGCAAGCACTCAGCGACACCTTGCTGGGATTTGGTGCCGGAGTGATGCTGGCGGCGACGGCATTTTCGTTGATCGTGCCGGGCATTGCGGCAGCTGAGAGTCTTGGCCTGACGCCGTGGGCTGCCAGTAGTCTGATCTGCTTCGGCATCCTGTTTGGCGCGTTCGGCCTGTATCTGGTGGATCGCAGGGTGTCCGGTGCCTCGCCGGAGATGCTCGTCGGCACGCCGGAACATCCGGTGATTCCACCACGAATCTGGCTGTTCGTTTTCGCCATCATTGCGCACAACATACCGGAAGGCATGGCGGTTGGCGTGTCTGCAGGTGGCGGGATGGCGGATGCCGACAGCCTGGCGATGGGCATCGCCTTGCAGGATGTGCCGGAGGGTCTGGTGATTGCGCTGGTGCTGGCCGGCGCAGGAATGTCACGGGTCAGGGCGTTTCTGATCGGCGCGGCGTCGGGGGTGGTGGAACCGGTATTTGCGCTGTTATGTGCGTGGCTGGTGAGTCTGGCCCAGGTGTTGTTGCCTTTGGGATTGGCGCTGGCTGCGGGGGCAATGTTGCTGGTGGTGACTCACGAGGTGATTCCCGAGTCGCGTAGGCATGGCCATGACAAGCTGGCCAGTCTTGGCTTGTTGATCGGGTTTTGTCTGATGATGGCGATGGACACGGCGCTGGGTTAAGAAGGTCAAAAGATCGCAGCCTTCGGCAGCGCCTGCATCTGGAATGTGCCTCCCTGCAGGCGCTGCCGCAGGCTGCGATTTTTTGATGTTCGGCGGTCAGCCGCCTTCGTCGAAGTAGTTGTTGATCAGCTCCACCAAGGCGTCCATGGCCTCTTCAGCCTGTGCGCCTTCGGTGCTCAAGTGGATTTTGGTGCCTTTGCCCGCTGCAAGCATCATCATTGCCATGATGCTTTTACCGTCCACTGTGGTCTCGGGCGTGCGACCCACTCTTATCGTCGTCTCGGGAAACTTGCCGGCCACGCCGACAAATTTGGCCGATGCCCGGGCGTGCAGACCCAGCTTGTTGATGATTTCGATTTCACGAGCAGGCATCGCGATGTGAGTCCTTTAGGTGAGGTCGCGGTGGCGAACCTGGACGTTCTTGAGGGTTTTCTGCAGGGCCTGGCCCAGGCGTTCGGTCAGGTAGACGGAGCGGTGGTGTCCGCCGGTGCAGCCAATGGCAATGGTGACGTAGGCGCGATTGCTGGCGGCGAAACGTGGCAGCCACTTGTTCAGGTAAGCGAAGATGTCCTGATACATTTCTTCGACATCCGGCTGCTGCGCCAGGTACTCGGCCACCGGTGCATCGAGGCCGGATTGCGCGCGCAGCTCCGGTTTCCAGTACGGATTGGGCAGGCAACGCACATCGAACACCAGGTCGGCGTCGACCGGCATGCCACGTTTGAAGCCGAACGATTCAACCAGAAACGCAGTGCCGGGCTCCGGCTGATTCAACAGCCGTAACTTGAGCGTGTCGCGCAGTTGATACAGATTCAGGCTGGTGGTGTTGATTTTCAGGTCGGCCAGATCGGCGATCGGGCCGAGCAGGGCGGTTTCATCGTGGATGGCTTCGGCCAGTGAGCGATTGGCATTGCTCAGCGGGTGACGACGACGGGTCTCGGAAAAACGCTTGAGCAGGGTTTCTTCGTCGGCGTCCAGATACAGCACATCGCACTTGATATGCTTGGCGCGGACGTCTTCGAGCAGTTCGGGGAAGCGTGACAGATGGCTCGGCAGGTTGCGCGCATCGATCGACACGGCCACCAGCGGCTGCGCCAGCTCGGTATGGATCAACGCCCGCTCGGCCAGTTCCGGCAGCAAACCGGCCGGCAGGTTGTCGATGCAGTAGTAGCCGTTGTCCTCAAGGACGTTCAGGGCGGTACTTTTACCCGATCCCGAACGGCCACTGACGATGATCAAACGCATGATTAGTGCCCGTTCTGCTCGTCCAGTACAACCTGGTACAAGGCTTCGTTGCTCGCGGCGCTGCGCAGCTTTTCGCGCACTTCCTTGCGATCAAGCATGCTCGCGATCTGGCGCAACAACTCCAGATGCGCGTCGGTCGCGGCCTCCGGGACCAGCAGCACGAACAGCAGGTCAACCGGGGCGCCGTCGATGGCGTCGAAATCGATTGGAGCTTCAAGGTGCAGCAGCGCACTGACTGGCGCCGTGCAGCCCTTGAGGCGGCAGTGGGGAATGGCGATGCCGTTACCAAAACCGGTGGAGCCGAGTTTTTCACGGGCGATCAACGCCTCGAAAACATCCTGCATCGCCAGATCCGGCACTTCGCGGTGGATCAGGTTGGCAATTTGTTCGAGGGCTTTTTTCTTGCTGCCGCCCGGCGCGTTCACCTGGGAACGGCCGGGGGTCAGGATGGTTTCAAGTCGGATCATGGGATAGGGGTGTTAACGACCGGTCGCGCCCTGTAGGAGGCTCTGGGTCTTTTCCTTATGCTTTTTGAGTTGGCGATCCAGCTTGTCGGTGAGTGAGTCGATCGCAGCGTACATGTCAGTATCTTCTGCGTTGGCGACCACTTCGCTGCCGGGGATATGCAAGGTGGCTTCGATCTTCTGCTTCAGTTTTTCGACACACATCGTCACCTGCACGTTGGTGATCTTGTCGAAATGTCGCTCCAGTCGTTGGAGTTTTTCCTCGATGTAGGAACGCAGAGGTTGGGTCACTTCCAGTTGGTGTCCACTGATGTTGACTTGCATACAGCTTCTCCTTCGTTGCCAGTGCATAAAGCGGCAGGCCGAAAAGCCTGCCACTGGAACGCTGTAACGTGGCTTACATCAACCGCTTGCGTTCGCTCGAAGGCGCGATTCCGAGGGATTCGCGGTACTTGGCGACGGTGCGGCGAGCCACCTGAATGCCTTGTGCCTCCAGTAAACCAGCGATCTTGCTGTCACTCAACGGCTTTTTCTGATTTTCCGCAGCGACCAGTTTCTTGATGATCGCGCGGATCGCCGTGGACGAGCATTCGCCGCCTTCGGAGGTGCTGACGTGGCTGGAGAAAAAGTATTTGAGTTCATAGATACCGCGCGGGGTATGCATGAATTTTTGCGTAGTCACCCGGGAAATCGTCGATTCGTGCATGCCGACTGCTTCGGCGATGTCATGCAATACCAACGGCTTCATCGCTTCGTCGCCGTACTCCAGAAAACCGCGCTGATGCTCGACGATCTGCGTGGCTACTTTCATCAGGGTTTCATTGCGGCTCTGCAGGCTCTTGATGAACCAGCGGGCTTCCTGCAACTGATTGCGCATGAAGGTGTTGTCGGCGCTGGTGTCGGCGCGTTTGACGAAACCGGCGTACTGGGCGTTGACGCGCAAGCGTGGCACCGATTCCTGGTTCAGCTCAACCAGCCAGCGTTCGTTGTCCTTGCGCACGATCACGTCAGGAATGACGTATTCGGCTTCGGTCGACTCGATCTGCGAGCCCGGGCGCGGATTAAGGCTCTGCACCAGCTCGATGACCTGGCGCAGTTCGTCTTCCTTGAGCTTCATGCGGCGCATCAACTGGCTGTAATCGCGGCTGCCGAGCAGGTCGATGTAATCGGCGACGAGGCGCTTGGCCTCGGCCAGCCACGGTGTTTTGGCCGGCAACTGGCGCAGTTGCAAAAGCAGGCATTCGCTGAGGTTGCGCGCGCCGATCCCGGCGGGCTCAAATTGCTGGATGCGATGCAGGACGGCTTCGATCTCGTCGAGTTCGATGTCCAGTTCCGGATCGAACGCTTCAAGAATTTCTTCGAGTGTTTCGTCCAGATAGCCCTGATTATTGATGCAGTCGATCAGGGTGACGGCGATCAGGCGATCGGTGTCGGACATCGGCGCCAGGTTCAGTTGCCAGAGCAGGTGGCTCTGCAGGCTTTCGCCGGCGGAGGTGCGGGTGGTGAAATCCCATTCGTCGTCATCGCTGCTGGGCAGGCTGCTGGCGCTGGTCTGATAGACATCTTCCCATGCCGTATCCACGGGCAGTTCATTGGGGATGCGTTCGTTCCATTCGCCATCCTCGAGGTTATCCACCGTCGGAGCGGCTTCCTGATAGGAAGGTTCCTGGATTTCGGCGGGTTTCTGTTCGGCGTTGTCGGCCAGAGGATCGGCGTTGTCGAAGTCGTCGCCTTCTTCCTGGCGCTCGAGCATCGGATTGGATTCCAGAGCCTCCTGGATCTCCTGTTGCAGGTCCAGGGTCGACAATTGGAGCAGGCGGATGGCCTGTTGCAGCTGCGGTGTCATCGTCAGCTGCTGGCCCATTCTCAAGACTAGCGATGGTTTCATGGCAGGGGCTTAACACCTTATTCGCCGGCGCTTTGCGCCATCCACTACAGGGCGCCGAAGCGCCAAACTTAAGCAAATTATATGCCTGAAACTGAAGTGTTTGCCTAGAGCGCTGTAACAATTAAAGCGGATAAATGCGCCTTGAATCGATACAGCGCTGTCGCGCTTACAGGCGGAACTCGTGACCCAGATACACTTCCTTGACCAGATCGTTGGCCAGGATGGTCTCGGCATCGCCTTCAGCGATCAGTTGACCGTCGTTCACGATGTAAGCGGTCTCGCAGATATCCAGGGTCTCGCGGACGTTGTGGTCGGTGATCAGCACACCGATGCCTTTGGCCTTGAGGTGGTGGATGATCTGCTTGATGTCGCCGACCGAGATTGGGTCGACACCCGCGAACGGTTCGTCGAGCAGAATGAATTTTGGCGCAGTGGCCAAGGCTCGGGCGATTTCCACCCGACGGCGCTCGCCGCCGGACAGGCTCATGCCGAGGTTGTCGCGGATGTGGCTGATGTGGAATTCCTGCAGCAGGCTTTCCAGCTCCTTGCGGCGACCGGCCTTGTCGAGCTCCGGGCGGGTCTCAAGGATCGCCATGATATTGTCGGCAACCGACAGTTTGCGGAAGATCGACGCTTCTTGCGGCAGATAGCCGATACCGGCCTTGGCGCGGCCGTGCATTGGCTGGTGGCTGACGTCCAGATCATCGATCAGCACGCGGCCCTGATCGGCCTGCACCAGGCCGACGATCATGTAGAAGCACGTGGTCTTGCCGGCGCCGTTCGGACCGAGCAAGCCAACGATCTGCCCGCTGTCGATCGACAGGCTGACGTCACGCACGACCTGGCGGCTTTTATAGGCCTTGGCCAGGTGCTGAGCTTTCAGAGTTGCCATTACTGGGATTTCTCTTCGGTTTTCTTCTTCGGCTGGATCACCATATCGATGCGCGGACGCGCTTCGGTGACCTTGCTGCCCGTGGCGCGACCGGCGCTGGCCAGTTTCTTCACGGTGTCATAGACGATTTTTTCGCCTTGGGTGACGTTGCCGTCCTTGTCGACGACTTTGGCCTTGTCGATCAGCACCACACGGTTTTGCTGAGCGTGGTATTGAATCGTCACGCCGTAGCCTTGAACAGGCTTGGCGTCGCCCTGCGTCTGCAACTGCTCGAAGTAGGCCAGGTTGCCCACCGAGGTCACCACGTCGATGTCGCCATTGGGCGCGCGAGTCATCGTCACGGTGTTGCCTTTAACGATCATCGAGCCCTGGGTGATGATCACGTCACCTTTATAGGTGGCGATGCCATTCTTGTCGTCGAGTTGGGCGTCGTCGGCCTGAATGCGGATAGGTTGCTGCTGATCGTTCGGCAGGGACCAGGCGCTCGCGCTTCCCAGTGCTGCGCCCAGACTGAGCAAAATAGGGAGGGTTTTAACGAGCCTCATACTGTCCTCTTACGTTCGATTGCAGGTGTATCCTGCTGTCCTTCAGGTACGCTTTCATTCCGACGCCAGTCGATACGCCGCCAGCGCCCTCGATTCTAACGGGTTGCGCGGTCTGCGCATATTCTTGCTGCGGGAACACGGTCATGCGGGTGCTGGTGATCAGGGTGCCGCGCTGTTTCTCATCGGTGCGTTGTACGCGCACCGAATCGATCAATTCCACTTCGGTGCCGCCGGAGTTCACTTCGCCGCGCTCGCTGGTCACGTGCCATGGGAAGTCGGTTCCGCGATACATGTTCAGATCAGGTTTGGTCACCAGCGTAATGTCGGTGGCCTTGACGTGCTCGGCCTTGTCTGAGGTCATCTCGTACTGCACCTTGCCGTCGGGCAGGTACTGAATGGTGTGCGTGTTGGTCGCGTACCAATCGATCGGATTTTCGGCGGTCGAGACCGGTGGCCTGTCGAGGAAGCGTTCCGGGCTGATGTTCCAATAGCCCACGGCAGCGAAGATCGCCGCAATGCAGCCGAACAGCAGGAAATTGCGAAACTTTTTGCTAAACATGGTCAGGCTCACAGATACGCGGCGTTGGCCGCTTCGAGGCGGCCCTGGGCGCGCAGGATCAATTCGCAAAACTCGCGGGCGGCACCTTCGCCGCCACGGGCGCGGGTAACGCCGTGGGCGTGCTCGCGGACAAATTCGGCAGCGTTGGCCACCGCCATGCCCAGCCCTACGCGGCGAATCACCGGCAAGTCTGGCAGGTCGTCACCAAGGTAGGCGACTTCTTCATAGCTTAGGCCCAGTTGTGCGAGCAAACCGTCGAGTACCACCAATTTGTCTTCGCGCCCCTGGAACAGGTGCGGAATACCGAGGTTCTTCGCGCGCCGCTCGACCACCGGGGTCTTGCGTCCGCTGATGATCGCGGTTTGCACGCCGGCATTCATCAGCATCTTGATGCCCTGGCCGTCGAGGGTGTTGAAGGTCTTGAACTCGCTGCCGTCTTCGAGGAAGTACAGGCGGCCGTCGGTGAGCACACCGTCGACGTCAAAGACTGCCAGTTTGATCGCTTTGCCGCGTTGCAGCAGATCGTTGCTCATTACATGACTCCTGCGCGCAGCAGATCGGAGAGGTTGAAGGCGCCGATCGGGCGATCCTCCTCGTCGACGACTACCAGGGCGCTGATTCGATGGTCTTCCATGATTTTCAAGGCTTCAGCGGCAAGCATGTCGGGCCGCGCGGTCTTGCCGTGTGCGGTCATCACTTCGTCGATGGTGGCGTTGCGAATGTCGATGGTGCGATCCAGGGTGCGGCGCAGATCACCGTCGGTGAAGATCCCGGCGAGTTTGCCGTCGGCTTCAAGGATAGCGGTCATGCCGAGGCCCTTGCGGGTCATTTCCATCAACGCATCCTTGAGCAGGGTGCCGCGTTGTACCTGCGGCAGTTGCTCTCCGGCGTGCATGACGTTTTCCACTTTCAGCAACAGGCGTCGGCCAAGTGCGCCGCCCGGATGCGAGAACGCAAAATCTTCGGCGGTAAAACCGCGTGCTTCCAGCAAGGCAACAGCCAAGGCATCACCCATCACCAGTGCAGCGGTGGTCGAGGACGTCGGGGCCAGGTTCAGCGGGCAGGCTTCGTGCTCGACATGCACGTTGAGATTGACCTCCGCAGCCTTCGCCAGTGGCGACTGCGGGTTGCCGGTAACGCTGATCAGCTGGATGCCCAGGCGTTTGATCAAGGGCAGCAGCGTGATGATTTCGTTGGTCGAGCCAGAGTTCGACAGGGCCAGAATGACGTCGTCGCGGGTGATCATGCCCATGTCACCGTGGCTGGCTTCCGCCGGATGCACGAAAAACGCCGGGGTGCCGGTGCTGGCCAGGGTGGCGGCGATCTTGTTGCCGATGTGCCCGGATTTGCCCATGCCGACTACGACCACACGACCCTTGCTCGCCAGAATCATCTCGCAAGCGCGTACGAAATCGGCGTCGATATGGGCCATCAAGCCTTGGACGGCTTCCACTTCGAGGCGGATGGTGCGTTGTGCCGATTGAATCAGGTCGCGGGTTTTGCTCATGTCAGAATCGTATGGGCCGATGAAAAGGCGGCGATTATAGCGGTTATGTGGCAAAGCCTCACGCAAGTTCGTCGTGCTTTGTCATCACTGGTTACCAAAACCCTCCGAAAGTCGCTCCCACCTTATTCTGTCGGCGACTGTGCCCGGCTTCTCGCTTGGGCGCTCAGCCATTGCAGTGATATAGTTCGCCGCCAGTTCGGCCTGCCCGGGATGCAGGTGTTTCCTAGGAAAGTCTGGCATCCCAGTGAGAGGCTGCATCGCAAGGAGTTTAGATGAGTGCCGATAACGCCTACGCGGTCGAGCTGAAGGGAGTCTCCTTCAAGCGCGGTGCGCGGAGCATTTTCAATAACGTCGATATCCGCATCCCGCGCGGCAAGGTCACCGGCATCATGGGGCCTTCCGGCTGCGGCAAGACCACGCTGCTGCGCCTTATGGGCGCGCAGTTGCGGCCGTCCAGCGGCGAAGTCTGGGTCAACGGGCAGAACCTGCCGACGTTGTCGCGCAGTGATCTGTTCGATGCGCGCAAACACATGGGCGTACTGTTTCAGAGCGGTGCGCTGTTCACCGATCTTGATGTGTTCGAGAACGTGGCCTTCCCGCTGCGGGTTCATACCCAACTGCCGGAGGACATGATCCGTGACATCGTCCTGCTGAAGTTGCAGGCGGTGGGGCTGCGTGGCGCCATCGAGCTGATGCCGGACGAACTGTCCGGCGGCATGAAGCGCCGCGTGGCCCTGGCCCGGGCGATTGCCCTCGATCCGCAGATTCTCATGTACGACGAGCCCTTCGTGGGCCAGGATCCGATCGCCATGGGCGTGTTGGTGCGCCTGATCCGCCTGCTTAACGATGCACTCGGAATCACCAGTATCGTGGTGTCCCATGATCTGGCGGAGACCGCGAGCATTGCCGACTACATCTATATAGTGGGCGATGGTCAGGTACTGGGGCAGGGAACACCGGATGAACTGATGAATTCGGATGAACCGCGTATCCGCCAGTTCATGACCGGTGATCCCGATGGCCCGGTGCCGTACCATTTTCCAGCGACGGATTACCGCGCAGATCTTCTGGGGAAGCGCTGATGCGCAGAATTTCATTGATGGAACGCGTGCGTCGGTTCGGCGAATCGGCGATCGACGCGGTCGCGGTGTTTGGTCGAGCGACCCTGTTCCTGTTTCATGCCCTGTTGGGGCGTGGCGGTACCAGCGGTGGTTTCGGTCTGTTGGTCAAGCAGCTGCACTCGGTTGGCGTCATGTCGCTGGTGATCATCGTGGTCTCCGGCATTTTCATCGGCATGGTTCTCGCGCTGCAGGGCTTCAGCATCCTTTCCAGCTATGGTTCAGAGCAGGCGGTGGGGCAGATGGTCGCCCTGACGTTGCTGCGTGAACTGGGGCCGGTGGTCACGGCACTGCTGTTTGCCGGTCGGGCCGGTTCGGCGCTGACCGCCGAGATCGGCAACATGAAATCCACCGAACAGTTATCCAGTCTGGAAATGATCGGTGTCGATCCGCTCAAGTACATCATTGCCCCGCGCCTGTGGGCCGGCTTCATTTCCCTGCCGGTGCTGGCGATGATCTTCAGCGTCGTCGGCATCTGGGGCGGTTCCTGGGTCGCGGTCGACTGGCTGGGCGTCTACGAAGGCTCGTACTGGGCGAACATGCAGAACAGCGTGACCTTCACCAGCGACGTGCTCAATGGCGTGATCAAAAGCGTCGTTTTCGCCTTTGTCGTCACCTGGATCGCCGTATTCCAAGGCTATGACTGTGAGCCCACTTCCGAAGGGATCAGTCGTGCTACCACCAAGACCGTGGTGTTTGCCTCGCTGGCAGTGCTCGGCCTGGACTTTATTCTGACCGCTTTGATGTTTGGAGATTTCTGATGCAAAACCGCACCCTGGAAATCGGTGTCGGCCTGTTCCTGCTGGCAGGGATCCTGGCTTTGCTGCTGCTCGCCTTGCGCGTCAGCGGCCTGTCTCCGACTGCGTCCACCGACACCTACAAGTTGTATGCGTATTTCGACAATATCGCCGGTCTGACGGTCAGAGCCAAAGTGACCATGGCCGGTGTGACCATCGGCAAGGTCACGGCAATCGATCTGGATCGCGACAGCTTCACCGGTCGGGTCACGCTGCAAGTGGATAAAAAGGTCGACAACCTGCCGGTCGACTCCACGGCGTCTATCCTCACCGCGGGTCTGCTGGGCGAGAAATACATCGGTATCAGCGTCGGCGGTGAAGACACTCAGTTGAAAGACGGTGGAACCATCCATGACACGCAGTCGTCACTGGTACTGGAAGACCTGATCGGTAAATTCCTGCTCAATACCGTTAGCAAAGACGCCAAATGAGGAGCTTTTGAATGATCTCTATCTTGCGACGTGGCCTGTTGGTGTTGCTCGCGGCCCTGCCGTTGATGGCTAACGCTGCACCGGGGCAATCGGCTCATGACCTGATTCAGGACACCACGAACCGGATGCTTGCCGACTTGCAGGCCAACAAAGAGAAGTACAAGCAGGATCCGCAGGATTTCTATGCGGCACTGAACAACATTGTCGGCCCGGTGGTGGATGCCGAGGGCATCTCCAAAAGCATCATGACCGTGAAGTATTCGCGCAAGGCCACGCCTGCACAGATGCAGCGCTTTCAGGAAAACTTCAAGCGCGGCCTGTTCCAGTTCTACGGCAACGCGCTGCTGGAGTACAACAACCAGGGCATCACCGTTGACCCGGCCAAAGACGAATCGGGCGACCGCACCAGCGTCAACATGACCGTCAAGGGCAGCAACGGGGCGATCTATCCGGTGCAGTACACCCTTGAAAAGATCGGCGGCGAGTGGAAGTTGCGCAACGTGATCATCAACGGTATCAACATCGGCAAACTGTTCCGTGACCAGTTCGCCGACGCCATGCAGCGCAATGGCAACGATCTGGACAAGACCATCGATGGCTGGGCCGGTGAAGTGGCCAAGGCCAAGCAGGAAACCGACAAAGCCGCCGCGAAGCCAGCGCAATGAGTGAGGCGGCAGTTCGTATGAGTGATGTCGACGAGCTGGTGCTCAGCGGCGTGCTGGACTATCGCACCGGACCCGACCTGCGCAAGGAAGGGCAGGCGCTGATCAAGTCGAGCAAGGCATCGGCGCTGGTCATCGATTGTTCGGCGGTACAGAAGTCCAGCAGTGTCGGCCTGTCGTTGCTGCTGTGCTTCATGCGTGATGCGCAGGCAGCCGGCAAGGCCGTCAGCATCCGCGCAATGCCGGAAGACATGCGCGAAATCGCTCAGGTCAGCGAATTGACCGAGCTGTTGGCGCACCCCTGAACCATCATCTGTAAAGAAGCCCCCCGTCAGAGTCCTGCGTTGCGGGGTTCGCAGGCGCGGGGCTTTTTTGTATGATGTCCGACCCGTGCGCACAGGGCGCCGATTGAGGTTGAGCATGCAGGCCGTAGAAGTGAAGAGCTTCCTTGAAGGAAAGCTGCCAGGAACGCTGGTAGAAGTTGAAGGCGAAGGCTGCAACTTCCAGCTGAACGTGATTAGCGATGAACTGGCGGCGTTGAGCCCGGTGAAGCGTCAGCAGCAGGTCTATGCCCATTTGAACCCATGGATCACCGATGGCAGCATCCATGCGGTCACTATGAAATTTTTCAGCAGCGCGGCCTGGGCCGAGCGCACCTGAGCCCTAGGGCGTCGAGATACTAATGGATAAATTGATTATTACCGGTGGCGCTCGTCTTGATGGCGAGATCCGCATTTCCGGCGCGAAGAACTCCGCTCTGCCGATTCTGGCCGCGACCTTGCTGTGCGATGGCCCGGTCACCGTTGGTAACCTGCCGCACCTGCACGACATCACCACCATGATCGAGCTGTTCGGGCGTATGGGCATTGAGCCTGTGATCGACGAGAAGCTCAGCGTCGAAATCGACCCGCGCACCATCAAGACCCTGATCGCGCCGTACGAACTGGTGAAAACCATGCGTGCGTCGATTCTGGTACTGGGCCCGATGGTTGCCCGTTTCGGTGAAGCGGAAGTCGCATTGCCTGGCGGCTGCGCCATCGGTTCGCGTCCGGTCGACCTGCACATCCGCGGTCTGGAAGCCATGGGCGCGGTCATCGACGTAGAAGGCGGCTACATCAAGGCCAAGGCGCCTGAAGGTGGCTTGCGCGGCGCGCACTTCTTCTTCGATACCGTCAGTGTGACCGGTACCGAAAACATCATGATGGCCGCAGCACTGGCCAAAGGCCGCAGCGTGCTGCAGAACGCCGCGCGCGAGCCTGAAGTGGTCGACCTGGCGAACTTCCTCAACGCCATGGGCGCCAAGGTTTCCGGCGCCGGCACCGACACCATCACCATCGACGGCGTCGAGCGTCTGGGTTCGGCTTTCTACAAGGTCATGCCTGACCGTATCGAAACCGGCACCTATCTGGTCGCCGCTGCCGTGACCGGTGGCCGCGTCAAGGTCAAGGACACCGATCCGACCATCCTCGAAGCGGTGCTGGAAAAGCTGCGTGAAGCCGGCGCGGAAATCACCTGCGGTGAAGACTGGATCGAGCTGAACATGCACGGCAAGCGCCCGAAAGCGGTCAACGTGCGCACTGCGCCGTACCCGGCGTTCCCGACCGACATGCAGGCGCAGTTCATTTCGCTCAACGCCATTGCCGAAGGCACCGGTGCGGTGATCGAGACGATCTTCGAAAACCGCTTCATGCACGTGTACGAATTGCACCGCATGGGCGCCAAGATCCAGGTCGAAGGCAACACCGCGATCGTCACCGGCACCGAAATCCTGAAAGGCGCGCCTGTGATGGCGACCGACCTGCGGGCTTCGGCCAGCCTGGTGATCTCGGCACTGGTTGCCGAAGGCGACACGCTGATCGACCGCATCTACCACATAGACCGTGGTTACGAGTGCATCGAAGAAAAACTGCAGATGCTCGGCGCCAAGATCCGTCGAGTTCCGGGCTGATCGCTGCATCGGGACACACGGACGTGTCCACTGAATTCGTTTCGAGTCGAGGGTGTGCGCACCCTCGATGTGTGTCCGGCGCCGATTGCGACCGGGCATGAGTACCTTGATAAGGACTGACGTTTCCCATGTTGACCATCGCACTGTCCAAGGGCCGCATCCTTGACGACACTCTGCCGCTTCTCGCTGAAGCGGGCATCGTGCCGACCGAGAATCCGGACAAGAGCCGCAAGCTGATCATCCCCACGACCCAGGACGATGTGCGTCTGCTGATCGTGCGTGCCACCGACGTGCCGACCTATGTCGAGCATGGCGCCGCCGACCTCGGCGTCGCCGGTAAGGACGTGCTGATGGAGTACAGTGGCCAGGGCCTGTACGAGCCGCTGGACCTGCAGATTGCTCAGTGCAAGCTGATGACCGCCGGCAAGATCGGCGCGGTCGAGCCCAAGGGCCGTCTGCGTGTGGCGACCAAGTTCGTCAATGTTGCCAAGCGTTACTACGCCGAGCAGGGCCGCCAGGTCGACATCATCAAGCTGTACGGCTCGATGGAGCTGGCGCCGCTGATTGGTCTGGCCGACAAGATCATCGACGTGGTCGACACCGGCAACACCCTGCGCGCCAATGGCCTGGAGCCCCAGGAACTGATCGCCACGATCAGCTCGCGACTGGTGGTCAACAAGGCCTCGATGAAAATGCAGCACGCCCGAATCCAGGCGTTGATCGACACCCTGCGCAACGCAGTGGAATCGCGACACCGCGGCTGATCTACCTGCGCGGCCCGAGGCCGCGCCGTCTATCCGCCTCATAGCCAGAATTCTCAGGTGCCCAAGCGGATCGAATGCTAGTTTCGGGCGCCTGAGTTTTTTGCCAATTCCTATGAGGCTCTCGCTATGACCGCACCGACTGCAATTCGCCGACTCAACGCTGCTGACCCGGATTTCGCGCATCATCTGGATCATCTGCTGAGCTGGGAAAGTGTGTCTGACGACTCGGTCAATCAGCGCGTGCTGGACATCATCAAGGCTGTGCGCGAGCACGGTGACGCGGCGCTGGTCGAGTTCACCCAGAAATTCGACGGCCTCGAAGTAGCCTCGATGGCTGACCTGATCCTGCCGCGCGAGCGCCTGGAACTGGCCCTGACCCGCATCACTGCGCCGCAACGCGAGGCTTTGGAAAAAGCCGCTGCACGGGTGCGCAGCTATCACGAAAAGCAAAAGCAGGATTCCTGGAGCTACACCGAAGCCGACGGCACGGTGCTTGGCCAGAAGGTCACGCCGCTGGATCGCGCCGGTCTGTACGTGCCGGGTGGTAAGGCGTCGTATCCGTCGTCGGTGTTGATGAATGCGATTCCGGCCAAGGTCGCCGGCGTGACAGAAGTGGTCATGGTCGTGCCCACCCCGCGCGGTGAAATCAATGAATTGGTGTTGGCCGCTGCCTGCATCGCGGGCGTGGATCGCGTGTTCACCATCGGCGGTGCGCAAGCGGTTGCCGCGCTGGCCTACGGCACCGAAAGCGTGCCGCGTGTGGACAAGGTGGTTGGCCCGGGCAACATCTATGTCGCCACGGCCAAGCGCCATGTGTTTGGCCAGGTCGGCATCGACATGATCGCCGGCCCTTCGGAAATTCTTGTGGTCTGCGACGGCCAGACCGATCCGGACTGGATCGCCATGGATCTGTTCTCCCAGGCCGAGCACGACGAAGACGCGCAAGCGATTCTGGTCAGCCCGGACGCCGGGTTCCTCGACAAGGTGGCCGCGAGCATCGACAAACTGCTGCCGACCATGGATCGCGCGACCATCATCGAAACCTCGATCAATGGCCGGGGTGCTTTGATTCAGGTCAGCGACATGGCCCAGGCCATCGAAGTCGCCAACCGCATCGCCCCGGAACACCTGGAATTGTCGGTCGCTGATCCGCAAGCCTGGCTGCCGCAGATCCGCCACGCCGGTGCGATCTTCATGGGCCGCCACACCTCCGAAGCGCTGGGCGACTACTGCGCCGGCCCGAACCACGTGTTGCCGACTTCCGGCACCGCGCGTTTCTCCTCGCCGCTGGGTGTCTACGATTTCCAGAAGCGCTCGTCGATCATCTTCTGTTCCGAGGCCGGTGCTTCGGAGTTGGGCAAAACTGCATCGGTACTGGCCCGTGGCGAATCGCTGAGCGCCCACGCACGCAGCGCCGAATACCGCATCAAAGACGAAGACTTTCTGAAAGGGCAGGGGAACTGAGCGATGAGTAAATTCTGGAGCCCGTTCGTCAAGGACCTGGTGCCCTACGTGCCGGGCGAACAGCCGAAGCTGACCAAACTGGTCAAGCTCAATACCAATGAAAATCCGTACGGCCCGTCGCCAAAAGCGCTGGCGGCGATGCAAGCCGAGCTCAACGACAACCTGCGCCTGTACCCGGACCCGAACAGTGACCTGCTGAAAAACGCCGTGGCCGAATACTACGGCGTGCAAACCAGTCAGGTGTTCCTCGGCAACGGTTCGGACGAAGTGCTCGCGCACATTTTTCACGGCCTGCTGCAACACGATCAACCGCTACTGTTCCCGGACATCAGCTACAGCTTCTATCCGGTTTACTGCGGGTTGTATGGCATTGAATTCGATGCGGTGCCGTTGGATGCGCAGTTCCAGATCAACCCCGCCGATTACGCCAGACCCAATGGCGGGGTCATTTTCCCTAACCCGAACGCCCCGACCGGTTGCCTGCTGGCGCTGGACGCGGTCGAGCAAATCCTCAAGGCCAGTCCTGATTCGGTCGTAGTCGTGGATGAGGCGTACATCGACTTTGGCGGCGAGACGGCGATCAGTCTGGTGGATCGCTATCCGAACCTGCTGGTGACGCAGACGCTGTCCAAGTCACGCTCGCTGGCCGGCCTGCGTGTCGGTCTGGCGGTGGGGCATCCAGAACTGATCGAGGCGCTGGAGCGGGTCAAGAACAGCTTCAACTCCTATCCGCTGGATCGTTTGGCAATTGTCGGTGCGGCGGCGGCGTTTGAAGATCGCGAGTATTTCGACAAAACCTGTCGTCAGGTGATCGAGAGCCGCAAATGGGTGGTGGCGCAGTTGCAGGCCAAGGGCTTTGAAGTGCTGCCATCAGCGGCAAACTTCATCTTCGCCCGGCATCCGCAGCATGACGCGGCGGGGCTGGCGGCAAAACTGCGCGAGCAGGGCGTGATCGTGCGGCATTTCAAGCAGGAACGGATTGCGCAGTTCCTGCGCATTTCGATTGGCACGCCGGAGCAGAATCAGGCGCTGATCGACGGCCTGGGCGACCTCTGAATCGCCTTCGCGAGCAAGCCCGCTCACACACTCAATCGCGTTTCTTCAGCCGGACCGCGATTGAGTGTGGGAGCGGGCTTGTTCGCAAAAGGAGCGCCACCGCTTTCGAACCCTTACTCGTGATGCGGCTCGCCCAGGAAAGTCAGTGAACTGAACAACCCTCGACTGTCCACATCCGCGCTGTCCTTCACCGGCACCTCAACCTGCGCCGCAATCACATTCAACCCCTCATTTCTCACCAGCACTTGCGCACGCCCCTCCTTGTCGGTCTCGGTGCTCAGCGTATTCGGCGCGCTGCGATAGTCGCCAATCAACTTCACCCCCGCTGCCGGTTTGCCATCGAGCAACACCCGCACCGGCAATGAGTTGCCCGGCCCTACCGTCAGCGGGTCGACCTCCGGCAGGATCAACAGTTTGATCTGATCAAGTTTCGGCAACTTCGCCCCCGGCTGGTAAATCGCCAGGCTGTATTTGAACGTCTGTGTGGCCTCGGTGGCGCCAGGCACTTTGCTGCGCCCTTCATTGATCCACTTCTTGTCCGCCGTCTGCGACCACATGCCATTGTTCAACGCCACGGCCATTACCGCCGGCGGCTTCAACGGTTTCAGCCGGGCATGATCGGCCAGGCGCTCGACGCTGACCGGGATCATCTTGCCGACCGTGTCATAAGCCCATGCGCCGCTGATTTTCTGCGCCTTGAACGCGTTGTCTTCGGCGCCATGGCCGTAGACCACTTCGATGTTGCCGCGCCGCTGTTCGGTCCACAAACCGTGGGCCGAAACCTGCCCGGCGAACAGTGCGGCGAGGAGTGCGAGGGTTTTGCCGTAGTGCATGGTGACGTCCTTTTACAGGTTGAGTGTGAGGCTGACGGTGAAGTTGCGCGGCTCGCCGGGATTGACCCAGTAGTTGCTGTACGAGCGCTCGTAATACTTTTTGTCGAAGAGGTTGTTCAGGTTGAGGCCGACCGTGACGTTGTCGCTGGCCTTGTAGTGCGCGAGCAGGTCGACGGTCTGATAGGCCGGCAATTCGAAGTCGCTGCCGGATTCGCCCGAGCGGTCGCCGACGTAAGTGAACGCTGCGCCAACGTCCGAGCCGCGCAGATGGCCATCCTGAAATTCATACACCCCGAGCAGGCTGCCACTGCGTTTGGCCACGCCGAGGATGCGGCTGCCGGTGGGGATCGTCGCGTCGCCCTTGGTCACTTCGGCATCGATGTAGGCGAAGGCGCCGATGACCCGCACCGCATCGGTCACCTGGCCGCTCACTTGCCAGTCGAAGCCCTGACTGCGCGCTTTGCCCATGGCGCGACTGGTGTCGGTGGCCGGGTCGAGGGCGAGGACGTTTTCCTTGTCGATGTGGAAGAAGGCGAGGGTGCTGCTCACGCGCTCATCAAACAGTTCGTTCTTGATCCCCACTTCGTAACCGACGCCTTCTTCCGGGTCGAACGATTTGCCGGCGGCGTCGAGGCCGTTGTTCGGTTTGAACGAGGTCGAGGCGTTGGCGAACAGGCCGGTGTTCGGTGTCGGTTGATAGAGCAGGCCGGCGCGTTGGGTGAGGGCGTCGTGGCGCTGCTGGCTTTTGGCGTTGCGGCTGTGGTCGTCGATGCGCTGGTCGAAGTGCTCGAAGCGCGCGCCAAGCATGCCGCGCAGTTTGTCGGTCAAGATGATCTGGTCCTGCAGGTTCAGCGCATGACTTTCGACGTGTTCGAAGAAATCGGTGCCCGAGCGTGCACCATTGGGTTTCGGCTGGCCGTAGACCGGTTTATAGATATCGATGGCGTAGGGGCCGCCGGCGATGGTGGTAACACGTTCGTCCTTGCGGTAATTCTCGTATTCGGTGCCGATCAGCAATTCATGCTGCCATGGGCCGAGGTCGACCAGGCCGCGCAGTTCCAGTTGGGTAATGCTGTCGTGCCAACTGGTATCGCGCTCGCGCAAGCGGCGGTTGACCGTGTGGCCGTCGGCGTTCAGTGCTCGTTGTTCCGAAGCGTCGCCCCAGAGTTTGCCTTCCTTGTAGTGGCTGGCCAGACGCAGTTTCCAGCTGTCGTTCAGATGGTGTTCAAGGGTGGCCTGGAGCAGGTTGTTGTGGTTGTCGATGTTGCCGTCGTCAGGTTCGCCCAAGAAGGTCGAGCGTGATACGCCGCTCCATTTGTTGTTCGGCGCCACTACGCCACGATCGAAAGTCGAGTTGTGACGGACGATTTCGCTTTCCACCAGCAGCGAGGTATCCGGGTTCAACTGCCAACTGATCGAGGGCGCGACGAAGACCCGCTTACTGTCGACGTGATCGCGGAAGCTGTTGTTGTCTTCTACGGCGAGGTTGATGCGCGAAAGCACATCGCCCTGATCATCGAGGGGCGTGTTGACGTCCAGCGCAGTGCGATAGCGATCCCAACTGCCGGCGCTGGTTTGCAGTGTGGTGAACGCTTCACGCTGCGGTTTCTTGGTGACGATGTTCACCGTACCGCCGGGATCGCCGCGGCCGTACAGGCTGGCCGCCGGACCTTTGAGCACTTCGATGCGCTCGATGTTGGCCGCATCCGGCGTGCTCGGGTAACCGCGATTGGCGCTGAAGCCGTCCTTGTAGAACTCCGAAGTGGTGAAGCCGCGCACGCTGTATTCGTACAGGGTCAGGCCGCCGAAATTGTTCTGTTTCGATACACCGCCGGCGAAATCCAGCGCGCGCTCAACGCTGGTGCTGCCCAGATCCGAGAGCACGCTGGCCGGAACCACGCTGATGGCTTGCGGGATGTCGCGAATCGCCGTGTCGGTTTTGGTCGCACTGGCCGAGCGAGTCGCGCGATAACCGCTGACCGGGCCAATGGGTGATTCGTAGTCGGAGGTGACGCTGATGGCTTCCAGCTCAACGGCCTGTGATTCATCGGCGAAGGCGGGATCGCAGAGCAAACCCAGAGTCAGGCCCAACAGCGAGGCCTTTTTGCGAGACGACATGTTATGTTGTTCCAATTGTCAGAATTGAAACAATATAACATGCCTGTTGAGAATGTCTGTTATTCGCGCCCCTGGCGTGAAAACATTTTTATTGTTCTTTTTCTTTCACCGGTGCCGGCGGGGGCCGCAGACCGATTTCAGCCGTCAGCTTCAGCTCCTTGCCGTTGCGCATGACTTGAATTGTCACCTTGTCGGTCGGTTTGATCCGCGCGACCTGGTTCATCGAACGGCGACCATCGCCGGCCGGCTCGCCATCAATGCTCAGAATCACATCGCCCAGTTGCAGGCCGGCCTTCTGTGCCGGGCCGTCACGGAAGATTCCGGCGACGACAATCCCCGGGCGCCCGGACAAGCCAAACGATTCGGCCAGTTCCTGAGTCAGCGGTTGCACCTCAATGCCCAGCCAGCCGCGAATCACCTGACCGTGCTCAATGATCGACTTCATCACTTCCATCGCCAGTTTCACCGGAATGGCAAAACCGATGCCTTGCGAGCCGCCGGACTTGGAAAAGATCGCCGTGTTGATGCCGGTGAGGTTGCCGTTGGCATCGACCAGCGCGCCGCCGGAGTTGCCCGGGTTGATCGCCGCGTCGGTCTGGATGAAGTCTTCGTAGTTGTTCAGGCCCAACTGGTTACGCCCGGTGGCGCTGATGATGCCCATGGTCACAGTCTGGCCGACGCCGAACGGATTGCCGATGGCCAGCGCGACGTCGCCGATGCGAATGCTGTCGGAGCGGCCAACGGTGATCGCCGGCAGGTTTTTCAGGTCGATCTTCAACACCGCAAGGTCGGTCTCCGGATCGCTGCCGATCACCCGTGCCAGTGTTTCGCGACCATCCTTGAGTGCCACGACAATCTGGTCGGCGCCGCTGGTGACGTGGTTGTTGGTAAGGATGTAGCCTTCCGGGCTCATGATTACCCCGGAACCGAGGCTCGATTCCATGCGCTTCTGTTTAGGCGAATTGTCACCGAAGAAACGGCGGAACTGCGGATCCTCGAACAAAGGATGCGCCGGTTTGTTGATGACCTTGGTGGTGTACAGATTGACCACCGACGGCGCGGCGATGCCCACCGCGTCCGCATAGGACACCGGCCCCTGTTGCACGATCGTGGTCTGTGGAGCCTGTTGCAGATTGACGTCGAGGCTCGGCAGCCCGACCCACTCGGGGTAACGCTGAATAATCAACAGAGCGATAAGCACACCGGCCAACAGCGGCCAGCCAAAAAAACGCAGCGCCTTGAGCATTAAGCACGTTCCTGGAAAGGTTGCAGGCGAGGTCAGACCGCCCATAATGTCGCGCATTATACGAGGCCGCGCGTGCCTCTGAACGGGATATTTAGGAGTCTTTCATGGCCGTTGCCCTCAGCACCCTCGTCGAAGAAGCCGACCGTTACCTGGCCAGTGCGAAAATTGCCGATTATTGCCCCAACGGACTGCAGGTCGAAGGCCGCCCGCAGGTGATGCGCATCGTCAGCGGCGTCACCGCCAGCCAGGCTTTGCTGGACGCCGCCGTCGAAGCCGAGGCTGATCTGATCCTGGTCCACCACGGTTATTTCTGGAAAGGCGAAAACCCCTGCGTCACCGGGATGAAACAACGTCGATTGAAAACCCTGCTCAAGCACGACATCAGTTTGCTCGCCTATCACTTGCCGCTGGATCTGCACCCGGACGTGGGCAACAACGTGCAACTGGCGCGTCAGCTCGATATCACCGTCGAGGGGCCGCTGGATCCGGGCAATCCGAAAGTCGTCGGTCTGGTGGGTTCGCTGAATGAACCGATGACTGCCCGGGACTTCGCGCGCAAGGTGCAGGACGCCATGGGCCGCGAGCCGCTGCTGATCGAAGGCAGCGGCATGATCCGTCGCGTCGGCTGGTGCACCGGTGGTGGCCAGGGTTATATCGATCAGGGCGTCGCTGCAGGCGTCGATCTGTTCATCAGCGGTGAGGCCTCCGAGCAGACTTTTCACAGCGCTCGGGAAAACGACATCAGTTTCATCGCCGCCGGCCACCACGCCACCGAGCGCTATGGCGTGCAGGCGCTGGGCGAGTACCTGGCGAAGCGCTTTGCCCTCGAGCACATCTTCATCGACATCCCGAACCCTATCTGACACACCGTTCCCTGTGTAGGAGCTGCCGAAGGCTGCGATCTTTTGATCTTGATCTTTAAAAACAAAATCAACAGATCGCAGCCTTCGGCCGCTCCTGCATGGGCCTTGGGCGCCCAAACGAGCAGGCATATTCATATACCCTTTCGATCTAGTTGGCGTCCTGATTAGAAGAGGTCGCTGTGCTAGGATTCCCCGCTCGAACACGGCCCGCTGGCCGTTCATAAGAAAGCTTTCGTGAGTAGCCATGGTCGACAAACTGACGCATCTGAAACAGCTGGAGGCGGAAAGCATCCACATCATCCGCGAGGTGGCCGCCGAGTTCGACAACCCGGTGATGCTGTACTCCATCGGTAAAGACTCCGCCGTGATGCTGCACCTGGCACGCAAGGCGTTCTTCCCGGGCAAACTGCCGTTTCCGGTGATGCACGTCGACACCCGCTGGAAATTCCAGGAGATGTACAAGTTCCGCGACAAAATGGTCGAAGAACTGGGCCTGGATCTCATCACCCATATCAACCCCGATGGCGTGGCGCAGAACATCAACCCGTTCACCCACGGCAGCGCCAAGCACACCGACATCATGAAAACCGAAGGCCTGAAACAGGCCCTCGACAAGCATGGTTTCGATGCAGCGTTCGGCGGCGCCCGTCGCGATGAAGAGAAGTCCCGCGCCAAAGAGCGCGTGTACTCGTTCCGTGACAGCAAGCACCGCTGGGACCCGAAAAACCAGCGTCCCGAGCTGTGGAACGTCTACAACGGCAAGGTCAACAAGGGCGAATCCATTCGTGTGTTCCCGTTGTCGAACTGGACCGAACTGGACATCTGGCAGTACATCTACCTCGAAGGCATCCCTATTGTGCCGCTGTACTTCGCCGCCGAGCGCGAAGTGATCGAGAAGAACGGCACGCTGATCATGATCGACGACGAGCGCATCCTCGAGCACCTGTCTGATGAAGACAAGGCGCGCATCGTCAAAAAGAAAGTGCGGTTCCGCACCCTTGGCTGCTACCCGTTGACGGGCGCGGTGGAGTCCGAGGCCGAAAGCCTCACGGACATCATTCAGGAAATGCTCCTGACGCGAACTTCCGAGCGCCAGGGCCGGGTCATCGACCACGATGGCGCAGGCTCGATGGAAGACAAAAAACGTCAAGGCTATTTCTAAGGGGCTGTCATGTCGCACGCATCTGATTTGATCAGCGAGGACATCCTCGCCTACCTGGGCCAGCACGAACGTAAAGAACTGCTGCGCTTTTTGACTTGCGGTAACGTCGATGACGGCAAGAGCACCCTGATCGGGCGCCTGCTGCACGACTCGAAGATGATCTATGAAGATCACCTCGAAGCAATCACCCGCGACTCGAAGAAATCCGGCACCACCGGTGACGACATCGATCTGGCGTTGCTCGTCGACGGCCTGCAGGCCGAGCGTGAGCAGGGCATTACCATTGATGTCGCTTACCGCTATTTCTCCACCGCCAAGCGCAAATTCATCATCGCCGACACCCCCGGCCATGAGCAGTACACCCGCAACATGGCCACCGGTGCGTCCACCTGTGACCTGGCGATTATTCTGGTCGACGCCCGTTACGGCGTGCAGACCCAGACCCGTCGCCATAGCTTTATCGCCTCCCTGCTGGGCATCAAGCACATTGTCGTCGCCATCAACAAGATGGACTTGAAGGACTTCGACGAAGGCGTGTTCGAGTCGATCAAGGCCGACTACCTGAAGTTCGCCGAAGGCTTGAAGATGAAGCCGACCAGCATGCACTTCGTGCCGATGTCGGCCCTCAAGGGCGACAACGTCGTGAACAAGTCCGAGCGCTCGCCGTGGTACACCGGCCAGTCGCTGATGGAAATCCTCGAGACTGTGGAAGTGGCGGGCGATCGCAACTTCACCGATCTGCGTTTCCCGGTGCAGTACGTCAACCGTCCGAACCTGAACTTCCGTGGTTTCGCCGGGACGCTGGCCAGCGGGATCGTGCACAAGGGCGACGAAGTCGTGGTGCTGCCGTCGGGCAAGAGCAGCCGGGTCAAATCCATCGTTACCTTCGAAGGTGAGCTGGAACACGCAGGCCCAGGTCAGGCCGTGACGCTGACCATGGAAGACGAAATCGACATCTCCCGTGGCGACCTGTTGGTGCATGCCGACAACGTGCCGCCGGTCACCGACAGCTTCGAAGCGATGCTGGTGTGGATGGCTGAAGAGCCGATGCTGCCGGGCAAGAAATACGACATCAAGCGCGCCACCAGTTACGTGCCGGGCTCGATCGCCAGCATCGTCAACAAGGTCGACGTCAACACCCTGGAAGAAGGCCCGGCGAGCGCATTGCAGCTCAACGAAATCGGCAAGGTGAAGGTCGCGCTCGACGCGCCGATCGCCCTCGACGGTTACGAAAGCAACCGCACCACCGGCGCGTTCATCGTCATTGACCGGTTGACCAACGGCACCGTCGGCGCCGGCATGATCGTCGCTCAGCCAGTGACGCACGGCACCGCCACGCACCACGGCAAACTGGCCCACGTGGCGACTGAAGAACGTGCCCAGCGCTTCGGCCAGCAACCGGCCACCGTATTGTTCAGCGGTCTGTCCGGTGCGGGCAAGAGCACGCTGGCTTACGCGGTGGAGCGCAAGCTGTTCGACATGGGCCGTGCGGTGTTCGTGCTGGATGGGCAGAACCTGCGTCACGACCTCAACAAAGGACTGCCACAGGATCGTGCCGGGCGTACCGAGAACTGGCGGCGTGCCGCGCATGTGGCGCGCCAGTTCAACGAGGCGGGTCTGCTGACACTGGCCGCGTTCGTTGCGCCGAGTGCCGAAGGCCGCGAGCAGGCGAAGGATCTGATCGGCAAGGATCGTCTGTTGACAGTCTACGTGCAGGCTTCACCGACCGTGTGCGCCGAACGTGATCCGCAAGGGTTGTACGCCGCTGGCGGCGATAACATCCCGGGCGAATCCTTCCCGTACGATGTGCCGCTGGACGCTGACCTGGTGATCGACACGCAGTCGCTGAGTCTGGAAGAAAGCGTCAAGCAAGTGCTGGAGCTGCTGCGTCAACGTGGCGCCATCTAAGGCAGAAGCAGCGACAAGCTTCTAGCGGCAAGAAAAAGCCCGCCGATGAGTGATCATCGGCGGGTTTTTTATTTCAACTCGGTCAACTGTGGGAGCGGGCTTGCTCGCGAATGCGGTGTGTCAGTTCACATTGAAGCTGACTGATCCACCGCATTCGCGAGCAAGCCCGCTCCCACAGGATCAGTGTCTGGATGGATAATCGAGGTGCATCTGCTCCAGCAACGCATCCTTGTCTAGCCACAGCTGATTGATCCAGCCCTGAAACTGCAATCGGTACTCGCCATCCTGGTCATAGTTCTTGCCGATGAAGGCAGGCGGGATTTTGATCTCTTCAAAGTGCACCACCACATCGCGCACATTGCCGCAGAGCAAGTCCCAGAACCCCGGACGCCCGGCCGGGTAATGAATCGTCACGTTGACGATCGACTCCAGCTGTTCACCCATCGCATCCAGCACGAAGGCAATCCCGCCGGCCTTGGGCTTGAGCAGGTACTTGAACGGTGATTGCTGCTGCGCATGCTTGCCTTCGGTGAAGCGTGTGCCTTCGACGAAGTTGAAAATCCCCACCGGGTTATGCCGGAATTTCGCGCAGGTCTTGCGCGTGGTTTCCAGGTCTTTGCCTTTCTTCTCCGGGTGCTTTTCCAGGTATGCCTTGGAGTAGCGCTTCATGAACGGAAAACCCAGCGCCCACCACGCCAGACCGATCACCGGGACCCAGATCAGCTCCTGCTTGAGGAAGAATTTCAGCGGCTGAATCCTGCGGTTGAGCACGTATTGCAGCACCAGAATATCGACCCAGCTCTGGTGGTTGCTGGTGATCAGATATGAGTGCTGATAGTCCAGACCTTGCAGACCGCTGATGTGCCAGCGGGTGCGGCGCACCAGGTTCATCCAGCCCTTGTTGTTGCTGATCCACGCTTCGTGGGTGTGGCTCATCAGCCAGCCGGCAATGCGCTGGGTCAAGGCAAACGGCAGGGCTTTGATCAGCGCCACACAGAACAGAAAGGAGCAGAGCAGAATCGTGTTCAGCGCCAACAGCAGCGAAGCGATCACGCCGCGCACGGGTGCAGGGAGAAAGTCCAGCATTTACACATCCATAGGTCGGTTGGCGGCTTGAATCGCGGTGAGCGCGATGGTGTAGACGATGTCATCGACTTGCGCGCCGCGCGGCAGGTCATTCACCGGTTTGCGCAGGCCTTGCAGCATCGGCCCGAGGCTGACGCAATCGGCGCTGCGTTGCACGGCTTTATGCGTGGTGTTGCCGGTGTTCAGATCGGGGAACACGAACACCGTGGCGCGTCCCGCGACCTGACTGTTCGGCGCCAGTTGCCGGGCGACGTCAGCGTTGGCGGCAGCGTCGTACTGCAACGGGCCGTCGATCAACAGCGAGTTTTGTTGCTCATGGGCGAGCAGGGTCGCCTCGCGGACTTTCTCGACTTCTTCACCGCGGGCCGATTCGCCGCTCGAATAGCTGATCATCGCCACACGCGGGGTAATGCCGAATGCGGCCGCCGAGTCAGCGCTTTGCAGGGCGATCTCGGCCAGTTCGCTGGCGCTCGGATGCGGGTTCATCACGCAGTCGCCGTAAACCAGCACTTCTTCCGGGAACAGCATGAAGAATACCGACGACACCAGCGTGCAGCCCGGTGCGGTTTTGATCAGTTGCAAGGCCGGGCGGATGGTATTGGCGGTGGTGTTGATCACCCCGGACACCAGCCCATCGACCTCGTCCAGCGCAAGCATCATGGTGCCGATCACCACGGTGTCTTCCAGTTGTTGCTCGGCCATCGGTGCGTTGAGGCTTTTGCTCTTGCGCAGGGCGACCATCGGCTCGACGTAGCGCTCGCGGATGTGATCCGGGTCGAGAATTTCCAGCCCCGGCGGCAGCACGATGCCCTGCGCCCGGGCGACCGCTTCGACGTCTTCGGGTTTGGCCAGCAGCACGCAGCGGGCGATCCCGCGTTCCTGACAGATCGCCGCCGCTTGCACGGTGAACGGCTCGCTGCCTTCGGGCAGGACGATGCGCTTGTTCGCCGCTTGCGCACGTTGGATCAACTGATAACGGAACACCGCTGGCGACAGGCGCATCTCCCGTGGCGTACCGCAGCGCTGATGCAGCCAGTTGGCGTCGAGATGGCTGGCGACGAAATCGGTGATGATCTCGGCGCGCTCGCGGTCATCGATGGGGATTTCCTTGTTCAGGCCATTGAGCAAATTGGCGGTGTCGTAAGAGCCAGTGCTCACCGACAACACCGGCAAACCGGCCTGCAGCGCGCCCCGGCACAGATCCATGATGCGCGGGTCTGGCAGGGTGTCGCTGGTCAACAGCAGGCCGGCCAGCGGCACGCCGTTGATCGCCGCAAGGCTGACGGCGAGGATGATGTCGTCGCGATCGCCCGGTGTTACCACCAGCACGCCGGGCTTGAGCAGCTCGACGGTGTTGCGCATGGTTCGTGCGCAAATGATGATTTTGCTCATGCGCCGGGTTTCGTAGTCGCCAGCGTTGAGTACCTGCGCGCCCATCAGATCGGCGACGTCGCGGGTGCGCGGCGCGTTGAGTTCCGGTTGAAACGGGATGCAGCCGAGCAAGCGGAAATCACCGCTGCGCAGCAAGGGCGAATGCTCTTTGAGGCGCGCAGCGAAGGCCTCCATGCTCTCGTCGGTCTTGACCTTGTTGAGGATCACGCCGAGCACTTTCGGATCTTTCGGGCCGCCGAACAATTGCGCCTGCAACTCGACGCGGCCAGACAGCTCGGCCAGCACTTCGTTTTCCGGCGCCGAAACCAGAATCACTTCGGCATCGAGGCTCTTCGCCAAGTGCAGATTGACCCGCGCGGCATAACTGGCGCTGCGGGTCGGCACCATGCCTTCGACCACCAGCACGTCCTTGCCGACCGCCGCTTGCTGATACAGGGCGATGATTTCTTCGAGCAACTCGTCGAGCTGACCGTCGCCGAGCATGCGCTCGACGTGCGCCAGGCCCAACGGTTGCGGCGGTTTCAGGCCGTGGGTGCGCGCCACCAGTTCGGTGGATCGTTCAGGGCCGGTGTCGCCGGGGTGCGGCTGGGCGATCGGTTTGAAGAAGCCGACTTTGAGACCGGCGCGCTCAAGCGTACGCACCAGCCCGAGGCTGATGGAGGTCAGACCCACGCCAAAATCGGTGGGGGCGATAAAAAAAGTTTGCATGGGAATTCTCTATGCAAGGGTGTCAGCCTATGTCTGGCCGACTACCGAAATTCAGTCGCCAAGGTTAGCGCTAACCGAGCCCTGTGCACACCAACCGCAGGCAAAGGGTTGACCTGTTTTTTCAATACGTTGCGCCGGATCCAGGACCCATGCGCGGGTTTGCCACGGCGGCTGGTGGCGCAGGTGCTGGGTGTGACCACAGGAAAGCTCGACCACCCAATGGCCGTCTTCGTCCTGATGAAAACCGGTGATGGTCGAAACCCGTTTGTCCGGGTTGTGGTCGCTTTCACGCGATTGCTTCGCTAAACTTGGCCTTTCTATATTCTTATGCAAAAGGTCTCGCCCCATGCTGATCGCCGCCAATAAGGCTGTCTCCATCGACTATACCCTGACCAACGACGCTGGTGAGGTCATCGACAGCTCCGCCGGCGGCGCACCGCTGGTTTACCTGCAAGGCGCAGGCAACATCATCCCTGGCCTGGAAAAAGCCCTCGAAGGCAAAGCGGTCGGCGACGAACTGCAAGTAGCCGTCGAGCCGGAAGACGCTTACGGCGAATACGCCGCCGAGCTGGTCAGCACCCTGAGCCGCAGCATGTTTGAAGGCGTTGACGAGCTGGAAGTCGGCATGCAGTTTCACGCTTCGGCACCGGACGGCCAGATGCAGATCGTCACCATCCGTGATCTGGACGGCGACGACGTCACCGTTGATGGCAACCACCCTCTGGCCGGTCAGCGCCTGAACTTCCAGGTGAAGATCGTCGACATCCGTGACGCCAGCCAGGAAGAAATCGCTCATGGTCACGTCCATGGCGAAGGTGGCCATCACCACTGATTTTCTGCGCTAAGCTTCGAGTACTGGAGAGGCGCCTGCGGGCGCCTTTTTAGTCCGCGGCTGTCCTTGGCGGTCACGCCAAGTGGCTGTTTCGAGTAGAACACGAGAATCCTGGAGTTCGGCATGAGTGCTTTTCACGACCTTAAGTTGACAGCCCTGGATGGTCAGGAGCTACCGCTGGCGCCGTTCAAGGGCCAAGTCGTGCTGGTGGTCAACGTGGCCTCCAAATGCGGCTTGACCCCCCAGTACGCGGCACTGGAAAACCTCTACCAACAATACAAAGGCAAAGGCTTCAGTGTGCTGGGCCTGCCGTGCAATCAATTTGCCGGCCAGGAGCCGGGTACCGAGCAGGAAATTCAGGATTTTTGCAGTCTCAACTATGGCGTGACGTTCCCGTTGTCGAGCAAGCTCGAAGTCAATGGCCACGAACGGCATCAGTTGTATCGCCTGTTGGCGGGAGAGGGCGCCGAGTTTCCCGGCGACATCACCTGGAATTTCGAGAAGTTTCTGCTCGGCAAGGACGGCCGGGTGCTGGCGCGGTTTTCGCCGCGCACGGCGCCGGATGATCCCACGATCGTGCATGCGATTGAAAAAGCGCTGAGCTGAAAAGCACAATCAAAAGATCGCAGCCTTCGGCAGCGCCTACAGGGGATCCACAAACCCGTGTAGGAGCTGCCGGAGGCTGCGATCTTTTGCTTTTCAATCTTTTAATCCTTAATCACCAAAATCAATAATGCTGTTCATCAGGCTCGGCGCTTCATATTATCGCCGTCATATCGATTAATATCTGTCGCCAACGTTTCGTGGAGCCTCTCGATGCCCGTTCAAGCCCTGTTCAAACCGTTCCATCTTGGTGCCCTCGAACTGCCAACCCGCGTGGTCATGGCGCCGATGACCCGTTCGTTCTCACCGGGTGGCGTACCCAATTCCAAAGTCATTGAGTACTACCGCCGGCGCGCGGCCGCAGGCGTTGGTTTGATCATCACCGAAGGCACGACGGTCGGCCACATCGCTTCCAACGGTTATCCGAATGTCCCGCAATTCTTCGGTGAGGCGCCGCTGGCCGGCTGGAAAAAGGTTGTCGACGCCGTGCACGCCGAGGGCGGCAAGATCGTTCCGCAACTGTGGCACGTCGGCAGCGTACGGCGCCTCGGCACCGAGCCGGACGCCAGCGTGCCGGGCTACGGTCCGTCGGAAAAACTCAAGGACGGCCAG
Source organism: Pseudomonas sp. Choline-02u-1 (assembly GCF_002836515.1). Lineage (GTDB taxonomy): Bacteria > Pseudomonadota > Gammaproteobacteria > Pseudomonadales > Pseudomonadaceae > Aquipseudomonas. The sequence goes on from NZ_PJBC01000059.1 coordinate 64,881, forward strand.
GTCGTGGTGCACGGCATGACCAAACGGGACATTCACGAGGTGATCGCGGCGTTCGCCCAGGCTGCCAAAGATGCGCAGAGCATCGGCATGGACGGCGTGGAAATTCACGGCGCCCACGGTTATCTGATCGATCAGTTCTTCTGGGAGGGCAGTAACCAGCGCACCGACGAATACGGCGGCAGCCTGGCCAATCGTTCGCGTTTCGCCATCGAATTGATTCAAGCGGTGCGCGCGGCGGTCGGTGAAGGCTTCCCGATCATCTTCCGCTTCTCGCAATGGAAGCAGCAGGATTACGCCGCCCGTCTGGTGCAAACCCCCGAAGCGCTGGGCGAGTTTCTCAAGCCGCTTTCTGACGCTGGCGTAGACATTTTCCACTGCTCGACCCGCCGCTTCTGGGAGCCGGAATTCGACGGTTCCGATCTGAACCTTGCTGGCTGGACGCGCAAGCTGACCGGCAAACCGACCATCACCGTGGGCAGCGTAGGCCTGGACGGCGAGTTCCTGCAGTTCATGGTCAACACCGACAAGGTCGCGCAACCGGCCAGCCTGGAAAATCTGCTGGAGCGTCTGAACAAAGAAGAATTCGATCTGGTAGCAGTGGGTCGCGCGCTGCTGGTCGATCCGGACTGGGCGCAGAAGGTTCGCGATGGGCGTGAACAGGATATCTTGCCGTTCAGCCGTGAGGCATTAATGACGCTGGTTTAAGCGGCGTTCTCACTGGCGCTATCGCTGGCTTGCCAGCGATAGCGGCTTCGCAGTCAGCATCGATTCAAGGAAGTGTTTGCGCATCGGGGATCACTTGCTCCCCCACACAAGCGCCACGCAAATACCCTTCGAACTGCTCGATAATCGCCCCCCAGCCCTGGCGACTGCCATGTTGCCGCGCATTCAGCCGCACACAGCGCAACCGCTCATCCTCCTCCAGCAACCACGCCGCCGCTTCGCAAAAGGCCTGCTCATCGCCGGGCATGGCTGACACGCCGTTGTAGCCGTGGCGAATATGCTGCGCCGCCGCTGCCTGGTCATACGCCACCACGCCAAGTCCCGAAGCCAGGGCTTCGAGCACCACATTGCCGAAGGTTTCGGTCAGGCTGGGAAACACGAACAGATCCCCGCAGGCATAGTGCGCAGCCAGGGTTTCCCCACGCTGCGCGCCGCAGAAGATCGCTTCAGGCAGGTCTTTTTCCAGCGCCGAACGCTGCGGGCCATCTCCGATCACGATCAGCTTCAGATGGCGCTGTGGATAAGCCTGCCGCAGGGTTTCAAAACAACGTTTAAGCAGACCCAGATTTTTCTCCGGGGCGAGCCGTCCGACATGAATCACGGCAATGTCCTGCTCGGTCAGCCCCCATTTTTCACGCAACGCACTCTGACGTTTGCTGGGGTGAAACAACTGGCTGTCCACACCCCGCGACAGCAACGCCAGGCGCTCGAAGTGCCGTCGTTCCAGCTCCAGGCGCTGACTGACGCTTGGCACCAGGGTCATTGCCGAACGATTGTGAAACCAGCGCAAGTAATGGGTGAGCATCCGCGTCAGCAGACCCAGGCCGTACTGGCTGGTGTACTGCTGAAAGTTGGTGTGAAAGCCACTCACCACTGCAATCCCCAGGCGCCGTGCCGCACGCAAGGCCGATAACCCGAGCGGGCCTTCCGTGGCGATATACAGCACATCCGGGCGCTGCCGTTTCCAGCGCCGCAGCAATTTATGCATCGACGATTGGCCCCACTGCAGCCCGGGATAGCCCGGTAACGGCCATCCGCGACACAGCAACAGCGCATCGTCTTCGCTGCGTTGCGGATCGCTGGCCTGGCGCGGACGCACCAGTTCCACCTGATGCCCTCGCGCACGCAAACCTTCGCACAAGCGGCCAAGGGTGTTGGCCACGCCGTTGATTTCGGGTGGGAAGGTTTCGCTGATCAGGGTGATATGTAGAGCTGTCGTCATGACCTCAGTGTCGGCTGAGGCCATGTCGACGTTGTGACGTTCGGATGATGGATTTGTGACGCGGTCAGTGTTGTATCACCAGATTTTCGGCGCCACGCTCGCGCACCCAGAACAACGTCGCCCCGGCCACGGCGGCCGGCATCATCAGGATGTTGACCACCGGAATCAGCAGCACCAGATAAACGATCCCGCCAAAACTCATGCTCTGCCAGCGCTTCTGCCGCAGCCAGGCGAGCATTTCGTTCCAGCCCAGTTTGTGGTTGTCCGCCGGGTAGTCAATGTACTGGATGGCCATCATCCACACGCCGAACAACAGCCACAGCGGCGCGGCGATGATATTGACTACCGGAATGAACGAAAGGATGAACAGGCCGATGGCGCGCGGCAGGAAGTAGCCGAGCTTGCGCATTTCGCGGGCCAGGGTGCGCGGGATCATCGCGATCAGTTCGCCCCAGCTGAACGCCGGGAAATCATCGGTGCCGCGCACCACTACTTCGACTTTCTCGGCCAGGAAACCGTTGAACGGCGCGGCGATAATGTTGGCAAGCATGGTGAAGGTGAAGAACACCATCAGCGCCACCAGCACTACAAACAGCGGCCAGAGGATATAGCTGAGGAAACTCAGCCATTCAGGTAGCGATGGCATCAGCGTGTCGACCCACAGGCTGAACTGGTGGCCGGCCAGATAGATCAATCCGACGAACAACACCAGGTTGATCGCCAGCGGCAGCAATACAAACAGGCGCAAGCCAGGGCTCAAGACCAATCGAAGGCCTTCGCGCAGGTATTGCGGGCCGGATAGAACAGGGGCGGGCATAAGGTGCTCCGAAGCAAGGGAAAACGCGCCGACGTTACCGGCTTTGTCAGTACCGCGAAAGCACGGGAGAGTGATCGACATCCACTGTAACAAAGAGGTCTATCTCGTCAGCGTCTGCGCATAGAGACCACCTATGAGCTGGATTGTTAAACCGTATTTCCTTAATCTTGCCCCCCTCGATACGCTGCACCCAACTTTTTACAGGACTGTCGAGTTCAAGCCTTCCCCAAGGTGTCCACGGTCCTTTTTTATTCCGCCGGCCGTCCGGCGTCCGCGCCTGATTCTTCATGGCCGGTCAACAGGAGCAGATTCATGTCTGAAGTCCGTCATTCGCGAGTGATCATTCTCGGTTCCGGCCCTGCCGGTTACAGCGCTGCGGTCTACGCCGCCCGCGCCAACCTCAAGCCACTGCTGATCACTGGCATGCAGGCCGGTGGTCAACTGACCACCACCACCGAAGTCGACAACTGGCCGGGCGATGTACATGGCCTGACCGGTCCGGTGCTGATGGAGCGCATGCGCGAGCACGCCGAGCGTTTTGAGACCGAGATCGTCTTCGATCACATCAACGCCGTCGACTTCGCTGCCAAGCCGTACACCCTGACCGGCGACAGCGCGGTCTACACCTGCGATGCGCTGATCATCGCCACCGGTGCCAGCGCCCGCTACCTGGGCCTGCCGTCGGAAGAAGCGTTCATGGGCAAAGGCGTGTCGGCCTGCGCGACCTGCGACGGTTTCTTCTATCGCAACAAGCCGGTCGCCGTGATTGGCGGTGGCAACACGGCGGTTGAGGAAGCGCTGTACCTGGCCAACATCGCCAGCACCGTGACCCTCATCCACCGTCGCGAAACCTTCCGCGCCGAGAAGATCCTGATCGACAAGCTCAACGCCCGTGTGGCCGAAGGCAAGATCATCCTCAAGTTGAACGCTAACCTGGACGAAGTCCTCGGCGACAACATGGGCGTGACCGGTGCGCGTCTGCGCAACAACGATGGCAGCTTTGATGAGATCAAAGTCGACGGCGTATTCATTGCCATCGGTCACACCCCGAACACTTCGCTGTTCGAAGGCCAGTTGACGCTGAAGGACGGTTATCTGGTTGTACAAGGCGGCCGTGAAGGCAACGCGACGGCCACCAGCGTCGAAGGTATCTTCGCTGCCGGTGACGTGGCTGACCACGTCTATCGTCAGGCCATCACCTCGGCCGGCGCCGGCTGCATGGCGGCACTCGACACCGAGCGCTACCTGGACGGCCTTCAGAACGCCACGTTCTAAGACCGCAGGGCAGAAAAAAACCGGCCAGAGATTGGCCGGTTTTTTTGTGTCCGCTATTCACCGCCGCTGTACATCCAATGTGGCAGCGAGCTTGCTCGAAAGCGGTGTGTCAGGTCACTTGTGTGCCGGATGTGAAATCGCATTCGCGAGCAAGCCCGCTCCCACAAGGGGGATGTGTGGCTGCAGAGATCAGCGGCGCGTCAGCGGCTGCGCGGCGAACTTCACACCGGCCAGACCGTGCTTGATCAGCGCACGAATATTGCCGTGATCGCTGCCCTCAGGCGTCGCCAGCACCGAGCGGTAATGCTCGCCGAACGCCAGCAGCGCTTCTTCGTCGCTCAAGCCTTCCAGCAGGGCCAGACCGAGCGTCTTGCATGAGCCTTCGTTTTGCCCGGCAGCGTTTTCCACGCCGCCGTTATTGAACGCCTGCGGTTGATAGTCGTAACCGGCGGCAATGAACGCCAGGGTATCAGCGAAGGCATGTTCGCCGCTTTTGAGGCTGGCGCGAAGGGTGTTCAAATCAGTCATTGGGTTTTCCTTTGGCAAACGCTGCTTGCTGCTCGGCGCTGGCTTCTTGCTGGTATTGGGCTTTCCATTCGGCGTACGGCATACCGTAAACCACTTCGCGGGCATCATCGAGGCTGACCTCAATCTGGCGTTGGTCGGCTTCGGCCTTGTACCACTTGGACAGGCAGTTGCGGCAGAACCCGGCGAGGTTCATCAGGTCGATGTTCTGCACGTCCTTGCGGCTGTCGAGGTGAGCGACCAGTCGGCGGAAGGCGGCGGCTTCGAGTTCCAGGCGTTGTTGATCAGTCATGGGGTTCTCTGCGGGACAGCTTTGAGCGGCAAGCTTCAAGCTGCAAGATTGGATCGGGGTCGGTCGTTAGCTTACCGCTTGAAGCCTGACGCTTGTAGCTCAGCGGCTTGCCGCGAGCGTAATCGATACCGACTCGGCGAAGCGCAGCGCGTGAGGTTTGTCGACTTCAACTTCGGCGTACAGCACCGATGCATTGGTCATCACCAGATCGAGCAATTCTTGCGTCAGGCGCTCTAGCAGCGCGAAACGGTTGCCTTCAACGTGGGCGATGATCGCCTTGGTGATGGTGCGGTAATTCAGCGCGTGGTCGATATCGTTGTCGCGCACGGCTTCTTGAGCCGCGTACAGGATGGACAGGTTGATCAGCACATCCTGCTTGTTGAGGATTTCGTCCTCGTTGATGCCGATAAAGGTGCGCAGACGCAGATCCTTGACCCGGATGCGCGCCATTCCCGGTTGAAGTTGTGGCATTGATTTGCTCCGTCCAGTCTATTGCAGGCGTTCTGGTGGATATTACTCGACTCGTGGTCGAAGCGGGACGGCCTATTTGACGTGCCGGCCTCCGTTTACAGTCAGGGTCGTGCCGGTGACATAGGGATTGTCGAGCAGATAGCGCAGGCTCTGGTAGATCACTTCGCTGCCGGGCTCGATGCCCAGCGCGGACTTGGCCAGCGCCTTGGCGCGATACGCAGCGTCATCGTCGGGGTTGAACAGCAACAGCGCCGGTGCGATGCCGTTGACTTTGATTGCGGGTGCGAAGCGTGCGGCGAACGACAACGTCAGACTGTCGAGACCGGCCTTGCTGGCGCAATAGCCGATGTGCTTGCTGCTGCCTTTGCGGGTGACGTCGTCGCTGACGTGGATGATGTCGGCAGGCGCCGAGCGCTGCAGCAACTCGGCGCAGTGCAGGTTGATCAGATAGGGCGCGAGCATGTGAATGTTGAACATACGATTGAAGGCTTCAGCTTCACTGCCCGGAGTTTCCGCCAACCATTCGGAGGCGTTGTGCACGATCGCACGCAGGCTGTCGGTGTGAGCTTTCAGTGCGTCGATGAAGGCCAGGATGGCGGCCTCGCTGGAAAAGTCCGCGAACAAGGCTGTCGCGCCCAGATCGCGCAATCGCTGCACGCCCGGACGCTCGGTCCGGTACGTGAAGATGACTCGATGGCCATCCTCGAGTAGACGCTGCGCGCAGTGCAGGCCGACACGCTGGCCGGCGCCGGTGATGAGGATCGGGGCTACGGAATCTGGCATGGGCGGCTCGTATCGCGGCTGAAGCGAAAACTATAACAGGCTCGCCGCCCTGTGGAGATCAGCGATTCTGCGCCGAAGGTGTGGCAGGCAGTGGCCTCGTCGGCGTGCTGTTCAGCCAGTTCGCCAGCAGGCGCGTCGACAACGGAATGAAGAAGTACACCATCAGCGGTGTCAGGCAGGCCGTGCCGATCAATATGCGCGGCAACAGGCTCAACTCAGCGAGCAGCGGGCCGAGAACAAAATTGAATATCAGCGACACCGGAAAAAACGCCAGCCAGATCGCCACGGCCTGTTTCCAGCGCGGCGGACGTTGTCCGGCAGCGCCAAACCAGCCCTCGATGCCGCTGACCCGATGTTCCTTGGGATGTGCGAACAGGTCGCTGCCCCGGTTCAACCAGGCCATGCGCGATGCAGAGTATTCCCACGCATGCAGGGTTTGCTCATCAACAAAGCGAAAAATGATCTGGAATTCGTTATCACCGGGCGGTGGCGCAAGGACGCCGGAGCCCAAGTAGCCGGGGAAATCGGTCGCCAATTGTTCGCCTTCGCGCAGCCAGGCGATCAGATCGTGATACCGGCCATCGGCAACGCGACGCGCTACCATCAGCGTGACGGGGGAAGTAGACATTGTGTATCTCCGCATTTCGAGTGCTTCGCTCCGGGTAAGAGCATCGCCTGACGCAGACCAGGGTGAAGGCCTGCGCTATACAACAAGCAAAGATTATTCCTGATTTTGTGGATTAAACCAGTTACTTTCGTCGCAGATCGCTACTTGAACCTTTGCGGCTCATCATGGTTAGAATGGCGAACGACGAACCGACTTGGAAGCTGATCGCCAGATGCCTGTAATCATGGAACCTCGCCCGGCTTCGACATCTCCCGGCACACTCGATCGCGAAGAGCTGTTTCCCATTCGTGAAGTGGCGCGCCTGACCGGGGTTAACCCAGTGACCCTGCGGGCCTGGGAGCGTCGGTACGGATTGATCCAGCCAACCCGCACCGAAAGCGGCCATCGTCTGTATTCAATGCACGATATCGAGCGCGTTCGCGTTATTGTCGACTGGATCGATCGCGGCGTGGCGGTGAGCAAAGTTGGCAAGATCCTGGCCAAGACAGAGCCTCACAAGGTTCTGTCAAACTTCATTTCCGACGACCATGTGCAGGCCGATTACAGGCAATGGCAGGAGCAGATTCAGCAGGCGGTCAGTGAATTCGACGACCAGCAGCTGGATCGCGTCTACGGGCAGGTTTTCTCGTCGTACACGCTAGCGGTGGTATTTGAAGCCATCATCATGCCGTTGTGGCGGCAGCTGCTACAGCGCCATGACGCCTTCGGGCAGACCAGCGAGTGGTTGTTTTTCGATAGTTTTCTCAGGGCGCGCGTGTTGCAGCGCATCGTCATGTTGCGGGGCGCGCAGCCGCGTCGGGTGATCGTCAGCGCACTCGCAGGTCAGTGCAGAGAGCTTGAATTGCTGGTCGCGGCGCTGTTTCTCAGCGGCAACGACTCATACGTGCGGGTGCTGACGACGGGCCAGCCTTTCGATGAATTGACGCTGGTCTGCGAAAAGATCAAGCCTGACGCGCTTGTGCTGTTTTCCAATCATGCCCCCGGGCCGGACTTGCCCCGGCGTCTTAATCGCCTGGCGCTAAGCCTGGATTGTCAGTTGATGCTGGCCGGCGATGCCTGCGAACTGGCCGAAGACAGCCTGGCCGGCTCGGCAGTGGCATGCCTGGGTAGCGAGGGCGCGACGATGCGTCAGCGCATGAAACAATTCCTCGCAGGCAAGCTTGATACCTGAAACTCAGGCGTGCAGGGCAGGGTGGGTCAGGCGATGCTGTTGCAGGATGAACTGGCGCAGGCGCTCGGTTTCGTCGGCATCGGTCTGGCTCAGTTCGTAAGCGAAGAAGCCTTGCTCGGTTTCACGCTCGAAATGGCCGCGCAACGAGATGCGCTCATAACCGGAAGGGCTGAACCACAGGGCGAAATGTTTCGGGGGTTTGGTTTTGTTGCGTACTTCCAGCAATACACCTTTGTGGGACACTTCATGCACCCACAACATGCCGGGTTGGCCCTTGGCGTTTTCCAGTGCCACTGGCTCTTCAAGTACCAAGCGCCACGGGCGCACCATCGGGCCGTCTTCGTAAATGCTCGGGACACCGAGACGCAGGTGCAACGCGTGGAACTCGTCTTCCACCAGATGCAGCGGAAAAGTCATCTGCTGATTTTCGAAGTTGGCCTGGATCGTCACTTGCTCATGCGCTGCCAGGCGCGTCAGCAAATCGCGAATCTGCGAACCGCCATTAACCAGCAGACTCGACGTTGCATCCCGCACATTCAGTTGCGGGTTGTGCTGCATGGTCTGGATGAAATCCAGCTCATCCTGAGTGAGAAGGGCGTCGCGCTGCATGGCTAACTCGAAGTGGATAGTTACAAAGTCATTGGTGATTGTAGTTAATGACCATCAGTTCGCGCTTTTGTTTGCGCCGTTCGTCGCTTTGATAGCCGCCAGCTCGTCCTGCAATGCAGCCACTTGTGCTTCCAGCTGCGCTACCCGCTGCTGCGCCCTGACCTGAACGGTCACATCCTTTTGCACACCGATGAAATATGTCTGGCCGTCATCGGCGTTCTTTACTGTCGACAGCGACAACTCATTCCAGAACGGTGTGCCATCCTTGCGATAGTTGCGCAGGATTTCGCGGCACGAACCACCCGTTCGCAACGTCTCGCGAATCAGCTGCAGACTCTGTTGGTCGCGGTCGCCAGCCTGCAGGAAGCGACAGTCCTGGTAGAGAATCTCTTCACTGCTGTAGCCGGTCAGCCGTTCAAAAGCGGGGTTTACGTAAATCAGGATGTTGTCCTGCTCGCCTTCCTTTTCAGCGACCACGATCCCGTCATTCGAGGCGTTGATCACCATTTGCAGCAGACTTGCGTTGATCATCCCAGAACCCCTCCCGTTGTGTCAGTGGCTGGCATTCTAGAAGAAAGGCACGGACTGTCTATAGGCCATCAGCGCGCAGTGAGGGCTGATCGCAGCTACGGCGCATGGGCTGTTACTATCGCGGCTCTTTTTTTCAGTTTCAGGATCAGATTGATGAAAGTCGCCATTCTCTCCGGTTCGGTCTATGGCACCGCCGAAGAAGTCGCCCGCCACGCCCAGAACCTGCTGAAAGCCGCCGGCTTTGATACCTTTTACAACTCGCGCGCCACGCTGGCCGATCTTCTGGCGTCCGGCCCTGAGGCCCTTCTTGCCGTCACTTCGACCACTGGCATGGGCGAGTTGCCGGACAACCTGCAACCGTTGTATTCGACCCTGCGCGATCAGTTGCCTGCCACATTGCGCGGCCTGCCCGGCGCGGTGATCGCCCTCGGTGATGCCAGCTATGGCGACACCTTTTGCGGCGGTGGCGAGCAGATGCGCGAGTTGTTTGCCGAATTGGGCGTGAATGAGGTGCAGGAAATGCTGCGCATCGACGCCAGCGAAAGCGTGACGCCGGAAACCGATGCCGAGCCGTGGCTGGCGCAACTGATCGAAGCGCTCAAGGGCTGATCGGCCAGGATTTTCGCTGCACCTTGCAAGCGTCGTTGTGTCGGCAGTGATACAGGCTGTCTGCCTGACTGACTCGTTCAGTCATCAAGCTGGCTGCCAATGCAACTACGCGATGCCCTGCGCCTGACTAGACTGCTGACACGAGCAGAACAAGAAGAACGCAGAGGTGCATACAGTGAGCGTAGCCCCCGTCCAGTCGTCGCCGAATGTCAAAGACCAGGTCAGCGCTGCCGAGTGGCAGACTCGCGTCGACCTTGCCGCCTGTTATCGCCTGGTCGCGCTGCATGGCTGGGACGATCTGATCTTCACGCATATTTCCGCCAAGGTGCCCGGCACCGAAGATTTTCTGATCAATCCGTTTGGCTTGATGTTCCATGAAATTACCGCTTCAAGCCTGGTGAAAGTCGATCAGGCCGGCAATAAACTCATGGACAGCCCTTACGAGATCAACCCGGCCGGTTACACCATCCACAGCGCCGTCCACGAGGTGCGCCACGATGTGGTTTGCGTGCTGCATACGCACACTGCGTCGGGCGTGGCGGTGTCGGCGCAAAAGCAGGGGGTGCTGCCGATCAGTCAGCAGTCGTTGTTCGTGTTGTCGAGCCTGGCTTATCACGCCTATGAAGGTGTGGCGCTGAACCATGAAGAGAAGGCGCGTCTGCAGGCCGATCTCGGCGACAACAACTTTCTCATGCTGCACAACCACGGTTTGCTGACCTGCGGCGGCACCATCGCCGATACCTTTCTGATGATGTTCACCTTCCAGCGTGCCTGCGATATTCAGGTCATGGCACAAACGGGTGGGGCGGAACTGATCGCCATCGAACCGCAGATTCTCGCCGGCGCCAAGGCGATGATTGCGGGCGTGACCAAGAGCGCGCAGGGCATGGGCGGCGCGCTGGCGTGGCCGGCGCTGCTGCGCAAACTCGATCTCCAGGATCCGGGGTATAAATTCTAATGCCGCTCGCCGAGATTCCGCTGAGTGTCTGGCGCAAGCGCAGCCGGACGTTCGTTTTCCGTGGTCAGACGATTCGTTACTGGACGGTCGGGCAGGGTGAGCCGCTGCTGTTGATCCACGGTTTCCCGACCGCCAGCTGGGATTGGCATTACCTGTGGCAGCCACTGGCTCAGCGTTATCGGGTGATCGCCTGCGACATGCTCGGCTTCGGCGATTCGGCGAAACCGCGCAATCACACCTACAGCCTGCTGGAACAGGCCGATCTGCAACAGGCGCTGCTCGCCCATCTGCAGGTTGAACAAGCCGTGCATATTTTCGCTCATGACTATGGCGACAGCGTCGCTCAGGAATTACTCGCGCGGCATTACGAAAAACGCATCGAAGTTGCCAGTTGCGTGTTCCTCAATGGCGGTCTGTTTCCGGAGACCCACCGGCCTTTACTGATGCAAAAACTGCTGCTCAGCCCGATTGGCTGGCTGCTCGGCCGCGCCTTCAGCCGTGAAGCGCTGGTCAAAGGATTTCGGCAGATCTTCGGCCCGCAGACCCAGCCGACTGAAAGCGAACTGGATGATTACTGGAGTCTGGTCGACAGCAACCATGGCCCGCGCATCCTGCACAAATTGATCACCTACATTCCGGAGCGCCGGGTGCAACGCGACCGCTGGGTGGCTGCCATGCAGCGGGGGGACATTCCCTTGCGGGTGATCGACGGCGCATTCGATCCGATCTCCGGCGTGCACATGGTCGAGCGTTATCGCGAACTCATCCCTGATGCGGACACCATTTTGTTGCCGGGCATCGGCCACTATCCGCAGACCGAAGCCCCGGTGCAGGTGCTCAAGCACTATCTGGCGTTTCGTGATCGTCTGGTATTGCCTCCGCGCAAGGTGGCTTACTCCTGATTTTCATCGAGAGCAGAGGCTCTCGGCGAGCTGGCAGTCTCGATCATCCCCCAGCCTTATCGCGCACCATTCAGCCCCAGCCGTGTTCGTTGTGACCCAAAGCGCCGTGCCTGACACTCGGGACCACTATCCCTTGGCCTGCTGGAGTTGCTGCAATGAATGAGCCTGTGCGTTTCGAAGATAAAGTCGTGATTGTCACCGGCGCCGGTGGCGGCCTCGGTCGTGCGCATGCGCTGCTGTTCGCCAGACAGGGCGCCAGGGTATTGGTCAACGATCTCGGTGGCTCGACGCAGGGCGAGGGCGCCAATGCCTCGGCCGCCGACCGCGTGGTGGCGGAAATTCGCGAGGCTGGTGGTATCGCCGAAGCCAACCATGACTCGGTCACCGACGGCGACAAACTGGTGCAAAACGCCCTCGACGTCTTTGGCCGCGTCGACGTGGTGGTCAACAACGCCGGGATTCTGCGCGACAAATCGTTTCACAAGATGGACGACGCCGACTGGGATCTGGTTTATCGCGTCCACGTCGAAGGCGCCTACAAGGTGACTCGTGCTGCCTGGCCGCATCTGCGCGAGCAAAACTACGGTCGGGTGATTTTCACGGCATCGACTTCGGGCATCTATGGCAATTTCGGGCAGTCCAACTACGGCATGGCCAAACTCGGGCTTTACGGGTTGACCCGAACGCTGGCGATCGAGGGACGCAAGAACAACATTCTGGTCAACGCCATCGCCCCGACCGGCGGCACACGCATGACCGAAGGCCTGATCCCGCCGCAAGTCTTCGAGCAGCTGAAGCCGGAACTGGTCAGCCCGCTGGTGGTGTATCTGGCCAGTGAGCAGTGTCAGGAAACGTCCGGCCTGTTCGAAGTCGGCGGCGGCTGGATGGGCAAGGTGCGCTGGGAACGTAGCCTCGGCGCCGGCTTCGACCCGCGCGAAGGGTTCTCGCCGGAGGATGTGGCGGCGCACTGGCAGCAGATTTGTGATTTCGAGGGCGCGGCGCACCCGAAGGACAATATTGAAGCGTTGAAGGAAATGATGGCGAATTTGCAGAAGTATTCGATTTGAAAGTATCGGAGCCACCAGCCTTCTTGCCTGGTGGCTCCAGCTTTCAGATGTATCTTTTTTCTGTCATGAACTTGGGGGGCTTCCAGTTAGGTCCTTTGATAGCGAGGCCCTTTTCTCCCTCCAGCAAGATTCCGGCAGCGAAGAGCCGAGAGTACGATGCTTCCAGGGCCCCATACTCGTTGATCAGGTCTCGATTGTGGCGTCTGATCGTCATGTCCAGATGTGGCGTTGCCTGAAGTAACGCGAACACCGTGACTATGTCATCCAGAGGTTCATTTTTAACGATCATCTCAACGGTGCTCATTGCCACACCTCCTTCAGCAATTTCTGGTAATCACGTTCTTCCTGCTCCGTTGCAGCAGCCAGTGCTTCGGGCGTGTAAAGAAGTTTGGGATCGTCTTTCAACTGGAAATCTTCCAACGTTGCCGTATGCACGTTATTCCAGATCGGTGACCCGATCTCAGGCATCTCGGTATCACCAAAGCCTAAAGCTCTGAATCTTTCGAACTCCCTTATCTCGTGAGTGTAGAAACGTTTGTCAGTGTCGGTAGCTTCGAGTTCTCCACGAGCGATTCGCTCCAGGCGTTCAAGCATTACGTCATTGGCAGCTGATTGCGGAAACTTCGAAATGTGTAACTTCACTATGTCCGTTCCTTCCGGTGAAACAATGGCTGTTGTCCACTGCAGATCTGCTATTTCATCTCCGATCTCGTCAGGGTTGAAACCACGTCCGCTGTGCTTCCCCTCTTCGGTCGCCCCCTCATACGGACCGCTGAACACCACATAAAGCGGCTCTATCCCCGAATCAGCCGGAAACACGATGATGAATCGATCCCAGCCTTCGACCAGGATCGGGTTCAGATCCAGCCGCCCCTCAAGCGGAACAATGGAAGCGCCGGGATAGGCGGGAGAACCGGTATCCACTATTGGCAAAGCGGTCGATTGCTCACCCGGTGAGATAGCGGGTGTCCAGGTCAGCACGTCGGTGGGCGAGTCCGATAGCGCGATCTGGTATACGTCGGTGAGCAAATCGTATGCGGCATTGAGAACCAGCACACTTGAGCGAATATGGAAGTCATCACTCGTAGCGACGAACACTTGCGTGCCAGCCCCGAGTCGCCTGATGCCTAGCCCGACCTGCATCTCCAAAGTACCTTGCCGGTCTGCGATTTCACGCAGTGTCTCGGCCGGCTCGGACGACAACTCGGCCAGTGGAACGCTCATCGCAAAGCGTTCCCCGTTGCCCAGAGGTGACGGCATCAATAGCGCTGCGAACCCCATCAATACCGGACTGCCGAACAGCGCCGTGCCCGTCGCTGTCAGGGTCGCTTTTGCCGTACGTAGCGCATTGAGTATTCCCGCCGAGGTAGCCGGGCTGAGCGGGACGGCTGTCGAAGCGAAAGAAACGGCTGGGCCGTTGCTGGCCATTGCTCCAGAGGCTGGAAAGACATGCTTCCTGTCCTCCTGTAACCGAGCCTGATCTGCCGCATGGGCCAGCGCCGCTGCTTCAGCTTTGGCTTGTGCCTCGGCCCGGGCGATTTTCAACTCAGCCAGCCGCTCTTTCTCCCGAGCTTCAGCCTCGGCATTCAGGCGCGCGGTCTCAGCCGCCAATCGAGCCTGTTCGGCATGCCGACGCTGTTTCTGCGCCAACGCGGCCAGACGCGCCTGTTCGCGTACGCGGGTTTCTTCCCGCTCACGGCGCACCGCTTCGGCAATGTCACGCTGGCGCTGTTGCTCCGCGGCAATGCGGGCACGTTCTGCAGCTTGGCGTTGCGCCTCTGCCGCTGCCGCCTGTGCCTGATCCTGGGCTTGTACGGTGGCCAGCCAATTGAGTACGCCAGCCTGTTGCTGGTTGAGCAGCGCCAATGTCTGGCCCAGCAGCCGCGCTTCGTGGGCGGCCCGAAACGACTCGCTCCACCACGCTCTGCTGCGGACCGCTGCGCCATGCGCGCGCCGATTGGCCTATGCCTGATTCAGGTAATCCTTGAAGGTTTTTCCCAGTGGATCGCTGCCATAAAAGCGATTGGCAATCGCGGTCTGCCGTTGAAACTCGGCGCTCTTGCGTTGAATCAACGTGTTCCTGACGCCCACTTCGCGGGCCAGTGCTGCGGCAGGTGGCAGAGGATTCGTCGGCCCTTCCAGCCTGGTCGCCGCCAGTTCGACCTCAATGGTTTGTGGAATCGAGGCGGTTCTTGCGTTGAATTCCTGTTCCACGGCGACTTGCGTTTCATGCATCAATTCACGCGTCTGCGGATTGGCGCCGGCAGGGCCGAACATGCCGCTGTAGGAGTAATTCATGTCGCGTTCTTTGAATGGTTCGAAGCCATCAGGACCGAACTCCCTGATATGTACTGGATCCAGTTCCAACGGTGGAGGCTTTGGCATATTCATATCCTTTTGAATGTGCGTGTTCACTCGATCGAAAGTGCGCACGGGTGGCGATGACATCCGTGTCACCAGCGAATGGTTGAGGTGTTTCAAGTTACCTCAGAGTGGCGGTAATCAAATCCGAGAAGCCCGTCAGTAACAGGGCGTTATGTCGAAAGGGTTTTCGCTGGTTTTCATCGATGCAGAAGGAATTCGTCCAGGCTTCGAAGAAATGTCTGACGCGCTGATCGGAAGCGTTGCCGAACCGCTATCCAGCCTTTTAAATGCCCATAAAAAAGGCCGCTGCAAACGCAGCGGCCAAGGTAAGACGTTGGATCAAGGAGCTACAAATCAACGTCAGTGAACAGCGGGGCGATAAACCGAAAATCGATTCATCCGAAATCTGAAGCCAATTGCTCGCGCGTTCAGCGCAGCGAGCTCGGCGCTTTCACGTATGCGGGAAAGCGGTCTCAGAATACGGGCTTGAGGCTGTAGGAAAAATACCGATTCCGGACATGCACTGTTACGGGGCGCGCAACAGTGGCGTGCACATGGATGGCGCTGATGATGGGCCATCCAGCCAGTCCATGAACTGCTCCAGGCACCGCCGTGCAAGGCGATTCATCCTTTCGGGCGACAACGCAAATACCTCCTTGGTGCGCTTATCGACCGCTTCACCCGACAGTAGGGTGGGGCCTTCTGTCACTCACCGGGGAAGACGCATGACAAAAACAACAATGCGCGCCATCTTCACGCCGCACGCGCTGGCCGCAGCGGTGGCTTTGGGTTGCTGCGCCCAGGCGCAAGCGGTTGCGTTCAACATCGGCGAAATCGAAGGCACCTTCGACTCGTCCCTATCGATCGGCGCGAGCTGGGGCCTTCGTGATGCCGACAACTCGCTGGTGGGCACGGTCAATGGAGGCAGCGGACAATCTTCCACTGGTGATGACGGGCGTCTGAATTTCAAGAAGGGCGAAACCTTCTCGAAGATCTTCAAGGGCATCCACGACCTCGAGCTGAAGTACGGCGACACTGGCGTGTTCGTGCGGGGCAAATACTGGTACGACTTCGAGCTCAAGGACGAAGACCGCGAGTTCAAACAGATCAGCGACAGCGGCCGCAAGGAAGGCGCCAAGTCTTCCGGCGCGCAGATCCTCGATGCCTTCGTCTATCACAACTACGCCATCGCCGATTTGCCGGGCACCGTGCGCGCCGGCAAGCAGGTGGTGAGCTGGGGCGAAAGTACCTTCATCGGCAACTCGATCAACAGCATCAACCCGGTCGACGTTTCGGCATTTCGGCGTCCCGGTGCCGAGATCAAGGAAGGCCTGATCCCGGTGAACATGCTGTTCGGTTCACAAAGTCTGACCGACAAACTCTCGGTCGAAGGCTTCTACCAACTGGAGTGGGATCAGACCGTTCTCGACAACTGCGGCACGTTTTTCGGCGTCGACGTAGCGGCGGACGGTTGCACCAACGGCTACACCGTCGGCAGTCCGGCGGTGGCGCCGCTGGTGCCGCTGACCACTGCGTTCGGCCAAGGTATACAAGTGACCCGCGAAGGCGTGGTGATCCCCCGCGGTGGCGATCGTGATGCGCGCGATTCGGGGCAGTGGGGTACGGCGCTGCGCTGGCTCGGCGAAGACACCGAATATGGCCTGTACTTCATGAATTACCACAGCCGTACGCCGACGGTCGGCACCACCACGGCGGGGCTGTCGACACTGGCGGCATTGCCGGGCATGGTCGGCATCGCCAATGGCCTGGCGCCTGGCAGCGGTGCGGGGCTGGCGCAAAGCGTGATGCTCGGACGCGGTCAGTACTACCTCGAATATCCGGAAGACATTCGCCTGTACGGCGCCAGTTTCTCCACCACTCTGCCCACCGGCACCGCATGGACCGGCGAGATCAGCTATCGGCCGAACGCGCCGGTGCAGGTCAATACCAACGACTTGACCCTGGCCCTGGTCAACCCGATTGCCGGCGGTACCGCATCGCCACTCGCCACCTCGCCGGGCGCGGACAACAAAGGCTACCGACGCAAGGAAGTCACGCAGGTTCAGAGCACTCTTACGCACTTCTTCGATCAGGTACTGGGCGCCGAGCGCCTGACAGTGGTCGGCGAAGCGGCAGTGGTGCATGTCGGTGGTCTGGAGTCACGCAGTGAGCTGCGTTACGGCCGTGATTCGGTCTACGGCCAGTACGGATTCGGCGGCGATACCGACGGTTTCGTCACCTCGACTTCGTGGGGCTATCGCGCCCGGGCGATTCTCGATTACGCCAACGTCATTGGCGGGATCAACCTCAAGCCCAACCTCTCGTGGTCGCATGACGTCGCGGGGTACGGTCCCAACGGCCTGTTCAACGAAGGCGCGAAAGCCATCAGCGTTGGCGTCGATGCCGACTACCGCAACACCTACACCGCGAGCCTGAGTTACACCGACTTTTTCGGTGGCGATTACAACGTCCTCGAAGACCGTGACTTCGTGGCGCTGAGCTTCGGCGTGAACTTCTGATCTGCCCGAGAAGGATGACTGCAATGCGCAAAACGATTCTGCAATGTGGCGTGCTGGCCTTGAGTCTGCTGGCCGCCAACGTGATGGCGGCGGTGTCGCCGGACGAAGCGAACAAACTCGGCACCAGCCTGACCCCGCTCGGCGCCGAGAAGGCCGGCAATGCGGACGGTTCGATTCCGGCCTGGACCGGCGGCATCCCGAAAAACGCCGGTGCGGTGGACAGCAAGGGCTTCCTCGCCGACCCGTTTGCCAACGAAAAACCGTTGTTCACCATCACCGCCGCCAACGTCGAGCAGTACAAAAGCAAGCTCTCCGATGGCCAGGTGGCGATGTTCAAACGCTACCCGGAAACCTACAAGATCCCGGTCTACCCGACTCACCGCACCGTAGGGGCGCCAGCGGAAATCTACGAGTCGGCCAAGCGCAGCGCGCTGAACGTCAACGCGATCAACGACGGCAACGGCCTGGCCAATTTCACCGGCAATCGCTACTACGCCTTCCCGATTCCGAAGAACGGCGTCGAGGTGCTGTGGAACCACATCACCCGTTATCACGGTGGCAATCTGCGGCGGATCATTACCCAGGTCACACCGCAGACCAACGGCAGCTACACGCCGATCCGCTTCGAAGAAGAGATCGCCGTGCCACAACTGATGAAGGATATCGACCCGGAAAAAGCCGCCAACGTGCTGACCTTCTTCAAGCAATCGGTGACCGCCCCGGCGCGGCTGGCGGGTAACGTGCTGCTGGTGCACGAGACTCTCGATCAGGTGAAGGAGCCGCGCCTTGCGTGGATCTACAACGCCGGTCAGCGCCGTGTGCGCCGTGCCCCGCAAGTGGCCTATGACGGGCCGGGTACAGCGGCCGACGGCCTGCGTACGTCCGACAACTTCGACATGTTCTCCGGCGCCCCGGATCGCTACGACTGGAAACTGGTCGGCAAGAAGGAAATGTACATTCCCTACAACAGTTACAAACTCGACTCGCCGAAACTCAAGTACGACGACATCGTCAAGGCAGGCCACATCAATCAGGACCTGACCCGTTACGAACTGCATCGCGTCTGGGAAGTCATCGGCACGGTGAAACCGAACGAGCGACACATTTACGCCAAACGCCACATGTACATCGACGAGGACAGCTGGCAAGTGGCGCTGGCTGATCACTATGACGGTCGCGGGCAACTGTGGCGTGTCGCCGAAGGTCACGCGCAGTACTATTACGATCACCAAGCGCAGGCCTACACGCTGGAAGCGCTCTACGACATCATCGCCGGCCGCTACATTGCCTTGGGCATGAAAAACGAAGAGAAGCACAGCTTCGAATTCGGCTTCGAAGCCAAGGCTGCGGATTACACCCCGTCGGCTCTGCGCGCCGAGGGCGTACGGTAACGGGGCTGCTGCACCGCTGGGCAAAAGGCGACCGTACGGTCGCCTTTTTTATGGCCATCAATCAGCGTGCTGAATACTCGTCAACAAGCACGCAGGAGAGGGCTAGGGTGAGCGCACAACGATAAGAAGGCTCACCCGATGACCGCCATGACCCCGTGCCTGGATCGACCCGGATTTTTGCCCAGGCTTTCTTCGCATCATCAACCTCGCAGCCGTTTGAGCGCACCTTTGCGGGCATCCAGCGCGCGGGTGAAGCTGTTGTGCGCGCCCGCGGGCAGTGGCAAAACCGCACTGCTCACCGAATGTCTTCTTCAGGTGCGTGCAGAGTGCGACGCCATCTGGCTGCCGCTGGCGGGAGCGGCGCTCAGCACCGAAGAATTCTGCCTGCGTCTGACGCGGGCGCTCGGGCTGGTCGAAGGCCTTGACGATACGCAACTGATGGCGGAACTGGCCCATTGGTCGAGGCCGACTTCGCTGTTTATCGACGATTACAGTCGTCTGCCGGATCCGGCTGTGGATGCGCTGCTGGATCGCTTGCTGGCGGTCAGCAGCCCGGCGCTCACCTGGTGGATCAGCACTCGGCGCCGGCCGCAGTGCAACTGGCCGCGGCTGTTGCTCGATGACGAACTCTACGAATTCGAAAGCGCCAGCCTGGCGCTGACTCACGACGAAGTGGTATCGGTGTTGCGCCATTTGCCGCCAGACGAGGCGGAGCGTGTCGCTGCCCGTATCATCCAGCGTACCGGCGGCTGGTGCGCGGGGACGCGCATGGCGCTCCTGCAAAAGTGCGACTGGTCGCAGAACCTGCAGCCGCAGCAGCGTGTCGACACTCTGCTCGATTATCTGCAGCACGAACTCTTCAGCAACCTGACGCCGGAGCAGGACGAGGCATGGCGTGTGCTGGCTCATCTGCCACGGTTCAACGCGCCGTTATGCGAGCATTTGTTCGGCCCTGGCGAAGGCGCTCAGTTGCTGCGTGATCTGCAAGTGCTGGGCTGCTTCATCGAGCCTTGGCAAGCGTCCGCTGACTGGCTCCAAGTGTTCCGCCCGCTGTCGCGAATCATCCAGGAGTCGCATTGGCCGTGCGCGCGATCCTGGCACCGACGCGCCTGTCAGTGGTTCACTGCGGCGCAGGATTGGCGAGCGGCGTTTGAGCAAGCCTTGTTGGCCGAGGAATGCGAAACTGCCGTGAGCCTGTTGCAGCATTTGAGCGTCGAGGATTTGCTCGAAGACCAGATCGTCGTCCTGTTGTTGCGCTTGCATGAGCAACAAACTCAGGAGCTGACCCTGATGACACCGCAGGTCATCGGGCTGGTCACCGGGGCCTTGATGTTCGCCGGTCGATTCGAACAGGCCGGGCAATGCCTGGCCCATCTCGCCCGCTTCATGCCGCAGCCGACAGCCCATCAGGAGCAGCAACTGCTGGCACGTTGGCTGGCGCATCAAGGTTGGCTCAGCCATCTGCAGGGGCAGATGGAGTCCGCACGCGCCAGCTTTCAGGAGGCGTTGTCAGGGCTGGCTGGGGATGCCTGGCAGGCGCGATTGATGTGCCTGTCGGGACTGACCCAGCAAGCGTTACTGGGCGGTGAACTCGATCAGGCTCATGCCCTCAATCGGGAGGCGTTGTGCCTGGCGCGCGCCCACGGCTCGTTGCTGTTCGAAGGGTTGCTTGAGCTTGACCATGCACAATGGCTCGAACAGCGAGGAGCGCCGCTGCGTGCAGAGCAACTGCTGGTGGACATCGAGCACTTGCTGCGCCAGCGCGCCATGGTGCCCGTGCCGCTGCTGGGCCGGATTGCCCTGCGACGCGGACGGCTGGCGCTGTGCATGGGCCTCGAAGAGCAGGCTGCGGATCTGTTCAGCCGGGGCCTTGAAGATTGCTTGCGCAGTGCCGACAAACGGGTCTTGTACGGCTACCTGGGGCAAGCGCAACTGGCCGGCAATCGCGGTGATTATGCTTGCGCCTTTGAGCGTTTGCGCGAGGCCGAAAGAGTCATGCAGCAGCGCCAGATTCCCGATACGGTCTATCGCGGTGTCGTGCTGCAGGTCAGCAGTCAGTTCTGGTTGCAGCAGGGCCGACCGCAACTGGCGCAAGAAGCGTTGGGCCGGCTGTTGCGGCATTATCGCGGTCCCTCTGCGCTGCAGGCGCCGCCCGCAACGTTCGAGCTGATTATCCGCGTGGAATATTTGCTGGCCTGCGCGCACGCGCGATTGCATCCAGATGGAAGCTGTCTTGCAGCCATCGAGCAGTTGCTGGAACAGGCTCAGGCCCGGGGCATGTTGACGGCGCAAACGGAGCTGCTGCTGGCCTGCGCCGAGTTGGCCGAATCAAACGGTGACACGGCAGCGGCACATCAAGCTTTCCAGCGAGCCGGGGTGCTGGTGGAACGCTGCCAGTTACAGCAGGCGCTGCGCGAATGGGAATTGCGCGGAGGTTCGGGCAGGTTGATCGGCACGCAAGTGCCGGCCTTGCACCCCGAGCCGGGCGAGCCTGCGCCGGGGTTGAGTCGGCGTGAACGCGAAGTGTTGATGCTGATTGCTCAAGGAGCGTCGAATCAGCAAGTTGCTGAACAACTGTTTATTTCGTTACATACGGTCAAGACTCACGCACGGCGCATCAATGGCAAACTGGGTGTGGAACGTAGAACCCAGGCTGTGGCCAAAGCCCAAGTAATGGGGATACTTGTTTAGCGGGATTTGAGCGAGCGCGCTGTGCATCAACTGATCGGTTTCTTCAAGTCACTGATGAAAGAGGCTGACGCCGCGTCGAGCAAGACCACGGTTCGTTGAGCTGTTTCGAACGCTCATGGTTCGCCCTTATCTTTCATACCCCATCCGCCAACTCACGGCCCGCGTCGCAGCCAACAACCGCTGCGCCGCCGGGCCGTTTTCGTCGGCATGAAACAACGAAGTCGGACCGACGATGGTCAGCACCGCAGCGATTTGCCCGACTGCGTTGAATACTGGCGCTGAGAGCGCGTCCACGCCCGGCATCAACAAACCGTGCACATGATGCAGACCGCGTTCGCGGATCTGTTCGCACAGCGCTGCATAAACTGCTTCGTCCTTTAGTGGATGCTCCGCGACAGCGATTTCCTGTTGGCGCAACTCATCGGTTTCCCTGTGCGGCAGGTAGGCGCTGAACACCAGCCCGGTGGACGAGCTGAGTAGCGGCAGCACCGAACCCAATTGAGTCACGACTGTCACTGCGCGCACGGCCGGTTCGATGTGCACCACGGTTGCGCCCTGATTGCCCCATACCGCGAGGAAGCAGGTTTCATTGAGTTCATCGCGCAACTCGGACAGCGGCAGGGCGGCGACTTTCAATACGTCCATGCTGTTGAGTGCGGCCAGGCCCACGCGCAGCGCTTCGCGACCGAGGCCGTAATGGTTGGTCGCGGCATTCTGTTCGGCAAATCCGGAGGCAATCAACGCCTGCAGATAGCGATGCACCTTGCTCGCCGGCATTTGCACGTGTTCGGCCAGACGCGACAGCGAAGTCGACGGCGACAACTCGGCCAGGGCCTTGAGGATGTCGGTGCCGACCTCGGCGGAGCGGACTTTCTGTTTGCCGTTGCTGTCGCTGGTTTTTTCCATGGGGGCTGGCGGTTCCGGTTCGAATGGGCGTCTTTATAGCTTGACGCTGGATAGCGAGCAAATTACGTTATGCGTAATCAGATTACGATAATAACAACCCCGGCGTGCCGAGACCTCTGAACCAGAGCGGTGGGCCACTGCCGACTCCCTGTTCAGGAGGCTCCATGAACTCCGATTCAACCGCTCAGGCCTTGGCGTATCAGTCCGGGTTCGGCAACGAATTCAGCACAGAAGCTTTGTCCGGCGCGCTGCCTGTTGGCCAGAATTCCCCCCAAAAAGCCCCGTACGGCCTGTATACCGAACTGTTCTCCGGCACCGCCTTCACCATGCCGCGCAGTGAAGCGCGGCGTACCTGGATGTACCGGATTCAGCCATCGGCCAACCACCCGGCGTTCGTCAAACTGGAACGGCAACTGGCAGGCGGATCGTTGGGTGAAGTGACACCCAATCGTCTGCGCTGGAACCCGCTGGATATTCCGGCCGAACCGACCGATTTCATCGACGGACTGATCAGCATGGCCGCCAACGCTGGCGCTGAGAAACCGTCCGGCATCAGCATTTATAACTACGTCGCCAACCGTTCGATGGAGCGCGTGTTCTTCAACGCCGATGGGGAGATGCTGCTGGTGCCGCAACTCGGTCGCCTGCGCATCGCCACCGAACTGGGCGTGCTTGATGTGGCGCCGCTGGAAATTGTCGTACTGCCGCGTGGCCTGAAATTCCGCGTCGAATTGCTCGACCCGCAGGCACGCGGTTACCTCGCCGAGAACCATGGCGCGCCGCTGCGCCTGCCGGATCTGGGGCCGATCGGCAGCAACGGTCTGGCCAATCCACGGGATTTCCTCACTCCGGTCGCCGCCTACGAAAACCTCCAGCAACCGACCACTCTGGTGCAGAAATTTCTTGGCCAGTTGTGGGCCACCGAACTCAATCACTCACCGCTGAACGTGGTCGCCTGGCACGGCAACAACGTGCCGTACAAATATGACCTGCGCCGTTTCAACACCATCGGCACGGTGAGCTTTGATCACCCCGATCCGTCGATTTTCACCGTGTTGACCTCTCCGACCAGTGTGCACGGTCTGGCCAACCTTGATTTCGTGATCTTCCCGCCGCGCTGGATGGTTGCCGAAAACACCTTTCGGCCACCGTGGTTCCACCGCAACCTGATGAATGAATTCATGGGTCTGATCCAGGGCGAATACGACGCCAAAGCCGAAGGCTTCGTGCCCGGCGGCGCGTCGCTGCACAGCTGCATGAGCGCCCATGGCCCGGACGGCGAGACCTGCACCAGGGCGATCAACGCCCAGCTGGCACCGGCGAAAATCGACAACACCATGGCCTTCATGTTCGAGACCAGCCAGGTGCTGCGTCCAACCCGCTTTGCCCTCGACTGCCCACAATTGCAATCGAGTTACGACGCCTGCTGGGCGACGCTGCCCGCCACATTCGACCCGACCCGGAGATAACCCATGACACAGAATTCCATCCCCCGCAGCTGGGTCGCTTCGGCCAACGGTCACAGCGATTTCCCGTTGCAGAATCTGCCGCTGGGCGTGTTCAGCCTGAACGGTTCGACGCCTCGCGCAGGCGTGGCGATCGGCGAGCACATCTTCGATTTGCAAGTCGGGCTTGAGGGGGGGCTGTTTGATGGTCTCGCACGCAGTGCGGTGCAAGCCATGCACGGCGGGCAGTTGAACGCGTTCTTTGAGCTCGGCCGTGAGGCGCGGGTTGCTCTGCGCGAACGCCTGATCGAGCTGTTCAGTGAAGGCAGTACCCTGCGCGGCAACATCGAAGCGCAAGGCGCGAAAGTCTTGCCGTTGGCTGCCGATTGCCAGATGCATCTGCCGGCCCGGATCAGCGATTACACCGATTTCTATGTCGGCATCGAGCACGCGCAGAATGTCGGCAAACTGTTCCGCCCCGATAACCCGCTGCTGCCGAACTACAAGCATGTGCCGATCGGCTATCACGGTCGCGCTTCCACGGTGCGCGCGTCCGGCACCGACGTACGCCGGCCAAAAGGCCAGACGCTGCCGGCCGGGCAGACCGAACCGGTCTTCGGCCCTTGCGCGCGTCTGGATTACGAACTGGAATTGGGTATCTGGATCGGGCAGGGCAACGAGATGGGCGAGCCCATTGCCATCGGTGACGCTGCCGAGCACATCGCCGGTTTCTGCCTGCTCAATGACTGGTCGGCGCGGGACATCCAGGCCTGGGAATACCAGCCACTCGGGCCGTTTCTGTCGAAGAGTTTCATCACCAGTGTTTCGCCCTGGGTGGTGACGGCCGAAGCGCTGGAACCGTTCCGCACGGCACAGCCGGCCCGCCCTGAAGGTGATCCGCAGCCGCTGCCGTATCTGCTCGACAAGCGTGATCAGGACGGCGGCGCCTTCGACATCGAGCTGGAAGTGCTGCTGCGTACCGAAGCCATGCGCGAGCAGAACCTGCCGGCCCATCGCCTGACCCTGAGCAACACCCGCTACATGTACTGGACCGTCGCGCAAATGGTCGCGCACCACAGCGTCAACGGTTGCCAGTTGCAGGCCGGCGATCTGTTCGGTTCGGGCACTTTGTCCGGCCCGGAAAACGGTCAGTTCGGCAGCCTGTTGGAAATCACTGAGGGCGGTAAGAAACCGATCGAACTGGCCTCCGGCGAAGTGCGCAAGTTCCTTGAGGACGGTGACGAAATCATCCTGCGCGCCCGCTGCGCCCGCGAAGGTTTTGCCTCGATCGGCTTCGGCGAGTGCCGCGGCACCGTGATCGCTGCACGCTGACAGGAGCCGCTTATGGATCTCTATGGCTATTACCGTTCCACTTCGTCGTACCGGGTGCGAATTGCGCTGGCGTTGAAGGGTCTTGATTACCAGGCGCTGCCGGTCAACCTCATCGCACCGTCGGGGGGTGAACACCGGCAAGCAGGATTTCTGGCGATCAATCCCCAGGGCCGGGTGCCTGCCTTGCGCACTGACGACGGAGCGGTGCTGATTCAGTCGCCGGCGATCATTGAGTTTCTGGAGGAGCGTTATCCACAGGTGCCGTTGCTGCCGGATGATCTGGTGGCGCGCGCACAGGTTCGCGGTGTTGCGGCGGTGATCGGCTGCGATGTGCATCCGTTGCATAACGTCAGCGTACTCAATCGCCTGCGCCAGTCGGGGCAGGATGAGGCGCAGGTGGTGGAGTGGATCAGTCACTGGATCACCCAAGGGCTGGCCACGGTGGAGCAGTTGATCGGCGACAGCGGATTCTGTTTTGGCGAATGGCCGTGTGTGGCGGATGTGTATCTGATTCCGCAGTTGTATGCAGCAGAGCGGTTCAGCGTCAGCCTCGAGGCGTATCCGAAAATCCGCCGCGTGGCTGCATTGGCGGCTGAACATCCGGCGTTTATCACAGCGCATCCGGCCAATCAGCCGGACACACCGTAACCTTGTAGGGGCGGGCTTGCCCGCTCCCACAGAGGTTTGTATCGGGTTCAAGGGGAGCGAGCCTGCACAAAGCGGTCAATGAACGACGGAGTTGGGCGGCAGATGCCCGAGGCGTTCGGTCAGGCGCAGGCGCTGGATCGGGTCTTCGCTGAGCAATAACGCATGTTCAAGGTCGAATCGTTCTGCGTTCGGGCAATCCAGCCGTTGATACAGACTGGCGCGAGCCATGTAGTCGGCGGCCTTGGCGCCACCCAGTTCGAGTACCCGCTCAGCGTCAATGAGCGCGGCGATAAAGTCGTCGTGGGTCAGGTGCAATTGACGCAGGTTGCGTGACAGGCGCTGCAGCATCTGCACCGGCGTTGCCGTCAGCAGATGCTCGGCGCTGAGCTGCATGTTCGGCCCGTATTGTCGTTGTAACAGTTCGCGACAGTCATTGGGATACAGCCGTCGCCCGCCGCATGGGTCCAGCAAGTGGTCGGCGCCGGGAACCCGCAGCAGAAAATGTCCGGGGAAGTTGACCCCGACCAAAGGAATCTCCAGGCCGTGTGCCAGCTCCAGCGCAATTAATGCAAGTGCCAGCGGCTGCCCGCGTTGGGTCTGTAATACACGATGCAGCAGTGCCGCTTGCGGGCGCAGCGGCAGGAAATCATCCTGCGCAAAACCCAGGTCGACCATGCGGCGCAACAGCGGTTGCGCCAGTTCGCTGACCGGCAGCATCGGCAAGCCGTAGCTGATTCGTTGTTGCAGATCATTGAAGGAGCGCAGCAGCGCCTCGGGTTCGAGAGTTTTGTCGTGCTCAGCGCTTATCCACA
Organism: Pseudomonas sp. Choline-02u-1; assembly: GCF_002836515.1. GTDB lineage: Bacteria > Pseudomonadota > Gammaproteobacteria > Pseudomonadales > Pseudomonadaceae > Aquipseudomonas. The sequence continues at coordinate 91,572 of NZ_PJBC01000059.1, forward strand.
GCGCAGCTTCCAGCAGGGCTGGCGGCGAGCGGTGCAGGCAGTCGAAAAAGCGTTGGCGCGGACTCATCAAAAAACTTCCTCCAATGCCTCGTTTTAGCCCCGTCCGGGTGGTTCGTCCAGTGGCTGGCTCCTTGAGCGCAAGTTATAGCAGCCTGACAGTGTCCGCTCGGCGGCTGATGCCAGCGCGCGGCAGCAATTTCCAAGGGCAAGCCTATACTGGCGTTCTACCAGAAGTGATTCGGGAGCCTGTCGATGTTCGCTCTCATGCAAAGCACTCGCCTGGAATCGCTGCATCTGAGCGTTGACCCGGGCACCGGGTTGAAGGCGGTCATTGCCATTCATAACAGCCGCCTGGGTCCAGCCTTGGGCGGTTGCCGTTACCTTGCCTATCCCAACGACGAATCAGCGGTCGAGGACGCCATTCGCCTGGCACAAAACATGAGCTACAAAGCAGCACTGGCCGGCCTTGCGCAGGGGGGCGGGGTGGCGGTGATCGTGCGTCCGGTCCACGTAGAAAATCGCGGTGCGTTGTTCGAGGCTTTCGGCCGCTGTATCGAGCAACTCGACGGCCGCTACATCACCGCTATCGACAGCGGCACCTCAGTGGCGGATATGGACTGCATCGCCCAGCAGACCCGGCATGTCACCAGCACGACTTCAGCAGGCGACCCGGCGCCGCACGCGGCCATGGGCGTGTTCACCGGCATTCGCGCGACGGCGATGGCGCGTCTGGGTAGCGACAACCTGGAAGGCCTGCGCATCGCCATCCAGGGGCTTGGCAATGTCGGCTTTGCGCTGGCCGAGCAACTGCATGCTGCGGGCGCTGAATTGCTGGTCAGTGATATCGATCACGGCAAGGTGCAACTGGCGATGGAACAACTCAATGCCCACCCGATCGCCAACGATGCATTGCTCAGCACGCCTTGCGATATTCTTGCGCCTTGCGGATTGGGCGGTGTGCTCAACAGTCATTCGGTGTCACAGCTACGTTGTTCGGCAGTTGCCGGCTCGGCGAACAATCAACTTTCGCACCTTGATGTGGCAGATCAACTGGAACGGCGCGGGATTCTTTACGCGCCCGATTATGTGATCAATGCCGGCGGGCTGATCTACGTTTCGCTGAAGCATCGTGGCGAGGAATTGCCGATCATCACGGCGCATCTGTCGAAAATCAGTTCGCGGCTGACCGAAGTCTTTGCTCACGCCCAGGCGGAAAAACGCTCGCCGGCGCGGGTGGCGGATGAGCTGGCGGAGAAGGTTTTGTATCGCTGAAAAAGCAAAAGATCGCAGCCTTCGGCAGCACCTACATTCCGAGTGTAGGAGCTGCCGAAGGCTGCGATCTTTCTGATTACTTCGGCGCTTTCGCTGCTTTGGCGGGCTTCGCCGGCGCCTCGTCAGGTTCTGCCGCTTCAGCTTTTTCGACAGGCTCGGCCGGCGCATTGATCAGCTCCGACAGCGCATCGGGCTGGCTTTTGAATGCCCGGGCAAACACATCGCGATTCTTCGCCATGTAGATCCCGGCTTCTTCCACTTGCTGTTCGGTCAGGGACGGAACGGCTTTTTGCAGCACATCGGCCAGATATTCGGCCAGTTCGAGCATTTTGTCATGACGATCAGCTTCGGCTTTATCCATGAACAAGCGCTCCAGATCTCGGCTGCTGCGGTATACCACTTCGACGGCCATTCACCACCTCACATGCCTTCACGTTAAGTTGTCTTGACGACTACTGTATCCATATACAGCGAAAAGGATAAGCGAATCCCTGCGCCATGGGTAGTGGCTTTTCAATGTAGACCGGATTTGGCGTTTGTCAGGGGTACGTGTGACTGCTATTCGCGAGCAGGCTCGCTCCCACGGAAACTCCAGCGGTGCGACCAAACGCCACGGCGCGGGATTTGCGGCGGATCGCCATGATGCGTGGCCCTGAACCTGCATGAAACTCATTGCAACAAGGCGCGCGCGCAAAAACGTCACGTGCGATACGCATCATCCGCCCGAAACGGGCTAAGGAAACTCATCGTGAAAATCAACTGGGCCGAGAAACTGCGGCGTAACGTGCATCAACTGGCCGAGTCCCTGGGCAACCTGTTCGTCGAGACCTTTCACTACCTGGCGCTTTTCGCCATTGGCGCGGTGACGGCGTGGGCGGCGGTGATGGAGTTTCTCGGGATGCTCGAAGTCGGGCACATCAAGATTGATGACATCCTGTTGCTGTTCATCTATCTGGAACTGGGCGCGATGGTCGGGATTTATTTCAAGACCAACCACATGCCGGTGCGCTTTCTGATCTACGTGGCAATCACTGCGCTGACGCGGCTGCTGATTTCCAATGTCTCGCACCACAACCCGCCGGACATGGGCATCATCTACCTGTGCGGCGGCATCCTGTTGCTGGCGTTCGCGATTCTGGTGGTGCGTTATGCTTCGTCGCAATTTCCCTCGGTCAAGATCGAGAACCCGCAGCGCAAGATCGGCACGGGTTCCGGCGAGCATCCAGAAGTGGAAAAGGGCGAGCTTTAAAGGCCCGCCGCCTGGCCGGGCTGGCCTTTGACGCGTGGCGGTGGCGGGGTCAGCCCGGCGCCGCTGGTCATGGCTTCGAGGATCGACATGGCGCTGTGGCCCTGTTCGATGGCGATGCCGAACTGGATGCTTTGCACCAGGCGTTTCAAACGCTCGGGATCGTTGCGCTGTTCGGCGCTGATCATGCGTTTGGCCACAATGCGGCCGGCGTTGGACAGGGTCAGCATGATGCTGCCGTCCAGCCCCTGAATGCTCAGATTGATCTGATAGTCCGGCGCGAAGGCATCGGTAATGATTTGAAATGGGTTGTCCATGATGCGTCACCGCCTGATTGAACGTGCAGTTGTTGACCGGCCATGATCCGATTTGGTTCGCAACACCAGACCACTGGCATCTCGTTCGCTGAGGTTCGCAATCTCCGTTTGCCTCAAGGGCGATGTAGCAAGGGGCATGCCGGAAAAATTGTCGAACAATAAACGCGCCATAAAAAACGGCGAGCTTTCGGGCTCGCCGTTTTTTATGGCTCGTTTTCAGGGCAGGAATGAGTCGATGATCGCGGACGGTGCAATCAGGCGGATCAGCATTCCACCCAATTCACCGCCAGCCCGCCCCGCGACGTTTCCTTGTATTTGTCATGCATGTCGGCGCCGGTGTCACGCATGGTGCGGATCACCCGGTCAAGGGAAATGAAGTGGTTGCCGTCGCCGCGCAGGGCCATTTGTGTGGCGTTGATCGCCTTCACCGCAGCGATGGCGTTGCGCTCGATGCACGGCACTTGCACCAGACCGCCGACCGGATCGCAGGTCAGGCCGAGGTTGTGTTCCAGGCCGATCTCGGCGGCGTTTTCCAGTTGCTCAGGTGTCGCGCCGAGGACGTCGGCCAGGCCGGCGGCGGCCATTGCGCAAGCCGAACCAACTTCCCCCTGACAGCCAACTTCGGCGCCGGAGATGGAGGCGTTTTTCTTGCACAGAATGCCGACGGCGGCTGCGCCGAGAAAGAACGCGACGACGTCATCGTCACACGCGTCCGGATTGAATTTCATGTAGTAATGCAGAACGGCCGGAATGATTCCGGCGGCACCGTTGGTCGGCGCGGTGACCATGCGCCCGCCGGCGGCGTTTTCTTCGTTGACGGCGAGAGCGAACAGGTTGACCCATTCCATTGCCGACAGGGTTGAACTGATCACATTCGGTTTGCCGATTTCGAGCAGACTGCGGTGCAGTTTCGCCGCGCGACGCGGCACTTTCAGCCCGCCGGGCAGGATGCCTTCGTGGCGCAGGCCTTGTTCGACGCACTCGCGCATCACCGACCAGATGTGCAACAGGCCCTGACGGATCTCGGCGTCGCTGCGCCAGGCGCGCTCGTTGGCCATCATCAGTTCGGATACGCGCAGATTGTGTTGTTTGCACAGGGCGAGCAGTTCGGCGGCGCTGGAAAAATCGTACGGCAACACCACGTCGCTCGCCGGCGCCGCGCCAGATTCGGCTTCAGCCGCTTCGACGATGAAACCGCCCCCCACCGAGTAATAGGTTTGCGCGAACAGCTCGGCGCTTTCGCCAAAGGCCGTCAGCGACATGGCGTTGGGGTGATAGGGCAGGCTTTCGTCGAGCAGCAGCAGATCGTTCTGCCAGTCGAAAGCGATCGAACGCTGACCGGCAAGAGACAATTGCCCGGTTTCGCGTAATTGCTGGATGCGTGGATCGATGGTCGAAGGATCGATGCTGTCCGGCCACTCGCCCATCAGGCCCATGACCGTCGCGCGGTCGGTGGCGTGGCCAACACCGGTGGCCGACAGCGAGCCGTACAGGCGGATTTCCACTCGTCGCACGTCATTGAGCAGATGCTGATTGATCAGGGCCTGGGCAAATGTCGCCGCTGCGCGCATCGGACCGACGGTATGGGAACTGGACGGGCCGATGCCCACTTTGAATAGATCGAAAACACTGATAGCCATGCTAAACCCTTACAAGCAATGGAGTAGGAATCGCTGCCATTTTTTGTCGGACAAGCGCAATGTCGGCGATACTGCCTGCCTCAGTTCGAGGTGACCAACGAAACCTCCTAAGACAGCCTTTAGCAGGACTAAACAATGAATCGTCAATTGCATGCTCAGACCTACGTCTGGCTGCAGGTATTTGCCTGTGCCGCGCGGCACTTGTCGTTCACCCGTTGTGCCGAAGAGCTGCACATCACCCCGGGCGCGGTCAGCCAGCAGATTCGCCAACTGGAAGAGCGCCTCGGCTTTCGCCTGTTTCATCGGCGCGCGCGCGGCGTTGAGTTGAGCGCAGAAGGGCAGCGGCTGGCGATTACCGTCAATGAAGCGTATGGCAGCATCGACGCCGAATTGCGCCGACTGGACGCCGGGATGATCAGCGGGACGTTACGGTTGCGCTCGATCCCGTCGTTTCTCGGCAAGTGGCTGACTCCGCGCCTGCCGCGCTTGCAGCAACGCTTTCCGGACATCCAGTTGCGCCTGGTGGCCGAGGACAGCAGCGTGCCGCTGCATGAGGGCGATTTCGATCTGGCCATCGACCTCAACGATGGCAGCTACCCCGGTTTGTTATCCACAGCCTTGCTCGACGAGCAGATTTTTCCGGTGTGCGCACCAGGCTTGCTGCGCGGGCGGCCGCCGCTGCACGGGCCGGCGGATCTGGTGCATTTCCCGCTGCTGCACGACATCACCGCCTGGCGTGGCAGTTACGAATACGCGGAATGGGAGTTTTATTTGAATGCGATCGGCTTCGAAGGCGCCGATGTGCGACGCGGACATACCTTCAATCGCAATCACCTGACCATCGAAGCGGCGATTGCCGGCATGGGCGTGGCAATTGCCCGGCGCACGTTGCTCAACGATGAGCTGGAGCGCGGCACGTTGATTGTGCCGTTCGGCTTGTCGGTGCCCAACCATAAACGCTACGTGCTGCTCTATGCGCCGGGGGCATTGAGCCATCCGGGCGTGCGCGCTGTGCATGATTGGCTGGTGGAGGAGGCGGGGATTTTTCGCGGTCTGCACCCGCTGAACGACGGGCAATTGTGAGCAGATTTTGCCAACAGGCGAGGCGAATCAACTCCCGACATTAACAGCGCTTCGCTTGGTTGTCCGGCTTTTTTTGCGAATGAATATTTTTCTTTTTTCAGGGGTTGAAATGTTCGACGGTCGGGCCGATTGTTGTAACCAGGAGGTCAGGAAATTCAACTCACGGCCTCCAGCGAGCTAGCTGAAATAAGGGATGAACTATGCAAATCCAAGTCAACAGCGATAACCATATTCAAAGCAGTAAGCGACTGGAGGAGTGGGTACGTACAACTATTGAGAGCACGCTCGACCGTTATGAAGAAGACCTGACCCGTGTCGAAGTCCACCTGAGCGACGAGAACGGCGAGAAACCAGGTCCCCATGACTTGCGCTGCCAACTGGAAGCGCGGCCAAAAGGCCACCAACCGATTTCCGTGACCCACAAAGCCGATTCGCTGGAACAGGCGATCGACGGTGCTGCCGAGAAACTCGAGCACAAACTGGATCACCTGTTCGGCAAACTACGAGGTAAACCACGCGCCGCCGTAGTGCCATTTACCGGCAAAGCCAATGACAAACTGTTGGCAGAGGAATTCGACGAGAACGAACAGGCAGCGATCAACAGTTGATGCGCTGATTTCATAAGTCACAAGGAGAACGGGCCTGCTGATGCAGGCCCGTTTTTTTTACGCGACGTGGGGGGATTTCAAAACTTCTTCAAAACGCCACCGAAGTCTGCAGGTAAACCGTCCGCGGCTCTCCCACGTACTTGCCCTTGTTGTTGTCATCGAACGAGCGCGTGAAGTACTGCGTGTTGAAAATGTTCTTTATCCCCACCGCTACATTCAAATCCGACAGTTGCGGCCCGAAGTCATAACCGGCGCGGCTGCTGAACAGCATGTAACCGGGAATCTTGCCGGTGCTGCCATCGGCACTTTCCTTCGAGGTATTGGCGTTGTCGGCAAACTGGTCGCTCTGGAAGCTGCTGTCCAGATTCAGCTTCCATGGCCCTTCGGTATAACCGACGCCAATCGTGCCTTTGTGTTTGGAAGAAAATGGCACGCGGTTGCCTTTGTTCGGCCCGTCCTCGCGGATGGTTGCGTCGACATACGCATAACTGGCGTAAACATCGAAACCGGCGAGCGCTGGATTCAGGTCATCCAAAGCGTAGTTGACGCGGGTCTCGATGCCCTGGTGACGGGTTTCGCCGCGGGCGATCACCGAGTCATTGGTCTGGTTGCTTTCGTACTGGTTGTCGAAGTTGATCAGGAACGCGCCGATTTCCGCGCGCAGGGCGCCGCTGTCATATCGCGTGCCGAGCTCCCAGGTGCGGGCCTTTTCCGGTTTTACTTCGCCGCTGCTCACCCGGTTGGGCATCTGACTGTATTGCACGCTGCCGAACGAGCCCTCGGTGTTGGCGTACAGATTCCAGCTGTCGGTCAGGTGATAGAGCACGTTGAGCGCCGGCAGTGCGGTGTTGTAGTCGCCCTTGTATTTGACGTTGGTCAAATTGTTGGTCTGCTGCGACTCGATCATCTCGTAGCGTATGCCCGGGGTGACGGTCCATTTGCCGATGTCGATGCGGTCGTCGACGAAGAACGCGTTGGCCTCGGTGCCGCCTCGGGTGTCACGGTCGTTGCGGCTGCTGGTGGTCGGGTATTCGTTGGCGCTGATCGGCGTGCGATAGCGCAGTTCGTGGCCGGCCTCATTGATGTAACGGTAGCCGACGCCGACTTCGTGGCTGCTCGAGCCCAGGTCGAAGCCTTGGGCGAAACGGGTTTCCAGCCCACGTACCCAGTACTCGCGCGGCGACAGCGAAAGGAAGGTGCCCTGATCCAGATAACCGCTGCGCAGGGTCTTGGTGAAGAAGGTGTTGGCGGTGAACTCGCGGCGATCTTCCTGATAGCGATAGCCGAAGTTGAACATCGTCCGGCGCCCCCAGAACTGGTCTTTCGGCCGCGTTGACTGATAGGGATCGGCATCATAGTCGGCGACGTTCAGACCTCCGGGCATGTCGGCCTTGCCTTCGTAATACTGGGCCATGGCGTTGAAGCTGTTGGCCTCGTCGAGCTGGTACTTGCCCTTGAGGATCAGGTCGTCGATCTCGGTATCGCTGTGTTCGCGCCAGTCACCGCCACGGGTGCCGGAGTACAACAGCGCACCACCGAGGCCGTTGGCATTGGTGCCGCCGGCCAGCAGATTGGCGCTGGTCTTGAAGCCGTCGTGGCTCGACGATGGGCTGGTTTCAGTCTGCAAGCCACCCTTGACCGTTGGCTCGTCGGGAATCGCCCGAGTCACGAAGTTGACTACACCTCCGACGTTCTGCGGGCCGTAACGCACCGCGCCGCCGCCGCGCACCACATCCACGGCATCCATGTTGCCCATGCTGATCGGCGCGAACGACAACTGCGGCTGGCCATACGGCGCAAACGGTACCGGGATGCCGTCCATCAGCACGGTCGAGCGCGCGGCCAGGCGCGGATTCAAACCACGAATGCCGAAATTCAGCGCCATGTCATGGCTGCCGGTGCCATTGTTTTCCGGCGCATTGACGCCGGGGATGCGGTTGAGCACATCGCGGGCCTGCGTTGCGCCTTGGCGTTCAAACTCTTCGCGGCGGATCACATCACGCGCGCCGGGGTGTTCGAAAACGTTGATCTGCGCAGCATCGCCGAGCCAGTCGCCGACCACGGTCGACGTGCCCAACTCCAGCGCCGCATCACCCAGTGGTTGCAGGCTGAAGGCATTGTCACCTTCGGCGCGGGCCTGCAGGCCGGTGCCTTCAAGCAAGGCATCGAGGCCTTGTTGCGCGGTGTGGTTGCCTTCCAGCCCCCGGCTCTGCACACCGCTGGTGACTTGCGAGCCGAAGGAGATCAGCACGCCGGCTTCACGGCCAAACTGGTTGAGCGCGGTTTCCAGTGACGCCGGGGCGATGTGATAAACCCTGGCTTCGGCGCCCAGCGCGGCGGGCAGGGCGGTGAAACTCAGGCTGGCGCCGAGCAGCAGATTGCGCAGGCTGCGGGCCAGTGGCGTGAGACGGGTGGGCTGCATGGGGATGATCCTGAGAAGGTGGGAATCAAGGGGGCTTTCCTTCTCTGTCACGCCAGATCTGAAAAACGGCTCATTTATTTTTTCAGAATCAAAAGATCGCAGCCTTTTGTAGGAGCCGCCGAAGGCTGCGATCTTTTGATCTTGCTGTTCAAACCCGCGCTTCGACGCTCACCCAATAACGGGTAAAGCGCTTCACTCTGACCGGCAGACTGATCTGCAGCAGGTCGAGAATTCGCTCGCTGTCATCCAGCGGATACGTCCCGGAAATCAGCAGATCGGCGACCTGGCTGTCGCACCTCAACTGCCCGCGCCGGTAGCGACCAAGCTCGTGGAGGAAATCGCCCAAGCGCATGTGCGCGGCGACCAGCATGCCGTCAGTCCAGGCGCCGCTGTTGGCATCCAGCGATGTTGCCTCGCTGACGGAGCTCGCAGTGAAACTCAGCTGCCGCGCGACCGGCAGTAGCAGAGGCGCGCGGTGCTCGGCGGTGAGTTCGACTCGTCCTTCGAACAGCGCGATCTGCGTGCGATCGGCAAACTGCCGCACATTGAGGCGTGCGCCGTGGGTTTTCAACAGCCCTTGCGCCGTGCGTATTTCGAACGGACTCGCAGCGCTCAGCAGCATTTCGCCCTCGAGCAGGCGAATCAACCGCTGCGCACGATCGACATCGACCGAGCTGGCGGTATTGAGCTGCACCGAATCGGCACCGCCCAAGGCGATCTCGCGCCGCTGCCCGACCGGCGTGCGGTAGTCGGCGAGCAGCGACGGCAGCGGCGTGTGCTCGCGCAGGCCCCAGGTCGCCGCTGAGCCGGCACCGAGAATCAGCAACATTTTCAGCGCCTGACGGCGGCTGCCGGACTTCGGTCCGTTCAACGCGGCGTGGGCCAATGGCGATGACACACCACGCAAGCGTTGGTTGACCCGTTGCATGTGTTCCCACGCCCGACGGTGTTCGCTGTGCGCATCCAGCCATTGTTGCCAGGCCTGTTGCTGGCGCTGCGTCAGCGTGCCCTGCTGCATTTCCAGCAGCCATTGCACCGCCTGTTCGGCGACCTGCGCGGAGAATTCCGGCACACGATTCATAAAGCGAAATAGCAGCGCAGGGCCGCCTTGTTCAAATGGCGTTTGACCGTGGCCACCGAAATACCCAGTTCTGCGGCGATCTGTGGATAAGTCAGGCCATCGACCTGAGCGAGCAGGAAAGCGCGTTTGATCTGGCGCGGCAAGCCGTCGAGCAGCTCATCGAGTTCGATCAACGTCTGCAGGATGATCGCTTTGTGCTCTTCCGACGGCGCGACCATCTCGGGCATTTGCGCCAGCGTCTCGAGGTAGGCGCGTTCCACATCCTGACGCCGGTAATGGTTGAACAGCACGCGCTTGGCCAGCGTGGTGAGAAAGGCACGCGGTTCGATGATCAGCGGTGGCTCGCGGGCGGTCAGTACCTTGATGAACGTGTCCTGAGCCAGGTCCGCCGCGCTGTCCGGGCAGCCGAGCTTGCGCCGCAGCCAGCCGGTGAGCCAGCTGTGATGAGCGTGATAGAGCGATTCGACAGGATGGGCGGGCGGCAACGAAATGACTCCGGACGCAATGCTTGCGTAGAGAACGTGCGTTAGAGAACAAGAACGGTTCGCATTGTAGGGGCTGGAGGCGGTGCCCGGCAATCAGATGCTTTTGCGTATGAGAATATTTATCATTAATATTGCTCGCCTGTAGATTCGGCTTGTCGGCCGAACGTTTTTCGTTTCAGGGTCGAAACATGAAAGGCAAACTCGCAACCCTTCCCATGTCCTATCGTCTGGCCGTCACTTCCCGAGTGCTGGCGGCGGTTTTCGGCGGCTATCTGGTCGCGGCGCTGGCCAGTGTCACCCTGACGTTGTGGCTGCCGCTGAACCGCGCAGAAGCGGTGGTCACCGGCATGACGGTGTCCTTTGTGGTCTATCTGGTCGCGGTGCTCTGGTGTTTCGCCTGCCGCAGCGCGTGGTCGGCGTGGGTCGGCTTGCTGGTACCGAGCGTGATTCTCGCCACGATTTCCGGTGCCGCACGCGGTCTGGGGCTGGCATGAAAGAGGGCTTTCGCCAGGCGATGGCCTGGCTGCACACCTGGGCCGGGCTGGTGTTCGGCTGGTTGCTGTTCGCGATTTTCCTCACGGGAACGCTTGCTTACTTCAAAGATGAAATCAGCCACTGGATGCAGCCGGAAATTGCTGCGCATCCGCTGGATGCCGAAGCGAGCCTGACGCAGGCGCAAAACTATCTGCAGCAACACGCCGCCGGTGCCTCGCGCTGGCTGATCGATTTGCCCGATGCCCGCGATCCGGGCCTGACGGTGCGCTGGCAGCAGGCGCCGGGCAAACCCGGCGAGCGCGGTCGTTTCGAATCCAGAACCCTCGACGCTCAGACCGGCGCCGAAGTACAGGGCCGCGAAAGCATGGGCGGCGAGTTCTTTTACCGTTTCCACTTCCAGTTGCAGATGCCTTATCCATGGGGGCGCTGGCTGGCGACCATCGCTGCGATGGTGATGTTCGTCGCTTTGATCAGCGGCATCATCACCCACAAGAAAATCTTCAAGGACTTCTTCACCTTCCGCCCGCGCAAGGGCCAGCGTTCCTGGCTCGACGGGCATAACGCCGTGGGCGTGCTGGTGCTGCCGTTTCACTTGATGATCACCTACAGCAGCCTGGTGATTTTCATGTCGATGGTCATGCCCGCCAGCATCGTCGCCTCTTACGGGAGCGACGTGCGCAAGTTCTACGATGAAGTCTTCCCCGCCTCTAAAACACCCGAGCGCGCTAATCTCGCCGCGCCGCTGACTGCCATGGCGCCTTTGCTGGCCAAGGCCAGCGCGCAATGGTCGGGCGGCCACACCGCGCGCCTGTCGGTGAGCAATCCGGGCGATGCCAGTGCCACGGTGGTGCTGTCCCGCGCGGGTGATCGCGTGGTGCATGATTTCGGCCGGGCGGTGACTTTCAATGGTGTCACCGGGGATCTCGTCGGCAGCACACCTGAACAGCCAGCAGCGATGGCCGTGGGTGGCGCGTTCTATGGCTTGCACATGGGCCATTTCGCCGGACCGCTGTTGCGCTGGCTGTATTTCATGTGCGGTCTGGCCGGCACGGCAATGATCGGCACCGGGCTGGTGATCTGGCTGGGCAAACGGCAGCTCAGGCACGCAAAAAGCGCAGCGCTGCCCTTCGAATTGCGCCTGGTCGAGGTGCTGAATATCGCCAGCATGGCCGGGCTGGTGTCGGCGGTGGCGGTGTTCTTTCTGGCCAATCGGTTGTTGCCGGTGAGTCTGGCGGGGCGGGCCGATTGGGAAGTGAATGCGTTCTTCATGGCCTGGGCGCTGACCTTGGTGCACGCGCTGTTGCGTCGGGGACGCAAGGCCTGGATCGAACAGCTGACGCTTGGCGCAGCGCTGTTTATCGCGGTGCCGCTGATCAATGCGCTGACCACGCGGTGGAATCTTGGCGCCAGCCTGATGCAGCGCGACTGGGCACTGGCCGGATTCGATCTGACGTGCCTTGCGACAGGGATTTTCCTCGGCTGGGCTGCGCGCAAGATGCAGCGTACGGGCAATTGCGTGAGCGTTCGCAAAGCAAGTGCTTCGCCTCGGCCGATCACTGTCGAACAAGGTGCCAGCTGATGCTGCTGGCGCTGTTACTCAGCTATGCCGGCTTCAGCGCTTTGTGCCTGTCGATGCCACGCCATCACGCCGAATTGCTCGGCGCCAAACCGTCTGCTCGCCGCCGTCACGGTTTGGCGTTGGCGGGATGGCTGTTGCTGGCGCTGTCGCTGTGGGCGGCAGTTGCGGCCAATGGCTGGAGTTTCGGTCTGGTCGATTGGTTCGCGGTGCTGATGCTTAGCGCTTTGGCACTGGTGCTGTTGCTGCCGTATCGCCCGCGTCTGGCCTTGGCATTGGCCGGGTTGAGCCTGCTGGCCAGCCCGGTTGCCGCATGGGCGCAGTGCTGAAGTGTTGATCGGTCTGCCGCCGGAATCGGGCGATGACGAAGCACGTGGCGCGCGGGCGCATTTTCTCCAGGTGTTTCTGTCCCAGCGTGCGCAGATGGAAGCACTGGTGAACCGGCGCGTCGGTTGCCGGGCGACGGCGGCGGATCTGGTTCAGGATCTGTTTTTGCGCTTCTGGCGCCGGCCGCTGGTGCAGGTCGAAGAACTCAGCACTTATCTGCTGCGCTGCGCCGGCAACATTGCCATCGATCATTTGCGCAGCGAAGGAACGCGCGCGCGGGTCAACGAAGGCTGGCAGCCGGACGAACCCGACAGCCACGGCACTGAACCCCAGGCCGCGCTCGAAGCCGGCAATGATCTGCGCCATGTCGAAGCGGCATTGCGCGCGTTGCCCGAGCGTACCCGGCAAATTTTTCTGCTTAATCGCATTCACGGACGCAAGTACGCCGACATCGCCAAGGCCATGGGGCTGTCCCAAAGTGCCGTGGAAAAACATATGATGCGCGCCCTCGAGGCCTGCAAGGCCAGCCTGCGCGATCCCGCGCCACGTCTGCCAGGGAAAGCACCGTGAAGCCATCCAATCCGATCACACCGACACCGGCCCAGGAGCAGGCCGCGCTGGCCTGGCTGAGCCTGTTGCACGATCGCCCGAGCACTGGCGATCAACTGACCTTCAGCGAATGGCTGCGCGCTGACCCCGCTCATGCCCAGGCGTATGCGCAGGCGCAGGTGATCTGGGAACTCAGTGAAGCCCCGGCGCGCACGTTGGCCGGTGAAGATGCCCTCGCGTTGCAAGGGTATTTGCAGGCGATGGATACCCCGCGTCGTTCGCGGTTGTTGCGTTGGTCTGGAGCGTTGGCGATGGCCGCGTGTCTGCTGCTGATGGTCAGCCTCGGCACGGGCTGGCAAGCGCAGCGCTGGCTCGACGATCTGCGCGCCGATCATGTCACGGCGCCCGGTGAAATCCGCACGGTGAAACTGGCCGATCAGTCGCAAGTCACGCTGGATGCCGACAGCGCGATTGCTGTTGAATTCAGCCACGGTCAACGCCGCGTGCAATTGATCCGTGGCGCTGCTTTCTTCAGCGTCACCCACACTGGCGATCCGTTTGTGGTGGCGGCGGAGCAGGGCGAGGCGCGGGTGCTGGGTACGCAGTTCGAAGTGCGCCGGCAACCTCACGGCGCACGAGTGACGGTGTTGTCCGGGCGGGTCGGGGTAACGGCGGATGAGCATGGTCAACAGCAGATTCTCACGGCCGGCCAGCAGGTCGCTTATGCCGACGGCACGGCGGAAAAAGTGCATGCCGTGGACAGTGAGGCGCAACTGGCCTGGCGTCAGGGTTGGCTGACTTACTACAAGACCACGCTGGCCGATGTCGTCGAGGATCTGCGCCGCTATTACCCGGGGCGAATTGTGCTGCTCAACGATACGCTTGCGGCGCGCAAGGTCAGCGGCAGTTTTCCGAGCAAGGATCCACAAGCGGTGCTCAATTCGCTGCAAGGGGTGTTGGGGTTTGAGCAGCATCGGGTGTTGGGGCAGTTGATTATTTTGCGCTGAGGCAAAGCAAAAGATCATCCGAACGCGGCCCGAGCTTTCGGACGATCTTTTAATCTTCAAAATTATTTTCATTTCTGTGGTGAGGTAACGCCGAGCCCCATCCGTGTAGTGACTGAAACTGCGAGCCATTCGCATCCGTTGCGGTACTACACAGGTCATTGAGCAATGAAGTCCAGGGCAAAATCCGGTTCGGTCAAACAGTGGTTAAGCGTGTCGGCGTTGAGTTTTTCCGCATTGGCATCGCTGCCTATGAGTATCGCGCTGGCGGCAGAAGCGGTGAGTACTCAGGCGCAACAGCAGTTCAAATTTGCCCTCGTCGCCAAACCGTTGCCGCAAGCCCTGAGCGACTTCAGCCGCGTGACCGGGCAAAGCGTGGTCTACACCGATGAGGCGCCCTACGGCCTCAATGCTCCGGCAGTCAACGGCCAGATGAGCGCCGAACAGGCTCTGCAACGCCTGCTCGGCAGCTCCGGCCTGAGCTTTCGCCGCACTGACAGCCACACGTTGGCTCTGGAGCCGATGCCGACCGAAGGCGCGCTCAATCTCGGCGCCACCACCATCACGTCCACGCGCGACGAATCAATGAGTTATCAGCCGCCGGCCACCAGTTCGGTGATGCGCTCATCGGCATCGCTGCAAGAGATTCCACAGACCGTCAATGTCATCCCGGCGCAGGTCATTCGCGATCAGGCGCCGCGCAATCTCGATGATGCGCTGGCCAATGTCAGCGGCATCACCCAGGGCAACACCTTGGGCAGTACACAGGATTCGGTGATGACTCGCGGTTTCGGCGACAACCGCAACGGCTCGATCATGCGCGACGGCATGCCGCTGGTGCAGGGCCGCGGCATGAACGCGACCGTGGATCGCGTCGAAGTGCTCAAGGGCCCGGCCTCGTTGCTCTACGGGATTCAGGACCCGGGCGGTGTGGTCAACCTGGTCAGCAAGAAGCCCGAACTGACCCAGTACAACGCCGTGACCGTGCGCGGTTCGACCTACGGAGACGGCAAGAACGGCAGCGGTGGCGCCTTCGATAGCACCGGCGCGCTGGGCGATTCCGGCTTCGCCTATCGCATGGTTGTCGATCATGAAGACGAAGATTACTGGCGCAACTTCGGCACCCACCGCGAGACGCTGATCGCACCGTCGCTGGCCTGGTACGGCGAGCGCACCAAGCTGTTGTTCGCCTACGAACATCGCGAATTTCTCACCCCGTTCGACCGTGGCACCTTGATCGATCCGCGCACCAACCATCCGCTGGATATCTCGCGCAAGCAGCGTCTCGACGAGCCGTTCAACGACATGGAAGGGCGCTCGGACCTCTACCATTTCGAAGCCGACCATGAACTCAACGACGACTGGAAAGCCCACTTCGGCTACAGCTGGAACCGTGAAACCTACGACGCCAGCCAGGTGCGCGTGACTGCGATCGACACGAAAAAAGGCACACTGACCCGCAGCATGGACGGCACCCGGAACGCGATCAGCACCGATCGTTTCACCACCGCCAGCCTCGAAGGCAAAATGAATGTGCTGGGCCTGCAGCATGATCTGGTGTTCGGCGTTGATGACGAATACCGCAAGATCTACCGCGAGGATCTGATCCGGCAGAAAAGCCTGACCACGTTCAGCTATCTCAACCCGGTGTATGGCCGCGAAGTGATGGGCACTACGGTGAGTGCGCCCGACAGCGCACAGACCGATAAACTGCGCAGCGATTCGCTGTTCCTGCAGGACTCGATTCACCTCAACGAGCAATGGATTCTCGTCGCCGGTGGACGTTTTCAGGAGTACGACCAGTACGCTGGCAAAGGCGTGCCGTTCAAGGCAAACACCGACAGCAACGGCCAGAAGTGGGTGCCACGCGCAGGGCTTGTGTATCGCTACACCGACGCCGTGTCGTTCTACGGCAGCTACACCGAATCGTTCAAACCCAACTCAACCATCGCCCCGCTGAGCGGCAGCAGTACCGTGCTCGACGGCAGCATCGCGCCAGAGGAAGCCAAGTCGTGGGAGCTGGGTGCGCGGCTGGATATGCCCGGCAGCATCACCGGCAATATCGCCTTGTTCGACATCAAGAAACGCAACGTGCTGGTGGCCAACTCCGAAGGTCCGACGACGATTTACAGCGCGGCGGGCGAGGTGCGTTCACGCGGGCTGGAAGTTGACCTGAGCGGGCAGCTCAGCGAGCACTGGAACCTGATCGGCAGTTACGCCTACACCGATGCCGAAGTCACCGAAGACCCGCAATACAAAGGCAAGCGCCTGCAGAACGTAGCGAAGAATTCCGGCTCGCTGTCGGCGGTCTATGACTTCGGCAATGTGTTTGGCGGCGACCAATTGCGTGTCGGTGCGGGGGCGCGTTATGTCGGCGAGCGTGCCGGCAACGCGGTGAATGATTTTGATCTGCCGAGCTATACCGTGGCGGATGCGTTTGCCACTTACGACACCACGGTCGAGGGGCAAAAGGTCAAGTTTCAGTTGAACGTAAAGAACCTGTTTGATCGCACCTATTACACCTCGTCGGCAAGCCGCTTCTTTGTGTCGATGGGGGATTCGCGGCAGGTTTCTTTGTCCAGCACGTTGGAGTTCTGATCGCAAACCGCGTCATCGTTCTTCGCGAGCAAGCCCGCTCCCACAGGGGACTGCATTGCAAATGTGGGAGCGGGCTTGCTCGCGAAGAGGCCCGTATCGGTGAAACAGATTTTGGCTCTAACGCAAAAATGCCTGTCGATATTCGCCCGGTGTCCCGCCCAGAACCTGCTTGAAGCGATTAGTGAAATGACTGGCGCTGGCAAACCCGCAGGCCAGCGCAATCTCGCCCAGCGGCAACGCCGTCCCGCGCAGCAGCTCCCGTGCGCGGTTCAAGCGCCGCGCCAGCACATATTGGTGCGGCGGCAGTCCGAAGCTTGCGCGAAACATCCGCGCAAAGTGATATTCAGAGAGCGCACACAACCCCGCCAGTTGACCCAGGCTGATCGGTTCGGCCAACTGGTTGTCGATGTACTCAACCAGTTGCCGCCGCTGATGCGGCGCCAGTCCGCCCTTCAAGCGCAAGCCCTGACGCGCACCGACCTGACTGAGCAACGTGTGGCTGATCAACTCATGGGCGAGGCTGCTGGTCAGCAAGCGCTCGGCCGGCTCTTGCCAGTTCAGGTTCAGCAATTGCCTGAAGCGCTGCGCCTGCTGCGGATCTTCAAGAAAGGTCTGTTCGCGTAATTGCATCTCGCGCGGCTCGCGATCCAGCAAAGTGACGCAACCGAGGGCGAACTGTTCGGCGCTGAGATACAGGTGCGCCAGACGGATATCGCCGTTGATCACCCAGCCCGACTCATGTTCCGCCGGCAGGATGCACAGCTTGTCCGGCCCGCCCTTGCGGCCCGGCTGGCCACGACGAAAAGTGCCGGTGCCGCCGGCGATGTAGCAGGACAGCGTGTGATGACTTGGCGCTTCATATTCCTGGGCATCGTGGTGGTTGGTCCACAAAGCCGCAGACAAGCCGTCACCGAGCTCGGCGCTGTGCACCAGACGTGCATTCGGCGAGCGATTGAGGGCTTGAAACACTTGCAGGGTATCGATAGCGGCCATGTGCGGTTCTCCAACGCCTTGCATCCTACTCCGTAGACCGCGCGCTGCCAGCCGCCGCCAGACAAAAGCGCAAGATTGTGCAAGCGTCGAAGGACGCACGGGCAGACACTCAAGACCTGTTTGAGGAGTGCCTGCCATGAACCTGTCGTTGTACCTGCTGACCGTGCTGATTTGGGGCACCACCTGGATTGCCTTGAAATGGCAATTGGGCGTGGTCGAAATTCCAGTGTCGATCGTCTACCGCTTCGGCCTGGCTGCATTGGTGTTGTTTGCGCTGCTGTTGCTCAGCCGGCGCCTGCAACCGATGAACCGCCGTGGGCACTTGATCTGTGTGGCTCAGGGGGTGTGCCTGTTCTGTGTCAACTTCATGTGCTTTCTGACGGCCAGCCAATGGATTCCCAGCGGACTGGTGGCGGTGGTGTTTTCCACTGCAACGCTGTGGAACGCGCTCAATGCGCGGGTGTTCTTCGGCCAGCGCATTGCACGCAATGTGCTGATGGGCGGCGCGCTGGGGCTGTTCGGTCTGGGGCTGCTGTTCTGGCCGCAATTGGCCGGGCATCAGGCCAGCCCGCAAACGCTGCTGGGGCTTGGTCTGGCGTTGTGCGGCACCTTGTGTTTTTCGGCGGGCAATATGCTCTCAAGCCTGCAACAGAAAGCGGGATTGAGGCCGCTGACGACCAATGCCTGGGGCATGGCTTATGGCGCGGTGATGCTGTCGGTGTGGTGTCTGTTCAACGGCATACCCTTCGACATGGACTGGTCGCCGCGTTATGTCGGCGCCTTGCTGTATCTGGTGATTCCCGGCTCGGTGATCGGCTTCACCGCGTACCTGACGCTGGTCGGGCGCATGGGCCCGGAGCGTGCGGCTTATTGCACGGTGCTGTTCCCGGTGGTGGCGCTGAACGTGTCGGCGTTTGCCGAAGGTTATCAATGGACCACGCCGGCACTGGCGGGGCTGGTGTTGGTGATGCTGGGCAACGTATTGGTGTTCCGTAAACCGAAAAAGCTGTTGTCTGCCGGGCAGAGGACGTTGGCTTGATAAACGAGCGCTGCTGTTCAACCCTCCACTTTCAAGCTGATGTATATCATCACCGGGAAAATGAAGTCGACAATATGTCTTGCCCAGTCTTTGGCATTCCATGATTGCGAAGTGTCCATGTCAAACCATTCGACACCGACAGTTTGCAGGCACACGTAATAAATGAAGATGGCGACCAGTATGCCCATGATCGAAAACTTCTTGGCTTCGTGAAATGCCGCTGCCGAAGCATCAACGTAGCGATATAACTGGTACGTGCCGATCAGGCAGAGCACTGTGTAGGTGACTTCCAGGGTGATGATGAACCAGTAGATCCGGTGGTGGATCATCGGCGATTCAATGGCGCGGTACAGGATGTTTTCGCCGGCCGTGGTGGTATCCATGCTCAGGATATGCGCGACATAGTTATAGTTGGATTCATAGTCGATGATGTTATGAATTATCACCAGCACGCCGAAGAAACTTATATAAGCCATCAGGATGACTTTGCTGTAACGAATGAGTTTGTCGGTGGTCAGGGTGTTCAAAAAATATGCTCTCCATGGCAACCCATCAATGAGTTGATAGGTGGCGAGAGCTTATAGTGCAGTTACTGGGTTGGGATGGGTTGTTCAGTTGCGAGTTATGTATCAGGAGTAATCAAGGGCCAGCGCAACCATGCGCTGGCCCTTTTTTTCAGCCGCGCCAGACTTGCGGGTTGACCAGATCCTGCGGCCGTTCGCCAAGCAGGGCACTGCGCAGGTTGGCCAGTGCGCGATTGGCCATGGCTTCGCGGGTCTCGGTGGTGGCTGAGCCGATGTGCGGCAGGGTGACGGCGTTCTTCAACTGGAACAGCGGCGATTCGGCCAGCGGCTCCTTCTCATAGACGTCCAGCCCGGCGCCACGGATGCGGTTGTTTTGCAGGGCTTCGATCAGCGCCGGTTCGTCGACGACCGGGCCGCGCGAGATATTGACGAGGATGGCGCCAGGCTTCATCAGCGCCAGTTCGCGATGGCTGATGAGGTGGCGGGTCTTGTCGCTGAGCGGCACCACCAGGCAGACGAAGTCGGCTTCGGCGAGCAGTTGCTCAAGGCTGCGAAATTGCGCGCCGAGTTCTTTTTCCAGTTCGGTCTTGCGGCTGTTGCCGCTGTAGATGATCGGCATGTTGAAGCCGAAGCGGCCACGGCGGGCAACGGCGGCGCCGATGTTGCCCATGCCGACGATGCCCAGGGTCTTGCCATGCACATCACTGCCGAACAGCGGGGCCCCGACGCTGGCTTGCCATTGGCCGGCCTTGGTCCAGGCGTCGAGTTCGGCAACGCGGCGGGCGCTGCTCATGATCAGGGCGAAGGCGAGGTCGGCGGTGCTTTCGGTGAGCACGTCGGGGGTGTTGGTGAGCATGATCCCGCGCTCGTTGAAGTAGTCCAGGTCGTAGTTGTCGTAGCCGACCGAGACGCTCGAGACCACTTCGAGTTTTGTTGCGTTTTCCAGTTGGGCTTTGCCGAGTTTGCGACCGACGCCGATCAAGCCGTGGGCGTGGGGCAGGGCTTCGTTGAACTGGGCGTTGATGTCACCGGTCTTGGGGTTGGGGACGATGACGTCGAATTCTTCTTGCAGGCGCTCGATCATGGGCGGGGTGATGCGGCTGAAGGCCAGGACTGTTTTTTTCATTGGATTTGAGCTCGTCGGGGCTTGATTGCAAGCACGCTAACATTTTCTCGCTCAGGTTGTCTTGGCGGCCTCTGGGCCGACCATGCCTTGGTTTGTCTGGTATGCATATCCGATGGTATCGGTGCGGCGGCTGGCGGTTTCGCCTGACGGCGACTTACTTTTTTACAAGCGCCCGGAATGCCGGCCCAGTAAAAAAGTAAGCAAAAAACGCTAGCTCCTGCATTCGGCCCTCGCAGGCCCGGGTCCCTTCGCTGCGGGATTGATCCGGGCGTAGCGGCTACGGTTTGCTCCGCTGCACCTCCTTGCGCTGTGTTCGAATTCGTCGAACCGACGTCGCCCGTGGATCAAGATCAAAAGCACTCGAGCTTGCGCTCATTGTTGAGTGGGGCGGCTGCGCTGCTTGGCCTTTCTGTGGGAGCGGGCTTGCTCGCGAAGGCGGCCCGCTAGTCAACAAATTACTATCGAATTCACGCGATCCAATTGTAGGAGCTGCCGAAGGCTGCGATCTTTTGATTTTTGTTTTTGCTTTTCTGTGGGAGCGAGCCTGCTCGCGAAAGCGGTTTATCTGACACCTCGAATGGTGAATGTGCCGAAGCCCTCGCGGTCGGGCTCGCTCCCGGAAGGTCAGCTGCGTGTCGGGGGCTGGTGGATTTCGTAATTGTCCAATACCCGATTCACTGCCAGTTCCGCCAGCATGATCACCTGCTGGATGGCCAATATCGTGTGCCGCTGTGGGCTGTCGACGTAGGCGGCGATGTCGCTGCTCATGATGCTCGCCGACGCGAGCGATTCGCAGGCGTGGGCCAGCAGGCTTTCGTTGTCCTGGTCCGGTGCTACCTGGAACATGGTGCTGGGTCTGTGGCTTTGCTGCGCGGTGGCGGACGGTTTGAGGTAGTGATCCAGCGCGCGCTCGGCGGCGTCGTGGAGTTTTTTCGAGTCGGGGGATTGGTAGGGGGAGGTGCTTTCTGATCCGGGGGGATTGGGTGTGGGTTTGAACATGGTGAAACTCCATTCGGGAAGTGGAGTTCGCCACTGATTGCGACCAAGCAATCGGGTGGCGAACCGTACGCGGGTTGGTCGACCAGGGAATGGAAACCCGGCAGGGCCGAGGCCCTCCCACGCACAGCTCGCCATTAAGCATGCTTAAAAATGTGCGCCATTCTAAACCCGGACGACCAAGCCCGGTCGCTGATTCGTCAGCAACCGCCAGATCCTAGCCAGCGCACGTCCGACGGACAACCTGCAAAACCTGTCGGAAACTTCCGTGAAAACACCACCATGTAGGAGCTGCCGTAGGCTGCGATCTTTTGATTTTTAAACAGCAGGATCAAAAGATCGCAGCCTCGTTGCACTCGTCAGCTCCTACACGAAACCTTCGAGTGTTTAAAACTTAGGTGGCAACGCGAACGCCGGCCAGGCTTCCGGTCAATTCATACGCGACCAATTCCGCCTGATGCGCTGCCAGTATCTCCGGCAACGATCCGCGCAAATATTCCACCCAGGTCTTGATCTTCGCATCCAGATATTGGCGCGACGGGTAGATCGCGTAGAGGTTGAGTTCCTGCGAGCGGTAGTTCGGCATCACGCGCACCAGGGTGCCGTTGCGCAGGCCTTCGATGGCGGCGTACACCGGCAGCACGCCGACGCCCATGCCGCTGGTGATCGCGGTTTTCATGGCGTCGGCGGAGTTCACCAAAAATGGCGAACTGTTGATGGTGACCGTCTCCTGGCCGTCCGGGCCGTCGAAGGCCCATTTCTCCAGCGGGATCACCGGGCTGACCAGACGCAGGCAGGCGTGGTTGAGCAGGTCGCTGGGTTTCTGTGCGGCGCCGTTGGCTTTCACGTAGGCCGGCGAGGCGCAGACGATGCTGTAGGTGATGCCCAGGCGTTGCGAGACGAAGCCGGAATCGGGCAGTTCACTGGCCAGCACGATCGAGACGTCATAGCCCTCATCGAGCAGGTCCGGCACGCGGTTGGCCAGGGTCAGGTCGAAGGTCACGTCAGGGTGGGTCTTGCGGTAGCGGGCGATGGCGTCAATGACGAAATGCTGACCGATGCCGGTCATGGTGTGCACTTTCAACTGGCCGGCCGGGCGTGCATGGGCATCGCTGGCTTCCGCTTCGGCTTCTTCGACATAGGCGAGGATCTGTTCACAGCGCAACAGGTAGCGCTTGCCAGCCTCGGTCAGAGCGATGCGCCGGGTCGTGCGATTGAGCAGACGGGTTTGCAGATGGGCTTCGAGGTTGGAAACCGCGCGCGAGACGTTCGCGGTAGTGGTGTCGAGTTGCACGGCGGCGGCGGTAAAGCTGCCCGCTTCGGCAACACAACTGAAGGCGCGCATGTTTTGCAAAGTGTCCATGGGGTGCTCTCAAGGGAGATGGCAAATTGTGACACGAAGTTTCAGGGGCTGAGACCCCCGACCAAGGGATTATCTCGTTAACCGTAACAAAGATTCACAGAAATCCCAGCTTATCGCCGTCAAGGCAGCTCCATAGAATTGCGCCGTTCCCTTTAGGCGCTGCCGAAGGCTGCGATCTTTTGATTTTGTTTTAAGGGAATCAAGATCAAAAAATCGCAGCCTGCGGCAGTACCTACACGGTCCTCGATCTATCCCTCTCTCAGGAATTCGCAGCTGTGCCGCGTCGCATCAACAGAGCGCTTTTGCCGCTCAGTGTTCTGGCTTTAACCCTGGCTCTCGGCGGCTGCATCTCTACTCAAGGCATTGCCCCTTACGGCGAGACGCTTGCGGCCGATTCACTGACCACCGATGCAGCCATTGCCGAGGCCGCCAAAGACGCGCACTGGCCCAGCGCACAATGGTGGCGGGCGTTTGGCGATGCGCAACTCGATCGCTGGATCGACCTCGCCGTGCAAGGCAGCCCGAGCATGGCCATGGCCGCCGCGCGGGTGCGCCAGGCCAGGGCGATGGCAGGTGTAGCCGAAGCTGCCGAATCATTACAGGTAAGCGGCGAATCGAGCCTCAAGCGCCACAATTGGCCGACCGATCAGTTCTACGGCCCCGGCGAACTGGCCAACACCACCACGTGGGACAACAACGCTGCGCTTGGCTTCAGCTACGCCCTCGACCTCTGGGGCCGCGAGCGCAATGCCAGCGAACGGGCGGTGGATATGGCGCATGTGAGCGTGGCCGAGGCACGGCTGGCGCAACTGGAACTGCAGAACAACATCGTCCGCGCCTACATCGAGTTGTCGCTGCATTACGCCCAGCGCGACATCGTCGCGGCGACGCTCCAGCAGCAACAGCAGATTCTTGATCTGGCGCAGAAACGCCTGAGCGGCGGCATCGGCACGCATTTCGAAGTCAGCCAGGCCGAAACGCCGCTGCCGGAGACTCATCGCCAACTCGATGCGCTGGACGAGGAAATTGCCCTGAGCCGCAACCAGATCGCTGCGCTGGCCGGCAAAGGCCCGGGCGCGGCTGCGCAACTGCGACGGCCGACGTTGTCCCTCGCGGCGCCGTTGAAGTTGCCCTCGGCGTTGCCTGCCGAACTGCTCGGCCAGCGCCCGGACGTGGTCGCCAGTCGCTGGCAGGTGGCGGCGCAGGCGCGCGGTATTGATGTCGCCCACGCCGGGTTTTACCCCAATGTCGATCTGGTCGGCAGCCTCGGCTACATGGCTACCGGCGGCGGAGCGCTGGAGTTTTTGACCGGCAAGAAACTCAACTACAACGTCGGCCCGGCGATCTCGTTGCCGATCTTCGACGGCGGTCGACTGCGTGGCGAATTGGGTGAAGCGGCGGCCGGTTATGACATCGCCGTGGCGCACTACAACCAGACCCTGATCAACGCACTGAAGAACATCTCCGATCAGTTGATCCGCCGCGAGTCGATGGACAAGCAGCAGGACTTCGCCGCCGAATCCGTGGCCGCAGCGCAAAGGACTTACGACATCGCAATGATCGCCTATCAACGCGGGCTCACCGATTACCTCAACGTACTGAATGCGCAGACGTTGCTGTTCAAGCAACAGCAAGTGCAACAGCAGGTGCAGGCAGCGCGGTTGAGTGCGCATGCCGAGCTGGTGACGGCATTGGGCGGTGGCCTCGGTGCGGGTGATGACGTGCCGACTTCTGAACAGACCGCAGTCCCGAAAACCCCGGCCCTTTTACGGTGAACGCAAGACCCAATGTGGGAGGGGGCGTGCCCGCGAAAGCGGCGGATCAGTCGACGTCAATGTTGACTATGAAAACGCCTTCGCGAGCAAGCCCGCTCCCACAGGATCCGGGTCACGCCGACTTTTCTGAGCAAAATTCATGACTCCCTTGCCCGCCCCAATACGCTGGCTCCACTCCCTGGAATGGCGTCGCGGTTTTTTCGACTGGGCACGCAGCGATGGCGTGACCTGGGTGTATATCTTCAAGGTATTGCTCGCCGCATTCCTCACGCTGTGGCTGGCCATGCGTCTGGAACTGCCGCAACCGCGCACGGCGATGATCACCGTGTTCATCGTCATGCAGCCGCAGAGCGGCCAGGTGTTTGCCAAGAGCTTCTATCGTTTCCTTGGCACGCTGGCCGGGTCGGCGATGATGGTCACGCTGATCGCCTTGTTCGCGCAGAACACTGAACTGTTTCTCGGCTCGCTGGCGATCTGGGTCGGCATCTGCTCGGCCGGTGCCGCGCGTTGCCGCAACTTTCGCGCCTACGGTTTTGTCCTGGCCGGTTACACCGCTGCGATGGTCGGATTACCGGCGCTGGCCCATCCCGACGGCGCCTTTATGGCGGCAGTCTGGCGAGTGCTGGAGATCTCGCTGGGGATTGTCTGTTCGACGCTGATCAGCGCCGCGATCCTGCCGCAGACCGCCAGTGCGGCGATGCGCAACGCCTTGTATCAGCGCTTCGGTGTGTTCGCCCTGTTCGTCACCGACGGCCTGCGCGGGCGCAGCAAAGCCGAGGCGTTCGAAGCCAGCAACGTGCGATTCATTGCCGAAGCCGTCGGTCTGGAAGGCTTGCGCAGCGTGACCGTGTTCGAAGATCCGCACATGCGCCGGCGCAACGGTCGTCTGAGTCGTTTGAACAGTGAGTTCATGGGCATCACCACGCGCTTCAACGCCTTGCAACAGTTGCTTGAACGCCTGCGCGGCAATGGCGAAGAACATGTCGTGGCAGCGATCAAACCGGGTTTGCAGGACCTCGCCGAAGTGCTCGACGGCTTCAGCGGTCGCGCCTTGACCAGCCCCGACGCTGCACGTTTGGCCAGCGCGCTCGCGACCTACAAGGAAGGCTTGCCGACGCGGGTGCGCACCCTGCGCGGGATCTTTCAGGAAACCGGTCCAAGCGACGCCGAACAACTGGATTTTCACACCGCTTACGAATTGCTCTATCGCTTCGTCGATGACCTGCACAGCTACGCGCAGACTCACGCGTCCCTGGCCGATCACCGCCACGAACGTGAACGCTGGGACGAGCCGTTCACGCCGCAAACCAACTGGTGGGCGGCCGCAGCCTCGGGGATTCGCGCCTCGTTCATCCTCGTCGTGCTGGGCAGTTACTGGGTCGCCACCGCGTGGCCGAGCGGGGCGACCATGACCCTGATCGCCGCCGCCACCGTCGGCCTGTCCGCCGCCACGCCGAACCCGAAACGCATGGCATTCCAAATGGCCTGCGGGACCTTTCTCGGTGCGTTGATCGGCTTCGTCGAGATGTTTTTCATCTTCCCGTGGATCGACGGTTTCCCCTTGCTCTGTGTGATGCTTGCGCCAGTGATCGTGCTCGGTTCGTTCCTCGCTTCGCGGCCGCAATACGCTGGGGTGGGTCTGGGCCTGCTGATTTTTTTCAGTACCGGTTCAGTGCCGGACAACCTCACGATCTACAACCCCTACACTTTCATCAACGACTACATCGCAATGGTCATGGGCATGCTTGTGTGTGCTGCGGCGGGGGCGATCATTCTGCCGCCGAACAGCCGCTGGTTATGGCAGCGGCTGGAGCAGGATCTGCGCGGGCAAGTGGTCTATGCGATCAGCGGCAAGCTCAAAGGCCTGGCCTCGCGTTTCGAGAGCCGCACCCGCGATCTGCTGCATCAGGCGTACGGCCTCGCCGCCGGACAACCCAAAGTGCAGAAGCGCTTGTTGCGCTGGATGTTTGTGGTGCTTGAGGTCGGCCACGCGATCATCGAATTGCGCAAGGAGCAGGCGATCCTGCCGGTACACCCGGCGTATGCCGAATCGCAACCGTGGCGCCAGGCCATTCGGGTGATGGGCCGCGCGCTGGTGCGCCTGTTCCTGCAGCCGAACGCGAGCAATCTGGAGCGCGCACTGGTCGCGGTCGATCACGCGATCAGCCGCGTCGCCGCCACCGATGAGCCGTTCGCGCCGCACTTCGATACCTCTGCGTTGCGGCGGGTGAAAAGCTATTTGCACTTCATCCGCACCTCGCTGCTCGACCCGCAATCACCGCTCGCCGAATTCGCTTCTGCCAGCTCCGAAGGACTTGCCCATGCCTCGTGAAATCGCCTTCCACGGCGTGTACATGCCGACCATGACCCTGATGTTCTTTGTCGCTGCGGGGTTGGCCTGGGCGCTGGACCGTTTTCTCTCGGGGTTCGATCTGTACCGCTTTTTCTGGCACCCGGCGCTGCTGCGTCTGAGCCTGTTTACCTGTCTGTTCGGCGCCATGGCGCTGACTGTCTACCGTTGACTCTCTGTCTCTATAGAAGGCTCTGATGAAAAAGTTTTTCAGCCTGCTCGCGACCCTGCTGGTACTGGCTCTGGCGCTGTGGATCGGCCGCACCTTGTGGGAGCACTACATGAACACGCCCTGGACCCGCGATGGCCGCGTGCGTGCCGACATCATCAACGTCGCCGCCGACGTCACCGGCGAAGTGGTCGAAGTGCCGGTGCGTGACAATCAGTTGGTCAAGAGGGGCGATCTGCTGATGCGCATTGACCCCGAGCACTATCGCATTGCGGTCAAACAGGCGCAGTCGCTGGTGGCTTCGCGCAAGTCGACCTGGGAGATGCGCAAGCTCAACGCCCATCGCCGCGCCGACCTCGACAATCTGGTGATCTCCAGGGAAAACCGCGACGACGCCAGCAACATCGCCGACGCCGCGCTGGCCGACTACCAACATGCCCAGGCGCAACTGGAAGCGGCCGAGCTCAACCTCAAACGCACCGAAGTGCGCGCCGCGGTGGACGGTTATGTGACCAACCTCAACGTGCATCGCGGCGACTACGCGCGCATCGGCGAGGCGAAAATGGCGGTGGTCGACATGAACTCGTTCTGGGTATACGGCTTCTTCGAAGAGACCAAACTGCCCCACGTCAAAGTCGGTGACCAAGCCGATATGCAATTGATGAGCGGCGAAGTGCTCAGGGGCCATGTCGAAAGTATTTCGCGTGGTATTTACGACCGCGACAACCCGGAAAGCCGCGAGCTGATTGCGGATGTGAACCCGACGTTCAACTGGGTGCGGTTGGCGCAGCGGGTGCCGGTAAGGATTCACATTGATGAGGTGCCGGAGGGCGTTTTGCTGGCGGCGGGGATTACTTGTACGGTGGTGGTGAATCAGGCTACTGCGGATCTCTGAAAGACCGGGTCGCCTGAATCGCGAGCAGGCTCGCTCCTAAGCTGAATCTCCGGCGCGCTGAAGATTGATCGTTCCCACGCTCCGCGTGGGAATGCAGCCTGTGACGCTCTGCGTCACGAATTGGGACGCAGAGCGTCCCGGGCATCGCGCTACCACGCAGAGCGTGGGAGCGATCTTTTCCTAGAGCTTTGCGCGCAGGCCGAAGCGTTTCGTCAAGGTCCATTCAAGTAGTCCTTTGGGCAACAACGTCGCCAACAACGGCAACGCCCGGCTGCCGTTGCCGACGCGGATCAACCGCGGCGGTTTGCTCTGCTGCACGGCCTTCAGCAGCTCAGCGGCAAACTCTACGGCAGGGGTCGGCTTGTCCTGCGAGGCCTTGGCCCGTGCGCGAATGCCTTCACGCAGGGGAAACCACGGCGATTGCTCGTTGATCAGTTGCTCGGCTTCATGCCCGGCATTTTTGGCGAAGCTTGATTGAATCGCGCCGGGCTGGACTTCCATTACACGAATGCCGAACGGTGCCAGTTCCATGCGCAGTGCATCGCTCAAGGCATGCACCGCCGCTTTCGACGCGCAATAGGCACCGGCAAAGGGCGTGACCAAAACACCGGACACGCTGCCAATATTCACGACCAGTCCTTTGGCCCGCCGCAGCACCGGGAACAGCGCGCGGGTGACACCGACGATCGAAAACACATTGGTTTCGAACTGGCGCTGCATGGCCGCGACACCGCCATCGAGCAACGGCCCCATCGCGCCGTAACCGGCGTTGTTGATCAGCACATCGAGGCCGCCGTGTTGCTGGTTCAGACGCTCGGCGAGTTGCTCTAGCGCGGCGCCATTGTTGACGTCCAGCTGAATCGCGGTGAAACCGGCGGCGCTGAGCGCAGCGACGTCTTCAGTTTTGCGTGCGCTGGCCCAGACTTCGTAGCCGGCTGCTTTGAACGCATCTGCGAGGGCGCGGCCGATGCCGCTGGAACAACCGGTAATCAACGCAACGGGCATGGCGCATTCCTTGTGCAAAGAGTAGGGGGAGGGGATCAGTCAGAGAAACTGCCCTGCAAGTGCTCGGCGCGAAACTCCAGGGTTTGCGGGCGATAACCG
This sequence comes from Pseudomonas sp. Choline-02u-1, assembly GCF_002836515.1. GTDB lineage: Bacteria > Pseudomonadota > Gammaproteobacteria > Pseudomonadales > Pseudomonadaceae > Aquipseudomonas. The sequence continues at coordinate 120,609 of NZ_PJBC01000059.1, forward strand.
GGGCGCAGCGGCGGCAGTGGCAGGCAATCTTCCCAGGTCGCGCCGGCCTGCAGTTCGCCGGGGCCACGATAGCGAGGGGCAGTGTATTGATTGTCGGCCAGGTTGACCGTATCGCCCGGCGCGTAGGCGGCGATGCGCCAGCGCAGCTCGGCCAGCGGCACATCGTTGCCGTTGTTCATTTTCAATTGCAGCGGACGATCGGCCGGGCAGTGTTCGGGAGCGTAGGCAATGCGCAGTTCCAGACGCGCCAGTTGCTTGATCTCGCGATTGTCCAGCCACACCACCCACATGGCCACGAAGCCCAGGCCGATGGCAGCGGCCACCGATACCGGCAGCGCTTTGGCCGGGTAGCGCAGCAGCAGGATCAGCCAGGTGATGACCAGCAGAATGCCGATGAACATGTCGGATAACCTCGCAGAGACAGAGAGGCATCCTACCTAAGCGTGGGGGAGGTTGGCGATGGGCATCGGGACTTGGGGAGCTGACCCGGCCTCTTCGCGAGCAGGCCATTACAGGCGACACAGAATCAGGACAAAAAAAGCCCCCGCCCAACCCGCTGCGGATAGGGGACGCAACGGGCTGGACGAGGGCTTCTTGTTTCAGCGAGCGATCACTGCGCGATGGTTTTCACCGATACGCCGCGTTCGATCGGGGTGGAGCGGCCGTAGATATCTTCAAAGCGTTCGATATCGTCTTCACCCAGGTACGAACCCGATTGCACTTCGATGATTTCCAGCGGGATCTTGCCCGGGTTGCGCAGGCGATGCACCGAGGCGATCGGGATGTAGGTCGACTGGTTTTCGGTGAGCAGGAACACGTTCTCGTCGCAGGTCACTTCAGCGGTGCCGCTGACCACGATCCAGTGTTCGGCGCGGTGGTGGTGCATCTGCAGCGACAGGCATGCGCCCGGCTTCACCGAGATGTGCTTGACCTGGAAGCGCCCGCCCATGTCCACCGAATCGTAGGAGCCCCACGGACGATAGACTTCGCAATGGTTCTGGGTTTCGCTGCGGCCCTGCTCGTTGAGCGTGTTGACCATCTGCTTGACGCCCTGAACCTTGTCCTTGTGAGCGATCATCATGGCGTCTTTGGTTTCGACCACGACGATGTTTTCCAGACCGATCACCGAGACCAGTTTGCCGTTGCCGTGGATCATGCAGTTCTTGCTGTCCTGAATGACCACGTCGCCTTTGCTGACGTTGCCGTTGGCGTCTTTCTCGTTGACTTCCCACAGCGACGACCAGCAGCCGACATCGCTCCAGCCGGCGCTCAGTGGCACGACGCAGGCGCGCTGGGTTTTTTCCATCACCGAGTAATCGATGGAGTTGTCCGGGCAGCAGGCGAAAGTGGCTTCGTCCAGAGTGACGGTGTCGGCATCCTGCTGGCTGCGCTCAAGGGTCAACAGGCAAGTGTCATAGATGTCCGGATCATGCTTCTTCAGCTCTTCGAGGAAGCGGCTGGCGCGGAACAGGAACATGCCGCTGTTCCAGTAGTAACCGCCGGACTCGACGTATTCGGTGGCGCGCTTGACGTCAGGTTTTTCGACGAAGTGCGAGACGCGGCTGACGCCTTCCGGCAGCAGCGAATCGCCCGTGGATTTGATGTAGCCGTAACCGGTTTCCGGTTTGGTCGCCGGCACGCCGAACAGCACCATTTCGCCATTTTCAGCGGCAACGGTGGCCAGGGCGAGGGCGCGTTGCAGGGCTTTCTGGTCTTCCAGCACGTGGTCGGCCGGCAGCACCAGCATCAACTCGTCACGGCCTTCATTGACCAGCATCATCGCGGTCAGCGCCACGGCCGGCGCGGTGTTGCGACCAAAAGGTTCCATCAGGATGCGCTGGCATTCGAGTTTGCGAGCGGCCAGTTGCTCGTTGACGATGAAACGGTGCTCTTTGTTGCAGACCACGATCGGCGTGTCCATGCCTTCGAACACCAGGCGTTCGAGGGTTTGTTGGAACAGGGTGTGTTCGCCGGTCAGAGCGAGGAATTGCTTGGGGAATTGCTTGCGCGAAAGAGGCCACAGACGCGAACCGCTACCACCTGACAAGATCACCGGAATCATAATGTTTACTCCATAAAATCAATTTGGTTAGAGCAACGAACGTTGTGTCGTTTCACTCTTGTTTTTGTCTCGTACCCAGAGGCGGGTGGGGTCACCTGTAGGAGCTGCCGAAGGCTGCGATCTGTTGATCTTGATCTTCAAAATCAAAAGATCGCAGCCTCGTTTCACTCGACAGCTCCTACAGGGATCAGCGTCTCTGTGGAAAATTGGTTAGCGAGTCGACACTGGGCGTTTCACCCAGACTGGCGACAGGTTGCTGCCGTTGCCGGTGACGTACAGCACCGCTGCCTCACCGCGCTCCAGGGCGACCGGTTTCACGTCGCCGACTTTCTTGTCGCCTTCGTACAGTGCCAGGCTGACTTTCACCGGGTTGATTTCACGTTCGCCACGGCCCTTGGCGGCCACGTTCGGCACCACTTCGGTCTTGCCGTCAGCGGTCTTCAGGGTCAGCGGTTTGTCGCTGAGGTTCTGTACACGAACCAGGGACTTCTGCTTGTTCTTGAACGGCGGCTCTTCGATCAGTTGTGGCGCGCCGGAAGCGTTGTTGACCAGGGTGTAGTAGTGGTCACCAGCCAGTTTCACCGGCAGGGTCTGGCTGCCGACTTTGGCGCTGTAGTCGCCGCCCGGCATGAAGCTGAAATCGCTGCTGGCCAGTGGCGCGATGTCGCTCAGGTTGGTGCTGCCGACAGTGGCGCTGACTTCAGCGTTGCTGGCGTTGTAGACACGCACGAAGGTCGAGCCTTTCGGAGCGGTCGGACCGTACAGCGCAGCGTCGCCACCGGCGAAAGCTTGAACCGACAGCACGCTCAGACCTGCAACCAGTGCAATGCGTTTTGCGAGACGACGAGGAGTAGTAGTGAAAGTCATGGTGTACCTCTCTTTCAGTTTTGCGCCCGATCGGGCGTCTCGGATTTAGTGTTGATGGCTACGTTTTGTTGGCGGGCGCCGGCTTGTTTGAGCTCTGCGACCCACTGCGGGTCGGCGTCGCCGATTTCGTTGTTCACAGGCAGATATCGTTCAGGAAACTCCCAGATCAGCACCTGTGGCGGGCTGTTCTTGAAGTCATCGCTTTTCAGGTAGCTGAGCATCGGCAGGATCGGGCCATGGCCGTCTTCGGCGTAATTGACCACGTCGCTGTGCAGCGCTTGTTTGAGCGCACCGACGAAGTTCCAGTTCGGGTTGGCGCTGTAGCTGGTGCCGATCAGTGCGACCGGTACTTCGCTGTTGGCGAACAGCGCGTCGTCACCGGCAGGCTGCTCGGCGGCAACGGTGTTGCGTTTGAGCAGTGGCTCAGGCGCCGGCATCATGTTTTCGAACAGCGGATCGAGCGGCAGGAACAGACGCAGATCGCCCTTGTGCGTGACCTGCTCTGCTGGCGTGGTGACAAAGCGCTGTGGCTCGCCGCTCAGCGGGAATTTCTCGGCAATGGTTTTGGCCAGGGTGTTGGCGGCGATTTCGGCGCCTTCCGGCGTCCAGTGGGTGTCGGTGCGCAGGAACACTTGCTGACCGTTCTGCTTGGCCTGTTGCAGCGGGCCGAGCAGGTCAGGGGCGAGGATCTTGTCGGCCGCGACACGGGCGTGGAAATCCTGATACAGGTTCTGGTGAATGCTCGAAGGCTTCACTTCATCCAGATGCTCCGGGTACAGACGCACCTTGGCTGGAACGATCGCCATCACCAGTTTCACGCCTTTTTCTTTCAGGGTCTGGCGCACGCCTTCGACCAGCGCGTAGTTGCCTTGCAGGTTCTGCTCTTCATTGACGATCGGGTTGAATTCCTCGTCGCTGTACAGCCACTGGTCGCGGCCGAGCACGACGCCCGGACGACCTTCGTTGAACAGTTTGAAATCCAGCGCGGCCCAGAGGTTGGTGCCCAGGCGCTTGATCGGAAATTCATCGTCGTAGTGGGTTTCCACCGCCTTCGTCCAGCGGCCGTTTAGCACCGTCGCATCGGCGTTGGTGCTGAAGCCGAAGAAGCTGCGAACCGACCACAGACCCAGGACCAACAGTGTCACCAGGAACAGGGCGATGTAGAAGATGCGTAATGAGCGGGTCATGTCAGATCCCTCAGAACTGGAAGTAAAGGAACGGCGAGAAGCTTTGCGCCGAGAGTTTGAGAATCGAGGCAATGAACAGCAGCAGGATCAGCCCGCGCATCACGTAGCGCGACCAGTCCGCGGTCCAGTAGGCCGGTTGCACCTGGGCTTCGACGCCGACGGTGTAGCCAGGTTCATGGATGCTCGCCGGGTTTTCGCCAGGCGCTGCCTTGATCATTCCAGGCGTGGCAGTCGCAGGACCATCGGCCTCGACGTTGACCGCAGGTTTGGTCTTGGCTGGCGGCTGATTGGTGTACAGGTCACGCAGGCCGAAGAACGCCAGCGTCACGTAAGCCACCACCAGAGTCGCCACTTGCAGACCGGTGAGGCTGGCCTGATTGAGTTCCGACAGCGACCAGTCGCCGAAGCTGAACATTGCGCCGTACATACGCCCGGCAACGTGCAGGTTCTCGGCACGGAAGATCACCCAGCCCATTACCACCAGCAGGAAGGTCAGTGCCCAGCGGATCGGGTTGAGGCTGCGCGGTGAGGTGTTAAGGCCCAGCGCTTTTTCGATCGCCAGCCACATGCCGTGCCAGGCGCCCCAGACGATGTAGGTGATGTTCGCGCCGTGCCACAGACCACCGAGCAGCATGGTCAGGAACAGGTTGCGATAGGTCATCAGCGTGCCTTTACGGTTACCGCCGAGGGTGATGTACAGGTAGTCACGCAGCCAGGTCGACAGGCTGATGTGCCAGCGGCGCCAGAACTCGGTGATCGACTGGCTGATGTACGGCTGCTTGAAGTTTTCCATGAAACGGAAACCCATCATCAAGCCCAGGCCGATGGCCATGTCGCTGTAACCGGAGAAGTCGAAGTACAGCTGCGCGGTGTACGCCAGCGCGCCGAGCCAGGCATCGCCCGTGGTCGGGTTTTGCAGGGCGAAGCAGTGGTCCGCAACAACGGCGAGGGTGTCGGCGATGAAGACTTTCTTGATGAAACCCTGCATGAACCGCGTGCAGCCCTCGGAGAACTTGTCGAGGGTGTGCGTGCGGTTGTTGAACTGGTCGGCCAGGTCGCGGAAGCGCAGCACCGGGCCGGCAATCAGGTGCGGGAAGATCGCCACGAACGCTGCGAAGTCGATCAGGTTACGCGTCGCCGGGGTGTCACCACGGTAAACGTCGATGATGTAGCTGATCGATTCGAAGATGTAGAACGAAATACCGATCGGCAGCAGCACGTGCGTGAGGATGAACGGCTCAAGACCCACCGACGTCATCATCGCGTTGATGCTGTCGACACCGAAGTTGGCGTACTTGAAGTAGCCCAGGATGCACAGGTCGACGGCCACGCCGAGCAGCAGCCAGCGCTGGGCCGGTTTGGTCCTGACGCCGGCGGCACCGACTTTCAGGCCGATCCAGTAGTTCCACAGCGTGACGGCTGCGAACAGCGCGAGGAAGTCCACACGCCACCAGGCGTAGAACACGTAGCTGGCGATCAGCAGCAGCAGGTTGCGATAGCGTTGCCCGCTCAAGTAGTACAAGCCGAGAAAGATCGGCAAGAACAGAAACAGGAACACGTTGGATGAAAATACCATCCCGATCTCTCCATGTTTGAACCAACAGTCAAGGGCCAAAGCCCCCCCAAACCCCCCACGTAAAACCGGAGGGTCAACTCAAAAATCTCAAACCTGACACCGATCCCTGTAGGAGCTGCCGAAGGCTGCGATCTTTTGATCCTGATCTTCAAAAGCCAGATCAAAAGATCGCAGCCTTCGGCAGCTCCTACAGGGTTTTGCGTCTGGCCTTACGAACCTTTGTTGCCCTTTTCATGCGACGGGTCGTAGACCTTGGTCAGGTCGCCGCCAAGACGGAAAGTCTTGAACGGTTGCATGTCGCGCTTCTTCTCAATCACATCAGGAGCGCAGGTGTAGAGCGTGCAAAACGGTTCGAGCCAGGCGAATTTCATGTCCTCTTTCAGATCGGTCATGTCCTGCTCTTTGCCGTTCTTTTCCTCGAATTCATCCGGGTCTTTCACCCCGGACAACACACGATCACCGAGACGCTTGAGCGCGCCGTTGTTTTCCTGACGCAGATCGACACCGTTGACCTGGGCGAAACTGGCGATCATCGCCAGCGGCGGCAGGGCGTAGTTGTGATAGGCGAGGGCGCGTTGCTGGCGCTTGAGTTCGTTGGGCAGGAAGCCATCGGCATCGACTTGATTGACGCCGACCTTGTATTCCTTGACGGCCCAGTCGAACAGGTCGCGGCGGTTGGTGGCGACGGCGGTGGCCATCACCGACCAGGCGGCCCAGTACGAGTGGTTGTTGGTTTTTTCCAGCGGCAGGTTGTCCCAGTCGCTGACCACCTGATCGGCCATTTTGCTGAACCACGCCTCGATCAACTGCGCTTCCTGCTGATGCTGCGCGAGTGGATGCGAGTCGGAGAACTTCAGGCGAATGTACGAAGACGCCATGCTGCCCAGCGCCCATTTGCGCATCGACTTGCCGGTGTGGTTGAAGTCTTTGGACATCAAGGCATCAGCCTTGGCCCACGCGGTCAGCCAGTTCAGCGTGCATTCGAGCTGCTCCGCACGACCGTCGCGCATGAACTGCATGACGCGCTTGGCGGTGCCGCGTTCCAGCGTGGTGATGTCTTTGGTGGTGTCGCGAAAGGCTTGTTCCGACTTGACGTTCAGTGTCGCGCGGGCCTTGTCCGAACCTTCGTATTTGCTGCGAAATTGCAGCGGGCCGGTGTACGGCGCCGGCATCGCATCGCAACCGTCGCTTTTGTCGCCGCTCTTGAATTTATCCACCGGGGCGAAGTAGCCCTGTGGTGGACGCAGTGGCGCGGCGGCCTGAGTCGCCCCGGCGAACATCGCCAAGGTCAGCAGGGAAGGCGCGAGCAGGTGTTTGATCGTTCGATTTCGCATAGCAGACCTCATTGCCCAAGCTGCGCGGTCTGTTGACCGGCGCCCGGGAATACGTTGCGTTTGCAGATTTTCGCTTCGACTTTTTGTGGCGCGGCGCCAGGACCGGCTTCGGGGCCTTGGACTTCCACGGCCAGCAAATTTTGCGAGGCCCAGTCTTCGTCCGTGCGCAGCTCAAAGGCGAAACGACCGTCGGTGTCGGAGGTTTCCGGTTTCTCGATCTTGATGTCCTCGTGGCGACCGTTCATGTACCAGAGGGTGGCTTGCAGGGTTTTCACCGAGGTGTCGGCGAAGCGGATGTCGACCTGATGGTTGGCGTTCTGCAGGTTCAGGTTCTTGCTGTTGACCAGCAGTTCCTGTTTGCTGCCCGGCTTCAGCGTGGCGCTGCCGGTCATCTGCGCGTCTTTGCCTTCGCAGCCGTTATCGAGCAGCGCCATCATCTGGCGATAGATGGTTTCCTGGTCGAGGCGATACAGCGGCGAGAATTCCCAGATGAGAATCTTCGGCGGGGTCTTCTGGAATTCTTCGCTGCCCAGATATTGCAGCATCGAACCTTCGAAACCGCCGCCGGGGAAGGCCACGTTGAGAATGTCGGCGCCGATGGCTTCTTCGAGGAAACCGGCGAAGTTGTAGTTCTTGCCGCTGTGCGAGGTGCCGACCAGAGTGATCTGCGGATTGCCGGAGTCGCCGAACAGGTCGCCGTCGCCAGCTTCGCCTTTCGGCTCGGTGGTGAACTGGTCCATGTACTGGATCGCGTAGCTGGTGCCGCACAGCTGCCCGGCCATGTTGTGCAGGGTGCCGGTCTTGCCCATGCGTCCGGAGCGCTTGGTCTCGAATTCACGCTTGGGAATGTCGGCAAAGGCCGGGATCTGCTTGACCTTCTCGGCAACAATTTTGGCCGTGCGCTGGGCACCGTACGGCGTCCAGTGCTGGTCGCCACGGAAGTAGAAATCGTGGGCGGGCAGGGTGTCCGGCAACGATTCGTTGGTCAGTGGCGACAGATCCGGGACCACGTAACCCATCTTGGCGAAACGGCCGAGCATGGTCTTGTAGTTGCTCAGCGCTTTCTCGTAATCGAACGCGGCTTTTTCCTGCGGGTTGAGCTTGTTGCGGTTCACCAGGCCACGGGTCGGCTGGTAAACGATCACAAGTTCCACGCCTTTGCTCTTGAACGCATCGTGCAACTGCTGCAAGCGCTTGTAGCCGGCCGGTGTGGTGTTGAACTCGGTGCGCAGGTCTTCCTGGGTACGGAACAGCCAGTCGCCCTGAGCCTGCACCAGCGTGGTGAAGTTCTGCTGATAACGCGTGGTGTAGTTCTTCGCGTCATGGGCAGCCGGGCACAGGTTGCAGCATGGCTCGGCGGTGAACTTCGGTGGCGTGGCGCTTGCGCCTTCAGCGTCGGCGCGGGCGTTGCCGGCAGCGAGAATGCCGAGGGTCAGGGCCGAGAGGCTGAGCAGTTTGATCATGTGTGGGTGCATAAAAATTTCCTCAGTCCTGCATTTCGGTCTGGCGTTCGACAGGGTCGATCAGCACGGCTTTCTGCTGGCGCACCAACAGATCGAGAATTTCATCCTGGCGCTCGCCGAGGATGCCGTTGAAGCTGATGCCGCTGGACTTGGTCGGCGCCAGCATCGACACGCGATACAGCTCGACACTCAACGGCGAGTCAATCGACAGCGGGCCGCTGCCATTGGCTGCCAGTTCGCCGCCGACGACGATCAACGAGACCTGCGCGTCGAACGGGTCGAGCTTGATGTCGCGGTCGGTGTCGGTCAGGTCTTTGATGTGGCCGTAAATGCCGGTCAGGCCGTTGGTCATGGCAACGTTTTCGTAGAGGCGGATGTTTACGCTGTTACGAATACGAATGCCGTGGCGCCGGTTGCTGATGACCTTGTTGCCCCACAACAGGTTGTCGGCAGACTCATAGAGCGTGATGCCGTCGGTGTGGTTCTTGTAGATCTCGTTGTAGGCAATGATGTTGTTGATGCTGTTCCGGTCGATCACCAGGCCCGACAACTTGTTGTCGAAACTCTTGTTGTTGAAGATGAAGCTGTCGTTGACCTCACGGGAAATAATGATCCCGTGTTTCTTCTTCGTGCCGTACACGGTGTTCTCGGCAATGATCAGCCGATGCGAACGGTCATGCGGGTCGATGCCGTAGACGATGTTGTCTTTGTAGGTGTTGCCCTTGACCACAAAGTCGCTGGTTTCGTAGCAGTAGAAGCCGTACCACATGTCCGAGAACTCGGAGCCGACGATCCAGCCGGTCGGCTCAGGACGCTTGAGCACCTTCGCCATGTTCGGCGTGTACTGGGAAATACTCACCCCGTACGACTTACTGTTGGCGTAACCGAAACTGGCCATTTTGCTGTTGACGATGTAGGTCTCGGTGCCACCCCAGGCGAGCAGGAACGGACGGAATTCCTTCGGCGAACGGAAGGTTGCCGGGCCGTTGTCCTTCTCGCGCCAGCCAGTGACTTTGGTGTCACGCACGAACAGTTTGCCGTCGTTGACCAGGAACGAACCGGCCTCTTGCGACAGGCGCAGTTCCTGGGTCTGACCGTCGATTTCGAGGGTGCCTTTCTCGCCGACCACGATCGGCAATTTAGCTAGGTACACGCCCGGAGCGGTCTCGCTGAAATACTGCTTGGGCAGTTTCTTCGCCAGATCCTTGAGGTTCATGTAGCCGTCGTCGATGAAGATCGCTTGCGGAATGCCGTGCTGACGCACCACCCATTCGGCCATCTTGTTATCGCCGCCGATGAAGTCCTTCAGGGCGTTTTCCTGCATCATCCGGCGCACGCTGATCTTGCCCGGCTTGCTGCGCACGATCTTCGCGGCAGCGGCTTCGGCGGTGAAGCCGGACAGGTCGGGCAGTGTCGGCTTGGCCAGTTGCAGCGCGTCGGTTGGCGCGCTGCTGACGGTGTAGGTCTTGGCCTGTTGCAGTTCCTTGGCTACGGTCGCAGGTTTCGCCGGTTCAACATTGGCGAAGGCGCCGGCGCTGGCCAGCAGCATCGCGCCGGCCAGCAGGCTGAGTGAGCCTGTTCTGGTGCTGATCATGTCGGGCACTCCCTTGGCGGTTTGCATCAGAAGCGCCAGATCACGTCGATGAATGCGCGGTGCATGTACGAATCAACCTGGCTGCCATAGGCATCGCCCGGTTTGAACACACCGCCACGGAAACGCACCAGTGCCGAAGGCTCGTCGATCGACTGGCTCAATGCCGCCGGCAACAGGCCTTGCTTGAAGTACTTGGTGACGACCAGGTCCATTTCCTGACCCAGGTCCTTGTTGCCATCTTCAAGCGGCAGTGAGGTGCTGGAGAGGATGGCGCCGGTGACGTCGTCGGTGTTGTTTTCCACCGCGTTGATACCGTTGCTGCCGACCGGCTTGTTGCCGTCGACACGCCAGAACTTGTGGTAGATCAGGCTGGCGTCGTACTCGTCGTTGACCATCCATGAGCCGAAGAGGGTGGCGGTCTGCATGTTGTTCATTTCGCCACGGAACGCTTCACCGAAACGGTGCACGCGCGAGCGGGTACCGGTGTAGTTGGAGCGGTTGCTCTCCAGACCGTTCTGCTCGTAATCGGCACTGGCGCGGGCGTAGGCACCGCCGACTTGCCACTGTGGATCGAGACGCAGACGCACGCCGATATCGGCTGCCCAGCCGCTGATGTCATCGCTGCGTTTGGCTTGTGTCGGGCGCGTGCCATCGGCATTCAGCGCGTTGACCGTGTCGCGGTCGCCGCTCATGCCGGTGATGCTGCCCCAGTAGTTGACGGTGTTGGTGTTGCGCCAGTTGTAGGCGTCGCTGTCGGCGGTCAGGCCGATCCAGCTGATGTCACCGTTCTCGGTCTTGTCCAGCGAGTCGCGCGGAACACCCGGCTCGGCGTAATCGAGTTTGCCGTCATCGTGGGTGTGATGACCGCGAATGCCGACCCACTGGCCCGGCGTCCACTGGTAAGCGGCGTCGGCGTAGGCGTGCAGGCGATCCTTGTCTTTGGGCGCCAGCTCTTTCAGGTCGGTGCGGTATTCGCTGAAGCGCTCGGCAACACCGGCATTGGCCCGCAGCAGGGTAGTGTCGAAGGTCCAGTTCAACGCTTCGATGTTGGTGTCGCGCCATTGACCATCGTCATTGCGCAGACGCTGACGACCGAACTTGAGAATCTCGCCAGGGTAGGGCGTGAAGCCGCTGTAGCCGACCCAGAATTCACGCATCGCCAGGTAGTTTTTCTTGGTTTCGCGATCGCCGCTGTCGGTGGTCTGTTCGCCGTCCGATTGCTGCAGGGTGTCGGTCTCGATGATATCGGTCGAGGTTACGGCCTGACCCATCGCATAAGCGCTCCACGCGCCGCTTTCGCCGTAGATCCACGGACGCAGGTCGAGGCCCACGCCGTTGACGTCGCCGCCACCGGCGGTGCCGAGGTCACGGTCGTCTTCGGACTGGCCGGTGAGTTTGACATCCAGACCGAAGTTCTTGCTTTCAGTCATCGCAGCCAGTGTCGGGCAAGACCAGAGCAGCGCGAAGGTGAGGCCAATACCGGCCTTCACGAATGGGTTCAGCTTCATAGTTTTTCCTCGCCGTCTTCTTCTTGCAGGGCGTGCAGTTGCAGCGTGTTCGAGTTCAGGGCGCCACGGCTGGCCTGTTCCTGTTGCAACAGGCGGCGGGCTTCGGGCAGACGCTCGGGCGGCAATTGCGCCTCGAGGGTCGCTGCCAGTTCGTCGGCTTGCGGAGTGTTCTGGGCCTTGGCCAGTTGGCTGAATACGTAAGCGTTCAGCGGATCGGGCTTGGTGCCCTTGCCTTGGGAGAACAGTTGGGCGATGGCGAAGTCGGCACTGTTCTGACCGTTGCGCGCAGCGGTCAGCAAATGGTCGAGGGCCTTCTGCGGATAGACCTTGCCCAGGTAGCCACGGCGATAGATCTGGCCGAGGTAGTAATCGGCGGCGACTTCACGACCAACGGCTTTCTGGAAATGTTCCTCGGCGACTTTCGCGTCGGCCGGGACCAGTTTGCCTTCGTAGTAGACCTTGCCCAGCAAAAGCTCGGCGCGTGGCTGGTCGGCGGCGCGGCCGTTGTCCAGGTACTTCATCATCTGATCGACGTCGCCCAGTTCCGGGAAGTCGTAGAGCAGTTGTGCAAGGCTGACCCACGCCGCCGGGTAGCCCGGAGCGATCGGCTCGAGCAGCGACTGCGCGGTTTTCTCGTCAGTCTTGCCCAGGGTCGAGTCGGCCAGCACACGGGCGACCGAATCAACGCGCTGTGCGGTGACGGTGCCACGGCTGTAACCGGCCTGCATCTGCTTGATCAGCTCGGCTTGTAGTTCCGGCTGGCCGCGTTTCTGGTAAACGGTGGCCAGCTCGACGTAGCAGATGTCGGTGGTGTTGAGCGCGGCCTTGCAGATCTTTTCCACGTCATCCAGATGCTGGTCGTAAGTGCCCTGGGTGCGATACAGCAGCACCTGCGCCAGACCGGCTTCCGGGTAGCCGGATTTGCGCCACTGATCGATCTGCTGCTGGGCGTTGATGTTCGGAAAGCTGTGCGGGTATTGCAGGTACAGCATCGCCAGCGGGATCAACGTGTTGCCTTCGCCATTGGCGGCGGCTTTTTTCAGCAGGGTTTCGGCTTCGTGATGCTCGGCTTCGGTGGAGCCTGGTTTGGCCACCAGAAGACGACCAAGACGGGCCTGGGCGCGCGGCGACACGCTGGCCGCTGCGCGATAGGTCGCTTCGGCCTGTTTCATCTGCGCCGGGTCGCGGCTGTCGACCTGGATATCGGCCAGGCCGACTTGCGCCTCGCTGTAACCCAGATCGGCCAGTTGCTGGTAATTCTGCGCAGCGGTGGCGGTGTCGCCACGCTTGAGCGCTTCATTGGCCAGACGTTGATCGGGCAGCCCGGCGCAACCGGCCAGAGAAACTGCCAATGCAACTGCACACAGAGGCCCCATGTGGGAGCGGGCGTGCTCGCGAAGGCGGTGTGTCAGCCCATACTGATTTTGAATGTTGAACCGCATTCGCGAGCAAGCCCGCTCCCACAAGGGCTGCGGCGTGTTCGAGACAGTTGGAGTAGTCACAGGCATGTCCTCGACTTAAAGACCGGCAGCCATGGCTTTGTCGATCAGCCAGTTCAGGTTCGGGCCACGGTCGCTGTTCACTTCCACCGGGCGGCCGGCGAAGCTGCTGTCCAGCGGCTCGTCAGGCTGGATCTGCACGCGGATGTCGGAGGACAGGTCGGCGCTCTTCAGGCTGGTGCTGCTGACGATCTTGCCGGTGCGGGTCTTGTCTTCGCCGGCGATCTGGAAGCTCACTGGCGTACCCGGACGCACATCGCCGAACTGGCGATAGGAGAAGCGTGCATCAACGGTGGCCTGGGTGTTGCGCGGCACCAATTGGAAGATCACGTCACCCTTGCTCGCGTACTGACCGTCGGCGACCAGTTGCTGGGCCACGGTGCAGTCGCACGGCGAGGTCAGGGTGCCGGTCATTTGCTTGCCGAACAGTTCTTCAACCTTGGCCGGGGCCAGTTGGTCTTCGGCCAGATGACCCTTGAGCACGTCGAGCATGCTGGTGCTGAAAGTCGCCAGCGGGGCGCCTTTGGCGGCAACACCGTCGGACTTGACCAGGCTCTGCACGGTGCCATCGCGCGGCATGGTGATGTTCATCCCCGGCACGCTGACCAGACCGGCCTGCGCGTGGCTGACGAAGTACATGCCGTACACCGACTTGAAGATGAAACCGGCAGCGACCAGGCCAACAGCAAAGATGCCGGCGCTGAACGTCACGGCTTTCAGACGGCCGAACGCGGTCATGCCGGTGTCGTTGCTCTTGTTCTTGCGCGCCTTGGTGAAGTTGTCGCGCTGCAGGGTCGCCAGCACTTCGCCGATGCTGACGATGTCGCCGGCCAGGTGCGAGGTGATCAAGTGGCGCAGGGTGGAAATGTCCTGCGGCTCGAGGTTCTGGAACTGGCAACCGGCGCGGCCAGTGGCGCGATCGAAGGAACGCACCTGCAGTTCAACGTCCATGGCCAGGCCGAGGTTGTCGATGACAAATTGCAGACGCGCCTTGTACACCTCGCCGATGGTCAGCGGCATCTGCCCGGCGTTGAACGCCAGACCGCCAGCCGACAGGTCCAATACCCGCGCTTCGACCGGAGTCCGGTCAGGGCCGAAGAAACGCAGCTTGGCCGGGATTTTCACGCGAGCGTGCTGGCGCTGGGCTTCGGATTCATGCACTACGTTGACGTTGACGGCGGTATTCATAGGGGCGATTTCCTTGTTAATTCAATAGGAGCGGGTCAGACCATCATCAGCAGCACGGCGACAAAAATGCTGCCGGCGGAGAAGGTCATGGTCCGAGACGACCAGGTGTTGAACCAACGTTGAAAGCTGGCGAGATCACGGGTCAGGGATGTGGGCTGGCGAGTCCAGGATTGTTGGTCGAGGCGGAAGAACACGTAGATCTTCACCAGGGCGCCAACGATCTGGTTGTAATACAGAATCGCCGGGTAAGCAGGGCCGATACGGTGACCGGAACACGACAGCAACAGCGTCAGGATCAGGCGGGTGATGCCGATCCACAGCAGGTACACGAGGATGAACGCGGTGCCGTACTTGAAGCTGGCGATCAGTGCGACGGTCAGGCCGAGCAGCGAGGTCCACATCGACACGCGCTGGTCGAACAGCACCACCGAAGTGAATACGCCGAGGCGGCGGATACCCAGACCCAGTGCACGGGAGTTCTGGCGCAGGTTGTTGCCGTACCAGCGGAACATCAGCTTGCGGCTGGCCTTGATGAAGCTCTTTTCCGGCGGATGCTCAACGGTGTTGATCGCGGCGTCCGGCACGTAGAAGGTGTCGTAACCCAGGCGCATCAGGCTGAACCAGCTCGACTTGTCGTCACCGGTCAGGAACTTGAAGCGGCCCAGACGCCAGTGCTGCAGCGAGTCGCTTTCAACGTCGGCGATGAATTCCGGGTTGGTCACCACGGACGCTTTGAACACCGACATCCGACCGGTCATGGTCAGTACGCGCTTGGACAGGGCCATCGAGCACATGTTGATGTGGCGCTGGGCGAAACGCAGCTTGTGCCATTCGCTCATGATGTAGCCGCCGCGTACTTCGCAGAATTCGTTGGTGGTCAGGCCGCCGACGTTGCCGAACAGCTGGAACCACGGCACGGTCTTGCGCACGACGCCTTCGCCGAGCACGGTGTCGCCGTCGATCACGGCCACTACTGCACGGTCGTCCGGCAGGTGACGGGAGATCGCGCGGAAACCGAAGGCCAGACCATCGCGCTTGCCGGTACCGGGAATACGCACGAAGTCGAGCTTGACCCGCTCCGGCGGATTCATCCGCGCCCACAGCGCCTTGACCAGCAGCTCGTCGGACATTTCCACGATCGAGCAGACAATGGTGGTCGGCAGTTCGCAGTCGATGGCTTCGCGGATCACCGAGCTGTAGACCTGCGCGGTGGTCAGCGCGTCAATACGAAAGCTCGTGACCATCAGAAATACATGCGACGGGTCGGCCGCTTTACCCAGCTTGCGTACTTTGCGACGCAGGTGCGGGTAGACGATGTAGAGAAAAATCATGCCGCGCACAAAGTGCGTTGCACCCATCGAGTAGCGCCAGATACCCACGGCGCCAATCAGGAAAATGAAGTCCTTCGACTCGGAGTCGAATGTGGACGTGGGCAGCATCAAGGCCAGGCCCATCAACAAACTTAGGTAAAACAGCCAACCGGCGGCCTGAAGTAGGCCGTGTTTTAGCCTGTGCATAATCTGCATCCGTCTCTATCTCGGGCTGGGCCCGATGGGGTTAAGGCAGGCTCATCAATGGCCCACTGTAGGAGCTGCCGAAGGCTGCGATCTTTTGATCTTCTGGGTGTTCACTCACGACTCAAGTGACCCCGGTAAAGATCGCAGCCTCGTTTCACTCGTCAGCTCCTACCACGGGTTCACACAGTCAGTGCGCGGCGACGCGGTATGCGGTGCCGCGCAATGTCTGCTTACCAGCAGATCCCTTCGGTGCGGCTACCGGCGCTGGTGGCCTTGGACATGAAGCCCACCAGGTCGATGACTTGCTTGCCCTGCGGCGCTTCCTGAGCCAGCGAACGGAATTTCTCGTCGCGGTTGCCGAGGATGATCACGTCGGAGTTGTCGATCACCGAATCGAAGTCCGAATTGAGCAGGGACGATACGTGCGGGATTTTCGACTCGATGTAGTCTTTGTTAGCGCCGTGAACACGGGCGTACTCGACGTTGCTGTCGTAGATGCTCAGGTCGTAACCCTTGCCGATCAGCATTTCGGCCAGTTCGACCAGCGGGCTTTCGCGCAGGTCGTCGGTGCCGGCCTTGAAGCTCAGACCGAGCAGGGCGACTTTGCGCTTTTCATGGCTTTCAACGATGTCGAAAGCGTTCTGCACTTGCGATTCGTTACTGCGCATCAGCGAGTTGAGCAGCGGCGCTTCGACGTCCAGCGAACCGGCGCGGTAGGTCAGGGCGCGGACGTCTTTTGGCAGGCACGAGCCGCCGAAGGCGAAGCCTGGGCGCATGTAGTACTGGGACAGGTTGAGGGTCTTGTCCTGGCAGACCACTTCCATCACTTCACGGCCATCGACGCCGACCGCTTTGGCGATGTTGCCGATCTCGTTGGCGAAGGTCACTTTGGTCGCGTGCCAGACGTTGCAGGTGTACTTGATCATTTCGGCAACAGCGATGTCCTTGCGGATGATCGGTGCGTCGAGTTCTTCGTACAGCGATTGCAGAACGTCGCCCGACGCGGTATCGAACTCGCCGATAACGGTCATCGGTGGCTGATCGTAGTCAGCGATGGCGGTGGATTCACGCAGGAATTCAGGGTTGACCGCAACGCCGAAATCGACGCCGGCTTTCTTGCCGGAGCAGTCTTCCAGAATCGGGATGACCACGTTGGCCACGGTGCCTGGCAACACGGTGCTGCGCACGACGATGGTGTGGCGGGTGGTTTTTTCACGCAGGACGAAACCGATCTCGCGGCACACGGCCTCGATGTAGTTCAGTTCCAGATCGCCGTTCTTTTTGCTCGGCGTGCCGACGCAGATCATCGACAGGTCGGTATCACGAATCGCCTCGGCGAAGTTGGTCGTGCCGCGCAGACGACCGGTCTGGATACCCTGCTGCAGCAGTTCGCCCAGGCCTGGTTCAACGATCGGCGATTTGCCGGCGTTAATCATGTCGATCTTGTCTTTGGCAACATCGACGCCAACTACGTCATGGCCCCGTGCAGACAGGCAACCGGCACATACTGCGCCAACGTAACCCAAACCAAATATGCTGATGCGCATCGCAATTACCTCTGTATATATCAGGCCTTAGAAGGCCGGAGTTAATGGTGTTCAGCGGTCACTAGTGCACTCGGAAGTGCGGCTTACAGGCGCCACAATGCCGTGTGCAGGCATACAAAGTTCCGAGTGTCTAATAAGTGCACTCAAGATGTGCGCAACTAGGCCTTGTTGTTATGACTTGCCCTGTTATGCAGCCGATCTTCCGTGCGGGAAGACTCTAGTGCTGTCGTGTAGCCTGCTCGACGTCCGGTAGGGAGCCGTTAAATCAAGCAGTTAGGTGCTCAGGCGAGCACGTTTATAGGGGCGCGGCCTTGGCCTTTGTAGGGGATATTAATGGTGCGTATCTCCTGTCCTTCGATTGTTTTGAGACTCGTTAGTCACTCAGGCAAGTTGCTGTGACAACTTGGTTACATGGCTATCAGCTCTGCGTAAGTTATCTCGTACAAACTCGGCGAGAATCGTTACCGGTGGTATGAGCAACGCATTTGGACATAGTTCCAGCCCGCTCATCGTGCCAGCCGAAATTTTTTGAAATATTGATAAAGATGGCACTGGATGCAAATTGATAGCACTTGCTATTTCGCCCTTTAGTTCTGGGGCTAAAAGCGTGCTCGATAGTTTTGTGCCACTACTGCAAAAAAATTTAGGTGCCACTACTGAAAAAACTGACGAGTGTCGAGTGAAAGAAATCTTAGAAAAGACAGGGGTATTTTTTTGGCGCCATTAAACTGGCGAAATGTGGCGGGGGATTTCTGACATCGTGCGATGTGCACGACTCTGTATGGAAAGAGTCGTGCATTGGGCATGCTTTATTCCGGGGCGTGGTCGCGCAAAAACACAAGATTGTCAGGTTTCGATTGCTCGGCGCTGTAGCGATAGCCCTGCACGTCAAATTGCTTGAGCTGAACGGGGTCGTTGATGCGCTCCTGAATCACAAAACGACTCATCAGACCGCGTGCTTTCTTCGCATAGAAACTGATGATTTTATATTGGCCGTTTTTCTGATCCTTGAACTCCGTGTTGATGATTCGCGCATTCAACGCGCTGCGCTTGACCGCAGAGAAGTACTCGTTGGAAGCCAGATTGAGCAGCACATCATCGCCTTGCTCAGCCAGCGCCTCATTCAGCCATTCGCTGATGCGTGTGCCCCAGAACGCGTACAAATCCTTGCCACGGCCGTTGGCCAGTTTGGTGCCCATCTCCAGACGATAAGGTTGCATCAGGTCCAGCGGGCGCAGCAGTCCATAAAGGCCGGAGAGCATACGCAGATGCTTTTGCGCGTAGTCGAATTGCGCTTCGCTGAAGGACTGCGCGTCCAGGCCGGTGTACACATCGCCCTTGAATGCGAGCAGGGCCTGCTTGGCGTTTTCCGGGGTGAAGGCGGGTGTCCAACTGCCAAAACGCGCGGCGTTGAGGCCACCGATCTTGTCGGACACGTGCATCAACTCGCTGATCTGCGCCGGGCTCAGTTCGCGCAGTTGCTGGATCAGTTCCTGCGAATGGTCGAGGTACTGCGGCTGGGTAAAGCGTTGGGTCGCCGGCGGTGTTTCATAGTCGAGGGTCTTGGCGGGGGAAATCACCATCAGCATGAAGTCGTCTCCTTTAATCGTGGGGGCGATTCTAGGGGGTTGTTCTTGTTGACTCCAGCTATGAGCATGATAGGTGATCGGTGGTGTCATGGAACAAGATCGCAGCCTCGCCGGGGCTCGACAGCTCCTACAGATTGCGCACGACATGAAACCGCAATGAATCCAATGGGGGACAGGTAGGAGCTGCCGAAGGCTGCGATCTTTTGATCTTTCTTTTGATCCACCCGCGATATAGTGCCGCGCGGGTTTTGTTATGGAGACATCCCTTTGCGCATTGTTCTTTTGTTTACCGCGTGGCTGCTGAGCTTCGGGGCCGTGGCGGCGCCCGGTGAGGCGGCGACGCTGGATCGCACATCCTGGCCGGAGCAGCTCGGCAATCCGACCCTGTTCGACGTCGCATCGCGAGCGGAAATCCTCATGTTCGCTCGCGGTCTGCTCGGTACCGAATCCATCGACGAGGCCGCACTGGCCCAGCGCCTGGGGCTGCGTACGGTCAATACCGATGCGGTCAATCAGCTGCGCCAACGTCTCTGGCAGCGCTTGCTGGCCAACTACAACTACGCCCAGCAAAGCTGCGATCAGGACGCCTCGTTCTGCTTCCTCGTCGAAGACCTGCCGACCCTGCGTGAGCAAGCGGCCAAGTTCGTGGTCAGCGACGACAGCTATTACACCAAGTGGGCCGAGCCGAGCCGGATCTTCCATTTGCAGTACCTCGACGAGTTGATGCGCAAGGCCGCGCTGTCACCGCAAACGAGTAATGAGTTCGATCGTTTCGGCGACTACGAGCGTAACGGCGACGAGATGCACGACCGACTGTTTCTGCTGACCTTCGACAGCGGCGCCAACGTGCAACCGGACAATACTGACTGGCTGACCGAGTACCTGCGCAAGTCCAATCTGAGCGCAACGTTCTTTGTGCTGGGCAAGGATATTCAGGCACGACTCGCTGGCCGTTCGGTCAGCAGTCTGCAGGCGAGCTTTTCCCGGCAGTGCGTTGGCGTCCAGGGCTGGGAGTTCCGCTCCCACAGCCATTGGCAGGACTGGCAGGATTCGGTACGGCGCAGTGCCGATCTGGTGAAGAACAAGTTGCCGGAAAACTACGTGCCGCTGTTCCGTCCACCGGATGGCCAGCGCCGCAGTGACGCACAAGGTTTCTTCAATAGCCAGGGCTTGCAAGTAGCGCTGTGGGACATCGATGCCCAGGACGGTGCCGGCAAGCTCAAGGGCCCGGCAAGCGCGCAGCGGGTGTTGACCCTGATGCTGCTGTGGCGGCACGGGGTGATCAATTTCAACATGAAACAGGATGCAGTGAAGACGTCGCTGCCGTGGCTGATCACCCAGACTGCGCAGAGCGGCATTGGGTGGGAAGACTGTCAGGACGCCTTTCGTTGAGAAAGACGAAGGGCCCGAAAACATTGGGTTTGGGGTGATTTTTGTAGGGGGTTCGATGCAGGCGGACTTCCGACTTTAGCGGTGTCCGGGGAGTCCGCCAAGGGCTTTTCGTCACTCTGCAAAATAAACTTAAAAAAACCGTCAAAGTGCTTTTTTATGTCATCGGTTTTGGAGTATTACGAAGACAGACCGCCGAAACCTGCAACACAGGTGGCGTCTTCCCAGACTCCTACTGTGTGCAGTTCATCCAGGCCCTCGTGGATGAATCGGCAGTCACCTCGAGGCGCAGCACTGTCAAGGTATTGCGTCGAATGGCTCCCACAAAGGTGACCGAGTATGGATGATCACGGACGCAGCCCTTCCTCCAACCAGCCAATCCTGTATGTACTCGATACCAACGTATTGATTCACGATCCAAATGCCCTGCTGAATTTCGAAGAACACCACGTCGCCATCCCGATGACCGTGCTGGAAGAGCTGGACAAGCTCAAGAGCGGCCACCACAGCGTGGCCGCCGAATGCCGCCAGGCGATCCGCCTGATCGATAAGACCCTGGGCGATGCGTCCCCCGAGGACGTCGAACTGGGCGTGCCGATCCAGCGCGGCAAGGGCGGGCCGAAGGGCTTGCTGTCAATTCTGATGAGCAAGCAGGCCGAGTCGAACCTGATTCTGCCCGAGCACCTGAACGACAACAAAATCATCAACCAACTGATTGATCTGCACACCCGCGACCCGCAGAAACCGGTAGTGCTGGTCACCAAAGACATCAACATGCGCCTGAAGGCGCGCGCCTGTGGCATCGACGCCGAGGACTACAGCACCGACCAACTGGTCGATGACGTATCCCTGCTGCCCAACGGCTACCACAACATGACCGGCTCCTTCTGGGACCGCGTGAGCAAGGTCGAAACCCGGCAGGACCACGGCCGCACCTGGCATCAGGTGCAACTGATCGACAACCTGCCGGCCGTGCACATCAACGAGTTCATCATTGACGAGCAGGGCTTTGTCGGCTGGATCAAGGAAATCCAGGAAGACAGGCTGCTGATCCTCGACCTGCATCAGGAACCGCTGCTGCATCAGGAGGCGTGGGGGCTGAAGCCGCGCGACATCTATCAGAGTCTGGCGCTGTACGCGCTGCTTGATCCGGACATTCATCTGGTCAACCTGTCCGGCGCCGCCGGTTCCGGCAAAACCATTCTGGCGCTGGCCGCGGCGATCGAGCAGACCATGGTCAGCAAACGTTATCGCCGCATCATCGCCACCCGCAGCGTGCAGGGCCTGGACCAGGAAATCGGTTTCCTGCCCGGCACCGAAGCGGAAAAAATGGAGCCTTGGCTGGGCGCCATCACCGACAACCTCGAAGCCTTGCACATGGATGACGAAAACACCCATGGCAGCGTCGACTACATCCTCAGCAAAGTGCCGCTGCAGTTCAAATCGCTCAACTACATTCGTGGGCGCAGCTTCCAGCAGAGCCTGATCCTGATCGACGAATGCCAGAACCTCACGCCGCACCAGATGAAAACCATCATCACTCGTGCCGGCGCCGGTTCCAAAGTGGTATGCCTGGGCAATCTGGCGCAGATCGACACGCCTTACCTGTCCGCGACCAGCTCCGGGCTGACCTACCTGACCGAACGCTTCAAGGATTTCCCCAACGGTGTGCACATCACCCTGCAAGGGGTGCCTCGCTCGATTCTGGCTGAATACGCAGAGTCGCATTTGTAACCCTTCACCCAAAACCGGGCGGCCCTCAAGCCACCCGGTTTTTTTATGCCTGAATGCAAAATCAGATGTGGGAGCGGGCTTGCTCGCGAAAGCGGTATGTCAGGCCATCTCAAAGGTGACTGATCCACCGCTTTCGAGAGCAAGCCCGCTCCCACAGGGATTTGCGTCGGGGCGGTGATCGCGCTCGCAGACATCTGACCCACAGGTTTACAATCCACGCTCCTGATCAGGAGTAATCCCGTGCTGACTCATCTCGATTCCCAAGGTCGCGCCAACATGGTCGACGTCACTGAAAAAGCCGTGACGTTCCGTGAAGCGACCGCTCAAGCGCTGGTGCGCATGCTTCCTGAAACCCTGCAGATGATCGTCAGCGGCGGTCATCCCAAGGGCGATGTGTTCGCCGTGGCACGCATTGCCGGGATTCAGGCGGCGAAGAAAACCAGCGATCTGATTCCGCTGTGCCATCCGCTGATGCTGACGGGTGTGAAAGTCGAACTCAACGCCGAGGGTAATGACAGTGTGCGCATCGTCGCCCGCTGCAAGTTGTCCGGGCAAACTGGCGTCGAAATGGAAGCGCTTACTGCCGCCAGCGTTGCCGCCCTGACCATTTACGACATGTGCAAAGCCGTCGACCGTGGCATGACCATCGAAAGCGTGCGTCTGTTGGAGAAAGTCGGCGGCAAAAGCGGCCACTTCCAGGCGGAGCAGCCATGAAACTGACCGTTAAGTTTTTTGCCCGTTACCGTGAAGCGCTGGGCGTGGATTCGGTGGAAGTAGAAGGCAATTTCAACACCATCGACGATGTGCGCGCATTGCTGGCGCAACGTGATGGCGCCGAGGTGATGAGCGAGCAGAACCTGATGTGCGCGCGCAACGAAGATCTCTGCCAACTCGACGAGCCAGTGGTCGATGGTGACGAAGTGGCTTTTTTCCCCACCGTGACCGGAGGCTGAGCCATGGTGATTCGCGTGCAGGCGGCACCGTTTGATCCCGGTGCTGAAGTCAATGCGATGCATGCGGCTAATGTCGGCGTCGGCGCGGTGGTGAGTTTTGTCGGTTATGTACGCGACTTCAACGACGGCCGCGACGTGGCCGGGATGTTTCTCGAGCACTATCCGGGCATGACCGAAAAAGCCCTCGGCAAGATCGCTGTCGAAGCTGAGCAGCGCTGGCCGCTGTTGAAACTGGAAGTGCTGCACCGCGTCGGCGCGCTGGAGCCGGGCGAGCCGATCGTCTTCGTCGGCGCCGCCAGCGCTCATCGCCAGGCCGCGTTCGATGCCTGCGCCTTCGTCATGGACTACCTGAAAACCCGCGCACCGTTCTGGAAGAAAGAAAACACCAGCGACGGCCCGCGCTGGGTTGAAGGGCGCGACAGTGATCATGCGGCTGCGGATCGCTGGAAGCAGTAATTCTTGTGGTGTTCTCCCGTAAGCCTTCGCGAGCAAGCCCGCTCCCACCTTGGATCTGAGTCGTTCGCCGATCCAGCGTAGGAGCGGGCTTGCTCGCGATGGGGCCTTGCGAAACACCAAAAATCCTCTCTCTTTGCCTGATTGACGATTTGTACATCTAAGTCCAGTATGGATTTACAAGTACAAAAAAAGACTGCTGTCTTTCCGCTGCTCTTCACAACTTCGCGAGAGAACGAACATGAAGAAACTCCCCCTCGTCACCGGTCTGGCCCTCAGTCTGTTGGCTTGCGCCAGCACCTTCGCCGCCGAGAAAACCCTGCGCATCGGCATCGAAGCCGCTTACCCGCCGTTCGCTTCGAAAACCGACAAAGGTGAAATCGTCGGTTTCGACTACGACATCGGCAATGCCCTGTGTGCGCAGATGAAGGTCAAGTGCGCGTGGGTCGAGGGTGAGTTCGACGGCCTGATTCCGTCGTTGAAAGTGAAGAAGATCGACATGGCGCTGTCGTCGATGACCATCAACGAAGATCGCAGGAAGTCGGTGGATTTCAGCCACAAGTATTACTTCACTTCTTCGCGTCTGGTGATGAAAGAGGGCGCCAGTGTCGACGATCAATACGCCAGCCTCAAGGGCAAGAACGTCGGCGTGCAACGCGCGACCACTACCGATCGTTTCGCCACCGAGGTGTTCGAACCCAAGGGCATCAACGTCAAGCGCTACAGCAACAACGAAGAGATCTACATGGACCTGGCGGCGGGGCGCCTCGATGCGATTTTCGCCGACACCATCCCGCTCAACGACTTTCTGTCGATGCCGCGCGGCCAGGGTTATGCGTTTGTCGGGCCGGAGCTGAAGGATCCGAAGTACGTCGGCGAAGGTGCCGGGATTGCGGTGCGCAAGGGCAATGCCGAACTGGTCAGCCAGCTGAACAGCGCCATCGACGGGATTCGTGCGAGTGGCGAGTATCAGAAGATTTCCGAAAGGTATTTCAAGGCCGATATCTACGGCGACTGATAAAAAGATCGCAGCCCTCGGCAGGTCTTACATGGGAATGCGTTCTCCTGTAGGAGCTGCCGTAGGCTGCGATCTTTTGATTTTCAGCCCTTCAATTCCTTCAAATGCTTGTACACCGTCGCCCGGCCCATGTTCAGCACATTGGCCACATAGTTCGAGGCGCTCTTGCCCTTGAACGCCCCTTCGGCGTGCAGTGCCAATACCAGTTCGCGTTTGTGATCACGGGTCAGCAGGTTCAGGCTCAACTGCCGCTCGCGCAGCCAGGCGTGGAGGAAGGTATTGATGCGTTCCTGCCAGTCATCACGAAACAGTGAGTCCGGTTGCGGAATCAGTTTGCTCGGTGACAGGAACAGTTCCAGCGCCGCTTTGGCGTTTTCGAACAATGAGATGTTGAGGTTGATGCACAGCACCGCCAGCGGACGACTTTCGCCGTCGCGCAACACGGTGCTCAGGCTGCGAATTTTCTGACCGTCCCAGTTGAGCTTTTCGTACGGGCCGATGTTCCTGTCGCTGACATCCTCGCTGAGCATGTCTTCCAGCGACGAGTCGTCGCCGATCTCGCGCTTGGACAGGTTGTTGGCGATGTAGTCGACCTTCTGCGTACGCAGGTCGTGCAGCACCACCTCGGCATGAGGGAAGAACAGCGTAGCGATGGCGTCGGCGATGGCGCGGAAGTTATCCAGCGCCGGGTCGAATTCGGGGGCAGTCATGACAGTGGAGCTCCAGGCAGCGTCAGCGCCCCTTGTGCCGGGGCGCTGCGAGTGTGCCGCAATCTCTGGGATGAGTCGATGCGATCAAGTCAGTCGAGCGGGGGAGAGCATGGCGCTGTCCAGGCCGAATTCGTGCAGGTGCTCGGGTAGCGGCTCGCCGCGCACCAGCGCCGCACTGGCCTGGCCCATCGCCGGTGACGTCTGAATGCCGTAACCGCCCTGCGCAGCAACCCAGAACAGCCCCGGCACCTGCGGGTCGAAACCGCTGAGCAGATCACCGTCAGCGACGAAACTGCGCAAGCCAGCCCAGGTGCGCGTCGGGCGGCGGATGGTCAGCGTGGTGGCTTCTTCGATCTGGTAGATGCCCATGGCGATGTCGAGTTCTTCCGGCTGCACGTCATGCGGTTCGACCGGATCGGCATTGGCCGGCGAGCCGAGGAACATACCGGCGTCGGGCTTCATGTAGAAGGATTCGTCGAGGCTGACCAGCATCGGCCAATGATGAATATCCACGCCTTCAGGACCGGCAAAGATAAACGCAGCGCGACGTTTCGGTTGCAGGCCCAGCGGCCGGGCGCCTGCCAAAGCGCCGATCCTGTCGGCCCAGGCGCCGGCGGCATTGATGAGCACCGGTGCGCTGAAAGTCTCGCCGCTGGTTTGCACGTGCCAGATGCCTTCGGCATCGCGACTCAGGCCGAGCACTTCGCAATCGGTGCGGACTTCGCCGTGGTTGCGCCGAATCCCGCGCAGATAGCCCTGATGCAGCGCATCAGTATCAATGTCGCAGGCCGAAGGATCATAGATCGCGCCGTGGACTTTGTCCCGGCGCAGAATCGGCAGGCGTGCGCAGGCTTCTTCGGCAGTGAGCAATTGCATCTGCGGCACGGTGGCTTTGGCGCTGAGGTATTGGTTGTTCAGTTCGGCGGGGTCACCGATGAAATCGACGGTCATTTCACCGCGCGGGGTCAGCAGCGGATGCTCGCAGAAACCGCTCGGCGGGTGGTCGAAGAACGCGCGGCTGGCCTGAGTCAGTGCGCGTACCTGTGCGGTGCCGTAGGCGGCGGTGTACAACGCAGCGGAACGACCGGTGGAGTGATAGCCCGGATGAGATTCACGCTCGAGCACGATCACTTTGCCGTGCGGGGCCAGCCAGAACCCGGTGGAAGCGCCGGCAATCCCGCCGCCGATGATGATGAAATCTGCGTGGTTCATGAAAACTCCAGGGCTATCGAGAACTCTGTAGGAGTTGTCGAGTGAAACGAGGCTGCGATCTTTTGATCTCGATCTTGAAAACAGGATCAAAGATCGCAGCCTTCGGCAGCTCCTACAGGGGACATGTGGTGTCAGTGGTGCAGGTGATAAACCGCATTGGCGAGCGCAATGTCTTCCAGGCCCAAGCCGATCGAACGGAAAAATACATGCCGATGGTAATCGGGCCGTGCAGTCTTCTCGCTGAGCAAATCCGCCAGATCGCCAACAATCGACTCCTTGTTCCAGCCATGCTGCTCAGCCGCAATCAACATCTCACCCGCAGACGCCGGGGTGGTCAGACGATAGTCGCAGAACACCTGCATGTCGTTGAGGCTGCCCGGCGGCACCTCATGCGCGCGTGGGGCGTTGGTGCTGATCGAGGTGATCAACGCCGGTTTGCTCAATTCGGCAGGATCAATCACCGGCCCGGCCGACGAGGTGCAGAGCATGATCACCTGCGCGTCGGCGATGGCGGACTCGCGGCTATCGGCAATCTTCAATGGCGGCGCGATGGCCTTCAATACGGCCTGAGTTTCGGCATCTTCCATCAGCGAAGGGGAATAAAGGGTAATGCTCTGCCAGTCGCGCACGGATCTGACGTAATGCAGGTGCGCTTGAGCGACCTTGCCGCTGCCGATGATCGCCAGTCGCTGAGCATTCAGCGGCGCGAGTGCATCGACCGCTACCGCCGTGGTTGCAGCCGTGCGCGCGACGGTCAGTTCACCGGCATCACAGAGCAAGAGCGGCTGGCCGGTTTGCATCGACATCAACAGGGTCCACGCCGTCACCAGCGCACCCTGCTCACGAACGATGTACGGCGAAGTCTTCACCCCGTAGACGCCGTCCTCGGCCAGCACACCGAGATAATTGATGAAGTCGCCAGCACCCTTGGGAAAGTCCACCAACTGCTGAGCTGGCTGCACGGCGTTACCGGCCGCGAGATCGCGGAACAGTTTGCGCAGAATCTCCGGCACATCGATGCATGCCAGGAGCTCACGGGCCTGAGCTTGATTGATCACATAGGGGGTGCTGGACATTTTTGCTCCAAAACTAAACTTATTTTTCCATTATGGACTTTTAGTTCTGGCGAGCAACCATCGGGCATAAAAAAAGCGCAGTCCGTTTCCGGCTGCGCTTTTTCATACCGCGACGCTTATTGCGGACGCTTGCGGTCAACCGCGCGCAGCAGATGCGTCGGCGGCGTTTCGCAGCTGATCTTGCGACCGAGTTTCTCTTCGATGGACGGCAACTGATACGAGTCGTCTTCGCCAGCAAAGCTGATCGACACACCATCGGCCCCCGCGCGACCGGTACGGCCGATGCGGTGCACGTAGTCGTCCGGCACTTCAGGCAGGGTGAAGTTGATCACATGGCTGATGCCGTCGATGTGAATGCCGCGACCGGCGACATCAGTGGCCACCAGCACGCGGATCTTGCCTTCGCGGAAACCTTCCAGGGTTTTGATGCGCTTGTGCTGCGGCACGTCGCCGGACAGTTGCGCGGCGTTGATGCCGTCGCGCACCAGACGCTCTTCGATGCGGCGCACTTCGTCCTTGCGGTTGGCGAACACGATCACGCGCTCCCAGCCGTTGTCGTTGACCAGGTTGTAGAGCAGTTTGTATTTGTCAGCAGCGGCCACGGCATAGATGTGCTGTTCGACGTTCTCGTTGGCGACGTTGGTAATTTCGATTTCGACGATCGCCGGGTCAGTAGTCCATTGCTTGGCGAGGTTCATCACGTCTTCGGTGAAGGTCGCGGAGAACAGCAAAGTCTGGCGCTCCGACTTCGGTGGGGTTTGCCGAATGATCTGCCGCACCTGCGGGATGAAACCCATGTCGAGCATGCGGTCGGCTTCGTCCAGCACCATCACTTCAACCATGTCCAGGTGCACGTCGCCGCGCTGGTTGAAGTCGAGCAGGCGGCCCGGTGTGGCGACAAGGATGTCGCAGTGGCGCGCTTCGAGGTGCTTGAGCTGTTTGTCGAAATCCATGCCGCCGACAAACGTCATCACGTTGAGGCCGGTGTACTTGGTCAGGTCAGCGGCATCCTTGGCGATCTGCACCACCAGTTCGCGTGTCGGCGCAATGATCAGCGCGCGCGGCTCGCCCATGTAGCGTTCTTTCGGCGGCGGCGTCTGCAGCAACTGGGTGATGATCGAGATCAGGAACGCGGCGGTTTTGCCGGTGCCGGTCTGCGCGCGGCCGATGGCGTCTTTGCCGGCGAGGGTGAAGCCCAGCACCTGCGCCTGGATCGGCGTGCAATACGGAAAGCCCAGATCCTGGATGGCGTGCATCAGTTCCGGGGCGAGTTTGAAATCGTGAAAGCGGGTCTTGCCTTCCTGTGGCTCGACGACGAAGTCTTCGAGTTTCCATGGAATCACCGGTGCCTTGGGCTTCGGTTCGCGACGCGGTCTGGCCGGTTTCGGCGCTTCGCTGCGCGCAGGCTCGGCGGCGATTGGCGCGGCCGTAACGGGTTTTTCTTCTGGCGTCGGTGCGGCTGCGGGAGCGGGGCGGTCGGCCTGCGGGGCATCGGTGCGATGACCGGGGGCGTGCGACGGCGCACTGGGAACTGGCGCGAGCTGCTCAGCCTCGCTTTTACCGAACATTTTCTTGAGTGCTTTGAGCACGGTCATCTCATCAATTGGTTAAGGAATGTACGCCGGCCAGTGTAATGCAAGAAACGGGCGCGGCGTAGTAGGAGGGATCAAAGGGCAGGGATTGGCCGCAAATCAGCGCAGGCGTTCGCTCAGCCAGACGCCAATGTCGCGAATCTCTTCAGGTAACACTTCGTGCTCCATTGGGTATTCCTGCCATGTCACGGTGACACCATGCTTCTTCAGATGCTCATAAGCGCTGCGGCCCATCGAGTTCTGCACCACGTTATCGAATTGTCCATGCAATGAAAGCACCGGAATGCGTTGCTGGCTGGCGGACAATTCCAGTTCATCACTGAACGTCGGCGCATAAGTCGACAACGCCAGAACGCCACCCAACGGCCCCTGCCACTTCACAAAAGCGGTGTGCAGCACTACGGCGCCGCCTTGGGAAAAACCGGCGAGAAAAATCCGCGAGGCGTCTATTCCGCTGGCGCGCTCGTTTTCGATCAGTTCAATGATGCGATCCGCCGAGGCTTCCAGCTCGTCGAGATCGATTGCCCGTGCCGGGCTCATGGCCTTGATGTCGTACCAGCTGGGCATGGCATATCCGCCATTTATCGTCACCGGACGCGTCGGCGCCTGCGGCAGCACAAAACGTGTGCTCAGCAGACTTTCCTGCAGTGCCTCGGCCACCGGAAGGAAGTCATAGCGGTCGGCGCCGAGGCCGTGCAGCCAGATTACGCAGGCATCTGCAGGCTTAACAGGCTGAAGAATCAAGGGCTCGGTCATATCTGCTCCAAAAATGTGCGGGCGCTCTCATTGAGTGCGTGATTGAAGTGCGCGCCCGGTTGATCCGTTAACAAGATGTCGCAAGGCTACAAGTTTAGCTATTGACGTGTCGTGCAATCACTTTGGCAAGCGGTGTGGTACGGCGTTTGCTATGGAGGTTTGCGTACGAAGCGTCCTACGCGTGGCGGTAACACTATCAGTCCACGTCGCACGATGGGACAGCAACGAATCCGGTGATGGATGTTCGCCAATGGCCGCTACGGGCTTAGCGAACGTGAAAGGGCTACAGCCCGTTCGGCCGATTGGTGAGAAGTGAGTGATCCATGATGTGGATTTTCTCCTACTAGACTCATGGCGAAGGTCTTACGTCGGTTGACCCCAAAAAAAGCCAACACGGGTCAACAACGCCTCAAAAGGGTGCGACTGGACTCAAGCTCCGACACAACAAGAGCAAAACTGGAGGTTTGAATGAAGATGTTGAAATCCACTCTGGCGGTCGTGACTGCAGCAGCAGTACTCGGCGTCAGCGGGTTCGCTCAGGCGGGTGCAACCCTGGATGCGGTACAAAAGAAAGGTTTCGTGCAGTGTGGCGTGAGCGACGGTCTGCCAGGCTTCTCGGTACCGGATGCAACCGGCAAGATCCTCGGCATCGATGCTGACGTTTGCCGCGCTGTGGCCGCCGCCGTTTTCGGCGACGCCAACAAGGTCAAGTTCAGTCAGTTGAACGCCAAGGAGCGCTTCACCGCGCTGCAATCGGGCGAGATCGACATCCTCTCGCGCAACACCACCATGACCAGCTCTCGCGATGCGGGCATGGGCCTGAAATTCCCGGGCTTCATCACCTACTACGACGGCATCGGCTTCCTGGTTAACAACAAGCTGGGCGTGAAAAGTGCCAAAGAGCTCGACGGCGCGACCATCTGCATCCAGGCCGGTACCACCACCGAGCTGAACGTTTCCGACTACTTCCGTGGCAACGGTCTGAAATACACCCCGATCACTTTCGACACCTCCGATGAAAGCGCCAAGTCGCTGGAATCCGGTCGTTGCGACGTGCTGACCTCCGACAAGTCGCAGCTGTTCGCCCAGCGCAGCAAGCTGGCCTCGCCAAAGGACTACGTGGTTCTGCCGGAAACCATTTCCAAAGAACCACTGGGCCCGGTCGTGCGTAACGGCGACGACGAGTGGCTGGCCATCGTGCGTTGGGTCGGCTACGCGCTGCTCAACGCTGAAGAAGCCGGCATCACTTCGAAAAACGTCGAAGCTGAAGCCAAGTCCACCAAGAATCCGGACGTGGCCCGGATGCTCGGCGCTGACGGCGAGTACGGCAAAGACCTGAAACTGCCGAAAGACTGGGTTGTGCAGATCGTCAAGCAAGTCGGCAACTACGGTGAAATCTTCGAGAAAAACCTCGGCAAGAGCACTCCGCTGGAAATCGACCGCGGCTTGAACGCCCTGTGGAACAACGGCGGCATTCAGTACGCACCACCAGTGCGCTAATGGTTCTATCGCCCGGCGGGCCAACCGCCGGGTGATGTTCTTGTTCCATTTCTTCCGGGGCACTTCATGCAAAATTCAATCGGCGCACCAAAGCAGAGGCTCAGCCTCAGCGATCCACGAGTGCGTGCGTGGCTATTTCAGATCATCACGGTTGTGGCGGTGGTCTCGCTTGGCTGGTACCTGTTCGACAATACCCAAACCAACCTTCAGCACCGGGGCATCACCTCCGGTTTCAGCTTTCTGGAGCGCAGTGCCGGGTTCGGCATCGCTCAAACCCTTATCGACTACACCGAAGCGGACAGCTACGCACGGGTGTTTGTCATCGGCCTGCTCAACACCTTGTTGGTGACCTTTATCGGCGTGATCCTGGCGACGATTCTCGGTTTCATCGTCGGTGTAGCGCGGCTGTCGCAGAACTGGATCATCGCCAAACTGGCGACGGTGTATGTGGAAGTGTTCCGCAATATTCCACCGCTGCTGCAGATTCTGTTCTGGTACTTCGCGGTGTTCCTGACCATGCCGGGACCGCGCAACAGCCACAACTTCGGCGACACCTTCTTCGTCAGCAGCCGTGGCCTGAACATGCCGGCCGCGCTGGCCGCTGACGGCTTCTGGGCCTTCGTGATCAGCATTGTGCTGGCCATCGTCGGCATCCTGCTGATGACCCGCTGGGCCAACAAGCGCTTCGAAGAAACCGGCGTGCCGTTCCACAAGTTCTGGGCCGGCCTGGCGATCCTGCTGGTGATCCCGACCTTGTGTGCGTTGATCTTCGGCGCTCCGCTGCATTGGGAAATGCCTGAGCTCAAGGGCTTCAACTTTGTCGGCGGCTGGGTATTGATCCCGGAACTGCTGGCGTTGACCCTCGCACTCACCGTGTACACCGCAGCGTTCATCGCCGAAATCGTGCGTTCCGGGATCAAGTCGGTCAGCCATGGCCAGACCGAAGCGGCGCGTTCGCTCGGCCTGCGCAACGGCCCGACCCTGCGCAAGGTGATCATTCCGCAAGCCCTGCGCGTGATCATTCCGCCGCTGACCAGCCAATACCTGAACCTGGCGAAGAACTCTTCGCTGGCGGCCGGTATCGGTTACCCGGAAATGGTTTCGCTGTTCGCCGGCACCGTGCTCAACCAGACCGGGCAGGCCATCGAGGTGATTGCCATCACCATGAGCGTGTACCTGGCGATCAGTATCAGCATTTCCCTGCTGATGAACTGGTACAACAAGCGCATTGCGCTGATCGAGCGGTAAGGAAAAGCGCATGAGTACTCATACTTTCAAACCCGACATGCCTCCACCCAACAGCAGCATCGGCGTGGTGGCGTGGATGCGCGCGAACATGTTTTCCAGCTGGCTCAACACCCTGCTGACGCTGTTCGCGTTCTACCTGATCTACCTCGTCGTGCCGCCGATCCTCAGCTGGGCGATCGTCGATGCCAATTGGGTCGGCACCACGCGCGCCGACTGCACCAAGGAAGGCGCCTGCTGGGTGTTCATTCAGCAGCGTTTCGGCCAGTTCATGTACGGCTATTACCCGACCGAACTGCGCTGGCGCGTTGACCTGACCGTGTGGCTGGCAGTCATTGGTGCAGCGCCACTGTTCATCTCGCGCATGCCGCGCAAAGCGGTCTACGGCCTGAGCTTTTTGGTGCTGTACCCGATCATCGCCTTCACTTTGCTGCATGGCGGTTTCGGTCTGACCACCGTGCCGACCAGCCAGTGGGGCGGCCTGATGCTGACCCTGGTGATCGCCACCGTTGGTATTGCCGGAGCGTTGCCGCTGGGCATCGTGCTGGCGCTGGGCCGGCGCTCGAACATGCCGGCGATTCGCGTGGTCTGTGTGACCTTCATCGAGTTCTGGCGCGGCGTGCCGTTGATCACGGTGTTGTTCATGTCCTCGGTGATGCTGCCGCTGTTCCTGCCCGAAGGCATGAACTTCGACAAGCTGCTGCGCGCACTGATCGGGGTGATCCTGTTCCAGTCGGCCTATGTTGCCGAAGTGGTGCGCGGCGGCCTGCAAGCGATCCCCAAAGGCCAATACGAAGCCGCAGCGGCAATGGGCCTCGGTTACTGGCGCTCGATGGGCCTGGTGATTTTACCGCAAGCCCTGAAGCTGGTGATTCCCGGCATCGTCAACACGTTCATTGCGCTGTTCAAGGACACTAGCCTTGTGATCATCATCGGCCTCTTCGACCTGCTCAACAGCGTCAAGCAAGCTGCTGCCGATCCGAAATGGCTGGGCATGGCCACTGAAGGCTACGTGTTCGCCGCCCTGGTGTTCTGGATTTTCTGTTTTGGTATGTCGCGCTATTCCATGCATCTGGAACGCAAGCTCGACACTGGCCACAAGCGTTAGGAGTTCTCTGTAAATGAGCGAAGCAATCAAAAAGCCTGTGGGCCCTGAAGGCATTATCCAGATGCAGGGCGTCAACAAGTGGTATGGCCAGTTCCACGTACTCAAAGACATCAACCTCAATGTCAAACAGGGCGAGCGTATCGTTCTGTGCGGGCCGTCGGGCTCGGGCAAATCGACGACGATTCGTTGCCTCAATCGCCTGGAAGAACACCAGCAAGGCCGCATCGTTGTCGATGGCGTGGAGCTGACCAACGACCTCAAGCAGATCGAAGCGATCCGCCGCGAAGTCGGCATGGTGTTCCAGCACTTCAACCTGTTCCCGCACCTGACCATTCTGCAGAACTGCACCCTGGCGCCGATGTGGGTGCGCAAGATGCCCAAGCGCAAGGCCGAAGAAATCGCCATGCATTACCTGGAGCGCGTACGCATTCCGGAGCAGGCGCACAAATACCCGGGCCAATTGTCCGGCGGTCAGCAACAGCGTGTGGCGATCGCCCGCGCCTTGTGCATGAAGCCGAAAATCATGCTGTTCGACGAACCGACGTCAGCGCTCGATCCGGAGATGGTGAAAGAGGTTCTGGATACCATGATCGGTCTCGCCGAAGACGGCATGACCATGCTTTGTGTGACCCATGAAATGGGCTTTGCCCGCACCGTGGCGAACCGCGTGATCTTCATGGACAAGGGCGAGATCGTTGAACAGGCCGCGCCGAACGACTTCTTCGATAATCCGCAAAACGATCGGACGAAGTTGTTCTTGAGTCAGATTTTGCATTGATCTGACTGCGCTCTGAAATAAACCCGGACCTGTTCCGGGTTTGTTTTTGCGCGCGGTTATTGCCTTCGCCCGTGGGCCCGATCGAAAACGTGCCCATAAGCAGAGCGTCCCCAAGGTTGTGTGCGCCGTCGGGTCTGACTAACATGTCGGAAAATTCATCCTATGATTGGATGAAAAGGCGAGGTTCATGTCCGACATTTCCCCTTTGATCAAGCGATCCCTGGTCGACCAGGCTCTGGACCAACTGCGTCAGCGCATCAACAGCGGTGCATGGCAGGTCGGTGAGCGGCTGCCGACTGAACCGGAGCTGTGCGCCGAGCTGGGCATCAGCCGCAACACCGTGCGTGAGGCCATGCGCGTGCTGGCGTTTTCTGGCCTGATCGAAATCCGTCAGGGCGACGGCAGTTATCTGCGCGCCTTGGTCGATCCGCTCGACACGCTGAAAGCGTTATCGCGGTGTTCGCTGGATCAGGCGCGGGAAACCCGGCATATCCTCGAAGTCGAGGCCATCGGCCTGGCGGCGCTGCGCCGTACCGACGAGGATCTGGCGGCGTTGCGTGAAGCGCTCGGCACCAGTGGCTGCCACTACCATGGCGACCTCGACACTTACATCGCCTGCGATCTGGTGTTTCACCGGCGTCTGGTCGACGCCGCGCACAACCCGACCCTCAGCGAGCTGTATCGCTACTTCTCCAGCATCGTGGGCGCGCAATTGCGTCAGACCCTGAATATCTCCCCGCGCCGTCAGGAAGTGTTCGACTTGCACATCGCGTTGCTCGATGCGGTCGAGCAACGCGACCCGGAACGGGCCAAAGCCTTGTCGAGGCAACTGATCAATGAACCTTGAAACCGAGAAAACCATGCCCCGCACTGAGTTATCCACAACGTCGAAACGCTCGCCTGAGCTGGAGGAGTTGCTGATTGATGCCGAGGCTGATGACGAGCAGGTCCAGCAAAGTCATCCGTTAGTAAAACGTCCATGGCTGTTGCTGCTCGGGTTGATTCTGGTGGCGCTGAACCTGCGCCCGGCATTGTCGAGCATGGCGCCGTTACTCAGCGAGGTCTCCAGGAGCCTCGGGCTGTCTGCGGCGCAGGCGGGATTGCTGACCACGTTGCCGGTGCTGTGCCTGGGTTTGTTTGCGCCGCTGGCGCCGATTCTGGCGCGGCGTTTCGGTGCTGAGCGGGTGGTGTTGGGCATTCTGCTGACGCTGGCTGGCGGGATTATCCTGCGCAGTAACTTCGGCGAGATCGGCCTGTTCGCTGGCAGTGTGCTCGGCGGCGCCAGCATCGGCATCGTCGGCGTTTTGCTGCCGGGTATCGTCAAACGCGATTTTGCCAAACACGCTGGCACCATGACGGGCGTCTACACCATGGCCCTGTGCCTGGGCGCGGCGATGGCGGCGGGTTCGACCGTGCCGCTGAGTGAGCATTTCGGCAACAACTGGGCGATGGGCCTGGGGTTCTGGGTGATTCCGGCGCTGGTGGCAGCGGTATTCTGGCTGCCGCAAGTCGGCTCCAGGCACGGCGCGCACAACGTCGCTTATCGCGTGCGCGGGTTGCTGCGCGATCCGCTGGCCTGGCAAGTGACCTTGTACATGGGCCTGCAATCGTCGCTGGCCTACATCGTGTTTGGCTGGTTGCCGTCGATCCTTATCGGGCGCGGGCTGACACCGACTCAGGCCGGATTGGTGCTGTCCGGTTCGGTGATCATTCAACTGGCCAGCTCACTGGCCGCGCCGTGGCTGGCAACCCGTGGCAAGGATCAGCGTCTGGCGATCGTCGTGGTCATGGCGCTGACCCTGGCCGGTCTGTTCGGCTGCCTGTACGCACCGATCGAAGGTCTGTGGGGCTGGGCGATTCTGCTCGGGCTGGGGCAGGGCGGTACGTTCAGTCTGGCCCTGACCCTGATCGTGCTGCGCTCGCGCGATTCCCATGTGGCGGCGAACCTGTCGAGCATGTCGCAGGGTTTCGGTTACACGTTGGCGTCTATGGGACCGTTCGCCGTGGGCGTGGTGCATGACTGGACCGGCGGCTGGAATGCGCTGGGCTGGATCTTCGGCATTATCGGCGCCGGTGCGATCATTGCCGGGCTGGGTGCCGGGCGGGCGCTTTATGTGCAGGTGCAAAGCGAAAGAACCTGAATGCACTGATTTCAAATGTGGGAGCGGGCTTGCTCGCGAAGGCAGTGTGTCAGTCACATCAATGTTGGCTGACCCACTGCATTCGCGAGCAAGCCCGCTCCCACACTGGATTTGTGTACTGCGGGTATTCGGCAAGCGAATGCCGATAGTGTTTCTGCGCTTTGCAGATTATCGTGCTGGCAATCTGTATATATTTCTTTGGAGATTGCCTTGAGCGAAGCCCACAGCGCCCTGATCACCCGCTTCTACGAAGCCTTCCAGCGCCTTGATGCCGAAGCCATGGCCGCCTGCTACACCGATGACGTGGTTTTCAGCGATCCGGCCTTCGGTGAATTGCGCGGTCGCGACGCCGGCGACATGTGGCGCATGCTCACCACCCGCGCCAGGGATTTCTCCCTGACCTTCGACAACGTCCGCGCCAACGAGCGCACAGGCGGCGCGCATTGGGTGGCTACGTATCTCTTCAGCCAGACCGGCAACATTGTGATCAACGATATTCAGGCGCGTTTCGTCTTGCGCGACGGCAAGATCTGCGAGCACCACGACCACTTCGATCTGTGGCGCTGGTCGCGTCAGGCGTTGGGTTTCAAAGGCTTGCTGCTGGGCTGGACGCCGCTGGTGCGCAACGCCGTGCGTGCCCAGGCGCGCAAGGGACTGAAGGCATTTCAGGCCGGGCGCTGATAAGATCGCCGCCTGTTTTCCTACATGTTCAGATCCCGAAGTGACCAGCCTTAGCGAAAAACCCGTGGATGCTGCCGAGCCAGTGAGC
This sequence comes from Pseudomonas sp. Choline-02u-1, assembly GCF_002836515.1. Lineage (GTDB taxonomy): Bacteria > Pseudomonadota > Gammaproteobacteria > Pseudomonadales > Pseudomonadaceae > Aquipseudomonas. The sequence goes on from NZ_PJBC01000059.1 coordinate 157,974, forward strand.
AAATCCTGGTTCGTCTACCTCGTGCGTGCCGCCAATGGTTCGTTGTATTGCGGAATCAGCGACGACCCGGCGCGGCGTTTCGCCAAGCACCAGAGCGGCAAGGGCGCGCGGTTCTTTCTTTCCAGCCCGGCGATGGCGCTGGTCTACACCGAACTGTGCCGCGACAAAAGTGATGCTTTGCGACAGGAACGGCTGATCAAAAAGCTGCGCAAGAGCGCCAAGGAATGCCTGGTCGCGTCTTATCAATCTGACTGATTGGTTCCCATCAGGCAGATCTGTAGGCTGCTAATCAAATGCGCGCTAAGCTGCGAACTCACTTTTCCAGCGGCGGAGCCGAGCATGTCCGAGTTGATTCTGCACCATTACCCGACCTCTCCATTTGCCGAGAAGGCTCGGCTGCTGCTGGGCTTCAAAGGTTTGTCCTGGCGTTCGGTGCATATTTCGCCGGTCATGCCAAAGCCTGATCTCACGGCGTTGACCGGCGGCTATCGCAAAACCCCGGTGTTGCAGGTCGGTGCTGACATTTATTGCGACACCGCCCTGATCGCTCGACGCTTGGAACAGGAAAAAGCCCTGCCGGCGTTTTTCCCCGAGGGACAGGAAATGACCAGCGCCAGTTTTGCGGCGTGGGCCGATTCGGTGGTGTTTCAGCACGCCGTGAGCCTGGTGTTCCAGCCGGAATCGGTCGCAGTGCGCTTCGGCAAGTTGCCCCCGGAAGCGATCAAGGCGTTTATCGCCGACCGCGCCGGGTTATTCAGCGGAGGCAGCGCAACGCGCCTGAGCGCGGAGCAGGCCAAACATCAATGGCCGACGATCATGGCGCGACTGGAACAACAGTTGCAGCGCGAGCAGGGCGATTTCCTCTTCGGCGAGCCGTCGATTGCCGACTTCGCGCTGGCGCATCCGCTGTGGTTCCTCAAGGCGACCCATGTGACCGCACCACTGGTCGATGAGTATCCGGCTGTTGTCGCCTGGCTTGGGCGTGTGCTTGGCTTTGGCCATGGCGCGGCGAGCGAGATGTCGTCCGCCGAGGCATTGGAGGTCGCGCGTAACGCGACGCCAGCGGCATTGCCAGATGAGCAGTTCGTCGATCCGAACGGCTTCAAGGCGGGCCAGCAAGTGGCGATTGCCGCTATCGATTACGGCGTCGATCCGGTGGTCGGTGAGTTGCTGTTTTCCGGGAGCGAAGAGCTGATCATTCGCCGCGAAGACGAACGTGGCGGCGTGGTGCATGTGCACTTCCCGCGCTTTGGTTTCCGCATCGAAGCCAGCTAAAAGCAAAAGATCGCAGCCTGCGGCAGAGCCTGCGTGAGACTTGTGCAGGAGCTGTCGAAGGCTGCGATCTTTTGATCTCGACGTTTATTTCAGGGCAGCCAGGATTTCGTCCGGGTCAAATCCGCGAATCAACGTGCCGTTCACATCAATCAGCGGAATCCCGCGCCCACCCAATGCCTCATACGCTTTGCGCGCTGCGGCGTCCTTCTCGATATCGAACTCCTTGAACGGTATGCCCTTGCTGTCGAGAAAGCGTGTGGTCTGTTTGCAATAGCCGCACCAATCGGTGGCGTAGAGCACGACGTTAGCCTGCGCCCGTGTCTGTTCCGAGACCATTTGCGACGGGTCGATCAGGCGCTCGATCTTGCCCCAGTTCTGGTAGACCACAACGACCAGCAGCACCAGGGCGACCTTTTTCAGCACATTGGCGAGCATCAGTTGCGCCGCTTCAACTGATCGGTCAGCGAGGTCGGCAAGCCTTTGATGATCAGGGTGCCGTTCTCTTCGTCGTACTCGATCTTCGAACCCAGCAGGTGTGCTTCGAAGCTGATCGACAAACCTTCGGCGCGACCGGTGAAACGGCGGAATTGATTGAGGGTGCGTTTGTCTGCCGGAATCTCTGGCGACAGGCCGTAGTCCTTGTTGCGAATGTGGTCGTAGAAAGCTTTCGGGCGTTCTTCGTCGATCAGCTCCGAGAGCTCTTCCAGGCCCATCGGCTCGCCGAGCTTGGCCTGGCTGCTGGCGTAATCGACCAGGGTCTTGGTTTTCTCGCGGGCCGAATCTTCCGGCAGGTCTTCGCTCTCGACGAAGTCACTGAACGCCTTGAGCAACGTACGCGTCTCGCCGGGACCGTCGACTCCTTCCTGGCAGCCGATGAAGTCGCGAAAGTACTCCGAGACCTTTTTGCCGTTCTTGCCCTTGATGAATGAGATGTACTGTTTCGACTGCTTGTTGTTCTGCCACTCGGAGACATTGATCCGCGCTGCCAGATGCAACTGGCCAAGGTCGAGATGGCGCGACGGTGTCACGTCGAGCTCGTCGGTCACCGCCACGCCTTCGCTGTGGTGCAGCAAGGCGATCGCCAGGTAGTCGGTCATGCCTTGCTGATAATGCGCGAACAGCACATGGCCGCCGACCGACAGGTTCGATTCTTCCATCAGCTTCTGCAGATGCTCGACCGCCACTTTGCTGAACGCGGTGAAGTCACGGCCGCCGTCCATGTATTCCTTCAGCCAGCCGCTGAACGGGAACGCGCCGGATTCGGGATGGAACAGGCCCCAGGCTTTGCCCTGTTTGGCGTTGTAGCTTTCGTTGAGGTCGGCGAGCATGTTTTCGATGGCTGCGGACTCGGCCAGTTCGGAGTCACGGGCGTGCAGAACTGCGGGCGTGCCGTCGGGTTTTTTGTCGATCAGGTGGACGATGCAATGACGGATCGGCATGGGCTTCTCGGCTGTTGGAAGGGAGGAGGGCAGGCTCCCCCGAAAAAGCGCTCAGTGTACCCGAATCTCTAGTGGAGGCTCTGCGTAGGAGCTGCCGAAGGCCGCGATCTTTTGATCGGGTTTTTGAAAAATCAGAGTCAAAAGATCGCAGCCTTCGGCAGCTCCTACAGAGGCTTGAAGGGTGAAACCGGGGCAAGAGGCCGGCCTTATGCGGTTTTTTACCGGTTTAGCGCAATAAAGCTGACCAAATGGGTAGCTAGAAGCGGATATTTCCTTGTCGCTGTGCTAGTTTTGCCCGGTCTTACGCGAAGTCACTGCGTTAAGCGTGCATTCAGCATTTGTCAGGTCGAACCAAACCCTGATTTCGGCATCTATAACCCGACTCGTCGTGGTTATCGCCGAGGGTGCCAGATCCAGAAGATCGGGCTCGATGGCTGACACTGCACTCTGCAATCCATATGAATTTGATAGGGAAGGAACACTACATGGCTCTTACTAAAGACCAACTGATCGCCGACATCGCTGAAGCTATCGACGCGCCGAAAACCACCGCGCGTAACGCTCTGGACCAACTGGGCCAAATCGTTGCCGATCAGCTGGAAAACGGCGGCGAAATCACCTTGCCAGGTATCGGCAAGCTGAAAGTGACCGAGCGTCCTGCCCGCACTGGCCGTAACCCATCGACTGGCGCTGCCATCGAAATCCCTGCCAAGAAAGTGATCAAGCTGGTTGTGGCCAAAGGCCTGACCGACGCTGTGAACAAGTAAGACGCAGCGATAAAAAAAACCGTGCTTCGGAGTGATCCTGGGCACGGTTTTTTTGTGTCTGTTATTTGGCGACTGAATCGCTGGGCCAAAGTGGGAGCGGGCTTGCTCGCGAAAGCGGAGTGTCAGTCGACATGTTTATTGACTGACCTCCCGTATTCGCGAGCAAGCCCGCTCCCACATGTAGTTTTGCATCATTTAGCGCACCCAGCGCTCACGCCGCCAGATCTGCTGCTCGGACTTGGTCTGGAAGGTCCACGCGACAAAGCGGCTCTGCTTCTGCCCCTGTGACATCTCCACCACTTGGCTTTCCAGCACACCCGCTTTCTTCAGCGCGGTTTCGATCGCCGGCAGGTTGGATGCCTTCGACACCAATGTGCTGAACCACAAGACCTTGTGCTGGAAGTTGGCGCTCTCGGCAATCAGTTGCGTCACAAAGCGCGCTTCGCCGCCTTCACACCACAGCTCCGCCGATTGCCCGCCGAAGTTCAGCACCGGTAGCTTGCGTTTCGGATCGGCCTTGCCCAGAGCACGCCACTTGCGCTCGCTGCCCTTGGTCGCTTCCTCCATTGAAGCGTGGAACGGCGGGTTGCACATGGTCAGGTCGAAGCGCTCGCCCGGCTCGAGCAAGCCAATGAGGATGTGCTTGCGGTTTTCCTGCTGGCGCAGCTGGATCACTTTGCTCAAATCATTGGACTGCACGATGGCGCGGGCGGCCGCCACGGCTGTCGGGTCGATCTCCGAACCGAGGAAGTGCCAACGGTATTCGCTGTTGCCGATCAGCGGATAAACGCAGTTGGCGCCCATGCCGATGTCCAGCACGTTGACGATCGCGCCACGCGGGACCTTGCCGTCGTTCATGCTCGCCAGCAGGTCGGCGAGAAAGTGCACGTAATCGGCACGCCCCGGAACCGGAGGGCAGAGGTAATCCGCCGGAATATCCCAATGCTGAATGCCATAGAAGGCCTTGAGCAGCGCCCTGTTGAACACGCGCACCGCATCGGGGCTGGCGAAATCGATGCTTTCCTTGCCGTACGGGTTGGTGATCACAAACTTCGCCAGTTCCGGCGTGGTCTTGATCAGCGCCGGGAAGTCGTAACGACCCTGATGGCGATTGCGCGGATGCAGGCTGGCCTTTTCGCGTGGCTCGACGGCTTTGCTCGGGGACGCGGCGTCAGGCTTCTTGCGCGCAGGTTTGGGTGTGCGGGGGGCGGTCATGGGCGTGGTCGATTCGGGTATGGCTGAAAGTGGCAGGCATTGTCCCACATTGACGTCGAATACGCCGAGATGTGGTGGACATAAAAAAGGGAGGCCACCTGGGCCTCCCTTTTCAGTGCGATTTGCCGTTACAGACTGGCAATCCGCGCATGCTGCTCGGCCAGTTTGCCCAGGGCCTGTTCAGCCTCGGCCAGTTTGGCGCGCTCCTTCTCGATGACTTCGGCCGGGGCCTTGTCGACGAAACCGGCGTTGGACAACTTGCCGCCAACCCGCTGGACTTCGCCCTGCAAGCGCAGGATTTCCTTGTCCAGACGTGCCAGTTCCGCAGCCTTGTCGATCAGGCCGGCCATCGGCACCAGCACTTCCATCTCGCCGACCAGTGCGGTGGCGGACAGTGGTGCTTCTTCGCCAGCGGCGAGGACGGTGATCGACTCCAGACGCGCCAGCTTCTTCAGCAGCGCTTCGTTCTCGGTCAGGCGACGCTGGTCTTCAGCGCTGACGTTCTTCAGGAAGATCGGCAGCGGTTTGCCCGGGCCGATGTTCATCTCGCCGCGAATATTACGCGTGCCGAGCATCAGTTCCTTGAGCCATTCGATGTCGTTTTCCGCCGCCGGATCGATGCGCTCTTCATTGGCCACCGGCCAAGGCTGCAGCATGATCGTCTTGCCCTGAATACCGGCCAGCGGCGCGATGCGCTGCCAGATTTCTTCAGTGATGAACGGCATGAACGGATGCGCCAGACGCAGCGCCACTTCCAGCACGCGCACCAGCGTACGGCGAGTGCCGCGCTGACGCTCAACTGGCGCGTTCTCGTCCCACAGCACTGGCTTGGACAATTCCAGATACCAGTCGCAGTACTGGTTCCAGATGAACTCGTACAACGCTTGCGCGGCCAGGTCAAAACGGAACTGATCCAGTTGACGGGTCACTTCGGCTTCTGTGCGTTGCAGTTGCGAAATGATCCAGCGATCAGCCAGCGACAGCTCGTAGGCTTCGCCGTTCTGACCGCAGTCTTCGCCCTTGTCCAGAACGTAACGCGCGGCGTTCCAGATCTTGTTGCAGAAGTTGCGATAGCCTTCGACGCGACCCATGTCGAACTTGATGTCGCGACCGGTCGAGGCCAGCGAGCAGAACGTGAAGCGCAGGGCGTCGGTGCCGTAGCTTTCGATGCCGTTGGCGAACTCTTCGCGGGTCTGCTTCTCGATCTTCTTCGCCAGTTTCGGCTGCATCAGGCCGGAGGTGCGTTTCTGCACCAGCGACTCGAGATCGATGCCGTCGATAATGTCCAGCGGGTCCAGTACGTTGCCCTTGGACTTGGACATCTTCTGCCCCTGACCGTCGCGCACCAGTCCGTGTACGTACACAGTCTTGAATGGAACCTGCGGCGTGCCGTCTTCGTTCTTCATCAGGTGCATGGTCATCATGATCATCCGGGCAACCCAGAAGAAGATGATGTCGAAACCGGTGACCAGCACGTCGGTGGAGTGGAATTTCTTCAGGAACTCGGTCTGCTCGGGCCAGCCGAGGGTGGAAAAGGTCCACAGGCCGGAACTGAACCAGGTGTCGAGTACGTCATTGTCCTGTTGCAGCGCAACGTCCGGGCCGAGGTTGTGCTTGGCACGCACTTCGGCTTCGTCGCGACCGACGTAGACCTTGCCCGATTCGTCGTACCAGGCCGGAATCCGGTGGCCCCACCACAGCTGACGGCTGATGCACCAGTCCTGGATGTCGCGCATCCACGAGAAGTACATGTTTTCGTACTGCTTGGGCACGAACTGGATGCGACCGTCTTCAACGGCAGCAATCGCCGGCTCGGCCAGAGGCTTGGTCGATACGTACCACTGGTCGGTCAGCCACGGCTCGATGACCGTGCCGGAGCGATCGCCCTTCGGCGTTTTCAGGTTGTGATCGTTGACGCTCACGAGCAGGCCGGCGGCGTCGAATGCGGCGACGATCTGCTTGCGCGCTTCAAAACGCTCCAGACCAGCGAACTCGGCGGGAATCTTGCCGTCGATGCTGTCGTTCAGCGTGCCATCGAGATTGAACACCTGTGCGGCAGGCAGCACGTTGGCGTTCTTGTCGAAGATGTTCAGCAGCGGCAGGTTGTGGCGCTTGCCGACTTCGTAGTCGTTGAAATCGTGGGCCGGGGTGATTTTCACGCAACCGGTGCCGAATTCGGGATCGCAGTAATCGTCGGCAATGATCGGGATACGGCGGCCAACCAATGGCAGCTCGACAAATTTGCCGATCAGGGCCTTGTAACGCTCATCGTTCGGGTTAACCGCGACGGCTGAGTCGCCAAGCATGGTTTCCGGGCGGGTGGTGGCGACGATCAGGAAGTCATTGCCCTCGGCGGTTTTCACGCCGTCGGCCAATGGGTATTTTAGGTTCCACAGGAAACCTTTCTCTTCGTGGTTTTCCACTTCGAGGTCGGAAATCGCCGTGTGCAGTTTGGTGTCCCAGTTGACCAGACGCTTGCCGCGATAGATCAGGCCGTCTTCATGCAGGCGCACGAAGGCTTCCTTGACCGCTTCCGAGAGGCCGTCGTCCATGGTGAAGCGCTCGCGGCTCCAGTCGACGGACGAGCCGAGGCGGCGGATCTGCCGGCTGATGTTGCCGCCGGACTGATCCTTCCACTCCCAGACTTTCTCAAGAAATTTTTCCCGGCCCAGATCGTGGCGATTCTGGCCCTGGGCTTCGAGTTGGCGCTCCACCAGCATCTGCGTGGCGATACCGGCGTGGTCGGTGCCTGGCTGCCACAGCGTGTCGCGACCCTGCATGCGGCGGAAACGGATCAAGGCGTCCATGATCGCGTTGTTGAAACCGTGCCCCATGTGCAGGCTGCCGGTGACGTTCGGCGGCGGGATCATGATGGTGTAGGACTCGCCCGCGCCTTGCGGGGCGAAGTAGTTCTCGGACTCCCAGGTCTTGTACCAGGAAGTTTCAATGGCGTGCGGCTGGTAGGTCTTATCCATGCGCGGCGGGACCCTATTGGCATTTATTCAGGAAAAGCCGGCAAGTATAGCGGGGCATGGTGCCGAGGGCGAGCGGGGGGAGGATAGTGTGCGTTTCAACTGTGGGAGCGGGCTTGCTCGCGAATGCGGTGTATCAGTCACCGGCGTGTCGCCTGACTTACCGCATTCGCGAGCAAGCCCGCTCCCACATTGGATTTGTTGTTACTCGTACTGGCTGAGCAGCCGCTCCATCCGCGCATCGAGGCGGCGTTTGATTTCGGTTTCGATGTGCGGGGCGAAGTCGTCGATCACGTCTTGCATGATCAATTGCGCGGCGGCGCGCAGTTCGCTGTCCAGGTGCAGCAAGGCATCCGGGCCTTTATCGACCGGTGCGGCAGCCGGAGCGGCTGGGGTCGGCGCTGGTGGCGGCTCGACGGCCGCCGGCTGATTGCCGACGGAATCGAACAGCATCGGAATCTGTTCCTGTTCGCTGTCATCGACCGTATCGGTCAACAGCGGCGGTTGCAGGTTGTCGTCGCCGAGCAGCTGGCGGATCGATTCGAGGTCGTCCAGCAGATGTGCGGACTTCTGTTGCGGTTTCGGAGTGTCCATTGGAGTGCTCAGAGTCGCTGTAAACGGTGGTCTTGCAGAGCATAGCCCTGTTCGCGATAGAAACGGAAACTCTCCCGCGCCGCCGCTCGAATGGCCGGATCTTCGACCACCATTTCCGCCACACGGGCGAACTTGCTGGCGAAGGCCGGGACTTTCAGATCAAGATTGACCAGCAGATCCTGATGCTCACCGCAGTCGTCTCCAAGTCCCAGCACGATCAAGCCGTCGGGCTCACTGTCGGCCGGGCCGTGGGGCACGAAGCTTTCACCCTTGAATGCCCACAGACGCGCATCGAGATCGTCACGCTGGGCGGCATCGCTGCAATGCAGGTAGATGCGGTGGCCCATGCGCCAGGCCTTCTCGGTGAGCTTGCAGGCAAAATCCAGGCGCGCCGAAGGATCGGCGCTGGGCAGGATATAGAAGTCGACTTTGGTCATTGCGGTTCCAGAGCGGCAAGTGGCGACACCCGAGAGTGACGCCACCTTTCAGCGGTTTCAGGCTTTGGCGCGATCGAGCAGGTACTGGGTCAGCAGCGGAACCGGACGGCCAGTGGCGCCCTTGTCCTTGCCGCCGCTGGTCCATGCCGTGCCGGCGATGTCCAGGTGCGCCCAGTTGAGGTTCTTGGTGAAACGCGACAGGAAGCACGCGGCAGTGATGGTGCCGGCCTTTGGGCCACCAATGTTGGCGATGTCGGCGAACGGGCTGTCCAACTGCTCTTGGTACTCATCGAACAGCGGCAATTGCCAGGCGCGGTCGTCGGCAGCCTTGCCAGCGCTGAGCAATTGGTCGATCAGCTCGTCGTTGTTGCCCAGCAGGCCAGACGTGTGCGCGCCCAAGGCGACGACGCAAGCGCCGGTCAGGGTCGCGATATCGATCACCGCTTGCGGCTTGAAGCGCTCGGCGTAGGTCAGCGCATCGCACAGCACCAGACGGCCTTCGGCGTCGGTGTTGAGGATTTCCACGGTCTGACCGCTCATGGTGGTGACGATGTCACCCGGACGCGAGGCGTTGCCGCTCGGCATGTTCTCGGCACAGGCGAGGATGCAGACCAGGTTGATCGGCAGTTTCAGCTCGAGCACGGCGCGCAGGGTGCCGAACACAGAGGCGGCGCCGCCCATGTCGTATTTCATTTCGTCCATGCCGGCGCCCGGCTTCAGGCTGATCCCGCCGGTGTCGAAAGTAATGCCCTTGCCGACCAGCACGTATGGCTTGTCGGATTTCTTGCCACCGTTGAATTGCATGACGATCAGGCGCGGCGGCTGAGCGCTGCCCTGGCCAACGGCATAGAACGAGCCCATGCCCAGAGACTTGATCTTCTTCTCGTCGAGCACTTCGACTTTCAGATCCTTGAATTCTTTGCCGAGGTTCTTGGCTTGTTCGCCCATGAAGGTCGGGTGGCAGATGTTCGGCGGCAGGTTGCCCAGATCGCGGGTGAACGCCATGCCGTTGGCGATCGCGGTAGCGTGGTTCACGGCGCGCTGCACTTCGGCTTGCGCAGCCTTGATGGTCAGCAGGGTGATTTTCTTCAGGGCGCGCGGTTCGGCTTTCTGGCTCTTGAACTGGTCGAAGGTGTAGCCGCCGTCGACCAGGGTTTCTGCCAGCAGGCGGGTCTTGCCGTAGCTGTCGCGACCTTTGACGATGACTTCATCCAACGCCAGCACGGCATCACCGCCGCCCAGGCCTTTGAGGGTGTTGAGGATGCCGGCAACGATTTTGCGGAACGGACGGTCGCCCAGCTCTTCGTCCTTGCCCACGCCGACCAGCAACACGCGTTCGGCTTTCAGGTTCGGCAGGCTGTGCAGCAGCAGGCTCTGACCGACCTTGCCGGCCAGGTCGCCGCGCTTGAGCACGGTGCTGATCGCACCGCCGCTCGACTCGTCGACCAGTCTGGCGGCGACACCGAGTTTGCGGCCTTCGCCGACGGCAACCACCAGGGTGGCGGTTTTCAACGTTTCTGGGCTAACGCTTTTTACAACCAGTTCCATGTCCGGATCCCTGAATGAATGGTCAACACGCAGGCGTTCGACGCTGTCCGCAATCGCCTGCTTATAGATAGAAGAGGCGCAGGCCAAAGCCTGCGACAAGGGCCGCAGTTTGAACCTCGCTCCCCGCGCCTGACAACCCTAGGGGGCGTTCTCAATTAGTTTTCACACCGCGTTGTCGCCTTAAAGCCAGCCAGGCAAGGCGCAGGCCGCTGGGAATGGTTGTTCCCTTTCCAAGGCCTGCAACGCAGACTGGCCGGCTTTAAGGCACAACCCGAAGGGCCGGGCCTGCTGTTGTGCAGGGCTGCGTTGCTCGAAGCTTATTTGGAATGACCAAACCACGCTTCTCGCGCCTTGCCCTGCACAACAGCAGACTCGGCGCGGTGTGAAAACTAATTGAGAACGCCCCCTAGGTTGTACGATAAGCAAAGGATTACCGAGATGGATGAGTGTGCGCAGTGACAGGCGCACCCAATCACAGGATAATGCCGCATCTTTTTTCGACCGCTCTGCATGGCGGGCCGGTCGATGTGTTTGCTTGTTTGGCCGCCTTAGCCTGACAACCCTGGAGTGTCTGGTTTGATCGTCTTCCGTTATCTGTCCCGCGAAGTCCTGTTGACCCTCAGCGCCGTAAGTGCCGTGCTGCTGGTCATCATCATGAGCGGTCGCTTCATCAAATACCTGGCGCAGGCTGCGGCCGGTCAGCTCGATCCGGGTTCGCTGTTCCTGATCATGGGCTTTCGTCTGCCGGGTTTCCTGCAACTGATTCTGCCGCTGGGCCTGTTCCTCGGGATCCTGCTGGCCTACGGTCGCCTGTACCTCGAAAGCGAAATGACCGTTCTTTCGGCCACCGGCATGAGCCAGCAGAAGCTGTTTCGCATGACGCTGTTTCCGGCAACGCTGGTGGCACTGGTGGTGGCGTGGCTGAGCCTCGGCCTGGCTCCGCAGGGCGCCAACCAGTTTCAGCTGCTGTTGAACAAGCAGGACGCGCTCACCGAGTTCGACACTCTCGAACCGGGCCGCTTCCAGGCGCTGCGCGACGGAACCCGTGTGACCTACACCGAAACCCTGAGCGACGATCGGGTCAATCTCGGCAGCGTGTTCATCTCGCAGAAAAACCTTGGCGCCGATAAAAAGGACCGCGGGATTTCCGTGCTGGTCGCCGAGTCGGGCCGCCAGGAAATCCGCCCCGATGGCAATCGCTACCTGATCCTCGACAACGGCTACCGCTATGACGGCAGCCCGGGGCAGGCGGATTACCGCGCCATTCATTACGAAACCTACGGTGTGCTGCTGCCCAAGCCGGATGTCAGCGAAGAGGTCACCGACCGCGACGCGATGCCGACCTCGTCCCTGTGGGGCAGCGACGACATCCGTTCGAAAACCGAACTGCAATGGCGCATGTCCCTGCCCTTGCTGGTGTTCATCGTGACCCTGATGGCGGTGCCGCTGTCGCGGGTGAATCCGCGTCAGGGGCGTTTCCTCAAGCTGCTGCCGGCGATCCTTCTTTATATGGCTTACCTGACCATCCTGATTGCCGCCCGCGGCGCCCTCGAAAAAGGCAAGATCCCGCCAGCCCTCGGCCTGTGGTGGGTACACGCGATCTTCCTGGTCATCGGCCTCGGCCTGCTTTACTGGGAGCCGATGCGCCTGAAGCTGGCCAGCCGTCGCAGCGCCGCGCTGGAGGTGGCTCGTGGTTAAACTCGACCGCTACATCGGCAGCAGCGTGTTCATGGCGATCATCGCCGTGCTGGCAATCATCCTCGGCCTGGCGACGCTGTTCGCCTTCATCGATGAAATGGGCGACGTCAGCGACACCTACACTTTGATCGACGTGCTCGGTTTTGTATTGCTGACCGCACCGCGCCGGCTCTACGAGATGCTGCCAATGGCCGCACTGATCGGCTGTCTGATCGGCCTCGGCAGTCTGGCCAGCAGCAGTGAGCTGACGGTCATGCGCGCCGCTGGCGTGTCGATCGGCCGTATCGTCTGGGCCGTCATGAAGCCGATGCTGGTGTTGATGCTCGCCGGCGTGCTGATCGGCGAATACGTCGCCCCGGCCACCGAGAGCATGGCGCAGGCCAATCGCTCGCTGGCCCAGGGCAGCGGCGACGCGCAAAGCGCCAAGCACGGCATGTGGCACCGTCAGGGTGAAGAATTCATCCACATCAACGCGGTTCAGCCGAACGGTCTGTTGTACGGCGTGACGCGCTATCACTTCGACAAGGAGCGCCATCTGCTCAGCTCCAGCTTCGCCAAAAAGGCCGAGTTCGACGGCAGCAAGTGGCAGCTCACCGACGTTGCCACCACGCTGTTCAAGGACCGTAGTACTGAAGTCGTCAATGCCCCGAGCGAAGAATGGGACGTGGCGTTGAGCCCGCAACTGCTCAGCACTGTGGTCATGGCGCCGGAATCGCTGTCGATCAGCGGTCTGTGGGGCTACATCCACTATCTGGCCGAGCAGGGCCTGAGCAATGGCCGCTACTGGCTGGCATTTTGGGTCAAGGTGTTGCAACCGCTGGTGACCGCCGCGCTGGTGCTGATGGCGATCTCGTTCATCTTCGGCCCGCTGCGTTCGGTGACCCTGGGCCAGCGTGTTTTCACCGGCGTGCTGGTGGGCTTCACCTTCCGCATCGTCCAGGATCTGCTGGGGCCATCGAGTCTGGTGTTCGGTTTCTCGCCGCTGTTTGCGGTGCTGGTGCCGGCCGCAGTCTGCGCATTGGCGGGCGTCTGGCTGCTCAGACGCGCGGGCTGATGAACAAGCTTTCATTCAGCGCTTGAACCCAGAAAACGCCTCGGTCGCCAGACCGGGGCGTTTTTGCATGCGATCCGGGTGACAGGCGAACGTGACGCTTGCGCCGTGTATCAGGTACAATTCCCGGCTATTTTTCGGCGGGCCAAGCCTGCAGCCTTTTTGAGTGTTGATCCGTGAGTGATTTGAGTCATATCCGCAATTTCTCCATCATCGCCCACATTGACCATGGCAAGTCGACGCTGGCTGACCGTTTCATCCAGATGTGCGGCGGCCTGGCCGAGCGTGAAATGGAAGCCCAGGTGCTGGATTCCATGGATCTTGAGCGTGAACGCGGGATCACCATCAAGGCCCACAGCGTTACCCTCTATTACAAAGCCAAAGACGGCATCACCTACCAGCTGAACTTCATTGACACCCCGGGCCACGTCGACTTCACCTACGAAGTCAGCCGTTCCCTGGCCGCGTGCGAAGGCGCCTTGCTGGTGGTCGATGCGGGGCAGGGCGTCGAAGCCCAGTCCGTGGCCAACTGCTACACCGCCATCGAGCAGGGCCTGGAGGTCATGCCGGTCCTGAACAAGATCGACCTGCCACAGGCCGAGCCGGATCGCGTCAAGGACGAGATCGAGAAGATCATCGGCATCGACGCCACCGACGCCGTTACTTGCAGCGCCAAGACCGGCCTGGGTGTCGACGAAGTGCTCGAGCGTCTGGTGCACACCATCCCTGCGCCGACCGGCAACATCGAAGATCCGCTGCAAGCGTTGATCATCGACTCCTGGTTCGACAACTACCTGGGCGTTGTTTCCCTGGTACGCGTGCGCCACGGCCGTGTGAAGAAGGGCGACAAGATTCTGGTCAAGTCCACCGGCAAGGTGCACCTGGTCGACAGCGTCGGCGTGTTCAACCCGAAACACACCGCCACCGTTGATCTGAAGGCCGGCGAAGTGGGCTTCATCATCGCCAGCATCAAGGACATTCACGGTGCGCCGGTCGGTGACACCCTGACCCTGAGCTCCACGCCGGACGTGCCGGTGCTGCCGGGCTTCAAACGCATTCAGCCACAGGTTTACGCCGGTCTGTTCCCGGTCAGCTCCGATGACTTCGAGGATTTCCGCGAAGCGCTGCAGAAGCTGACCCTGAACGACTCCTCGTTGCAGTACACCCCGGAAAGCTCCGACGCCCTGGGCTTCGGCTTCCGTTGCGGCTTCCTCGGCATGCTGCACATGGAGATCATCCAGGAGCGCCTCGAGCGCGAGTACGACCTGGACCTGATCACCACCGCGCCGACGGTAATTTTCGAGCTGGTGCTGAAAACCGGTGAAACGATTTACGTCGACAACCCGTCGAAGCTTCCGGACGTGTCGGCGATCGAGGACATGCGCGAGCCAATCGTGCGCGCCAATATCCTCGTACCGCAGGAACACTTGGGTAACGTGATCACCCTGTGCATCGAGAAACGCGGTGTTCAGGTCGACATGCTGTTCCTCGGCAATCAGGTGCAAGTCACCTACGACCTGCCGATGAACGAAGTGGTCCTGGACTTCTTCGACCGTCTCAAATCCACCAGCCGCGGCTATGCTTCGCTGGACTACCATTTCGATCGTTACCAATCGGCTAATCTGGTGAAACTGGACGTGCTGATCAACGGCGACAAGGTCGATGCCCTGGCATTGATCGTGCACCGTGACAATTCGCACTTCAAAGGTCGCCAGTTGACCGAGAAGATGAAAGAACTGATTCCTCGTCAGATGTTCGACGTGGCGATCCAGGCCGCCATCGGTGGTCAGATCGTGGCGCGGACAACCGTCAAGGCGCTCAGAAAGAACGTATTGGCCAAATGCTACGGCGGTGACGTCAGTCGTAAGAAGAAGCTGCTCGAGAAGCAGAAGGCCGGTAAGAAACGCATGAAACAGGTCGGCAACGTGGAAATTCCACAGGAAGCCTTCCTCGCCGTGCTCAGGTTGGAATAATCAGGTCCTATGTCGCTAAATTTCCCGCTGTTGCTGGTCATCGCCGTGTTCGTCTGCGGCCTGTTGGCGTTGCTTGATCTGCTGTTCCTGGCACCGCGTCGGCGGGCTGCCATTGCCTCGTATCAAGGCAGTGTCAGCCAGCCCGAGCCTGTGGTGGTCGAGAAGCTGAACAAAGAGCCGCTGCTGGTCGAATACGGCAAGTCGTTCTTTCCTGTGCTGTTCATCGTGCTGGTTCTGCGTTCGTTCCTGGTGGAGCCGTTCCAGATTCCGTCCGGCTCGATGAAACCGACCCTGGATGTCGGCGATTTCATTCTGGTGAACAAGTTTTCCTACGGCATCCGCTTGCCGGTGATCGACAAGAAGATCATCGAAGTCGGTGATCCGCAGCGCGGTGATGTCATGGTGTTCCGCTACCCGAGCGACCCGAACGTCAACTACATCAAGCGTGTGGTCGGCCTGCCGGGTGACACGGTGCGTTACACCGCCGACAAGCGTCTGTTCGTCAACGGTGAGTCGATTGCCGAGAAAATGGTCGGCGCCGAACCGGGCACGCTGGGCAGCGCTGAACTCTACAAAGAGAAGCTGGGCGCCGCCGAGCACCTGATCCGCAAGGAAATGAGCCGCTATCGCGCCACGCCGGATCGTTCGTGGACAGTGCCTGCCGGGCACTACTTCATGATGGGCGACAACCGCGACAATTCGAACGACAGCCGTTACTGGGATGATCCGAACATTCCCAAGGACCTGCTGGGCATGGTTCCCGACCGCAATATCGTCGGCAAGGCCTTCGCGGTCTGGATGAGCTGGCCGGAGCCGAAACTCAGCCACCTGCCGAATTTCTCGCGGGTCGGCCTGATCAAGTAATCAAACACGGCGCTGTTGACCACAGCGCCGAATGCATTTCTGGAGCCGGCACAATCGGCTTCGCAATCGCCAGGATCTATTTTTTGAACACAGCGTTAATTGTCCCAGGCCTGCGCCGTACCCCGGCGATGGCAGTGGAAACCAGCCACGAACTCAGCGTGGGTAAACCGTGAGCGTTTCTCTAAGCCGTCTCGAGCGCCAGCTCGGTTACACCTTCAAGGATCAGGAGCTGATGCTGCTGGCCCTCACGCACCGCAGTTTTGCCGGACGCAACAACGAGCGTCTGGAATTCCTCGGCGATGCCATCCTCAACTTCGTCGCTGGCGAGGCGCTGTTCGATCGTTTCCCGCTGGCCCGCGAAGGCCAGTTGTCGCGTTTGCGCGCGCGCTTGGTGAAAGGTGAGACGCTGGCCGTACTGGCTCGCGGTTTCGACCTCGGCGATTATCTGCGTCTGGGGTCGGGTGAGCTCAAGAGCGGTGGTTTCCGCCGTGAATCGATCCTCGCCGATGCCCTCGAAGCCCTGATCGGTGCGATCTACCTCGACGCCGGCATGGACGTCGCCCGCGAGCGCGTGCTGGCCTGGCTGGCCGGCGAATTCGAAGGCCTGACGCTGGTCGATACCAACAAGGATCCGAAAACCCGCTTGCAGGAACATCTGCAATCGCGCGGTTGCGAACTGCCACGCTACGAAGTTGTAGATATCCAGGGCGAACCGCACTGCCGAACCTTCTTCGTCGAGTGCGAAGTGGTCTTATTGAATGAAAAAAGCCGAGGTCAAGGCGTGAGCCGTCGTATTGCCGAACAGGTAGCGGCCGCCGCAGCATTGATTGCCCTGGGCGTGGAGAATGGCAATGACTGATACAAACGCAACTCGCTGTGGCTACGTTGCCATCGTCGGCCGTCCCAACGTCGGCAAGTCGACGTTGCTCAACCACATCCTCGGGCAGAAACTCGCGATCACCTCGCGCAAGCCGCAGACCACGCGCCACAACATGCTCGGCATCAAGACCGAGGGCGACGTGCAGGCGATCTACGTCGACACCCCGGGCATGCACAAGGGCGGCGAAAAGGCCCTGAACCGTTACATGAATAAAACCGCTTCGGCAGCGTTGAAAGACGTCGACGTGGTGATTTTCGTGGTCGACCGCACCAAGTGGACCGAAGAAGACCAGATGGTCCTCGAACGCGTGCAATACGTCACTGGCCCGCTGATCGTTGCGCTGAACAAGACCGATCGCATCGAAGACAAAGCCGAGCTGATGCCGCACCTGAGCTGGTTGCAGGAACAGCTGCCGAACGCGCAGATCATCCCGATTTCCGCGCAGCACGGGCACAACCTCGACGCGCTGGAAAAGGTCATCGCCGATCACCTGCCGGAGAATGATCACTTCTTCCCGGAAGACCAGATCACCGACCGCAGCAGCCGTTTCCTTGCCGCCGAACTGGTGCGCGAGAAAATCATGCGCCAGATGGGCGCCGAGCTGCCGTACCAGATCACCGTCGAAATCGAAGAGTTCAAGCAGCAGGGCAAGACCCTGCACATCCACGCGCTGATTCTTGTCGAGCGTGACGGCCAGAAAAAAATCATCATTGGCGACAAGGGCGAGCGCATCAAACGCATCGGCACCGAAGCGCGCAAGGACATGGAGCTGCTGTTCGACTCCAAGATCATGCTCAACCTGTGGGTCAAGGTGAAAGGTGGCTGGTCCGATGACGAGCGCGCGCTGCGTTCGCTGGGGTATGGCGACCTGTAACAGTCCCGGTTTTCTCATACACCAGAGAACCCTTGTGGGAGCGGGCTTGCTCGCGAAGGCGGGGTATCAGTCGATACATTCTTCGACTGATACCCCGCCTTCGCGAGCAAGCCCGCTCCCACATTGGGTTTATGTTGACTCAGGAATGCGTTTCTTCATCGAGAACTCAATGTCGCAAAACCCGCCTCCCGCCCAATCCGCCTACGTCCTGCATTCGCGCGCCTACCGCGAATCCAGTGCTCTGGTCGACTTCCTCACGCCACAAGGGCGGCTGCGGGCGGTGTTGCGCAGTGCGCGGGGCAAGGCCGGGACGCTGGCGCGACCGTTTGTGGCGCTGGAGGTCGAGTTCCGTGGCAAGGGTGAGCTGAAAAACGTCGGGCGCATGGAGAGCTCTGGCACCTCCGCCTGGCTCAACGGCGAGGCGCTGTTCAGCGGTCTCTATCTCAACGAACTGTTGATTCGCCTGCTGCCTGCCGAGGATCCGCATCCTGCGGTGTTTGATCACTATGCCGCGACCCTGTTGGCGCTCGCCGAAGGCCGACCGCTTGAGCCATTGTTGCGCTCCTTCGAGTGGCGGCTGCTGGATGATCTTGGCTACGGTTTTTCCATGAATACAGACATACATGGCGATCCTGTTGCTGCGGACGGTCTCTATCGCCTGCAAGTCGATGCCGGGCTCGAGCGGGTTTATCTGTTGCAGCCAGGCCTGTTCAACGGCACTGAACTGCTGGCCATGGCCGAGGCCGACTGGTCGGCGCACGGTGCGCTGTCGGCGGCCAAGCGTCTGATGCGCCAGGCGCTGGCAGTCCATTTGGGCGGGCGTCCGCTTGTCAGTCGCGAGCTGTTTCGCAAGCCCTGATATGCTGTGCGCCGAATTCTTCCCTTCAGGAGCGCACTCGTGACCACCAGCAATCGCATTCTTCTTGGCGTGAACATCGACCACGTCGCCACCCTGCGTCAGGCCCGTGGCACGCGCTACCCGGATCCGGTCAAGGCGGCGCTGGACGCAGAAGAGGCGGGGGCCGATGGCATCACCGTGCACCTGCGCGAAGATCGCCGGCACATCCAGGAACGCGACGTGTTGCTGCTCAAGGATGTGCTGCAAACGCGCATGAATTTCGAAATGGGCGTCACCGAAGAAATGATGGCGTTTGCCGAGCGTATTCGCCCCGCGCATATCTGTCTGGTGCCGGAAACCCGTCAGGAGTTGACCACTGAAGGTGGCCTGGATGTGGCGGGACAGGAGGAACGCATCAGGGCTGCGGTGGAGCGGTTGTCGAAAATCGGCAGCGAAGTATCGCTGTTCATCGACGCCGACGAGCGGCAGATCGCCGCCTCCAAGCGCATCGGTGCGCCGGCGATCGAACTGCACACCGGGCGCTACGCCGATGCCGACACTCCCACCGAAGTGGCCGAAGAGCTCAAGCGCGTCGCTGATGGCGTCGCGTTCGGTCTGGCTCAGGGCCTGATCGTCAATGCCGGACATGGCCTGCATTACCACAACGTCGAAGCAGTGGCGGCGATCAAGGGCATCAACGAACTGAATATCGGCCACGCGCTGGTGGCGCATGCGTTGTTCGTAGGGTTCAAGTCCGCCGTGTTCGAGATGAAAGCCCTGATCCTGGCCGCGGCCAAGGTTTAAAGGTCAGCGCGTAACAACTGTGGGAGCGGGCTTGCTCGCGAAAACGGTGGGTCAGCCAAAGATGATGTCGACTGACACCGCGCATTCGCGAGCAAGCCCGCTCCCACAGTTGGATTTGAAGTGTTGGTTAGAGCGGGGCAGGTTCCTGCGCCGGTTTCGATTTGTCGATCGCCGGCACATGCAGGTTGCCCTCGGCCACCTGATCGCCTTCAAGCTGCGGCTGGGTCACCCAGGTCAGGATGTCGTAGTAACGACGAATGTTCGCCACGAAGTGCACCGGTTCGCCACCGCGGGCGTAACCGTAGCGGGTCTTGCTGTACCACTGCTTCTGCGACAGGCGCGGCAGTATCTTTTTCACATCCAGCCACTTGTCCGGATTCAAGCCTTCCTTCGCCGCCAGCTTGCGTGCGTCATCCAGATGGCCGCTGCCGACGTTATACGCCGCCAGGGCGAACCAGGTGCGGTCCGGTTCCTGGATCGAATCGTCGAGCTGATCCTTCATATAAGCCAGGTACTTGGCGCCGCCCATGATGCTCTGCTTGGGATCGAGGCGGTTGGACACGCCCATCGCCTGCGCGGTGTTCTGGGTCAACATCATCAGGCCGCGTACGCCGGTTTTCGAGGTCACCGTCGGCTGCCACAGCGATTCCTGATAGCCGATGGCCGCCAGCAGGCGCCAGTCGACTTTCTCTTTCTTCGCGTAGTTCTTGAAGTGCTGTTCGTATTTCGGCAGACGCTGCTGCAAATGCTGGGCAAAAGTGGTGGCGCCCATATAACCGAGTACATCGACATGGCCGTAGTAGCGGTCTTTCAGGCGTTGCAGGGTGCCGTTTTTCTGAACCTTGTCCAGATACGCATTGATTTCATTGAGCAGGCTGTTGTCTTCGCCCGGGCCAACCGCCCAGCTCTGGCTGCGCGCGTCACCAAGGTCGAAAGCTACGCGGATATTGGTGAAGTACACTTGGTTCATCGCCACTTCGTTGGAGTCGACCAGCGTCAGGTCAATCTGGCCTTCATCGACCATGCGCAGCAGATCGACCACTTCAACTGCGTCGGATTCTTCGTACTCGATGCCGGGATATTTCTGCTTCAGTTCGGCCAGTTGCTCGGCGTGGGTACTGCCCTTGAGCACGGTGATCTTCTTGCCGACCAGATCCACCGGATCGGTGGGGCGCGACTGGCCGTTGCGGTAGATGATCTGCGGGGTGACTTCAAGGTAGGAATGGGAGAACCGCACCTGCTTCTTGCGTTCATCGCTGCTGACCAGACCGGCGGCCGCGAGCACCGGGCCGTTCGGCTTGCCGACCTGATTGAACAGGTCGTCGAGATTGTCGGCGGTCTCGATCTTCAATTCGACGCCCAAATCGTCGGCGAAACGCTTCACCAGCTCGTATTCGAAGCCGGTTTCACCGCTGCGATCCTGAAAGTAGGTGGCGGGGCTGTTGCGGGTAACCACCCGCAGCACACCGTCCTCCTTTACGCGCTCGAGTGTGTTGGGTTTATCAACACAACCACCGAGCATCAGGAAGAGTCCGGTTGCGATCAGCCATTTGGCGTATCGCGGACGCAAAGCCGTTGGGAAAAACATCTGCGCAGTATACGCAAACGGCCACGGGCGCCATATCTCGACAGCGTAGGACGAGTCTGCTAGCGATCACAAATTCGCGCGAAATACCTTGAGAACGGGCCTTCAGGGCACTTTGTTACATAAAAAATAAGCCGCGCTGAAACGCCCGATTTACCTGACTCCGAAGGCAGAAACACAGATTGCTACCCGAGTGCAACCGTGCGTAGCGTTTCGGGTGATGTTGAGGTCGGTTTAGGCTAGAATGCACGGCCTCAAAGCACACCCCTTCCCGAGGCTGTCCCGAAGATGTTGATCCTGCGCGGCGCTCCTGCCCTTTCTGCCTTTCGCCACAGCAAACTCCTTGAGCAACTGAGCCAGAAGGTTCCAGCTGTCAGTGGCCTGTATGCTGAATTCGCTCACTTCGCCGAAGTCACCGGCGTCCTGACCGGCGACGAACAGCAGGTGCTAGCGCGCCTTCTGAAGTACGGCCCAAGTGTTCCGGTTCAAGAGCCGACCGGCCGTCTGTTTCTGGTGTTGCCGCGTTTCGGCACCATCTCGCCGTGGTCGAGCAAGGCCAGCGACATCGCCCGCAACTGCGGCCTGAGCAAGGTCCTGCGCCTGGAACGCGGTATCGCCTTCTATGTCGCCGGTGAGTTCAGCGAAGCCGAAGCCCAACTGATTTCGGACGCACTGCATGACCGCATGACCCAGATCGTGCTGGCCAACCTCGAGCAGGCCGCCGGTCTGTTCAGCCACGCCGAACCGAAGCCGCTGACCGCGATCGACATCCTCGGTGGCGGCCGCGCCGCGCTGGAAAAGGCCAACACCGAGCTGGGCCTGGCCTTGGCCGAAGACGAGATCGACTATCTGGTCAACGCCTTCAACGGTTTGAAGCGCAACCCGCACGACATCGAGCTGATGATGTTTGCCCAGGCCAACTCCGAGCACTGCCGTCACAAGATTTTCAACGCCAGTTGGGACATCGATGGTCAGAGCCAGGAAAAAAGCCTGTTCGGCATGATCAAGAACACCTATCAGATGCACAGCGAAGGCGTGCTGTCCGCTTACAAGGACAACGCTTCGGTGATCGTCGGCAACGTTGCCGGCCGCTTCTTCCCGAACCCTGAAACGCGCCAGTACGGTGCGGTGCAGGAGCCGGTGCACATCCTGATGAAGGTCGAAACCCACAACCACCCGACCGCGATCGCCCCGTTCCCGGGCGCATCGACCGGTTCCGGCGGCGAGATCCGTGACGAAGGTGCAACTGGCCGTGGCGCCAAGCCAAAGGCTGGCCTGACCGGTTTCACCGTATCCAACCTGCAGATCCCTGGCTTCGAACAGCCATGGGAAGTGCCGTATGGCAAGCCTGAGCGCATCGTTACCGCACTGGACATCATGATCGAAGGCCCGCTCGGCGGCGCCGCGTTCAACAACGAATTCGGTCGTCCGGCCCTGACTGGCTACTTCCGTACCTTCGAACAAGCGATCAGCACGCCGCACGGTGACGAAGTGCGCGGTTACCACAAGCCGATCATGCTCGCAGGCGGCATGGGCAATATCCGCGAAGAACACGTCAAGAAAGGCGAGATCGTCGTCGGCTCCAAACTGATCGTCCTCGGCGGCCCGGCCATGTTGATCGGTCTGGGCGGCGGCGCGGCTTCGTCGATGGCTACCGGCACCAGCTCGGCGGATCTGGACTTTGCTTCCGTGCAGCGTGAAAACCCTGAAATGGAGCGTCGCTGCCAGGAGGTCATCGACCGTTGCTGGCAACTCGGTGACAAGAACCCGATTAGCTTCATCCACGACGTCGGCGCGGGCGGTCTGTCCAACGCCTTCCCGGAACTGGTCAACGACGGCGACCGCGGTGGCCGTTTCGAACTGCGCAACATTCCCAACGACGAGCCGGGCATGGCCCCGCACGAAATCTGGTCGAACGAATCCCAGGAACGTTACGTGCTGGCGGTCGGCCCGGAAGACTTCGAGCGCTTCCAGGCGATCTGCGAACGCGAGCGTTGCCCGTTTGCCGTCGTCGGCGAAGCCACCGCCGAACCGCAACTGACCGTGACCGACAGCCACTTCGGCAACAACCCGGTGGACATGCCTCTGGAAGTGTTGCTGGGCAAGGCCCCGCGCATGCACCGTTCGGTGGTTCGCGAAGCTGAATTGGGTGATGACTTTGATCCGTCGAACCTCGACATTACCGAGTCCATCGAACGCGTTCTGCATCACCCGGCCGTGGCGAGCAAGAGCTTCCTGATCACCATCGGCGACCGCACCATCACCGGCCTCGTCGCCCGTGACCAGATGGTTGGCCCGTGGCAAGTGCCGGTGGCCGATGTTGCCGTCACCGCGACCAGTTTCGACGTCTACACCGGTGAAGCGATGGCAATGGGCGAGCGTACGCCGCTGGCTCTGCTGGACGCCCCGGCATCGGGCCGCATGGCGATTGGCGAAACCATCACCAACATTGCCGCCTCGCGCATCAACAAGCTTTCCGACATCAAACTGTCGGCGAACTGGATGTCGGCGGCCGGCCACCCGGGCGAAGACGCGCGTCTGTACGACACCGTAAAAGCGGTCGGCATGGAGCTGTGCCCTGAGCTGGGCATCACCATTCCGGTGGGCAAGGACTCGATGTCCATGGCCACCCGCTGGAACGACAACGGCGAAGAAAAAACCGTCACCTCGCCGATGTCGCTGATCGTCACCGGTTTCGCGCCAGTGGCTGACATCCGTCAGACCCTGACCCCGGAACTGCGCATGGACAAGGGCACCACCGACCTGATCCTGATCGACCTCGGTCGCGGCCAGAACCGCATGGGTGCATCGATCCTCGCGCAAGTCCACGGCAAGCTCGGCAAGCAAGCGCCGGACGTCGATGACGCCGAAGACCTGAAAGCCTTCTTCGCGGTGATCCAGGGCCTCAACGCCGACGGTCACCTGCTGGCCTACCACGACCGCTCCGATGGTGGTCTGCTGACTTCCGTGGTGGAAATGGCCTTCGCCGGCCACTGCGGTCTGAGCCTGAACCTGGACAGCGTTGCCGAATCCGCCTCGGAAATCGCCGCGATCCTGTTCAACGAAGAACTCGGCGCGGTGATCCAGGTTCGTCAGGACGCCACGCCGGACATCCTCGCGCAATTCAGCGCTGCCGGTCTGGGCGACTGCGTGTCGGTGATCGGTCAGCCGATCAACAATGGCCAGATCAACATCACCTTCAACGGTGACACCGTGTTCGAAGGCCAGCGGCGTCTGCTGCAGCGTCAGTGGGCCGAGACCAGTTACCAGATCCAGCGTCTGCGCGACAACGCCGACTGCGCCGAGCAGGAATTCGACGCGCTGCTGGAAGAAGACAACCCGGGTCTGAGCGTCAAGCTCAGCTACGACGTCAACCAGGATGTCGCCGCGCCTTACATCAAGAAAGGCATCCGTCCACAGGTTGCCGTGCTGCGCGAGCAGGGCGTCAACGGTCAGGTGGAAATGGCCGCCGCGTTCGACCGCGCCGGTTTCAGCGCGATTGATGTGCACATGAGCGATATCCTCGCCGGTCGTGTCGACCTCAACGAGTTCAAAGGCCTGGTGGCCTGCGGCGGTTTCTCCTACGGCGACGTGCTCGGCGCCGGTGAGGGCTGGGCCAAGTCGGCGCTGTTCAACAGCCGCGCCCGCGATGCGTTCCAGGGCTTCTTCGAGCGTAACGACAGCTTCACCCTCGGCGTGTGCAACGGTTGCCAGATGATGTCCAACCTGCACGAGCTGATCCCGGGCAGCGAGTTCTGGCCGCACTTTGTGCGCAACCGCTCCGAGCAGTTCGAAGCGCGCGTGGCGATGGTGCAGATCCAGGAGTCGAACTCGATCTTCCTGCAGGGCATGGCCGGTTCGCGCATGCCGATCGCCATCGCCCACGGTGAAGGTCACGCCGAGTTCGCCAGCGAAGAAGCACTGCTGGAAGCCGATCTGTCCGGTTGCGTGGCGATGCGTTTTGTCGATAACCACGGCAAGGTCACCGAAGCCTACCCGGCCAACCCGAACGGCTCGCCGCGGGGCATTACCGGCCTTACCAGCCGTGACGGTCGCGTGACGATCATGATGCCGCACCCGGAGCGGGTGTTCCGCGCGGTGCAGAACTCGTGGCGCTCGGAAGACTGGAACGAAGATGCACCGTGGATGCGTATGTTCCGTAATGCCCGTGTCTGGGTGAACTGAGGCCTGTGTTCAAGCTCGCATTTTTCGTTCCCGACAGTCATGTCGAGGTGGTCAAGGACGCTGTGTTCGCTGCCGGTGGCGGGCGGATCGGTGACTACGACCACTGTGCGTGGCAAGTGCTTGGCTCGGGTCAGTTTCGGCCGCTGGATGGCAGTCAGCCGTTTATTGGTGAGGCGGGGCAGGTTGAGCGGGTCGAGGAATGGAAGGTTGAGCTTGTCGTTACGGATGAGTTGATTGTTGCTGTTGTGGCAGCGTTGAAATTGAGCCATCCGTATGAGACGCCGGCTTATGAGGTGTGGCGGCTGGAGGATTTCTGATCCTTTTGGCGGCTGAACGGGAAACCCGCAGATGAGTGATTGTCTGCGGGTTTTTTGTTGGCGCCGATTTTGTGAGCGATAGCCTTACAGCCGAGCAGTGGCAAGATCAAGATCAAGAGCACTCGAGCTGGCGCTCATTGTTGAGTGGTTAGAAGCGGGTGGTTGGCTTTGGATGGTGGGTGTGGCTGCCCTCATCGGAACGCCGCCAGCCCAACCCTCTCCCTACGGGCCGTCCGACATTTTGGGAGGGTTAGGGTGAGGGTGGCGATCTGAAGTCTGTTAAAGCAATGTCTGAATCGGCACAACCTTCCCACCTGCCGCTCAAGCGCTGCGGACAATCACAGCTCTAGGGCATAAAAAAACCACTGGGCTTGCAAACCCAGTGGTTTCCGAAACCTGCAAGCGGCCCCGCGTTACGTCACCTGCACCAACTTCACGTCCGTTTCAAGCATTTGGATCAGTGTGCGCAGGTATTTGAACCCCTGATCTTTCTTCTCCCAACGATCGACGAACAACAAGCCTTTGTCATTCACCTGGATCGGCGTGACAACAATGTCGCCGGTCTTGGATTTATGCACCAGGCGGGCTCCGCTCGAGCCTTCGTATTCGATCAGGAACAATCCGGGATGGGTCAATCTACTGCGGCTGACAGATGGCGCCGCGGCTGGTTTTTTCTTACCGGCGACGGCTACTTCCATGAGGAAATCGCTTCGCAGGCCGCGGTGATGGATACCGCGCTTTTCAGCCACGTCGGCGACGATTTGCCCTGTGCCGCGGTGGATATCTCTGGCGAGCTCAGTGGCGGTATCGCGTACATGGAGGCTGACGGCTGACAGGGTGTCTGCCAGGCCCGGCACGCCGAGATTGTAATTGGTGTGCGCACTGCCAATGAGCGCTACCCATTTGTGCGGCCCGTTCGCCAGTTGGTCGGCCTCGATCACCTGAGTTGCGAAATAGCTGAGCATCTCGTTTCGCGAAACAACTTCGTCCGAAAGTCCCTTGAGGTGGTAAGACGCTGTGCAATCGAGCGCTTTGATGCGGATATTGTATTTCGCCGCTGCCTGATAGACCTCAGTGTACGTATCGTTCCCCTCATAGGCTCGCATATGCCCGCGGTCTTGATGGCGCAGATAAGTTTTGAGCCTGTCCGGCATGCGCTGGGTCTGTAGAAAGATATTCAGATCGGCCTGATGCAAATCGGTCAATACATGCTCCACGTACAACGTGTCGTAACCGGCTTGCTTGAGTCCCTTCATGTGCTTCTTCAGCAGCGCTTTGCTCGAAACATCCCCATGAGCTTCGCCGATCACCAGGTTCAGGCGCCGCTCGGACAATTGCTGTAGAAAACCCTCGAACGAAGTATCGGACGTGAGCGATGGCAGGATCGGCGCTTCGGGAGGGGTGTAATCGGTAAACGTGTCTCGGGCCTTTTTCTCCAGGCGCTTGCGACTGTCAATGAAGGCGTCGTAGGCCACTTGCTCACTTGCGAGCACCGGGCGGTAGTGGGAATCCATGGAGTAGGGTTTATGCAGCATTCGGGCGATGTCGTCACGCAGTGACGGAGCAATGTCGTAGTCGCTGAAATGATCAACCACAGCGGCAGTTTCCGCTGGCTTCAAGACCGGTTGGGGTGCCTTGTACGCGGTCGGTGTCTGTACAAGGTAATCGCCCTTGGCCGCCGCATCCCCGGCGATTGAACCTGGTGAATCCAGTCCGACACGTTGGGGCTGGTACAGGTCGATGTCTTCAACCCGCACGGCAATGGCATCGTGCAGGTCGGCCAGGCCAGGCGTGTTATCGAAGGTGCTCATGCGTGTCTGTTCGGTGAGGGCGATCCAGCGTTCCTCGGTTACTTCAGCGCTGTCGGCGGACAGTGTCTTGTGCGAGTAGAAATTTCTGATGCTGTTGCTTCGTGGGGTCAGTGGCGAGAGGTCGGCCAGTACCATGGCGTGTTCCAGTTGATAACTGGTCGAGGCGTCCAGTGCATGAATCGTCAAGCCCTTTTCCCGGGCTGTGCGCACCAGTGCCAGATACGAGTATGACGCGTCCTTCTCGTGGCCCAGCGCGCGGTCAACCGCTTTGAGATGGGTTTTGATGTGCTTCCATGTCCCACCCTTGTTC
This sequence comes from Pseudomonas sp. Choline-02u-1, assembly GCF_002836515.1. Classification (GTDB taxonomy): domain Bacteria; phylum Pseudomonadota; class Gammaproteobacteria; order Pseudomonadales; family Pseudomonadaceae; genus Aquipseudomonas. The sequence continues at coordinate 185,411 of NZ_PJBC01000059.1, forward strand.
ATCTTTTCCAGCTTGGGGTAAAACACATCCCCCGCCAGATACTCGACATAAAGGCGCTTGAAACCGCTTGCAACGAGCTCGTCGACATGGTCGATCAGCAGTTGTTTACTGGCAATAGAGCCTGGCTGGGCGCCGATCACCAGGTTTTTCCCTTTGAGGGCGTCGCTGGCGATCAACTGTGCAATTGAAGTATCGGCAGCAACGGCCGGGACTTCGGCCCGAGCGGGCAGGGGGGCGAGTTCGGCGAAATGACGTGTGGCATCGGTGGTGAGTTTTTCGACCTGTAACAGGTAGGCGGTGCGTGTCGAGGCGAGTTCCTCGGCCGCACCGAACAAGATCACGTGGGGATTGGTACCCATGTAGTCCTGGCTGCGCAGGATGATGTTTTCCCGGTTTTGCGGATTCATCACTGTTTCGACGCGCTGGCGATACTTGTCCGCCACGCCATAATCCTTGTGCGGGCCAGGAGTCTCGGGCACGGCATCGTACTTTGGCGCGCCGCCGGTCATTCCGCTGCGCACCATCATGCCCTTTGCGTTGGGCACCACCAGGATGCCGGTCGAAACGAGGTCAGGGGAGTTCGGCTTTGGTATATAAAGCAAATGGCGTCCGAGTGCGTCGGGATTTTTCCCCGTGTAGTAAAGCTGACTTCTGAAAACCACCACACGCATGTCGTTCCACTCGGGTTGGGGCTCGACCTGATTGATCAGCGTCACCACGTTCTGCTGTTCGTTGCTGGCGGTGGCGATTGCTTGGCGCAACGGCCGATGCACGGGTTTGAGTGAACGCAGGGCGGGGCGCAAATCGGTCAGTACCGCGCCGGTGCTGTTGAACAGATAACCGAGCAAATGCTGGAAGGCTTCGCCATGCTCACCCTGACGATAAGCGTGCAGCGCGAGCATGGCGTCCTTGAAGGCCAGTAGCAGACCGGTGCTCAGGCTCAACAGCGGAAAGGGCGCAGTGGCAACGGCGGCGATCCATTCCACCGTTGTCCAGATCAGGCCAGCGATCATTTCGGCGCGACTGCTGGTAGTGGCATCGACGTTGTCGATCCGCCGTTGCAGCTTCATGTTGTAAAGCGCCGAGCGCAGATCGCTGACGGCAGCGGTGGCCGGTGTTGAATCGTAGCGTGCCGGGCTGGGCGTCGTTTTATTGAGGTTTTCGGGGAGCTGTTTTTTAGCGTTCTCAAGGAACGTCCGTACGCGCGTCTGTGCACTCACGCCAACCCGAGACGTGAGGTATTCGATCATGCCGGCCTGCTGCTGAAGCAAATAGTTGAACAGGCGTGCTTCGCGAAACCTGACACCGTCGGGCGCGTCCGGGGTATACAGCAGAACCGGGTCATCGGCATGGCTGAACAGCCACGCATCCATCACCCATTCGCCGTCGATCATCAAGCGATGAATCGGGTATTGCGTGCGAGTGGTGCCAGCGCTTTCGTCCATGCTGGTGATGCTCTGCTCCAGCCATTGCAGATCGCTGCTGGCGATATGGCCTTGCAGTTGAGATTCCAGCGCGGCGCTTTTCATCTGGCGCTGAGTGATCGCCAATGTCGCATTGCGCCTGAACTCATAGCCTTCGCTCGTCGAACTTTGCAGATCACTCTTGACCTTGTTGGTATAACGTTGGCCGATCCACACGCCCGTGACCGAGCGTGCAACGTTCTGTGCGGTGAGGCTGCTGACGTCGATGCCTGGCGGGCCTTTGAAACGGGCCGAGCGGGAGAATTTCTCATCGAGAAAACCGACGCCGTCGGCATAGCCGTCGCGGTACAGCTGGGTGTACGACAGCGGTTTGGGGGTCAATGAGGGCACGATGGACATTGGCGCATATGCCCAGACGGTATCCGGGTCGACATCGTTGGCCGGGCGCTTGAGCAGACGATTCAGACTGATTTTGGCTTGCTCGTGTACGTAGTCGTCAAATGACGGAAAATGACTGCCGGACAAGGCGTGCCGGTTGAATGCACGCAACGCGCCTTCGGCATCTTCGCTCAGGGTCGACAGTTTTCGACGATTGGCAGCAGTGGTCGAGCGATACCACAGGGGCGTGCTCCAGTCATAGTCGTCAACGCGCGTAGCCAGCACGTGTTCGGCCATCGCTTTCAGGCAAGCGAGATGGTCGCCACAGTTATCAAAGGTCACCTTTCGGTGCTCCAGCGCGTCAGGCTTGAAGCTCAGGCCCGCCAGTACTTTGTGTAGCGTTGGGCGAAAGCGCATTGGTGCGCGGTTGATCAGGTAACCGGCCATGCTGTCGGCGGTGTCGCTATGCTTCGCCCAGCCCAATAGGTGGGTCTGGCATTCACGTTCACTGTCGAAGGCCTGAAACTGTTGCTCGCGTGGGGCTTGTGGCGTGCACAGCAAGATGCGCTTGATGGTGCCGCTGGCATCGCTCTGACGCAGTACCCACAAATCCTGCAATTGTGCGCCGTGCAGCGACAGGGTCGCGGCGCGCAGCTGCGGATCGCCGCCACTGCGCAAGCGCTGGATCAGTGGCAAATCACTGACGAGCAGGTGACCTTGCAGTACAGCCGTATGGGCGAGGGCGAGGATGCGTTGATCGAGCATTCGCTCAAGGGCGGGTTTGATGGCGGCGCCGGCGTGCATCTCTTTTTGCAGGTGATTGAAGTCGACGCGGGGCTCCAGGCTTATGGCCTGTTTGACCAGCCATGCCGGTGTCAGGTCAGCATGACTTTCCGGCAAGCGCGCGCCGTCATACGTCAGAGTGGTGTGGCTGAGGAATTGCGAACCCGGCAATTCATCACCCGTGTGTGGGCCGCGCAAGGACAGCTCGAGCAGATTGTATTGATGTATATAAACGCCATAGCCCGGCACTCGGCGGTCAGTGCTGATCTGCAGTTTTTCCGGTTCGAGATCGTCAATTTCCAGATCATCGCTCAGGCGTTCCAGCCATTGCTGGCGCGCCAGCGCCTCCAGAGTGCCCACCGGTCCCATCAGATCGAGCAAGTGTTGCCGCGCCTGCTGATAGTTGCTCAAGTGCTCGGCCAGTTCGGTTTGCCGTGCCGTGCTGGCGCTGCGGTACCAATCCGGTGCGCTGTAGCGAAGGTGGCGTTCGAACAAGGTTTGTGCGCGTAGCTCCAGGCGCCGCGTCAGATCCGGCAGGGCAGCGGCGATCGCCTTTTCAAGCGCTGCGAGCAATAGCGTTGGGTCTTGCTGTGGGTTGTCGGCGAAGCTCAAGGCGCGCTCGATATCCTGCGTGCGCTTTTCAATCAATGCGTCGTAGGTATATTCGAACAACGGTTTGCTGTCGATTGGCGCGAGCGACAGCGGCCAGATTCCTGCGGCACCGACATCGTGGTAGCCCGTCGGCAGTAATCGCATGAACTCGTCGTGGCCGCTGCGCGATGTCAGCGACGTGCGCAGGTGGCTGTCCAGATCGGCCAGAGAATCGAAGAGCTCAAGGCCTCGTGCCGGGGTGAACAGTACGGCGTAGCCGACGCTCTGGTCTGTCGACAGACCGATGACCCGCGGGCTGTCCTTTTCCGTAACGACAAACGCGCCGGCCAGGTCGACCGTGGTGCTCTGATAGCTGAATTGCAGTGCATGAATGGCAGGACGCAGCATCGGTCCCAGATCGAGTTTATTCAGCAGTTCGCCGGCTTGCGGATGGAGCAGGCGATCACTGACGGCTTGCCGCGCTTCGTGGCCGATGGCGGTGAATCCGGCATCGTAGTTCAGGAAGGTTTTCGCCGGTTTGCCGTCGATCTGGTCGCGCAGGTTCATGTTGATCAGTTGGGTGTTGAGGCGGATCTTCAGCGTCGCGATGAGCTTTTTGCCTGCGACGCTTTGCAGGTCGCTGGTTTCCAGCGTCTGGTAGAGCGCGCGGCTGCGTTGCAGGTAGCCGGTGCGGTAGGTTATCAGCTGCTCGTTGAGCTTTTTCAGGTAGGCCTGTTCGGTGCTCGGTGGGTGTTCGGGCAGTAAGGGATCGGGTGTCTGGAACAGGTAGTTGCCGATCTGGTTGAGATCACTTCTGATCTCGTCGGGGGTGGGGGCTGTGGGCGTGCTCATGGGCACTTTCTCCAGGCTGGGGATGAGGGTCCAGCATGGCGATGAGGGTGTTTTGCGGGGTGGTATATATGTAGCGTTTTTTGGCGAAGACCTCGTTGCGAGGAGAACGAGCCCCCTCGCGAAGAGGCCCGTCGTGACACTTGAAATCAAGCTTGCGTGCTGATCTCCCGACGACTCGCCAAGCGCCCGATTGCTTCACTCAGACTCGCTGCCTTGTCTCCGACCAGCAAATGCCATACCCCGCCCTGCAGTTGGCTGACGCCCAGACAACCCAGCGCGTTGAGCTGCGTCTCGGACAACGCCTCACCATCGGCCAGTTGCAGACGAATCCGGGTCAGCGCGATGCAATCGAGCTGCAGCACATTGTCGCCACCGCCTAACGCTTTCAGCCATTGCTGCGCCTCAGCACTGGCGATTGCCAACGATTTCGGCTCATCGATAACCGCCGTCGGCGAGGTGATCGGGGCACGACCCAAGGTCGGCAAGGCCTGGCGAATTTCATCGGCAATGCTGTCGGCCAGCGGCCCGACCACCACCTGCAAACTGCCGCCCTTGCCGGGGCGAACCACGGCCATCGCGCCGAGTGCTTTCAACTCGCTGTCCAGCGCCTTGTTGCGATCGACCATTTCCAGGCGCAACCGTGTCGTGCAAGCGCCCACCGTCAGCAGATTTTCGGCGCCGCCCAAAGCCTTGATATAGGCACTGGCGCGCTCGTTCTCGGTGAGTACGGCTTGCTCGGCGACCGCCACATCCTCGCGCCCCGGTGTTTTCAGATTGAAACGACGGATGCAGAAATCGAAAACGCAGTAATAGATGACCGCATAAGCCAGCCCGACTGGAATCACCAGCCAGCCATTGGTCGAGCGACCCCAGCCGAGAATCATGTCGATAAAGCCACCGGAGAAAGTGAAGCCGAGGTGGACGTTCAAGCCATTGGTGATCGCCATCGACAAGCCGGTCAGCAACGCGTGCAGGAGGAACAACAGCGGTGCGAGGAACATGAAAGCGAATTCGATCGGCTCGGTCACCCCGGTCAGGAATGAGGTCAGCGCCATCGACAGGAAAATCCCGCCCATCACTTTGCGCCGCTCCGGCAGGGCGTTGCGGTACATCGCCAGGCACGCCGCCGGCAGGCCGAAGATCATCATCGGGAACATCCCGGTCATGAACTGGCCGCCCTTCGGGTCGCCGGCGAAATAACGCGACAGATCGCCGGTCACCAGTGCGCCGGTGGTCGGATCAGTGAAGTTGCCGAACACGAACCACGCCATGTTGTTGAGGATATGGTGCAGACCAGTAACGATCAGCAAACGGTTGAACACGCCGAAGACGAAGGCGCCGATGCTGCCGCTTTCCATCATCAGCGCGCCGAAAGCGTTGATGCCCTGCTGGATTGGCGGCCAGATATAGCCGAACACCACGCCCAGGCCGACCGCCGCAAACCCGGTGACAATCGGCACAAAACGGCGGCCACCGAAGAACGCCAGATACTCCGGCAGCTTGATGTCCTTGAAGCGGTTGTACAGCGCGCCGGCCAACAGGCCGCTGACGATCCCGGCGAGCATGCCCATGTTGATGGTCGAATCGAGGACCTTCAGGGTCGAGATCATCACCAGATATCCGATCACCCCGGCCAGACCGGCGGTGCCGTTGTTGTCCCGGGCGAAACCGACGGCGATACCGATGGCAAAAATCATCGCCAGATTGGCGAAGATCACCTGTCCAGCATCGTGAATGATCGCGATGTTCAACAGGTCAGTGTCGCCCAGGCGCAGCAGCAGGCCGGCAATCGGCAGGATTGCGATGGGCAGCATCAGTGCGCGGCCCAGGCGTTGCAAGCCTTCGATGAAGAGTTGATACATGGTGGTTCTCCTGCTCTTTAACGAGAGCTTGTTGTTAGGGCAACGGCCAGTGCTGACGGCAGGCATGACGCACGGCGGCGGCGCTGGACAGCTTGAGCAGGTCGCGGCTCAGGCGCTGACATTCGGCTTCGTGCAATTGGCGCACGCGATCCTTGATCTCACCGATCTGCACCGGGCTTACCGACAGCTCGGTGACGCCGAGGCCGATCAGCACCGGCGTCGCCAGCGGATCGGAGGCGAGGGCGCCGCAGACGCCGACCCAGCGCTTGTGCACCGCCGCGCCTTCGCACGTCATGGCGATCAGCCGAAGCAATGCCGGGTGCAGGGCATCGACCCGTGCCGCCAGCCCGGCATGGTCGCGGTCCATGGCCAGGGTGTATTGCGACAGATCGTTGGTGCCGATCGAGAGAAAGTCGGCGTGTTCGGCCAGTTGTTCGGCTTGCAGCGCGGCGGCGGGGACTTCGATCATCACGCCGATTTCCGGGCGCTCAGTGATGTTCAGTTCCACGCACAATGCATCGACTTGCTGACGAATCTGCAGCAGCTCATCCACTTCGGTGACCATCGGCAGGAGGACCCGGCAGCGGCGCAACGGGCGAACCTGTAGCAGTGCACGAAGTTGCCGGTCGAGGATTTCCGGGCGCGCCTGCGCCAGACGAATGCCGCGCAGACCAAGCACCGGGTTGGCTTCGGCAGGCAGCGGCAAATACTCGAGTTGCTTGTCGCCGCCGACGTCGATGGTGCGGATGATTACCGACCTGTCGCCCATGTTGTCGAGAACCGCTTGGTAGCTGCTGCGCTGTTCTTCGACATCCGGGGCAGTTTGCCGATCGACGAAGAGAAACTCGGTGCGCAACAGGCCGACGCCATCGGCACCGTTGGCAAAGGCATCTGCCGCTTCGCTGCTGGAGGCAACATTGGCGGCCACTTCGATGTGCACGCCATTGCGGGTTTCGGCGGGCAAATGCGCTTTGGCGTGTTGGCTGTCGCGGCGCTGCTGGCGCTCGACTTGCGCCTGTTGCACGTCGGCCAGACGTTGCGCATTCGGCGTCAGCTCAAGACGACCGCCGTCCGCGTCGAGCACGACGGCCTGATCTTGCGGTTGTTCGAGCAATAGCGCGCCCAAAGCGACGATGCACGGCAGGCCTTTGCCGCGAGCCAGGATTGCTACATGCGAGGTCGCGCCGCCCTCGGCCATGCACAACCCGGCGACACCTTGCGCGCTCAGTTGCAGCAGATCCGATGGCGTCAGTTCCTGCGCGGCGACGATGGCGCCGGCCGGCACCTGGTATTGCCACGCCTCGCCGAGCAACGCGCGCAGGACGCGTTGCCTGAGGTCGCGCAAATCGTTGGCGCGCTCGGCCAGCAGCGGACTGCCGGTGCCTTGGAGCATGTCGCACTGCGCCTCGATCGACCGACTCCAGGCGTGCGTCGCTGCAGTGCCGTGCTCGATGAAATGCTGCGCCGCGTCAAGCAGGGCGGGGTCTTCGAGCAGCGCTATGTGCGCGGCGAAGATCGCTTCTTCGTCGGCGCTTTTGTGCTTTTTCGCCTGGGCGAGGGTGGCGGCGATTTCGCTGCGCACTGCGTTCAATGCCGTTTCAAGAATCTGCTGCTGTTGCACGGGATCGTGATTGCCCGCATCCGCCGGCAAGGTGATCGCGTTCAAGTGAAACAACGGCCCGGCGACCAGCCCCGGCGCCGCGCAAACGCCGTGCAGTACGCCGGTCTCGGCCGGGCGTTTCAGCGCCGCAGTGCTGACCGGCGCTTGCGCGTGATGATCCTCCGGCAGTGCGGTGGCCAGTGCGCTGAGCAAGGCTTGCAGCGCGGCATCGGCGTCCGGCCCCTGACAACTGACCTGCACCTCATCCTGCTCACCAATGGCCAGCCCCATCAAACCGATCAGGCTGTTGCACGGCGCCGATTTGCCGTTGAAGTGCAGCTGTGAATGGCTGTTGAAACCCTGCGCGGTCTGTCGGATCAGTGCAGCCGGGCGCGCATGCAAGCCGCCGCGATGAGCGACGCGCACCTGGCCACGAGCCTCGGGCCCACCGGTCATATCGGTATTCGCCGCCACCACATTGCGCGCGATGACGTGCAGCAACGGCTCGCCGACTTTCACCGCTTTGAGGGTAATCGGCCGCACTTGAAAATCCGCGCTGTTGGTCAGGATCAACAGGCTGACCAAGCTTTTGCAGTGCTGGCCGACCTTGTCCAGGTCATAACGCAGCAGCGGCTGACCGAGGCTGACGCGATCGCTTTCCCTGACCAGCATGGCGAAACCTTCGCCATTGAGCTCAACGGTATCAAGGCCCAAATGCAAAAGGATTTCCGCGCCGTTGTCGGCGCGCACGGTCACCGCGTGGCTGCTGCGCGCGACGTGGATGACCACGCCGGCGCAGGGCGAATACAGCGTGTCGTTGAGCGGGTCGATGGCGATGCCGTCGCCCATCGCGCCACTGGCGAACACCGCGTCCGGGACGTTGGCGAGCGTCAGTACCGGGCCGCTGAGCGGGGCGCTGAGGGTCAGCTCTTTATTGTTGTCGGGCATGGCTGGGTCTCATCAGTAATTTCGCTGATCCTTGTAGGAGCTGCCGAAGGCTGCGATCTTTTGATCTTGTTTTTTGTGAATCAAAATCAAAAGATCGCAGCCTTCGGCAGCTCCTACATAGAGTTACGTCCTTCGCCGCTATCAATGCGTGCGGGTCACTTTGCTCAGATGGCGCGGCTGATCCGGGTCCATGCCCCGCGCTACAGCCAGGCCTGCGGCCATCACGTAGAAACTCTGGATCGCCAGAATCGGGTCGAGGGCCGGGTGTTCGGCGCGGGTCAGGGTCAGGTCGCGTTCGCTGACGTCATCCGGCGCGGCGAGCAAGACCCGGGCGCCGCGTTGGCGCATGTCCGCCGCCAGGCTCAGCAGGCCGGGCTGTTCCGCGCCGCGAGGAGCGAAGATCAGCAGCGGATAGTGTTCGTCGATCAGTGCCATCGGGCCGTGACGGACTTCGGCGCTGCTGAACGCTTCGGCCTGAATCGCCGAGGTTTCCTTGAACTTCAGCGCCGCTTCCTGGGCAATCGCGAAACCGGCGCCACGGCCGATCACCATCAGGCGTTCACAATCGCGCAGCGCTTCGATGGCCACGCTCCAGTCCTGTTTCGCCGCTTCGCGCAGGCCTTCTGGCAGCGCATCGTGGGCTTGCAGCAATTCGCTGTCCTCTTTCCAGTGCGCGATCAAACGCGCGCTGGCGCTGAGGGTGGCGATAAAACTCTTGGTCGCGGCGACGCTACTTTCAGTCCCGGCGAGCAGTGGCACGCTGAATTCACACGCCGCTTCCAGTGGCGAATCGGCGGCGTTGACCATCGACACGCTGAGCGCGCCACGTTTGCGCAACAGGCGCAGGCTGTTGACCAGATCCGGGCTCTGCCCCGACTGCGAAAACGCAAAGGCGACCTGACCGCTGACCTTCAATGGCGCCTGCTGCATGGTCACCACCGACATCGGCAACGAGGCCACGGGCACGCCCAGTTGCTGCATCGTCAGGTAGGCGAAGTAGCTCGCCGCGTGGTCGGAGCTGCCACGGGCGACGGTCATCGCCACTTGCGGCGGCTGCCGGCGCAGGCGCCCGGCGATCTCGATCATCGGCGCGTCGAGCTGTTGCAGTTGCGCTTGCACGGCTTCGAACGAGGACAGCGCCTCTTCAAGCATTTTTGAAGTCAATGTCTTCTCCTTCGACCATGACGGCGGTCAGTGTGAGTGAGCGATCGAGCCGTACGCAGTCGGCCCAGGCGCCGGGGGCAAGGCGCCCGCGTTCGGTAATGCCGAGGTAGTCGGCGGGAAATTGCGACAGACGCTGCGAGGCTTCGCTGATCGGCAAACCGATCTTGACCAGATTGCGCAGGGCCTGATCCATGGTCAGGGTGCTGCCGGCCAGCGTGCCGTCGGGCAGCCGCACGCCGCCCAGGCATTTGGTCACGGTGTGGCTGCCGAGCTTGTATTCACCGTCGGGCATGCCGGCGGCGGCGGTCGAATCGGTGACGCAATACAGGCAGGGGATCGAACGCAGGGCCACGCGAATGGCGCCGGGGTGCACGTGCAGCAGATCGGGAATCAGCTCGGCGTATTTGGCGTGGGCCAGTGCCGCGCCGACGATGCCCGGCTCGCGGTGATGCAGCGGGCTCATCGCGTTATACAGGTGAGTGAAACTGCTGGCGCCGGCAGCCAGCGCCGCGACGCCTTCCTCGTAGCTGCCGAGGGTGTGGCCGATCTGCATGCGAATGCCACGGCTGCTCAGCTCACGGATCAATGCGTCATGGCCGGCGATTTCCGGGGCGATCGTAATCACGCGGATCGGCGCCAGCGCCAGATATTCTTCGACTTCGGCCATCAACGCGGTGTGGGCGAAGTTCGGTTGTGCGCCGAGTTTGCCGGGGTTGATGTACGGGCCTTCAAGGTGCACGCCAAGCACTCGCGCGGCGCCTTGCGGACGCTGCTCGCAGAATTCGCCTACCTCTTTCAAGACCCTGGAAATCTCGGCGCTTGGCGCGGTCATGGTCGTGGCCAGCAGCGACGTCGTGCCAAAACGCACGTGGGTTTTGCTGATGGTTTCGAAGGCTTCGGCGCCTTCCATGATGTCTTTGCCGCCACCGCCATGCACATGCAGGTCGATGAAACCCGGCAGTAGATAGGGCAGAGCGTTATCAGCCGGATCGCAGGGAACGCCTTCGATCGACACGACCTTGCCGTGTTCGTGAATCAGCCGGCCGCGAACCCAGCCGCTGGCGGTGAGGATGTTGTCTTCGGACATTTTCGTTCTCGCTTGGGGCCGCGCTCAGCGGCGCAGCTCTGCTACAAAGTCGTAGTAGTCGTTGCGGCAATAGGTGTCGGTGACTTCGATCGGCGTGTTGTCTTCCAGATAGCCGACCCGGGTCATCAGCAGCATGGCGGTGCCGGGGGCGATGCCGACCAGCGCGGCGAATTCGTCCGAAGCATTGATCGCCTGAATGTGCTGCAAGGCGCGGACGATCGGTTTGCCGATGCCGTCGAGGTATTCGTAGAGCGAATCGCCCACCGCTTGTGGCTTGGGCATGATCGAGGCGGGCAGGGTGCTCATCTCGATGGCCATCACCGTGTCATCGGCTTTGCGCAGGCGCTTCATGCGCGCCACCTTGTCGTTCGGCGACAGGCCAAGACGGATCAGTTCTTCGTGGGTCGGCAGGCTGATTTCCCGCTCCAGCCATTTTGAACTCGGCACGAAACCTTTGAGGCGCAGCATCTCGCTGAAGCCGGAAAGACGCGACAGCGGTTGCTCCAGGCGGGGGGTGATGAACGTGCCGGAGCCTTGCAGGCGGCGGATCAGGCCTTGATCGAGCAAAACCTCCAAAGCCTTGCGCGCGGTAACACGGGAAATACCGAGCTGGTCGCTGAGGTTGCGTTCGGACGGCATCGCCTGTTCCGCCTTCCATTGCCCGGCGTGAATCGCCGCTTCCAGGTTGCGCGCCAGTTGCAAGTACAGCGGCGTCGGCTGGGAGTCGTCGGGACGTAGGGTTTGAAGGTCGTTCATGTAGGTCGTTTCCGTCGCGAGTATGGGATTTTTGTGGCTCGCTTGTGCGACGGAAGCTAATACCACTTGAATACCATGTCAACGCAGGTAAATGGCTTGTAACCCGCGAATATCGGGGCTTCAGGGGGTGGTGGTCTTAAGTGGTATTAGTGGTGGACGTTGAAAAGCAAAAGATCGCAGCCTTCGGCAGCTCCTACAGTGGGAAGTGGTATCAACCCTGTAGGAGCTGCCGACGGCTGCGATCTTTTGATTTATTTTTTTGCGCTGACCAGCGGTCGAGGTTACGGGCGAATCTCGATCATCGTGCCGTCCGGCACCAGATTCCACACTTCACGCATGTCGACGTTGCGCATGGCGATGCAGCCGTCGGTCCAGTCGAGGGTGTGAAACAGCTGTTCCGGATTGTCTTCCGAGTCCGGGGTGCCGTGGATCATGATCATCCCGCCGGGCTCGACCCCTTCACGGCGAGCGCGGGCGGCATCGCTGATGTTCGGGTAGGAGATGTGCATCGACAGGTTGAATTTCTCGCTGGTCTTGCGCCAGTCGATCCAATAGAAACCTTCCGGCGTGCGTTTGTCGCCCTCGATCAGTTTCGGCCCTTTCTTCGCGCCCTTGCCCAAGGAAATGCGATAGGTCTTCAGCGGCTTGCCGTCGGCAATCAACTGCAGTTGGTGGGCCGATTTCAGTACCAGGACTTTTTCGATCAGTGGCGTATTCGACGGCGTCACGGTGGTCACGAATGACGCTTGCGAAACGCTGACGAACGACAGGCAGAACAAGGCAAGCAACCAGCGCATTGAAACGATTCCCCAAGGAGTGACGCAATCAGGTTTTAGGTAGGAGCTGCCGAAGGCTGCGATCTTTTGATCTTCTAGCCAACAATGACCGGCTGCACCAGTGGCGGGATCGATTCCGAACGCACCGGGTAGTTCTCGATGCGCCGATCAGCGAAGAAGCATTCTAAGGTACGCCCGACCGTGCGGAAAGCCAGCTCGTCCCAAGGGATGTCGGCTTCGTCGAACAACTGCACTTCGAGGCTTTCGGGGCCGGCGGCAAACTCCAGATCGGCCAGTTCGGCGCGAAAGAACACATGCACCTGGCTGATGTGCGGCACGTCGATCAGCGTGTAGATGCTCAGGTTGCGCACCCGGGCGCAGGCTTCTTCGGCGGTTTCGCGGATGGCTGCCTGCTCGATGGTCTCGCCGTTTTCCATGAACCCGGCAGGCAGGGTCCAGTAACCGAGGCGCGGCTCGATGGCGCGGCGACAGAGCAGCACCTGGCGGCCCCAGGTCGGCACGCACCCGGCGACGATATTGGGATTCTGATAGTGAATGGTCTGACAGCTTTCGCAGACATATCGCAGCCGCGAATCGCCTTCGGGAATGCGCTGGGTGACCGGGTTACCGCAGTGGCTGCAAAATTTCATGCTGAGGTTCCTGAATGCTGCGCCTATCTTGGCGTGCAGCGGGGCCGGTCGGCAAGTTGTCGTTTCGCGACACGGCGGCTTTCAGGGGCTTGGGCGCTCGCTTTGATTGGTGCATGATGCGGAGCAAGGCACCGATCGAGAACACTCATGCTGGACGAGCTACTGCATAGGGTAAGCAACCACACACCGCGCACGCTGGAGACCGACGCACGTTTTCCCGAAGCCGCCGTGCTGGTACCGATCACCCGCAGTGACGAACCGGAACTGGTCCTGACGCTGCGCGCCAGCGGGCTTTCGACCCACGGCGGCGAAGTCGCCTTCCCCGGAGGTCGCCGCGACCCGGAAGATCCGGACCTCATATTCACCGCGCTGCGTGAAGCCGAAGAAGAAATCGGTTTGCCGCCGGGCCTGGTCGAAGTCATTGGCCCGCTCAGTCCACTGATTTCCCTGCACGGCATCAAGGTAACGCCGTATGTCGGGGTGATTCCAGACTTTGTCGAATACCAGCCAAATGATGCTGAAATCGCCGCCGTCTTCAGCGTTCCACTGGAATTCTTCCGCAAGGACCCGCGCGAGCACACCCATCGCATCGACTATCAGGGCCGCAGTTGGTACGTGCCGAGCTATCGCTTCGGCGAGTACAAGATCTGGGGCCTGACGGCAATCATGATCGTCGAGTTGATCAACCTGCTCTATGACGCCAGAATCAGCCTGCACCGACCGCCGAAAAGCTTTATCGATACCTGAGCCGTCGTTCGAACGGCCGTGAGCCCCGAGGAAAACAAGATGAAATACCGCCTGGGCGACGCCCGTGTCGACACCCATCCACAGAGCTGGGTCGCGCCCAATGCCGTGCTGGTGGGCAAGGTCCGCCTGGAAGAGGGCGCCAATGTCTGGTTCAACGCCGTATTGCGCGGCGATAACGAACTGATCCTCATCGGCAAGAACAGCAATGTGCAGGACGGTACGGTGATGCACACCGACATGGGCTATCCACTGACCATCGGTACCGGCGTGACCATCGGCCACAACGCGATGCTCCACGGCTGCACGGTCGGCGATTACAGCCTGATCGGCATCAACGCAGTGATTCTCAACGGCGCGAAGATCGGCAAGAACTGCATCATCGGCGCCAACTCGCTGATCGGCGAAGGCAAGGAAATTCCCGACGGTTCGCTGGTCATGGGCTCGCCGGGCAAGGTTGTGCGCGAACTGACCGAGGCGCAGAAAAAGATGCTTGAAGCCAGCGCCGCGCACTATGTGCATAACTCGCAGCGTTACGCCCGCGATCTGGTCGAGCAAGAACAATGACCGCTGTTGAACGACCAGTCGCCTCGCCGTGTGTGAATATCTGCGCGCTGGATGAGGACGATATTTGCACCGGCTGCCAGCGCACGGTCGCAGAGATCACCCGTTGGGGCCGCATGAGCAGTGACGAGCGCCGCGTGGTGCTGGGGTTGTGTCATGAGCGGGCGAAAGCGAGCGGGCTGGTTTGGATGACCCCCGGAAAATCCGGCGCCTGAATCACCGCTTTCGCGAGCAAGCCCGCTCCCACAGTTGGAATGAGATCTCATGTAGGAGCGGGCTTGCTCGCGAAGAGGCCAGTACATTCACTACTTCTTATTGGCTCACAACACGGCCTGAAGTAACCTGTGCGCCACATTCACAGGCCGCCCCCATGATTTTCCTCATCGCCTACATCAGCAGCGTCGTGCTGATCAACTTCGCCTTTTCCACCGCACCGCACCTGGACATCATCTGGTCGGCCTGGGGCGGTTTGGTGTTCGTGCTGCGCGACATGGTGCAAACCCGCTTCGGTCATGGCGCAATCGTGGCCATGCTGGCGGCGCTGGTGCTGTCGTACATCACCTCTGACCCTTCCATTGCGCTGGCCAGCGCTACGGCGTTTGCAGTCTCCGAGTGCATCGACTGGCTGGTGTTCAGCATTACCAAACGGCCGTTGCGCGACCGCTTGTGGATCAGTTCGGCACTGAGCATTCCGCTGGATACCTTCATCTTTTTCGGCATGATCGACGCCTTGACGCCACCAGTGATCATCACTGCCCTGGCCTCGAAGTTCGCTGGCGTCACCGCAGTCTGGCTGATCATGGCCTGGCGTGACCGCAAACAGGCTGTCACCAGCTGAAGCCAAACCCTCGGGTTCATGTAAAATGCCGCGCTTTCTCCCCATGGAAAGCGCACTTGCGTGGCTTTCCTCGATGATCCGCTTCCTTTGAGGACCTGAGATGACCCGTATCGGAACTCCATTGTCGCCAACCGCGACCCGCGTATTGCTGTGTGGCTGTGGTGAGTTGGGCAAGGAAGTGGTAATCGAACTCCAGCGCCTGGGCGTTGAAGTGATTGCCGTCGACCGCTACGCCAACGCGCCGGCCATGCAAGTGGCCCATCGCAGCCACGTGATCAACATGCTCGACGGCGCTGCACTGCGCGCTGTGATCGAAGCCGAGAAACCGCACTTCATCGTGCCGGAAATCGAAGCCATCGCCACCGCCACGCTGGTCGAGCTGGAAGCCGAAGGCTTCACCGTGATCCCGACCGCCCGTGCGGCGCAGTTGACCATGAACCGCGAAGGCATCCGTCGTCTGGCCGCCGAAGAGCTCGACCTGCCGACCTCGCCGTATCACTTCGCCGACACCTTTGAGGACTACAGCAAAGCCGTCCAGGACCTGGGTTTCCCTTGCGTGGTCAAGCCGGTAATGAGTTCGTCGGGCAAGGGCCAGAGCCTGCTGCGCAGCGTCGATGACGTGCAGAAGGCCTGGGATTACGCGCAAGAGGGCGGTCGCGCCGGCAAAGGTCGGGTGATCGTCGAAGGCTTCATCGATTTCGATTACGAAATCACCCTGCTGACCGTGCGCCACATTGGCGGCACCACGTTCTGCGCCCCGGTCGGTCACCGTCAGGAGAAGGGCGACTATCAGGAATCCTGGCAGCCACAAGCCATGAGCCCGATTGCTCTGGCTGAATCCGAGCGCGTCGCCAAAGCGGTGACTGAAGCGCTGGGTGGCCGCGGACTGTTCGGCGTCGAGCTGTTCATCAAAGGCGATCAGGTGTGGTTCAGCGAAGTCTCGCCGCGCCCGCATGACACCGGTCTGGTCACGCTGATTTCTCAGGATCTGTCGCAATTTGCGCTGCACGCCCGCGCCATTCTCGGCCTGCCGGTACCGCTGATCCGTCAGTTCGGGCCATCGGCGTCGGCGGTGATTCTGGTCGAAGGGCAATCGACCCAGACCGCATTCGCCAATCTGGGTGCTGCGTTGAGCGAGCCGGATACCGCGCTGCGTCTGTTCGGCAAGCCTGAAGTGAACGGCCAGCGTCGCATGGGCGTGGCGCTGGCACGGGATGAGTCGATTGAGGCTGCACGTGCCAAGGCGACCCGTGCGTCGCAGGCGGTTGTTGTAGAGCTGTAAACCGAGTCGCGGCATTCGCGAGCAAGCCCGCTCCCACATGGGATTTGGTTGGACACAAGATTTGTGGCCAACCAATAAACCAGTGGGAGCGGGCTTGCTCGCGAAGCTTTTGATCTTGCGTCAGGCAACCCGATTCAGATCGTTATCCCGCGTCTCTTTCAAGCACACCACCGCAATCAGACTCAACACCGCTGCCGCCGACACATACCCGCCGACATAGCTCAACCCGCCCATCGCTACCAGTTTCTGCGCAAAGAACGGCGCCGCCGAGGCCCCGACGATCCCGCCGAGGTTATATGCCGCCGAAGCGCCGGTATAACGCACGTGGGTCGGAAACAGTTCAGGCAACAGCGCCCCCATCGGCGCGAATGTCACGCCCATCAAAAACAGCTCGATGCACAGAAACAGCGCCACGCCCCAGGTCGAGCCCTGCGTCAGCAACGGTTCCATCAGGAATCCGGACAGAATCGCCAGCACGCCACCGATGATCAGCACCGGTTTGCGCCCGTAACGGTCGCTGGCCCAAGCGGATAATGGCGTCGCTGCGGCCATGAACAACACGGCAAAGCACAGCAGGCCGAGGAACGTTTCGCGGCTGTAACCCAGCGTGGATACGCCGTAGCTGAGCGAAAACACTGTCGAGATATAGAACAGCGCATAGCAGACCACCATCGCCGCCGCACCGAGCAGCGTCGGCGCCCAGTATTGGCTGAACAACTCGACCAGCGGCACTTTTACCCGCTCCTGACGGGCGATCGCATTGGCGAAGACCGGCGTTTCGTGCAGCTTGAGGCGCACATACAGGCCGACCATCACCAGCGCTGCGCTGAGCAGAAACGGAATGCGCCAGCCCCAACTGCGGAACTGCTCGTCATCCAGCGTCATGGCCAAGGTCAGGAACAAACCGTTGGCCGCCAGAAAGCCAATCGATGGGCCGAGCTGCGGGAACATGCCGAACCAGGCGCGCTTGCCTTTCGGCGCGTTTTCCGTAGCCAGCAGCGCCGCGCCGCCCCATTCGCCGCCAAGGCCAAGGCCCTGGCCGAAACGCAGCACGCACAGCAGAATTGGCGCCCAGGCACCAATGCTGTCGTAGCCCGGCAGGACGCCGATCAATGTTGTGCAGACGCCCATCAATAGTAGCGAAGCGACCAGCGTCGATTTGCGCCCGATGCGGTCGCCGAAGTGGCCAAACAGCGCCGAGCCCAGTGGTCGGGCGAGGAAGGCAATACCAAAAGTGAGAAATGCCGACAGCATCTGTGCCGTACCGGAGGTCTGCGGAAAGAACACCGGCCCGATCACCAGCGCCGCAGCAGTGGCATAAACGTAGAAGTCGTAGAACTCGATGGCGGTGCCGATGAAGCTTGCCGTGGCCACGCGGGTGGCGGAATTGGTCGGCTGGGCAGGCGCGGTTTCGCTGTAAGCGGTATGGGTTGTCATACGGTGATCCCTGACAGTCATGAGCTCCAGTGGAGCGAATTTTATGGTCGAACACCCAGGGATGTGGGGTAGGGCGCGAGCGCTGTTTCGAGTAGGAACAGTCGTCGGTTTGCAACGCAACAGTCGGGATCCGGAAGTGCCGGGTAAGCACAGGGATCGACGGCGCTTGGGTAAGCGCCTCGATTATAGGAAGGGGGCTAACGATCAAACAAGCGCAAAAGATCGCAGGGTAGGAGCTGCCGAAGGCCCGGGCCGCGATCGGACGATCTTTTGATTTTCTATCGGGCAGGCGCTAAAGCAGGCACCGAGGAGGTCAGCCAGATCAACACCTTGCTCACCCGGTTCTCCTCGGTCTCGAGGATTTCCAGGCGATAACGTCCGATCTTCAGGCACACCGCGCTTTCCGGAATGGTTTCCAGCGCTTCGGTGACCAAGCCGTTCAGGGTTTTCGGACCGTCGCTTGGCAGATGCCAGCCCAAGCATTTGTTCACATCGCGGATCGACGCGGCACCATCGATCAGCATGCGCCCGTCGGCCTGAGGATGGATATGCGGGTTGTCGATGCTGTGTTCGCTTTCGAATTCGCCGACGATCTCTTCGAGGATATCCTCAAGGGTGACGATGCCCAGCACCTCGCCGTATTCATCGACGACCATGCCGAGACGGCGTTGCTGCTTGTGAAAGTTCAGCAATTGCAGTTGCAGTGGCGTGCTTTCCGGAACGAAGTAGGGCTCGTAGCTGGCGGTCATCAGCGCCTCGCGGGTCAGCCCGCCGTTGCTGAGCAAGTGGCCGATCTGGCGAGTGTTGAGCACCGCTTCGACTTGATTGATGTCGCTGTGAAACACCGGCAGGCGCGTGCGTTTGTTTTGTAGTAATTGCTCAATGATCTCTTCGATCGAATCGTCGAGGTTGATGCCATCGACGTCACTGCGCGGCACCAGAATGTCATTGACCGTGATGTTATCCAGCGCATGGATGCCCGACACCGGGTGGCTGCGCACGGGATGTTCGGGATCATCATCGTGATCGGTCGGCAGTTCGTCCTCGCTCTGTTGCACCACCTGCGCCTTGCGCGTGAAAGGAGTGATCAGCAACGCGCTGACCCGGCTGAACAGCCACGCAAGCGGATAGACGATTTTCATCGGCACCACCAGCAAAGCGTTGCCGAACGCCAGCACAGCGTCGGGATAGCGCCGGGCCACGGTGCGCGGGAAATAATCGGCGAACACCAGCAGGATGGCTCCGGCGCCCAGGCATGCTGCCCATGGGCCGTCTTCTTCGCAGAGAAAAATCGCCAGCAGCGTCGCGATGATCACGGCAAGAGCGCGGCATAAGGTATTGCAGAGGATCAGGCTGTCGAGCGGGAAGCTCAGCTTCGCCAGCGGTTTATCGCTGGCGCGCGAGGCAATACGTTGCGCGAGCAGGTGCTGCTGCGCGATTTCGACGGCGGTAAACAGCCCTGACCATAAAATCAGCAGGACAAATATCGCGAGCATCGGCCCTATGGGCAAACCGTCCATTTATGCCGCCCGTCAGATGTGCAGAATGTATTCACGAACCAGTTTGCTGCCGAAGTACGCCAGCATCAGCAGGCAGAAACCGGCGAGCGTCCAGCGAATCGCCTTGTGGCCGCGCCAGCCCAGACGGTTGCGACCCCACAGCAGCACGCTGAAGACGATCCACGCCAGACAGGCCAGCAGGGTCTTGTGCACCAGATGCTGGGCAAACAGGTTCTCGACGAACAGCCAGCCGGAAATCAGCGACAGCGACAGCAGCGTCCAGCCGGCCCAGAGAAAGCCGAACAGCAGACTTTCCATGGTTTGCAGCGGCGGGAAGTTCCTGATCAGCCCTGACGGGTGTTTGTGCTTGAGCTGATGATCCTGGACCAGCAGCAGCAATGCCTGGAACACCGCGATGGTGAACATGCCGTAGGCGAGGATCGACAATAGGATGTGCGCGAGGATGCCCGGCTCTTCATCGATGATCTGTACCGTGCCGGTCGGCGCGAACTGCGCCAGCAATACCGTGATCGCACCGAGCGGGAACAGCAGCACCAGCAGGTTTTCCACCGGGATTCGCGAGCAGGCGATCAGCGTCAGTGCAATCACTGCGGCAGCAATCAGGCTCGATGCGCTGAAGAAATCCAGGCCCAGGCCGATCGGGGTCAGCAGATGCGTGAGCAGGCTGGCGCCGTGGGCGAGCACGGCGAAGATGCCGAGGCTGACCAGCAGGCGCTTGTTCGCCTTGGCGCCGGTGGCCAGGCGAGTACTTTGATAGACGGTCGCAGCGGCATAGAGCAGGGCGGCGGCGAGGGTGGTCAGCAAACTGGGTGACAAGGGGAGCATAAATCCTGTTAGGCGAGCCCGAAAGGCGCTGAGTTTGGCATAGAACCGCCACGGCACGAAAGACTCCGCTAGCTGACGGCGAGGTGTCCGCCAGCCGCAGTCTTCGCTATAATCCGCGACCTGCCCACGCCGCAGGCTCGCCGAGCACATGTTGATGCCGGTCTGGGCCGCCATTATCCCGGTTCGTACAGGGCCTGAAAGGATCGCGCAATGTTTGAAAACTTAACCGACCGTCTCTCGCAGACGCTGCGCCATGTCACCGGCAAGGCGAAGCTGACCGAGGACAACATCAAAGACACCCTGCGTGAAGTGCGCATGGCGTTGCTCGAAGCCGACGTCGCGCTGCCGGTGGTCAAGGACTTCGTCAATTCGGTCAAGGAACGCGCCGTCGGCACCGAGGTGTCGCGCAGCCTGACGCCGGGCCAGGCGTTCGTGAAAATCGTCCAGGCCGAGCTCGAAAGCCTGATGGGCGCGGCCAATGAAGACCTGAACCTGAGTGCCGTTCCGCCAGCCGTGATTCTGATGGCCGGTCTGCAGGGCGCCGGTAAAACCACCACCGCCGGCAAACTGGCGCGCTTCCTTAAAGAGCGCAAGAAGAAGTCGGTCATGGTTGTTTCGGCGGACATCTACCGTCCGGCAGCGATCAAACAGCTGGAAACCCTGGCCAACGACATCGGCGTGACGTTTTTTCCGTCCGACCTGAGCCAGAAGCCGGTCGACATCGCCAATGCGGCTATTAAAGAAGCCAAGCTGAAATTCATCGACGTGGTCATCGTCGACACCGCCGGGCGTCTGCACATCGACGAAGAGATGATGGGCGAGATCAAGGCGCTGCACGCCGCGATCAACCCGGTCGAAACCCTGTTCGTGGTCGATGCCATGACCGGTCAGGACGCCGCCAATACGGCCAAGGCCTTCGGTGATGCACTGCCGCTGACCGGTGTGATCCTGACCAAGGTCGACGGCGACGCCCGTGGCGGTGCGGCGCTGTCGGTGCGCGCCATTACCGGCAAGCCGATCAAGTTCATTGGTATGGGCGAGAAGAGCGAAGCGCTCGACCCGTTCCACCCTGAGCGTATCGCCTCACGGATCCTCGGCATGGGCGACGTGCTCAGCCTGATCGAACAAGCCGAAGCGACGCTGGACAAGGACAAGGCCGACAAACTGGCCAAGAAGCTGAAGAAGGGCAAGGGCTTCGACCTCGAAGACTTCCGCGATCAGCTGCAGCAGATGAAGAACATGGGCGGCCTCGGCGGGCTCATGGACAAGCTGCCGAGCATCGGCGGCGTCAACCTGTCGCAAATGGGCAATGCCCAGAACGCCGCAGAGAAGCAGTTCAAACAGATGGAAGCCATCATCAACTCGATGACCCCGGCCGAGCGCCGCGATCCGGAGCTGATCAGCGGTTCGCGCAAGCGCCGGATCGCCATGGGTTCCGGCACTCAAGTGCAGGACATCGGCCGCTTGATCAAGCAACACAAGCAGATGCAGAAGATGATGAAGAAATTCACCGCCAAGGGCGGTATGGCAAAAATGATGCGCGGCATGGGCGGTATGTTGCCCGGCGGCGGCATGCCGAAGATGTGAGACAGGACACTTGGACTTCGCCGGTCGTCGCACCGGCGCAGACCCTGCAAGGACGCAGGATCAACAGTAAACCCGCACTCGGCGGGAGCTGACCGGCCGTTTTTATCGACGGCTCTCTATGCAAATCTGCACGGCATGCCATGGGCGCCGGAAAAAGTCATTTGCAAAAGTCCGGATATTCCTTAGAATATGCGGCCTTTCGGGCACCCATGCCCGCTGTGCATTTAGATTTGCAGCACCGACTACAGGAACGATGTTCACATGCTAACAATCCGTCTTGCCCTTGGCGGCTCCAAAAAGCGCCCGTTTTACCACCTGACCGTAACCGACTCGCGTAACCCGCGTGACGGCTCCCACAAAGAACAGGTTGGTTTCTTCAACCCTGTTGCCCGTGGTCAGGAAATCCGTCTGTCCGTGAACCAAGAACGCGTTGCCTACTGGCTGAGCGTTGGTGCACAACCTTCTGAGCGCGTTGCTCAGTTGTTGAAGGAATCTGCCAAGGCTGCGGCCTGAGCAATATGAACGCGACGCCAGCTCCTGCCGATGATTTGATCGTTATTGGCAAAATTTATTCTGTTCATGGCGTTCGCGGCGAAGTGAAGGTGTATTCCTTTACTGATCCGACTGAAAACCTGTTGCAGTACAAAACCTGGACGCTCAAGCGCGAAGGCAATGTCAAACAGGTCGAGCTGGTCAGTGGACGCGGGAGCGACAAGTTCCTGGTCGCCAAGCTCAAGGGTCTCGATGATCGTGAAGAAGCTCGTCTTCTGGCCGGTTATGAGATCTGCGTGCCGCGCAACCTGTTCGCTGAATTGACCGAAGGCGAGTACTACTGGTACCAGCTGGAAGGTCTGAAGGTCATCGACACCCTTGGGCAATTGCTCGGGAAAATCGATCATCTTCTGGAAACCGGCGCCAATGATGTAATGGTCGTCAAGCCTTGCGCTGGCAGCCTGGATGATCGCGAACGCCTGTTGCCCTATACCGAGCAATGCGTGTTGGCCGTCGACCTGGCAGCGGGCGAGATGAAGGTGGATTGGGACGCGGACTTCTAAACGTGGCTAACATGCGCGTAGAAGTGATCAGTTTGTTTCCCGAGATGTTTTCCGCCATTGGCGATTACGGCATCACCAGTCGTGCGGTCAAACAGGGGCTCTTGCAGCTGACCTGTTGGAATCCGCGAGATTACACGACGGATCGGCATCACACTGTGGACGATCGCCCGTTTGGCGGTGGTCCGGGCATGGTGATGAAGATCAAACCCCTGGAAGATGCACTGGCTCAGGCCAAGGCAGCAGCCGGGGAGGCGGCGAAGGTGATTTACCTGTCCCCCCAAGGCCGTCAACTGACTCAGTCGGCGGTACGCGAGCTGGCACAATCGGATGCATTGATCCTGATTGCCGGCCGCTACGAAGGCATTGACGAGCGCTTTATTGAGGCTCATGTCGATGAAGAGTGGTCGATTGGCGACTATGTACTGTCTGGCGGCGAGCTGCCGGCCATGGTCCTGATCGATGCGGTTACACGACTGCTGCCTGGAGCTTTAGGGCATGCGGATTCCGCTGAGGAAGATTCCTTTACGGATGGTCTGCTGGATTGCCCGCACTACACCCGACCGGAGGTGTATGCGGATCAGCGTGTTCCCGACGTGTTGCTGAGTGGCAATCACGCGCATATCCGGCGTTGGCGTTTACAGCAGTCCCTAGGTCGGACCTATGAACGACGCGCCGATCTTCTGGAAAGCCGCTCGCTTTCTGGAGAAGAGAAGAAGCTGCTCGAGGAATACATCCGCGAGCGGGACGATAGTTAACAACGTATCGATGGTAGATCGAACGATTTACCTTAGGAGCACAGCATGACCAACAAAATCATCCTTGCACTCGAAGCAGAGCAGATGACCAAAGAAATCCCTACCTTCGCCCCAGGCGACACTATTGTCGTTCAGGTGAAAGTGAAGGAAGGCGATCGTTCCCGTCTGCAAGCGTTCGAAGGCGTTGTAATCGCCAAGCGTAACCGCGGCGTGAACAGTGCGTTCACCGTTCGTAAAATCTCCAACGGTGTTGGCGTAGAACGTACTTTCCAGACCTACTCGCCGCAAATCGACAGCATGGCTGTCAAGCGTCGCGGTGACGTACGTAAAGCCAAGCTGTACTACCTGCGCGACCTGTCGGGTAAAGCAGCCCGCATCAAGGAAAAACTGGCTTAAGTCCAGCTTCCGATGCAGAAAAAAGCAGCCTACGGGCTGCTTTTTTGTTGCCCGGGATTTGTGCTGCGAAGATCTTCAGTCTATCTGTGACCGAGTCGCGACCTTCGAGCTTGCTCGCGAATCGATCCATCAGGCGCCGGAACCTTCCGGTTGAATCAACGCCAGCAACGTCCACCCAGCCCCCGGCTTCAACGCCGTTTCCGGTGTCACTACATGCACCCAGCCGCTGCCATCACGCATGAACAGCAGCGTCGCGCGATGGCCGTGCAGCGATTGGTAATCCTCCCAGCCAAACCCATCCGTCAAGGTTGTGCTGTAGAGCTCCGCTCCCTGGCCCATCTGACCGGCCAGTTTCGAATAGGTCAGTGCCTCACTGCCCAATTGATTGCCCCGGTGTTCCAGGCTTGCTCGATGTTTATCGCTGCGCCGGCTTTCATGGCCGCTGGCCAGACCGAACAGGCGCTGATGACCGAAGTCATGACGAAAGCGCATCGCCGCCAATGTGTTCAGTTCACCCGACGGTGACAGCGCGAGCAAATGCCCCAACCCCACCAGATCCAGATGCGCGTCAGCATGCTGCGACGCCGGGTTGCCAAAATAGGTTGGCAAGCCTTCCATGCGTGCCGCTCGAATATTTTCCCAGCTCGAATCCGTCAGCAGGACGCGGCTGCCCAGTTGCTGCAGCGATTTGCCCAATTCGCGGGCCGGACCATTGGCGCCCACGATCAGAAAACCGCTCGGCGCCGGTTCGGCCACTTTCAGCAGCCGTGCCAGCGGTCGTGCCGTTGCGCTTTGCAAAACCACGGTGCCGATGATTACCGCGAAGGTCAGCGGCACCAGCAGCAGGGCGCCTTCATGTCCGGATTCATCCAGGCGAATCGCGAAAATTGCCGAGACAGCCGCAGCGACGATCCCGCGTGGCGCGATCCAGCAAAGCAAGGCCCGTTCACGCCAGCTGAGACTGGAGCCGGCGGTGCTGAGCAAGACGTTCAATGGCCGGGCGATCAGCTGGATCACCAACAGCAGGATCAACACCAGCGGTCCCAGGCCGATCAACGCGTTCAGGTCCAGACGTGCCGCGAGCAGGATGAACAGCCCGGAAATCAGCAACACGCTGAGGTTTTCCTTGAAGTGCAGGATGTGTCGCACATCCACGCCTTTCATGTTGGCCAGCCACATGCCCATCAGCGTCACCGCCAGCAGGCCGGACTCATGCATCACTTGGTTGGCGCAGATGAAAATCGCCAGCACCGCTGCCAGCGACGCCAGGTTATGCAAGTATTCGGGCAGCCACTGACGCCGGATCACCGTCCCCAGCGCCCAGCCACCGACGACACCAAACACGGCGCCGCAGAGGATCACCCCGCCGAAGGTGAGGAGACTTTGCTTGAGGCCATGGCCTTCAGCGCTGGCGATGATGAAGCTGTACACCACCACCGCGAGCAGAGCGCCGATCGGATCGATCACGATGCCTTCCCAGCGCAGGATGTTGGCGATCGAGGCTTTTGGCCGCACCACCCGCAGCATCGGCACGATCACGGTCGGACCGGTGACCAGCGTCAGGCTGCCAAACAGAATCGCCAGCATCCAGTCGAAGCCGAGCAGAAAATGCGTGGCAACCGCGATGACAATCCAGGTCGAAATCGCTCCGAGGGTCACCAGTCGATGGACGACGCTGCCGATCTCTTTCCATTCCGACAGGTGCAGGGTCAGGCTGCCCTCAAACAGGATCAGCGCCACTGCCAGAGACACCAGCGGCATCAGCAGCGGGCCGAACATTTCCTGCGGGTCGAGCCAACCCAGCAGCGGGCCGGCCAAAATGCCGGTCAGCAACAGAAACAGAATGGCCGGCAGCTTCAGGCGCCATGCCAGCCACTGACAACCCAGCGCAGCGGCGCCGATCCCGCCAAATGCCAAGAGAATTTGCTGCTCGTTCATTGAAGCTCCCTGTTCCTTGATCTGGCTGGCTATGAAAGACTAGCGGCCATTCCCGTCGTTCACTGTCTATTTGCACGCAGTGTGAAAAACTGCCTGCCCTGAGCACTCATGCCTGCCATCGACCATCCGCTGATTGATCAATTCCTCGACGCTTTATGGCTGGAGAAAGGCCTGTCGGACAATACCCGCGACGCCTATCGCAGCGACCTCGCGCTGTTCAACGGGTGGTTGCAGGAGAAGAACCTTGAGCTGATCAACGCCGGGCGCGAATTGATCCTCGATCACCTGGCCTGGCGCCTGGAGCAAAACTACAAGCCACGTTCCACCGCGAGATTCCTCTCTGGAGTGCGTGGTTTTTATCGCTATCTGCTGCGGGAAAAGTTGATCAGCGTCGATCCGACCTTACGCGTCGACATGCCGCAACTCGGCAGGCCGTTACCCAAGTCGCTGTCGGAGGCCGACGTCGAAGCACTGCTCAAGGCGCCTGACCTGAGCGACGCCATCGGCCAGCGCGACCGCGCGATGCTGGAGGTGCTGTATGCCTGTGGCCTGCGCGTGACCGAACTGATCAGTCTGACGCTGGAGCAGGTCAACCTGCGCCAGGGCGTGTTGCGGGTGATGGGCAAGGGCAGCAAGGAGCGGCTGGTGCCGATGGGCGAGGAGGCGATTGTCTGGGTCGAGCGTTATATGCGTGATGGTCGTGGCGAATTGCTCGGTGGCCGCCCCAGCGATGTGCTGTTCCCCAGCCAGCGCGGCGAGCAGATGACCCGCCAGACCTTCTGGCACCGGATCAAGCATCAGGCCAAGGTTGCCGGCATCAGCAAGTCGCTATCACCACACACCTTGCGTCATGCGTTCGCCACGCATCTGCTCAACCATGGCGCGGACTTGCGCGTGGTGCAGATGTTGCTCGGGCACAGCGACCTCTCCACGACGCAGATCTATACTCATGTCGCCCGCGCCCGCTTGCAGGATCTGCACGCCAGACACCACCCGCGCGGCTGAATACAAAACCTTGTGCAGGAGCGGCCGAAGGCTGCGATCCTTTGATCTTGCTGTCGCTTACAGAAGCCAGAATCAAAAGATCGCAGCCTCTGGCAGCTCCTACAAAATGAGATCGATGTCTTGTGTCAGGCGCATTCGGCCACCGTGACCTTATGTGTTAGGCTTTGCCGGTTTGCACGATGGACGGTTATGACCCGATGTTTCGCATGGGTGTTCTGACCGTTCCATTGGCCCGCCCTCAGGAGTACTCATGCGTCTGACCCAGATTTTCGCCGCCGCCGCCATTGCGTTGGTGAGCACCTTTGCCATCGCCGATGACGCGGCCGACAAAGCCATTCGTCAAAGCCTGGAAAAACTCGAACTCGAGGTTCCGGTCGAAAGCATCAGTGCCAGCCCGTTGCCCGGCATGTACGAAGTCAAACTTCAAGGCAGTCGCGTGCTGTACGCCAGTGCCGATGGCCAGTACATCGTTCAGGGCAACCTGTACCAGCTCGCGAACGGCAAACCGGTCAACCTGACCGAGAAGACCGAGCGCCTGGGCATTTCCAAACTGATCAATGCCATCCCTGTCGCCGAAACCGTGGTCTACCCGGCGGTCGGCGAAACCAAGTCGCACATCACCGTATTCACCGACACCACCTGCCCGTACTGCCACAAATTGCATGCCGAAGTGCCCGAGCTGAACAAGCGCGGCATCGAAGTCCGCTACGTGGCGTTTCCGCGTCAGGGCCTGAATTCGCCGGGTGACGAGCAGTTGCAAGCAGTGTGGTGTTCGAAAGACAAGAAAGCCGCCATGGACAAGATGGTCGATGGCAAGGAAATCAAGGCCGCCAAGTGCGATAACCCGGTTTCCAAGCAGTTCGCCCTCGGTCAGTCGATCGGCGTGAACGGTACACCGGCCATCGTTTTGGCTGACGGCCAAGTCATTCCGGGCTACCAGCCGGCGCCACAAGTCGCCAAACTGGCGCTGGGCGCGAAGTAATTCGCATCGTCACGGGCAGCCGCTGACGATCGTGGCCCGGCAGTAACAGCGCCGGGCCATCAACAGAGAGCCGCGAGCACGCGGTTGTTTTCCGGCCGACCCTGCGTCGGCCGTTTCATGGGGAGTTCACAGTGAATCCGGTCAAAGTAGGCATCTGTGGGTTAGGGACCGTCGGTGGCGGTACCTTCAACGTACTTCAGCGCAACGCCGAGGAAATTGCTCGTCGTGCCGGGCGTGGGATCGAAGTGGCACAAATTGCCACGCGCACGCCAAAGCCTCAGTTCCAGACGACCGGTATTGCGATTACCAACGATGTCTTCGAAGTGGCCACGAACCCTGAGATCGACATCGTCATAGAGCTGATGGGCGGCTACACCGTCGCCCGCGAGCTGGTACTCAAGGCCATCGAGAATGGCAAGCATGTGGTCACCGCGAACAAGGCGCTGATAGCCGTTCACGGTAATGAGATTTTCGCCAGGGCACGCGAGAAAGGCGTGATCGTGGCGTTCGAAGCAGCCGTGGCTGGTGGCATTCCAGTGATCAAGGCGATCCGCGAAGGCCTGTCCGCCAACCGCATCAACTGGGTCGCCGGGATCATCAACGGCACCGGCAACTTCATCCTCACCGAAATGCGCGAGAAGGGCCGAACGTTCGAAGACGTGCTCGCCGAAGCGCAAGCGCTGGGTTATGCCGAAGCCGATCCGACGTTCGACGTCGAAGGCATCGATGCCGCGCACAAGCTGACCATTCTGGCGTCGATTGCTTTCGGTATTCCGCTGCAATTCGACAAGGCTTACACCGAGGGCATCACCAAGCTGACCACCGCCGACGTCAACTACGCCGAAGCACTGGGCTATCGCATCAAGCACCTCGGTGTGGCGCGCAGCACTGACGCCGGCATCGAGTTGCGGGTGCACCCGACGCTGATCCCGGCCGATCGCCTGATCGCCAACGTCAATGGCGTGATGAACGCCGTCATGGTCAACGGTGATGCCGCCGGTTCGACGCTGTTCTACGGCGCCGGCGCTGGCATGGAGCCGACTGCTTCGTCGGTGATCGCCGACCTGGTGGACGTGGTTCGCGCGATGACTTCCGACCCGGAAAATCGTGTACCGCACCTGGCCTTCCAGCCGGACTCGCTGTCGGCGCATCCGATCCTGCCGATCGAAGCCTGTGAAAGCGCGTACTACCTGCGCATACACGCCAAGGACCATCCGGGCGTGCTGGCTCAAGTGGCAAGCATCCTGTCGGAGCGCGGCATCAATATCGAATCGATCATGCAGAAGGAAGTCGAAGAGCATGACGGCCTGGTGCCGATGATCCTGCTGACTCATCGCGTGGTCGAGCAGCGCATCAACGATGCGATCACTGCGCTGGAAGCACTGGCTGGCGTCGACGGCCCGGTTGTACGGATCCGTGTCGAACATTTGAATTAACAGCAGCGGCAAGCTGCAAGCTACAAGCGCCAAGACAAAGCGGTTCGGCTTTACTGGCAGCTTGCAGCTTGAGGCTTGCCGCTCAAACCAAAGGTTTGCCCTTATGCGTTATATCAGTACTCGCGGCCAGGCCCCGGCCCTGAATTTCGAAGAGGTCCTGCTGGCTGGTCTGGCGACCGACGGCGGTTTGTACGTCCCGGAAAACCTGCCACGTTTCACTCAGGAAGAAATTGCTTCCTGGGCTGGCCTGCCGTATCACGAGCTGGCCTTCCGGGTAATGCGCCCGTTCGTCACCGGCAGCATTCCCGACGCCGATTTCAAGAAAATCCTCGAAGAAACCTACGGTGTGTTTGCCCACAGCGCTGTGGCGCCACTGCGTCAGTTGAATGGCAATGAGTGGGTGCTGGAGCTGTTCCACGGTCCGACCCTGGCGTTCAAGGATTTCGCCCTGCAACTGCTCGGTCGTCTGCTCGACTACGTGCTGGAAAAGCGCGGCGAGCGTGTGGTGATCGTTGGCGCCACGTCCGGCGACACCGGCTCGGCAGCCATCGAGGGCTGCAAGCATTGCGAAAACGTCGACATTTTCATCCTGCACCCGCATCAGCGAGTGTCGGAAGTACAGCGTCGGCAGATGACGACGATCTTCGGCGAGAACATCCACAACCTCGCCATCGAAGGCAACTTCGATGACTGCCAGGAAATGGTCAAGAACAGCTTCGCCGACCAAAGCTTCCTCAAGGGTACGCGTCTGGTGGCGGTGAATTCGATCAACTGGGCGCGGATCATGGCTCAGATCGTCTACTACTTCCACGCCTCGCTGCAGTTGGGCGGGCCGGCGCGTTCTGTGTCGTTCTCGGTGCCGACCGGCAACTTCGGCGACATCTTCGCTGGTTACCTGGCGCGCAACATGGGTCTGCCAATCAACCAGTTGATCGTCGCCACCAACCGCAACGACATCCTGCACCGCTTCATGAGCGGCAACCAGTACGTCAAGGAAACCCTGCACGCGACCTTGTCGCCGTCGATGGACATCATGGTTTCGTCGAACTTCGAGCGCCTGCTGTTCGACCTTCACGGTCGCAACGGTGCGGCGATTACCGGCCTGATGGACGCGTTCAAAAAGGATGGCAGCTTCAGCGTCGAACAAGAGCGCTGGACCGAAGCGCGCAAACTGTTCGACTCGCTGGCAGTGGACGATGCGCAGACTTGCGAAACCATCGCCGAGGTCTACGAGCAGAGCGGTGAAGTCCTTGATCCGCACACCGCCATCGGCGTGAAAGCCGCGCGCGAATGCCGTCGTAGTCTGGACATCCCGATGGTGATTCTGGGCACTGCCCACCCGGTCAAGTTTCCTGAGGCAGTGGAGAAAGCAGGTGTAGGAAAAGCGCTCGAACTGCCTGCACATCTTTCTGATTTGTTTGAGCGAAACGAGCGCTGCACGGTTCTGCCAAACGACCTTAAAGCCGTGCAAGCCTTTGTCAGCCAGCATGGCAACCGCGGCAAGCCCCTGTAAGCCCATAAAAGCTGTCACATTTTGAAGCCCGTCTCCTGACGGGCTTTTTTGTTTCTGCTGCCACACTGCTCGGGTTTTCACCCACGAAGGAGGGGTGAGTCGATCACGAAGGAAATGGCAATGCTGTTTTACAGAGGTTTGAAACCGGCGCTGGGCTGGTTGTTTATGTTGGCGCTGCTGGGATGGATGCACAGCGGCGTGGCAGCGCAAATGGTACGCGATCAGACGAATGCGTCCGTCAATGTGCAGCCTGTCGAACTCGACGCACGCGAGCGTCAATGGCTTCGCGAAAACCCGAAGGTGACGGTGGCGTCGGTGCAGTATCCGCTGTATCTGTTTCAGGACGAGCACGGGCAATGGAGCGGTCTGAACAATGATGTGCTCAAGCGTGTCACTGCGATGACCGGGCTGCAATTCGAGCATCAGGAATCCTTTTCCACCAATCACATGCTCGAACGTCTGCAAAGTGGGGTCGCGGACATCAGTACAACCTTGGCCATGAGCGATGATCGCAAGCTGTTCCTTGATTTCAGCCATGCGTTCGGCGGGGCGGGCTGGGTGTTCGTCGGGCACGCCAGCGCGCCGAGTGTGGAATCTTTCGAACAATTGGCGAAACGTGTTGTGGTGCTGCCGGCCCGGCATGCGCTCGAAGATGTGATCCGGCGTGACTATCCGTCGATTGAAATTCTTTCTGTAAAAACTTATGCCGAAGCGCGAGCGTTGGTCGAGAGTGGTGAAGCCTATGCCACGATCGAAAACGAAATCGGCGCGCAGCTCTATCCGTTGGGCATGCTCAAAGTCGGTGGCTTGGTGGAGGGCAAGTGGGAAGCCGATCATCTGGCTGTACGAAAGGGCATGCCAGAGTTGCTGAGTATTCTCAACAAGGCGCTGGAAGCTTTCCCGGCCGCTGAGTTGCGAGCGATCCGACTCAAATGGCTCGAAGGTATTTCGCCGGCACCCGTCCCATCGATCTGGCAGCAGTTGGTCGGGTGGGGATGCTGGGCAATGGGGGGTATTGGCGTTTTCGGAATGCTGTCGTTGGTGTGGAACAGACGCTTGGCGGCAGTGATCAAGTTGCGCTGTGAAGCAGAAAAGGAATTGGGTGATCAGTTGGCTTTTCAGCACGCCCTGATTGATTCCATGCCGGATCCGGTGTTCGTGCGCGATCTGCAGGGACGCCTGATCATCTGCAACCGCAGCTACGAAGAGGCGCTGTCGGTGCGCCTGGATCAGATGCAGGGGCGTTTGCTGATCGAGGTCGACGCGCTGCCTGAAAGTACCGCGCGGATGCTGCACGACGAGTATGTCTCGCAGTTGCAAACGCGCAAGTCGCGCTTCAGTAAGCGCGAGTTGCTATTCAATGGCGGGCCACGTGAGATCTATCACTGGACGGTGCCGTTTTACAGCGGTGACGGCAAACTGCGCGGCTTGTTGGGTGGCTGGACCGACATCACCCAGCGTCGGACCGAGAGCGGCTGCCGATGTCTGCATTAAAGAAGGGAAATGTCCTGCAAGACGCGGCTACTTTTCTGATGGGAGGCTTAAGACGCCTGGCCTAGAGTGAACGATAACTGCGGTGAGAGTCCGCGATGATCGCTTCAGAGGTCGCCCATGCGCTCGCTTAAAGTCCTGATTCTTGAACCCAACCCGTTCCAACTGATGGCATTGCATCAAATGCTCAATGCCATTGGCATCTACGACGTTTTGACGGCGCCTTCGCTTGCCTCAGCCTTGTGTTCATTAGGGCATCGCGGCGCAGTTGATATTGCCATCTGCGATCCGCAGCTCAAGGGTGGCGATGGACTGGCTTTGATTCATCACCTGGCGGCGCACCATGAGGCCCGTGCGCTGATTCTGCTGGGCTCGGTCGCGCAGAGCTTGTTGAGTGATCTGGAACCGGTACTTTGCCAACAACGCCTGCGCCTGCTGGGACGGCTGCAAACGCCGGTCTCGGCAGTGTTGATGAGAGCTCTGCTCGACAGCTATCTGATCACGTCGCAAGCACTTGTCGAGGCCTGAAACCGGCGGTTGTTTTTCTGTCATCTTCGCCGTGCATGCTTTGTCAGACGCGGACCCGCAAGGTCGGGACGCGACAGGCAGAACTTTCTTCTCGGGCCGGTGGTCATTTAATGTGAACACGCCCCAGGCACTGTGTTTTCGGACTATTGAGTGGAGATCGAGATGGAAAGTATCAGTCTATTGCTCGGTGAGGCTCTGAGCCCGTATCAGGTGACGCTGACCCCGCGCGGCAGCCATGGTGAATGTCTGGTGACGCTGAAGAACAGCAGCGGCGCCATTGTGGTGGAACGCGAATTCAATCAGGCCCAGTTGAGCGACAAGCGCTTGCTGACCGACGTGGTGGACGGCCTGCACCGTGACGTGATGATCGCCGAAGGACGGCTGGAACCCTGCGTCATTGCGGCGTTGCGCAACGCCGCTCTGGACAAGCGTCCGGCCCTGTAAAGATGAAATATCTTTTGTGGGAACCTTCCTGCATTCCTGTCAGTCAGACCCCATAACAGCGAGATCAAGCATTGTGCTCCGGTGCTTGTCGCTTGCTGCTACGGGTCTCGAAGCAGACCCCGTTTAACCCCGAGTCGTCTCCCCACTTCTCGGGGTTTCTTTTGCCCGTCGTTTGCTCAATGCGCGGCTTGTTGCTCGAAAAAGCGAAGCGCCCGGTGGTGCTCAAATGGCCCCGTCTTCACGCAGCCGAGCGATTTGCGCCGCGTCGTAGCCCAGATCGCCAAGCACCTGCGCATTGTGTTCGCCAAGCTGCGGTCCGACCCACTCGGACGCGCCCGGTGTTTCGGACAGTTTCGGCACGATGCCGGGCATCTTGAAATCCTTGCCGTCCGGCAGCTTGGCATGGAGGAACATTTCCCGCGCCAGGTATTGCGGATCGCTGAACATGTCTTCGGCGCTGAAGATCCTGCTGACCGGCACATCGGCCTGGTTGAGCCGGTCGAGTACAGTTTGCAGTGGCAGCGAATTGACCCAGCGATCTATCACGCCATACAACTCGTCACGGCGACTGTCGCGGCCGTCATTGCTGGCCAGCGCAGGGTCATTGGCAAGATCTTCGCGGCCAATCACGAGCATGAAGCGTTTGAAGATTGCATCACCATTGGCGCCGATCTGCACATGTTTGCCGTCGGCGCTGGTGTGGATCGAGGAGGGCGTGATACCCGGCATGATGTTGCCGCTGCGCTCGCGGATGAAACCGAAGACGTCGAACTCCGGCACCATGCTTTCCATCATGGCGAAAATGGCTTCATACAGGGCAACGTCGACCACTTGGCCGTGTCCACCATTGACCTCGCGATGACGCAGCGCCATCAGCGCGCCGATCACGCCCCACAGCGCGGCAATCGAATCGCCGATGGAAATCCCGGTGCGCACCGGGGGCCGATCCTCGAAACCGGTGATGTAACGCAAGCCGCCCATGGATTCGCCAACCGCGCCGAAGCCTGGCTGATCCTTCATCGGCCCGGTCTGACCGAAACCGGACAAGCGCACCATCACCAGTTTCGGGTTGAGTGCGTGCAGGGTTTCCCAGCTCAGACCGAGTTTTTCCAGTACGCCGGGGCGGAAATTCTCGATGAGGATGTCGGCTTCGCCCAGCAGTTGTTTCAGGATCGCCAAACCGTCAGGGTGTTTGAGGTTCAGGGTCAGGGACTTTTTGTTGCGTGCCTGAACGAACCACCAGAGGGAGGTGCCTTCGTACAACTTGCGCCACTTGCGCAGAGGATCGCCGCCGTCCGGCGATTCGATCTTGATCACTTCGGCGCCGAATTCGCCGCAAATGCGCGAGGCAAACGGCCCGGCGATCAGCGTACCCAATTCAATGACTTTCAGACCCGAGAGCGGTTTGCTGGTAAACGGCATGCGAAATCCTGTAGGACAAGGCTGAGCGGATACAGGGTTTTAACATAGCCGACGGTCAGACGCCGCAGCTTGATTGCCATCAATTCGATGATTGCCTGTGGCATCGGTTAGACTTGCCGACTTTCCTCGTATCAAGAAGCCCGTTCATGGCCCAGCCGTCCACTACCTACAAATTTGAACTGAACCTCACCGACCTCGACCGCAGCGTCTACGAGAGCGTCAAGCAGACTATCGCCCGTCATCCTTCGGAGACCGAAGAGCGCATGACCGTGCGGCTGCTGGCCTACGCGCTCTGGTACAACGAGCAGCTGTCGTTCGGCCGTGGTCTGTCAGACGTGGATGAACCGGCCTTGTGGGAAAAGAGCCTGGACGACCGTGTTCTGCACTGGATTGAAGTCGGCCAGCCGGATGCCGATCGCCTGACCTGGTGCTCGCGCCGCACCGAACGCACCAGCCTGCTGGCCTACGGCAGCCTGCGCGTATGGGAAACCAAGGTGATCCCGGCGATCAAGAACCTGAAAAACGTCAACATCGCAGCCGTTCCGCAAGAAGTGCTGGAGACCCTGGCCAAGGACATGCCGCGTGTCATCAAGTGGGACGTGATGATCAGCGAAGGCACAATCTTCGTCACCGACGACCGCGGCCAACACGAAGTCCAGTTGCAATGGCTGCAAGGTGAGCGCGGCTGAGTTCGCGAAACCGCTGATATTTCCCACGAATCAAAGAGAAGCCTCCGTCGCCCCATGCGTATCGAACCTCGTCAACTGCCTGCAACGCTGCCTTTCCTCGGTGATCTGCCGCCCCTGCTGACCCGCCTGTATGCGGCGCGGGGCGTGCTGTCGGAGGCGGAGCTGGACAAGAGTCTGGCGCGCTTGATTCCGTTCCAGCAGCTCAAAGGCATCGACGCGGCGGTAGCCCTGCTGGTGACGGCACTGGAGCAACGCCAGCGCATTCTCATTGTTGGCGACTTCGACGCAGACGGCGCCACTGCCAGCACCGTGGGTGTCCTCGGCCTGCGCCTGCTGGGCGCGGCGCACGTCGATTATCTGGTGCCGAACCGTTTCGAATACGGCTATGGCCTGACGCCGGAAATCGTCGAAGTCGCGCTGACCCGCGAACCGCAACTATTGATCACCGTCGACAATGGTATTTCCAGTGTCGAAGGCGTCGCGGCGGCCAAGCGTGCCGGACTGAAAGTATTGATCACTGACCACCACTTGCCCGGCGACGAACTGCCGCAAGCCGATGCGCTGGTCAACCCGAACCAGCCGGGCTGCGAATTTCCGAGCAAGGCGCTGGCCGGCGTCGGGGTGATTTTCTATGTTCTGATGGCATTGCGCGCGCGCCTGCGCAGCCTCGGCTGGTACGAGAGCAAGCCGCAACCGAACATCGGCGAACTGCTTGATCTGGTGGCCCTGGGCAGCGTCGCCGATGTGGTGCCGCTGGACGCCAACAACCGCATTCTGGTGCATCAGGGGCTCGAGCGAATTCGGGCCGGCCGGGCGCGACCGGGGATCAAAGCGATACTGGAAGTGGCCAAGCGTGACGCGGCGCGGATCACTTCCACCGACCTGGGCTTCATCGTCGGCCCGCGCCTGAACGCCGCCGGGCGTCTGGACGACATGAGCCTGGGCATCGAATGCCTGCTCACTGCCGATGCCAATCGGGCCCGGGAAATGGCCGCGCAACTGGACGGCATGAACCAGGATCGCAAATCCATCGAGCAGGGCATGCAGCGTGAAGCACTGGCGCAGCTCAAGGACTTGCCGGTGGAGTCGATGCCGTTTGGTCTGTGCCTGTTCGATCCGGAGTGGCACCAGGGTGTGATCGGCATCCTTGCCTCGCGCATGAAAGAGCGCTATTTCCGCCCGACCATTGCGTTCGCCGATGCCGGTGATGGCTTGCTCAAGGGCTCCGGACGCTCTGTGCAGGGCTTTCATATTCGCGATGCGCTGAGCGTCGTCGCGGCGCAGCATCCAAATCTGATCGCCAAGTACGGTGGCCACGCGATGGCGGCCGGACTGACCTTGCCGCAGGAGAATTTTGCGCTGTTCGCCGAGGCATTCGACGCTGAGGTGCGTAGGCAACTTCGCGAAGAAGACCTCACCGGGCGCATGTTGTCGGATGGCACGCTCGCCGTCGAAGAATTCCACCTGGAACTGGCCCGCGCCTTGCGCCATGCCGGGCCTTGGGGGCAACACTTCCCGGAGCCGCTGTTTCACGGTGTGTTTCAATTGGTCGAGCAGCGCGTGGTCGGCGAGCGGCATCTGAAAGTGGTACTCAAAAGCGAATGCGGTTCGGTGAAGCTCGATGGCATCGCGTTTGGCATTGATCGCGATGTGTGGCCGAACCCGACGATCCAGTGGGTTGAACTGGCTTACAAGCTCGACGTTAACGAGTTTCGCGGCAACGAGACTGTGCAGTTGATGATTGCCCACATCGAACCGCGCTGAAGATCAAAAGGTCGCAGCCTTCGGCCGCTCCTGCAGGGAATCGCATTTTCTATGCTGGAGCTGCCCGAAGGCTGCGATCTTTTCTGGAACCCCTCGAGATCCCCCATTGTCGACTAGGCTCTAAGCACTGCTTGATTGGCCTTGTGACGTCTTGTCGAATTTTGCCCGCGGGGGCGGGTGTTGCACCCTTTTTCTGTCACTCGTCGACTTTTCAAACAGAACCCTGGAGCCTGCCCACTGATTCGAGAGGTGCCCCATGAGTCTGCTGCTTGAACCTTTTACCCTTCGCCAACTGACCTTGCCCAACCGCATCGCCGTGTCGCCGATGTGCCAGTACTCCAGCGTCGACGGCCTGGCCAACGACTGGCATCTGGTGCACTTGGGCAGCCGCGCGGTGGGTGGTGCCGGTCTGGTGTTTACCGAAGCCACGGCGGTTACCGCTGACGGGCGCATCACTGCCGAAGACCTCGGTTTGTGGAACGACGAACAGATCGCGCCGCTGCAACGCATCACCCGTTTCATCACCGCTCAAGGCGCGGTCGCCGGTATTCAACTGGCCCACGCCGGGCGTAAGGCCAGCACCCATCGGCCGTGGATCGGCAAGCATGGCAGCGTCAAACCGGAAGATGGCGGCTGGACCCCGGTCGGGCCATCACCGATTGCCTTCGACCCGCAGCACACGCAACCGAAGCAGCTGGATGAAGGGCAGATCGCCGAAGTGATTCAGGCCTTCGTCGATGCGGCCAAACGTGCGCTGACGGCGGGTTTCAGCGTGGTTGAGGTGCATGCCGCGCACGGCTATCTGCTGCATCAGTTTCTTTCGCCGCTGAGCAATCAACGCCGCGATCAATATGGTGGCTCGTTCGAGAATCGTATCCGTCTGGTGCTGCAAGTCACTGAAGCGGTGAGGGCGGTGTGGCCCGAGCAATTGCCTGTATTCGTTCGCGTCTCGGCGACCGATTGGGTGGAAGATGGCTGGAATCCGGATGAGACCGTCGAGCTTGCGCGTCGCCTTCATACGCTGGGCGCCGATCTTATTGACGTGTCTTCAGGAGGGACCGCTGCAAACGCGGAAATCCCGGTTGGGCCCGGTTATCAGACGCGCTTCGCCGAACGTGTACGCAAAGAGTCAGGCATTGCCACCGGCACCGTCGGAATGATTACCGAGCCTGCGCAGGCCGAACACATTTTGCGCACTTGCCAGGCCGATATCATCTTCCTCGCTCGCGAGCTGCTGCGTGATCCGTACTGGCCGCTGCATGCCGACGATGATCTGGGCGGGCGCAAAGCGGTGTGGCCGGCGCAGTATCAGCGGGCGACGCATCGGGATCAGCCGATTCATGAATCGGATATGCGGGATTGACTGAAGGCTGGAAAGCAAAGCCCCGAGCCAGTGATGGTCGGGGCTTTTGTGTGCTCGAGTGTTTTGTATTGCCTGAGCAGGCCTCTTCGCGAGCACGCCCGCTCCCCACAGGAATACAAATTCCAATTGTGGGAGCGAGCCTGCTCGCGAATGGCGCCTGAGCTGGGCTTCAAGTCCTCAAGGGTACTTACGCTTGTCCGGCGCCGGCGGGAAATACTGGTACAACCAGGTCTCGCTCAATGTGCGGTCATTGGTGCGAATGAACAGGCGCAGCTCCACCGGCTCGACGCTGTCATTGGTCGGGTACCAGTCGAACAGGATCCGGTAACCCTTGATGTCATCCAGTACCAGCACACTGAAGTCCTGCACCTTGCCGTTGGAACAAGTGATCACCGGTTCGATCCCGGTGCCCTGCGGCAAGCGCTCCAGACCGCCACCGGTGAAGTCCACGGCAAAACGGCGCGCCCACACTTTCGGGTAATGCTCGCCGGGTGCCCAGCCTTCGGTGAACCCACCCATGCCGGAGCGGGTCGCATGCACCCGGGCCAACGGCGTACCCACTGGCGGTAAGGCGCTCCAGTACAGCTTGTAACCGTAATTCAGCGAATCACCTGCCGCGACGGGTTTTTTTGGCGTCCAGAAGGCAACGATGTTATCCAGCGTCTCGCCGGTCGTAGGAATTTCCAGCAGATCGATCGAGCCTTCGCCCCAAGCGGTTGTTGGTTCTACCCACAGGCTCGGGCGCTTGCTGTACCAGTCGACAGTGTCCTGATAGTTGGCAAATTCGTGATCGGTCTGCACCAAGCCAAAACCCTTCGGATCGGTGTCGGCAAATGCGTTGAATTGCAGCGTCGCCGGGTTGTTCAACGGACGGCAGATCCATTCGCCATTGCCGCGCCACATGGCCAGGCGATCGGAGTCATGAATCTGCGGATGAATGGTGTCGCACATGCGCCGTTCGTGAGTGCCACAGCTGAACATACTGGTCATCGGTGAAATGCCCAACTGTTCGATGGCGGTACGCGCATTGATGTGCGCATCGATTTCCATGACGACACGTTCGGCCTGGCAATCGATATCGAAGCGATAGGCGCCAGTAGCGCTCGGCGAGTCGAGCAGGGCATAAACCACAAACCGCGTGGCGTTCTTGTCCGGCGTCTCGAACCAGAATTGGGTGAAGTCGGGAAACTCCTCGCGCTTCTTCGCGTAGGTGTCGATGGCCAGGCCGCGCGCGGAGAGGCCATATTGGCCAGTGGCGTCGACCGCACGGAAATAGCTGGCGCCGAGAAACGACACCACGTCATGCCGATCCAGCTCCGGCGCCTTGAACAACTTGAAGCCGGCAAAACCCAGGTCGCCCTTGAGCTGCTGGGTGTCGACCGAAGTGTTTTCATAATTGAACAGCGCCGGGCGGAAATGTACTTCGCGCGCCATGCGTGTCTTGGGATCAACGCTGTACATGCGCACCGGCTGACGGAAACCCATGCCGACGTGGAAGAACTGTACGTCCAGCTGGCCTTTGTTTTCTTTCCATAGGGAGTGTTCGCCGTCGTAGCGGATCGCGTTGAAATTCTGCGGCGTCATGGTCGCCAGAGTTGGTGGCAACACCTGTTTCGTATCCTGATAGGCACTGCCGGCGAGCTGCTTGGCCTGACGCTTCAACGACTCGAAATCGAAGGCCTGGGCCTCACCATCAGCGGCGCCACCATTGGCAGCCCAAGCGCGAGCCGCTAGCAGGCCAGACGCGGAAAGACCGGTATAGGCCGCAATGGCCATGGACGCTTTGAGCAAATTCCTGCGGTGCATAAATACAACCTGTCGTGTGCAATCCAGCGCCGTTCCTGGCACCTGTCGGATCGGAAATTACGGTTCGGTCATGCCTTCGGCCAAACGCAACGGACTATAAACAGATGCCCGCTAGCTTAATCGGTTCGATTGTCGGGCAAAAAGGCTTGTTTGCATCGTGTCATCTGGCAATGAAACAAGACATGTCTGTAACTTTTCTGACAGGACTCTCTGATTTAGAGGGCATATCTGCTTTTGTCGATTAATTACTCTAAAAACCACTTTTCAACGCCGATTTAATTCCTATGCTATGGACAAGACCGGATACAAGCCTTCGTGCCGGCGGGGCACACGACGCTGCTCGAAGAGGCAGGGCGATGTGAGGTTCAGCAGTTTCTTGACTCAACAGAGAAGGACATCGTCCATGGCAAAAATACAGAGCATCACCGAAATCCTGGGCATCTTCCCTTGCTTGGGCGGCGGACGCAGAAGACGCCGTCTCAATTCCGACGAGTTGAAACTGGTGGAACGTTATCGAGAGCTGTCGGAAAGCGACCGGATCGCCATGCGCTATCTGGTGGATGCGATGCGCAGTGTTTCGCGATTCTAATAGAGGAGGGGAAAGGGGCAGGCCGAAAAGCCTGCGCCTTTCATTGCGTAACGTGCGAACCGGGCTCTTGCGAGCAGCGAGCAACATCTGGAAGCACACTGGGAAGTCGGGACCGGGCACTTTCGAACTAGGCTGAGGGCCTTAGATCCGGATAACCCTTGTTTGGAGACGGAACATGAACACCCGTGGATTGCTCGATCAACTGCTCAAGTCCGGGCAGGAAATGCTGCAGAACAAGGCCGGCGGCGGTTCCAGCAAGTCGGCTGCCGGCGGACTCGGTGGTCTGCTCGGTGGCTCGCCTGGCTCCAGCGGCCTCGGGGGATTGCTCTCCGGCGCGGGCGGCGGCGCATTGGCCGCAGGCGCGATGGGCCTGCTGCTAGGCAATAAAAAGGTCCGCAAAGTCGGCGGTAAAGTGGCGATCTATGGCGGCCTGGCCGCATTGGGCGTGCTGGCGTACAAAGCCTACGGCAACTACAACGCGCAGAAAGGCAGCGCACCACAACGCGAACCGCAAACCCTCGACCGCCTGCCTCCAGCGCAGGTCGAGGAGCATAGCCAGGCGATCCTCAAAGCTTTGGTCGCCGCCGCCAAAGCCGATGGCCACATCGACGAGCGCGAGCGCGAACTGATCGAAGGTGAATTCACCAAAATCGACAGCGACCAGGAACTGCAACACTGGCTCCACGCCGAACTCAACAAACCCCTCGACCCCACCGACGTCGCCCGCGCGGCGAACACGCCGGAAATGGCGGCGGAGATGTACATCGCCAGTGTGATGCTGGTGGATGAGGAGAATTTTATGGAGAAAAGCTATCTGGATGAGCTGGCGCGGCAGTTGAAGCTGGAGCCGGGGTTGAAGGTGGAGTTGGAGAGGCAGGTGCGGTTGGCGGGGGCGGATAGCGTGTAATCGAAGTGGCGATCGCCCGGCATCAGCAGGCGGTTGCACTTTTACGTTAGCTAAACTTTCTGCGTTTCAGTCGTTCTCGTAACGGCGTTGAATCGATCTTTGTCCCGATGGCGGACAGTGCGCATGCCGCTGGCTCTGTACATAATTTTGGTACTGGCCGCGTAATAGAGCTGGCGAATAGATCACTAGTAATCGGTGATTAGCTCGCTGATGTCGTCGCCAAATCCGTTTTGTTCAACAGTCGACCGTTGAGGTCTGAGTTGGCGGCTCTGCCGTCGGGAAAGTTTCCTTCTGCTAGCAATATTTGTATAGGGATGTGTCGCCCGTAATTATTGTTGTATCTTTCTCTGTCCACACGCTGTTGATGTTGTTGATGACCAGTTGTAGGTTGGTTGGGTTTTGAAAAAAAATGATAGAAGAGTTCGAAGTATAATTCTTCGATCAAACTTGCTGTTAGGTTTGGACGGGTATTCAGAAGTTCGTTGGAAATCGGGTAATCAACTGTCGCAAGCTCCGGAATGTCCACGTCGTCTTGCTCGGAATCGTCAATCCCGCATTCCGAAATAAACGTGTTTGCAATAATTTCAAACTCTCTTGGAAAGTCGCCGGGCTTGATTTGCAGTATGTAGGGCTGAGTTTTGATCGTAACCTTCTCTTCGAATCCCAAGCTTCTATAAGATACGGTATTTGGATTGACTGCGTTGCCTGAGTAATTAAATATCATGGTTTTTATTTCGCTGTTATCGGTTTGTTTGTCGAGATTTTTTACCCTAAAGAAAACTCTCCTTGCACTACACTACAGGTCTGAGGCCTTTTCCACATTAATTGCATCGGCAGCGACTGTGAACGCGCACTGCTTTAGCGTAGTGGGTTGCTCTAACAAATTTTGCAATTAATGAAATTTTAAAAGCACCATTTTTGCTAAATTCTGGATACCATCCGATGTCTATTCTTTGTTCGTTTGGGAATACTGCCTGTAAAGATCCTCTTTCAGGTTGTCTGAGATGAGTGCGATGTCGTAATCGATTAGGTTGGATAGTTAGTCGAAAATTACTTTTCCGCTGAGATGTATGATGTTTCGAAGTTTCATTAGGGCGCTTTTAATTGCGAGAGTAGGAAAAGGAGTTTAATTTATATTCGGCTTGTAAAAACAAATCTGACCCCTTTGCTTTCGATAGGGGGTTTAAAAGTAAAAGAACATTCCTGTATTGTATTTCAATGCAATTTCGTTTAGGTGTGTGAGCTTTCTTAACGTATCGGAGTTTGTAGTGATTAAATATTGTTGAAATATCTTGAGGGTTGATTCCAGTTCGGCGCGACCTTGTATTTTATCGTCTTCATAGACGTCGATAAGTTTGCTAAGTGTTTTGTTGATTTCCTCAATCACCCCCGTTTTTGACAGCCCTGAGAATTCCTCTTCTGAGAGGAATAGTTCTTCTAGGTCGCTAGGTAAGCATTCATTTAAATCCAGGCGATGCATTGCATCTTCGGATAAAGGTACTGAAACTGTTTTCATTTTTGTTGTTCCTTGTTGAAGTGGTTAACTTCGTTATATTTGCTTTGGGTTCTTCCGGCTTGCTTTCCGTTTGGAAGCGTTTTGTTACTAGGAGCAATTCCTTCTCATAAATTCTGAAATAGTTTCCGTTCATGTCTTCAATCACTTCTATCCTGTTCTGAGGGTTTTTGTATATTCTTTAACCTTTGTCCGTGGTGCTAATGATCGGTTTGCTTCCAGCGAATCTTTCAACGGCATTGTTTAAGTTTGCTTTAGAACAATTCGCAGAATATAGAGCCGCTCGGGCAGTTCCCCCTGTTTGGGGCGCTTTTTGGTCGCCTTCATCGACTTTTGGTTTTGTAGCGGAATTATCAGCACCGATGCCAGGCGTACAGTTTTCGCCTCCAGGACATCTATTCAACCTTAAGGATCCACCCACCACGTAGGGTTAGGCACGTACTTGGGGCTGCTCAGCGCACCCGCAAGCTTGATCGGATCGGGGGTCAAGAACCGTCCAGTCCCCGGTTGAAGTAGTGGTGACGGTTGTAATGTAACCCCGTCTCGGCGTCGAAATACTGCCCTTGAAAACGCAGCGGGTCATCGATTTCGCTGACGTCCAGCGCTGCAAAATTGTCGCAGGCGCGGTAGTTCGCGGACCACATGATTTCTCCGCTGTAGTCGGTGAGTTCCTGCGGCGTGCCGAGGTGGTCGAGTTGGTAGTAGAACGGGGCCACTTTTAGCGGGCCTTCACCGTCGAGCATTGCCAACGGGCGGAAGCTGCCCGGTTCATAGATGTAGCTGCGATAACGATTTTCTGCGCTTTCGGCGATCAATCGTTCGCCTTGCCAGAGAAATTCAGTGGTATGGCCGTCGACGGTTTTCTCGATGCGGCGGCCAAAGGCGTCGTATTGTAGCTTGCGGTGCTGCCACCCGTCAGGCTGACGCCGATCAGGCGGTGCGGGCAGTCGTAATTGTATTCAATGAAGAGCTTTGGCCGGTGCCACGGCGGTCGCGGACCAAATTTCCGTACGCGTCGTAGTCGTAGTGGCGGTCGCCCTGCATGAGCAGGCGATTGCCTTTGACGTTGGCGAGGTTGGCAGCAGGCAGGTCATTTTGTCCGAGGAGGTTGCCTGCCGGGTCGTGAGCGAAGCTCTCTGACATAGCGCCGCGTACGTTGATCTGGCGATCCAGTGGATCGTAGTGATAGCTGCGGTTGCCTTTCCGGCTGTCGTCAATGCCAGCGAGGTTACCGTTGGCGTAGTAGTTATACCGGCGCTGAAACAGGTGTTTGTCCCGTTAGCTGACGCTGTGTGCATGC
Source organism: Pseudomonas sp. Choline-02u-1 (assembly GCF_002836515.1). Lineage (GTDB taxonomy): Bacteria > Pseudomonadota > Gammaproteobacteria > Pseudomonadales > Pseudomonadaceae > Aquipseudomonas. The sequence continues at coordinate 229,975 of NZ_PJBC01000059.1, forward strand.
AAGCGGCCCTGTTCAGCGTATTGGTATTTGCTTAGCAGCGAACCTTGCTGGCGCTCTTGTTCGCGACCAGCGCTGAATTGGGGGCTGGTCAGGCGGGAGCCGTTGAGGTCGATGCTGCTGAGTTGCCCACAAGGCTGATGGCGGTAATCGAGTTTGCTGCCTTCAGGCAAACGGCAGTGCTTGAGCTGGCCAGCGCTGTCGCATTCGTAGCGCAGAGTGCCCCAGCCTCGATGTTCCTCGATCAGTCGATCTTGCAGATCGTATTTACAGGCGAGCGGTCAATGGCCGTCGTTGACGTTAACGAGGCGATCAAGCGCGTCGTAGCTATAGTGAATCTCCTCACCATCGGGTAGCGTTTATACAATCAAGCGGCTTGCGGCATCACGCCGGTATTCGGTGACCAGTTCACTACCGTCGTCACCGAACTCGGTTTTCTTCAGCAGTTGGCCGTTGAGGTCGTACTGCCCCTGAATGTAATTGAGCGAGTTTGGTTTGTTAAGAATATTTGGTCGTCTAATATCCGTATATTGGGTCAAAATAAGATAGGGGAGGGTGATTTCTTTTCCAGTCTTCCGAGAACTCAATCCCTTTTGTGATTTCTATAGAATTCATTCTTTTAGCCAGCTCCGGGAGCAGTCGCTTTGCGTCTTCTGGTGCTGGTCCTGCCTCCAGTTTTGAAAGTAAAAGCGTCAAACCGTATGCTTTAATCAGATTTTCCGGATAACCAAGTTCATTGGATGGATCGGAGATCTTGTATGCGTAGGTGCCAACTGCATCTATGTGGCTGTGTTCCGCTGATTTTTTCACCCAGTGTGCTATCTCTTCTTTACTACCATTATGATCGTATAAGTAATTCGCATAAAGGAACATGCCTCGCGGGTTGCCGCCTTCCGATGACGCTTTAAACCATTTGATAATTGCTTTTTCTTTACTACCTGGAATCAAGAACCACCCGGCACCGCTTTTGTATGCGCTAGCCAGCAGTTGTTGTGCGTAACTGTCACCTGCTGCGGCCGCTTTCTCAAGCCATGGCAGGCCTTGACCGGCCGTATACAGGACTGTCATTGCCTCTGTGTCGCCTTTGGTTGCTCGTTCTTGAGCCGTTATTAGTAAACGCTCTCGCCAGTCGACTCCATTTTTATCTGTACAAGTTCCCATACTTCCGCACAAGTCATTTTTATTACTCAGACGGAGCATTGCATATAAAAAGCCTTGCTCAGCTGAAGCCTCATACCATTTTTTGGCGTCTGGAGTGATATAGCGCTGACTGAGTCTGATTGCTTCGCCCAAAAAATATTGTGCGTCACGATCCCCTGCCTCTGCAGCAATGTTGAGAAAGGGCTGGGAGGCGTACCAGTCGCTCTGCTGGAAAATAGCGATACCCGTGTATTTTGCATTTTTTTGTGTTGGTGTTAGTTCGGCGCTTACCGTGCCGCACAATGCAAAGTAGGCAAAAAATAACCAAATGTAATGCTTAATCAATGTTTGGCCCTTTATAGGTGCTTTTGATCTTCTGAATAGGTGCGAATGCTGGACCTTTGTATTCTGTGTGATAACCGCAATGGTCGTTTAATCGAGCGCCCATAGTCGAAACTAATGCCCTGTACCGGTTCCTCATATCGTTAGTGCCAACTTGCAATGACAAAACACGCTCGGCCATGAAGGTGTCCAATTTAAGCTTGTTTTGGCAGTAAACGGATCCTGCCTGACTTGGCCGCGCTCCGTCTCTGTTCATGCGGATAATCGATTCCTCAAACTGTAGGGAAGCATTAGCCTTGCTTGAAATCCAGGTTAAACACTTCTCTATTGCTCGCTGTTGTAGGAGATGTGTCTGTTCTTCGTCAAAAACTTCCGCTTGCTCATCTTGTTCGGGGGTGAAAGCTTTTGGAGGAGCGCATAATGTTAAAAGGAGAGGCCCTAAAGCCTCTGGCTGGAGATTAAAAACCCAGTCCCGTATAGCTTTCTGGTTCTTATCTCTAATTAATGTATAAGCTATCAACCCCCCACGCCCCCCCTCAGTCAGCGCCTCAAATATTCCTTTAACAATGGCATACCCACGCACATAGGCGAACGCCACATCGATACCAGTGGCGCCGAGGAAGCTCAGTTTTTGCAGGTAGTCCATGGCTTCGCCATCGACCCACTCAAGATCCTTGTATTGGTTCGCGGCCATTTCCTGTCGCACCAGTTCCGTCAGGGCCACGATGCTGTCGTAGCCGACTTCAAAGGTCAAATAACCTTTTACGCCTGCGCCCCAGACCAGGGCCCCCTTGATCGACAGCAATAGATGGCCGTTTTGCATCCGCAGCTGCATATCACCGGAGTAGCCGGCGCCGAGGGCTACGGCCATTTCCACTTCGAGTTTGGCCAGTGGACGCCACTGGTTGGCGGAGATGG
>NZ_PJBC01000001.1 GCF_002836515.1 Pseudomonas sp. Choline-02u-1
GCGCCATCGTTCAAACTCAATATCGCCACCGTCCCACTTCCTCCGGCGATCACCCCGCTCACCTTGATATCCACCGGTGCGGTCTCATTGGAGAACCACTGCAACGCCGGGCTATCACTTCTCGCCGCAAGCACTTGCGGGGTGGCTGCGGGTGTGTGGGATTCCGCTGTGGTCAGCAGCAGCGACGACCACGTCGCGACGCCAACCAGGGCGGCGAGCAGTGCCAGCGCCTGGACGGTTTGCGCCGGGGTAATCCGTGCGGTGAATTTCATGGGTTGTCGCTCCTTGTTGTCCCTGTTGCCAGCCTACGCGGCAATTCTCTCCGTTTTATTTCACATGCCTTACATGTTCGCCGGGCACGATGGGGTGGGACGCCAAGGAGCGCGCGGGTGATGAGCAGGCAGCAAGGTTTTACGTTGATCGAGTTGATGGTGGTGCTGGTGATCATCGGGATTGCCAGTGCGGCGATCAGCCTGAGTATCAGGCCCGATCCGTTGCAGTTGTTGCGCAAGGATGCCGAGCGGGTTGCGCAGTTGTTGCAGGTGGCGCAGGCCGAGGCTCGTGCCGATGGGCGGCCGATTGTGTGGGTGGCGGATGCCAAGGGGTTTCGGTTTGGGCGGCGTGGGGATGATGGCGTGGGGTTTGAGTCGTTCAAGGAGGATGCGCAGTTGCGCCCGCGTGTGTGGCAGAGCCCGAAGGTCGAGGTGCGTGTGGAACCCCGGCAGACGGTGGTGCTGAATGCCGAGTGGATCAATCCGCCGTTGCGGCTGATTTTGTCGGATGGGGCCAATCGGCTGAGTGTGCTGCGCGATGGCAGTGGGCGGATCAGTATTCAATGAAGACTCAGCAAGGGTTCACTCTGATTGAGGTGATGGTCGCGATTTTGCTGATGGCGGTGGTGAGTCTGATTGCCTGGCGCGGGCTGGACAGTGTGACGCGGGCGGACAGTCATTTGCAGGCGAGCAGTGAACAGAGCGATGGGTTGTTGCGGGTGATGAATCAGTTGCAGCGGGATGTGGACATGCGCGCGGGGGTGGAGTTGAGCGAGCCGCGCAAGGTCGGGGCTGAGGATGAGGCGCCGACTGCGCCGCCGGCGGTGACGGTGCGTAGCAGTGACAGCAAGGGGTTTCGGCTGGACATTATTCGCAGCGCGGCGGATCAGCCGGGGGCGTTGCAGCGGGTACGGTGGTGGGTCAAGGGGGATACGTTGTATCGGGCGGTGGCTGAGGCGCGCAGTCGCTATCCGTTGCCGGCGCCTGGGAATGGGGTTGCGGTGTTGAGTGAGGTGAGTGATGTGCAGGTGCGGGTTTGGGAGGTGGATAAGGGATGGCGGCAGTTGAGTGGCAATCGGCGGGAGGATCCGTTGGGTTTGGAGATTAGTTTGAGTCGGCAGACGGCGCAGGGGGTTGAGCGGTATCGGCAGGTAATTGGATTGATGAATTGATATCGGTGGCCAAGTAACTTTGTGGGACCGGGCTTGCTCGCGAATGCGGTGGGTCAGTTGAAATTGTGGTTATGGATAGACCGCATTCGCGAGCAAGCCCGCTCCCACAGTGGATAGGTGGTGGGTCAGTGGATTGGTTGTCTGCGAGACCGTCATCGCGAGCAGGCTCACTCCTACAGGATTGGGTGTAGCCAGTTGGGGTTTGGGGGGCTGGAGAACAGCTTTCGCGAGCAAGCCCGCTCCCACAGCAAGCAGGAGCAAGATCAAGAGATCGCAGCCTTCGGCGGCTCCTACATTGGGATTGCGGTGGGCTTAGGTTAGCTGAGGACGACCACGCCGCCGGGCAGTTCGGTGCACTTGATGCCGTAGGCATCGCGGATCAGCAGGGCGACGCCGGCGAGTTGGTCGAGGTTGAAGCGCGCCTGGACGCGGCGTTGGCCGAGTTCGCGATTAAGCAGCAGGAGCATGCCGGGGCGGTAGCGGTTGATTTCGTCGATCATCTGGCTGAGGGTCGCGCCGTTGAACACCAGCACTTGTTGGCGCCAGTTCATCACGGCGACGGTGTCGACGGTTTGCACGTTGCCGATTTGCCGTGCGTCGTAGGTGACTTGCTGGCCCGCTTCGAGGCGCAGGTTGCGGCCTTCGATGGCGACGTCGACCGCGCCGTCTAGGCAGGTCACGCAGACTTGCTGGTCGGTGTTGCGCAGGTTGAAGCGCGCCTGACTGGCGAGCAACCACCCTGCTCCGGCCTGCATCGCCAGCGGCAGGCGTGCGGTTTGCACTTCGACTTCGCCGCTGACCAGTTCGAAGCCCTGCACGCCGTTTTCGACGCTGCGCTGGTTGATGCGGGTCTGGGTGTTGAGTTCGAGGCTGACGCCTTGTGCCGGTTCGACCCGGCGCTGCTGGCCGACTTCGGTGATGTAGTCGGCGCCCAGCCCTTCGAAGCCACCGGGAATCGTGCCGCGCACCAGCAGGAATGCGGCGGAGGCGGCAATCGCACCGCCGAGAAGTGCCCGTCGACCGAAACTGCGTCGGCCCTGCAGCGCTTCGGCGGCCGGTTGCAGGTGATGCCATAGCCGCTTGGCTTCTTCGAACGCCCGGGCATGTTCACCGCTCTGCGCGCACCATTCACGCAAGGCGCGGGCGTCGGCGACGGTGGCGCGGCCCGAGGTCAGCAGGATCAGCCAGTCGTGGGCTTCGCTGTGCAGAGACTCGGTGGCCGAGGGCTCGGCGGGTTTCAGTCGAAAGATGTTCAAACGCGCAAATTCTCAACGGATTAATCGGGTCACTATTCGCTAGACGGTTTTCCGGCCCCGCGACCGAACCGCTGAAACACTTTTCTTTCAAGTTTCGCTGCGCAGAAGCCCAACGCGGCTTTGATTTCCTTTTCGACCATGCGCGTGGAAATGCCGAAACGCTGGGAGATTTCCAGGTGCGGCGCCTCTTCCAGCCGCGCGGCGATGAAGATCCGTCGACGCCGTGCGGGCAGTTCGTACAAGGCGCTGAGCAGGGCCTGCATCTCTTTTTGCCCACCGACCACCCGCGCCGGGTCGAGGGCTTCGTCGCTCAGTTGCAGCAGTTCCTCGACTTCGGTGCCGGTGAGCAGACGCGCATCGGCCTGTCGACGGTCGGCGGCAATGTTGAGGGCCATGCGATACAGGTAGGCGTTGGGCTTGAGCAGGTTGGGCGGGGTCTCCATGCGATCGACCCGCAGCCAGGTTTCGTGCAGCACGTCGTTGGCCAGGTCCTCGGAGCCGAGGCGGCGGCGCAGGCGCACGCGAAAATCCTCGTAGGAGCTGAGGAACAGCTGGCCCATCGTGCTTTGTCCGGCGTCTTTCATCCCCCGGAAACTCCTTCCCATCTCGTGCATTCCATGCGTTTCCCTGACGACTCCGGTAACAACAGCAACGTGACCGGCTGGCGCAAGGCGCTGGGCGTCGGCCGATCGATTGTGAGGTTGCGAAAACTTTCCACCAGCGCGTTATCGCGCCGTACATCGCCGGTCGACGTCACCAACCGGTTGTGCTGCACCACGCCGTCGCGCCCGACCCACACCTGTAACACCGCGCGATAACTGCCCGGCCGGGTCAGCGGCGAACGGCACAATTTGCGCTCGATCGCCGCTTGCACCGCCGTCGCATAACTACGGTTGACTGCGACAGCGGCCGGCGTGGGCTTGTCTGTCGGCACTGGCAGATCCTCCACCTGCGCCGCTTGCAGGGTGAACGCGTCGGCGCGGGCGTAGCGCGCCATCAACCCGGTGCCGCCGAGCAGATGGCGCAAGGCGTCGGCGGCGGTGTATTCACCATCCACGGCGAGGGAGCGTCGGCCCCGGCTCAACTGGCTGTCGACCAGCACTGCAACGCCGGTAGCGCGGCTGTATTGATCCAGTGCCTGGGCGAGCTCCTGTGCCGGGATGTGCAAGGTCAGTCGCATATCCGCCGGCGCCGGGTCAGCACTGGCCGCATTGGCCAGCAGACCGAGCAGCCACCCCAGACCCGCGCGGCGCACAAGCGTCGCCGAGCGCTGAAGACTGATCCGCGAACTGCCTCGCTGCACGACTGGCGCACCCCTGAAAATCGCTATCCTGCGGGGCATTTATGACTCTGGTATGACGGGCGGTGCAAAAAAATCATCACGGGTTTCGCGCCGCGCTTGCACTAGACTCAAACCCAGAGCGGCCCATTCGGGCGGGCCAGGAGGCGGACATGAAAACACGGTGGATGTGGGTCTTGCTGATGACGGTGGGTGCAGCGCAGGCGGAGGAGCCGCTGGGCTGTGTCGAGGTCACGGTCGGCGGTTACAAGGCGCCGAATTACGATTGCCTGAGCCAACAGATGGGCAACAATCCCGACGGCGCGGCGGCGGCGCAGAAGAATATGGAGGCGTTGAATGTGCCGGTGCACCAGCGCGCGCCGAATCAGGTCGGGCTGGCGACCCCGGCCGCGACCAGTACGCGGATGGGGAATACGTTTGGCACCTCGGTGAAACCGCAGCGGCCGGCGAATTAGGCAAGGTCAACATCAAAAGATCGCAGCCTTCGGCAGCTCCTACAGGGAAATGCGCATGACGCCATGTAGGAGCTGCCGAAGGCTGCGATCTTTTGATCTTCAGTCACTTGGGGTCTGGCGGAAGCTCACGGCCAGGCGATTCCAGCTGTTGATGGTGCTGACCGCAACCGTCAGGTCCACCAGTTCCCCTTCATCAAATTGCTCGCGCGCCTGCTGGTAGACGTCATCCGGCACGTGGCTCTCGGCCAACAGCGTCACCGCCTCGGCCCAGGCCAGCGCGGCCCGTTCGCGGGGGTTGAAGAAGTTGCTGTCGCGCCACACCGCGATCGCATAAAGGCGCCGATCACTCTCCCCGGCTCGCCGTGCGTCCACCGAATGCATGTCGGTGCAGAACGCGCAGCCGTTGAGTTGCGAGGCGCGGATCCGGATCAATTGCAGCAGCGGCGCTTCGATACTCAGGTGGCCGGTCAGCGCCTCCATGGCAATCATCGCTTTCATCGCCTTGGGCGACGCGTTGTAGTAATCCAGACGCAAAGACATGGCGCGGCTCTCGGCAGGCGGAATGATGAGTTCACGGTAAGGGCTGTGCGGGCTGTGTTACAGCCCCAATTCCACGAATTGTGGGTACACCACTAAACGTCGACCAAACACGATACCTGTGGGAGCGGGCTTGCTCGCGAAGGCGGTGCGCCAGACAAATCCTGGCTGGCTGACAGACCGCCTTCGCGAGCAAGCCCGCTCCCACAGGAGATTTGTGCCAGTGCGTTGAAGTGTTTATGCCAATTTCGGGTTTTTCGGGTAGGCAACTATTGCCAATCAGACAACAGCGGTAATCTGGCCGGCACGCCAAATAGCCTCGGGAGCCTTGTCGGTATGGAACTTCATGTCGTGATCAACGGCCGCAAGGATCTCGCCGGTCAGTTGTATCAGCAGCTGCGCGCGGCGATTGAATCCGGGCGGCTGGCGGCGGGTACGCAGTTGCCCCCGAGCCGCTTGCTCGCCGAGCAATTGGGCATCTCGCGCAAGACCATTTCCGACACTTATGCGCAGCTGACCTACGAGAATTTCCTCACCGGGGTGACCGGCAAAGGCACCTACGTCAACGCCCGCCCGGCGCAGGTGCAGCGCAAGCAGAGCCACACCGAACTGGCCAGTGCCGAGGTGATCGAGAGCTGGCGCAACCTGCCGGTATTCCTCCGTCACCCGACGCTGGAAGGTTCGCTGCGCTACGACTTCATCGGCGGCGCCACCAGCAAGGGCCAGTTCCCCCACGACGACTGGCGCCGTTGCGTCGCCCATGCGATGCGGCAGATGGCGCAATCGAAAGGCTTTTACAGCGTTGCTGAGGGTTTGCCGGCGCTACGCAATGCGATTGCCCGGCACATCGCCTTTTCTCGCGGCATCAACTGTCAGGACGAACACATCGTTGTCTGCAACGGCGCGCAACAGGCACTCGACCTGATTACGCGCGTACTGACCCGCCCCGGCACGCGGGTGGCGATGGAGGATCCAGGTTATCCGCCCGCACGCTTGCTGTTCGGTACTCACGGCGCCGACGTGGTCGGCGTGCCGGTGGATGCCGAGGGCATTCAGGTCGAGCAGATTCCCGATGACACGCGGCTGATATACGTCACGCCGTCGCACCAGTTTCCGCTGGGCATGGCGATGAGTCAGGCGCGCCGCGAGGCCTTGCTCGCCCGTGCTCATGAGCTCGGTGCGATCATCATCGAGGACGATTACGACAGTGAATTCCGCTACGAAGGCCGGCCCACCGATTCGCTGTACAACCTCGATCAGCGCGGCATCGTCGCCTACGTCGGCACCTTTTCAAAAACCCTGCTGCCGGAGCTGCGCCTGGGTTACGCGATCCTACCGCCGTCGATCATCGAGGCGGTGATTCGCGCCAAACAGCTCACCGATCTGCACGCCTCGACCCTGCCGCAATGGGCGCTGGCCAAGTTCATCGCAGAGGGCTGCCTGCTCAAGCACATTCGCCGCTGCCATACGATCTACGCGCAACGCCGCGAGCGAATTCTGGAACGCATGGCGACTGACCTCGCGCCATGGCTGCAAGCTGTGCCGGCCAGTGCCGGGTTTCACATGGCGGTGTTGTGCAAGGTGGCGATCGATTTGCCGCTGGTCATTGAGCTGGCAAAAAAGGTCGAGGTCGGCCTGTATGCAATCAGTGGTTTCTACTACCAGCAACCGGCGAAAGAAGGCCTGTACTTCGGCTTCGGCGCCATCGAAACCCTCGACATCGATATTGCTCTGGATCGCCTGCGCGACATCCTCGAACAGCTGTCATGAGCCGTTGGTATAAGGCTTTTACCGCCAATTGGTTATTGGTGATTCATGGTCGCAGGCCTATTCTGCACAGGCGTTATCCCTCAGTGAGCAGGATTCGTCCGGCCTGATTCAGGAGTGTGAGCAATGTCCAGCGAAGTGATCAATACGGTTGAGGTCAAGGCTGCTGCGGGCCGCTCGGAAGAGCTCGGCAAGCAATTGCAGAAAATTGTCGACACCCTGCGCGAAACCCCGGGCTGCGATTCCTACCTGGTCGATCGCTGCCCCGAAGACACCCACCGCTGGACGGTCAGCGCACGCTGGCAATCGGAAGCGGCGATGCAAGCGCATTTCAACCGGCCCGAGGCGCAGGGGTTCATCGACCTGATCGATAGCCGCCTGGCCAATAGCGTGGATTTCAACAGCTTTCCCATCGTCTGAACTGGCCCCTTCGCGAGCAAGCCCGCTCCCACAGTAGAAATGCGCCCGCCCTGTGGGAGCGGGCTTGCTCGCGAAGGCATATTTCGCCACACCGATAATCTTTCTGAAGCCCCGCAATTGGTCACCTGATCTTCGCGGATATTGGCCGTTTGAACCGGCCACATTGCGGCCTACTGTGATCACACCCCAACCATCACAGGTAACCCGCCATGAAAGCCCTGCCCTTCCTCGCCGCTGCCCTCGCCCTCACCCTGTCCGCATCGGCGATGGCCCACGATCCTTCTGAGAAAATCACCGTCTTGCAGGAACAACTGCTGAAAAACGCCCCCGGCAAGAAAGCCATGATGATCGAGGTCGACTACAAACCCGGCCAGTCTTCGATCGCGCACAAACACGAGGGCACCGCGATGGCTTACGTGCTGGAAGGCGAAGTGATTTCGCAGGTCAAAGGTGAACAGGCGATCACTTACAAGAAGGGCCAGTTCTGGTATGAGCCTGCGGGCTCCGAGCACTTGGTGTCGAAAAACGCCAGCTCGACCAGGCCTGCCAAATTGCTGGTGTTCATGGTGCTGGCCCCGGATGAGCAGGTGCTGATCCCGCTGGAAAACTGATGGCTGCCTGATCAGCCATAAACAAAAGGCGCAGATCGAGCATCTGCGCCTTTTTATTGCGTTCCGGCAATAGTTGGAAACGCAGCAATCCAGTGGCGAGGCCGACGGGTAAGATGTCGATGCTCCAAGGTCAACAACGGCAAAAGTTGTATTGAAAGTTAGAACGGCATTGCGATCAGGCTCACTCTTGCAAGGGGTCGCATTCCACTTTTGGGCGTTCTACTTACGAAGGTTCACCCGCATACATATCCCCACACGTAATCCTTTTGGACTTCATCATTACGTCCAATTAATGTCCCTGCGTGAATTCAACACAGACATTCACTTCTAACCATCGCCAAGGATTGGACGAGACCTTTATGAGCACTAACGTAGAAAAATCTTTCATTGCCAGAATCGCATGCAGCGAGACGCGCATGACGTACTTCGACCAACACCCTGATGCCGAGCAGGTGAAGGGGTCAGGGCATCTTCTTACGACCGCTCATGCCTATTCCCGACTGAACATGATGGCGCGCTATTACAACAATGCCATCAACAACATCCACATAGTGGCTTACTTCCGTTGTTACGATGATTACTACAATATTCAGATTCGTAGCAGTCAATATTTTGGGAATTTTTTCAGTAAGAATGCTGATCGTATTCTCGGCGTATTCCCGCCAGCGGGTGGTGATACTACGTCGTTCAATCTTTTTAATTCCAACAGCGAGCTTGTAACCCTGGACAACCTCAAAGGTAGTCACGCAACGGTTTATCTGCGAGCTCGAAATCAGGGCTTCATCAATAGACAATTACGCGAAGACCCATACGTATACACCTACGGCGATGCACCGGGTGACCCGGTTACGTTCAATCTGGAGATTCTTGAGCGGAATGTCGATTACCCGACTTCCAACGTGCCCTACGCTTAAGCGTAATCAACTCATTCAATAAGTAACCAAGAATAAAAAAGCCCCGGGATCTCGCGATACCGGGGCTTTTCATTCAGGCCACTACTTACGCCAATTCAAGCGCGGCATTGGCGGTGACCGCAGGCACGATCACTTGACCGCTCAGCGCCAGATCCAGCAGTTCACGGTTGGCCACTGCGTACATGGCGTAGTCCGTGCCGCTTGCGGCGCGGATTTCCACCAGCATCGCGCGCCAGCGCTCGATCATGCTTTCGTGCTGGGCCATCCACAGCGCCAGGCGTGCTTCCACGTCCTGAGTGCCGTCGCCCTGCTGCAGGACGGAGATGGTGATCGCCCGTTGCTGCCAGTCGACGTCATCACGGAACGCTTCACGAGCCAGAGCCTGCCAGTTGTTTTCTACCGGCAGAGCGCTGATCTGTTGCAGGTACCAGGTGATGTCCAGCGCAGAACCCACAGCGAAGTAAGCCTTGGCCACTTCGGCCGGGTTCTGCCCGGTGACGTCGGCTGCTTCGATGATCGGCAGCAGCGTGTACAGGTGCGAAGTGCCCGCAACCATACGCGCCAGCAACTCCGGCACACCGGCTTCGACGTACGCCTGATAGCGCGACTGCCAGTTCTCGCGGATTTCGCCGCTGAGCAGTTCGTCGAGTTTCAGACCCAGTTCTTTCAGGTGCGGACCGAAATGCGCGACGTCACGGGCGGCGTTCTGCTCGTTACGGCGAGCACGCAGGAACCAGCGCGTGGCACGGCGACCCAGACGCATCAGTTCGTCCATCAGCTCCAGCTGCACGTCAGCGGAAACCTGGTAATCCAGTGCTTCGATCTGACGGAACCAGTGCGGGAGATGGAAGATGTCGCGCACGATCACATAAGCGCCAGCCACGTTCGCCGGGCTCATGCCGGTCGACTCTTTGAGTCGTTGAACGAAGGTGATGCCCATGTGGTTGACCAGATCGTTGGCGATCTGCGTGCTGACGATCTCTCGCTTCAGACGATGGCGACGCATGGCTTCGGAGAACTTGCTGACCAGGGTCGGCGGGAACGCCGTTTCCATGTCGCGGGTCAGGTAATCGTCATCCGGTACCTGCGAGCCCAGCAGTTGCTCCTTGAGGTCGATCTTGCTGTAGGAGATCAGCACGGACAGCTCAGGACGGGTCAGGCCGTGGCCCTCAGCGACGCGCTCGGTCAGTTGCTCTTCGGTCGGCAGGAACTCGATTGCACGGTCCAGCTTGCCACGGCCTTCCAGATCGCTCATCAGACGCTTGTACTCAGCGATGCGTGCGTAGGCACGGCGCGCCGCCAGGGACAGGGCTTGAGTCTGCTTGTAGTTGTTGCCCAGCACCAGATTGCCGACTTCGTCGGTCATGCTCGCCAGCAACTGGTTGCGTTGCTTGTCGGTCATGTCACCGGCCTGAACCACTTCGTTCAGCAGGATCTTGATGTTCACTTCGTGGTCGGAGCAGTCCACGCCACCGGCGTTGTCGATGAAGTCGGTGTTGGAACCGCCGCCATTGAGACCGAATTCCACACGACCCAGTTGGGTCATGCCGAGGTTACCGCCCTCGCCCACGACTTTGCAGCGCAGCTCGTTGCCGTTTACGCGCAGTGCATCGTTGGCCTTGTCGCCGACATCGGCGTGGCTTTCGGTGCTGGCTTTGACGTAGGTGCCGATACCGCCGTTCCACAACAGATCCACCGGCGCCTTGAGCAAGGCATTGAGCAGTTCGGTCGGGGTCAGCTTGTCAGCCTGGATGTCGAAGCGTTCTTTCATCTGCGGCGAGATCGCGATGCTCTTCGCGCTGCGCGAGAAGATACCGCCACCTTCGGACATGATGCTGGTGTCGTAGTCGGTCCAGGCCGAACGCGGCAGGTCGAACAGACGCTGACGCTCGACGAAACTGGTCGCCGGGTTCGGATTCGGGTCGATGAAGATGTGCATGTGATTGAACGCTGCGACCAGTTGCAGCTTGTCGGACATCAACAAGCCGTTACCGAACACGTCGCCGGCCATGTCGCCGACGCCAACCACGGTGATGCTGTCTTCCTGAACATTGATGCCGCGCTCGCGGAAGTGGCGTTGTACGCCGACCCACGCGCCTTTGGCGGTGATGCCCATTTTCTTGTGGTCGTAACCGGCCGAACCACCGGACGCAAACGCGTCACCCAGCCAGAAGCCGTAGTCGATGGCGATGCCGTTGGCGATGTCGGAGAAGGTCGCAGTGCCCTTGTCCGCCGCGACCACCAGGTACGGGTCATCGTCGTCATGACGCACGACATTGACCGGCGGCACCAGCGCGCCGTCCTTCAGGTTGTCGGTGATGTCCAACAGGCCGGAAATGAAGATGCGGTAGCAGGCGATGCCCTCGGCCGCGATCTCGTCACGGCTGCCGCCCAGTGGCAGGCGACGCGGCAGGAAGCCGCCCTTCGCGCCCACTGGCACGATGACCGAGTTCTTCACTTGCTGGGCTTTTACCAGGCCGAGCACTTCGGTACGGAAGTCTTCTTCACGATCGGACCAGCGCAGACCACCGCGCGCAACGTTGCCGAAGCGCAGGTGCACGCCTTCGACGCGTGGCGAGTAGACGAAGATTTCAAACTTCGGCACTGGCTTGGGCAGCTCAGGGATGGCATGCGGGTTGAACTTGAAGCTGAAGTACGACTTGTTCTGGCCGTTGGCGTCAGTCTGATAGAAGTTGGTGCGCAGGGTGGCTTTGATCAGGTCCAGGTAACGACGCAGGATGCGGTCTTCGTTGAGCACCTGAACATCGTCCAGTGCGGTCAGAATCGCTTGTTCCAGACGCTGTTGCTTGTCTTCCAGATCATCGCTGCCGAGTTTGCGCGCCAGGTAGAAGCGGGTCTTGAACAACCGGGTCAATTCGCGAGCGATGTCGGTGTGGTTGTTCAAAGTGCTGGCGATGTAACCCAGGTCGAAGCCCAGACGAATCTGCTTCAGGTAACGGGCGTAGGCACGCAGCAGCGCGACGTCGCGCCATGGCAGACCGGCGGTCAGCACCAGACGGTTGAACGCGTCGTTCTCGGCATCGCCACGCACGATGTGCACGAACGCATCCTGCAGGGTGTCGTTGAGTTGCTGGATGTCGAGGTCCAGGCCTTCAGCGGCGGTGAACGCAAAGTCGTGAATCCAGAACTCGCGGCCATTGGTGTGACGCAGACGGTACGGGAATTCACCCAGCACGCGCAGGCCGAGGTTTTCCAGAATCGGCAGGACGTCGGACAGCGCGAGCGGCGTGTCGGCGTGATACAGCTTGCAATGCAGCTCGCGCTGGCCGGAAACCTGGCCGAGCGGCTGATAGAAGCTCATCACCAGCGGATTTTTTTCGTTGAGGCTCAGCAGGTGTTGCATGTCGACCACGGCCGAATGCGCTGCAAAACGCTCGCGGTAACCGGCCGGGAAGCCTTTCGGGAAGTCGGCCAGCACGTTGGTGCCGTGAGCTTCGCCGAAGCTTTCGACGGTCAGGGCAGCGTAGTCGTCCTGCCAGCTGCGGCAGGCCTGGACCACTTCTTTTTCCAGCAGCAACGGGTCGATGTCGAGGCGGTTCTTCGGATCGACGCGCAGGATCAGTTGCACGCGAGCCAGCACGGACTCTGAGAAGAAGGTCCAGAATTCGCAGTCGGAGGCCTTCAGGCGCTCCATCAGCACTTGCTGGATCTTCTGGCGCACTTCGGTTGAATAGATGTCGCGCGGCACGTACGCCAGGCAGTAGCAGAAGCGACCGTACGGGTCTTTGCGCAGGAACACGCGGATCTTGTTGCGTTCCTGGATCTGCACGATCGACATCACGGTGGTGAACAGCTCGTCGACCGGGGTCTGGAACAGGTCGTCACGCGGCAGCACTTCGAGGACCTGCGCCAGTTCCTTGCCCAGGTGAGCCTTGGACTGGAAGCCGGAGCGGCGCTCGATTTCTTCGACCTTGCGGCGGATGAACGGGATGACCCGCACGCTCTCGCCGTACACCGAGGAGGTGTAAAGGCCCATGAAACGGTGCTCCTTGATGACTTTGCCGTCAGCATCGATCTCGCGGATCGACACGTAGTCCGGATAAGCCGGACGGTGGACGCGGCTCGGGTGCGCAGCCTTGGCAAACGACAGCAGGGTCGGTTCGCGCAGGTAGGCAACGGCGTAGTCTTCGATGCGCAGGTCTTCGTAGGTCAGGCCGGTACGCAGCAGTTTGGTCAGGCCGAGGAAGGAGCTCTGGTCGTATTCGATGTGGCCGCCATCGGCCTGATCGGTGACCACGAACTCTTCGTAGCCGAGGAAGGTGAAGTGGTTGCCCACCAGCCATTCCAGAAAACTTTTGATTTCGTTCTTTTCGTCGGCATCGACCGGGTAGGCGCTGTTGTCGAGCTGGGTGAGGATATCCTGCACCTTGGCTTTCATTGGCTCGAAATCAGCGACGGCGACGCGCACTTCACCGAGCACTTGCTCCAGCTCTTTGCTCAGCACATTCAGCTCGGCCGCGTTGGCGCAGCGGTCGATTTCCAGGTACATCAGCGATTCGTGCAGCACGCCTTCGCCGGTGCTGCCCTTTGGCAGGATTTCCAGCAGTTCACCCTTGCTGCCACGACGCACGCTGAGCACGGTGGTTTGCAGGGTGTGAATGCTGTAGCCGCGACGGTTCAGCTCGGTACGCACCGAATCGACCAGAAATGGCAGGTCGTGGTGCAGCACTTCGACCGCGGTGTGGGTCGACTGCCAGCCGTGGCGTTCGTAATCGGGGTTGTAGACACGCACTTGCGGTTGCGCGTGATCGAAGCGCTCAAGCAGGCGCCACGCAGAGAGAGTACAGCCAGCGAGGTCGGAGAGGCGACGTTGAGTCAGCTCGTCCAGGGAAATGATGCCGAAGAATTGTTCAGCGAACAGCGCCACTTGTGGCAGTGCCTGTTCACTGATGTGCTGCGCCAGTGCCGCTTGCAGTTGATGCTGGAAGTCGGCTTTGCTGGCTGCGGTGAAGAACGCCATCTGTGGTACTCCGCTTAAGCTTGTTATTGATGGAAAGCGTCGCGTGCAACACCCCTTTCGGGGTTGGTGTCGCCCTGCTCCTGATTCTCGGGCAGAGGAAACAGGGAGACAGGTGGGTGAAGCTGGACGGGACACTCAGGTCACATTCACCTTCCATGAATGAGCATCTGCAAAAGCGACTGCCAACGACGCTGACAATGCCTTTACGGGTGCTCATCCGTTGCGCAGCTTAATGGGTGCGACAATGTGTCTGCTTGCGGTGCTGCGACATATTCGGTCATTGGCACGTAAATGCAGGGTTTGGCCTGCATCAACACTAGCAGGCGTGAGCTGAAATGCAGGTTCGAAACCCCGGTTTCACGGGACTTTCGTGCCACGTCGGTCGCCGAGAACGTTACATACCCGGAAACGAAAACGCCCAAGACCCTTTAATCGACCCTGAGCGTGGCATCCGGTTCAGCGCAGGCGGTTGACGCGGATCAGTCCGGCAGTTCCTCAAAGGCTCGGAATTTGCTCACCGTGGCGCAGTCGTAGCACATCGTCTGCAGGATCTGCTTGTCCATGCTGGCGTCGATGTTGCTCGAATCGCATTCGCGGCAAAACAGGCGCAGGTGGCTGAGCAAGTCGCTGTCGAACGCTACGGCGGAGAAAAATTGCGGGACCAGCTCGTCACGCCAGTACATGCCCGGCGATTTGGAAAATCCGGCGCCGCTGTCCTTGAGTACCACGTCGTATAGCAGCCGCTGCAAAGCCGTTTGCGGCACCCGCGCATCGCGAGGCGCATTCTTGCGCCAGTTGCGCGCGAGCGCGTCCTGCGCCGTGCCCAGCATATTGCGCGGAATGGTGTTGGAGGCATGACTGCGCCCTTTGGAGTTGCCAGTGGCGTAGAAGTGCGCGGCGTTGCGCACCGCCAATCGGGCGAAGTAATACAGCTGACTCACCGAGAAGTCCTGCAGCAACTGCCCGACCACCTCCGAGGCACGGGCTTCGGCCGTGAAGGCAAAATCCACTTCGCCGGCCAGCACACGAATGTATTGAATCGACTCCTCGCGGGCGAGACTGAAGACCAGCGAATAGATTTCGCTCTTCCAGACGGCTTTTACGCTGCCCGACAACTCCTGATACAGCGCCCGATACAAACTCTCGCGGCTGCTGCGCGCCACGCCGTCGAGCGTGACGCTGGGCAACCAGCGCACCGCGCTGTACTCGCGGATATTGCAGCCCTCGCTGCGATCGAAGGCGTTGATGTCGGAATCGGTGGAGACTGCCAGCACCCCGGTTTCGTGCAGACTTTTGAGCAGCTCTTCTCGAGCCTCGTCAGTCAGGGCAAGCAGCTCCTGCCTGGATGGCGTATTCAAGGGTGCAATCCATTCGACGTTTGCGCCATGACCGTCATCCAGCAAGGCGAGCAGCGTCAACTTCTGCACAAACCCCAGGTTTGCGTAAGGCACTGCCGGAGATCGCGCGCCATAGCGAGCCTCCAGCTCCAGGCGGTCCCGTGCTGCCCGTGCGGCCACTTGCTGCTGGCGCACCGTGAAACATTCTTTGCAGTCACAAGTTGTGTGACGGCGATTGGCGCCGGGAACACAGTGCAAATGTTCACAGCGCACGCACTTGAACGGACTGCGCAGCGAGAGCGAACTGCCTCTGGCGTGCCGAGGTATCCACATCGGCAGTTCGCAGTATGGACAAGTGAGGTCTGCACTGACGATCGGTGGCAGAACTTTAAGCAGACTGCGGACCGTCGAAGGAATCTGGAACTCGGCCATCAGTGCGGCGGTTTTTTCGCCTTCGAGATAGCGCTTATAGATCTCTTCGATCTGTTCATCCGAGAGATGACGGATTTCTTCGGCGCGTTGGAAATACTGAGTCATCGCAAAGGTCCTTTTTATGAATTGTCGTAACGCACTCCCTTGCGCAAGAGCGGCGAACTTAACGGCAACCTGACGGCTATCACAAGCAATAATCAGCAAAACGGCCTTATTTGTAGCGATCATTAATATCCCTACACTGGCGTCCGACCTTTCCTTCTGGTAACCCGGAAGTGCATGACGGAAATTTCCCGCTTTGCCAATTTCTGAAATGAGAAGGCAGCGCAAACACGCGCAGACTGGCAAAATCGCGCCTACGAACAGATCCACTGCCGCCACTGCCCAGGAATTCCCCATGCAAATGACCACCGCCCTACTGATCGTCAACCCGTGCGACGACGAAGAAGACAACATGGCCATGCTCTGCTGCCACAGCGATAAGGGCGAGATGTTCCTGATGAGCCGTTATCCGGACGAGGATGAACTGGAGATCACTCTGGATGGCGAGCCTTCCACGCTTGAGGGGGTGAAGGTCACGCTGACGTCGAAACTGCTGAAGATCGAGATTGCTGCTGCGGATGCCGATGCGTTGAATGGGGATGATGTGCTGGAGATCAGTTTTAATCCGGACATGGTGGATATGGATGAGGTTGTTGAGACTTTGAAGAATATTCTCGATGGCACCGGGACTTTCATGCAAATCTGAAAGAGTCAGCTCGGCTATTAACAGGATAAACGACGGTGGCGACTGATTGATTCTCAAGCCATCGTCACTGTTCCTCTTGATGGACACCTTCGCTGAAATCCAGCTCTCTATAAATCATCATTCACGCGAACTTTCCACATGCAAAGTTAACGCGTTCAACAGCACCAAGTAAGCTCCTACTACTCCTCAAGAACCGCCCTACGCAATCATCGGACGTCGTCTGATTGTGAATCAAAACCTTCATTGCTATTACAACCACTAGCTCGGCGCCGAGAGATTGCCGATTGGATAATATAAGTCGACCCCAGGCACACACTCATGCAGACATTTATAAGAACAGCCTGCGAGAAACATCGACTCCTGCTGGTGATGACAATAGGCGCAACCATCACCCTGAAAATCCTGGCCATGGCCCCTCCTTTGTTATTGGGCAAGATCGTCGATTCACTAAACGATGCCGATCACACAACGCTGCGTACGCTGCTTTTTTTCACCGCAGCTTTTACGCTGGCCGGTTGCATTCAGTCGATGACCACCCCCCTTCAAACGCTGCTGCTCTCAAAGCTCGTCCAGCGAATTGTCATGGATGCTTCCATCCATTGGATGGCGCGGTTGATGGGCAAGGACTTTTCCCAGTTCGGCACGTGGCGAATAGGACAGTTCATCAAGTCGGTCGAGCGCGGAATCACTGCCCACGAACAGTTGCTGATGTTCTTCGTCACTACGGGTTTCCCCCTGTGTCTGGAATTTCTTATTGTCGCCGGCGCATTCTGGTATATGGGCGGAGCCTGGGTTTTCTGCGCGCTAGCAGGCCTCGGTGGCTGTTATCTCTATGCAACTCACCGGATCATTCGATGGCGCAGAAAACACATCGATGCTGTTAATGACCAGGAGGATGAGCTGAGTGCAACCTTGGTCAATACTTTGAGGGCTGGTAAATCGATAAAACTGGAACGCGCCGAACGCACGGCCCTGCAACCCTTGAACCGAGCGTTTGAGCGCTACGCCAACGCTGCTGTAACCGTAGCAGGGTCGGGCGGACTA
Organism: Pseudomonas sp. Choline-02u-1; assembly: GCF_002836515.1. GTDB lineage: Bacteria > Pseudomonadota > Gammaproteobacteria > Pseudomonadales > Pseudomonadaceae > Aquipseudomonas. The sequence goes on from NZ_PJBC01000001.1 coordinate 17,247, forward strand.
TTGAGCGCGGCGAAGATTTTGTTTATCAGCCTGTCCACAGGAGGTCTAAACTATCCGGTGAGCCCTCAAGGGCAAAGAGTTCCTGGGCCATGGCCAGCGCATCGATGCAACGCATGAGAGTAATTGCGGCGATCGTTATCGAAGTCAGCAGTTGCAAGTAATTCTTTGAGTCGCCGTTGATCAGCCGAAAATTGATCCAGCACCCGATAGCCTTCGGTCAGCGCCGATACATTCAACAGGAACGTACCAGCAATAGAGAAGATGGCCACCAATTGACCGACGCTGATACTTGCTTGTCCGGACGTCTGATCCATGACTCCCCAAGCTAACAACATTACGGCTCGAGCCGTGCGAGATCACCCATAACGGTGTTGCGCAGCTATCAATTGCCAGCGAGATCAGCTTCCGGCAGGGCCAATCCGTTGCGATCATCGGGCCCAGCGGCGCTGGCAAATCAACGTTACTCGAAGCGCTGGCAGGACTGGATTCTTCGGTGCGGTCTCGGCTGTTCATCGACGATCTGTGCATAGATCGCATAAATGCTCGCGCTCATCTGGAAACGGTGCGTTACAGCCCCCAGTCTCCACAGTTCCTGAAAGGCAGTATTGAACAGTCCGTACTTTTCGGTGTTGAGCAGTCGAGAACATTGAACGAGGCAATTCAATGTCTCCAGCTAGACGAAATCATTGGCCGAGGTCACATCGCTGAAAACGCCACCAATATCTCTGGGGGTGAAGCGAAGCGGCTTTCGTTGCTGCGACTCCTGAATCGACCGGGCAAATTCAATCTGTTTGATGAGCCGAGCGCTTCGATTGAACCGAAACTCGCCACACCGGTGTGGGATTTACTATTCGAGACATTCGCTGGACAGGGCTTTATTTGTGTCACCCATGATGTTGAACATCTCCATCGTTTTGACCGCGTGCTCGTCATGCAGCGAGGCGTCATCGTGGATGAAGGCACATGGTGCGAACTGCTTGAGCGCCCCGCCATCGAGGCCATATTGAACAGCTTGCACGCGCAGGCTTGAACAGTTGCAATGTCCGGGAAACGGCCCCGCACAGTGCAAACTGAGGCCAATACCCACAAATCGCGCAAATGCCGTTAGTCGCCGCCCCCCACGATGGATTAAAGTAACGCCCCCAGCCCCGGCGTTATCCGAACGCACCGGCCACCCCCTTTCCAGGAACAGTCACCGATGGAACATCGTGAAGCGCTGCTGGCGCTGCGAACCTTTCTTTCAACGCAGATTCTCGGCCAGGAAAAACTCATCGAGCGCTTGCTCATCGCCCTGCTTGCCGACGGCCATATGCTGGTCGAGGGCGCTCCTGGTCTGGCCAAGACCAAAGCGATCAAAGAACTCGCCGAGGGCATCGAAGCCCAGTTCCACCGAATTCAGTTCACCCCCGACCTGCTGCCGGCCGACATCACCGGCACCGAAATCTACCGTCCGGAAACCGGCAGTTTCGTCTTCCAGCAAGGGCCGATCTTCCACAACCTGGTGCTGGCCGACGAAATCAACCGTGCGCCGGCCAAGGTGCAATCGGCCTTGCTCGAAGCGATGGCCGAGCGTCAGGTCAGCGTCGGGCGCAGCACCTACGAGCTGTCGCCGCTGTTTCTGGTGATGGCCACGCAGAACCCGATCGAACAGGAAGGCACCTATCCGCTGCCGGAAGCCCAGCTCGACCGTTTCCTCATGCACGTCAAGATCGGCTTCCCCGACGCCGCCGTCGAACGGCGCATCCTGCAACAGGCCCGTGGCGAGGCGCTGAACGGCGAGACCAAGCCTGAGCGACGGGTCAGCCAGCAGGCGATCTTCGCCGCACGCAAGGAAATCCTCGGTTTGTACATGGCCGACGCCGTGGAGGAATACCTGGTGCAGCTGGTCATGGCCACGCGCAACCCGGCCAAGTTTGATCCGGAAATGGCCGAATGGATCGCCTACGGCGCCAGTCCGCGCGGCTCGATCGCCCTTGATCGCTGTGCCCGCGCCCATGCCTGGCTGGCCGGTCGCGATTTCGTCAGCCCGGAAGACATTCAGGCTGTGCTGTTCGACGTGTTGCGCCACCGCATCATCCTGTCGTTCGAAGCCGAAGCCGCGGGCATCGATCAGGACCGCGTGGTGCAGCGGATTCTCGACGTCGTCGCCGTCGCTTGACCCCCATGAACGCCGCCCTGCCCTCCGAACCCGGTATCCGCATCAGCCTCGCAGAGCTGATCGAGATGCGTCACCGCGTGCGCGAGGTGCAGCTGTTTTCCACGCCGAGTCAGCGCAGCCCGCTGATCGGCCTGCATCACTCGAAATTCCGTGGCCGTGGCGTCGACTTCGACCAAGTGCGGGTGTATCAGGCCGGTGACGACGTGCGCACCATCGACTGGCGCGTCACTGCGCGCACGCAGGAGCCGCACACCAAGCTGTTCCATGAAGAACGCGAGCGACCGATTTTCATCATGGTCGAGCAAAGCACGCGGCTGTTTTTCGGCTCGGGGCTGATGTTCAAATCGGTGCTGGCGGCGCAAGTCGCGGCGTTGATCGGCTGGGCCGCGCTGGGGCACAACGACCGCGTCGGCGGATTGGTGTTCGGCGACAACGAGCACTACGAAATCAAGCCTCGCCGGAGCAAGCAGAGCCTGCTGCAATTGCTCAACCGCCTGGTCAAGGTCAATCAATCGCTGCACAGCGAGCGCGAGCCGGATCGCGATGCCTTCGGCGTGGCCTTGCGCCGCGCGCGGGAAGTGCTGCGCCCGGGCAGTCTGGCCATTGTCATTTGCGACGAACGCGCGTTGTCCGACAGCGCCGAGCAGCAGTTGAGTTTGCTGGCGCGGCATTGCGATCTGCTGATGTTGCCGCTGTCCGACCCACTCGATCACGCCCTGCCCGCCGCCGGCCTGCTGCGCTTTGCCGAACGTGGCGCGCAGCTGGAAATCGACACGCTGAACTTCGACCTGCGCCAGACTTACCGAGCACAAGCCGAAGCGCGCATTGCTCGTTGGGAATTGCTCGCGCAAAAGCTGCGGGTGTTGCTGATGCCGTTGAGCACGCAAAGCGAAATGGTCGAGCAGATGCGCGAGTTCCTGAACCCGCAGCGTCCGGGGAAAGGTCGATGAACGGCCTCGAGCACCTGCAACCGCTGATCTCGCCGCCGCCGATCGCCTTCTGGCCGCCGGCGCCGGGCTGGTGGCTGCTGCTTTTGCTGTTACCGCTGCTGGGTTTCGCCGTGTGGAAGCTGCGGCGTTTCATTCCGATGAAGAAACGCCCGGTCGCTCGGGCTGAACAACCGCTGGACCCGGTGCGCATCGCCGCGCTCGCCGAACTGGCGCAAATGCCCAAGCCTTACGACGGCGCTCCGGCCGGCGCCTGGCTGCAACAACTCAACGGCCTGCTCAAACGCCTGTGCCGCAACCACTATCCGTACAGCCAGAGCCACACCCTCAACGGGCGCAAATGGCTGGCCTTCCTCGATAACCGCTGCCCGGCCGCCGGCCTGACGCGCTGGATGGTGCTGGTCGAAGGTGCGTACAAACCGGAATGCAAACTCGATGACAAAGCCATCGCCGGCCTGACCCAGGCAGTCGATACGTGGATTCGCAAACATGTTTGAGTTCGCCTGGCCGTGGATCTTCGTACTGTTGCCGCTGCCGTGGTTGATGCGTCTTGTCCTGCCGGTGGCCGACAGCGGCGAGCCTGCACTGAAAGTCAGTTTCCTCGCCGACCTCGAAGGCCTCGCCCGCCGCCGCGCCCGCGCCAACTTGCCGGCCTGGCGGCAGCAGGCGCCGTTCATCCTGCTGTGGCTGATTCTGTTGATCGCCGCCGCCCGCCCGCAATGGCTCGGTGAACCGCTGCCGATCGCCGCCAGTGGCCGCGATTTGCTGGTGGCGGTGGACGTTTCCGGATCAATGGATTTTCCCGACATGCAATGGCAGGACGAAGAAGTCAGTCGCCTGTCGCTGGTGCAGCACTTGCTCGGCGATTTCCTTGAAAGCCGCGACGGCGACCGCGTGGGTTTGATTCTGTTTGGCAGTCAGGCCTACCTGCAAGCGCCGCTGACCTTTGACCGGCGCACCGTGCGCGTGTGGCTGGACGAAGCGCGGATCGGCATTGCCGGCAAGAACACTGCAATTGGCGATGCCATCGGCCTGGCCTTGAAACGCCTGCGTCTGCGCCCGGCGCAAAGTCGCGTGCTGATTCTGGTCACCGACGGCGCCAACAACGGCGGCGAAATCAATCCGCTGACCGCCGCAAAACTGGCCGCCAGCGAAGGCGTGAGAATCTATCCGATCGGCATCGGCGCCAATCCCGAGGACAGCGGCTCTACCGGCCTGCTCGGGGTCAATCCGAGCCTCGATCTGGATGAACCGGCGCTCAAGGCCATCGCCGAAATCACCGGCGGCCAGTACTTCCGCGCCCATGATGGCAAAGAGTTGCAAGCGATCAAGGACACCCTCGATCAGCTCGAACCGGTGACCCAGCAACCGACGCAGGCACGCCCGGCGCAAGCCTTGTATCACTGGCCTCTGGCGTTGGCACTGTGGTTGAGCCTGTTGCTGGTCGTCCGCGAGTTGTGGCCGGACAACCCGCTGCACCGCCTGTTTACCAAGCGACTGTATTTGCAAAGCCCGCTGCCGGACTGGCGTGAGCGCTTGCAGCGTTTGCGCCTGCGGAGGCGCCGATGATCGCGCTCTGGCCGCACTGGTTCCGCCCTTGGTGGCTGTTGCTGTTGCCGCTGCTCGGCTGGCTGCTCTGGCAACTCTGGCACCGGCAAAAACGCGCCGGTCGCTGGCAGATGATTCTGCCGCCGGCATTCCATGCGGCATTGCTCAGTGGCGGCAGCGGGCGCCAGAGCAAATTGCCGTGGATCGCCCTTGGCGTGGCGTGGTTGCTGACCATTCTGGCCTTGCTCGGGCCGAGCTGGGAGCGCGTCGAGCAGACCAGCCAGAAACCCGCCGATCCGCTGGTGGTGCTGCTCGAACTGACCCCGGAAATGCTTGCCACCGACTCACCACCGACACGTCTGGAACAGGCGCGGCGCAAGCTCTTCGACCTGTTGCAGGCGCGCAGCGATGCGCAGACCGCCATCGTCGTTTATGCCGGCAGCGCGCACACGCTGGTGCCGCTGTCGGATGACTTGGCCACGAGCCGCAATCTGCTCGATGCGCTCAAGCCGTCGCTGATGCCGCAAAGCGGCCACCGCGCCGATCTGGCGGTGAGCAAGGCTCTGGATTTGCTCAAGCAAGGGGCACTGGGTCAGGGGCGGATTCTGTTGATCGGTTCGTCGCTCAATGAAGAAGAACGGCGCGGTATTCGCCGCGCGCTCAATGGCGAGTCGACGCAACTGCTGATGCTCGGCATCGGTACCGCCGAAGGTGCGCCGATTGCTCAGGAGGACGGCAGTTTCCTCAAGGACGAGCAAGGCGCGATCCGCGTGCCGCAACTCGACAGCCCGGGCCTGGCGACTTTCCTCAATAGTGTGGGCGGCGAGTATCACCCCGCGCGACTCGACGAGGCTGATCTCGGTGCCCTTGGCCTGCTCAACGGCCCGCGCAGCCTGCGCGATGACGGCCAGACCGTGCGCCTCGACACGTGGGCCGATCAGGGTTACTGGCTGCTGTTGCCGCTGCTGTTGCTCGCTGCTTGTGCCGGACGTCGCGGCTGGCTGTTCTGCCTGCCGCTGCTGTGGTGCCTGCCGCAACCGAGCTACGCTTTGGACTTCGAAGACTTGTGGTTGCGCCCCGACCAGCAGGGTTTGCACCTGCTCAAGCAGAAACGCCCGGCCGAAGCTGCGCAGCATTTCGAAGATCATCAGTGGCAAGGGGTGGCGTTGTACGAGGCCGGCGACTACAGTGGCGCCGCTCAGCGCTTCGCCGAGGGCAGCGATGCCCGCGCCCACTACAATCGTGGCAATGCTCTGGCAAAAAGCGGTGAGCTGGAAGCAGCAATCGACGCGTATGACCAAGCATTGGAACTGCAACCGGATCTGCGTCCGGCGCAGACCAACAAGGCGCTGGTGGAAAACCTGCTGAAGCAGAAAACCGCCCCGCCGCCGCCCGAGCCGGACAACCAGCCGAACGAACAAAGTCTGCCCGGCGATGAGCCTTCGCCTGCCACCGCGCCCCCTCCGGCGGTGAGCAGCGAAACCCAAAGCGAGGCGCAACCGGGCGAATCCGCCAGCGAACCGCCACCCACCGCCCCGCCGCTGCCAGGCCCCAACGAAATACCCGGCAGCACCGAGGAAGAGGAAACCGACACGGTGCCGACCCTGCGCCCGAGCGAGAACAACCTCGAAGGCGAGCAGCGTCAGGCGCTCGAGCAATGGCTGGGCAAGATCCCGGACGACCCGGGCGAACTGCTCAGGCGCAAATTCTGGTACGAACAGCAACAACATCAGGATCAGGAAAACAATCGATGACCCGCTTCACCGCTCTCTTGCTGCCCCTGCTGATCTGCACGGCTTCCGCTCAGGCGGCCGAGCTGACCGCCAGCGTGGATCGCAGTCGCCTGAACTCCGGCGAGACGGTCGAGCTCACCCTCGAAACTGACGACGTCACCCAGTTCGGCAAGCCCGACCTGTCGTCGCTGGAAGCACTGTTCGAAGTGCGCGGCACGCGCCAGGTCAACCAGCTCAACACCCTCAACGGCGACAACCGCGCGACCACTCGCTGGATCATCACCCTGCTGCCGAAAGAAAACGGCAGCGTAGTGATTCCGCCGCTGCAACTGGGCGAAGCGCAGAGCGAGCCGATCACCGTGCAGGTGGTCGCCAGCGACAACCGCGAAGACAAAAACAGCCTCGATCCGGTGTTCATCGAAGCCAGCCTCGATCAGACCAGCGTCTATGTGCAGGCCCAGGCCATCCTGACTTTGCGCATTTATCACTCGGTTTCGCTCTACGACGACAGCAGCCTGAGCCCGCTGCAAATCACTGATGCGCGCATCGAACAGCTCGGCGACACGCGCACCTACGAGAAAGACATCAACGGTCTGCGCCACGGCGTAATCGAGATGCGCTACGCGATCTATCCGCAACACAGCGGCCTGCTGATGATCGCCCCGCAGACGTTCAGCGCCACGCTGGTCGATACCGCGCCATCGGCAGACGCCTCGGGGCCCAAGCCCGGTAAATTGATGCGCGTGAGCTCGGCGTCGATTCCGCTGACGGTCAAACCGAAACCGCTGACTTACCCGGTTGATGCACCCTGGCTGCCAGCGCGAAGCCTCAGCCTCAGCGAAAGCTGGAGCCCGGAACCCGACCACACTCAGGTCGGCGACTCCCTGACCCGCAGCCTGACCCTGAAAGTCGAAGGCCTCGCCAGCTCGCAACTGCCAGCCCTGCCCGCCACCGACGTCAACGGCCTGCGCCGCTACCCCGACCAACCGGTGCTGAGCAACCAGAGCAGCGACCGCGGCATCATCGGCAGCCGCGAAGAACGCGAAGCCCTGGTGCCAAGCCGCAGCGGCGCGATCGACCTGCCAACCGTCGACGTGGTCTGGTGGAACACCTTCGAAGACCACCTTGAACACAGCAGCCTGCCCGCTCGCACCCTGCAAGTGGCGAACAACCCCAGCCTGCAAATCGACACCCCGGCCGGCACCCTGCAACCGAGCACGCCCGACAACGACACCCTGTGGTGGTGGAAACTCAGCACTTTGATCCTCGCCTGCACCACTCTCACCGGTTTTGGCCTCTGGTGGCGCGCCCGCTGGCAACCGGCAATCCACCGCGCCGCCCAGACCGGCCCGAGCCCACGCACCCTGCTCGACGACATCAAACGCGCCAGCCAGGCCAACGACCCGCATGCCACCCGCCAGGCACTGGACGCCTGGGCGCGGCAACAACCGGAAACGCTGGCAGACATGGCCGCGCGGTTTGTGCCGCTGTCGGATGCGTTGGACGGGCTGAACGGCGCGCTGTACAGCGAGACCGGGCAGCATTGGCAGGGTGAGGATTTGTGGCGGGCGATTCGCACTATTCCGGCGGCGGAACGAGTGCAGGACCCGGTGAATGAAAGTGGGTTGCCGCCGCTTTATCCCAAGTAAAAGCAAAAGATCGCAGCCTTCGGCAGCGCCTGCCGATAGTGTGTAGGAGCTGCCGAAGACTGCGATCTTTTGATTCTCATAAGTGCTGATTCCTGAGTACCGTCGAACCTAGGGCAACTTGACCAGCACAATTTCATCGGAGCCCTTTGGCAACTCCAGCAAATACTTCCAGCTTTCAATAATTTTCTTCCACTTTTGCAAGCTGAATTTGCTTTCCGGCTGACCGATCCAGTCATCGTTTATGTTTATATCGACCTGTACATCACTCGCATCAATATTCAGGACAACATCATTTCCGCCTTCACAGACCGATAGCTGAGTGCCGTTCATTACTGACGTTAAAGACTCAAGCAGGCGATCACAATGCCCGGAGTATTGGGCAATTGCCTGAATCATTGAAAACCAGAACCTCTCCTCGCTTGGCCAAAAACTGTCGAACCACAAGCGCATTCTCACCGACCAGTTTCTGGTTGTCCCAAACAAGCTCACTCCATTTCAAAAACTCAACGCCAACGACCCTGTAGCGCTCATCAAAGTAAACGTGCACGCCTGAATCATCGTAAGTGTCGGTCGGTACATGAATTTTCGCGGCGCAGATTGATATATAAAGTGGTGATCAAGTCGTCGTCATCGTCAACGTAAAACCCCTATCCAACTCACCGACTTCAAATCCGTCATCGTCAATGACGGGGTCAAAACCGTGGTGACGAAACAAAGCCAACACGTCCGTGGATGTTTCGCCTACTAGCTTGTGGCCGCTCCAGGACACCGTACTTCTTTCGAAAAATTCTACCCCTTTAACCATGTCTCGCTCGTCGTAGTAGAGTGCCATGCTCGGCCGGACAGCGGCGCGGATGAGCGCAAAGAGTCGCTGGCGTCTCTGCAAAAGCGCATCAGTCGGCATGATATTAGGTGGCCGCTATTTTGGCATCAATCAATGGAGTGATTGAACAATCGGTTTCGATAAGCGGTACAGCTCCTATCCTCGGGCAATGCGCCTGTTAAAGGCTCTGTTTGCCCTGCGTCGGTTTGCGAGCGCGGGTACGCCTTCAGGGTTACTCACGATTCATCCGAAGCACTCTCTGTAAGATTTCGGACGATCCCTTGTAGGTTTCATCCCGAGTGTTCGATTCCTACGCAAAACACAGAAAGATCTGACTGCTGTCGTTTTACAGATCCACGCACATTTCTCTGTCACAAACAGACACAGGGAAATGTGCTCAATGATGCACCCCGCCGACCTTGCGGCAGCCGCCGCGTCCAAAGCCCCGATCATCGGCCCCGCCGCCTGCCCCTTGCGCAACACCCACGTGCAACTGCTGCCCCTCGCGTACGGCCTGGTGGAAAAACCCTTCGACCCCAGCACCGAACTCACGCTGCCGTACACCCTGACCGCGCGCCCGATGGGCATCCGCCGCCTGCGCGATGGTTGGCTGTACATCGTCGACAGCCTCAGCGGCGAGCTCTATGAATACCGCGTGCTTGAAGGCGTGATCAGCGCATTGCTGCATCGCGGCAAAAGCGTCAGCGAGGATCAGCGCAGCGCCATTGAAGAACGTCCGGCGTTGATCTTTTCGCGCAAAAGCACCCTGTACGTGACCTTCGCCGACGTGCCGTTGAGCGCGGCGAAATGCCAGCAGGTGCTGGACAGCGCGGAGGAACGTGAGCACTTCATGCAGGCGGTCGATCTCGGCCCGGTCCATTGCCTGGTCGGCGGCGAACATCTGCTCACCGTGGCCCAGGCCAAACAGTGGCTGGCGGAAGTGGACTGCACGGCGAAACCGGTGGTCGAAGCGGACGCCACGCGGATGCCGGTGGTGCAGGTCAGCGACGCGCCGGAGCACGAGCGTGAACCTTATCTGTGGGAGAATCCGCGACGTTTTCGCGAGGCGCATATCGGCGAATTTCTCGGCCGGGTGCGCGGGCCATATCAGGACGACACGCTGTTTCTGCTGGTCAACGACGACCTCGGGGTGATGCGCGACCTGGCTGATTATCAGGACCTGGTGGTCGGCTGGATCGAGCAGTGGAGCAACACCGACAACAACGAGCGCGACTATCTGCTGGCCAGTTACATCGAGTCGCTGAGCCAGCTCGGCGCTCAGGATTTCGACACCCTGGCCAAGGCCAGCGAGGATCCGCGCGCTCAGGCATTGTTTGCTGAGCTTGAGCAGTTGCCCGAGCCGGATCGGGAAAATTCCCGGCAGGCGCTGCTCGACTATCTGAACAAAGGTGGTGAGGTTGTCCCGACCGATACTCAGGCTCGACCTGAACTGCAGCAACAGCGCGAAAAGGCACTGGACCAGTCGCTGGCGCTGAACCGTTTCGACGGCGTCGCGCCTGATTTCACCGCACATGCTCGCGCCACCGCCGAGGCGGACCGACGCTTTTACACCCGCGAATATTTTGCTGAAGTGGCCCCGGCCGATTTCGTCGAGCGCCACCTGAGTACCTTGGTCGATCTGGGCAAGGATCAGAACCGGCGGATGAACGACTTGCTCGACGGCCCGCTGCTGAGCGGCAAGCGCGGCATCAACGACCTGATCGACCGCCCGGCCATGGACGAGGTGCTCAACAGTCATCGCGACAATCTCGGACGCTGGAATCGCCTGCTCGAACGCATCACCGCCGATCGCGCGCAACTGCTGTGCGCCGGGCGTTTCCATCGTTCGGCGTGGTATTTCGATGGGCAAGTGCAGATCGATCAGGCGTTCGCCAGCGAATACGCCTGCCTCAAGGACATCGGCCGCAGCGACGCGGCCAATGAGCAAATGCTCGGTTACCTCGAACAACACCCGCAACTGACCCGCCCGCTGTTCTACACCTTGCCGCTGCGCCTGCAGACCGAACATGCCGGGCAATATTCAACGCTGTTCAATGCCGGCATGGCGATGTTCAACAACCTGCCGGACTGGCTGGCCAAGTTGCAGAGCATCGAGCAGCCGCAGCTGCCAGCACTGGACGACCTGCCCGCACACAGTCGCGTCTTGGCGGACGCGGTGCAAGACACCTACAGCCCGGCGCTGAACCTCGGCCTGAGCCGGGCGCTGGAAGGCTTTGATCTTGCCGGGGAGAAAATCCCCGACCTCGACGAACTGTTCCAGCGCCTGCCCAAAGCGCTGCGCCTACGCGTGCTCGACGCCGCGCGAACCAGCGGCGTGACCTTCACCGTGTCCACCCCGGCGGAACAATCGGCGCTGCAAACCAGCATCAAGGAAGTGCTGCGCGAACGCGACTACCTGAAAACCCTCAACCGCGAGCGCAACCAGCTCACCCACAACAAAAACCGCCAGGGCCACAAAACCGCCCGGGCGATGGAATTGCAGCAGGAATTCGTCCGCGTGCGCACGCAATTGGCGCTGTTCGAAGGCCGCCTTGCGGCAGCGTTAAGCCCGATTGACGAACTGCCGGATCGCTCGGCCCGACTGTATGGCGCCACCCCGGCGAAAGCGGGATTGACGGTGGTGTTTCCGCCGGCGCAGCAAGGGGAATTGCGCGGGTTGCTGGAGAATATTCGCGCGGGGGTGGCGGGGGTTTCGAAGGCGAGTCTGGTGCGGACGGAGGGGATGGGGTTGTTGGTGGTGTTGGTGCAGGTGGTGAATTTGGCAGCCGTTTTCCATGAGTTACGTAGGCAAACAGCGAATAAAAGGGTGTGGGGGCCTTTCGCCAATGCGCTCGCTGCTACGGGGGCTGCTGGATTCACTGCAGGGCAAAGCCTCGCCAATACTGCGTTGCAGGCTCGTAGCGATGCGCTGATTGCCAGGGTTCGGCACGAGGCATTGCAAAGCGTACACATACAAATGGGCAAGTTGCACATCGGACTGGGCTTTCTTACCTACGGTCTTGGGTTGGTAACCTCAGCAGTCAATCTCGCAAAACAACTCGAAAATTGGCAACAGTCAATTCGCAGTGGTAATCCGTCGGCACAGAGGGCCGCCGCGCTCGCAGTTTTAGGCGCAAGTGGAATGACGTCGGCTAATGCCTATGGTCTGGGACAAACTTTGTCTGCAAGCTACACGGTACTCACTGCATCAAACAGCGCTGCGAGAACAGCTGCATGGGCCGCCGCCGGAACCCGTCTCTCTACAGTCTTTTTCCGCTTTAATCTTGCCGGCGCGTTGTTCACCTTGCTTGAGTTGAGCGGGGCCTGGCTGTTCAACCGCTACAACATCAGTGCTCATGACAAATGGTTACGGATCACACCATGGGGTAGAGATGCCGAGATGCGTGGCGATCATACACTTCACGACTATCAAAGTTATTTAACCTTTCTGATCAATGCTCCCTATGTTCAGATCGGTTCGAACCAGGACGTGTCATGGTTGAGAAAACTGTTGCTCACACCCAAACCCGGCGATATCCATCTAGTCATACCCAGCCTGACACTAAGTGAATTGCTGCCACCCTTTGGCGGAAAATCCAAGCACCGTTTAGGTATAGGAGCGCATCGTATTTCCGTTCCGCTGCATAGCCGAGGAGTGCCACGGGAAAAGCGAGAAGTTATCAGCGACGAGATTTTAGCCAGTCTAAGTATCGCTAAGTCTGATTCCGATGGATTAGTGCTGTGTCTTAAGTATCCAGTCAATCTCGATTCTGAATACACGCCCGCGAAAGAAACCCTTGAGTTGGCAGTTTGCATTGAGTCAACGAATGAAAAAGGTGAGGGGATATCGCGAACTCGTATCATTCAACTTGATCCACGGGGAAAGGGCCACTTTCCGGTAGTAGGAGCCCAGCAAATAAAAACGAAACCACCAATACTGCTGGTCGAAGTCCAGTTTCTTGAGCGGGCTGACCATGCAGATTAAACCCCACAAGCCGATTAACACGACGATCTGTGAGCAAGCCAGAAAAGCTGGAAGCATCGAACCATTTTCGAGTGGAAAAATCACTTATCTCGCACCACTTCCATTACCAACTTCCATACCCCCCTATGGGCCTCATATAGGCGAACTCAGTCAGGTCTACATGGATCTTGGCACAGGCTCACCACAGATATTTTCTTGGCAGATGACCTTGGGCGGTCCTTTCAGTCTTGCTTTCTGGTTCGTCTGTCTGACACCTGTGGCAGGAGGCATTCTTGGGCTGGCGTCCGGAGACGGGTGGGAAAGTTGGACCTACGTACAAGAGATTTTTCGAGAGTCCATAATACTTGGCTTAGAGGTTTTATTTCTCACTCTAACAATCAGTCTAGGCGTCTGGCACCACCACCACAAAAAACGCCTCTCCCTCATCCCAACCCGCTTCAACCGCCAACGCCGCGAAGTCTGCTTCATGCCCGAAGGGGCGTCCGAACCAGTCTTCGTTCCATGGGAATCGCTCAGCGCGTGGATCATCGAAGCCAAGGGCGTCACCCAGTTCGGCGTCCATCGCCAATACGGCATGGGCATCGGTTTTCGCCACGGCGAAACCCTCACCAGCCTCGAATTCCAATGCGCCGGCCTGCAGCTTGCGATCAGCCACTGGGAGGCGATCCGAGGCTACATGGAGTACGAGGTCAACGACCTCAAATCGATCCAGGATTTGCAGGACCTGCAAGGCCCGGACGACCCACCCCACGAAGGCCTGCATACATTCCACAATGCCCGCGCGCGGATGCATCAGGAGATCCATGAAGGCCGCCGCTCGCGGTTGTCGGGGTTCTTCTGGTACCTGTATCACGTCATGACGTTATGGACGATTCCCAACCGTCTGCTCGAATGGGAAATTCGTCGGCTGGAAAGAATCGGCAAGCAGGCGCTGCCGGAAGTCATGCGCGACTGGTCCGAGCCATTGCCGAAAGAGCAATGGGCCAAGCCCAGTGAAGAGTTGTTGCGACTGAGTGAACAAGTGCGGCAAATGCACAAGCGCTACCCGCATCGGCCGATTACCGAAATATTCGCCGCTGTCGATGCAAGCAGACACACGACAAGGCAAGGGGCGTGATTTGCCAGTAAACTCCCCTCCTCTCGCCGCCCTTTGTTCCTCGCGGCCACCCTCTTGATCAAAATGCGGAGTCCACCTTGCGTCTGTTCCACACCTCCGACTGGCACCTTGGGCAAAACCTGCACGGCCAGGAGCGCGATTACGAGCACGCGTGTTTTCTCGAATGGCTGCTGCGCCAGTTGCACCTGGCGCAGCCGGATGTGCTGCTGATTGCCGGCGATATCTTCGATACGGTCAATCCGCCGGTCAAAGCTCAGGAACGCCTCTACGACTTCATCGTCAGCGCTCACGAACAGCAGCCGTTGCTGACCATCGTCATGATCGCCGGCAACCATGATTCCGGCTCGCGGATCGAGCTGCCGGCGCCGTTGATGCGGCGTTTGCGCACTCACGCGTTGGGTCGGGTCTTGTGGCTTGATGACGGGCAACTGGATGCCGAACGGCTCCTGCTGCCGTTGCCGGATAAAACCGGTGAAATCGCCGCATGGTGTCTGGCGCTGCCGTTTTTGCGCCCGGCGGAAGTCACTGGCGCGCAACTGGGCGACAACTATCTGCGCGGCATCGGTCAGGTGCATGAATGGCTGATCGCGGCGGCCAACGCCAAGCGCCAGCCCGGGCAGGCGCTGATCGCTATCAGCCACGCGCACATGGCCGGGGGTTCGGTGTCGGAGGATTCCGAGCGCAGCCTGATCATCGGCAATGCCGAAGCCCTGCCCGCCAGCCTGTTCGGCGAAAGCATCAGCTACGTCGCCCTCGGCCATCTGCACAAGCCGCAGATGGTCAACGGTGAGGAGCGCATTCGCTACAGCGGCTCGCCGATTCCGCTGTCATTTTCGGAGATCGGTTATCAGCACCAGATTCTCGATGTGGTCCTGGACGGTGAAACCCTGGTCAGCGTCGAGCCGAAGCTGATCCCGCGCTCGGTCAATCTGCAGCGCATCGGCCCGGCGCCGCTGGCCGAGATTCTGTTGCAACTGGCTGACCTGCCGAACATCGATCTGCTCGCCGAAACCCAGCGCCAGCCATGGCTCGAAGTGCGCGTGCGCCTCGATGAGCCGCAGCCGGATCTGCGCCATCAAGTGGAAACCGCACTGCAAGGCAAAGCCGTGCGCCTGGTGCGCATCGCTGCTGAATACGCCGGCAATCGCGGCGTCGATGGCAGCGATGACGGCACCGCGTTGATCGAACTCGACCAGCTCACCCCGCAGGAATTGTTCAGCCGCGCCTGGCTCGACAATTACGGCAGCGAGGTCGACGACCAGACGCTCAAGGACTTCGCCGAACTGCTGCAAGACGTGCAACTGGAGGGCGAGCAGCCATGAAAATTCTCGCCATTCGTTTGAAGAACCTGGCCTCGCTGGCCGGGCCGTTCGAGATCGACTTCACCGCCGAACCGCTGGCCAGCGCCGGTCTGTTCGCAATCACCGGCCCGACCGGCGCGGGCAAAAGCACCCTGCTCGATGCGTTGTGCCTTGCGCTGTTTGGCGCGGTGCCGCGCCTCAACAATACTGGCCGCGACGCCAAAGTCCCCGACGCCGATGGTGAAATCGCCACCGGCGACCCTCGTACGCTGTTGCGTCGTGGCACCGGCGAAGGCTATGCCGAAGTGGATTTCGTCGGCGTCGATGGCCGCCGCTATCGGGCGCGCTGGGAAGCCAATCGCGCGCGCGAGAAGGCTGGCGGCAAGCTGCAGGCCAGTCGGCAGAGCCTGCGCGACATCGATCAGGATCAACTGCTCGCCAGCCAGAAAGGCGAATACAAAACCCAGCTGGAAGCCGCGCTGGGCCTTAACTTTGAACAGTTCACCCGCGCCGTGCTGTTGGCGCAGAGTGAGTTCAGCGCGTTCCTCAAGGCTGACGATAACGATCGCAGTGAACTGCTGGAAAAACTCACCGACACCGCGCTGTATACGCGCCTCGGCCGCCGCGCCTTCGACAAGACCAAAGAGGCCCGCGAAGCGCACAAGTTGCTGCAGGATCAGGCGACCGGTGTGACGCCGCTGGCGCCGGAAGCCCGCGCCGAACTGGACGAACGCTTCAACACTGCGCAGCAACAGATGAAAGCGCAACAGGCGCAGCTCAAACAGCTTGAGCAACAGCATGCCTGGCTGAAGGATTTGCGTCTGTTGCAGCAAGCGCAGCAAGCGGCCAGCGAACAACTGCAAACCGCGCAACAGCAATGGCAGGCACTGGCCGGCGAGCGGGTGAAACTGACGCGTCTGGAACAGCTTGGCCCGCAACGTCATCAGTTCGCGCGCAAGGCCGAGCTCGATGCGCTGC
The DNA here is from genome assembly GCF_002836515.1 of Pseudomonas sp. Choline-02u-1. Taxonomy (GTDB): domain Bacteria; phylum Pseudomonadota; class Gammaproteobacteria; order Pseudomonadales; family Pseudomonadaceae; genus Aquipseudomonas. Next base: position 33,486 of record NZ_PJBC01000001.1, read on the forward strand.
TGACGCCACTGGCGGCGCAGATTGCCGCACACACCCAACAACACGCAGCGCTGGACGAGCGGCAGACGCAACTGGCGCATGACCTCGACGCAGCGAAAGTCGCCCTGAGCGCAGCGCAACAATGGCAGAGCGAAAATGCGCCGTTGCTGCGTCAGGCATTCGAAGAGCAAAGCACCCTCGCCCGTCTGATCAAGGACACCGCCAGCAGCGCCGAAGCCCGGCAAGCGGCCGAGCAAGCGTTCAAGGATGGCCAGAACACGATTCAGGCTTTTCAGGAAAAGCAGACTGAAGTCGCCGAGCGTTTGCAGCGCATCGCCGCTGAGCTTGAGCAGCGTGCGCATCTGGCGCCCTTGAGCGATGCCTGGAGCGCCTATCGCGACCGTTTGCAACAGTTGATGCTGATCGGCAACCGCTTGAACAAGGGGCAGAGCGAACTGGCGTCCCTCGAGCAGAACGCCGCGCACAGCGCTGAGCAACTGGCCTCGCACAAACAGCAACTGGATGTGCTGTTCAAAGAGGCTGGCGCCGAGCCCGATGCGGTAGCCGAACAGATCGGCCTGCTCGGCACCTTGCTGCAGAACAACCACAAACAGCTGCGCGCAATCGAAGACCTGTCGCGCCTGTGGGCCTCTCGTCAGGATCTCGACAAGCGCAGCGCCGAGTTGCAACAACGCCAGCTCGACGCGCAGCAGCAACGCGAACGCCTGACCCAGGACGGTGTGAAAACCAAAGCCGAACTGACCGTCGCCGAGCAAACCCTCAACGTCACTCGCGAACTGCTTGAGCGGCAGCGGCTGGCGCGCAGTGCCAGTGTCGAAGAGTTGCGTGCACAGCTGCAGGACGCTCAGCCATGCCCGGTCTGCGGCAGCAACGAGCACCCGTATCATCAGCCCGAAGCGCTGCTGCAAAGCCTTGGCCGTCACGATGAAAGCGAACAGGCCAACGCCCAGCAAGTGGTCGATCAGCTCAAGGAAAAACTGATCGAACTGCGCGGCGAAGTCGGCGGCGTGATCGCGCAACAGAAAGAGCTGCTCCAGCAACAGGAACAACTCGCGGCGCAGCAACAAGCCCTGGCGCCGAGCCTGGAGGCGCATCCGCTGGCCGCGCAACTGTTCAATCAGGACGCCGACAAACGCGACGCTTGGCTTAGCCGCCAGACCGAGCAGTTGAACCAGAGCATCACTCAGGACGAACAGCGGCAAAGCGCCCTGCTCACCTTGCAGCAGGACGCGGCGCGTCTGTCGCAACAATTGCGTCAGGCCGAGGTTGCGCATCAGCAAGCGGCGCAACAGCTGAGTCATCAGCAGCATGAGCTCAACAGTGACCGTCAGCGCCTTGAAGAGGAACTCAGCGCGTTCGGCCCGCTGCTGCCCGCTGACACGCTCGAAGCCATGCGCCTGGAGCCGGCGGCAACGTTCATGCAACTGGATCGGCAGATCGCCGAGCGCTTGGCCCAGCTCGAGCAGCAAAAGGAAGAGCTGAGCGAACAGCAGCAACGCCAGCAAACGCTGGAGAAAGAGCAGGATCGCCAGCAGCTGCGCACTCAGCAACTGCACAGCGCCGAGCAGCAATTCACGGCGTTGACCGAGCAACAGCAAAACTGTCAGGAAAAACTCGCGCAGTTACTGGGCGAGCACAGCAGCGCCGAGCATTGGCAGCAGCAACTGGAACACGCGGTGGAACAGGCGCGCAGTGCCGAAACCAGCACCGCTGAGGAGCTGCAAAGCGTGCGCACACAGCTTGTGCAAATCGCTGCAGAACTCAAATCGCAGCAGGAACGCCTGCAAGCACTGCAAGCTGAAGACCAGGCACTCGCCGACAAGATCGCCGAGTGGCGCGCCAGCCATCCGGAGCTGGATGACGGCGGCCTCGAAGACTTGCTGCGCTTCGATGACGCGCAAGTCGCCGAACTGCGTCAAACCCTTCAGCACAACGAAAAAGCCATCGAACAGGCCCAGGTCTTGTTGCAGGAGCGCGATCAGCGGCTGCTCGATCACCAGACCCGGCAGGACGGCAATCCTGACGCCGAACAGCTCGACAGCGCCCTCGCCGAATTGCAAAACCAGTTCACCGTCAGCGAACAGCAGTGCGCCGAACTGCGCGCCGAACAAGTGGAGGACCAGCGCCGGCAGAACGCCAATCAGGCATTGGCGCAGCAAATCGCCGACGCCTACGCCGAGTACCAGCGCTGGGCGCGGCTCAGTGCCTTGATCGGCTCGGCCACCGGCGACACCTTCCGCAAGATCGCCCAGGCCTACAACCTCGACCTGCTGGTACATCACGCCAACGCGCAGCTGCGCCAACTGGTCAAACGCTATCGCCTCAAACGCGGCGGCAGCATGCTCGGCCTGCTGGTGATGGACACGGAAATGGGCGACGAACTGCGCTCGGTGCATTCGTTGTCGGGCGGTGAGACGTTCCTGGTCTCGCTGGCGTTGGCGCTGGGTCTGGCGTCGATGGCGTCGAGCACGCTGAAAATCGAATCGCTGTTTATCGATGAAGGCTTTGGCAGCCTCGATCCGGAATCACTGCAGCTGGCTATGGACGCGCTCGATGGCTTGCAGGCGCAGGGGCGCAAGGTGGCGGTGATTTCCCATGTGCAGGAAATGCACGAACGGATCCCGGTGCAGATTCAGGTGCGGCGCCAGGGCAATGGCTTGAGCACGCTGGAGGTGAAATGAACACGCTGTATTCGTTCCGACGCTGCCCCTACGCGATGCGTGCGCGAATGGCGCTGCGTTATGCGGGCGTGCCGCTGGAGATTGTCGAGGTCAGCCTGAAGGACAAACCGGCAGATATGCTGGCGCTCTCGCCCAAGGGCACGGTGCCGGTGCTGAATGCCGATGGCGTGGTGATTGATGAAAGTCTGCAGATCATGCGCTGGGCGTTGGCGCAGAACGATCCGGATGACTGGTTGCTGGCAGGCAACTCATTCGCCGCACTGTGGATGGAGAAACTGATTGAAGGTAATGATCAGATTTTCAAATCGGCTTTGAATCGCTACAAGTACGCAGAGCGATACCCTGAGCAGCCGATGGAAGCTTATCGGGCTGAAGGTGCGTTGTTTCTGCAGAAACTGGATGAACTGCTTGCAAGTCGTGACTACTTGCTGGCCGATCATCCGAGCCTCGCCGACATCGCCCTGCTGCCCTTTGTGCGGCAGTTCGCTCACGTCGATCGCGAGTGGTTTGCGCAGACGCCTTATGTCCGCTTGCAGGTGTGGTTGGAGCGCTTGCTCGAATCCGAGCTGTTCACCTCAATCATGAAAAAATAACCCTCTGTCCCTTTGATCGTTCCCACGCTCCGCGTGGGAATGCAGCCGGGGACGCTCTGCGTCCCATTGGAACGCGGAGCGTCCCTTGAGGCATTCCCACGCAGAGCGTGGTAACGATCTTCGTCAGGCCAGGGCGTTACACATGCCCAGTGCCATGCAATCCACCTCAAACGGCCCCAAAAAATCCACCGCGACCTTGACGGGTGGATTACCCGCCATCAGCCCCAGCGTGTTGGCGCGTTCAATGTTGTGCGCGATGTTGTGGTTGGCCTCTATGGCCCGGGCCAAACCGCCCACCGAGCCCTGGCCAAACCCCAAGAGTGAGGCGCCGTTGGTCATCAGCGCGAGGCTGGCGATGACCCAGAGTCTGTAGCCTTTCATGCGCCGCCGACTCCTGCCAGTTCAGACCTGTCGACCATCGCGCTTTGCGAGCGCAGTTCGAACTGGATGCCAGGGTGGGCAACGTCGATCGGGGCGTCGAAGCTGTGTTCCATCTGCGCGCCGATGCTGACGAACAGCACCACGGCCAGGTACAGACCGATGGCCAGGTAGGCGCCGCGTTTGGCGGAAGTGAGGATTGCGCTGGCCATGGTGTTCTCCGTGGGCAAAGGTTTCGATGGCCACAGAATCAGTCAAAAAAGCCGGGGCAACCACTCAGGGTTTGCAATGGTGGATATCAGCTTCGTTGATTATTTACCGGCTCTATTCCTTCGCTTGAAGAAACCTATAACCGAATGCCACGCACACGCGTAGGAGCTGCCGAAGGCTGCGATCTCTTGATTTTGCTTTTGAAAAACAAGATCAAGAGATCGCAGCCTTCGGCAGCTCCTACAAGGAGACGAGCATTTCAAGCTTGGGTTTTGTGATCCAGCGCGGCGTAGAAGTTGGCGCTTTGTTGCAGGTATTTCTGGGTGTAGCTCTGGGTGTGGGATTTTTTGCTGGCGATTTCGACGTTGGCGCCGGCTGGCAATACCACGGTGGCAGAAATGGCGGAAGCGGCGATGACTGAGAAGAGATTGAAGTTCATGGCGGTAACCCTCGTGTTCGTTTGCTTGGTTTGCCCGGTCGGGCTGTGAAACAAACGTACCGCTCGAGGGTTACTCGCTTGAAATCTTTTGTAGCATTAGCCGATATCAGTGCAATTAATACACCGATGCAGGCCCCATGAACCGGGGCCTGCGGCTTATTGTCGCACTAGAAACTTCAAGTCGCTTGGCGCGTCGATCGGCAGTTTTTGCACGGTTTTGCCCAGCAGACCGGTCTTGGCATCGCGCTCGACGACGACAATCTGGTTGCTCTTCTGGTTAGCGATCAAGACGAATTTACCGCTCGGATCGAGGGCAAACTCGCGCGGGTGATCACCCTCGACCGAGCGCTTTTGCAGCTCTTTGAGCTGACCGGTCGCCGGATCAATGCCGAACACTACGAGCTGATTGGCCGTGCCGCGATTACTCACGTACAGAAACTTGCCGTCAGCCGAGGCATGCAGCGCCGCGCCGGCCTTGTCGGAGGTTGGCTGGCCCGCTGCCAGATCGACCAGTTGCGTCTGGGTCAGCACGCCGTCATTGTAGTCGAACACCGCGACCTGTGCGCTCATTTCCATGGTCAGCCAGGCATGTTTGCCGTCAGCGCTGAACAGTAGATGACGTGGGCCACTGCCGGCTGGCATAGACACGGAGGCGGTTTTGGCCGGGGTCAACGGCAAGTGGGGGTTGGCCTTCGGGTCGTATTGGTAAATGAAAACCTTGTCCGCGCCCAGGTCATTGGAGAACACATAGCGCCCGTCCGGCGACGACACCGTCGAGTGCACGTGATTCGAGGCCTGACGCTCAGCGTTGACCCGACTGGCCGGATGCCCGCTCATCTGCACTACCGGTTTCAGCTGGCCGTCGGCATCGACCGGCAATACCGCCAGGGTGCCGCCTGGATCTTCCATTACCGAGTAGTTACTGACGAACAGGTGTTTGGCATCAGCGCTGAGGCTGGAATGGGTAGGCTCGTTGCCCAGGCTCTGCACTTGGTTGATCAGGCTCAGGGCATGGGTTTTCGGGTCGATAGCGTAGCTGCTGACACGGCCGACCGGATCAGTCTGGCCCGGGCCGTTTTCGTTGACCACGAACAGGCGTTTCTGATCTTTCGAAAGGGTCAGCCACGACGGGTTTTCAGTCTTGACCACCTGCAGCGGCTTGGCGTCGATCTGGCCGGTGGCGCTGTCGAACTGCATGCGGTAGATGCCCTGGCTGGAACCGGCAGTGTAGGAGCCGACCAGCAACTGGAGGGTTTCGGCAGAGGCGCTGGAAAGCCCCATCGCACCGACGCTGCCGGCCATCAGCAATGGCCAGAAGTTACGCATTTTCATCAGTTTCTTCCTCATCGTCGCTGCTGCTGACCACATCGCCGAGACACACCAGACGATGCTCGCCCGTGGTCTTGGTGTCGCTGGCGTAACCGACGACCAGCCAGCTCTGCAGCGTCTCATCGAACGTCGCTGCCGCGACCTGCGCCGGGGTGAATTCCCAGTGCTTGGCTTCACGGCCATCAATGCATTCGATGTGCAGGTTATCGTCCTCGTCGAGGGCGAATTCGAAGGCGTGCAGGCCGTCGATTTCGACCATACCGCAGTGTTCGAGGGCGTTGAGAAGGGTTTGGGCAGTCATGGCAAACAGTCTTTCTTTGGGGGGAAAGGGCCAATGATAGCTCATGGCGCCCTGCCCCTTGTGTAGGAGCTGCCGAAGGCTGCGATCTTTTGATTTTGCTTTTAACAACAAGATCAAAAGATCGCAGCCTTCGGCAGCTCCTACACAGGGATTGCGGTGCTGGCTAGATCGCCTCACGCGATGGCTTGCCATCCACCAAACGCTGAATCCGCAGCGGGTTGGCGTTTTTCAGCGGTTCGGGCAGCAAGCTGTCCGGGTAGTTCTGGAAGCACACCGGGCGCAGGAAGCGATCGATCGCCAGCGTGCCCACCGACGTGCCACGGGCATCGGATGTCGCCGGGTATGGCCCGCCGTGCACCATCGAATCGCACACTTCGACACCGGTCGGATAACCGTTGAGCAGAATACGCCCGACCTTCTGTTCCAGCAGCGGCGTCAGTTCGGCGAACTGCTCGAAGTCAGCCGGCTCACCGATGATCGTCGCGGTCAATTGACCGTGCAGGCCGTGCAGCGCTGCGCTCAGTTGTGCCTGATCGGCCACTTCGACGATCACTGTGGTCGGGCCGAACACTTCTTCCTGCAGCACTTCGTCACCGTTGATCAACAGGCTGACATCGGCCCTGAACAACTGCGGCTGCGCCTGATTGCCCTGCTGCGGATTACCGGCCAGATGCTGGATGCCGCTGTGCGCCAGAAGTTTTTCCAGGCCTTTGCCATAGCTGCCGAGGGTGCCGGCGTTGAGCATGGTTTGCGCCGGTTGATCACCGATTGCAGCAGCAACTTGTTGGACAAACGCGCTGAACTGCGGCGAGCGGATACCGATCACCAGACCCGGGTTGGTGCAGAATTGACCGCAACCCTGCACCACCGAGGCGGTGAGATCGCGCGCGACGGTTTCCGAACGCGTGGCGAGTGCCTGCGGCAGAACAATCACCGGGTTGATGCTCGACATCTCGGCGAACACCGGGATCGGTTGCGGACGTGCGGCAGCCATGTCGCACAGCGCGCGACCGCCCTTCAGCGAGCCGGTGAAACCAACCGCCTGAATTGCCGGATGCTTGACCAGCCATTCACCGACGCCGCCCCCGTAGATCATGTTGAACACGCCGGCGGGCATGGCGGTTTTTTCCGCCGCACGAATGATCGCGTCGGCGACCAGCTCAGCGGTGGCCATATGGCCGCTGTGGGCCTTGAACACTACCGGGCAACCGGCGGCCAGCGCTGCTGCGGTATCGCCACCGGCAGTGGAGAACGCCAGCGGGAAGTTGCTCGCGCCAAACACCGCGACCGGGCCGAGGCCGATGCGGTACTGACGCAGATCGGGCCGTGGCAATGGCTGGCGATCCGGCAATGCCAGATCGATGCGCGCGCCGTAGAAATCACCGCGACGCAGGACTTTGGCGAACAGGCGCATCTGGCCGCTGGTGCGTCCGCGCTCGCCCTGAATGCGACCGGCCGGCAGTGCGGTTTCGCGGCAGACTACGGCGACGAAATCGTCGCCAAGCGCATCAAGCTCATCCGCGACCGCGTCGAGAAATTGCGCGCGGCGTTCGGCGCTGAGGCTGCGATACGTTGGGTAAGCCGCAGCGGCGGCTTTGGCGGCGGCGTCGACTTCTTCGGCCGTGGCCTGCATGAAATCGTGCGGCAGCGCCTCGCCGCTACTGGCGTCGACTGAGTGCAATTTGACGGTGCCGGCGGCGCTGCGCTGACCGCCGATGTAGTTGTGACCGAGAATCTGAGTCATGGGATCTCCTTAAAGGGTGCCAATGCTGTCCGGTTCAAAAGCCGCTTTGACCGGTGCGATGCCGTTGACCAGCGGAGCGCCGAAGTCGGCTTGGCTGATCTCGAACGTGTCGCCCGGCTGGGTGCGGATGCCGTCGGCAAACGACAGGGTCGCGGTGCCGAAAAAATGGATGTGCACGTCGCCCGGACGCAGGAACTGACTGTATTTGAAGTGGTGGTATTCGAGGTTCGCCAGGCTGTGGCACATGTTGGCCTCGCCGCTGAGAAACTCGTTCTGCCAGAGCACTTCGCCGTCACGCAGGATTCGGCTGGTGCCGGCAAGGTGTTGAGGCAATTCACCGGTGCGAAGTTCCGGACCATAACTGCAACTGCGCAATTTGGAGTGCGCCAGGTACAGGTAATTCTTGCGCTCCATGACGTGGTCGGAGAACTCGTTGCCCACCGCGAAACCGAGGCGATAGGGCTTGCCGTCGTTGCCAATGACGTACAGGCCGGCCATCTCCGGCTCTTCGCCGGCGTCTTCGGCAAACGGCGGCAGCGGGAACGGCTGCCCCGGACGCACGACGATGCTACCGTCGCCCTTGTAGAACCACTCCGGTTGCACACCGGCCTGCCCCGCCGCCGGTTTGCCGCCCTCCACGCCCCATTTGAAAATGCGCATGGTGTCGGTCATTGCCGCTTCATCGCCGGCCTGCTGGTGCATCTTGTCGCGGGCCGAAGCGCTGCCCAGGTGAGTCAGGCCGGTACCGCTGACCAGCATGTGCGCCGGGTCCGGGTGATCGAGTGGCGGCAGGATGCGCAGGTCTTTGAGCAATTGTGCGTAGTCGTGATCGGCGCCGAGCCCGAGGCGCTGCACTTGCTGCTCAAGCGAGCCGCCGGCTTCGATTGCGGCCAGGGCCAGATCGCGGACACTGCGGGCGTCCTGCACTTCGCGAACCTGACCGTTGTCGACCATGCCGACACGGCGCTCGCCGTTGGGTAATTCAAATTGCACCAGATGCATATGTCCTCTCCTTTAAGCACAAACTTGAAAATGACGCGGGCCCACATAGGTTTTGTGGAGTCCTGCAGTTCAGGTGCGGGTCGCGCCACGGGCACTCGCGGCGAACTGGTCGACGGGCAACACGTGTTTGCGTTCCAGCACGCGGTAGACGATGCCGGTCAGAATCAGCCCGAAGACCATCACGCCCGAAAGGAAGTACAGCCCCGAAGCCAGATTGCCGGTGTACTCCTTCAACGCGCCAATCACGAACGGGCCGATGTAACCGCCCAGGTTGCCGACCGAGTTGATCAAGGCAATCCCCGCCGCCGCACTGGCACCGGCAAAGAAGCGCCCGGGCAAAGTCCAGAACACCGCCGTGCACGAAAACAACGCGAACGCCACCAGACACAGCGCCGCCAGTTGCGCTACCGGCAAGGACAGCCAGGCACTGAGGAACAAGCCGATTGCGCCGAGCACATAAAGGACGGCGAGATGGCCGTAGCGATCATTCAAGCGGTCGGAACTGCGCGGAATGATCAGCAGGCCGATGATGCCGAAAATGTATGGCACCGAAGAAACGAACCCGGTCACCAGGTCGCTGCCACCGAACTGTTTGATCAGCGTCGGCAGCCACAGGCCGAGGCCGTAAATGCTCAGGGTCACTGGCAGATAGAACAGCGCCAGCAGCAACACGCGCTTGTCCTTCAGAGCGTGCAACGGATTGCCGTGACGGGTCTGGCCGTACTCCTGCAGATCCTTTTTCAGCTCGCCGGTCAGCCAGTCCTTTTCCGTCTGATCCATCCACTTCACCTGCTGCGGGCCGTCTGGCAGCCAGCGCAGCACCGGCCAGGTCAGCAGGATCGCCGGGGTGCCGATGACAATAAACAGCCACTGCCAGCCGTGCAGGCCAAGGATGCCGTCCATGCCGAGCAAACCGCCGGACACGGGTCCGGTGATCATCATCGCGATCGGTTGCGACAGGATGAACAGACCGAGGATCTTGCCGCGATGGCGCACCGGGAACCATTGGGTGATGTAGTACAGCACGCCTGGGAAGAAGCCCGCTTCGGCCGCGCCGAGCAGAAAGCGCATCACATAGAAGCTGTGCGGCCCTTGCACAAAGGCCATGCCGATGGTGATTGCGCCCCAAGTGATCATGATCCGCGCGAACCAGCGCCGCGCGCCGAAGCGTTCGAGCATCAGGTTGCTGGGAATTTCGAGCAGGAAGTAACCAATGAAGAACAGCCCGGCACCCAGGCCATAGGCCGCGTCGCCAATGCCGATGTCGGCGCCCATGTGCAGCTTGGCGAAGCCAACGGCGGAGCGATCCACATAGGCGATCAGGTACAGCAGGATCAGGAAGGGAATCAGTTTCAGTGTGATGCGCCGGATAAGCCGCAATTCCTGGCTCATGAGATCGGTCTCCGATTGTTGTTTTTATAGAACCTCGGGGGACGCCTCTCGCTAAAACAGCCAGGGCCATCCCTCCGTCGAAAACGACTATATAGTAATACTAATTACCCAACAACACTTCCAAAGCGCGGATTTTGAGCTTAGATTAAGCGTCAGCTCGCAAACAATAGTCTTACAATAAGAGAAACGATCATGTCTGATAAGAAACCCACCCTGCGCTCCGCCCAATGGTTTGGCACGGCCGACAAGAACGGCTTCATGTACCGCAGCTGGATGAAGAATCAGGGCATCGCCGACCACCAGTTCCACGGCAAGCCGATCATCGGCATCTGCAACACCTGGTCCGAGCTGACCCCGTGCAACGCGCACTTCCGCCAGATCGCCGAGCACGTCAAACGCGGGGTGATCGAGGCCGGTGGTTTTCCGGTGGAGTTTCCGGTGTTCTCCAATGGCGAATCGAACCTGCGCCCGACCGCCATGCTCACCCGCAACCTGGCGAGCATGGACGTTGAGGAAGCGATTCGCGGCAACCCGATCGACGGCGTGGTGCTGCTCACCGGTTGCGATAAAACCACCCCGGCGTTGCTGATGGGCGCGGCCAGTTGCGACGTGCCGGCCATCGTGGTCACTGGCGGGCCGATGCTCAACGGCAAGCACAAGGGCAAGGACATCGGTTCTGGCACCGTGGTCTGGCAGCTCAGCGAACAGGTCAAGGCCGGCACCATCACCATCGACGATTTCCTCGCGGCCGAAGGCGGCATGTCGCGCTCGGCGGGCACCTGCAACACCATGGGCACCGCCTCGACCATGGCCTGCATGGCCGAAGCACTGGGCACTTCCCTGCCCCATAACGCAGCGATCCCAGCGGTGGATGCGCGCCGTTACGTGCTGGCGCACATGTCTGGCATGCGTGCGGTGGAAATGGTGCGTGAAGACCTGAAACTGTCGAAGATCCTCACCAAGGAAGCTTTCGAAAACGCCATCCGCGTCAACGCCGCCATCGGTGGTTCGACCAACGCCGTAATTCACTTGAAAGCCATTGCCGGGCGCATCGGCGTCGAACTCGATCTGGACGACTGGACGCGCATCGGTCGCGGCATGCCGACCATCGTCGACCTGCAGCCGTCCGGGCGCTTCCTGATGGAAGAGTTTTATTACGCCGGTGGTTTGCCTGCGGTGCTGCGTCGCCTCGGTGAGGCCAATCTGATTCCCAATCCGAATGCCTTGACGGTCAACGGCAAATCTATCGGCGAGAACACCAAGGACGCGCCGATCTACGGCGAAGACCAAGTGATCCGCACGCTCGACAACCCGATCCGCGCCGACGGCGGTATCTGCGTACTGCGCGGCAACCTCGCGCCACTCGGTGCGGTGCTCAAACCCTCTGCCGCCACTGCTGAACTGATGCAGCATCGCGGTCGCGCCGTGGTGTTCGAGAACTTCGACATGTACAAGGCGCGGATCAACGATCCGGAACTGGACGTCGATAAGGATTCGATTCTGGTGATGAAAAACTGCGGGCCGAAGGGTTATCCGGGCATGGCCGAGGTCGGCAACATGGGCCTGCCGGCCAAGCTGCTGGCCCAGGGTGTGACCGACATGGTGCGCATTTCTGACGCACGCATGAGCGGCACCGCGTACGGCACGGTGGTTTTGCACGTTGCGCCGGAAGCGGCAGCGGGCGGGCCTTTGGCGGCAGTAAAGGAAGGCGACTGGATCGAACTCGATTGCGCCAGCGGCCGTTTGCATCTGGACATTCCGGACGTGGAACTGGCCGCTCGCATGGCCGATCTGCAAGCGCCGCAGCAATTGCTGGTGGGTGGCTATCGTCAGTTGTACATCGACCACGTACTGCAAGCGGATCAGGGTTGCGACTTTGACTTCCTCGTCGGTTGCCGTGGTGCCGAGGTTCCGCGTCACTCTCATTAAGAGCAAAAGATCGCAGCCTGCGGCAGCTCCTACACGGGAATGCAAATCCGTGTGGGAGCGGGCTTGCTCGCGAAGGCGGCGGCACATTCAACAGTAATGTTGTTTGACTCACCGCTTTCGCGAGCAAGCCCGCTCCCACAGTTGTTCTATACCCGACTCAAGATTGTCCGGTGCCTGCTATGATGCGCGGCATCTCCATCGCTCAGGATCGTGCCGCTCCCCATGGATTACCGCAAACCCTCCGACCGTAAAAGCATGCATTCGCGCATCGTCCAGGAACTGGGCATGCAGATCGTCTCCGGACGCTTTTTGCCCGACGACAAACTGCCCGCCGAAGCCCTGCTGTGCGAGGAGTACGCGGTCAGTCGGCCGGTGTTGCGCGAGGCCACGCGAGTGTTGGTGGCCAAGGGTCTGGTGTATTCCAAACCGCGCGTGGGCACAGTGGTCAAGGCCCGGCGCGAATGGCACATGCTCGACCCGGACGTGCTGCACTGGCTGATGCAGAGCAGCCCACAGAATGAATTCTTCAACGTGCTGACCAGCGTGCGCAGCATCATCGAACCCGCCGCCGCCGCCCTCGCCGCTCAGCATGCGACCGATGCCGACATCGCTGCGATCAACGAAGCCTACCAACGCATGGAAGCCGCACCGACGCCGGAAGCCTTGTTGCAGCCGGACCTGGATTTCCACAGCCGCATTGCCGATGCGACGCACAATGACCTGCTGGCGAACCTGTGCAACATGCTGGCGGTGGCGATTGCCGAGGCGTTGAAGCATTCCAATCAGCGACCGAATCTGCATGAGCTGGCGTTGCCGCGGCACAAGGCAATTTTGACCGCCATCGAGAACCGTGATGCCTTGGGTGCCCGGCATGCGACGTTGGTGCAGCTGGATGATGCGCGCAGTGCATTGAGTGTGGTGCTGGGCGCCGAGCTTTCCTGACACAGCGAAAATTCCCTGTGGGAGCGGGCTTGCTCGCGAATGCGGTGTGTCAGTCAAAGCATTCTTTACTGACCCACTGCATTCGCGAGCAAGCCCGCTCCCACATTTGGACTGAGTGAAATTCAAAAGATAAAAAAGCCGCAACCCCATAAGGTTGCGGCTTTGTCGTTTCAGCCTGTCAGATCAGTGGGCAAACAACGAATTGCCCTTCTGCCCCGCCAGCTTCTCAGGTTTGATCAGGAACTTCGCCAGCGCTGGCAGCAGCCACAGCGCGCCGAACATGTTCCACAGCAGCATGAAGGTCAGCATCAGGCCCATGTCAGCCTGGAACTTGATCGCCGAGAAGATCCAGGTGCACACGCCGATCGCCAGACACAGGCCGGTGAACAGCACCGCTTTACCGGTGGACTTCAGCGTCTGGTAATAGGCTTCCTGCAACGGCAGCCCGGCACGCAGGAAACTTTCCAGACGGCTGTAGATGTAGATGCCGTAGTCCACGCCGATCCCCACACCCAGCGCCACCACCGGCAAGGTCGCAACCTTCACGCCGATGCCCATGAACGCCATCAGCGCGTTGCCGAGCACCGAGGTCAGCACCAGCGGCAGGACGATGCACAGGGTCGCTGCCCATGAGCGGAAGGTGATCATGCACATCACTGCCACGCAGATGTACACCAGAATCAGGATGGTCAACTCAGCCTGTTTGATGACTTCGTTGGTCGCCGCTTCAATCCCGGCATTACCGGCGGCGAGGATGAATTCGAGGCCGTCCTTGTTGTTTTCCTTGGCGAATTCCTGCACCGCTTGCACCGCACGGTCGAGGGTCTCGGCCTTGTGGTCATTGAGGAAAATCAGCACCGGCGCCAGCGAGCAGCTGTTGTTGTACAGGCCGTCTGCGCGGGCGATCGAGTTGTTCAGCACGTCCGGGTTGCGCGACAGGGTTTCCCATTTCAGGTTGCCCTCGTTCATGCCCTTGATCATCTGCTTGGACACGGTCACCAGCGAGATCGCTGACTGCACGCCCTCAGTGTTCTGCATCTTCCACATCAACTGATCGATCGGTGCCATGGCTTCATAGCGCGAGCAGCCCTCGGCCTTGGTCTTGACCATCACCACCAGCACGTCGGAGCTGGTCGAGTAATTGCTGATGATGAAGTTGTTGTCCTTGTTGTAGCGCGAGTCCGGTCGCAGTTCCGGCGCGCCCTGGTCGAGATCGCCAATTTTCAGGTTCTGGCTGTACCAGAGGCCACCGCCGAAAGCGATCAGCGCCAGCACCACCGAGACGCGTGCGACTTTCGGATTGGCGAAGTTCGACAGCAGGCGCCAGAACGGATGTTCGCGGTTCGCGTCTTTCTTGCTCTTGGCAATCGCACGCTTGCTGATGCCGACATAGGAAATCGCCACCGGCAGCAGAATCAGGTTGGTAAACACGATGACCGCCACACCGATGGACGCACCGATGGCCAGTTCACGGATCACACCGATGTCGATGATCAGCAGCGTGATGAAGCCCACCGCATCGGCCAGAATCGCGATCATCCCCGGCAGGAACAATTGCCGGAAGGTGCGCCGTGCTGCGGTCAGCGCGTTATCCGCCTCGCTGGATTGCAGGGCAATACCGTTGATCTTTTGCACACCATGGGAAATGCCGATGGCGAAAATCAGGAACGGCACCAGCATCGAATACGGGTCGAGCCCGAAGCCGAAGAAGTGCATCAAACCGAGCTGCCAGACCACCGCCACCAAGGTCGTACTCAACACTGCAATGGTGCTGCGCACGCAGTTGGTGAACCACAGCAGCAGGATAAGGGTGATGACGAAGGCGACGCCGAAGAACAGCACCACCATCACCAGGCCGTCGATCAGGTCACCTACTTTCTTGGCGAAGCCGACAATGTGGATCTTGATATTGGGATTCTGCGCTTCGAACTTGTTGCGGATCTTGTCTTCGAGCTCATGGGAAAACTGGCGATAGTCCAGCGCCAGCAGCTTGCCTTGGTCCTGCGGGTCCGGGTAGGCCTCCAGCAGCGGTATGTCGACGATGCTCGACTTGAAATCGTTGGCCACCAGACGCCCGACCTGGCCGGACTTGAGCACGTTGTTGCGCAGCAGATCGAGGCTGTCCTGGGAGCCGTTGTAGCTCTGCGGGATCACTTCACCCCCGGCGAAACCCTCTTCGGTCACTTCGGTCCAGCGCACGCTAGGGCTCCACAGCGACTTCAGCCCGGAGCGGTCGACGCCGGAAATGTAGAACACCTCGTCGTTGATCTGGCGCAGGGTCTCCATGTACTCCTTGGAGAAGATGTCGCCGTCGGTGGCTTCCACCGAAATACGCACGGTGTTGCCGAGGTTCGCCAGATCGTTGCGGTGCTCCATCATCTTTTCGATGAAGGGATGCTGCAGCGGGATCATTTTTTCGAAACTGGTCGACGGCCGGATCAGCGTCGCCTGCCAGAACAGGAAGATGCTCACCACCAGGCAGATCAGAATCACGGCCGGGCGGTTGTTGAAAATCAGGCGTTCGAGGAACGTCGCCTTTTCCTGCTGAGGAGTGATCAAGGAAGTCATAGCCCCGCCTTCTTGTTATTGGTCTCGGCACCGTTTGGCTGGGTGATGTGCAATCCACCCTGCCCGGTCAGAATCAGGTTGCCATTGCCGGCGGCGGTGACCGACGACAGCGAAATGCGATCCGGACGGTTGAACACGCTGAAGGTTTCGCCGTTGTCACTGCTGCTGATCACCGAGCCGCCGTTGCCGACGATGACGATCGAGCCATCTTCCAGCAGCGTGCCGCCGGACAGGCCGAACTCCAGCGCACCGCGCGCGGCTTTGAGCTCGACCTGCTCCCAGTTGCTGCCGAAATCGGTGGAGCGGTAGAGGTTGCCGCGCAAGCCGTAAGCCAGCAGGGTCTGCGGTTGCGCCGTGCCGATAACGCCAAACAGCGAACCTTCGTATGGGCCTTCGAGTTTCTCCCAGGTCTGACCGTCATCGGCGGAGCGGAACATGCTGCCGGACTCACCGACGATGAACAGCCCGGCGTCTTTCACGGCAGCAATGGCGTTGAGGTGGAACTGGTCTTCGTTATCGAGGCGGTCGCTGACGTCTTGCCAGTCTTTGCCGCCGTCGGTAGTTTCCAGCAGCGTGCCATAGGCGCCCACGGCAAAGCCGCTGCTGGCGTCCTTGAACCAGACGTCGAGCAGCGGCGATTCACGTTTGAGGTCTTCGAATTGTTTGCTCCAGGTCAGACCGCCGTCTGTGCTGGCGAGAACCTGTGCATCGTGGCCAACGGCCCAGCCGTTTTTGTGGTCGACGAAATACACGGCGGTGAGCAGTTGTCGGGTTGGCACCTTGGCCTGGGTCCAGGTCTTGCCCTGGTCATCGGAATAGACGATGTGCCCACGATCGCCGACCGCGACCAGACGCGCGCCGGCATGGACCACGTCAAGAATCAGGCTTTTTGCGGCCTTGGCCGATTCGGTGGCATAGACCACGTCAGCCGGGGCCTCGGCGGCAATCACAGGTGCCGATAACGTGGCAAAGCCCAGCAGCGAGAGTGCTGTGGCCAGCAACGCGGTGTTGCGTAACGCCGGCGGGCGGCAACGACTCATAGACCTTCCCCTATTTATTATTGTTGGGCCATCGGGCCTTCAAGGGCGCCGCAAGAGTACCCGGCTGCTGGCAGATCAGAATCATCGTCCTGAAACCCGCAATCCAGAGCCCCTTCGGAAGCTGGCTCATCCTATCGGGCTTTGCAAATGTCTGACAATCGGCGCCACGTTATCTTTTGTTAACCGGTACCAGCCTCGCTTGGCCTGCGATTTTCATTGTGGGAGGGGGCTTGCTCCCGAATCGATGTGTCAGCCACCAGACACGTTGCCTGATCTACCGCTTTCGGGGGCAAGCCCCCTCCCACAGATTCACAGGTTGTCTGGAGAATGGTGAGTGGCGGATGAATGTGCAGCCATTCGCAGGATAGATGACGCAAATCTTGTGGAGAGGACTTGCAGGATCGGTATTATGGTATACCATCAGACGCACAGACACTCTCAATCCCCCAACGGAGCAGCTCATGAGTTTCGAAATTCGCAAGATCGTCAGCTATGTCGAAGAAACCTTCATCGAAGGCGGCAAGGCTACTGACAAGCCGGTGACCATGGTCGGCCTCGCCGTGGTGATGAAGAACCCCTGGGTGGGCAACGGTTTTGTCGAAGACCTCAAGCCGCAGATCCGCGCCAACTGCTCTGACCTTGGCGCAATGATGGTCGAGCGTCTGGTCGGCATCATCGGCGGTGCCGAGAAGATCGAGGCCTATGGCAAAGCAGCAGTGGTCGGCGCTGATGGCGAGATCGAGCACGCCTCGGCGGTGATCCACACCCTGCGCTTCGGCAACCACTACCGCGAAGCGGTGAAAGCCAAGAGCTACCTGAGCTTCACCAACAAGCGCGGCGGCCCGGGCACTTCGATTCAGATCCCGATGATGCACAAGGACGACGAAGGTCTGCGTTCGCACTACATCACCCTGGAAATGCAGATCGAAGATGCGCCGCGTGCCGACGAAATCGTCGTCGTGCTGGGTTGCGCCGACGGTGGCCGCCTGCACCCGCGCATCGGCAACCGCTACATCGATCTGGAAGAACTGGCCGCCGAAAAAGCCCAGTAATCACAACAAGAAAGGCATTGCAGGAGCGCTCCATGATTCGGCTCACCGCTGAACTCACCCCGGCTGGCACCAGTTACCTGGCGACCGGCCAAGGCCAGCCCGTGGTCTTGATCCACGGCGTGGGCCTGAACAAAGAAATGTGGGGCGGACAGATTGTCGGCCTCGCCAGCCAGTATCAGGTGATCGCCTACGACATGCTCGGTCACGGCGCCAGCCCGCGCCCGGCCAGCGGCACCGACCTGCTCGGTTACGCCGATCAGTTGCTCGAGCTGCTCGATCACCTGAATCTGCCCCAGGCAGCGGTGATCGGTTTCTCCATGGGCGGCCTGGTCGCCCGGGCTTTTGCCCTGCACTATCCCGAGCGCCTCCAAAGCCTGGTGGTGTTGAACAGCGTGTTCAACCGCAGCGAAGAACAGCGTGCTGGTGTGATCGCCCGCACTGCGCAGGCCGCCGAGCATGGCCCGGACGCCAATGCCGAGGCGGCGCTGTCACGCTGGTTCAGCCGTGAATATCAGGCAGCCAACCCGGCGCAGATCGCCGCGTTGCGCCAGACATTGGCCAACAATGATCCGCAGGGCTACCTGACCACCTACGAATTGTTCGCCACCCAGGACATGTATCGCGCCGACGACCTCAGCACCATTGAGGCGCCGACGCTGATCGCCACCGGCGAACTCGACCCCGGCTCGACGCCGGAAATGGCCGAGCAACTGGCCCGGCGCATCCCTGGTGCGAAGGTTGCCGTGCTGCCCGAGCAACGGCATATGATGCCGGTAGAGTCGCCGCGTCTGGTCAATCAGATGCTGCTGGAATTTCTCCAATTCGCACACTCCCGACAAAACCATATAAAGGGGATCGTTGCATGACACTCGCACGCTTCCAGATGTGCATCGGCGGAGACTGGGTCGACGCCCTCTCCGGCAAGACCTTCGAAAGTCTCAACCCGGCCACGGCGCAAGCCTGGGCGCAGCTGCCTGACGCTGATGAGGCGGACGTCGAACGCGCTGTGCAATCGGCACAGGCTGCATTCGACAGCCCTGCATGGCGTGGCCTGACTGCAACCGCGCGGGGCAAATTGTTGCGTCGCCTCGGCGACCTGATCGCGGAAAACAAGGAACAACTGGCGCAGCTGGAAAGCCGCGACAACGGCAAACTGATCCGCGAAACCCGTGGCCAGGTCAGCTATCTGCCGGAGTTCTTCCACTACACCGCCGGCCTCGCGGACAAGCTTGAGGGCGGCACCCTGCCGCTGGACAAGCCCGACCTGTTTGCCTACACCGTGCACGAAGCCATGGGTGTAGTTGCCGCGATCATTCCGTGGAACAGCCCGCTGTACCTGACGGCGATCAAACTGGCGCCGGCGCTCGCCGCCGGCAACACCATCGTGATCAAGCCGTCCGAGCACGCCTCGGCGACCATTCTCGAACTGGCACGCCTGGCCCTTGAAGCCGGGATTCCGCCGGGTGTGGTCAACGTCGTCACCGGCTACGGCCCGAGCACTGGCGCCGCCCTCACTCGCCATCCGCTGATCCGCAAGATCGCCTTCACCGGCGGTGCGGCGACGGCGCGGCATGTAGTGCGCAGCAGCGCCGAGAACTTCGCCAAGCTGTCGTTGGAGCTGGGCGGAAAATCGCCGAACATCATTTTCGCCGACGCCGACCTGGACAGTGCGATCAACGGCGCGATCGCCGGGATCTACGCGGCGTCCGGGCAGAGCTGCGTGTCCGGTTCGCGCTTGTTGGTGCAGGACGAAATCTACGACGAGTTCGTCAATCGCCTGGTCGAACGCGCCCAGCGCATCCGCATCGGCAACCCACAGGAAGACAACAGTGAAATGGGCCCGATGGCCACCGCGCAGCAACTGGCGGTGGTCGAAGGTCTGGTCGCCGATGCGATCGCCGAAGGCGCGCGCTTGCGCACCGGCGGCAAGCGTCCGAGCGATGTTGGCGAAGGCTGGTTCTACGAGCCGACGCTGTTCGAATGCGACCGCAATTCGATGAAGATCATGCAGGAAGAAGTCTTCGGCCCGGTCGCCTCGGTGATTCGTTTCAAAGACGAAGCCGAAGCACTGGCGATCGCCAACGACTCACAGTTCGGCCTCGCCGCCGGCATCTGGACCCGCGACCTGGGCCGTGCCCATCGTCTGGCGCGCGACGTGCGTTCGGGGATCATCTGGGTCAACACCTACCGCGCGGTCTCGGCCATGGCGCCGATCGGCGGCTTCAAGAACAGTGGCTATGGACGCGAAAGCGGCATCGATTCGGTGCTGGCCTACACCGAACTGAAAACGGTGTGGATCAACCTCTCCCAGGCACCGATGCCTGATCCGTTTGTGATGCGCTAGGAGTCCTGCGAAATGATCGAACCCGGCATTTACAAAGACGTCATGAGCTCGTTCCCGTCCGGCGTCACGGTGGTGACGACGCTGGATCCGGACGGCGGCATCGTCGGCATCACCGCCAGCGCCTTCAGTGCGCTGTCGATCGACCCGGCGCTGGTGCTGTTCTGCCCCAACTACGCTTCCGATACCTACCCGGTGCTACGCGACAGCAAGAAATTCGCCATCCACTTGCTCTCCGCCGAACAGACAGCCGAAGCCTATGCGTTTGCCGGCAAGGGCAAGGACAAGGCCAAAGACATCGAGTGGCATCTCAGCGATCTGGGCAATCCGATCCTTGCCAAGGCCACGGCGATCATCGAGTGCGAGTTGTGGCGTGAATACGACGGCGGCGACCACGCGATCATCGTCGGCGCGGTGAAGCACCTGATCCTGCCCGAGCAACCGGTGACGCCGATGATTTATCACAAGGGCAAGTTGGGCGCGTTGCCGCCGCTTACCTGAGAACAGTGCTAAACCCTGTGGGAGCGGGCTTGCTCGCGAATGCGGTAGATCATCCAACATAAATGTCGACTGACACGACGCTTTCGCGAGCAAGCCCGTTCCCACAGGGGAATTGGGGTGACTGGAGGAATAATGAGTAACGAGAAGTATGAGAAGGGTCTGAAGATCCGCACCCAGGTATTGGGCGAAGCGTACGTGCAACGTTCGATAGAGAACGCCGACGACTTCACCCGTCCGCTGCAGGAAATGGTCACCGAATACTGCTGGGGCCACGTTTGGGGTCGTGACGGCTTGTCGCTCAAGGAGCGCAGCATGATCAACCTGGCGATGATCTCGGCGCTCAACCGCCCGCACGAACTCAAGCTGCATGTGCGTGGCGCCTTGCGTAACGGCCTGAGTCGTGAGCAAATACGCGAAATTCTGCTTCAGGTCGGCATTTATTGCGGCGTTCCGGCGGCCGTGGACAGTTTCCGGCTGGCCCGTGAAGCCTTTGCCGAAGCCGACGCCGAGGCCTCAAGTTAACCCCTCGGCTGTTTTGATGCCCCTCTGGCATGGACAGCCAAGCTCAAGAGCGGACCCCATGAAACGCCAGCCACTCGACGACAGCTTCAAGGTCAATCGCAACCCCGTTACCCTGCGCGAAATCGTGTTGGACAAACTGCGTAGCGCGATCATGAATTTCCAGCTCATGCCAGGCGATCGCCTGGTCGAACGCGACCTCTGTGATCGCCTCGGTGTCAGCCGGACTTCGGTGCGCGAAGCCTTGCGCCATCTGGAATCCGAAGGTCTGGTCGAATTCGCCGACGCCAAGGGCCCGCGCGTGGCCATCATCACCCTCGATGACGCTGTCGATATTTACGAATTGCGTTGCGTACTCGAGGGGCTGATCGTTCAGCTGTTCACTCTGCGCGCCAAAGCCAAGGACATCAAAGCCCTGGAAAAAGCCCTCGATGACAACCGCAAGGCATTGAAGGACGGCGAGCTGCAGCAGGTGATCGACTCGGTGCAGGGTTTCTACGACGTACTGCTCGAAGGCTCGGGCAATCATGTCGCCGCCACCCAGTTGCGCCAGTTGCAGGCCCGCATCAGCTATCTGCGCGCGACCTCGGTGTCACAGGAAAACCGACGCGGCGCGAGTAATCACGAGATGGAAAAAATGGTCGAGGCGATCAAGAGCGGTGATCCGCTGGCGGCGCATCAGGCCTGTGTCGATCACGTCCGCGCGGCGGCGGCCGTGGCCCTCGATTACCTCAAGCGCAAGCAGGAAGAAACCGGCGTCGCCGTCAAAGGCACCCCGGCGATCACTCTGCCAATCGCGCTGAAAGAACCCCGCATAGGTCAATGACATGTTCAGCCCGAGCTTTTGCCCGAAATGCGGTGGCCCTGACCTTGGTCAGCAGACGCCGTCGGGCGATACGCACGAGCGCCTGATGTGCCGCGGCTGCGGCTATATCCATTACATCAATCCGAAGATCATTGCCGGTTGCATCATCGAGCAGGACGGCAAATACCTCTTGTGCCAACGGGCAATTCCCCCGCGCCCGGGCACCTGGACCCTGCCGGCCGGGTTCATGGAAAGCTTTGAGACCACCGAGCAGGCGGCGTTGCGCGAAGTCTGGGAAGAAAGCGGCGTGCGCGCGGAAATCGTCTCGCCGTATTCGATTTTCAGCGTGCCGAAGATCAGCGAGGTGTACATCATCTTCCGCGCCATCGCTTTGGAGATCACCGGGCAGTACGGGCCGGAAACCATGGATTACAAATTCTTCGCCCCTGAAGAGATTCCATGGGAGCAGATTTATTACCCGGCGATCCGGCAGATTCTCGAGCGCTATATCGAAGAGCGCCAGGCCGGGGTGTACGGGATTTACATGGGCAATGACGACAGCGGCAAAATCCACTTTATGCGCTGATGTCTGATCATTCCCACGCGGAGCGTGGGAATGATCAATACGGCTTAAATCGGGGCAAAGGCCTCAACAATAATGATCTCCGCCCTCGCCCATTCCTCGCGGTAACTCTTCGCCTCCTGGTACGCCGCTGAGCGGTAGCACGCCACGGCTGTTTCGTAGTTTTCAAACTCGATGATCACCGTGCGTTGCGGCGTTTCACGCCCTTCCATCGCCTCGCTGCGCCCGCCTCTGGCGAGAAATACGCCACCGAATGCGGCAATCGCCTGCGGGGTGCGCTGGGTGTAATGGCTGTAGCGCTCGGCATCGGCTATATCCACATGGGCAATCCAGTACGCCTTCATAGTGACCTCTGTGCTAATTTTGTATTATGGTATACCAATATATTTCCAACGAACCCTGAGAGTCCAGCATGGCCTTCAACAGCATCGAAGAAATCATCGACGATTATCGCCTCGGCAAAATGGTTTTGCTCGTCGATGACGAAGACCGCGAAAACGAAGGCGACCTGTTGCTGGCCGCCGACCGCTGCACGGCGGAGGCTATCAGCTTCATGGCCCGTGAAGCACGGGGGCTGATCTGCCTGACCCTGACTGACGAACATTGTCAGCGTCTGGGCCTGGAGCAGATGGTCCCCGCCAACGGCAGCGTGTTCAGCACTGCCTTTACCGTGTCGATCGAAGCGGCGGTTGGCGTGACCACTGGCATTTCCGCGGCGGATCGAGCCTGCACCGTTGCTGCCGCCGTCGCGCCGAATGCCCGTGCTGAAGACCTGGTGCAGCCCGGCCACATCTTTCCGCTGCGCGCCAAGGAAGGTGGCGTGTTGACCCGCGCAGGTCATACCGAGGCCGGTTGCGATCTGGCGCGTTTGGCCGGTTTCACCCCGGCGTCGGTGATCGTCGAAGTGATGAATGACGACGGCACCATGGCCCGGCGTCCGGATCTGGAACTGTTCGCACGCAAGCACGGGATCAAGATCGGCACCATCGCCGACCTGATCCACTATCGCCTGAGCACCGAGCACACCATCGAACGCATCGGTGAACAAGAGCTGCCAACGGTACATGGCACGTTCCGTTTGATTACTTTCGAAGACCGCATCGAGGGCGGCGTGCACATGGCGATGGTCATGGGCGATCTGCGCCGTGACGAGCCGACGCTGGTGCGTGTGCATGTAATCGATCCGTTGCGCGATCTGGTCGGTGCCGAGTACAGCGGGCCGAAGAACTGGACGCTGTGGGCGGCGTTGCAACGAGTGGCTGAGGAAGGTCACGGGGTGGTCGTGGTGCTGGCCAATCATGAGTCGTCGCAGGCGTTGCTGGAGCGGGTGCCGCAACTGACCCAGCCGCCCCGGCAGTTCAGCCGCTCGCAATCACGGATCTATTCCGAAGTCGGGACTGGGGCGCAGATTCTGCAGAATCTTGGCGTCGGCAAGCTGCGCCACCTCGGGCCGCCGCTGAAGTACGCAGGGCTGACCGGGTATGACCTGGAGGTCGTCGAGAGCATCCCCTTCACCGAATAATCCACCTGACCCACATTTCCTGTGGGAGGGGGCCTGCTCCCGAAGGCGTCCTGTCAGCCGACTTCATTATTGAATGACCCGACGCTACACGAGCAAGCCCGCTCCCACACGGGCCTGTATTACACGCACGGATTTCTGAGTCACAAAAAACTGTCCTGCCAGATAACCGGTAAGGCAAAGTGCTTGCACAAAGTTTGGAATACCATAATATGATATTCCATAGACCGGACGCTGCAACCAATCGTCCAGCTACTGCTCCCGACAGGCGGGCAACAACGCAAGGCCCGCTCAAAAACACAACAATGAGGGCGTGAACATGGTGTTGAACAAAGCTGCAACTGCGATCTTTTTCGCAGGTCTGCTCAGCGTTACCGGCCAGGCTGCAATGGCTGCCGAAAGCGTGAATTTTGTCAGCTGGGGCGGTAGCACCCAGGATGCGCAGAAACAGGCCTGGGCCGATCCGTTCAGCAAGGCCAGCGGCATCACCGTCGTCCAGGACGGGCCGACCGACTACGGCAAACTCAAAGCCATGGTCGAGAGCGGCAACGTGCAGTGGGACGTGGTCGATGTCGAAGCCGATTTCGCCCTGCGCGCCGCCGCTGAAGGCTTGCTCGAACCCCTCGACTTCAAAGTCATTCAACGCGACAGGATCGACCCGCGCTTCGTCAACGATCACGGCGTCGGCTCGTTCTTCTTCTCCTTTGTCCTCGGTTACAACGAGGGCAAGCTCGGCGCCAACAAGCCGCAGGACTGGAGCGCGCTGTTCGACACCAAGACTTACCCCGGCAAACGCGCCCTGTACAAATGGCCAAGCCCCGGCGTGCTCGAACTGGCGCTGCTGGCCGACGGCGTTGCGGCTGACAAGCTCTACCCGCTGGACCTGGACCGCGCCTTCAAGAAACTCGACACCATCAAGAAAGACATCGTCTGGTGGGGCGGCGGCGCGCAGTCGCAGCAACTGCTGGCGTCCGGCGAAGCGAGCATGGGCCAGTTCTGGAACGGTCGTGTGCATGCTTTGCAGGAAGACGGCGCACCCGTTGGCTTGAGCTGGAAGCAGAACCTGGTCATGGCCGACATTCTGGTCATCCCCAAAGGCGCGAAAAACAAGGATGCGGCGATGAAGTTCCTCGCCAACGCGAGCAGCGCCAAAGGCCAGGCTGATTTCTCCAACCTGACCGCCTACGCCCCGGTCAACCTCGACAGTGTCGAGCGTCTGGATTCGACGCTGGCGCCCAACCTCCCAACAGCGTACGCCAAGGATCAGATCACCCTTGATTTCGCTTACTGGGCCAAAAACGGTCCGGCTATCGCGACACGGTGGAACGAATGGCTGGTCAAATGAAAATCGCGGCCACTGCGCCCCGCCCCTCCGCTGCCACCGGGAGCGCCGCCGGCGCTGCCGGTTCGGCTTTCAAGCAGCGCTGGCGCGGCGCCGGCAACCTCGTCCCGGCGCTGCTGTTCCTCGGCCTGTTCTTTCTCGCGCCGCTGATTGGCCTGCTGTTGCGCGGCGTGCTGGAACCGGTGCCGGGTCTTGGCAACTATGAACAACTGTTCGCCAACTCGGCCTATGCCCGAGTGCTGCTCAATACCTTTTCGGTGGCCGGGCTGGTGACGCTGTTCAGCCTGTTGCTGGGCTTCCCGCTGGCCTGGGCGATCACCCTGGTACCGCGCGGCTGGGGCCGCTGGATTCTGAACATCGTGCTGCTGTCGATGTGGACCAGCCTGCTCGCCCGCACCTATTCGTGGCTGGTGTTGCTGCAAGCCTCGGGCGTGATCAACAAGGCGCTGATGGCCATGGGCATCATCGATCAGCCGCTGGAAATGGTGCACAACCTCACCGGCGTGGTGATCGGCATGAGCTACATCATGATCCCGTTCATCGTGCTGCCGTTGCAGGCGACCATGCAGGCCATCGACCCGATGATCCTGCAGGCCGGCTCGATCTGTGGCGCGAGCCCGTGGACCAACTTCTTCCGGGTGTTTCTGCCGCTGTGCCGGCCGGGCCTGGCCTCCGGCGGGTTGATGGTGTTCGTGATGTCGCTCGGTTACTACGTCACCCCGGCGCTGCTCGGCGGGGCGCAGAACATGATGCTGCCGGAGTTCATCATTCAGCAGGTGCAATCGTTCCTCAACTGGGGCCTGGCCAGTGCCGGCGCCGCGTTGCTGATCGCCATCACCCTGGTGTTGTTCTACTTCTACCTGAAGCTTCAACCGGAATCCCCGGTTGGCGCCAGTAACGCGAGGTAAGCCGACATGCTTCTGACCCCCAATGCCATGAGCCGGCGCATGCGTTTCGGCCTCTACGCCACGACTGGGCTGATCGGTCTGTTTCTGCTGTTGCCGATCGTGTTCATCGTGCTGCTGTCGTTCGGCTCTTCCCAGTGGCTGGTGTTCCCGCCACCGGGCTGGACGCTGAAATGGTACGGCCAGTTCTTCTCCAACCCCGACTGGATGAACGCCGCTGCCGCCAGTCTCAAGGTGGCCGTACTGACCACGATTTGCGCCGTGGCTCTCGGTCTGCCGACCGCGTTTGCGCTGGTGCGTGGGCGCTTCCCCGGCCGCGAGATGCTCTACGGCCTGTTCACCCTGCCGATGATCGTGCCGCTGGTGATCATCGCCGTGGCGGTGTATGCGCTGTTCCTCAAGCTCGGCTACACCGGGACGATGTTTGCCTTCGTGGTCAGCCATGTGATCGTCGCGCTGCCGTTCACCATCATCTCGATCATCAACTCGTTGAAGCTGTTCGATCAGTCGATTGAAGACGCAGCGGTAATTTGCGGCGCCTCGCGCCTGCAAGCGGTGTTCAAGGTGACGTTCCCGGCGATCCGTCCGGGCATGGTCGCCGGCGCCCTCTTCGCTTTCCTCGTTTCGTGGGACGAAGTGGTGCTCAGCGTGATGATGGCCAGCCCGACTCTGCAAACCCTTCCCGTGAAAATGTGGACCACTCTGCGCCAGGACCTGACCCCGGTGATCGCCGTCGCTTCGACGCTGCTGATCGGCCTGTCGGTATTGGTCATGGTGATCGCCGCCGCCCTGCGCCGGCGCAATGAAATCAGCGCCTGAGCGCCCAGGAGTACGACATGAGTGCCGTGATCAAAGACGCATCCCAGCAGAACGACAACCCCCTGGTCAGCCTGCGCAACCTGAACAAGCACTACGGCGATTTTGTCGCCGTTGACAACATCTCGCTGGACATCAAGGACGGCGAATTCCTGACCTTCCTCGGCTCCAGCGGCTCGGGCAAAAGCACGACGCTGTCGATGCTCGCCGGCTTCGAAACACCGAGCAGCGGCGAGATCCTCGTCAACGGCCAATCGCTGGTCAACGTGCCGCCGCACAAGCGCGACATCGGCATGGTCTTCCAGCGTTATTCGCTGTTCCCGCATCTGTCGGTGCGCGACAACATCGCCTTCCCTTTGGCGATCCGCAAACTGGCAGCGGCCGAGCGCGAAAAACGCGTCGATGCAATGCTCAAACTGGTGCAGCTCGAACAGTTCGCCCATCGCCGCCCCTCGCAACTGTCCGGTGGTCAGCAGCAACGTGTCGCCATTGCCCGGGCGCTGGTTTACGAGCCACGCATCCTGCTGATGGACGAGCCGCTGGGCGCACTGGACAAGAAGCTGCGCGAGGATTTGCAGGATGAACTGCGCCAGCTGCACCGGCGCCTGGGCATCACCATTGTCTACGTGACCCACGACCAGGAAGAAGCCATGCGTCTGTCGCAACGCATCGCGATTTTCAGCCACGGCAAGATCGTGGGCCTGGGCAGTGGTTATGACCTTTATCAGAATCCGCCGAATGCGTTTGTCGCATCCTTTCTCGGCAATTCGAACTTCCTCAAACTCAAGGCGCAGGGCAATGCGGCGGCGAGTTTCGAGGGGCAGTCATTGTCGATTCGGCTGACGTCCGGGTTGCACACTGATCAGGATGTGCTGCTGATGGTGCGGCCGGAAAAGGCTGTGGCGCTGAGTGTGCAGCAAGCGAGTGATGAGCCGCTCGCGGCGGGCTGGAATGAGGTGTCGGCGAATGTTGTGGAAGTGCTGTTTCTGGGTGAGAGCCAGACGTGCAGCGTGGTGACTGCGGGCGGGACGTCGATGACGGTCAAAGCACTGTCGGCGGCGGGCATGCCGCTCAAGGCCGGCGATCCGGTGCGGGTGCGCTGGGCGACGGCGGATGCTTGCGTTTATACCGAGTGGGCCGAAAGCGACTTGAACAAGGCTGCCGGTGCCCACTGAAGCTTCTACATGAAATTGCGTTTCAACTGTGGGATCGGGCTTGCTCGCGAAGAGGTCGTGTCAGTCACCATCAAGGTTGAATGACCCACCGCATTCGCGAGCAAGCCCGCTCCCACAAGGTTTTGTGGTGCTCAGACAATCGGGATAAAGCCTTCGACCTCATCCGGCCAAGCCGTCAGCACTTCAAACCCGGTCTCGGTCACCGCGACCATATACTCCCACTGCGCCGACAACGAGCCATCCTTGGTCAGCACGGTCCAGCCATCCGGCATGTTCTTCACATGGCGCTTGCCGGCATTGAGCATCGGCTCCACGGTAAAAATCATCCCGGCCTTGAGCTTGAGCCCCTGATTGGGAAAGCCGTAATGCAGGATCTGCGGTTCATCGTGATAAACCTTGCCGATGCCGTGGCCGCAGTATTCACGCACGACGCTGAAGCCCTCCGCCTCCGCCAGGCTCTGGATCGCATGACCGATATCGCCCAGCGTTGCGCCCGGTTTCACTGCGCGAATGCCCGCACACATGGCTTCGTAGGTGGTCTTGATCAGGTGCTGCGCTTCAGGAGTCGCCTCACCGACGACGTACATGCGGCTGGTATCACCGAACCAGCCATCCTTGATCACGGCGATATCGAGGTTGACGATGTCGCCGTCCTTCAATGGGGTGCCCGACGGAATCCCGTGGCACACCACGTCATTGACCGACGCACAGACGGTTTTCGGAAAGCCGTGATAACCGACGTTGGCCGGCACGGCTTTCTGCACATTGACGATGTAGTCGTTGCACAGCCGATCCAGCTCATCGGTGGTCACCCCGGCCTTCACATGCGGCACCAGCATCGCCAGCACTTCGGCGGCGAGTTTGCCGGCGGCGCGGGATTTTTCAATGTCGGCAGGCGTGTTGATTTTGATCTGGTTTCTCATGCGCTGACGGCTTCCTGAGTCAGTTGTTGCAAATCCAGGCCGCCGTTCTGTTCGGCGCGGATCAGCAGGCGGCAAATGGCGCTGTGGTCGAGGTTGGGGTGCAGCTCGGCGAGCATGCCGATGCGCATCCAGTGCTCGGCCTGCGCGTTGATCGAGCGGCTGAGGGCGTTGCTGGAGATGCGCAGATTCTCGTGCATGTCCTCTGAAATTTTTACGATGCCCATATCTGTTTCCGATACGAAATGTATATGGAACGTATACTAGCCAAGCTTCGCCCAGGATTGCAAATACCCGGCATGAAAGCACGCGCCCCCTATAGGAGCTGCCGAAGGCAGATTCGGCTCCCCTTGAGCGCCCTGATCGACTACCATGCCCGCGCCGGTTTCCACACGGAATTAACAGGGAATCCGAAATGCTTGCACAGCATCAATCGGAACTGCCCCCGCAACTGTAGGTGCCGAGCCTGCTCCTCGACTGCCACTGGGTCATTCCCGGGAAGGCCGGAGCACGGCGATGACGCATCAGTCAGGAGACCTGCCGGCACAGTGACTGACTAACCGGCGGGGTGTCCGGGAAGGACATCGTGCCGTGTGTGTTTTCACAATGCCGGCCTTGCGCTGTTTCCACGACCGCGCCCGAGGTGTGTTTCCAAACCGTACCCGCCCGCTCCCGTACGGTTCCCCTGGAGACTGCCCCATGCTGCTGCCCCGCGTTGCCACCCTGCTGACCTGTCTGAGCCTTTGCACCCTGGTTCAAGCGGCACCGACTGCGTATCCGCTGACCGTCGAAAACTGCGGCAGCAGCCTGACCTTTCAACACGCACCCACTCGCACAGTGACCATCGGCCAGGCCGGCACCGAAATGCTCTACGCCTTGGGTCTGGGCGACAAGGTCGTCGGCACTTCACTGTGGTTCAACGACGTGCTGGGCATATACAAAGCGCAGAACGACAGGATCGAGCGCCTCGCCGACAACGAGCCGAGTTTCGAAGCGGTGATCGCCAAACGCCCGGAGCTGGTTGCCGTCGAGCTGGAATGGATGGTCGGCCCGCATGGCGCGGTCGGCAGTCGCGAGCAGTTCCATGAATTGAAGATTCCCACCTACCTGCTGCCCTCCGATTGCGAAGCCAAGGACAACCTCGTCGGCTCCGACGGCACGCGGCTGGCGCCGTTCCGCATCGACAGCATCTACAAAGGCGTGAGTCAACTGGCGGCGATTTTCGATGTGCAGGCGCGTGGCGAACAGCTCAATGAACAGCTCAAGGCCAGCCTCGCGCGGTCGATCGCCACCGCGAAAAAACAGCAGCGCAAAGACGTCAGCGCCCTGGTGTGGTTCTCCAGCGCCGAGATGGACATCGAGCCGTTCGTGGCCGGGCACAAAGGCGTTCCCGATTTCATGCTCAGCACCCTCGGCGTGCGCAACGTCGTCGAGTCGGATGAAGAATGGCCGACCGTTGGCTGGGAAACCATCGCCAAGGCCAACCCGACGTTTCTGGTCATCGCGCGCATGGATCGTCGACGTTTCCCGGCGGACGACTATCAGAAAAAACTCGCCTTCCTGCGCCGTGATCCGGTGACGCGCAACATGGACGCGGTCAAGCACAACCGCATTATCGTCCTCGACGCCATGGCCATGCAGGCCAGCCTGCGCACCTTCGACGGCCTCGAACAATTGGCCAGCGCCATCAACGGCTACGACCTGTCGCAATGAGCAGACACCTGATTCGGTCGCTGCAGGTCCTGTTGACGCTGTCGGTCGCGCTGATCGGCGGCGTGGCCATTGGCGAGACCTCGATCGAGCCAAGCGTGGTGTTGCAGGTGCTGGCCAACAAACTGTGGGGCGCCGGTCATGTGCTCGACCCGATCGACGAAGGCATCGTCTGGAATTATCGCCTGACTCGCGCTTTGGTCGCGGCGGCCTGCGGTGCCGGCCTGGCCACGTGCGGGGTGATCCTGCAGTCGTTGCTGCGCAATCCGTTGGCCGATCCGTATTTGCTGGGAATTTCCGCTGGCGCCTCGACCGGCGCGGTGATGGTCGCCCTGCTTGGCGTCGGCGCCGGGGCTATTTCATTGTCGGTCGGTGCCTTTGCCGGTGCGGTGACGGCATTCGTGCTGGTGATCCTGTTGGCACGGGTCAGCGGCTCGGCCAGCGGCACCGGGCAGATCATCCTGGCCGGCATCGCCGGGTCGCAGTTGTTCAACGCCCTCACGGCGTTTCTGATTACCCGCTCAGCAAGCTCGGAGCAAGCGCGCGGGATCATGTTCTGGCTGCTGGGCAATCTCGGCGGCGTACGCTGGCCGTCGGTGTGGCTGGCGGTGCCGGTAGCGCTGTTGGGGTTGGTGGTGTGCCTGTGGCATCGGCGTGCGCTGGATGCGTTTACCTTTGGCGCGGATTCGGCAGCGTCTCTGGGCATTGCCGTGCGTCGCGTGCAGATTCTGCTGATCGGCTGCGCCGCGCTGGTGACGGCGGTGATGGTGTCGATTGTCGGCTCGATCGGTTTTGTCGGCCTGGTGATTCCCCACGCCGCACGGTTGTTGCTCGGTACCGGCCATGCGCGTCTGCTGCCCGCCAGCGCACTGGGCGGCGCGGTGTTTCTGATCGCCGCCGATGTGCTGTCACGCACCCTGATCAAGGGTCAGGTGATTCCGGTCGGTGTGATCACCGCGCTGGTCGGCGCGCCGGTGTTCGCGCTGATTCTGGTGGGCCGGAGATCGGCGCGATGAACACGGTTCTGAGTTGTGCGGGTGTGGGCTTCAAAGTGCGCGGTGCCGAGTTGCTCAACAGTGTCAGTCTCGATGTTCAGCGCGGCGAGACCCTGGGCATTGTCGGGCCGAACGGTTCGGGTAAATCCACGCTGCTGAAACTGCTCGCCGGCCTGCGCGAACCGAGCGCGGGCCATGTGCAGCTCGGCGGTCAGGCGCTGGGCAAGATGTCACGGCGCAGCATCGCGCAGACGCTCGCGGTGGTTGAGCAACAGGCCGATACCGACGATGGCATCCGCGTGTTCGACGCGGTGGCGCTGGGGCGCACGCCATGGTTGTCGGCGCTGCAACCGTGGTCGCCGGCCGATGACGCCATCGTCGGGCAAGCGTTGGTTGACGTCGACGCCGTGCACCTGCGCAACCGCCTCTGGCGCAGCCTCTCCGGCGGCGAACGCCAACGCGTGCACATCGCCCGCGCACTGGCCCAGCGCCCGCAGATCCTGCTGCTCGACGAGCCGGCCAACCACCTCGACATCCAGCATCAGTTGAGCATTCTGCAAGTGGTGCGTGCGCTGCCGGTGACGACGCTGATCGCCCTGCACGACCTCAATCAGGCGCTCAAGTGCGATCGTCTGGCGGTGCTGGAACGCGGCCGTCTCGTGGCATTGGGTGAGCCGTTGCAAGTGCTGACGCCGGAGCGTTTACAGACGACTTTCGGGGTCAGGGCGCACTACCTGACGGACCCGTTCGATGGGGCGCAGATATTGCGTTTTCTTACCTGACGCATGTGTAGCTGACGGACCGCTTTCGCGAGCAAGCCCGCTCCGACGAAGGGCTACGCGCGCAGCGCTTGCGGCTCGCTGACCGTTTGGGCGAGCACAGCCACCTCTTCATACTTTTGTCGGGCGAACGCCAGCCAGCTTTTCATTTCGGCATCTAACTGGTCTTCTCGGCCTGGATCGACCGGACTGTGCAGCAACGAGCAGGACGGCGCCACCCACAAACGATCACCCAGACGCTCATGAGCGTGACGCAGCGTCGCCAATGCGTTTTGCAGATCGCAGCGCCAGACGTTACGACCGTTGACCACACCCAGCGACAGCACTTTATAGGCTGGCAGGCGATCAAGAATGGTCGGGTACTGATCCGGCGCGCGCACCAGATCGATGTGCAGGCCGTCGACCGGCAGGTTCGCCGCCAGACCGAGGTTTTCTTCCAGACCACCGAAGTAGGTAGCGAGCAGTTTTTTCAGCGGATCGCGCTGGATCTGGTTGTAGGCGCGTTCGAAAGCATTCTTCCAGTCCTGCGGCAGATCGAGGACCAGAATCGGCTCATCGATCTGCACCCACTCCACACCCAATGCCGCCAGCCGCGCGAAGATCTGTCCGTACAGCGGCAGCAGGCGATCGAGCAAATCGAGCTTGTCGAAGTCGGCGTCTTTGGTTTTGCCCAGCCACAGATAGGTCAACGGGCCGAGGATCACCGGTTTGACGTTGTGCCCCAGCGCGCGGGCCTCTTCGGTTTCTTCAAACAGCTGCTCCCAACCCAGCTGGAAGTGCTGATCGGCGCTGAATTCCGGTACGAGGTAGTGATAGTTGGTGTCGAACCACTTGGTCATTTCCTGAGCCTGGCCGTCGCTGCAGCAAGCATTGCTGACGCCTCGGGCCATGCTGAACAGGGTTTGCAGCGTGGCTTTGCCGTCATGCGGGCGGAAGCGCTCGGGGATCACGCCGAACATCAGCGAGTGGCTCAGCACTTGGTCATACCAGGCGAAGTCGCCGACCGGCAACAAATCGATGCCGGCGTTCTTCTGCAAGTCCCAATGGACCTTGCGCAGCTCACGCCCGACGTCACGCAGGCCCGCCTCATTCAGTTCTCCCTTCCAGAACGCCTCTTGCGCTTTCTTCAGTTCACGGTCGCGACCGATGCGCGGAAATCCAAGGGAATGGGCCAGTGCCATGACAAACAACTCCAGGTGCTTATTCGATGGCGGCCATTGTCGGAAACGAAGCTTGATGAAACAAACTCAATAAATTCTAGATCATCACAAGTTCCACTCATGCACATACACCCCTGTAGGAGCTGCCGAAGGCTGCGATCTTCAGACCGTAGGGATGCAGAACATCCCCGACTGCATTCCCACGCGGAGCGTGGAACGATCAGAACGCCTCAGGGCAACTTGCCAGTTTTCGTTCTATGGTTAGATCCAAATGGCTGGATTTGCGAAGGATTAAAGGTTGCGAGGGGAAGATGTCTGCGCCTAAGTTGCACGCGAGTCTTTTACCCGCGATTGGAACGCGATCAACACCATAAAGAGGTGAAGAAATGTCGAAGGAATCACGCCCTGCCGTACTTGGGCTGATAGGCAATACTCCGCTGGTTCAGGTCACCCGCTTCGATACCGGACCGTGCACGCTGTTTCTCAAACTCGAATCGCAGAACCCCGGCGGCTCGATCAAGGATCGTATCGGTCTGGCGATGATCGACGCGGCTGAACGCGACGGCCGCCTGCAACCGGGCGGCACGATCGTCGAGGCCACCGCCGGCAATACCGGTCTCGGCCTGGCGCTGGTCGGCCGTGCCAAAGGCTATCGCGTGGTACTGGTGGTGCCGGACAAAATGTCCACCGAGAAAGTCCTGCACTTGAAGGCCATGGGCGCCGAAGTGCATATCACCCGCTCCGACGTCGGCAAGGGCCATCCCGAGTATTACCAGGACGTTGCCGCGCGTTTGGCCAAGGACATTCCCGGCGCGTTTTTCGCCGACCAGTTCAATAATCCAGCCAACCCGCTGGCCCACGAATGCAGCACCGCGCCGGAAATCTGGGCGCAGACCGAACATGACCTGGACGCCATCGTTGTCGGCGTCGGATCGGCCGGCACGCTGACCGGGTTGAGTCGCTTCTTCAAGCGCGTGCAGCCGAATCTGGAAATGGTCCTCGCTGATCCGGTCGGTTCGGTGATGGCGCAATATAGTCGCGACGGCACCTTGCCGACTCCCGGTTCGTGGGCCGTCGAGGGCATTGGCGAAGATTTCATTCCATCGATCACCGACCTTTCCAGCGTGCGTCACGCCTACTCGATCAGCGACGCAGAAAGCTTCGATCACGCCCGCCAGTTGCTCAAGGCCGAAGGCATCCTCGGTGGCTCATCGACCGGAACCCTGTTCGCTGCCGCGCTGCGTTATTGCCGCGAACAGACCGAGCCGAAACGGGTGGTCAGTTTTGTCTGCGACACCGGCACGCGCTACCTGTCGAAGGTCTACAACGATCAGTGGATGACCGATCAGGGCCTGCTGCAACGCAAGGGCTACGGCGATCTGCGCGACTTGATCGCCCGACGTTTCGAGGACGGCCGGGTGATCAGCGTCGGCCCCGATGACACCCTGCTTACCGCATTCCAGCGCATGCGTCTGGCGGATGTTTCGCAATTGCCGGTGTTGGTCGAAGGCAAGCAACTGGTGGGCGTGATCGACGAGTCCGACATCCTTCTCGGCGTGCACGAAGATGCCGCGCGCTTCAGCCAGCCGGTGTCCAGCGTGATGACCGACAAACTGCAAACCCTCGCCCCGGCCGCGAGCCTGGCCGAGCTGGAATCGGTGCTCAGCCGTGGCCTCGTCGCCATCATCGCCGACGCCTCCGGCTTCCATGGCCTGATCACCCGCACCGACATGCTCAATCAATTACGGAGATCCCTTGCATGAGTCAGCACGACGTTAAATCCCAAGGCTTCGCCACCCGGGTGATCCACGCCGGACAAGCGCCCGACCCGACCACCGGCGCGCTGATGCCGCCGATCTACGCCAACTCCACCTACCTGCAAGACAGTCCCGGTGTGCACAAGGGTTTCGACTACGGCCGCTCGCACAACCCGACGCGTTTTGCCCTGGAACGCTGCGTCGCCGACCTCGAAGGTGGCACCCGCGCGTTCGCCTTCGCCTCGGGTCTGGCGGCGATTTCCACGGTGCTGGAACTGCTCGATGCCGGCTCGCATATCGTTTCCGGCAACGACTTGTACGGCGGTACCTTCCGCCTGTTCGACAAGGTTCGTCAGCGCAGTGCCGGGCACCGTTTCAGCTTCGTCGACCTGACCGATCTGTCGGCGTTCGAAGCGTCGCTGCAGGACGACACGCGCATGGTCATGGTCGAGACCCCGACCAACCCGCTGCTGAGCCTGTCGGATCTGGCCGCGATTGCGCGCATCTGCCGCGCTCGCGGGATCATCTGCGTGGCCGACAACACGTTCGCCAGCCCGTATATCCAGCGCCCGCTGGAGCTGGGTTTCGACATCGTTCTGCACTCGACCACCAAATATCTGAACGGCCACTCCGACGTGATCGGTGGCATTGCCGTGGTCGGGCAGAACGCCGAGTTGGCGGAAAAACTCGGTTTTCTGCAAAACGCCGTCGGCGCGATTTCCGGGCCATTCGATGCGTTCCTCACCCTGCGCGGGGTGAAAACCCTGGCGCTGCGCATGGAGCGACATTGCAGCAACGCCCTGGACCTGGCGCAGTGGCTCGAGCAGCAACCGCAGGTCAAGCGCGTTTATTACCCGGGGCTGGCTTCGCATCCGCAGCATGAACTGGCCAAGCGGCAGATGCGTGGTTTCGGCGGGATGATTTCCGTCGATCTGAACAGTGACCTGGCCGGCGCACGGCGCTTTCTGGAGAACGTGCAGATCTTCGCCCTGGCGGAAAGTCTGGGTGGTGTGGAAAGTCTGATCGAGCATCCGGCAATCATGACCCACGCGACCATCCCGGCCGAAACCCGCGCAAAACTCGGGATCGGCGATGGGCTGGTGCGGCTGTCGGTAGGCGTTGAAGACGTCGAAGACCTGCGTGCCGACCTCGCCAGGGCACTGGCGAACATCTAGCACTGCACTGACGTAAAGCCTGAAGATCGGACTTTACGTCAGAACGTTTTCGGCGGATTCGCCTCGTCGATCGCGCAGCCCGCGCAGCCCGCGCAACGTCGCGCGCAACTCGGCCGGGTGCACCGGTTTCGACAGAATCGCAATCTGTCGGTCGTGCAAGGCTGCCTGAATCCTTTCGACGTCGTGGCCGCTGATGATCATCGCCGGCACTGCCCAGCCGCGCTGCCTGCGCACCTCATCGATGCATTCGATGCCAGTGGCGTGGGTGCCGAGGTCATAGTCGGCGACGATGATGTCGCAGTCAGTCACCAGATCCTCAGCCGAGCACTCGGCCTGAACCACGCAGCCCCAGCGCTCAAGCAACGCCGAAGTGGCCAGCAGCACGTTGTGATCATCCTCCACCAGACACACCTTCAGCCCCGTCAACAAACCCACTTGTCGCGCTTCACTGCGGACAACCCGTGACTGCGGCGCCGCTACGATTGGCAAACCGCCAAGGGTCACCGCCGTGCCGCACCCTACCCGCGAGCGCAGAGCAACGTCCACATCGATCAGTTCACCCAGACGCTTGATAATCGACAGGCCCAGCCCGACACCCTCGACGTCTTTGTCGCGTACCTGCCGCACCCGATAAAACTCCTCGAAAACCTTGTGCTGATGCTCTTCGGCAATGCCGTTGCCGCAGTCATAAATGACGATGGCCAGCCCTGCCCCGCGTTTACGCACGCCGAGCAATACCGGCCGCTGTGCGCCGTATTTGAAACAGTTGGAAAGCACGTTTTGCACCATGGTCGCCAGCAACGCCGGATCAGTTCTGACCCAGTGCTTGCACGGTCGCAGCCGCAGCTCGACGCCTGCCCAACGCGCCGCTTCCTCGTGTTGCCGGACGATGTCCGCGAGCCATTCACCGAGGTCCAGCGTCTGCATTTTCGCTTCGACCCGACCGTTATCGAGGGTGTAGAGGTCGAGAATCGAGCGGAACAACTGCGAGACGTTGAGCAGAGAACGGTCGATGTTATCGACCAGCCGCCGCTCGTCAGCGCCCAGGCGCGACTCGCGCAGACACGCGGTAAACAGTCCTATGGAATGAATCGGCTGACGCAAATCGTGACTGGCCTGTGCCAGAAACCGGGACTTTTCAAGGTTAGCCGCCAGTGCTTCTTCGGAGGCCTTGCGCGTACGCTCCAACAGCAAGTGCGCATAAAACGGAATCACCGTGCTGGTGATCAGCAGCATCAGCACCATGAACGGCTGCGCCTGCCAATACGGCGTCAGGCGATAGACCACCAGCAGCGCCGCCAGCGCCAGGCCGGTGGCAATCGCCAGATAGCGCGAGCCGTAGCGCATGCCGTTGCCAAGATTGACCCAGACCATGACCGCATACAGCGGCAGCGCCGCCTCACCGCCGATCACCAGACCGAAACAGGTGCCGGTGTAATCGTGAAGCATGGCAAAAATCCGCCGCGCCGGATAATGCCCGGGCCAGCGCGCAATGGCCTGACGGAACACGATGGAAGCCAGCAGAAACAGACTGATGTAGGTAATGACCGGCAGGTAGGTCTCCAGCCGATGACCCGGCAGAAAAACCAGCACGACCATGTAAACCACCGCGATGGCAGCGATGATGATGCGCAGATTGGCCTGGTCGAGTTCGGTGTTTTTCTCGAATTTCATGTAAACGTCCTTGTGCAGCGTTCGTCAGTTTCGGAAGCAGCCTACAGGCAGCCTTCGCGTCCGATGCTAAGGTGCCGGCCTTGATTAACGCTTGACCCAGGGAGGGTCGCGCCATGGCATGCCGGATCATCATAGCCGACGATCACCCACTGTTTCGCGAGGCGATGCTGCGCACTGTGCAGCGGTTACTTCCCGAGGCGACCATCGAGGAGGCGGGAGACCTCGACGCTGTCACCGCACTGCTGGGCAGCGAGCCGGACACACTGATGCTCGATCTGCGTTTTCCCGGGCTGACCTGCATCACCCAGCTCGCCGACCTGCGCCAACGATTACCGCGCACCACGCTGATTGTGGTGTCGATGGTCGACGACCAAGCGTTGATCAGTGAAGTCATGGCAGCAGGGGTTGATGGTTTTATCGGCAAGAACATTGCGCCGGAGGAAATCGGCCAGGCGATTCTGGCGATCCGTGAGGGTGAAGTGTTGGTGAAATCGGCGCCGTCCGGCTTGTTGCCGCTGGAAACTGCGACGGCGCTGACGCCGCGTCAGCAGGATGTGCTGCGCTTGATCGCGCAAGGCAAGACCAACAAGGAAATCGCCCGTGAACTGGATATTTCGCCGTTCACGGTGCGTATCCATGTGTCGTCGTTGTTGCGCACACTGGACGTACCGACGCGGGCGGCGGCGGCGGTCAAGTACTCGGGGTTGTGAAGCGCTTTACGGGTCAACCTGCGCCATCAGATCCGGCACCGACTCCGGCCGTTTCGCATAACGCTGCGCCAGCACCGCGCAGACCATCAGTTGAATCTGGTGGAACAACATCAGCGGCAAGATCAGCACGCCGATGGTGCTGCCGGCAAACAGCACCTGAGCCATCGGCACGCCAGTGGCCAGGCTCTTTTTCGAGCCGCAGAATAGAATGGTGATGCGGTCTTCCTGATTGAAGCCGAACGCTTTGCTCAACAAAGTCGATGCCACCAGAACCAGCGTCAGGAGGATGCAGCAGACCACCACTAGGCCAAGCAACTCGAACAGCGGAATCTGCTGCCAGATGCCTTCGTTGACCGCTTCGCTGAACGCGCCGTAAACCACCAGCAGGATCGACCCCTGATCAACGAATTTCAGCCAGTTTTTGTTGCGCCCTACCCACGCGCCGATCCAGCGTCGAGCGATCTGCCCGGCAATGAACGGCAGCAGCAATTGCACGCTGATTTTCACGATCGCATCGAGGGTCGAGCCGCCGTCGCCATGAACGTTGAGCAGCAGCGTCACCAGCAAGGGAGTGAGGAAAATCCCGAACAGGCTGGACGCCGCCGCACTGCAGATCGCCGCCGGAATATTGCCTCGCGCCAGCGAAGTGAAAGCGATGGCAGACTGCACGGTGGCCGGCAATGCGCACAGGTAAAGCATGCCCATGTACAACTGATCGCCAATCAGCGGTGACAACAACGGTTTCAACGCCAAGCCGAGAATCGGAAACAGTACGAAGGTCAGGCCAAACACCAGCAGATGCAAACGCCAATGGCCGGCGCCGGCGATGATCGATTCGCGGGACAGCTTGGCACCGTGCAGGAAAAACAGCAGGGCGATGGCGATATTGGTCAGCCAGCCGAAGCCGACCGCGACCTGGCCGCTGGCAGGCAGAAAGCTGGCCAGAAGGACAACGCCGATCAACGTCAGCGTGAAGTTATCGGGCAAAAAACGTGGGCGCGTCATGAGATTCATCCGGGGGTTGCCAGTGCGTGCCGACGACTCTAACGTGACTGGCAATTACCGACTAACGCCGAAGAGCCGCAAGATGCCGCCTAAAGGACATGCCAAAAGCGTCCGTCGCAGCGTTCCCGGGCTGCCCAGCCTGCCGCGCCCCGTGTATGGACGCACCGAATCGCTGCCCAATCGCGCCCTCACCCGCCGCCACAGTCATCCGTGGGTGCAGTTGTCCTATGCGATTCAGGGCGTGCTCGAAGTGCAGACCAGCGCCGGCCGCTTTGTCGCGCCGCCGGAGCGTGCGGTATGGATTCCTGCCGGC
Organism: Pseudomonas sp. Choline-02u-1; assembly: GCF_002836515.1. GTDB lineage: Bacteria > Pseudomonadota > Gammaproteobacteria > Pseudomonadales > Pseudomonadaceae > Aquipseudomonas. The sequence goes on from NZ_PJBC01000001.1 coordinate 73,790, forward strand.
GTGCCCCATCGCGTCTTCAGCGCGCCACACACGGAAATGCGCAGCCTGTACATCGACAGCAGCGTCACCGGTTGGGCGGCCGAACATTGCCATGTGCTCGGCGTCAGCGATTTGCTCAGGGAGTTGATCCGCGCCTTCAGTCAGGTGCCGGTGGAATACGACGAAGGTGGCCCCGATGGACGCCTGGCTCAGGTGATCCTCGATCAATTGGCCGACGCGCCGACCATCGACTTGATGCTGCCGCTGCCGCAAGACGCTCGCCTGAAGCAGATCTGCCAGAGCCTGGAGCAACACCCGGAACAGCAGACCACTCTGAGCCACTGGAGCGACCAGTTCGGCGTCACCGAAAAGACCCTGACGCGCCTGTTTCTGCGCGACACCGGCCTGACCTTTCGCGCCTGGCGCCAGCGCCTGCGCCTGCTGGGTGCGCTGACGCCGCTGGAACAAGGTGAGCGCGTGACCGATGTCGCGCTGGCGTGCGGTTACGACTCGACATCGGCGTTTATCGCCGCGTTTCGCCAGCAATTTGGTGAGACCCCGGGGGAGTTTTTTCGCTGACACTTCGTTTTTGCCGAACTGTCAGTCAGAAATAAACGATTTTTCTTAGTCACAAATCCGTCGCTAGCATGGCCCCGTCTGACTTGATCAAGCCATGAACACAACTCCCAGCCAACGGTGATCCCTGTGGGAGCGGGCTTGCTCGCAAATGCAGTCTGTCAGTCAACACTCGCGAGCAAGCCCGCTCCCACAGGTTTCTGTGCCGGAGCCGGGAACGGTGATAACGCTGCAAAAGACAGGGAGCGTGACATGCCTGCCACGAACATCAATATCGGCGAACCCTGGATGTGGGGCGCCTTCATCGTCTTCGTTCTCGCCATGCTGGCCCTGGACTTGTTTGTCTTCGGTGGGCGCAAGGCGCACCGGGTGTCGGTGCGGGAAGCGTCGGCCTGGGTGGTTGCCTGGTGCCTGCTGGCGCTGAGTTTTGCCGGGTTGCTCTGGTGGTATCTGCACGGCGAATTCGGCGGTGAAATCGCCCGGCAGAAAACCCTGGAGTTTCTCACCGGTTATCTGATCGAGCAGTCGCTGTCGATCGACAACATGTTCGTCTTCGTGATGATTTTCAGCTATTTCGCCGTGCCGCCGGAATTGCAACGACGCGTGCTGCTGTACGGCGTGCTGGGCGCGATTGTCATGCGCGCGATCATGATCTTTGCCGGTGTGTGGCTGGTGTCACAGTTCGAATGGCTGCTCTATGCCTTCGGCGTATTCCTGATCATTACGGGGATCAAGATGCTGGTGTTCGCTGATCATCAACCGGATCTGGACAAAAACCCGTTGTTACGCTGGGTTCGCGGGCATATGCGCATCACCAGCAGCTTTCACGGCGAGAAGTTTTTCATCCTGCAGAACGGCGTGCGCTGGGCAACGCCGATGTTTCTGGTGCTGGTGCTGATCGAGGCCAGCGACTTGATGTTCGCGGTCGACAGTATCCCGGCAATCTTCGCCGTGACCACCGACCCGTTCATTGTTTTTACCTCAAACATCTTCGCGATCATGGGCCTGCGCGCGCTGTACTTCCTGCTGGCGGACATGGCTGATCGCTTTCACCTGCTCAAATACGGGCTGGCGATCGTGCTGGTATTTATTGGCGGCAAGATGGTGCTGATGCCATGGTTCCACATGCCCGTGGAATGGTCGCTGGCGGTGGTGGGTTCGGTGATTCTCGGGTCGGTACTGTTGAGTCTGGTGACCAGCCGCGAGGCAGAACGCCGCACCGAATGACACCACCTGACACCTTGTGGGAGCGGGCTTGCTCGCGAAGGCGTCGGATCAGTCAACATTTACACCGACTGCCACTGCGCTTTCGCGAGCGAGCTCGCTCCCAAAGGGTTTTCGTACAGCCGATACTTATTTATCGGACTTGATACTGGTCCACACCCGCGTGCGCACCCGCTCCATTTTCTGCGACAACGGCTGCACCACATACAGGGTTTTCAGCGCTTCGCTGGTCGGGGTCAGGTTGGGGTTGTCGGTGATGTCCTTGTTGACCAGCGGCATCGAGTCCTTGTTGGCATTCGGATAGCCGAGGAAATCGCTGATCGGTGCGATCACTTTCGGGTCGAGCAAGTGATTGAGGAACTCATGCGCCTCGGCGACGTTCTTCGCGCTCTTGGGAATGGCGAACGTGTCGAACCAGATCGGTGCGCCCTCCTTCGGCAAACGCCAGTCGACCACGACGCCGTTGCCCGCCTCTTTGGCGCGATTGCCGAACTGGTAGAAGCTGCCGGAATAACCGATCGCCACGCAGATGTCGCCGTTGGCAATGTCGGTCATGTACTTGGCCGAGTTGAAATAGGTCACGTACGGGCGAATCTTCATCATCAAGGCCTTGGCCTTTTCATAATCCGCCGGGTTCTGGCTGTTCGGATCGAGGCCCAGATAATGCAGGGCCAGCGGCAGGATTTCCGACGGCGAATCGAGCATCGCCACGCCACAGGCCTTGAGCTTTTCCATGTTCTGGGGCTTGAACACCAGATCCCAACTGTCCACGGGTGCGTTATCGCCCAATGCAGCCTTGACCTTGGCCGGGTTGAAGCCGATCAGCACGGTGCCGTACATGTATGGCATGCCGTACTGGTTGCCGGGGTCGTTGGCGTCGAGCAATTTGAGCAGGGCTGGATCCTGGTGCTGCCAGTTCGGCAGTTTCGACTTGTCGAGTTTCTGGAACACGCCGGCCTTGATCTGGGTTTCGAGGAACTGGTTGGACGGCACCACGAGGTCGTAACCGGAGTTGCCGGTGAGCAGTTTGGCTTCAAGGGATTCATTGGTGTCGAAGGTGTCCCAGGTCACTTTGATCTTGCTTTGCTCGGCGAAATCCTTGGGCACTGACGGCAGGATGTAATCCGCCCAGTTGTACACCCGCAGTTCGCGCTGCTCGGCCTGGACGGCGCTGGCCAGCAGCGTCAAGCCACACACGGTGGCGCCCAGAATACGTTTGATCGTGACCATGGTTGTTTCCCCGAATGCGACGTGAGATCGATGGTTTTTATGTTCTGTACACGGCAGTGGCTGTAAGGATAGCCAAGGGCAAAAAAGGTCGAGCCTGTTGTTATGGTTTCGATTCTTGCTGACAGCGTAGCGCGTTGACAGTAGGCGGCAGGCCAAAAGGGGATCGATATGGCCAATTTCCGTGACCGCTGAAATACGCACACAAAAATGCCCGGCGCTGGGCCGGGCATTGCTGTGTTGCCGTTTGGATCAGTCGGTATAGCCGAGTCTGGCCGCCCTGCTCTGCTGCGCCTGACCGCGAGTTGCCAGGCAGTAATACAGCGGCACGGTGACCACCAGGCCAACCAGCCACGACAGGTCGGCGCCCTCGACCAGATTGGCGTACGGCCCGACGTACAGCGAGGTGTTGGCAAAGGGCAGCTGCACGATGATGCCGATGCAATAGGCAATGATTGCGTGCAGGTTGAAACGCCCGTAGATGCCGCCGTCGGCGCGGAAGATAGAGGTGATGTCGTAGTTGCCGCGCTTGATCAGGTAGAAGTCGATCAGGTTGATCGACGCCCACGGCACCAGCACCAGCAACAGCGCCAGAATCAACCCGATGAATTCGGAAATGAAATCCGCCGAAGCGCCGAGGGCGACCACGCAGCATCCAGCCAGGATCACGCTCGACAGCACCACGCGCACCTTGATGCTGGGCGTCCACTGGCTGGCGAAAGTCTGGATCGAGGTGATGATCGACAGCACCGCGCCATACAGATTCAGCGCGTTGTGGCTGATGATGTTGAGCAGAAACAGCACCATCAGAATCGGCCCCAGCCAACCGGTGGACTGTTTGACTGCCGCCATCGCTTCGGTGCCTTCCGGCGTCGCCAGCACGGCCACTGCGCCAAAGCTGAACGACAGAATCGTGCCCAGCGTCGCGCCCAGATACGTCGCCCAAAAGGGTTTGGCGATGCCGATGTCTGCCGGCAGATAACGCGAGTAGTCGGAGACGTAGGGCGAGAAACTGATCTGCCAGATGATCCCCAGCGACACTGTCGCCAGCCAGCCGGAGACATTGAAGCTGCCGCGCGTCAGAAAGTCTGCCGGCAAGTCATGGGCGAAAATGTAGATGAACCCGGCGAGCAACGCGCCGCCCATCACCCAGGTGCCGATGCGGTTGAGCGTGTGAATGAAGTTGTAGCCGATCACGCCGATCGCTGTAGCGGCCAGCGCGCCGATCAGAATGCTCAGCGGCGCTGGCACCGAGGGCGCAATGCCGACAATGGATTTGCCGGCCAGCACGATGTTGGAAATGAAAAAACCGATGTAGATGATCGCCGCGAAGAACACGATCAGCAGCGCGCCATAACGGCCGAACTGGCCGCGACTCTGGACCATTTGCGGAATGCCCATGCGTGGGCCCTGGGCGGAGGCCAGCGCGATCACCACGCCGCCGATCATGTGCCCCAGCGCAATCGCCAGCAGCCCCCAGAACAGATTGAGATGGAACACCTGAACCACCATGGCGCCGGTGACGATGGGCAGTGGCGCGATGTTGGTGCTGAACCAAAGAGTGAACAGATCGCGGGCCTTCCCGTGGCGTTCCGCGAGTGGGACGTAATCGACCGTATGATTCTCGATCAACGGATCTTGCCGGGACATCTGGGACATATGCATGAACTCGAGTTTGTCTGTTTTTATCTTTGTATGAAGCCAAACCGGGAGGACTCTTGGGTCGCCCCTCAGATGCAGACCATATTATGGTATTCCAAACTTTGCACAAGCCTGATCCGCTGATTCTGTCCCTCTCTGATCCGCTATCCTCGCTGATCCCGCCCCTGCACGGCTAGCTGAAAGCCCCGTAAACATTGAGTTTCCGACGAAAGTCGCACGTTTATCGGTTCATCGGAAAAGCCCTTGCAAGATATGTATTACGGTATACCATCAGACCTACAAACCATAAAAACCGCGTCACACCACCCGAGGACCACCCAATGATCGATGCTGCCATTTACAAACAAGTCATGGGCTCGTTCCCGTCAGGCGTCACCGTTATCACCACGCTGGACGACGACGGTCAGATCGTCGGCCTGACCGCCAGCGCGTTCAGCTCGCTGTCGATGGACCCGGCGCTGGTGCTGTTCTGCCCCAACTACAGCTCCGACTCCTACCCCGTGCTGATCAAGAACAAGCGCTTTGCGATTCACCTGTTATCAAGCGTGCAGCAAAGCGAGGCCTATGCCTTCGCCCGCAAAGGCAAGGACAAGGCGCAGGGCATCGAGTGGACGTTGAGCGCACTGGGCAACCCGATCCTCGCCAATGCGACGGCGGTGATCGAGTGCGAGTTGTGGCGTGAATACGAAGGTGGCGACCACGCCATCATGGTCGGCGCGGTGAAGAACCTGATCGTCCCCGAGCAGGTCGCCGGGCCGCTGGTGTATTGCCACGGCAAGATGGGCGCGTTGCCGGTTGTGGCGTAAGTCCATCGGCGCTCAGAGATCCAATGTGGGAACGAGCTTGCTCGCTCCCACGTTTTTTTGGATTGCTGGTGGTTACGGACTACGTACGAAACCGGCTCACCAGCTGATTCAAGGTCTGCGACAAGGCCGTCAAATTCTGCGCATCCTGCCGAGTCGAATCCGCCAGGCTCGCCACCAACTGCGCATCACCATGAATCTGGCTGATGTGCCGATTGATGTCCTCTGCCACTTGATGCTGTTCCTCCGCCGCCGTGGCGATTTGCGTGTTCATGTCGCGGATCACGTCGACCGATTCACGGATCAATTCAAAACTCGCCCGCGCCTCGTTGATCGACACCACGGTTTGCTGCGAGACCTCGAGGCTGGCGTGCATTTGCTTGCCCATCTGATGGGTGCGCCGCGCCAGATTACCCAGCAGTGCGTCAATCTCACCGGTTGAATCCGACGTGCGTTTGGCCAGCGCGCGAACTTCATCCGCGACCACGGCAAAGCCCCTGCCCTGTTCACCGGCGCGCGCGGCTTCGATGGCGGCGTTGAGCGCGAGCAGATTGGTTTGCTCGGCAATCGAGCGGATCGTGCCGAGAATCGACTGAATGTCGTTACTGTCCTGCTCCAATTGCTGCATCGACTCGGCGCTGTGGCCGATCTCCTGACTCAAGCGCCCGACGTTGCTCACCGCCGCGTCGATCTGTTGCTGCCCGGTGTGTGCCTGGCGCTGACCGTTGTCTGCCGAGTCGGCGGCCTGACTGCACGAGCGCGCAACCTCATTGGAGGTGGCGACCATTTCGTGGAACGCGGTCGACACCATGTCCACCGCCTCACGCTGACGCGAAGCGACGTCGGCCATTTCCGCCGAGACTTCGGTGGCGCTGCCGGAGCTGCTGTGAATCTGCCCCGCTGCCTGGCCGATGCGCTGAATCAACGTGCGAATTGCTTCGAGAAACTGGTTGAACCAGCCGGCCAGTTGCGCGGTTTCGTCCTGCCCGCGCACCTCCAGTCGCGCAGTGAGATCGCCCTCGCCTTGTGCGATGCCTTCGAGACCACTCGCCACGCCGCGAATCGGCTTGACCATCAGCCCGGCGAACCAAGCACCAGCCATCGCAAACAACAGTGCGCAAACCACAGCGATCGCGCCGATCAGCCAGGTCAAACGCGTCGCCCCAGCCATCACTTCACTGGCTTTTACCAAGCCCACAAAGCGCCAGCCCAATGCCTGCGACGGCCAGACCAGCGCCATGTAATCCTCGCCGGCCAACTGCACCTCAACCAGCCCTTTGCCCGCCTCGGCCAGTTGCTGATAACCATCGCCGAGATCGCTGAGTTTCTTGAAGTTGTGCGCCGGATCGCTAGGGTCCACCAGCACGGTGTTATTGGCTTCCATCAGCATCAGATAACCGCTCTCGCCGAGGCGGATCTGCTTGACCAGATCGGTCAATTGCTTGAGCGACACATCGATGTTGACCACACCGGCATTGCTCCCCAACTGGTTGTTGAAGCTGCGCACGGTGCTCACCAGCACCACGTCATCCGCCACCCAGTAATAGGCCTCGGTGCGCAGGGTTTGGCCAGGATTGGCCATCGCGGTTTTGTACCAGGGGCGGGTGCGCGGATCGTAGTTGGCCAACTTCGCATCGCCCGGCCAGAACAGATAACCGCCCTGCTCGGTGCCGACAGACAGATAGGTATAGGCCGGGTGCGCCTTGGCCAGGCCGTCGAACAGCTTGAACAGCTGTTGATCCTGCGGCCCCATCGGCACTTGCGCGGCCTCGCTGCTCAGGTAGCGTTTGAGGCTGGCGTCGATGCTTTGCAATTGCGGATGCTCGGCCAGATAAGCAACGTTTTGGCTGATGCCTTCGAAAAACAGCTGCATCGCGTTTTCCACCTGACGCACTTCGCGCCCGGTGCTGTCGGTAAAGGTGTCGCGCGCGCCCTCGCGGACATTGAGGATGATCAGCGCTGCCACCAGTAACACCGGCAGGCTGGCGATTACCGCAAACGCCAAAGTCAGTTTTTGTTTTATGTTCATTGCTTGCGCCTTCCTTGTTCGAAGTGTCGGTCAGAAATATTTTGCGGATATTCCGTATTATGGTATACCAATATTCAATCAACCGAACAGCCGTCCTCGAAGGCGCGCTTGAATGGTGAGAAGACTCGCGAGCGCACAGCGCTCACGTCAGTTCGACAGGCCCGCACACGACCGGCCAATTACAAAAGACTCGAGGTAGCGTCATGAAATTTTCCCTGTTCGTACACATGGAACGCTGGGACGAAAGCGTCAGCCACCGCCAACTGTTCGAAGACCTGACCGAACTGACCCTGATGGCCGAGGCTGGCGGTTTCAGCACCGTGTGGATCGGCGAACACCACGCCATGGAATACACCATTTCCCCCAGCCCGATGCCGCTGCTGGCCTACCTCGCAGCGAAAACCACGACCATCCACCTCGGCGCCGGCACCATCATCGCGCCGTTCTGGCACCCGCTGCGTGTCGCCGGCGAATGCGCCCTGCTCGACGTGATCAGCAACGGCCGCATGGAAGTCGGTCTCGCGCGCGGCGCCTATCAGGTTGAATTCGACCGCATGGCCGGCGGCATGCCCGCCTCCAGCGGCGGCCAGGCCCTGCGCGAAATGGTCCCGGTAGTCCGCGCCCTGTGGCAAGGCGACTACGCCCACGACGGCGACATCTGGAAATTTCCCACCTCCACCAGCGTGCCGAAACCGATCCAGAAACCCAACCCGCCGATGTGGATCGCTGCCCGCGACCCGGATTCGCACAACTTCGCCGTGGCCAACGGCTGCAACGTGATGGTCACGCCATTGATGAAGGGCGACGAAGAAGTCCTCGACCTGAAGAACAAATTCCAGACCGCACTGGACAACAACCCAGACGTACCGCGCCCGCAATTGATGGTGCTGCGCCACACCCACGTTCACACCGCCGACGACCCGGACGGCTGGCAAGTCGGCGCCAAAGCTATCTCACGTTTCTACCGCACGTTCGATGCGTGGTTTGGCAACAAGCAAACGCCGGTCAATGGCTTCCTCGCGCCGAGCCCGGAAGAGAAATTTGCCGGGCGTCCGGAGTTTGAGCTGGAGAGCCTGCACAAGACCGCGATGATCGGCACGCCGGAAGAGATCATTCCGCGGATCAAGTACTACCAGGAACTGGGCGTGGATGAGTTCAGTTTCTGGTGCGACAACAGCTTGCCGCATGAAGAGAAGAAGAAATCGCTGGAGTTGTTTATCAAGCATGTGGTGCCGGCGTTTCGCTAGAAACCTGCCAATCCTTGGACATTGAAAAAGGGCGACTCCGCTGGGAGTTCGCCCTTTTTCAATTCTGTAATGTCGAGCTGAAATACTCACCGAGCAACCTAAGACACTTCTCTTGCGCCAAACCAGCACTTGCGTACAAGTGTCCTTCGCGTTTTGCGCGGATAGTAGCCGTTGCCATTCGGCATCCATTCAAGCCCATAGACATCACAAGGAGTTTGCATGAGCACCTTCAAGACCCAAGACGGCACCGAGATCTATTACAAGGACTGGGGCAGCGGCGAGCCCGTGCTGTTCAGCCACGGCTGGCCGCTGGATGCCGACATGTGGGAATACCAGATGGAATACCTGAGCAGTCGCGGCTACCGCACCATCGCCTTCGACCGCCGTGGTTTCGGCCGCTCCGATCAACCATGGACCGGCTACGACTACGACACCTTTGCCGATGACATCGCAGGTTTGATCAACCATCTGGACCTGCGCGACGTGACCCTGGTCGGTTTTTCCATGGGTGGCGGCGACGTCAGCCGCTACATCGCCCGCCACGGCAGCGAGCGTGTTGCCGGCCTGGTATTGCTCGGTGCGGTCACGCCGCTGTTCGGCAAGAAAGCCGACTTCGCCGACGGCGTCGACAAATCGGTATTCGACGGCATCAAGGCTGGCCTGCTGAAGGATCGTGCGCAGTTCATCGCCGACTTCAACACGCCGTTCTACGGCATCAATCAGGGCCAGAAAATCTCTGACGGCGTGCTCACGCAAACCCTGAACATCGCGCTGATGGCATCGCTCAAGGGCACCGTCGATTGCGTGACCGCGTTCTCGGAAACCGACTTCCGCCCGGACATGGCCAAGATCGACGTGCCGACCCTGGTGATCCATGGCGACGGCGACCAGATCGTGCCCTTCGAAACCACCGGCAAGAAGGCGGCCGCGCAAATCAAAGGCGCCGAGTTGAAGGTTTACGCCGGCGCGCCGCACGGGTTTGCCGTCACCCATGCGCAGGCGCTGAATGAGGATCTGCTGGCGTTCCTCAAGCGCTGATTTCCACCCGGTGAAATCGAGCAGTACACGCTGATGACCAAGGCCCGCGCGATGCGGGCCTTGTGTTTTGCGCTATGGTATTTTTTCTGCGTCCGACATCTGGAGACAAGGAGATCCCATGCTGCGAATACTCGGCAAAGCCTCATCGATCAATGTGCGCAAAGTGCTGTGGACCTGTGCCGAACTGAACATCCCGTTCGAGCGTGAAGACTGGGGTTCGGGTTTCAAGTCGCCAAACACGCCTGAGTTTCTCGCGCTCAACCCCTGCGCCATGGTGCCGGTCATTCAGGATGGCGATTTCACTTTGTGGGAATCCAACACGATCATTCGTTATCTGGCGACGCGTTACGGCGGCGCGCATTTGTATCCCGCTGAGCCGATCGCCCGGGCGCGGGTTGATCAGTGGATCGATTGGCAGGCCTCGGAGCTGAATCGCTCGTGGTCGTATCCGCTGATGGCGCTGGTGCGCAAGTCGCCGGATTATCAGAATCGCGACGCATTGGCCGCCGGTTGCCGGGACTGGACGCGGAACATGGAAATCCTCGATCGCCAACTGGAGAAAACCGGCGCTTACGTCGGTGGCGAGCAGTTTTCCCTGGCGGATATCCCGATCGGGCTGTCGGTCAATCGCTGGTTCGAAACGCCGCTCGATCATGCGGATTTTGCTGCGGTGCGGGCCTACTACGATCGTTTGAACCAGCGCGATGGTTGTCGTTTGTATGGGCGCAATGGCACGCCATAAAGACACGCTTGATCAGGCTTGCTCGCGCACCACGCCACGCTCCTCAAGCAAACGCACAAACATGCTCAGACTGCGCGACACCGTACCCCGGCGCCACACCAGCCAGGTGGTCAGATAGCGGAAGTCCGCGGTCAGCGGCCAGACGCTGACCGTCGCGCTGCCGGGCATGCTCTGCAGCATTTTGCGCGGCATCAGTGCCAAGCCGGCACCGGCGCTGACGCAGGCGAGCATGCCGTGGTAGGACTCCATTTCGAAAATCTTGCCCGGTACGGCGGCGTCGCTGCCAAACCATTTTTCGAAATGATGACGGTAGGAACAGTTGGATCGGAAAGCGTAGATATTTTCACCGTTCACATCCGCCGCGCGCTCGACCGGTGAATGATTGAGCGGCGCGATGATGACCATTTCCTCTTCGAAGGCCGGCACGCCTTCCAGCGCCGGATGCAGCACCGGGCCGTCGACAAATGCCGCAGCCAGACGCCCGGACAGCACGCCGTCGATCATCGTCCCCGATGGCCCGGTGGAAAGATCGAGGTCGACCTTCGGATGCTGCTGGTTGTACGCCGCCAGCAGTTCGGGAATGCGGACAGCTGCGGTACTTTCCAACGAGCCCAACGGGAACGCGCCCTGGGGCTCCTCACCCGCCACAGTGGCTCGGGCTTCCTGCACCAGATCGAGAATGCGCCGCGTGTACTCGAGAAAGCTCCACCCGGCCGGCGACAGACGCAGACGACTTTTCTCACGGATAAACAGATCGACGCCGAGGTCCTGCTCCAGCTGTTTGATCCGCGTTGTCAGGTTCGACGGCACGCGATGGATCTGCGTGGCGGCAGCGCTGATGCTGCCGTGTTCGGCCACAGCCTTGAAGATTTCCAGTTGCACCAGATCCACAGTCATTCTCCAATCGTGAAGGAAACGATCTTTATTATTCAGTTTCAAGAAAACAAACGCCACCCTACTCTAGGCCCATCCGACGAACCTGCAGGACAAAGTCATGAGCCAGATTGCCAGCCAGACCCACGCCATCTCGATCAACCCCGCCACCGGCGAGCAGATCGGTCACTACGCGTTCGAATCCGCCGCTGCCCTTGATGCAGCACTGACCCGGGCCGCCTATGGCTTCGGCAAGTGGAAGCGCAAGCCGCTGCAGGACCGTTCGCGCCTACTGACCGCCCTCGCCGGCGCGCTGCGTGAAACCGCCGAAGCCATGGCGACGATGATCACTCGGGAAATGGGCAAGCCGATCGCTCAGGCTCGTGGCGAAATCGAGAAGTGCGCCAAGCTCTGCGAGTGGTACGCCGAACACGGCCCGGCCATGCTCGACGCCGAGGCCACTCAGGTCGAAGGCGGCAAGGCGCGCATTGAGTACCGCCCGCTGGGACCGATTCTGGCAGTGATGCCGTGGAACTTCCCGATCTGGCAGGTGCTGCGCGGCGCGGTGCCGACGCTGATCGCCGGCAACACCTACGTGCTCAAGCACGCGCCGAACGTGATGGGCAGCGCTTACCTGTTGCGCGATGCGTTTGTTCGCGCCGGTTTTCCCGAGGGCGTGTTTGAAGTGATCAACGTCACCCAGGAAGGCGTTTCCAGCGCCATTGCCGATTCGCGCATCGCCGCTGTGACGCTGACCGGCAGCGTCCGCGCCGGTATGGCCATCGGCGCTCAGGCCGGTGCGGCGTTGAAGAAGTGCGTGCTGGAACTCGGCGGCTCCGATCCGTTCATCGTGCTCAACGATGCTGATCTGGATGAGGCGGTGCACGCGGCGGTGGTCGGTCGCTATCAGAATTCCGGCCAGGTTTGCGCGGCTGCCAAACGTCTGATCATCGAACAAGGCGTGGTCGAGGAATTTACCCGCAAGTTCGTTGAAGCGACACGCCAGTTGAAGATGGGCGATCCGCTCAACGCTGATACTTACATCGGGCCGATGGCGCGGTTCGATCTGCGTGATGAATTGGATCAGCAAGTGCGTGACACCCTTGAAGAAGGCGCGACGCTGCTGCTCGGCGGCAGCAAGGTTGAGGGTTCGGGCAACTACTATGAGCCGACGGTACTGGCCGATGTCACCGACCGCATGACTTCGTTCAAACAAGAACTGTTCGGCCCGGTCGCCTCGATCATCACCGCCCGCGATTGCGCACACGCCGTAGCCTTGGCGAACGACAGCGATTTCGGCCTGACTGCCACGATCTACACCGCCAACGTGGCGCTGGCCGAGCAACTGACCAGCGAACTGGAAACCGGCGGTGTATTCATCAACGGCTACTCCGCCAGCGACCCGCGTGTGACCTTTGGCGGCGTGAAGAAGAGCGGCTTCGGTCGTGAGCTGTCGCACTTCGGCGTACGGGAATTCTGCAACGCGCAGACCGTGTGGCTGGATCGTAAATAATCCAGACACGCTGAAGGCCTGCTCGCGAGAGCGTCCCGTCAGTCACCGCTGCATCGCCTGACATACCCTCTTCGCGAGCAAGCCCGCTCCCACCCGGGAACCGCAGCGTCTATTGGGGCGCAACATATTTCCATTGTGGGAGCGGGCTTGCTCGCGAAAGCATTCGGTCAGTCACCGCTGCATCGCCTGACATACCCGCTTCGCGAGCAAGCCCGCTCCCACCCGGGAACCGCAGCGTCTATTGGGGCGCAACACATTTCCATTGTGGGAGCGGGCTTGCTCGCGAAAGCATTCGGTCAGTCACCGCTGCATCGCCTGACATACCCTCTTCGCGAGCAAGCCCGCTCCCATCCGGGATCCGCAGCGCTTATTGGGGCGCAACACATTTCCATTGTGGGAGCGGGCTTGCTCGCGAAAGCATTCGGTCAGTCACCGCTGCATCGCCTGACATACCCTCTTCGCGAGCAAGCCCGCTCCCACCCGGGAACCGCAGCGTCTATTGGGGCGCAACATATTTCCATTGTGCGAGCAACTCGTCAGCATCGAGGTTGCCCATCGGCTCCAGCCTTCTATAGTGAACAGGTCCGCCTTGCCCTTGAGCGCTGTCCATGGTCACCACCGAACACCTGATCATCTGCGAGCACTGTGACTGCGTGTACGAAAAGGTCGTGCTCGCCAAGCATCAGAAAACCCTGTGCGTGCGTTGCGGTGGTGTACTGCAGCGCTTCAACGGGCTGACCATCGAGCAGCGTCTGGCGCTGACGTTCACGGCGGCGATGCTGTGGCTGTTCGCCAATTTCTACCCGGTGATGAGCATCAGCCTCAAAGGCATGAAAAACAGTGCGACGCTGTGGGATTCGGTGCTCGCGCTGAGCCAGGGACCGATTACTTTCATCGCCATGGTCGCGGCGATTGCAATCATCATTGCCCCGGCCTTTCAGCTGGTGTTGCTGATCTGGGTGCTGAGTTTTGCCCTCGGCCTGCGCAGGGCACCGGGGTTCAATCTGTGCATGCGCTGGCTGGAAACCCTGCGGCCGTGGAGCATGCTTGAAGTGTGTCTGCTGGGGGCGATGGTTGCGGTGTTCAAACTGGCCGGCCTGCTCGATGTGCTGCCCGGGATCGGCCTGTTCGCCCTGGCGGTGCTGAGCCTGATGATGATCCGCATTGCCGGCCGCGACATCCGCGAACTCTGGGACATTTTATGAAGCGTCCACCGACTGCCAGCGAACTCAACCTGTGCCTGTGTCACAGCTGTGGCCTGGCCTGTGACATGACCGACGAGCCACACGAATGCCCGCGCTGCGACGCGCCGCTGCATCGGCGCAAGACCAATTCGCTGACGCGCACCTGGGCGTACATGCTCGCCGCGCTGGCCTTTTATGTTCCAGCCAATCTGCTCCCGGTGATGAACACGGTGATGCTCGGCAACGGCGCCGACAGCACGATCATGAGCGGCGTGCTGGAGTTCTGGGAGGCCGGGGCGTGGGACATTGCCTTGATCATTTTCATCGCCAGCATCGCGGTACCGGGAGTCAAATTCGTCGCCCTGACCTTGCTGCTGGTCACGGTGCAGCGAAACAGCGATTGGGCGCGCAAGGAGCGTTCGAAGCTGTACCGCTTCGTCGAGCTGATCGGCTATTGGTCGATGCTCGACGTGCTGGTGGTCGCACTGGTCGCAGCGCTGGTGAAATTCCAGGCGCTGGGCGATATCGAGCCACGACCGGGAATCCTGTTCTTTGGCCTGGTCGTGGTGTTCACCATGCTCGCTGCGATGAGTTTCGACCCGCGTCTGATCTGGGACAAGGACACCAGCGACACGATCAGCGACGCAGCGTCTCCAACAACACCTGCAACGGATGACGCAGCGCCTGAGCCGACTGGCGCTTGACCTGGCTGCGGCAGGAATAGCCGGTCGCCAACGCCTCGCCCTGCTCCGCCACTGCTTGGATCTGACGCGCCCACGACTGCTCATAGATGAGCGCTGAAGTCTGCCGGTTGCGCGCTTCATGGCCGTAAGTGCCGGACATGCCGCAGCAACCGGTGGCTTGTGTGGCGAGCTTCAGACCAGCACGTTCGAAGACCTGTTCCCACTGGCGGGTCGCGGCCGGCGCGTTGGTTTTCTCCGTGCAATGGGCGAGCAGACGGAACGCTTTGGGCTGAACCTCAGGCGCCTGCTCCGGCATGACCTTGAGTAACCATTCCTGCACCAGCGCGACTTCTGGACATTCATTCAGGCCCGGCACTTTCAGGTATTCCTGGCGATAGACCAGAGTCATCGCCGGATCCAGCCCCAGCAAGGGCACTCCGGACTGCGCCAGCGCCTGCAATTGCCCAGCGTTGCGCAACGCCGCGCGATTGAACGCCGAGAGAAAGCCCTGCACATGCAGCGGTTTGCCATTGGCGCTGAACGGTGCGAGATAGACCTGATAACCCAGACGCGAAATCAGCTCGACCAGATCCGCCAACAGCGGCGCTTCGAAGTAGCGGGTGAAGGCGTCCTGCACGATCACCACGCTGCGTTCGCGTTGCTGCGGGGTGAGCGCCGACAGCGCCGCAACGGTCGCGGGCTGCACCCGCCAACGGCGCAGCGCAGCGTGGAAATCGAAGCGGCTGAGCAACGGCACATCGACCATGCCCCCGACCCGCGCCAAGGCACTGCGCACCCGGTCCGCGCCCATCAAACCGTTGTACAGCGCCGGAATCCGCGCCATGTACGGGATGGTGTACTCCAGCGAGGCGATCAGATAATCCCGTGCCGGACGCAGGTAGCGGCTGTGATACAGCTCGAGAAAGCGCGAGCGAAATTCCGGCACGTTAACCTTCACCGGGCACTGCCCCGCGCAGGATTTGCAGGCCAGGCAACCGGCCATGGCGTCGTACACTTCATGGGAAAAGTCTGCCGACGGATCGCGACTGTTGCGCCAGCGCTGCCACAGCGTGCGGAAAAACGCCGGTTTGCGGATCGCATCCGACAGCACGTCGACACCCGCCTCGCCCTGCAACCGCAGCCATTCGCGAATCAGCGAGGCACGCCCCTTGGGCGACTGCGCACGTTCGCGGGTGGCTTTCCACGACGGGCACATGGCGTCATCAGGATCGAAGTTGTAGCAGGCGCCGTTGCCATTGCAGTGCATGGCCGCGCCGTAGCTTTGCCAGACTTTCTCGTCGATTTGCCGATCAAGCTCACCGCGCAGAGTCACTTCATCGATCTTCAGCAGCGCTGCACCGCTGTTCGCTGGCGTGGCGATTTTACCCGGGTTGAACTGGTTGAACGGGTCGAACGCCGCTTTCAAGGCTTGCAGCGCCGGGTACAACTCGCCGAAGAATGCCGGCGCATACTCCGAACGCAGGCCCTTGCCGTGTTCACCCCAAAGCAGGCCGCCGTAGCGCTGGGTCAGTGCGGCGACGCCATCGGACACCGGGCGCACCAACGCCGCTTGCAGCGGGTCTTTCATGTCGAGAATCGGCCGCACGTGCAGTACGCCGGCGTCGACATGGCCGAACATGCCGTACTGCAAATCATGGCTGTCGAGCAGGTCGCGCAGCTCAGCGATGTATTCAGCCAGGTGCTGCGGCGGCACGGCGGTGTCTTCGACGAAAGGCTGCGGACGGGCCTCGCCGGCGACGTTGCCAAGCAGGCCCACCGCACGTTTGCGCATGCCGTAGACCTTGTTTACCGCTGCTTGACCGACCGCCAGCGTATGGCCCAGACGCTCCACCGTGCGGTCGTTTTGCAAGTGTTGGATGAACGCTTCAACGCGGTGCTGCAAATCTTCCAGGTCATCGCCACAGAACTCGACCAGGTTGATGCCCAGCGTCGGGCGCTCGGCACTTTCTGGAAAATATTCGGCAACGCCGTGCCAGACGATGTCCTGCATCGCCAGCAGCAAGACCTTGGAATCGACGGTTTCAATCGACAACGGCTTGAGCGCCATCAACGCCCGCGCATCGCGCAGCGCATCCATGAACCCGGCGTAGCGGATATTGACCAGCATCGTGTGCTTGGGAATCGGCAGCACGTTCAATCGCGCTTCGACGACAAAACCCAGCGAGCCTTCCGCGCCACAGAGCACGCTGTTGAGATTGAAGCGCTGATCGTCCTCACGCAGGTGCGCCAGGTCATAACCGGTCAGGCAGCGGTTGAGGTCGGGGAAGCGTGCCTTGATCAACTCGCCCTGCTCATCAATGATCTGCCGAGCGCAACGGTAGACCTCGCCGACCCGATCGGCGCGAGCGCACTGTGCTTCAAGCTCGTTTTCTTCCAGCGGCAGACCGTGCAAACGCTCGCCGCCGCGCAGAATCATCTGCAGCTCCAGCACGTGGTCGCGGGTCTTGCCGTAGGTGCAACTGCCCTGGCCGCTGGCGTCGGTATTGATCATGCCGCCGACCGTGGCGCGGTTCGAGGTCGACAGCTCAGGGGCGAAGAACAGCCCGGCGGATTTCAATGCGGCGTTGAGCTGGTCCTTGACCACCCCGGCCTGCACGCGCACCCAGCGTTGTTCAACGTTGATTTCCAGAATGCGGTTCATGTGCCGCGAGAGGTCGACGACGATACCGTCCGTCAGCGATTGGCCATTGGTGCCGGTGCCACCGCCGCGCGGGGTGATCACCACTTTCTCGTACGCCGGTTCGGCAATCAGCCGCGCCACCCGCGCGACGTCTTCGGCGTCCAGCGGAAACACCGCCGCTTGCGGCAACCGCTGATAGATCGAATTGTCGGTAGCGAGCACCACGCGGCTGGCGTAATCGGCGCTGATTTCACCGCGAAAGCCGCTGTTTTTCAGGGCGGCAAGGAATTGTCGGTAATCGCCGGTCAGGGCTTTGGCGGGCGATAGCTGGGCAATCATCGGTCAGGTTATCTCGGTCAAATCGGGCGGCGTGGCGGTGAACAGTTGTGCGCAACGAATGATTGCGTCAGGCTCCGCCATCTGAATGCGCCCATGTTATTTGCTGAAGAACCATGGAACAAGCGTAAATTCGACCCGCTATCGATGAGTTTTACGAATGAATCCGCGCTCGCTCACGCCGTCCATGTCGCTGTTGCTCGCTTTCGAAGCCGCCGCTCGGCACGAAAGTTACACCCGCGCCGCCCATGAACTGTCGTTGACGCAGAGTGCGGTCAGCCGTCAGGTACAGATTCTCGAGAAGATGCTCGGCATGCGCCTGTTCAGCCGCGAAGGCCGGCAGGTGGCGCTGACCGATGTTGGACGCATGTATCAACGTGAGCTCACCGAAGCCCTCGGGCAGATTCGCAGCGCCACTTTGCAGGCGATGGCGTTTGGTTCGGGCATTCACAGCCTGCGCCTGGCAACGCTGCCGACCTTCGGTTCGAAATGGCTGCTGCCACGGCTGAAGGATTTCTATACGGCGCACCCGGGCATGACCGTGCACCTGCATTCGCGGATCGAAACCATCGATTTCGATATCAGCGAAATCGACGCGGCCATCTGTGTCGGCGGCGGTGATTGGCCGGGCCTGACCGCCCTGCCCCTGCACACCGAAGAACTGGTGGCGATTGCCAGCGCGCAGCTGTCGGCGACTGAACGCGACGAGGCCGAGCGGCACATCAGCGAGCAGTTGCTGCTCAATGTCAGCAGTAACGCCCAGGCGTGGGCGGAATGGTTCAGCCACTACCAGCTGCCGCATCGCCGCATGAGGATCGGGCCGAGCTTCGAAATGACCTCGCACTTGATTCAAGCGGTACGCGCCAATATAGGCGTGGGCCTGGTACCGCGCATTCTGGTCGAGGAAGAATTGTTCAAGGGCGAATTGCTGCAATTGGGCGAACCGATTACCAGCCGGCGCAGTTATTACCTGGTGTATCCGCCGCGCAATGAGAATTTGCCTTCGCTGAAGGCGTTCAGGGATTGGCTGCTGGAGACGCTTTGATTCGTGGGCCTTTTCGCGGGCAAGCCCGCGATGGGGCCCGTCCCGACGCGATCAAAACCTCGGCTTGACCGCCCGCCAATCCGCCTTGTAACGCTGCATCTGCCGCACATCATCCCTCTGGCGAATCCCGCACGTCAGGTACTGATCATGCAGCTTGGCCAGTTGTTCGGGGTCCAGTTCCAACCCCAGCCCGGGCGCGCGAGTGATCTTCACGCAGCCATCGACAATCGGCAGCTTGCCGCCCTTGATCACCTCCTCGTCCGGCTCCTGCCACGGGTAATGGGTGTCGCAGGCGTAATCCAGATTCGGCACCGCCGCCGCGACGTGGGCCATGGCCATCAGGCTGATGCCCAGGTGCGAGTTGGAATGCATCGACACACCGAGGCCGAACACGTCGCACATTTTCGCCAGTGCCTGCGTATCACGCAGGCCACCCCAATAATGGTGGTCGGCGAGGACGATCTGCACGCTGTTCTGCGCAACGCTGCGGCGGAACTCGTCGAAATCGGTCACCACCATGTTGGTCGCCAGTGGCAAACCCGTGCGCTTGTGCAGTTCGGCCATGCCATCAAGGTCGGGCGTCGGGTCTTCGTAGTACTGCAGATCATCGCCGAGCAATTCGGCCATGCGAATTGCCGTCTCCAGCGACCAGTTGCCGTTCGGGTCGATGCGCAGCGGAAAACCCGGAAAGGCTTTTTTCAGCGCTTTGATACATGCCACTTCATGCTCCGGCGGCAAGGTGCCGGCCTTGAGCTTGATGCTCTTGAATCCGTACGCCTCAATCATCCGCGCGGCCTGCGCCACGATCTGCTGCTCGCTCAGCGCCTCGCCCCAGTTGTCGGGTTTGTAGGGCGAGTCGATATGTTCGGCGTATTTGAAAAACAGGTAAGCGCTGAACGGCACTTCATCGCGGATTGCACCGCCGAGCAGATCCACCAGCGGCACATTGAGGTAATGCGCCTGCAAATCGAGAAACGCCACTTCGAACGCCGAGTAGGCGTTGCTCACCGCTTTGCTGGCGTGGGAACCGGGAGCCAGTTCGGCGCCAGCGACGCTGGCGGGTTTATTCGCTGCCACGGTGGCCTGCACGATCGCGCGCAGTTGATTGAGGTTGAACGGATCAAGGCCGATCAACTGGCTCTTCAATTGCTGCTGGATCGCCAGCGCCGGGGCATCGCCGTAGCTCTCGCCGAGGCCGATGTAGCCATTGTCACTTTCAATCTCGATGATCGAGCGCAGGGCAAAGGGCTCATGGATGCCACTGGCATTGAGCAGTGGCGGATCGCGGAAGGCGATCGGGGTGACGCTGACACGGGTGATTTTCAAGATAACGCTCCTGACAGATCAACAATCGATTCAGTGGCTCGCAGCCGGACGAGCCGGCGCCACAACGGCGGCTTCGGCACTTGGCTTCGCCGGGGTTTGGCCTTTGGCGCCAGGCGCCGTGCGGGCGAAGAAGATCACCACAGCGGCGATCAGCGATGTCGCCGCCAGGCCATACAGGCCGCCCTCGATGGAGCCTGTGGTTTGTTCGAGAATGCCGAACGCCGTCGGCGCGACGAAGCCGCCAAGGTTGCCGATGGAATTGATCAGCGCGATCACCGCCGCAGCGATGCGCGCATCCAGATAGCTCTGTGGAATCGGCCAGAAAAGCGCCGACGCCGCTTTGAAGCCGATGGCCGCGAAGCAGATGGCAACGAAGGCAAACACCGGCCCGCCAGTGGTCGACATGAACATGCCGAAGGCTGCGATCACCAGCGTCAGCGCGACCCAGGCCTGCTGGAATTTCCATTTACCGGCCATCGCTGCGAAACCGTACATGGCGATAATCGAGATGATCCACGGAATGGAGTTGAGCAGCCCGACCTGGAAGTCGCCGAGGTTGCCCATCTTTTTGATCATGCTCGGCAGCCAGAACGTTGCACCGTAAATGGTCAGCGCGATAGAGAAATAGATGAAGCAGAACAACGCGATCTGCCGGTCGGCCAGCAGCTTGAACATCGACGGCCTGGCGACCTGCACTGCTTCTCGGGCGCGCTGTTCTTCGGCGATCGCCGCAACAAGCGCTTCACGCTCCTCCTCGCTCAGCCATTTGGCTTGACGCGGGTGCGATTGCAGCCAGAACCAGACGAATGCGCACAACACCACCGACGCTGCGCCTTCGATCAGAAACATCCACTGCCAACCGTGCATGCCCAACCCGCTGACATGCAACAGCGCACCGGACACCGGGCCGGAAATGACCGAGGCAATCGCCGAACCGCTGAGAAACACCGCCATGGTTTTGCCGCGCTCGGACGCTGGCAGCCACTGGGTGAAGTAATAAATAATTCCCGGGAAGAACCCGGCCTCGGCCGCGCCGAGAATAAAGCGCAGCACGTAGAAGCTGGTTTCACCTTGAACAAACGCCATCGCCATGGCCGCAGCGCCCCAGGTGAACATGATCCGGGTCAGCCAGACCCGCGCGCCGTAGCGCTGCAACAGCATGTTCGACGGCACCTCGAACAAAGCGTAACCGATGAAGAACAGCCCGGCGCCAAGTCCGTAAGCCGCTGCGCCGATACCCAGATCGGTCTCCAGATGGCTGCGCACGAAGCCGATGTTGACCCGATCGATGTAATTGACGATGAACATCACCACGAACAGCGGCAGCACGTGGCGTTTGACCTTGGCGGCGGCGCGGGCGAGTACCGTGATGTCAGGCGGACTTTGAACGGTTTTCAAGGGGCGACTCCCGATCTTGTTTTTTTAGGGATGACTTGAAGCGATGGGCTGATCATGGATGTCGCGCATTGATCCCGTCTAATCTAAACTGGCATTCGATTGATACCCGGATTAAATCAATGTTCGAGCTCACCCAGCTGCGCTGCTTCACCACGGTCGCCACCGAACTCAACTTTCGCCGCGCCGCCGAACGGCTGAACATGACCCAGCCGCCGCTGAGTCGGCAGATTCAGCTGCTGGAGCATCACCTCGGTGTAGAGCTGTTCACCCGCAGCACCCGCAGCGTTGCGCTGACGGCGGCGGGCCGGGCTTTTTTTGTCGAAGCGCAGAACCTGCTGGAGCGTGCCCAGCAAGCGGCAATCACCGCCCGCCGGTTTGCCGAGGGTGACATCGGCTCGGTGAATATCGCGTTCGTCGGCAGCGCGGTGTATGAGTTTCTGCCCAAGGTGATCGCCGAAGCGCGACTGAAACAGCCGCAAGTGAAAATCGATCTGGCAGAAATGAACACCTATCAGCAGCACGAGGCCTTGCGCGCCCGCCGTATCGACTTGGGCATTGCCCGGGCGCCATTGCAGGAACCGGGTTATGCCACCGAATGTTTGGTGCGGGAACCGTTCGTGCTGGCGGTGCCGAGCGGGCATCGATTGGCAAACACGGCTGACGTGTCAGTGGGTGATCTGGATAAACAGCCGTTCCTGATGTACTCCCACGAAGCCTATCCACCGTTCAACGAACTGTTGACCGGCACCCTGCGTTCAGCGCGGGTGGCACCGGATTACGTGCAGTGGCTGGGCTCATCGCTGACGATTCTGGCGTTGGTCAACGCTGGCATGGGCCTGGCGCTGGTGCCGCGCTGCGCAACCAGCGTGGTGTTCAGGAATGTAGTGTTTCGCGAAATCGATCTGGGCGAAGGAGTGCAGAGCGAACTGCATCTGATCTGGCGGGAGAACAATGACAACCCGGCATTCGCGATGTTGCTGGAGGCGATTCGCCGGGCGGTGGCGCTGGGTTGGGGCTGAGAGTTATCGTGGCAGTCCATATTTGAGCGGCGGCGGAGCGCTCGGTGCTTTGATCAGCGGCTCCTCTAGCGGTTTGCCGTCCGGCCCTTTGAAAAGACGTTCGTATTGTTTTGGCATTAGCTGCGGCGCTCTGGCGGGTGTCATGATGAACCCTCTGATACCGGGCTGAACTCAACCCACTTGACTTGCGCGGAATCTATCAGCAAAAGTTCGGCGCCAAAAGGCGCAGACTGGCCGTCGTCATTGACCCAACGTGGATTCTGCATCACGAACTGCCCGCAGCCGGACTCGGATGGCCATAAAGCCCAAAGCCTTTGTGCCCGGGCATCCCAGGTGCCTGCAGAAAATCCCTTCGAGCCAATCCACAGACAAAGTTGCCCACCGCCAACACCGCGCCCTGAATCACAAACGTAAACATCAGCGCCTGCACGATCTGACCAAACGTATCCGGTCGCTTGAACGCCGTAAGTGAATAGAAGACCCAGGTCGCTTGAACGCCGTAAGTGAATAGAAGACCCAGGCCGATAGAAACCCGGGAATGAGGTACTGCAACAGCGGAATGATTTCCTTGACCAGATCATCCATGATCCGAGGCTCCTTTTCGTCATGCCGGCCCATCACCGGCCGACATTCAAAGCCTAGTCGAGGATTTTGCAGCGCCGCGCAGGCAACTGTCACAGACCATTGCGGCGGTCAGCCGGAGCCTCCATCCCATGAAAAAAGGCAGACACCGGGCTTCGGTGCCTGCCTTTTTGCGAATCAAGCAGCTGCCTACAGGCAGTCACGCACCGATTGGCGCAGCGACCCGGACTTGGCCCATGGCGGCCCCTGGTAAAGGGACACTTTGCTGCCGTCCTTGTACTTGACGATATCGAGAATCTCATCGGCGGTGATGATGCTTGGCGCGGTAATCCGGTAGCCATTGGAAATCGACATCTGCGAGGTCCTGGCGACGTCCTTCTGCCACAACGGTAACAAACAAGCGGCATATTCACGGGGAGGCTTTTCACTGGTCTTGCTCAGGTTTGGCTCGCCCGGCACCAACGATGCGGGTAATGAGCAACCCGCCAACAAGGCCAGGGTCAAGGTGCTGATCCATACGCGCATGCTGTTTACCTGTTCAGAAAAAACGTGAATGTACCGTTTAACTGCCCGCACATCCATCGTGGCACCCCGCCGTTACGGGCGACTGGACAATTATTTACATCCATTCAGCCGAGCGTCAGATGACCTGGCTGCATCTGGAAAAATGCGGCTACTCTTTTCTACCGAGAATGTTCTGGAGGTGATCATGCGGCTCAATGAATACGAACACGAACTTCAACGGGATTTGCAAAGCGTGGCATCCGATCTGAGATGGTCGGCAGTCGATCTCAAGCGCATCGCTGAACAACTGCGCAAATCCGGCAACGAGGCAGACGCCCAGACTGTATTGCGGTCTTGCGAAATTCTGCAAAGCGACGAGGAAAGATTGCAGATTTATGCCAGGGAGGTAAAAGCCCGGACGATCAGCCGAATCAAGGTTCACTGACACGCCTTAAACAAGAAGCCCCGGTCGAAACCGGGGCTTTTTCGTTACAACGCGTCAACTACCATCGTGGGTTTGCACCTGCCGGGAACGCTTTTTGTAACCGGGAAGCGCCGCGGCGTAGGCCATCGCCTCCTCCCTGCTGGTGAATGACGCCAATCGGTCGCCCTGCGTGCAAACCCGCCATGGGCCGTTGTTCACGCTGAGCACGTCATACCCGTTCATGTGCAGCTTGTTCAGCATTGGAATGCTCATGAGCACCTCCTTTTTGCCAACGGTGTCTGGGGTACGTACTCACCTTACACCCGGTCCCCGCTCCGGTGTAAACCCGATTGCCACCTGACCCTGTCAATTGACTGGCACTTTTTGCGCTGCAAATAGCTCCCACTTCAAGAGGAACCTTTAAATCCGCCTGCGGCTCGAATATTGCAGTTCAATTACAGTTTTATGACACGCATCTACAAGGTATTCATGAAAGTACGCGCTACCGTCATTTGCGAACAGGACCGCCATATCCTCCTGGTGCGCAAACCCCGCCATCACTGGTCACTGCCCGGCGGCAAGGTTGAGCCCGGGGAAACTCGCGCGGCCGCAGCCGTGCGCGAGTTGCAGGAGGAAACCGGGCTGAATGCCGAGGAAGTGCTGTACCTGATGGATCTGCAGGCGGGCAGTACGCAGCATCATGTTTATGAGGCTTCGGTGGCCAACCTCGATGATGTACGCCCGCAGAACGAAATTGTCGACTGCATCTGGTACCCGCTCGATGCCGTGCACAATCTCGAAACCAATGACGCGACACGGCGCATCGTGCAGGCCTTTCAACGGCGTTTATAGAGGTCAGCCGGCGAAGGCCCGGCGTCCAGCGCTCATTTCAGTGCGCAACTCGGCGATGAAATTGGAAACATCCCGAATCGTGACCAAGTGCTCGGGAGAAACGCCATCAAGCAAGAGTTCGACACGCCCGCTGCCCGGCTCATACACCTTGATTCGCAACAGACCCTGTCCGTTCGGTGTGCAATCACACTTGTACGTGGGAAAGCCTGACTCGACGATGCGGCAAATATCGGCAATGGCAAGCATGGACGGACGCCTCGCAGGCGGAGAATTGACCCATCGAGCATAGTTGCACGACGTGTTATTTGCCCGGCCCGCAAATGCCAAGCCGGTCACAAATTGCGCGCTCCACTCAGTGCGCGTCCTGATCCCAAATCCAGTTCCACATGCCGGGCAGAGTCACGGGTTCAGCGCTTTGCTGGACCGTACGCGCCAGCGCTGCTTGTTCCAGCGCAGCCTGATCGTCGTAGAACGGCTTGTCCGCCAGCTTGACACCGGTCGCCGCGGCGCTATCGAGCAGAATCTGCAGATACTCTCGCGTGTGTCGTGCCGTGTAGCGATTGAGATCATGGAACGTCACCACCACCGGAATCACACCATCCACGGTCGGCAGTTGGCCAACAGCGATGCGTTCCCGTACTTCGGATAACTGCCGCAACATGTTTGCGCGGCGCCGCGGGCTGGCGTTAAAACCCCAGATCTTGCCGTCGTTGGCACTCAGGTCGGTGAGCAGGACGTGCAAGCCATGTTTCTGATAAGCCGCAAATGTCCGTTTGTCGTAGTTCCAGAATGGCGGGCGCAACAGCTTGGGCGGAGCCCCGGCGATAGCGGCGATATCAGCGCTGCCATCGGTCAGCGACTGCTCCAGTTCTTGTGGGTCAAGCAAGCGATGGTTGGTGTGCCAATGCGTTGCGGTGTGAAAAGCGAGAATATGCCCCTCGGCGTGTTCACGACGCATCAGGCTGCGGCCGATCTCGCTGTTACCTGCCCTCGGCGCTCGGGTCTGCACGAAAAACACTGCTTTGATGTTTGCCTGCGCTGGATTGCTTTTAAGGCTGTCGAGCACCGTGGCCGTCGGGTTCCACAATCCCGAAGCGCTGGGGCCATCATCAAACGTCAGGAGAAAACGTACGGGCGGTCGGGATTGCAGGCGTGTTTCGGTTTGCGCGGTCATCTCGATCGGCGCGGCGATGCAGCCAGCCAGACCCAACGCGATGAGCGCAGCACAAAAAAATTTGCATCCGGATGTCATGTTTTGCCCTGAGTCCGGCCGCAGCCGTCGTGTTGTCGAATGGCAAAACTCCTTCGCCCTTGTCCCTCCCCGCGCCGCTATCGGCGAGCGCAGGTTGGATAAGGTACACAGGGTTTGGTTCCAGTGCTGGTTTTCAGCGCGTCAAGGCGTTTTGAAATGAAGTGTCGATAATGCCCGCCGTGGCCAGCGGGGCCGGTAGTGCCTTGACTTTGAACAGGAAGTCCGCCGTGCTCTGCAAATCCGCTGCCGCCTGCTGATCCACCGGCCCGACGGTCATGTGCGCCTGGCGCAACCAGTGCCGCGAGACTTGTTGATCGAGATTGGCCTTCTTCGCCCAGAGGTCGGCGTACTCGTCGGTGTGGTTATCCACCCAGGCGCGCGCCTGTTTCAATCGTGCGAGAAAATCGGCAATCGCCGCACGCTTGCTGTCGATGGAAGGCGTCGACGCAGCGATGGCGCTCAACCCCGGCATCAGGTTTTTCGCGGTCAGAATCGGTCGAGCGCCGGAGAACACGATCTGTTGCGAGATATACGGCTCCCACACTGGAAAGGCGTCGATGCTACCCTGCGGCAGAGCGGCGGCCGCGTCGATCGGCATCAGCTTGACGAAATCAACGTAGTTTTCCGGCAGACCGCCCTGCTCCAGCGCACGCAGGGTCAATTGCTGACTCCAGGCTCCGGGCCAGTAAGCGACTTTTTTGCCCTTGAGGTCGGCGATGGTTTTCACTGGCGAATCCTTGGGCACCAGCAAGGCAATGGTGTCGGGGTTCTGCCGCGATACGCCGATCAGTTTCACGGGTGCCTGCCTGGCAGCAAGGAACAGGAAGCCTGAATCGCCGAGAAACCCCAGATCCAGCGAGCCGGCCTGCAACGCCTCGGCGAGCGGTGCGGCAGCCTGGAAATGTTTCCAGTCAACCGTGTAAGGCGCGTCCTTCAACACACCTGATGCCTCAATCGAAGCGCGGATGTTGTAGTAGTTTTGATCGCCCACATGCAGGACCACTGGCTCCGCAGCGTAGGCAAGTGGGGAGGTCAACAAGGCAGCGCTCAGCACGCGGCGGAGCACACGAGAAAGCTTCATGGCGAGTCCTGCAGAAGTGGTTTGCATAGACCTTAACGCTCTTGATTTTTATTTTTAAATTCTAATTTCGCATAACGTAAGCTCGTTATTTTCACATTGATAAAGGCGATGTTCGGGCGCGACTAGACTGAAAACTCCTTGAGGAGATTTCAGCCATGTGCGCAAGACTCACCCAGTACTGCGGGATTCATGATTTCGTCGCGGTGCTGAACATGCCCGACGCGTTGATCAATCACGTTGGTGACGCGCCGCTGAATCGCTACAACGCAGCGCCCACCACTGCGCTGGCGGTTCTGCATCAACACGAACAGTCCGTTCATGCCAACGATCTGCGCTGGGGCTGGCGCCCGCACTGGGCGAAGAATCGTGCCGCGCCCATCAACGCTCGGGGGGAAAAAGTCGGCCACGGCGCGTTTTTCAGGGCGATCTGGCGGCAGCGGCTGATCGTGCCCGTCGACAACTGGTTTGAGTGGGTTGATAGCGGGGAAAAATCCCGACAGCCCTGGTTGATTCGTCGGGCGGATCACGCCCCGGTTTTCTGTGCTGGCATCGGCCAATTTCCTGCACCGGGAGTTCTACCAAGGGAGGACGACGGATTCGTCATCATCACCGCCGACAGCCTGGGCGGCCTGCTCGATATTCATGATCGCCGTCCCGTGGTCTTCGATGCGCAACATGCTCGTGAATGGCTTGATCCGGCTACGTCACACGAGCGCGCCGAGCAGATGCTGCTTTTTGAAGGCGAGCCCAGTGATGCCTTCGAATGGCACAAAGTCGGCAAAGCGGTCGGTAATACGCGTAATCAAGGTGCGCATTTGATAGAACGCGTCGACTAGATCATTCCACCATCCCAGCGTTGTTCAAACGAGCCCACTGCAGAATCCCTCGCGTTACAAAAAGTGTTTCAACCGCGAAACAACAACTCTTGAACGCCCTTCGATCTGGCTAACCGCCTGTCTGACATTTCGACAGTCATACATACATTTTCGCGCGCTGCGGATAGCATGCGCGCCGCCTTTCCGATTGGTATACCAATTGACCAAAGAGTCAAAGAAATCAGGAATCCATCAACAACTTTCAAGCCTTGCAGAGAAATAAGTGAGCGACGATTTTGCAATCAAACAGGTCAGCGGCCTGAAGTGTGTCCATCTGTCCAAGACAGAACGCCTGGAACTCGACTGTTTTATCGGCCATTACATCAAGACCCGAAACTTGCACAGCGTGCCCGACATCGAACGCACCCTGCGCAACGCCCTCGAGGGTTATCCCGGCCACCCGCCGGTGATGGTCAATGAGCTCAATGCTTGGATCGACAGGACGTTGGGGTACCGAGCAACTTACCCGGACTTCACGCAGCTGGAAGACCTCTGAAATGCAAAGAGCCCCGCTGATGCGGGGCTCTTTGCAGGTGCAATTCAAGGCTTGAGCGGACGCTCCTGATCGCGGTCAGACAGCTCGCGACTGTCGTCGTGCTTCCAGGTTTTTTCCTGCCTCTTTTGCCGCTCGATCTCTTCCTCTGTTGGCTCATCCTGATTCGGACGCGTTTGCTCGTTTGCCATGTCCACCTCACTCAGAACAGTTGATCATCCCTGAAAGGGTAGAACATTTTCCCACGCCGGAATTCACCCACGATTTCAGCTCCGCACGGCGTACCATAGCGCTCTCAGAACTTACGTCAGGAAGACGCCATGCTGTACCGAATCGCCGCCGACGGGCTGGTGCTGTTTCACTTGTGTTTCATCTTGTTCGTGCTGTTCGGCGGGCTGCTGGTGCTGCGCTGGCCACGGCTACTGTGGCTGCACCTGCCAGCGGCCGCCTGGGGCGTGGCGGTTGAGGTGCTGCACTTGAACTGCCCGCTGACCTATTGGGAAAACCTGATGCGCCACGCGGCCGGGCAGACCGAATACGCTGGCGGTTTTATCGAGCATTACATCTGGCCGATCATCTATCCGGCAGGTCTGACGCCGCAGATTCAATTGGCCCTCGGCAGTGTGGTGCTGGCGGTCAACCTGCTGGTATACGCACGACTGCTTCGTTCGTGGAAACTGCGCCGCGCCCGGCGCATTCCGTTTTAACGCGAAGCCGTTTTTAACGTCTCCAGCCACTGCGGATCGAAGCGTGGTTGGTCTGGATCAAGACCCAGCGCCTGCATTCGCGCCTTGTGCTGTTCGACTTCCTCACGCAATTGGCCGTGATCGCTGGAATTGCCGTCCAGCTCGTGCATCTGCAGCAATCCGAGGTGGTAGAAACGCAACACCTTCATCGCTGTAGGATCGTTGCGTTGCACCGCGGCGGTTACTTGATGCATCACGTTAGTGATGCTCATCAGGTTGCGTTTGAGGCGCCAGCTGTACACCGCCGGGGCCATCCAGGTCTGGTGCCAGAAACGCCCGCGCAACAGCGCCGCCGTCAGCAGGAATGCCACAAATACGCCGCCAACATTGAAGCGCAGATTATCCCCGTCCGGTTCACCAAACAGAGCCACAGCGACAGACGAAAACAACATGGCCAACAGCAAAAACAGCACAGCGATGATGACTGTGCTGCGGCGGGTCTGCTGACGAAAGGTAGCGGGGTCCATCGGCTGAATCTCGAACATCAAAAATGACTTCCCTGAGTGACAAAAGGCGCAACGCAAAAAACTCGCCGACGCATTATCGCATCGCACAGGGTTTTAGCTATGCTGGGGCTCCTTTTCATCTTTTCAGCGTCCAACGGGGACATGGCGGTACAGCGCAGATCGTGCCATCTTCATTCATGGATACACACTATTCGGGTGCTCTTCGCTGCGTTGCGGATGGCATCGTTTTAAGGATCACTGCATGACCCAACGACACGTAATCAATGCCTCGGTCAGCCCGAAAGGCAGCCTGGAAACCCTTTCTCAACGTGAAGTTCAGCAACTGAGCGAAGCCGGATCCGGCAGCACCTACACCCTCTTCCGCCAGTGCGCCCTGGCTATCCTCAATACCGGCGCGCATGTCGACAACGCCAAGACCATCCTCGAAGCCTACAAGGACTTCGAAATCCGTATTCACCAGCAGGATCGCGGTGTACGCCTTGAGCTGCTGAACGCTCCGGCCGACGCGTTCGTCGATGGCGAGATGATCGCCAGCACCCGTGAAATGCTCTTCAGCGCCCTGCGCGACATCGTCTACACCGAGAACGAACTCGACAGCCAGCGCATCGATTTGAGCAACTCCCAAGGCATCAGTGACTACGTGTTTCACCTGCTGCGCAACGCCCGCACCCTGCGCCCGGGCGTCGAACCGAAGATCGTGGTGTGCTGGGGCGGCCACTCGATCAACACCGAAGAATACAAATACACCAAGAAAGTCGGCCACGAACTGGGCCTGCGCAGCCTCGACATTTGCACCGGTTGCGGACCGGGCGTGATGAAAGGCCCGATGAAAGGCGCAACCATCGCCCATGCCAAGCAGCGCATCCATGGCGGTCGCTACCTCGGTCTGACCGAGCCAGGCATCATTGCCGCCGAAGCGCCTAACCCGATCGTCAATGAGCTGGTGATCCTGCCGGACATCGAAAAGCGCCTGGAGGCCTTCGTCCGTGTTGGCCACGGCATCATCATTTTCCCGGGCGGCGCCGGTACTGCCGAAGAGTTCCTGTACCTGCTCGGCATCCTGATGCACCCGGACAACGCAGGCCTGCCCTTCCCGGTCATCCTCACGGGACCGAAGCATGCCGCGCCGTATCTGGAACAGCTGGATGCGTTTGTCATTGCGACCCTCGGCGAAGCGGCCAAGCAGCATTACGAGATCATCATCGATGACCCGGCCGAAGTAGCGCGCCAGATGAATCAAGGCCTGAAAGCGGTGAAGCAGTTCCGCCGCGAACGTAACGATGCGTTCCATTTCAACTGGCTGTTGAAAATCGATGAGGGCTTCCAGCGTCCGTTCGATCCGACCCACGAAAACATGTCCAACCTGAAACTGCACCGCGACCAGCCACCGCATGAACTCGCGGCCAACCTGCGCCGGGCGTTCTCCGGGATTGTGGCCGGCAACGTCAAGGACAAGGGCATTCGTCTGATCGAAGAGCACGGGCCGTATCAGATCCGTGGGGATGCGGCGATCATGCAGCCGCTCGATGCACTACTCAAAGCCTTCGTCGCTCAGCACCGGATGAAACTGCCGGGTGGCGCGGCGTATGTGCCGTGTTACCAGGTCGTCGCATAACACCAGGCTGTCACACAAACCCAATGTGGGAGATGGCTTGCCAGCGATAGCGGTCTCTCATTCAACAGAGACGTTGAATCAGATGACGCTTTCGCGAGCAAGCTCGCTCCCACAGGGTTTATGGTGTGGCGTAAATTGTATCCACAACCTCAATCCCCCCTCCGGGAGCAGGCTGCTCGCGAAAAGGCCCAACAGGATCCCTCATTCTTTCAGGCTATTCACCAAGCGCCCAGCCAATGCCTTGGCCTGCAACGCCACATCCGTCACCGCCGTACTCTCCCACCACATCCCACGCAATGGCGGGCCCATCGCAAACAGCTGAGAACTCACGCGCCCTTCGGCATCGACTACCGCACCGTCCACCGCTGCGATGCCTAACGCCAGAGGCCCCGGCTGCACCAGTCCGCGCGCCAGTAATTGCTGCGGCAATGGCCGAGCGACCCGTCGCCAGTCATATTCGATGCCGCTGGAGTTGATCAGCGCCGCACCGCTTACGACGCAAGTTTCGGCCTCACCGCGCGGACGAATACCAATCCTCACAGCATCGTCAGTGCCGGGCTCAAGCCCTGTGAACGACGCGGCATGAATGCGCAAGCGCCCTTCGTTGTGCAGCCGCTCGATCAATTCGGCACTCAGCGGTGGCGAGCGGTGATGGTGACTCTCCCACCACGGCCGCACATGCCGTACGAATTGTCGACGCTGCACGTCGGTCGCCTGACTCCACAGACGTGCAATATGCGCCCGAACCGTGTCCAGTGGCGCCTGCCAATCGATACCCTGAGCGATGGCGTCGCGACAGTGCCGACGCAGTTCGCGCAACAGCTGGCGGGGTGTGCGGATGCGCTCATCCTGCGCCAGAAAATCTGCCCAGGCCGGCGGTTGCCGGCGCACATGCGGCAGCAGGCCATGCCGGGAGAAGACCTCGATCGGCCCGCGATGCCCGGCCTGCTCCAGCGACACCACGGCATCGACCATGGTCAGACCGGAACCGATGATCAACACGGTGGATTGCGGGGCGAGTTGGCGCATGGTCGCGACATCCCAAGGATCGAGCGCAGCTGCGTTAAGGCCACTGGACTGTGTCTGTGGCGTGCGAGCGGCGGGAAACATGCCGGTGGCCAACACGGCCCGGGATCCGCGCAAAATCCGTTCATCGCTCAAGGTGAGCTGCACTGAACCAGCATCGACTTGCAGGTCGACGGCCTCCGCACGGACGTGTTCAACGAACGAACCTTGCTGCGCGCCGACCGCCCGTGCCTCAGCCAGACGCTGTTGCACATAGACCCCGAACAAACCACGCGGAGGAAACAGTTCACTGACTGGCACATCCTGCTCAGCCGACTCCGGCCAGCCGCCGGCCGCAATATGTTCCCTCAACCACTGTGTCAGGTCGTCGGGATTATCCGGGTCGACGCTCATCCGCGCCGCGTTGCCGTTCAGGGTATGCCCCAGCTCGACCGCGCTGTAAGCCTCACCACGTCCCAGTTCATCACGCGGCTCGATGAGCAGAATCCGCCGTTGCCCAGGCAGGCGTAACAATTGCACCGCCAGCATCGTGCCGCTGAGGCCGCCGCCGATGATCAGGATGTCGTCAGGCTGCTCCATTCAGATCACCACATTGCGCACGAACCACGCTGCGACTTCGCCATCGTTGCGGTAGGAGTGCGGTTGATTACTGGCGAACATGAAAAACTCTCCTTTATGGATGTGCTGCGGCTGATCGCCCAGCATCAGCGTCAGGCAACCTTCAAACACGTAAATCTGCTCGCTCCAGCCATCGGCATCCGGTTGCGAGGGGTAGACCTCACCCGGTTGCAGGCACCATTCCCACTGTTCGACTTCACGGGTCGCGGTGGCTTTGGACAGTAGCACGGCTCTGCTGCCCGCTATAGTGCCCGCCCAGGCCACCTCGTTGATCCGGCTCGGATCGCGCGCCTCGGGCGCCTGAATCAGATCGCTGAAGGCCACCTCGAGCGCTTCGGCAACTCGATCAAGCGTGGTCAGACTGACGTTCTTTTCGCCCGCCTCGATCGCCACCAGCATCCGTCGGCTGACCCCGGATTTTTCTGCCAGCGCGGTCTGGCTCATGTCCGCAGCATGGCGCAGGCGCCGGACGTTCTGGCTGACGTGTTGCAGGACGGAGGCTCGCTGAGTTGAATCTTTGTGCACTATATTGCTCACTCGATGGGGTTGGGCAGTATACTGCGCAACGTTGGCGGCATTGTGCGGCCTCCCTTTTACAGTGCGCAAGGTCATGATGTCGCCGAACATTTCTCCCTCCCGAATCCGCTTTTCCCGTTTCAGCAAAGCCGAGTGTGTGCTGGTACTGATCACCATGATCTGGGGCGGCACCTTTCTGCTGGTGCAGCACGCCATGACTGTCAGCGGCCCGATGTTTTTCGTCGGCCTGCGCTTTGCCGCAGCGGCGGCGATCGTCGCGCTTTTTTCCTGGCGCCACCTGCGCGAGTTGACCTTGTTCGAAGTGAAAGCCGGGTCGTTCATCGGTGTAGCGATCATGCTCGGTTACGGCTTGCAGACGGTCGGGCTGCAAAGTATCCCGAGCAGCCAGTCGGCGTTCATTACTGCGCTGTATGTGCCTTTTGTGCCGCTGCTGCAATGGCTGGTAATGGGAAGGCGCCCGGGATTGATGCCAAGCATCGGGATCATGCTGGCGTTCACCGGGTTGATGTTGTTGTCGGGCCCTTCGGGTGCGTCCTTGAATTTCAGCCCAGGGGAAATTGCGACACTGATCAGCGCCGTAGCGATTGCTGCCGAAATCATTCTGATCAGCACGTTCGCCGGGCAGGTGGACGTGCGACGCGTGACCGTGGTGCAACTGGCCGTGACCGCGGTGTTGTCGTTCTTGCTGGTGGTGCCGACCGGTGAAGTGATTCCGGATTTTTCCTGGTTGTTGCTCGCGACGGCTTTAGGCCTGGGCGCAGCCAGTGCGGCGATTCAAGTGGCGATGAATTGGGCACAGAAAAGTGTTTCGCCGACTCGCGCGACGTTGATCTATGCCGGTGAACCAGTATGGGCGGGAATCGTCGGACGGATGGCCGGGGAACGGTTGCCGGCCATTGCGCTGGTGGGTGCCGGGCTGATTGTTGTGGCGGTGATTGTCAGTGAGCTGAAGACCAAAGGAAATATGGTTCAAGCCCAGGATGAGCGGGAGCGGAAAACGCTTGGCTAGGTTGCGCGCCCCTTTAATATCGCGAGCAGGCTCATTCGACGCGTTGCATATAGCAGGAGTGATCCTGCTCGCGATAAGGCGATCAACGGTAAATTCGCCTCGTTGAAACAACACTAAACATAAAATTTGAGACTACTTTGTAGGATTCTGAGACATCCTCGCATTTGGTGATCGGGGAGCTGGCACGTATGATGCTTCACAAACTTCCGCAGATTAGAAGCCTATGTCCCTGATAGTTCTACTGCTTCTGCCATTCGTTGGCAGCTGTCTGGCAGCTGTCCTGCCGCACAATGCGCGTAATGCCGAATCCCTGCTGGCGGGCCTGGTCGCTTTGATCGGCACCGTTCAGGTCGCGTTGCTGTACCCGCAAATCGCCCACGGCGGCGTGATCCGCGAAGAATTCATGTGGTTGCCCAGCCTTGGGCTGAACTTCATTTTGCGCATGGATGGCTTTGCCTGGCTGTTCTCGATGCTGGTGCTGGGCATCGGCACACTCGTCTCTTTATATGCCCGCTATTACATGTCGCCGGACGATCCGGTGCCGCGCTTTTTCGCGTTCTTCCTAGCGTTCATGGGCGCCATGCTTGGCCTGGTGATTTCCGGCAACCTGATTCAGATCGTGTTTTTCTGGGAGCTGACCAGTCTCTTCTCGTTCCTGCTGATCGGCTACTGGCATCACCGCGCCGATGCGCGGCGCGGTGCTTATATGGCGTTGATGGTCACCGGTGCAGGCGGGTTAAGCCTGCTGGCGGGGGTCATGATCCTCGGCCATGTCGTAGGCAGCTACGACCTCGACAAGGTCCTGGCCGCCGGCGATCTGATTCGCGCACATGCCCTCTACCCCGTTCTTCTGCCGCTCATCCTGATTGGCGCGCTGAGCAAAAGCGCACAATTCCCCTTTCACTTCTGGCTGCCCCACGCCATGGCAGCGCCGACGCCTGTCTCGGCATATTTGCACTCAGCGACCATGGTCAAGGCCGGGGTCTTTCTCCTTGCACGATTGTGGCCATCGCTGTCCGGCAGTGAAGAATGGTTCTACATCGTCAGCGGTGCCGGCGCGTGTACGCTGTTGCTCGGCGCGTACTGCGCGATGTTCCAGAACGATCTCAAAGGTCTGCTGGCCTACTCGACCATCAGCCATCTCGGCCTGATCACTTTGCTCTTGGGCCTCAACAGTCCACTGGCTGCGGTCGCAGCGGTTTTTCACATTCTCAATCACGCCACGTTCAAAGCTTCGCTGTTCATGGCCGCCGGCATCATTGACCACGAAAGCGGCACCCGCGACATCCGCAAACTCAGTGGCCTGATCAAACTGATTCCCTATACGGCGACGCTGGCCATGGTCGCCAGCGCCTCAATGGCCGGGGTGCCGTTGCTTAACGGTTTCCTGTCTAAGGAAATGTTCTTCGCCGAAACCGTATTCATCAACGCCACCGCATGGGTGGAAACCAGTCTGCCGATCGTCGCAACCATCGCCGGCATGTTCAGCGTCGCGTACTCGCTGCGGTTCACTGTCGACGTATTCTTCGGCCCCACCGCCACCGACCTGCCGCACACCCCGCACGAGCCGCCACGCTGGATGCGCGCCCCAGTAGAATTGCTGGTCTTCACCTGTCTGCTGGTGGGGATTTTTCCGGCGCAAATCATCGGGCCATTGCTTGCGGCTGCGGCACTGCCGGTGGTTGGGGGCGTGTTGCCGGAATACAGTCTCGCCATCTGGCACGGCCTGAACGCACCGATGATCATGAGCCTGGTCGCCATGACCGGCGGCATCCTTCTGTATTTGTTGCTGCGCAAGCAGTTCAAGCTCGGTCGCTTCAAGTACCCACCATTGGTGGGGCGCTTCAACGGCAAGCGGCTGTTCGAGCGCAGTCTGGTGGTGATGATGCGCCTCGCCCGGCGCGTCGAAAGGAGACTGGGTACCAAGCGACTGCAGATGCAGCTCTTTCTGATGGTATTGGCCGCCGTGCTCGCCGGTCTGATCCCGATGCTGCACAGCACTCTCACTTGGGGCGAGCGACCGAAAATCCCTGGTTCCATCGTCTTCGTGACCCTGTGGCTGCTGGCGATCGCTTGTGCGCTCGGCGCCGCATGGCAAGCCAAGTATCACCGTCTCGCCGCCCTGACCATGGTCAGCGTTTGTGGCCTGATGACCTGCGTGACTTTTGTCTGGTTCTCGGCCCCTGATCTGGCGCTGACGCAACTGGCGGTCGAAGTGGTGACCACGGTGTTGATCCTGCTCGGCCTGCGTTGGTTGCCGCGACGCATTGAAGAGGTTTCTCCGCTGCCAGGCAGCCTGCGCAAGGCGCGCATTCGGCGTCTGCGCGACTTGCTGCTGTCGATTGCGGTCGGTGCGGGTATGGCGCTGCTGTCCTACGCCATGCTTACCCGGCAGACGCCTAACCACATTTCGTCGTTCTACCTCAGCCGCGCCCTGCCCGAGGGCGGCGGCAGCAACGTGGTGAATGTGATGCTGGTGGACTTCCGTGGTTTCGACACCCTTGGCGAAATCACCGTACTGGTCGCCGTGGCGCTCACCGTGTTCGCGCTGCTGCGCCGCTTCCGCCCGCCGAAAGAAAGCCTGCAATTGCCGGCCCAGCAACGCTTGCTGGCACCCGACGTGGTGACGGATCTGGTCAACCCGCGTTCGGCCAGTGACACCGCGCTTGGCTTCATGATGGTGCCGGCGGTGCTGGTGCGTCTGCTGCTGCCCGTCGCACTGGTGGTGTCGTTCTATCTGTTCATGCGCGGGCACAATCAACCGGGCGGCGGCTTTGTCGCCGGGCTGGTGATGTCGGTGGCTTTTATCCTGCAGTACATGGTCGCAGGCACGCAGTGGGTGGAGGCGCAAATGAGCCTGCGCCCATTGCGCTGGATGGGCACCGGGCTGTTGTTCGCCACTGCCACCGGTCTCGGTGCGATGCTGGTGGGCTATCCGTTTCTGACCACTCACACGTGGCACATCAGCGTGCCGTTGCTCGGCGATATTCATATCGCCAGTGCGCTGTTTTTCGACATCGGCGTGTACGCCGTGGTGGTCGGGTCGACACTGCTGATCCTCACCGCCCTCGCCCACCAATCGGTGCGCGGACACAAGACTGCATCGCTGCCCAAATCCGTCGCCAGCAAAGGAGCCGTCTGATGGAAGAAGTCATCGCAATCGCCATCGGCATTCTGGCCGCGTCCGGAGTCTGGCTGATCCTGCGCCCGCGAACCTTTCAGGTGGTCATGGGCCTGTGCCTGTTGTCCTATGCCGTCAACCTGTTCATTTTCAGCATGGGCAGCCTGTTTATCGGCAAGGAGCCGGTGATCAAGGACGGCGTAACCCAGGATCTGCTGCACTACACCGACCCTTTGCCCCAGGCGCTGGTACTGACGGCCATCGTCATCAGCTTCGCCATGACCGCGCTGTTTCTCGTCGTACTGCTCGCCTCGCGCGGCTTGACCGGCACCGACCACGTCGACGGCCGGGAGCCTAAAGAATGATGGTGATGACTCACTTGATCGCCGCTCCGATCCTGCTGCCGCTGCTGACCGCCGCGATCATGCTGATGCTGGGCGAGAAGCATCGGCCGCTGAAGGCCAAAATCAACCTCTTCTCCAGCTTCCTCGGCCTGTTCATTTCGGTGATGCTCCTGCAATGGACGCAGACCACCGGTGTGCCCGGTTCCATAGGCGTTTATCTGCCGGGCAACTGGCAGGCCCCCTTCGGCATCGTTCTGGTGGTTGATCGTCTGTCGGCAATGATGTTGGTGCTGACCGGCGTGATCGGCGTCAGCG
The DNA here is from genome assembly GCF_002836515.1 of Pseudomonas sp. Choline-02u-1. Classification (GTDB taxonomy): domain Bacteria; phylum Pseudomonadota; class Gammaproteobacteria; order Pseudomonadales; family Pseudomonadaceae; genus Aquipseudomonas. The sequence goes on from NZ_PJBC01000001.1 coordinate 112,196, forward strand.
CGCTGATGTTTGCCATGGCTCGCTGGGACGGCGCCGGCTCAAGTTTCCACGCGTTGTTCCAGATTCAATTGATGGGTCTGTATGGGGCGTTTCTGACGGCGGATCTGTTCAACCTGTTCGTGTTCTTCGAAGTGTTGCTTGCCGCATCCTACGGCTTGTTGCTGCACGGCTCGGGCCGGGCGCGAGTGTCGTCGGGGCTGCATTACATTTCGATCAACCTGTTGGCATCGTCACTGTTCCTTATCGGCGCGGCGTTGATTTACGGCGTGACCGGCACGCTGAACATGGCCGATCTGGCGATGAAAATCCCGCTGGTGCCGGAAGCCGACCGTGGTTTGCTGCATGCGGGGGCAGGGATTCTTGCGGTGGCGTTTTTGGCGAAGGCTGGCATGTGGCCGCTGAATTTCTGGCTGGTGCCGGCTTATTCCTCGGCCAGCGCGCCGGTGGCGGCAATGTTCGCGATCATGACCAAGGTCGGTGTTTATACGCTGCTGCGCCTGTGGACCCTGCTCTTTTCAGGTCAGGCCGGCGCTTCGGCGTTCTTTGGCGGCGACTGGCTGATTTATGGCGGCATGGCGACCATGGCCTGCGCAGGGCTGGCAGTTCTTGCCGCGCAACGCCTTGAGCGCATGGCCAGCCTGAGCATTCTGGTGTCGGCGGGCATCCTGCTCTCGGCGACCGGTTTCGCCCAACCAAACCTGATTGGCGCTGCATTGTTCTATCTGGTCAGCTCTACCCTGGCGCTGAGCGCGCTGTTCCTGCTCGCCGAACTGATCGAGCGCTCGCGCTCGGCCAATGAAATTCCACTTGAGGACGAAAGCGAACTGCTGCCGCGTCCGCAGGAATCGCTGCAGCCGCCCAAGGGCATCAACCTCGACGACGAACAGAAAGCCGTGGTCGGCCAAGTCATCCCGTGGACCATGGCCTTTCTCGGTTTGAGCTTTATCGCTTGCGCCCTGTTGATCATCGGCATGCCACCGCTGTCCGGCTTCATTGGCAAGCTCAGTCTGATCGGCGCATTGCTCAACCCCTTGGGACTGGGTACCGAGGCGCCACTGTCTCCCGGCGCATGGGGACTGTTGGCGCTGTTGATCCTGACTGGTCTGGCCTCCCTGATGGCTTTCTCTCGCCTGGGCATCCAGCGTTTCTGGACGCCGGAAGAGCGTCCGTCACCGTTGCTGCGCAAACTCGAATGCGCGCCGATTTTCCTGTTGCTCGGGCTGAGCATCGCCTTGACTTTCAAGGCTGAACCGCTGCTGCGCTACACCCAGGCCACGGCCGAAGCGCTGAACAATCCGCAGCAATATGTGCTGGCGGTCCTTGGCACTCGAGCCGTACCGAGCCCGCAAGCCAGAGTCGACATGCTCGAGGTGCAGCCATGAATCGACTGTTTCCGGCGCCGTGGTTATCGCTGGCCCTGTGGATTCTGTGGCTGACCCTGAACCTGTCGGTCAGCCCGGGCAACCTGTTACTCGGCGCCGCACTGGGTTTCGCCGCGCCGCTGATGATGCGCAAGTTGCGACCAAAACGTGCGCGCATCCGTAACCCCATGGCCATCCTGCGCCTGTTCCTCCTGGTCGGCCGTGACGTGATCATGTCCAACCTGATCGTCGCCTGGGGCGTACTTAACGCCGGACGTCGCCCGCCCAACTCACGCTTTATCAAGGTGCCGTTGGACCTGCGCGATGCTCATGGCCTGGCGGCGCTGGCGATGATCTGCACCGTGGTACCCGGCACCGTGTGGTCGGAACTGGCGCTGGACCGCAGCGTTCTATTGCTGCACGTCTGGGACCTGAACGACGAAGCGCAGTTCATCGAGCACTTCAAGAGCACTTACGAGCGCCCGCTGATGGAGATTTTCGAATGAGCCCATTGCTGTCGAATGCGATCCTGCTGACGCTGTTCCTGTACTGCGTAGCGATGGCGCTGACCCTGGTGCGTCTGTTCAAGGGACCGTCAGCTCAGGATCGTGTACTGGCCCTGGATTACCTGTACATCGTCGCCATGCTGATGATGCTGACGCTGGGCATTCGTTACGCCAGTGATACCTATTTCGAAGCGGCGCTGCTGATCGCTCTGTTCGGCTTCGTCGGCTCGTTTGCACTGGCAAAATTCCTGCTGCGTGGAGAGGTCATCGAATGAATGCCGAATTGTCTTTATGGATCGAGATTCCGGTGGCGACTCTGCTGGTGCTCAGCGGCTTGTTCACGCTGCTGGGCGCGACCGGATTGCTGCGCATGAAGGACTACTTCCAGCGCATGCATCCGCCAGCACTGGCCTCGACAATCGGCGCCTGGTGTGTGGCGTTGGCGTCGATCATCTGTTTTTCAGCGCTGAAGTCCGCGCCGGTGGTGCACGCCTGGCTGATCCCGGTCCTGTTGGCCATCACCGTGCCGGTGACCACCCTTTTGCTGGCGCGGGCAGCGTTGTTCCGCAAGCGTATGGCTGGAGATGATGTGCCGGCTGAGGTTAGTAGCCGTCGGACTGAGAGCGGTAGCTCGCCAAGGTTTGGGCCGTGATCGGACGATCGCTTGCTCCTGCCTTTCAGACCCAAGCCACCGCCAAAAGCCCCGCTCCTAAAAGCGCACACAACGGCGAGTACACCCACGTGTCCAGTCGCGCAAATCGCGAATCCTTCACTTCCTTGAAAAAGCCGACCAGATTCGAGTCACCGATGGCTCGGGCAAACATCAGCAAAGCAATCGCGCTGATGACCCATTGCAGTGCCTTGTGCCGCACAGCCGGCATTCCCCAACCGACCCGCATGCAAACCAGCGCCGCGATCACCAGCAGCGCAGCCGCCACTAACAAGGTCAGCCCGCCTGACGGCTTGAACGCCGGGCGCACTGTGGCAACGAAGCCCGACACCGGCACTTGCGGTACCACCACAGCAGCCGCCCATTGCCCACCCAAAGCCCAATACACGTGCATCAGGCCGATTACTGCGAAGACAGCTACCAGCCATTGAGCCAACACAAAGGTCATGGTTGAAATCCTTCAAAGGGATTTGAACAAACCATCGTAGTCGGGTTTTCCAACCATGCACGACCGGTCGGCGGTACGGTGGCCTGACCGTGTTATTTCAGATCAGCCGTCACTTTGTCAGCCACATCCTTGGGCAGCCACGCCTGCCACACATCCGGATGCGCCTTCATGAAGGCTACCGCCGCCTCACGGGGCGCGGTGTGCTTGTCACTCATGTCTGCCAGTGCTTTGTTCAGTGGCTCGATTGGAAAATCAACCTTGCTGAAGAACTCGGCGATCTGCGGATTCTGCTTTTGGAACGGCGTAGACACACCAATCGACAGCTTCGATGCCAGCGAGCGGGTCGGTTCAGGATTGGGATTATCGGCGTCGGTCAGCGTCTTCCACGCTTCGGCGTCGAACGGCGGCTCTTCCAGTTGCACCAGTTTGAATTTGCCAAGCAGAGGCGTCGGCGACCAGTAATAGAACAACACGGGTTTGCCGCGACGAATCGAAGAGCTGATTTCGGCATCCAGCGCGGCACCCGAACCGCTGCGGAAGTTAGTGTAATCGTCCTGCAAGCCATACGCGGTGAGCTTCTGCTTGTTGACCACTTCCGACGTCCAGCCGATAGGGCTATTGAGGAAACGCCCTTTGCCCGGGCTTTCAGGATCCTTGAACACGTCTTTGTATTTCTTCAGATCAGTGACACTGCGCAGATCTGGCGCCAGCGGCTTGATGCCTTTGGCCGGGTCGCCCTTGATTACATATTCCGGCACCCACCAACCTTCAGTGGCGCCTTTTACCGTATCGCCCAGGCCAACGACTTTGCCCTCGGCCTCGGCCTTTACCCAGACCGGACTGCGCCCGGCCCACTCTTCGCCAATTACCTGAATGTCATTATTCGCCAGTGCGGTCTCAAGGGTAATGGTAGTGCCCGGCAGTGTATCGGTCGGCAAGCCGTAGCCTTTCTCGACAATCACCCGCAGCACCTCGGTAATAAGGCTGCCGCTTTCCCAGTTAAGGTCGGCAAAGTGGATCGGCGTCTGTGCCGCCTGCAGCGATTGCGCCGACGTCAGCAAACCGAAGGTGGCCACGCTGGCGGCCAGTAACCGTCGAAATCCGTTCATGCATCGCACCTCGTGCTGTTCACAGCAATGGCAGTTGGCCTGACAGAAACGCAAGCCTCTGAATGACTCAGTCAACTGACTTTAGCCGAGGTTCCTGCTTTTTTCGGGATGGGATGCGCGCAAGGTTACGTTTCAGACTTTTCCTGCAGGCTGTGCAGCTCACGTCTGACCATGCTGGCGTAAGCCGCCGGTTGCAATGCATAAATTTGCGTCGCCACCCAATTCAGCCAGGCACCTTGCAAATCGGCCTTTCGGGCGAACAACCGCTGCGCTTCTTCGCGTGCGCTGTCGAGGTTTTGCAAATGGAAGTCTGCTCGATTCACTCGCTGGCCTTGAAGGTCACCAGTTCGCCCTTGCGCCATTTGGCGGCTTTGGCGGTAACCGCTTTCAAGGTCTTGGTCAGGCCGTCCTGCAGCTGCTCATTGGCGGCGAACACGGTAACGACACTATGGCCTTCCTTGAACAGGATCGCGTGACCGTCGGCCGTACTGACAAACGCGTAGTCGCCCAATCCGTAAACCGACAGCTTGATGTCGCGAAAGCGAATGTCCAACTTGCCGCCTTCACGACTAGGGAGGACCGATGCAATGAAATGGTCGCCTACCTTTAGTTTGAGTCCCGGTTTGTCATCGACCACCAACGCACTTTCGGTATCGATTTCGGCGATGTAAATGCCTTCGGCGTTTTGCTCGGTGATGTAAACAAAACGTGATTGGAATTGCTTGACCAGCTTTGCACGCAAATCACCCAGCACGAACAAAGCATGCATATCGAGGTTACTGACTGCCAAAGAAACATCCCCACATTTGAAAAACCGCTGCGAAAAACGCCCACGGCAAAGAAACGGCAAGGCCGATGAAAATTGCAAAACACTCAAAAACCTGACGCGAGCAAAGCGCTCTCCAATCGCGAGGTTCGTAGACTACTGGATTGTCATGAGTGAAATCTGCTCTGAAATCGCCAAAGCCTGAAGGAAAAAGCCTCAAGTACGACTAGAGCAAATCTGACTACGAACTTTAGGGAAATTTCTCACGAAAAAAAGCACTTTTCCGACATATCGCTGGCGAAAAATTGCTTTAGATAAGCCACGTCGTCAGCAGGTTCTGGCGATTTTAGAGCAGCGATGCTCATTACGACTACCCGCAACGGCCGCTAATTCCCGGCCCGACTGATGAAAAGGACTTCATATGTGCACTTTGACTCATTTTGCCACGTCGGCTGACGCGCGAATCAACCCATCTCTGGCAATGCAAGTAACCGACCTCCATAACCCACCGACATCTTCTAACAATCAGCAGACTCCGCACTTTCAGGTGGTGCCGGCGGGCATCGCCTTCTTTCATATCAAGGAAATATCCACCGGCCGTGTCAGAGGTTTCCGCGGCAATCACAACGAAGCATGCGCCCTCGCCCGCTCGCTTGAATCAAAAATCGAACTCCACGCCAGCACCTGCCTCTGATAAGGGGAGTGAAATGAACAAGCCGCACCGGCACCGACCCAGGAGTAGATGATGGAACTGCCAACCGAGCTCAACCTGACCACCCTTTTCGAACAGCTGGGCCTACCGTCTGATGAAGCGTCGATCAACGATTTTGTCGAGGCCCATCCATTGGACCAGGACACGAAACTCATTGATGCCGATTTCTGGACGCCCCAGCAGGCGCAATTGCTCAAGGAATGGCTGCGTGCGGATGGCGAAGAAGCGCCGATCGTCGATGAGCTGAACGTACGTTTGCATCGCGGCAAATAAGGCGATCAGTGCAGGCTGTCGCCGGGCTCGATGTTCATTTGTTCGAGCCAGGCAGCCTTGCACTCCTCCGCCTCATCGCGACTGGCGAACGCTGTGCCGCGTCGCTCACCATTGAGCAAAACCACCCAGCACACACTGCGCCCCATCGCTCGTAATCCGGCCGGAACACCGCTGCCGATCATCACTGCCACGTCTAACCTGCACTGCATGTCTTCTCCGAAGTAATTAGCTACCTAACTAAGTCGGAAGATTAATGCTTTCCTGCGGATGGAAACAGCAATCGCCGCGCACAGATTCATTGCGTCAACGGTAATAATCTCAGCGCGGGGCTTCAGGTTTGTAGCCCAGCCGCAACCCGCCCCAATGCCGGCCCTTGATCGTGATCGGCACTGACAAATCATGCATCAGTTCACCCGTGTCACGCGTGTAAGTCTGCAACAGCACCGGTTGCTGATGGCTGCCGCAGCGGATGCCGGTGCGGTCGGCAAATTTGCGTTTGGTGCGATTGTTCACTGTGTCGATCTGAATATCACCGGTCAGCGGCTGGCTGAATGCCTGGTTATGCGTCGGAACATACCCCTGCTGCGTGCAGGCGATCGCGAACACCAAACCTTCATGACGCGCTAACAGAGGCTCTTGAATTGCCGGCAAGACCTGATCGGTGTATCGATCAAACCGGGTCTGAAACCTGGCTGGCTCGGTGCCCGGGATCGGCTGGTAACTGCGATCGAACAAATCATCAAGGCTGACTCGGCCCTGCTCGACATCTGCCTCGAAGCGCGCTGCGATCTGGCTCGCACCTTCGCGGGCCAGGTCATAGATGCGCTGGTGATAATCGTCCAGCCCCACCTCGGCCAGACGCTCACTGATGGTCTCCGCCTGCCCTTCCATCTGCACCGCTGCCTCGGCGAGGCGGCGGGTCTGTTGATCGCTGATCGCCAAATCGCCGCGCATTTGCTCAATCGCGTTGAACAGCGCGTCGAGCTGCTCGCGATTGGTTTGCGCGCCCCGGGCGATTTCGCTGACTTGGGTTTCAACGCCGGCCGCCAGTCGTGCAATGTTCTCAAGATGCTGACCGGTGTGCTCGACCTGTTCTACGCCAGTGTGCAGATCACTCGACAGCTCGCGAATCTGCGCCACCACTTGCGCGGTGCGTTGCTGAATGTCGGCAACCATCTCCCCGACTTCGCCCGTTGCCGCCGCCGTGCGCGCGGCCAATCCGCGCACTTCATCGGCGACCACAGCGAAACCGCGACCGTGCTCACCGGCCCGGGCTGCTTCGATCGCAGCGTTTAATGCCAACAAATTGGTCTGGCTGGCAATCGACTGAATTACCAGCGTCACGCGCTGAATGTCGTCGCTGCGCACACTCAAGGCTTCGATCAGCTCGCGACTGGCATTGGCGCGTTGACTGAGTTGCTGCATGCGCGAAATCGAATCGAGCAGCTCGCTACGCCCCGCCGCGCTGCTGTGATGCGCTTCGCTGGCGGCATCGAGCGCCTCGCGGCTGAGCTGTGAAGTCGCCTGTTCGGTAGCGATCATCACCTCGGCGTTGCTGACGATCTGCGCCGCCGCGTCGAGTTGCGATTCAAGCTTGCTCGCCAGGGCCTTGACCGAGAACGCGACGCCGGCCGCAGACAGTGCGTTGTGACTGGTGGTGTAGGAAAGATCACGAGTCAGTGCAGATAATTCGCCGGCAGTATCGACCGGCGCTGCATCAGCAACCCTGCGCGAACGCAGGCGCGGCAGCCAGACGATCAGCACCGCCAGCGGCATGCCGATGTACAGCGACCATTCGGCCATGGCCATGCCAGCGAGCAATAGCATCAGGGCGATGCTTTGCAGGGTTGGCGCAATCCAGCGGTTTTTCGGCAAAAGCACTGGTGCAGGCAGCACCCCAACCAGAGATCCGTCTCTCGTCATGTTCATCACCCCACGCTCGTTGTCATTGTTGTGACTGCATTAAACGCCACTACAACGCCATTATCCATGGTCCGTTAGTCGTGGGGGTTTGTGGCAGGTCAATGAAAACCGCTTGGGCAAAATGCAGACGAGCAAAAACAAAGATCGCAGCCTTCAGCAACGCCCGTGTAGGAGCTGCCGAAGGCTGCGATCTTTTCAAGGTGCCCTCTTTTGAGAGGGTCACCCCACAGAATCAGGCCTGACGCTGGTGCTTATCGATCTGCTCGTGACGTTCTTGAGCTTCGATGCAGTATTTGGTGGTCGGGCTGATCAGCAGGCGCTTCAGGCCAATGGCCTCGCCGCTGTCGTCGCACCAGCCAAAGCTGTCGTCCTTGATGCGCTCAAGGGCTTGTTCCAACTGCGGCAGCATGCGCTGGTCGCGATCGATCGCGTTGACCAGCCAGGTGCGCTCTTCTTCAACCGAAGCCGCATCCGCCGGGTCAGCCGGGGTGTCCAGGCTTTCAATGGCGATACGATTTTGCTCAATGCGCTCGTGGGTTTCGACTTTCATGTTCTGCAACAGCTCAGTGAAGAAAGCGTGTTGCTCAGCATTCATGTAGTCATCTGCCGGCATGGCCAGCAACTTGTCCTTTGTCATTGATATCTCTATAAAAAAACGTGCATTAAGGCGAATAAGGGAGCGTTTCGGCGAACCGTGTCGGGCCGTCGAAAAGGCATCGTTTTATTGCAAACGCCACCCGGCACTCAATTTACGAGGGGCGGCAGTCTAAGGCCCGATCAAAGCCTCAGCAACTGTAAATACAGGGAATTTGTCCGACAGGACCCGGAAACTGCTCTGACACAGGTGCCACACGGCCATCGGAGTGCGTTTATAGCAAGAAATTCAGTCGAGCGGCTGTATATAGAAGACAAACGGCTAACCGTAACGCAGGATAGCCAGCACTGCCTGCGCTTCGCACGCCAACGAACACCAGGGACTGACAATTGCCTCAGGCTCGACTAGGTTATGCCTTCCCACCGGTTCGACTTGAAGGAACGCGTCATGAAACTGATTGGCATGCTCGACTCCCCTTACGTGCGCCGCGTAGCAATCTCCGCCAAATGCCTAGGGATCGACCTCGAACACGAGTCGGTCTCGGTGTTCCGCCACTTCGAACGATTCCAGCAGATCAACCCTGTGGTCAAGGCGCCCACATTGATCCTCGACGACGGCGTGGTCCTGATGGACTCGACCCTCATCCTCGATTACCTCGAAGCCAGCTCCGGCAAAAGCCTGCTGCCAAGCGATCTCAAACAACGCGCTCAAGCCCTGCGCATGATCGGCCTCAGCCTCACCGCTTGCGAAAAAGCCGTGCAGCTGTATTACGAACGCAACCTGCGGCCGGCCGAGATCCAATATCAACCTTGGGTTGAACGCGTTGAAGGCCAACTCGCCGCCGCGTTTACCGCGCTGGAAAAAGAGCTTGAACACAGCGACTTGCCTGTCGACGGCTCCCTCGCCCAGGACGGCATCAGTCTGGCGGTTGCCTGGAGCTTCACGCACCTTGTCGTGCCGGATCAGATCGACGCCGCGCGCTATCCACGTATCGCCCAATACACCGCCTACGCAGAAGGCACCGACGCGTTCGTCAGCACTCCGATGAACTGACCATGAGCACCACCGACACCGCCGCCCCGGCGTTAAAGGAAATCTTCAACGCCGAGCGCTTGCAGCACATCGCTGACGAAATGAGCGCGGTGTACCCGGCGTTCAAGGCCAAGACGTTTCTCAAACACGCCCAGGACGGACTCGCTGAACTATCAGTAATGCAACGCATGGCGCGTGTCAGCAAAAGCCTGCATGCCGTGCTGCCGCTGGACTACGAAGATTCCCTTGAAGTGCTGTTCGAACTCGCGCCACGGCTGAACAGCGGCTTCGTCAGCATGTGCCTGCCACACTACGTCGCGAGCTACGGCGCCCATGCGTTCGACACCTCAATAGACGCGCTGAAGTACTTCACCGCCTTCGGCTCCTCCGAATTCGCCATCCGCTACTTTTTGCGCAGCGACCTCGAGCGCTCGCTGGAACGAATGCATGACTGGACCCGAGACGAAAACCACCACGTCCGCCGCCTCGCCAGCGAAGGCAGCCGCCCTCGCCTGCCGTGGTCGTTCCGCCTGGAAGCGGTGCAGGCTGATCCGCAGCTGGCCGCCGGGATACTTGATCAGTTGAAGGCGGATGAGAGCTTGTACGTGCGCAAGTCCGTGGCAAATCATTTGAATGACGTGACGAAGGTGCATCCGCAGTGGGTGTTGGACACGATTGAAGGTTGGTCGCTGGAGAACAAGCACACGGCCTGGATTGCCAAGCATGCGCTGCGCAGTTTGATCAAACAGGGCGACGTGCGCGCGCTGACGGTGATCGGCGCAGGGGCGAAGGCTGAGGTTGAGTTGTTGGATGTGCGGGTTGAGCCTGCGGTGGTGAGGTTGGGGGAAGCGATTACTTTGTCGTTTACGGTGAAGTCCATGGTGGCGCACGAGCAAAGGCTGGTGATTGATTATGCGATTGAGTATGTGAAGGCGAATGGCGGGGTTTCGAGGAAGGTTTTCAAGTTGAAGACTTTGGGATTAGCGGGTTTCGGGACTGAGGTAGTGCGACGGAATCAAGTCATCAAGGATTTTACTACGCGCAAGCATTTTGCCGGGCGACATGGGGTGCAGGTGATGGTTAATGGGGAGGTGTTGGGTAGTGCGGCGTTTGAGGTTTTGATTTGAGGCGTGAGTTGTTTATTTACCAAAACAGCCGGTAGCGGATCAGTGCACTGGCAGCCGTGCTTCGACATTGCGCGCGGCGGCACAGTGGACGACTCACGGCTTCAGCGCTTACCAACTTCCGTACGGGATGCCGAATTTCTCGATATAGCGCTTGGACTTTTCGCTGACGGGATAGGCGTAGCGTCCTTGGTTCTTACCCTGACTCGGTCCTAAAGGCTCGATCTCTGCCTGTGCTCTGGCGACTTTGATCGGATGGTGGCACTCGTCTCTGACCCAAACCTGCACAACGCCGCCAGGCGCCAGGCCCAGATAGACCGATGAAATATAGGTACTCCGCCGCTCTGGTGTTTTCGCGCAGCGCTGCGCGACCGAAGTCCGCATCATTTGCCTGGCTTCTTCGGGTATATCTACCCAAGCCCGATAAGTTTGAGGCTCTACGATGGACTGCCAGCGAACAAAAATTCTTTTTGGGAGATCAGCGCCGACCACGGCTTTTGCGGACGCGCCCACTCCGCCCCAACCACGGGCCGATTCGGTGCCGTCTTCAGGTTGCCCGCCCGATGCCGATCCACCACCGGTACGCAGAAATGTTTTTCCCTTTATATCTTCCACAGCAGTGTCTTCAACCCAGACCTTCATGTAGTTGGGTTCGGTGAAACCGAGTTCCCACCAAGGGGATTTAGGGTCGTTTTTTGCTGACAGCGGGTCGGCATTACAACCAGCCACAAAAAGCGTACACAGCAGTGCTGTAAATAACTTCATTACCAAAGCGTCCAGTCAGGTACGTGTGGGTGCTTTACTCGGATTGCATCTTCCGTGGGGGCGTTGATGTAAACAGCTCTGATGCCACTCCCATCTCTCCTGCCAAGCGGATGGTTCCAGTTGGCGGACGTGTGAATGTACTTGAGTTTGAGTATTTGCTCCTCCTCTGGCGTGGTGCTGTAGTCGCCGGAGACAAAACGATCACACATGGGCTTGAGTTCTTCAGGAACGGCGAAGTCTGGCGTCTCGGGAATGTCTTCGAAGAGAACGCCTTTAGCTCTGGCGAGTTGATGCATCACGCGCAGGCTCACTCTCGACAGTAATCCACTCACCGGACACTTGAGTTGGACGGCCGCATAGACTCGCTTGACTTGAGGACTAAGTCGATCCTGAGGGCTGACCGGGAGCAGTAATGGCGGTGGCGTAACGATCTCGAGATTTTCGAGCGGCCAACCCTTGGCTAGCCACTGATTTCTCACATTGATCGCATCCTGGTAGATCGATGTGGTAGCGACGTCAGTATACGTACCGACCTCTAGCGTCTGCATTGGGCTAACGAGAACACACTCTTCAGCGTCCTCAAGGTAACCCCCTCCCACATCGGAATGCACACCCGGCAAGACGATTTCCGGATGATCCATCGCTACTCGATTGAGAGCAAAGTTAGCCCTGCATTCATCCCGCGCAGCCAACTGCACAACGTCGGTGAAATAACGTCGATCGAGATAGAGTTTGACCCCCGTTGCGACTGCGCTTTTTATGTTGCCCAGATTGGACCATCCAGCAATCGACGGTACCGTGTCGAACAGCCCAATGAAGCCCACGTTGATGTCGCTGTGATACTGATCAACAAAGGTCGAACTGAGGGCATCGGACATACTGCGGAGAATGTCGCCTAAAGGCCCTTGTTTGCCACGCACTATCTCGTTGGCGAAATGTCTGGCGGCTGCGGCACCGCGACTAAAGCCAAACGTGTCGAAAGTCAACGAAGCAATTTCACTACCGGGATTTTTGTCCAATACTTCAGTGATACGCTGCTCGATCACCGCGAAACAGGATTGGACTCGCCCTGCAACGCCGGTTTCACCACGTCCTGTACCGGCGCCGAATTTACTGTCTTCTTCACCTGAACGGGTACCTATACCTTCGACGTAGACCATACCGAAAGCTCTCTTTCGTGGCCCTTCTCCCTCAGCGAGTCGTGTTGCTCCATACAGTTCGCTCAGCTTCTTCACATTGCTGACATCGTTGCCATAACTACTATCCGGATCACCCATATAAGGCTGGCAACTGGCGGGAATATCTTCAGGCGCAATCGGATGCTGAGCGCCACACAACAACCCCGCAGCAGAGTTGTTCGCATTGTTGCCCGTGCCATCAAAGAACACCCCGATCCTCAACGCAATCCCGATTTTCTCAGGTTCGCGCGCAGGCTCTTTCCCATGCTTCTCATACTCGGCCCAATGCTGGGCGTGTATGTCGACGGGTTTGGCTTCTTCGTAGCGATAGTTTTTCGGCGGGTTTGGAACGTAGCCACTCAATCCTTGATTCCTTCTGATCCTTGAAGAACGGCCAGAAGGGTGACAGCCGGGAGGGAGCGGTGCAAGCCGTGGCGGTGTGCCAGCCATGGAGCGCCAGTGCGAGCAGGCTCACTCCCAAAAAGGAATGAGCCTGGCTGGGGATGGCGGGTCAAATCGACCGCTGATTCACCCGCGCCATCAACTGTTCAGCACTTTCCTTGCGCTCGGAATAGCGGTCCACCAGGTGCGCCTGCTGCCCACGCAGCAGCACGGTGAACTTGACCAGTTCTTCCATCACATCCACCACACGGTCGTAGAACTGCGAGGGTTTCATCCGCCCTTCTTCGTCGAATTCCATATAGGCCTTCGGCACCGAGGATTGGTTGGGGATGGTGAACATGCGCATCCAGCGGCCGAGGACGCGTAGTTGGTTGACCACGTTGAACGACTGCGAGCCGCCGCAGACTTGCATCACCGCCAGGGTTTTGCCTTGGGTCGGGCGCACAGCGCCGAGTTCCAGCGGGATCCAGTCGATCTGTGCTTTGAACACGGCGGACATCGCGCCGTGGCGTTCTGGCGAGCACCAGACCTGGCCTTCCGACCACAACACCAGATCGCGCAATTCCTGGACCTTGGGATGGTCGACCGGGACGTCGTCGGGCAATGGCAAACCGGATGGGTTGAAGATCCGCGTTTCGGCGCCGAAGTGTTCGAGCAGGCGCGCGGCCTCTTCCACCAACAAGCGGCTGAAGGAGCGTTCACGGGTCGAGCCGTAGAGAAGAAGGATGCGCGGTTTGTGTTCGCCGACATTCGATGGCTTAACAGCGTCGATCAGGCTGGCGTCGAGGTTGGGCAAATGATTTGTCATGAAGCCTCCTTACAGCGTGCCGATGCGATCGAGTTCGGCTTTCAGTTGCTCACGACTGAGCGAGTGAAACGGCAGATCGAGGAAGGCTTGGCAGCGTTCACCGATGCGCATCAGAGTGGCTTGGAATGCCCCGTCGATTGCCGCTTCGTCGCCCTGCACTTCGGACGGATCTTCCAGTCCCCAATGCGTTTTCAGTGCCGGACCGAAATACACCGGACAGGTTTCGCCGGCGGCTTTGTCGCAGACAGTGATGACGATATCCGGCGGGTTGTTTGCGAAGGCATCGTTGCCTTTGCTGTGCAACCCGTCGATGGCGATGCCGTGCTTTTGCAACGTCGACAGGCTGCGCGGCAGAACCTGGCCTTTGGGAAAACTGCCGGCACTCACCGCTTGGAAACCAGCGGGAGCCAGGTGATTGAACATGGCTTCGGAAAGAATGCTGCGGCAGCTATTGGCCGTGCACATGAACAGGACTCGCATCGATGCGCTCCGTAGATAGTGGAAGATTCAGCAGCAGGCGCGTTCGCGCACGGGACGGCCATCCATGTTTTGCAGGCGCGCGGCGTTGTCCTTGAGCCAATCGGCATTGGCCTTGGATGTCAGCTGAAGGATTTCGCCAATCCATGCCGGCAGTTCCGGATTGAGGCGGTAATACACCCACTGGCCCTGACGGCGGTCGAGCAGCAAACCATTACTGCGCAGTTGCGCGAGATGGCGGCTGATTTTCGGCTGGCTGTCGTCGAGCGCACACATCAACTCGCAAACGCAGAGTTCACCTTGCTCGGCGATGAGCAGGATGGCGCGGACGCGGGTTTCATCGGCGAGGCTTTTGAAGACTTCGGTGGGGGTGATCATGGTGATCGGCTCGCCATATGCGGGAAATCGAATATACGGATATCCATATGTTTATCAACCCGTGAAAGCAGCCACGGTGAATAAACGTGTGGGAGCGAGCCTGCTCGCGAAGGCGGTGGGTCAGGCGAGGTTTGCGTATCAGATACACCGCTTTCGCGAGCAGGCTCGCTCCCACAGGGCGATTTGGATGCGCCAGGTTTAACCGCGTAAAAGCCCCTGCTCGGCCTCACACAACCCCACCACATAATCCCAGACCACCCGCAGCCGCACCGATTTATGCAGCTCCCGGCGGGTGCTGATCCAGTAGCTGCGCTCGATGCTTTCATCCGGCAACAGTGCCACCAGATCCGGGTCGGACGCGGCCATGTAACACGGCAGCACGGCGATGCCCAACCCCGAGCGCGCCGCTTCCTGCTGGGCAATGACGCTGGTGCTGTGAAACACCACGCGCGGGCTGCGGCAGAAGCTGTTGAGGAACATCAGTTCCTGACTGAACAGCAGGTCGTCAACGTAACCGATCCACGCATGTCGGCCCAGGTCTTCGCGGCTTTGCAGTGGCGGCGCGTTGTCGAGGTAGGTTTGGCTGGCATACAGCGCAAGTCGATAGTCAGTGAGCTTGCGCGTGACGAGCATATCGGCGGATGGCCGTTCGAGGTGGATGCTGATTTCCGCTTCGCGGTTGAGGATGCTGACAAAGCGCGGCACGGCGACCAGTTCCACTTCCAGCCCGGGATAACGCTCGAACAGCCCGATCATTCGGGAAGCGAGAAATTTGATGCCGAGGCCTTCGGTGACGCCAACGCGGATCTTGCCCAGCGGCGCGGTGGACTGGGTGATTTCTTCCTGCGCCAGCAGCGCGACGTTTTCCATCGCTTCGGCGTGTTTGAGCAGCGCCTCCCCCGCCGGGGTCATCTCATAGCCCTGTGCGTGCTGAACAAACAGCGCGGTGCCGAGGCTTTTCTCGATCGACTCGATGTGCCGCGCGACCGTCGCGTGGGTAGTGTTGAGCCGACGCGCGGCAGTGAGCAGGCGACCGCTGCGTTGCAGTTCGAGAAAAAAGCGCAGGTCGTTCCAGTCGAACATGGCGGTTCCTTGTCGGCTATCGTCGTTTCAGGCTGTTTGAAAACGCACAGCGGCTGCGCA
Organism: Pseudomonas sp. Choline-02u-1; assembly: GCF_002836515.1. Classification (GTDB taxonomy): domain Bacteria; phylum Pseudomonadota; class Gammaproteobacteria; order Pseudomonadales; family Pseudomonadaceae; genus Aquipseudomonas. The sequence continues at coordinate 127,866 of NZ_PJBC01000001.1, forward strand.
AAAACTAACATTCTTTTAACGAAAGCTAACAACTAGAGTGTCCGACAATAAAAACAAAAAGCGAGGTCAGGGCATGCACACGTCCCTGGATGAATTCGACTACATCGTGGTCGGCGCCGGCCCCGCCGGGTGCCTGCTGGCCAATCGGCTTTCAGCGGATCCCCAGCAGCGGGTGTTGCTGCTCGAAGCCGGCGGCCGCGACAACTACACGTGGATTCACATTCCTGTGGGTTACCTCTTCTGCATCGGTAACCCACGCACCGACTGGTGCTTCAAGACCGAAGAACAACCGGGCCTCAATGGCCGCGCGCTGAGTTATCCGCGCGGCAAGGTGCTGGGCGGCTGTTCCTCGATCAACGGCATGATCTACATGCGCGGCCAGGCCGGCGACTATGACGGTTGGGCGGCGGCTGGCAATCCGGGCTGGGCGTGGAACGACGTGCTGCCGCTGTTCAAACAGAGCGAAAACCACTTTGCTGGCGGCGCTCAATTTCATGGCGATCAGGGCGAATGGCGAGTCGAGCAACAGCGTCTGTCGTGGCCGATTCTCGATGCCTTTCGCAGCGCTGCCGAGCAAAGCGGCATCGCCAGCATCAATGACTTCAACCAGGGCGACAACGAAGGCTGCGGCTACTTTCAGGTCAACCAGAAAGCCGGGGTGCGCTGGAACGCGGCCAAGGCCTTTTTGAAACCGCTGCGCAGCCGGGCGAACCTGACCGTGCTGACCGGCGTCGAGGTTGATCGTGTGTTGCTGGAGAATGGCCGCGCGGCGAAAGTCAGCGCGCAGCATGAAGGCCAGACCAGACAGTTCAAGGCGCGCAAGGAGATTGTTTTGTGCGCCGGCTCAGTCGGCTCGCCGAGCATTCTGCAGCGCTCCGGCATCGGTCCGCAGCCGCTGCTCGAACGCTTAGGGATAGGCGTGATTCATGAGCTGCCGGGCGTCGGCGGCAACCTGCAGGATCACCTGCAACTGCGCCTGATCTACAAGCTGGAAAACGCTCGCACCCTGAACCAGATCGCCGGCAGCGTGTGGGGCAAGATGGGCATGGGCCTGCGCTATCTGTACGACCGCAGCGGGCCGCTGTCGATGGCGCCGAGTCAGTTGGGCGCATTCGCCCGCTCCGGTCCGGAGCAAACCTCGGCGAACCTGCAATACCACGTGCAGCCCTTATCGCTGGAGCGTTTCGGTGAGCCGTTGCACAGCTTCCCGGCGTTCACCGCCTCGGTGTGCGACCTGCGCCCGCAGAGCCGTGGGCGCATCGAGATTCGCTCGGCCGATCCGCAAGCGGCACCGCTGATTCAGCCCAATTACCTCAGCCACCCGCAAGACTTGCGCGTCGCCGCCGATGCGATCCGCCTGACCCGGCGCATCGTCAGTGCCCCTGCCCTGGAGGCGTTCAAACCGGTGGAATACCTGCCCGGCGCCGACCTGCAAAGCGAAGAACAATTGCACGAAGCGGCGGCAAAAATCGGTACGACGATTTTCCACCCGGTCGGTACTTGCCGCATGGGCAACGACGGCGACGCGGTGGTCGATGCGCAACTTCGCGTGCACGGCGTACCGGGTTTGCGCATTGCCGATGCGTCGATCATGCCGAAAATCACCTCGGGCAATACCTGTTCGCCTACGCTGATGATTGCCGAGAAGGCTGCTCAACTGATTTTGGCCAAACCTGTACACAGTTCTAATGTGGGAGCGGGCTTGCTCGCGAAAGCGGAGTGTCATTCACCCTTGATGTGACCGAGCCGGCCCCTTCGGGAGCAAGCCCCCTCCCACAGTTTTTTGCAGCAGACTCAAGGCATCGCGCTTCACCCGGACACGCAACACCAGTGGAACAACAAAAACAATCACTGTGAGGGATACCGATATGTCAGACCACGCTCAGCCGCTGGACGCCGCGGGTAGCGCCGAGACCGGCAATGCGACACAGAAAGTCATCTTCGCCTCATCACTCGGGACGGTGTTCGAGTGGTATGACTTCTTCCTCTACGGCGCCCTTGCGGCGGTGATCAGCAAGCAGTTTTTCGCCGGAGTCAACGACACCACCGCGTTCATCTTCGCGCTGATGGCGTTCGCCGCCGGCTTCATCGTGCGGCCGTTCGGCGCATTGGTGTTTGGCCGCTTGGGCGACATGATCGGGCGCAAATACACTTTTTTGGCGACGATCATTCTGATGGGCGTGGCGACGTTTTGCGTCGGACTGCTGCCGACCTACGCCAGCATCGGCATCGCGGCGCCGATCATTCTAGTGGTGCTGCGCATGCTTCAGGGCCTGGCGCTCGGCGGCGAATACGGCGGCGCGGCGACCTACGTGGCCGAACACGCTCCCATCGGCAAACGCGGCTTCCACACCAGCTGGATTCAATCCACCGCGACCCTCGGCCTGCTGTTGTCGCTGCTGGTAGTGCTCGGTTGCCGCTACTTCACCGGCGATCAGTTTGAAGTCTGGGGCTGGCGCATTCCGTTCCTGCTGTCGATCGTGCTGCTGGGCATTTCCACCTGGATTCGCCTGAGCCTGCACGAGTCGCCGGCCTATCTGAAAATGAAGGAAGAAGGCAAAACCTCGAAGGCGCCTATCCGCGAATCCTTCGGCAAATGGGAAAACCTCAAAGTCGTGCTGATCGCCCTGTTCAGCATCAACGCCGGGCAAGCGGTGACCTTCTACGCCGCGCAGTTCTACGTGCTGTTCTTCCTCACGCAGTTCCTGAAAATGGACCCGGCAGTGGCCAACAGTCTGCTGATCATCAGCGTGGTGATCGGCGCGCCGTTCTTCATCTTTTTCGGCTGGCTGTCGGACAAGGTCGGGCGCAAACCGGTGCTGATGCTCGGCCTGCTGCTGGCAACCGCGCTGTACTTCCCGATCTTCAAATCCCTGGCCCACTACGCCAACCCGGCGATTGATCTGGCCAGCCGTCAGGCACCGATCACCGTGCTCGCCGACCCGGCGACTTGCACCTTCCAGTTCGATCCGGTGGGCAAGGCCAAATTCGACAGTCCCTGCGACAAGGTCAAGACCTTCCTGGTCAAGCAAGGCCTGCCCTACTCCAGCGTTGCTGCGCCGGCGGGTAGCGCCGTGCAGGTGAGTGTCGGCGACGTGAAGCTGGATGGTTTCGATGAGGCGGCACTGCGCGGCGCGATCACCCTCGCCGGCTATCCGCAACAAGCCGATATGCAGCAAATCAACAAACCTATGATCGTCGCACTGATCGTCGCGCTGATTATCATTTCCGCTATGTGCTACGGCCCGCTCGCCGCGCTGATGGTCGAACTGTTCCCGACACGCATTCGCTACACCTCGATGTCGCTGCCGTATCACATCGGCAACGGCTGGTTTGGCGGATTCCTGCCTACCGTGTCGTTTGCGCTGGTGGTGTACACCGGGGATATTTTCTACGGGCTGTGGTATCCGGTGCTGATTACCGGGGTGAGCCTGGTGGTGGGGATGATTTGCCTGCGTGAGACGAAGAATATCGATCTCGACAAGAACTGAAAACGCGCTGACAACAATGGCGAGGGACGCGATCCTCTCGCCATTTTTTTGGCTCAGATGTCCGCTTTGATCACTTCGAATTTCACCTGGTCCGGATAAAACGCCAGGTAGTCGCGGATCGGCGCGACTGACACTTTCGGATTTTCGTAAGTCCACGCTGCGTTGGCGACCTCATGCCCAGGCACCTGCAGGGTGAAATAACTGGCGTCCCCCTTGTATGGGCAATAGCTGCTGTGGTCGGTGCGGGCAAAATATTTCCCGTCGATGTCTTCGCGGGGGATGTAGTACACCGGCGGGTAGTTGGCTTCGTTGAGGATCAGCGCGTGGGAGGAAGCGGCGACCTGAATGCCGTGGAATTTCACCAGCAGGCAGCCGCTCAGTTGTTCGACGCTGATCACGGGGCTGGGGCTTTTCATGGGAATTCTCCTGAAGACGGCGAAGAGACCGGTTCAGGTATAGCCGATGGGCTCGGGTCTGGTTGAGATTGCAGCCGAACGGCGAAAATCTTTGGCAATCGTTTTATCTGTATATCCATACAGATAAAAGTTGCTCGCGCCGCAGACTCCAGCCATCCTGTGCGCTCCCACAAACCAATCAGCGATGGTAGCTATGCGGCTGTACCTCTGTGAAAAACCTTCCCAGGCCAAAGACATCGCGGCCGTGCTCGGCGCCAGGCGTCGCGGCGACGGTTGCTGGTTGGGGACGGACGTCACAGTGACCTGGTGCATCGGCCACTTGCTCGAAACTGCTCCGCCGGATGCCTATGACGCGCGCTACAAACGCTGGGTGCTGGCCGATCTGCCGATCATTCCCGACAAATGGAAAATGACCGTCAAGCCCCGCACCGCCAGTCAGTACAAATCGGTGAAGCGCCTGCTTGGCGAGGCCAGCGAACTGATCATCGCCACCGACGCCGACCGTGAGGGCGAGATGATCGCCCGGGAACTGGTCGAACATTGCCGCTATCGCGGGCCGATCCGCCGCTTGTGGCTGTCGGCGCTGGACGAGGCATCGATTCGCAAGGCCTTGGCCGCGCTGAAACCGGGAGCCGAAACATTCAGCCTGTATCACTCGGCGCTGGGCCGTTCACGCGCGGACTGGCTGATCGGCATGAACATGAGTCGACTGTTCACCTTGCTGGGCCGGCAGTCGGGTTATCAGGGCGTTTTGCCGGTGGGCCGAGTACAGACGCCGACCTTGCGACTGGTGGTGGACCGCGACCGCAGCATCGCCGATTTCGTCCCCGTACCGTTCTGGGCAATCGACGTGGATTTGCTGCACAACGGCACGGCGTTTACCGCGCAATGGCGCGCACCTGCGGATGTTTGTGATGATCAGGATCGCTGCCTGAATCAGGCGTTGGCGCAACAAGCAGCGGCGGCGATCAGCAGTGCAGACAGCGCACGGGTGATCAAGCTGAAAACCGAGCGCATGCGCGAAGTCGCGCCCCTGCCCTTCGATCTCGGCACGTTGCAGGAAGTCTGCTCGAAGAAGCTTGGCCTTGGCGCCCAGGAAACCCTCGACATCGCCCAGGCCCTTTACGAAACCTACAAAGTCATCACCTACCCGCGCAGCGATTGCGGCTTCCTGCCGTTGAGCCAACACAGTGAGGCGCCGTCGATCCTCACAGCGTTGCGCCAGGCCGATCCGAGCCTTGAAGCGTTGCAGGGTTTTCTCGAACCGCAGCGGCGCTCAAGGGCCTGGAATGACGCCAAGGTCAGCGCTCACCACGGCATCATCCCCACCATCGCCGCGAAGAACCTCGAACGTCTAACCGGCAAGCATCGCGCGGTGTACACGCTGATTCGCGCGCGCTACCTGGCGCAGTTCCTGCCCAATCACGAATACGATCGTACCCAGGCCGATTTCGACTGCAACGGGCAGGCGTTGCGTGCCGTGGGCAAGCAGATCATGGAACCGGGCTGGAAGCGCGCATTGCCCGAGGCACTGGCCCCGGCCAAGGGCCGCGAAGCGCCCGCGCCGCAAACCTTGCCGGCTCTGAGCCAGGGCGTCGAATGCGCTGTGTTGAAGGTGAATCTCAAGGATCTGTGGACGCAACCGCCAAAACCCTACACCGAAGGCGATCTGATCAAGGCAATGAAGAACGTCGCCAGACTGGTCGAAGATCCGCTGCTCAAACAGAAACTCAAAGACACCACCGGCATCGGCACCGAAGCCACCCGCGCGTCGATTATCCAGGGTCTGCTTGATCGAGGTTATCTGGTGAAGAACGGTAAGGCGCTGGCTGCGACGCCGGCCGCTTTCAGCCTGATCGACGCAGTGCCACGGGCAATCGCCGATCCGGGCACCACAGCCATTTGGGAACAAGCGCTGGACATGGTGCAAAGCGGCGAGATGAGTCTGGAAGAATTTGTCACCAAACAGGCCGCGTGGATGAGCAAGCAGGTCACCCGCTGCTCCGCCCTCAGACTGACCATCAGCGGCCCGCCTCCCGCCGGCAAAGCCGCAGCGCCGTGGAAGAAAAAACGCAAGTCGACGGCCAGCAAAACCGCCGGTCCGCGCAAACGCACGACACGGCCGGCGACCCGCTGAAACCCTTAGGGGTGCCTTCTGCAGGTTGCTGAAACGTATCTTTTCTCATTCCAAAACAGCTTTGTCCGACAATATGTAGTGCTCGAAAATAATCACTACAAAACCGTTGACGGCGTCGTTTTGCTTTTGCATGATGAAGACGTTCCCCGATCGGGAGCGCTGGTAACACGCTTGAGCAAACTCGTCTGACCGCCGAGTTGTTTTTTCCGGATACACGCTGCCCACAAGGCAGATTGAAGAAGCTGACCTGGCCTGAACGTCCAGTACAAGGACGAGAAGCGCTGGCGAAAATTCTCAAGACGCTTGTGGTCGACACTGGACATGTCGTCAAGGAGCCTCCCGGTTTTCGCTGCTTCTCCTCGTTGTGACGCTATTGCGTAGCAGTTATTCAACACGACTACATGCAACAGATGCACGACCCCGTACTTCACACGGGCGAGCGCTGACGTCCTGGTTTCGGTGCCAGGGATCAACTAACCGATGGGCTACCTGTATTAGCGAATCAACTTTGAAAGATCACCAGACTGGTCAAGGGGCATAACAATGAATCTGAATAATCAACCCACCATCGAAGAACTGGCTCGGATGTTCGCGGCGCAAAAAGACAGCCACGACAGCCACATTCTCTGGATCAGCAAGTCGGGTCAGGTGCATATCGACTGCCTGTCGCCCCACGCTGGCGAAGAAGAATTCGACCGCAACCATCAGAACCTGCTGGCCCGCCTGAAGATGTATCGCCGCGGCCACGGTTATGTCGGCAAGAAGGCAGCGGCCGACAAGGACTTCATTGGCAGCGTGCTGCAGACGCTGAAGCAGGCGTGGGATTCGATGCAGAACAAAAATGAAGTTCGGGTGATTGATCGGTTTTATTGAGTAAGCGCTGCAATCACGAAAGGGCCTGCTTCCAAGGTGGAGCAGGCCCTTTTTACATCCAGAACGCGCGCAAAGATGTTCATGCGTTATGCGTTTGCAGAACAAGGTCAACAAGCGCCAGCGCCGCCGCGCTGTGATAATTATTCCTGCGCCGCAACAACGCCGCTCCACGCTGCGGCGCCTCCCCTTCGACCCGCAAGCGGCGCAATGCCCGGTCATCGCTGGCAATCGCCTCGGGCAACATAGTCGCCAGCGGCGCATGCCGCACCACTTCCAGCAATGTACTCACCGAGTTCACCTCGATCCGCACCTGCGGCGTAATCCCCTGCTCGCGGAAATACTCATCAACCGATAACCGCGTGATGAAGCCCGGCGCCAGCAAGGCGAAATCCAGTGAAGCAACCTCCACCGGCGTCAACACCGAATGGCTGTCATACAGCGGATGCCCAGGCCCGACCATGATCCCCAGCGTCTCGGTAAACGCCGGTATGCATTCGATATCGGCATTGCGCACCGGCGTAAACGCGATCGCGACATCCAGCGAGTCATCCGTCAGCCCGGCCTCGATGTCGTCCATCGACAACTCGAAGATCTCCAGATGAATCCCGGGAAACCGTGCCCCGTAGTCGCGCACCAGTGGCCCGACCAGATACGCCATGAACGTCGGCGTCATCGCCAGGCGCAGCGTGCCGCGGGACAAGTCCTTCACGTCGTGCAAGGCGCGCTGCCCGGCTTCCAGCTCCACCAGCACGCGCCGCGCGCATTCGATGTAAGCCGCGCCGGCATCCGTCGGCTTCACCGTGCGCGAGGTGCGATCGAACAGGCTCACGCCGAGGGTCTCTTCCAGTTGCCTAATCTGCTGCGACAACGTCGGCTGCGACACATGCAGCGCTTCGGCGGCGCGGGTGAAGCCACCGTGATCGGCAACGGCGAGCAAATAACGCAAATGTCGCAACAGCATGAGGGCACCATCTATAGGCAGGACTTATGCGAAGCATTGTATATCGGTCTTGGACGCTATGAATCGACCGGCGCAACATTGTTTCCACACAAGCAAGCCAACCCCTGAAAGGAGTGACACCATGCAACAGTCCCACGCCTACAACGACAACAGCCTGGCCCTGACCACCCGCGTTCTCGACGCCAAGGCGAAAAAAGATCTGTCGTGGCAGGATCTTGCTGACGGCACCGGCCTCAGCCTGGCCTACGTCACTGCCGCCCTGCTCGGCCAGCATCCGTTGCCGGAAAACGCTGCTAAGGTGGTCGGCGACAAACTCGACCTCAGCGCGGATGACGTTGCCGCCCTGCAGATCATTCCTCTGCGTGGCAGCCTCAGCGGCGTGCCGACCGATCCGACCATCTACCGTTTTCACGAAATGATCCAGATCTACGGCACCACCCTCAAAGCGCTGGTCCATGAGCAGTTTGGTGATGGGATCATCAGCGCGATCAACTTCAAACTGGACATCAAGAAAGTCGAAGACCCGGAAGGCGGCTCCCGCGCCGTGGTGACCCTCGACGGCAAGTTTCTGCCCCTGCGCCCGTTCTGATGCGCCGGCCCGCACCCTGCGTGCGGGCCATCCGATTTCCGCCAAGAGGACACGCCCCATGAAAGCCTTGATCGACGGCTTCCTGAAATTCCAGAACGAAGCCTTCCCGCAACGCAGCGAACTGTTCAAACATCTGGCCACGACTCAGCAACCCGGCACGCTGTTCATCACTTGTTCCGACAGCCGTGTGGTGCCTGAGCTGCTGACCCAGCAGGAACCCGGCGAGCTGTTCGTGATCCGCAACGCCGGCAATATCGTGCCCTCCTACAGCCCGCATCCGGGCGGCGTGTCAGCGACGGTGGAGTATGCGGTGGCGGTGTTGGGAGTGACCGATATCGTGATTTGCGGCCACTCCGATTGCGGCGCGATGACCGCGATTGCCCAGTGCAAATGCATGGATCACCTGCCAGCCGTCAGCGGCTGGTTGCAGCATGCCGAGTCGGCGAAGGTGATGAACGAAGCGCGCGTGCATGGCAGCGACGCGGCGAAGTTGAGCTCGATGGTGCGCGAGAACGTGATCGCGCAACTGGCGAATATTCAGACCCACCCGAGTGTGCGCCTGGCCCAGGAGCAAGGGCGGCTGAATCTGCATGGCTGGGTCTATGACATCGAGACCGGTTCGATCGACGCGCTCACTTCCGATCGTCGCACCTTTGTACCGTTGGCCGAGCAACCAACCACTTGCGCGATCAGCGCTAGGACTTCCAACGCAGCCTGACGCCCGGGCCGGTGATCGTTCCCACGCTCTGCGTGGGAATGCAGGCCGTAACGCTCTGCGTCACTGGACGCGGAGCGTCCCTAGAGGCGTTCCCACGCAGAGCGTGGGAACGATCAACAGATCAGCGTTTCACCGTGAGATCAATCTGAGTCATGCGACTGCGCACGGTAAAAACGCCATCGCCGGAGAGAATTGCACTGCGCGCAAACAGGCGCCCGCTCTCCCAATTTGAAAGGCCCAGTTCCGGCTTGTTCAGCGCGTACTGGCCATCGACCCAACGCGTGATGCCGTTGCCCACGAACGGCGCATTCACGGCGTTATAGAAACGCTCCTGAGCCGCCGCATCCTCACTGATCAACGACACGGTGAATTGCGGGCTGTAACGGTTGAACAGCGCGATTGCCTGATCCAGGTCCTCGACGATCATCAGGCTGACTTCCGGGGTTTCCTCCCATTCCCACTCGCGGCCCAGGTCCGACTCGGGCAAGGATTCGGCCAGCGCTTCGGTCCGGTAACCCTGCGCACGATAAACCTCGACCGTCGCGTTCCGCCATTCGCTTGGCAGGCAACTTTCACTGCCCTCGATGATGTGCAATTTGCAGCCTTGGCCGCGCGCCGTGCCTGCGCCTTTCAACGCATCGAGAAACAGCGGCACCAGTTCAGCGGCGCGTTCACGCTGAATCAGGCAGACATTCAGGGTGTTGCAGACCTTGCGATCCAGCGAGTTGCGCACCACCGCCGCGAAGCGTGTGGCGTCTGCGTCACGGTCGGCGACCAGCCACGCGCCGCCGGTGCCATGCAGGCTCACGGCGGTGCCCGCCTGCTGGGCAATGCTGCCCAACTGGCTGACCGCGCGCCCCGAGCCACGCGCCACCGCCAGCGACAGACGCCGGTCGGCGAACATCGCCCAACCGGCGGCATGATTGACGCTTTCGACCAACGACACCGCGCCAACCGGCAAGCCGGCTTCGGCCAGTGCCGGGTTCAATCCATGGGTGACGATGGCTTGCGCGGTGCCCAACGCATCGCTGCCGATGCGCAGCACAGCGGTATTGCCAGTGCGCAACACCCCGGCAGCGTCAGCAAATACGTTGGGTCGGCCTTCGAAGACAAATGCGACGATGCCCAGCGGCGAGACGACTTGCTCAACCTTCCAGCCGTCGTGCTCGACGCTGCTGATGACTTTGCCACGCGTCGGTGGCGCATCACGCCAGGCGCGCAGCCCGGCGATCATGTCGCGGCGCATGCGTTCATCCGCGAGCAAGCGTGTGGTCGAACGACCGCGCGCCTTGGCCCGCTCGATGTCCGCGCGGTTGGCAGCTTCGATCTGCGTCCAGCATTCAGGATTTTCCAGGCGCTGAGCGAACAGGTCGAAGAATTGACCGATGGCTTCATCGGGCACTGTCGACAAAGCGCTGAATGCCGCAGCCGCACGCTCGATCGCCACCGAGGCGGCCTGTTGATCGGCCACAGGGATCAGCAACAACTCGCCTGTAACTTGCTCGACCAGCAAATGGTCTCCGGGCTGAAACCGCGCGGCCAGTTCGGGGCTGACCACGGTGACGCGGTTACCAGCGAAAGGGATCGGCGTGCCAGCGACTAGACGTTCGAGCGCAAGAGACATGAAGCGGATTCACCATGCAGAGGGCGGCCGGAAAATGTAGCGCAATACGGGCTCAAATACACCTCTACAAACACTAAACAAACCTGTGGTGTTCAGGTGGGTCAGAACACCGACCAGCCAATCCGCGAGCTCAGCAACTCCAGCGCCGCCATCCCCGCCAGCGAATTACCCGCCGCGTTCAACTCCGGCGACCAGACGCACACACTGAATTGCCCCGGCACTACCGCAACAATCCCGCCACCTACCCCGCTCTTGCCCGGCAGACCAACGCGATAAGCAAAGTTACCTGCCTCGTCATACAAACCGCTGGTCGCCATGATCGAGTTCACCTGCTGGGTCTGGCGGCGCGTCAGGATCTGCTCGCCACTGTGCTTGCAGAACCCGTCATTGGCCAGAAAGCAGAACGCCCGGGCCAGATCGATGCAATTCATCCGCAGCGCGCAATGGCTGAAATAGCTGCGCAATACTGCTTCGACATCGTTGTGAAAGTTGCCGAACGACTGCATCAGATACGCCATCGCCGCATTGCGCGCGCGGTGCTGGTATTCGGAGTCGGCGACCTTGCCGTCGATCATGATCTGCGGGTTGCCCGACAGGCGTCGGACGAAGTCGCGCATCGACAGTGTCGGTGCGGCGAAGCGCGACTGGTTGATGTCGCAGATGACCAGTGCCCCGGCATTGATGAACGGATTGCGCGGGCGGCCGCGCTCGAATTCCAGTTGCACCAGCGAGTTGAATGGCTGGCCGGACGGCTCGTGGCCAAGCCGTTCCCAGATCGCTTCGCCGGAATGATCGATGGCCTGTACCAGGCTGAACACCTTGGAAATACTCTGCACCGAGAACGGCGTTTCAGCGTCGCCGGCGCAGTACATTTCGCCATCGTTGCTGTACACGGCAATGCCCAATTGGTTGGCCGGCACGGTGCCGAGGGCGGGAATATAGTCAGCAACTTTGCCCTGCCCGATCAGGGGCCGGACCGCGTCAAGGATCTCGTTCAACAGCGCTTGCATGCCGGGTTCCGAAAGTCTCGCCCCATGGGATTGCGGGGACACTGGAGCTAGACGCTGCGCCCGCCGGTCGCATCACACCGGCAAGCGCGGCGCAAAATGTTCTAGGCTCAAGCGGACCATTCAGACACAGGAGAGCACCATGCACCTCGAAGGCTCCTGCCATTGCGGCAAAGTCACGTTCAGCCTTGACAGCGCCCATCCTTATCCCTATCAACGCTGCTACTGCTCGATCTGTCGCAAGACGCAGGGCGGTGGCGGTTATGCGATCAATCTCGGCGGCGATGCGACTACCCTCAAGGTTCGCGGACGCAAAAACATCAGCATCTATCACGCGAAGATGAAAGCTGAAAGCGATAAACGCGCCCATCGCAGCAGCGCCGAACGCCACTTCTGTGCGCTGTGCGGCAGCGGCCTTTGGCTGTTCAGCCCGGAGTGGCCAGAGCTGATTCATCCATTCGCCTCGGCGATCGACACGCCACTGCCGGTGCCGCCGGAACACACGCACCTGATGCTTGGTTCGAAAGCGCCGTGGGTTGAGCTCGAGGCCAAGCCGAAGGATCAGCAGTTTGATGAATATCCCGAAGAATCGATCGCCCAGTGGCATGAGCGACTCGGCGTGACCCGCTGAATACCGCGCCCTTCGCGAGCAGGCAATATCAATCAGTCCAGATGCGCCCAGGTCATCCTGAACAACGCTCCACCCCACACCGAATCGCCAACCTCAACCTGCCCACCATGGGACTGCGACACCCGCCGTACCAGCGCCAGACCCAGCCCGAAACCACCGGTGCGCCGGTCACGGCTGGCGTCGAGTCGCGAAAACGGTTCGAAGATTTTTCCCCGTCCATTCAGCGGCACGCCCGGCCCGTCATCGCTGACCCGCACTTCATAGTCATCGCCGTTGCGCAGCAGAGACACCTCAACGCGCTGCTCGGCATAGCGGATGGCGTTGCGCAAAAGGTTGATCACCGCCCTCGCCATAAAACGCGGTTCAATGCTCACGATGTCAACCTGGCAATCTGAGATCGACAACTGCACACCCGCCGCTTCAGCTTCCAACGCGACACTGCCGACAACGCTGTCGAGCCAGTCGGCCGCGTGAATTTTCTCGCGTTTGATTACCGTCGCGCCGTGCTCGAGGCTGGCGTAGGTCAGCAGCTCCGAGACCATTTCCTCAAGCTCTCCGAGGTCGGCATACATGTCGGCGATCAGCTCGCGATTCCGGCTTGGGTCCGGCTGTTGCTTTAGCTGATCGAGCTCGAACGAAAGCCGTGCGATCGGTGTGCGCAACTCGTGGGACACGGCGTTGGTCAGTTCGCGCTGGTTGGCGATCAGCCCCTCGATGCGCGCCGCCATCAGGTTGAAGTGCTCGGCCAGATCGCGGATGTTCGAGCGCCGCGATAACTGGATGCGCACCGACAAATCGTTCGCGCCGAAACGCTCGGCGGCCAGCCGCAGCTTTTCCAGGTCGCGCCAGTGTGGACGCACCCAGAAAAACAGAACGATGCCGATCAGCACTGCGAGCATCATGTAGGCTGCGGTGATGTAGAACGGCATCAGACTCGGCTCCGGCGGCAGCTTGATGCTGAGCAACTGCGCGCCACCATCGATATTGCTGATGAACTGTGTGTAATCGTCGCGGATCACCAGCAGATTCTGCGCCAGTTCGGCCTTTTCTTGCGGCGTCAGGGCCAGTTGATCGGCCTCGACCAGACTCAGCGACAGACCGTAATGCGCGCGCAATGAATCGAGTTTCTGTTCACGCTCGGCGCCCTGGCGACCTTGCAGATGATCGACCAGCGACCACGCCTGACCACGCACGGCTTCACGGTTGTAATCCTGCGTCTGGCTGTCGAGCAACGCGTTGAAGGTGTGCTCGACCGTCTGCAAGGCCAGCACCAGCCCCACTGTCATCACCAGAAACAGGCCGAGGAATAAGCGCAGCATCTACAATTCCCACGCAAATGGATTGAACAGATAGCCCTTGCCCCACACGGTCTTGATGCAGACCGGCTCGCGAGGGTTGTCCTTGAGTTTGTTGCGCAATTTGCTGATGTAGACGTCGACGCTGCGGTTGAGCCCGTCGAACGCAATACCGCGCATGCGGTTGAGTATGTCGTCACGCGAAAGAATCTTGCCCGCCGCGCTGGCGAGCAACCAGAGCAGCTCGAACTCCATGGTGGTCAGCTCGATCAGCTCACCGGCCAAGCGCACTTCACGGCAACTGCGGTCGATGCTCAATTGCCCGAACTCAAGCGAACTGACCACGCTGGTGTCCGGCATCTGTCGCCGTTGCAACGCCCGCAACCGCGCGAGCAATACCGGCGGTTTGATCGGTTTGATCACGTAATCGTCAGCGCCTGATTCCAGGCCGAGAATGTGATCGAGGTCGTCTTCCTTGGCCGTGAGGATGACGATCGGCGTATCCGACACGCTGCGAATTTCCCGGCAGACCTGCAACCCGCTCTGCCCCGGCAACATTAGATCCAGCACCACCATTTTCGGCTTGAATTCGAGAAACGCCGCCACGGCCAGATCGCCGCGATGCACCGTGCGTACCTCGTAGCCGTGTTGCTCAAGAAAGTGTGCGATCAGTGCGGAGAGACGTTCGTCGTCTTCGACCAGCAGAACTTTGCCGAAACCCAGGTTATCCATAACGACCGTTGCCAAGCCAAACGTGGAAGGGCCGATATTATGCGGGCATTCATCGAACAGGCGATGACGGCAGACAGCAAAAACCGGCCACGCGGGCCGGTTTTCGGTGATGTTTCATTCTCTTAAGAGTTTTTTACAATCAGACGATGATGTTCGTTTTTTGTAGGAGCTGCCCCGTCATGCGGCGACCGGAACACCGCTGTGGAAGCGGAATTCCTCGTCCGGCGATTCGATCAGTTCCTGCTCGGCCGCGCGGACGCGCTCGATCACCTGCGCGACATCCTTGGCATCACCATACTGATAGGCCAGTTTCAGATAACCCTGAAAATGCCGCGCCTCGCTTTTCAGCAGACCGAAATAGAATTTGCCCAGTTCTTCATCCAGATGCGGCACCAGTGCTTCGAAGCGTTCGCAACTGCGCGCTTCGATGAAGGCACCGACGACCAGCGTATCCACCAGTTTCACCGGTTCGTGACTGCGCACCACTTTGCGCAGGCCCGAGGCGTAACGGCCGGCGTGCAGTTGACGCAGCTCGATCTTGCGCCGCTTCATGATGCGCATGACCTGCTCGTGGTGCACCAGTTCTTCCCGGGCCAGACGCGACATCATGTTGATCAGGTCGACATGGGCGTGGTACTTGGCAATCAGGCTCAGCGCCGTGCTGGCGGCCTTGAACTCGCAGTTCTTGTGATCGATCAGCAGGGTTTCCTGGTCGGCCAATGCCGCCTGGACCCAGGCGTCGGGCGTGCGGCAGCCAAGGAATTCGTGGATTTCGGGAAGGATCATGGGGCTCACGGTAAAAAGGTGTTCGAGCGAAAGGCGCCGATTATACCGGCCTGCCCGCAGACCACCAGCAGCGGCTGTTGATATGCATCAAGTCGCAGACGTTCGGGTAGCAACTATAGTTGTGCAACGCCGTGCCTTTTCTTTGCTGGAGACTCCGCTCATGCAAGCCATTCGCAGCATTCTGGTGGTCATCGAACCTGAACATGCGCAAAGCCTGGCGCTCAAGCGCGCCAAGCTGATCGCCGGCGTCACTCAGGCCCACCTGCATCTACTGGTATGCGACAAGAAGCATGATCACGCTGGGCTGCTCAGCGTGCTCAAGGCTGCATTGCTCGCCGAAGGCTACAGCGTGACCACCGAACAGGCATGGAACGAGAGCCTGCACGAAACCATCATCGATGTGCAGCAGGCCGAGGGTTGCGGTCTGGTAATCAAGCAGCACTTTCCCGACAGCTCACTGAAAAAGGCTCTGCTGACCCCGGCCGACTGGAAGTTGCTGCGCCACTGCCCTACTCCGGTGCTGCTGGTGAAAACCGCTGGTTCGTGGAAGGACAAGGTCATCCTCGCGGCTGTTGATGTTGGTAATGCCGACGGTGAGCACCGGCATTTGCACAGCACCATCATTGATCATGGCTACGACATCGCCAGCCTGGCCAAGGCGCATCTGCATGTGATAACCGCGCATCCGTCACCGATGCTCTCGGCAGCCGATCCGACGTTTCAGCTCAAATCGACCATAGAAGCCAAATATCGCGAACAGTGTCGGGCGTTCCAGGCGGAGTTCGATGTCGATGACGAGCACCTGCACATCGAGGAAGGCCCGGCGGATGTGCTGATCCCGTTCATGGCGCACAAGCTCCAGGCCGCGGTAACGGTGATTGGCACGGTGGCGCGCAGCGGCCTGACAGGTGCGTTGATCGGCAATACCGCCGAAGCAGTGTTGGATGCGCTTGAGAGCGATGTGCTGGTGCTCAAGCCGCAGGAAGTTGAGGATCATCTGGTGGAATTGACCGTGAAACATTAAAAGCAAAAGATCGCAGCCTTCGGCAGCTCCTGCGGGTAGAACGCATTCCCATGTAGGAGCGGCCGAAGGCTGCGATCTTTTGCTGTTCAGGCGCCAAAGGCGTCTTTGAGGAAACCGGGGGCGATGTAGCGCTGATAATGCGCTTCCGACAGCAGGAAGAACTCACGATCAATGGCGTCACGCAGTTCCGGCAGGTTCCAGTCGCGGAACTCCGGCAGCAACACCATCCCGTACGCTTCCAGATTAACGATCACCCGCGCGCCCCGGGCAATCAACTGATAGGCCCAGCAATATTCCGACTGATGCGGTACGAAGCGGATCTTGCGCTGCTCCAGCTGCTCGCGCAGCCGCGCCGGGTCGAAGATCTCGACCTTGCTCGCCATCACTTGTGACAGCAATTGCTCCAGACGCAGCCAGACCGCGCGCTTTTCCTCCTCGTTGTACCCATTCCAATGGATCACTTCGTGGTGGAAACGCTTGCAGCCACGGCACACCAGGTCACCGTAAACGGTGGAGCAGAGGCCGACGCAGGGGGTCTTGATGGTCTGATTGGGCATAAATGGGCAGAACACTGAAACGCGGAACAGGCCGGCATGTTAGCCCTTTGTCGGGCATTGATCACCCCTCAAACAGCAAGGTCTCGCCAGCGCCTCACGTTTGCTCCGGCCGCGCTTATTGCCACGAAAGTCCAATAGAGCGCGACTTACCTTTAAATTTTTTTTGCCGTAGAATCAGCCAGCCTTTTAAGGCGCCAATGTCCGTTAGAAGCTGTTTTCAAAGCGTCACGAGCACAGTCGTTCCTTCAGAGCGGTGTTGGCGAAGGGTTTTTCCAGCGGGGAAAAGCCCAACGCCAACCCTCATCAGCTCCCCGTTCTGCAGGCGTAAAACTTTGAAAGCAGCTTCTGTAAGGAATTGCCGGTAATTCTGGCCGAACGACCCACAACGTCGTGACGCGCATGAGTACGGCAATTTCGGGATGAGCGTCCCGGACACCCATTTGGGACCACTGATGAGGGTAATAACTGTGCTTGAAGCCTACCGCAAACATATCGAAGAGCGTGCAGCCCTGGGTATCGTTCCCCAGCCGCTTAACGCCGAACAAACAGCAGGCCTGATCGAGCTGCTGAAAAACCCTCCGGCTGGCGAAGAAGCTTTCCTCGTTGACCTGATCACCAATCGCGTACCGCCTGGAGTGGACGAAGCCGCCTACGTCAAGGCCGGCTTCCTGTCTGCCCTGGCCAAGGGCGAAGCCTCCTCCCCTCTGCTGGACAAGAAACGCGCTGTCGAACTGCTCGGCACCATGCAGGGCGGCTACAACATCGTCACTCTGGTTGAACTGCTGGACGACGCCGAGCTGGCGCCAGTCGCCGCCGAAGAACTCAAGCACACCCTGCTGATGTTCGATGCTTTCCACGACGTCGCGGAAAAAGCCAAGAACGGCAACGTTCACGCCAAGGCCGTGCTGCAATCCTGGGCTGACGGCGAGTGGTTCAAGAAGCGCCCGGTGCTGGCCGACAAGATCAGCCTGCGCGTATTCAAGGTCACCGGCGAAACCAACACCGACGACCTCTCCCCTGCGCCAGACGCCTGGTCGCGTCCTGA
Source organism: Pseudomonas sp. Choline-02u-1 (assembly GCF_002836515.1). Taxonomy (GTDB): domain Bacteria; phylum Pseudomonadota; class Gammaproteobacteria; order Pseudomonadales; family Pseudomonadaceae; genus Aquipseudomonas. Next base: position 145,752 of record NZ_PJBC01000001.1, read on the forward strand.
CATCCCGCTGCACGCCCTGGCCATGCTGAAAATGGCCCGTGACGGCATCGTTCCGGACGAGCAAGGCAAGACCGGCCCGATGAAGCAGATCGAAGAAATGCGCGGCCAGGGTTTCCCGATCGCCTACGTCGGTGACGTGGTCGGTACCGGTTCCTCGCGTAAATCGGCAACCAACTCGGTGCTGTGGTTCTTCGGCGACGACATCCCGTACGTGCCGAACAAGCGCGCTGGCGGTTTCTGCTTCGGCAGCAAGATCGCTCCGATCTTCTACAACACCATGGAAGATGCCGGCGCCCTGCCGATCGAGTTCGACGTGTCGAACATGAACATGGGCGATGTGATCGACCTGTACCCGCACGCTGGCAAAGTCTGCAAGCACGGTACCGACGAAGTCATCACCACCTTCGAAATGAAAACCCCGGTGCTGCTGGACGAAGTCCGTGCCGGCGGTCGTATCCCGCTGATCATTGGCCGGGGCCTGACCGAGAAGGCTCGTGCCGAACTGGGTCTGCCGGCATTCGATCTGTTCAAGAAGCCTGAAGCTCCGGCTGAAAGCACCAAGGGTTTCACCCTGGCGCAGAAAATGGTCGGCAAGGCCTGCGGTCTGGCAGAAGGCCAAGGCGTTCGTCCTGGCACCTACTGCGAACCGAAGATGACCACCGTGGGTTCTCAGGACACCACAGGTCCGATGACCCGTGACGAACTGAAAGACCTGGCGTGCCTGGGCTTCTCGGCTGATCTGGTGATGCAGTCGTTCTGCCACACCGCGGCTTATCCAAAGCCGATCGACGTGACCACCCACCACACGCTGCCTGACTTCATCATGACCCGTGGCGGCGTTTCCCTGCGTCCGGGCGACGGCATCATCCACTCGTGGCTGAACCGCATGCTGCTGCCGGACACCGTCGGTACCGGTGGTGACTCGCACACCCGCTTCCCGATGGGCATCTCGTTCCCGGCCGGTTCCGGTCTGGTCGCGTTCGCCGCTGCCACTGGTGTAATGCCACTGGACATGCCGGAATCGATCCTGGTGCGTTTCAAAGGCAAGATGAAACCTGGCATCACCCTGCGTGACCTGGTTCATGCCATTCCGTACTTCGCTATCCAGAACGGTCTGCTGACCGTCGAGAAGAAAGGCAAGAAAAACGCCTTCTCCGGCCGCATCCTGGAAATCGAAGGCCTGGAAGGTCTGACCCTGGAGCAGGCGTTCGAACTGTCCGACGCCTCGGCCGAACGTTCGGCTGCCGGTTGCACCATCAAGCTGTCGAAAGAGTCGATTACCGAGTACCTGCAGTCCAACATCACCCTGCTGCGCTGGATGATCGGCGAAGGCTACGGCGATGCACGTACTCTGGAGCGTCGTGCTCAGGCGATGGAAGCCTGGATCGCCAACCCGGAACTGATGGAAGCCGATGCCGACGCCGAATACGCCGAAGTCATCGAAATCGATCTGGCCGAGATCAACGAGCCTGTGCTCTGCGCGCCTAACGATCCGGACGACGCCCGTCTGCTGTCCAGCGTTGCTGGCGAGAAGATCGACGAAGTGTTCATCGGTTCGTGCATGACCAACATCGGTCACTTCCGCGCTGCCGGTAAACTGCTGGATCAGGTCAAGGGTCAGCTGCCAACCCGTCTGTGGCTGTCGCCGCCGACCAAGATGGACGCTCACCAACTGACCGAAGAAGGCTACTACGGCATCTACGGCAAGGCTGGCGCACGCATGGAAATGCCAGGCTGCTCGCTGTGCATGGGTAACCAGGCACGCGTTGAGCCGAACAGCACCGTGGTGTCGACGTCGACCCGTAACTTCCCGAACCGTCTGGGCGACGGCGCGAACGTCTACCTGGCCTCGGCTGAGCTGGCGTCCGTTGCTTCGATCCTGGGTCGCCTGCCGACCGTCGAGGAGTACATGGAATACGCTGGCAAGATCGACAGCATGGCGGCCGATGTCTACCGCTACCTGTCCTTCGACCAGATCGCCGAGTTCCGTGAGGCTGCTGCGAACGCCAAGATCCCGGTCGTTCAAGCCTAACGCTGCAACGCAATAAAAAACGCCGCCCATCGTGAGATGAGCGGCGTTTTTTTATGCCTGTGCTGATCGTTCCCACGCTCTGCGTGGGAACGCCTCCTGTGACGCTCCGCGTCACGCCTGGGAACGCAGAGCGTCCCGGGCTTCATTCCCACGCGGAGCGTGGGAACGATCACTCACACGGCCAGTTTGTAAACCAGCGCTGAAATCGCCACCAGACCAACAGCCGTGACAAACACATTCGACGCCTGCCCGCGATAGCGCGCCATCGCTGGTACCTTGCGAATTGCGTACATCGGCATCAGGAACAGTATCGCTGCGATCACCGGCCCCCCGATGGTTTCGATCATGCCCAGAATGCTCGGATTAAGCGTCGCGACAATCCAGCAGATCACCAGCATCAACGCTGCCACGATGCGATCAAGCGCTTTGGCCCCCGGGCGTTTGCCGCTTTTGACGATCAACCCTTTGAGACCTTCGCTGGCACCGATGTAGTGACCGAGGAACGACTTGGAGATCGCCACAAAAGCAATCAGCGGCGCCGCAAAAGCGATGGTCGGATTACTGAAATGGTTGGCCAGGTAAGACAGGATCGACAGGTTCTGCGCCTTGGCCTCAGCCAGTTGTGCCGGCGACAGTGTCAGCACGCAACTGAACACGAAGAACATCACCATCAGCACCATCAGTGCATGCGCGCGCGCGAGAATCTGCGAGCTGCGTTCTTCAGCGTGTTCGCCATAACGGCGTTTCTGATCAACCGCGAACGCCGAAATGATCGGCGAGTGATTGAACGAGAACACCATCACCGTAATTGCCAGCCAAAGCGTGTGCAGCAGCGCGGACGGCGCCGGCACTTGCGAGGCGGTGGTGAGGATGCCGCCGTTCCAGTGCGGAATCAGGTACACGGCGAGAAACAGCAGCGCAACGATGAACGGATAGACCATCAGGCTCATGGCCTTGACGATCGCCTGTTCACCGCAGCGCACCACGGCCAGCAGGCCGAGAATCAACACGAACGACAGCAGCACGCGCGGCGGCGGCGTGATGTGCAGTTGGTGTTCGAGGAAACTGGCGACCGTGTTGGTCAGGCCGACGCTGTAGATCAACAGGATCGGGAAGATAGCGAAGAAGTAGAGCAACGTGATCAACGCGCCGGCCTTGATGCCGAAATGCTGCTCGACCACCTCGGTGATATCGGCGCCTTCGCGGCCGGACAGCACAAAACGGGTCAGGCCACGGTGTGCGTAGAACGTCATCGGGAACGCCAGCAGCGCGAGGATCACCAGCGGCCAGAAGCCCCCCAGCCCTGCGTTGATCGGCAAAAACAGGGTGCCGGCGCCAATTGCCGTCCCAAACAGTCCCAGCATCCAGGTGGTGTCCTGGCGATTCCAGCTCGAAAGTTCAGCAGGTGCTGCTGCGTCGAAGCGCTTTTCGAGGCTATTGGCCTGATCATTCATCCGGTCGGATCTCCGCATTCCGGTCACTTGCCACTCGGTCAGGACGCGTCGGAAAAAACCGACAGACATGCTCCGGCCGAAACAGGGGCGCGATTCTCCGTGATAAATCAACACAAGCAAAGACTTAGCTGAGGAATGGTTGTGCGGAGCAGATTGATGGGTAGTCGTTTTCAGCAATGTTTTTGCCGTTTTCAGCCACGTTAAATGTCGTTTTCCGACTCCGCTTACAAATTCCACGTAGTCCGCTTCATACACGGAATCCGACATATTCCGGACCAACCACCTACCAGAATCCCGCCGTTGATCTAGCGTGATAGAAGCCACAACCCAAGGAGGCTGTCATGCCACTGGTTCGTATTGATATCCAGCGAAACCCCGACCCCATTTTCGCCAGACGCATCGGCGAACAGATCTACGCCGCCCTGCGCACCTGTATTGATGTGCCGGAGCACGACAATTTTCAGATTCTCAACGAGCACGACAGCCAGCACTTCGTGTATGACCCTCACTACCTCGGCATCCCGCGCACCGACGGCGTGGTGTTCATCCAGATCACCATCAGCGAAGGCCGCAGCGTGGAGAAGAAACAATTGCTGTTCAAAACCATTGCTGAAAGTCTGCATGCGCAATTGGGCATCCGACTGGAGGATGTGTTCATCAATTTGCTGGAGGTAAAGAAAGAGAACTGGTCGTTCGGCAATGGCGTCGCGCAATACGTCACATAAAATTTTGAACCAACTTGAAACATTACCAGCAATAACTTTCAGACTAATCCTACAAATTAGAACGCGATTAATTTAGAGACAAATTAATACAAAAAACACAGATCACTTAGTTTGTTACAAGCAGCTACCTCACTCTTGAGCTACTTTCAAATCTCTGCCTATATTTCCTGCGCTTGAACCTGAATGACCACACTCTGTATTCACGCGAACTGATAACGAGGATGACTCATGATTAAACACAACAAAATCCGATTACTATTTGCAGCGCTGTTGATACCCATTGCGAGCGCCCAGGCCGACATCCGCGATCTAGGCTCCTCTCCCCGCTGGCTGACCACCAAGGTGTACGTCGAAGGCGCTCCGCAGACTGACGTGAAAGAGAAATACCCTGGCGTCGTTGGAATATCGACTTGGGACCCCGAAACAAACCGCTACGAATTCTTCTATACCGACACTGGCGAATCCAAATACAACAACGGTGGTGGCGGTTATTTCTTCGTGACCGGCGATCAGAAAAAGCATGTTCTGGTACCGGACATCGGCCCAACCAAATCTATTGTCCGACGCCTGGAGACCCTGAATAAAAACGAATTTACCTATTCTCGCGAAGTGCCTCGCGACATGATTGAAAGCAATCCACCTGTACGCATTCATGTAGTTCACGCGCCCTATACCGGAAGCGTAAAAACAAACTCAGCCCTGCCGAAGTAACTACTGGAATTCAATATGAGAAAGACATTCAAGTCACTGCTGTTATCCACGGTACTGATGGCCGCTAGCCTAGTCGCTGTCAGCAGTGCGCAAGCCACCACGGCCCCGATCAAAGAAGCCGCCACTCATAACACCATGATGCTCACGGTGTTTCTCAAACATGATCAGTCGCGCCCGCTCGGCGAACTCAAGGCACAACTTGCCCAGCAAGGCTTTTATAAAACCTTCCCGCCAGCCGGCGTCGAAGTGGTGAGTTGGAACATCATGATGGGCATCGGGCAGGTCGTTACCGTGCGCTTCCCGGCCTCTCGACTCGCAGAAGTGAACCTGGCGCTGGAAAATACCGCGTGGGGGACCTACCGCACCGAGTTCTACCCCACCTATGATTTCAAACCGATCGCCCTGGCCGAACAGAGCAAAGCGCAAGCTGCCCAATGAGATCGCCCGCACACCGGATCACCGGTGTGCGGGTTCTTGCTTCTTGCTTGAAGCCGTCCAGAATCAGAGCATCACCGCACGAATGCAACGATTGCCAAGCCGCTGCGGATTCAGCACTCTGAGCCGACGTTCGCGACCTACCCGCCGCCAATCACAGGAGCCGCGCAATGCCCGCAACCGTTCTGGTACTGGTTGAAACGATCAATGACTATCTGCCGATTCTCGAACATCAGGGGTTCCATCTGATCCTTGCACCCACGCCCGCCGAGCGGGCGCAGGCCATCTTCACCCATGGCAGTCGCATCGACGCTGTGCTCACTCGTGGTCCGCTGGGCCTGACTGCCGACGAGATCAGCGCCCTGTCCGCCTTGAAAATCATTACGGTAATCGGCGCAGGCTATGAACAGGTCGATCTACAAGCCGCCAGCGACCGTGGCATCACTGTCACCAACGGCGCCGGGGTCAACGCCTCGTCGGTGGCCGATCATGCGATGGCGCTGCTGCTCGCGCTGGTTCGCGATATCCCGCGCTGCGATGCAGCTGTACGCCGCGGTGAATGGCCGAAAATCATGCGCCCATCGTTGGCGGGCAAACGTCTCGGAATACTCGGGCTGGGCGCAGTGGGCATGGCGGTCGCCAAGCGCGCTGAACTGGGCTTCGACATGCAGATCAGCTACCACAACCGCCAAGTGCGCAGCGACGTCCCTTATTCTTTCTGCTCGACACCGACCGATCTGGCTCGAGCTTCGGATTTTCTGGTGGTCGCCACGCCCGGTGGCATTACAACGCAGCATCTGGTGACGCGAGCAGTGCTCGATGCGCTCGGGCCAAATGGATTCATCGTCAATATCGCAAGAGCCAGTGTGATCGCTACGACAGACCTGATTACCGCACTTGAACAACGGCGTATCGCCGGCGCCGCCCTGGATGTGTTCGATCACGAGCCGGAAGTGCCCGATGCCCTGAAAAGTCTCAGCAATGTTGTCCTGACGCCACATGTCGCGGGACTCTCCCCTGAGGCTACACAAGGCACGGTGGAACTGGTTGGCAAGAACCTGATGGCGTTTTTCTCCGGGCAACCGGTGCTGACGCCCGTCGCTTTGCCGCCAAGACTGAGAAACCAGCGCGTGCACTAACCGGCGCGGCCTTCCCAGGTCTGCGCCGATCCTCGCCCATTCCCAGAGTTGATTATCCGGCAACACGCTGACCTATAAGACCGACCCGCACTTGTGAGCACCCGAGCGCGCCATTAGATTAGCCAATGATGTCTGGCCTCCAAAATAAGCAGAAGGGATAAGCATGGCGCTTACTGACCAGTCCACCCGGATCCGCTCTGGCGAAGAACTTGATGCCAGCCTGATCGATCCGTATCTCAAGGCGCACATCCCGGGCCTGACCGGCAGCCCACAGATCAGCCAGTTTCCCGGCGGTGCCTCGAACCTGACTTACCTGCTCGAATACCCGGAACAGGAGTTTGTCCTGCGCCGACCGCCGTTTGGCCACAAGGCCAAATCCGCCCATGACATGGGCCGTGAATTCCGCATCCTCAATCAACTGCGCGACGGCTTCCCGTATTGCCCGAAGGCGTACGTGCACTGCACGGACGAATCGGTGATGGGCGCCGAGTTCTACGTGATGGAACGGGTCAAGGGCATCATCCTGCGCGCCGAACTGCCGCCGGAACTGGGCCTGGACTCAGCGAAGACCGAAGCACTGTGCAAAAGCTTCATCGACCGTTTCGTCGAACTTCACCGCGTTGATTACAATGCCTGCGGCCTCGGCGATCTGGGCAAGCCCGAAGGCTACGTCGCGCGGCAGATCAAAGGCTGGAGCGAGCGCTACGAAAAAGCCCTGACCCCGGATGCGCCGCACTGGGAAGCCGTGAAAGCCTGGCTTGCCGACAAGATGCCGGCCGACCACCCGACATCGAGCATCGTCCACAACGATTACCGCTTCGACAACGTCATCCTCGACCCGGACAACCCGATGCAGATCATCGGCGTGCTCGACTGGGAACTGACCACCCTCGGCGACCCGCTGATGGACCTGGGCAATACCCTCGCCTATTGGATCGAAGCCGGCGACCCGGCGCCGGTGCAATTGATGCGCCGCCAGCCAAGCCATGCACCGGGCATGCTGACGCGCCGCGAATTCGTCGACTACTACGCCGAGCGCTCGGGCATCAGCATCGACAATTTCGATTTCTACTACACCTACGGCCTGTTTCGCCTGGCCGGCATTGTCCAGCAGATTTACTACCGTTTTTACCATGGCCAGACCCAGGACAAACGCTTCGCGCAGTTCATTCACATGAACAAACTGCTGGAGCAGATGAGCCTGCAGGTGATTCAGAAATCCAGCCTCTGATCCGGGCAATAACATGACTTTTTACAAGGGAATCCCATGTCCAAGACTCAGTTGTTCGACCTCGACGGCAAAATCGCTTTCGTCTCTGGCGCCAGCCGTGGCATCGGCGAAGCCATCGCCAAACTGCTGGCCCAGCAAGGCGCCCACGTGATTGTTTCGAGCCGCAAGCTCGAAGGCTGCCAACACGTCGCCGACGCCATCACCGCCGCCGGCGGCAAGGCAACTGCCGTGGCCTGCCACATCGGTGAAATGGAGCAGATCAGCCAGGTCTTCGCCGGGATCAAGGAACAGTTCGGCCGCCTCGACATCCTGGTCAACAACGCCGCGACCAACCCGCAATTCTGCAACGTGCTCGACACCGATCTCGGTGCGTTCCAGAAGACCGTCGATGTGAACATTCGCGGCTACTTCTTCATGTCGGTAGAGGCCGGCAAGCTGATGCGCGAAAACGGTGGTGGCAGCATCATCAACGTCGCGTCGATCAATGGCATCTCGCCGGGGATTTTCCAGGGCATTTATTCGGTGACCAAAGCGGCGGTCATCAACATGACCAAAGTCTTCGCCAAGGAATGCGCGCAATTCGGCATCCGCTGCAACGCCCTGCTCCCCGGCCTGACCGACACCAAATTCGCCTCGGCCCTGGTCAAAAACGATGCGATCCTGAAACAGGCACTGACCCAGATTCCGCTCAAGCGCGTGGCCGATCCGAGCGAAATGGCTGGCGCGGTGCTGTATCTGGCCAGCGATGCGTCGAGTTACACCACGGGTGTGGCACTGAATGTGGATGGCGGGTTCCTGTCCTGATTTCCACGGCAGATTGCTAACCCGTGTGGGAGCGAGCCTGCTTGCGAAAGCGCCGCGTCAGTCAGCTGGTTTCGACTGATACCACGCCTTGGCGAGCAGGCTCGCTCCTACAGGGTCACAGCAGGATTCCAGGCCTCGTGGAATCGAGCAATCGCGATTCTTATTGTGTAATGCAACGGGTAGTGGTGATCTGGCGTGTCACCTGCCCATCCACATACATGTCCCCAACCACCTCAGTATTCTCCAGCACTTCACACCGGCGTTCCGGCGGTGGCGGCGGCGCGGCAGGCGCAGGAGGCGGCGCACTGGCACAACCGGCCAACAGCACAGCAAGAAAAGCCAACGGCAAGACGCGTTTCCCAGGATTATTCATAGGACGATCCGCGGTAATGAGAGACAAACTCCCGCAACCCAACCGGCCGCGGAAGACCTGACCACTCATTCTTTATAGCTGAGCGCCTTGTTAGCGCCAGTGGATGGAGGTGATTGGGGGATTGGCTGTCGGTTTTGCGGGGATTTTTCAGCAGAAGGCTGGATTGAGATCATCGTTGCCGGCAAGGGACTCATCGCGAGCAAGCCCGCTCCCACAGAAAAGCAAAAGCAAAGCTCATCCGCGCTTCACCACTCAAAACAATGAGCGTGAGCTCGAGTACCGCTTTTGATCTTGATCTCAGAGCCCGTCGGCAGGCTGAGTGGAGAGATTGATCCCGGAGCGAAAGAACCCCGAGCCTCAGCGAGCGAGCCGACGTCAGAGCATGGCCGGCCCAAAGGCCGCCAAGACCAAAGCGCGCTAAGCCAGATCCGGATCCCGCGAGGAGCGCAAAGAATTGCTCTCAAGCTCATACCGCAACTCACCCACCAGCGCTTCAAGCGCCTGCGGCGTACGCAGCGAAGCCAGATCCAGGCCACTGATCACCAGATCCACCTGCCCGGAATCCGGGTGATACAACTTGACCGTCAGCGAATGGTCACCATCGACCGAACACTCACAAGCGAGCGGCGCAAAACTGTGCTCGAGCCGAGCGCGCAACTGCGCAAGATTCATCATTGACGTTGTTCCTATGGCTGCTTCAAGGGGGCGCGATCGCAAGCCCGAAATGGCTTACACCGCACCCCACCAGCCTAAGAACACAGCGCCTGCGCCAATACATGAATTTGCACCTATGCAATTAGTGCATTTGCACCCTTAGCGCTGCCCCTTGGTGCTCCACTCTCCGGAAAACAAGCCCCGCTCACGAGCCCAGACAATCGCCTCGCTGCGGCTGTGCACGTCGAGCTTCGAATACACCGTGGCCACGTGATTGCGCACGGTATTGGGCGCCAGTTTCAACCGCGCGGCGATCTCCTTGTCCGCCAGCCCTTCACAGATCAAACCCAGCACATCGCGCTCGCGCGCCGTCAGATCAGTGAACGAAGCGCTGGGCAGCTGCGGCGAATTGATTTTCTTCACGTTGGCCAGTTTTTCGATCAGCGTGCGGCTGAACCACGAAGCATCCTTCATCACCTCTTCAATTGCCGCTACCAATTCAAGCTCTGTGCGCTTGCGCTCGGTCATGTCCATCAACACCAGCAGATAGCAGGACGTGTCATGGATGTTAACCGTGTCAGCGGACACCGCGCATTCCAGCAACTCCTCGTCCTTCTTGCGCACCGGCACGTCGACGCGATCCACCCGACCGTTCTTCGCCAGGGCCGACAACAGCCGCGTGCGGGCGCCGTCATCGTGAATAAAGCTCAACTGCGTGACAGTCTTGCCGAGCACCTCGTCGCTGTCGTAAGCGAGGGTATCGAGGAACGCCTGGTTGACGTCGATGACCTCCTGCTTGTCAGCCGTACAGATCAGAATCGGCACCGGCGTCAGGCGAAACGCCTTGGCAAACCGCTCCTCACTCTGACGCAAGGCCAGTTCGACACGGCGCCGTGGCTCCATATCGACGAAAGAGAACAACATGCAATTCTCGTCATTGAGCAGCAACGGTTGCCCGGCGACGATCACCTGTTTGCTGCCCCCGTCCGGAAGGCTCAATTGCGCCTGCATCTGCGGGATGGTCGCGACATCGCGCAAGCGCTGAATCGCCAGATCGCGCTGATCAGCCTGTTCGAAGATGTCGATTTCATAGGCTGAGGTGCCAATCACCTGATCGCGCGTATAGCCGGTCATTTCCAGAAAGCCCGGATTGACCTTGATGTAACGCAGATCGCTGAGCCGGCAGATCACCGCTGGCGCAGGGTTGGCGTTGAAGGTTTTTTCGAAACGCAGTTCGGCGTTGGCCCAGTCGGTGACGTCACTCATGATCAGCACCAGCGACTCGGGCTGCCCCACGCGGTCGGTCAGTACCATGCTGCGCACACTATGTACCCAGACATGCTCCGGATCGGCCACGGACGAGACTTCGATCAACACATCATTGAACACCTCGCAGCGCGCCACGCGGCTGATCGGGTAGTTCTCGGGCGGCAAGACATGATTGTTGCGATAGCGCAGCGTGAAGCGCTTTGCGTACTCGTCGGCGTTGGTGCCCAGATCACCGATGGTGCTGACGCCATGCATGGTCAACGCCGCTTCGTTGGCCCAAAGGATGCTTTGGTCGAGCTCCAGCAGAATCACCCCGTCCGACAGCCCGGCGATGATCTGCTGCAACTGGCGACGGTTGGTTTCGGTAGTCAGGACTTCCTGGCTCATTGGATCTCCACACTGTGATGCGGCTAGGTGATGAGTACGACCGCAGCGGCTCGGGATCGTGCGGCGCCCCTGAAATCGCCGAAAACCCTATATCGGGTGTAGAGCTCAGTGGGGTTGGGTATCGCCTGCGGCAGTGTCAATGCTGACGACCACCGACATCCCCGGACGCAGACGTTCCTCCTCGTCCTGATCCGGGTCGATGGTGATGCGTACCGGCACGCGCTGAGCGATCTTGACGAAATTGCCAGTGGCATTGTCGGCCTGAAGCAAGGCGAATTCCGAACCGGTGCCCGGCGAAATATGCTGCACATGCCCGGTGAATCTGCGGTGGTTCAAGGCGTCGACGGTGAAGCGCACCGGCTGCCCGACACGCACGTTGGCCATCTGCGTTTCCTTCATGTTGGCGATCACCCATTTCTGATCCGGCACCAATGCCATCAACTGCGCGCCGGAGTTGACGTAGGCGCCGAGGCGCACGCCGATCTGCCCGAGCTGGCCGTCGCGCGGGGCGACGATGCGCGTGTTCGACAGGTAGATCCGCGCCAGTTGCACCGCCGCTTCCGCGCTGGCCACGGCGGCCTCCAGCGAGCCGCGATTGACGATCACCGTTTGCAGATCCTGGCGGGCAATTTCCAGATTGGCCTTGGCCTGCGCCACCGCCGCCGTGCTCTGCGCATTGGCAGCGAGGGTCACGTCGAACTCGCGTCTGGACACCGAACCGTCGCGCACCAGTTCCTGATTACGCCGCAGATCGGCCTCGCTCTTGCGCAACTGCGCCTGGCTGTCGGCCAATACCGCCTGGCGCAATTTGATCGTTGCCTCGGCGCTGTTGCGCTGCTGCACGACGTTGGCCAACCCGGCCTTTTGCACCGCCAGTTGCGCCAGGGACTGGTCGAGGCGTTGCTGATAAATGCGGTCGTCCAGACGCACCAGCAGATCCCCGGCCTTGACGTACTGGAAGTCCTGCACCGGCACCTCGAATACATAACCGCTGAGCTGTGGGCCAATAATCGTCACCTGCCCGCGAATCAAGGCGTTTTCAGTGGTTTCCACAGCGCTGCTGAACGGCGGCAATTGCCAGGCATACAACACGATCAGCACGCCAACGATAGCGATCGCGGCAAAGCCCAGCGAAGAAATGATCCGCACCCGTAGCGAACGTGGTGCGGTGTTGGCTGATGCAGGCGGCGCCTCCCCTTCAGGTGTGGCGGCGATGGCGTTGGTGGTTGTGGTGGTCGGTTCGGTCATGAAGAAGTGGCACCGCTGGGTGGTACGGAAGGTGTCGGCTCAATGGCTTTGGTGGTGCTCACCAGCCACAACGCACGAATCGAAAGCCAGATCATGGTCAGGACGGCAATGACCGCAATCAGCATGAAGACATCGTTATAGGCCAGCACGTTCGCTTCGCGTGTCGCCGCATTGGCGAGGCTGCGAATGCCGGCCAGATTGCGCAGGCTCGGGTCGGCGAGCAACGAACCGAAGGCCGAGCCGCCGCTCTGCACCCGCGCGGCCACCAACGGGTCGGACATCACCAGATGATCGACGATGTGGCTGGAATGGTACTTCTCCCGCACGATCTGAAAAGTGCCGAGCAACGCCGCGCCGAGCAGTCCGCCGAGGTTGTTGCAGATCCCGAACAGTACGGAAAAACTCACCAGGTTGCGCGGATTGGTCAGCACGTTGCGCGTGCCGAAGACCATGGTCGGGCCGAGAAAAAACGTACTGCCGAACGCCAGCAGGAACTGGCTGAAATACATGTTGGCGGGACGGGTCAGGTTGTTGGAAAAGCTGTCCATCACCGAACCGGTGGCCATCAGCGCCAGCGAGATGATCAACGGCATCAACAAGTGTTTCGGGTCGATGGTCAGCGCGCTGGTGGCAAGCCCGGCAATGCTGCCGATCAGCATCACCACGTACAGACTGTGCAACTGCTCATAGCCCATGTTGAGGTTCTGCATGAAGCCAACCGCGCCGGTCGATTGCTCCGAGGTGACCATGCGAATCAGGGTCACCGCCAGCGCCAGGCGGATCATCGTTCCGCTGCCGAGCCAGCGGGTCATCAGCATCGGGTTACTGCGGTTGTGCTCGATGGCCAGCCCCATGATGATCAGCGCGATCGAGCACGCCAGCGCCACGCCGATCCAGTCCGCCTCCAGCCACCAGTCGATCCGCCCCAGCGACAGCACTGCGCACAACAATGCCACCCCGGTGGCGAGGATGGCGAAGGTCAGGAAGTCGAGTTTTTCAAAGGTCTTGAAGCGGTCACCGGGCGGAAGCTTCAGCAGCAAGACACAGCCCAGTGACAGCAGGGCCATGCCCAGTTCGAACAGGTACAAGCCGCGCCATTCGGCGATCTGCAACAGGTCTTCAGAGAACAACCGCGCCAGCGGTAACGCCAATTGCGAAGTACCGAGGCCGAGCACCAACGCTTTGAGCCGCCACTTCGCCGGGAACGCCTGGACCATGTAATACAAACCCAGCGAACTCAACGCCGCACCGACCATGCCGTGGGCAGCACGCACCGCTACCGCAGAATTCAGATCGTTGACGAACAAATGGCCGAAGGTCACCAGCGCGTAGAGCACCAGGAATACCTCGGTGAACGCCCGCAAGCCGAACTGCTGGCGAAACTTCACCAGCAGCAGGTTCATCGACACGTTGGTCATCACGTACGCCGCCGGCAGCCAGGCCATTTCCGCTGTGGTCGCGCCGAGCGAGCCTTGCAGATAAGGCAGGTTGGCTACCACCAGTGAATTCCCCAGCCCACCGGTTACCGCCACCAGCACACCAACCGCCGCGTAGGCCAGGCGCTTGGGCGTGGAGTGCAGCGGCGTCGAAGGAGAACCGGGCAGGCTGGGCTTTTCGTGGGGCTGCCAGTTGCGCGGGGCGTATTTATCCATGGTTCGGCCTGGTGCTGGGGGTGGAGGAAGTTTGCCGCAATTTCACGAGCAACACACACTCCATGGCATTGAAAATACCCCTGCGGGAGCGGGCTTGCTCGCGAAGGCGTCAGGTCATACGACTCGTCTATGGCTGACATACCGCTTTCGCAAGCATGCCCGCTCCCACAGGGTTTCGTACGCGGCTCGCATATCAGCGAGTGCCGGGTCTTGCCGTAAAAGGTCACGTCTGTAAGAGAACGCGCCGATTTGCAGGGTCGTCGTATAACTTCCAGTTGACATTCCCTGTAAATCTGGGAAATATCCGCATCGATGTTGTACGACGACGTATGACAAATAATAAAAACAACAACGATCCAGGGAGCATCACAGTGAGCCCACTCGCCCGCAATTCCGTCCGCCCTTCACGTTTTGCCAGTTTCAAGCCGCGTTCGACCCTCAGCCTGCTCGGCTGCAGCAGCCTCGCCCTGGCCTTGCCGATGAGCGCCGGTGCTGAAGGCTTTCTGGAAGACAGCAAAGCCACGCTGAACCTGCGCAACGCCTACTTCAATCGTAACTTCGTCAACCCGGCCAACCCGCAAGGCAAGGCTGAAGAGTGGACACAGAGCTTCATCCTCGACGCCAAATCCGGCTTCACTCAAGGCACGGTCGGCTTCGGCCTGGACATCCTTGGCATGTACTCGCAGAAGCTCGATGGCGGTAAAGGCACCGGTGGCACGCAGTTGTTGCCGATCCACGATGACGGCCGCCCGGCCGACAACTTCGGTCGACTCGGCGTGGCGCTGAAAGCCAAGGTGTCGAAGACCGAACTGAAAGTCGGCGAATGGATGCCGGTGTTGCCGATCCTGCGCTCCGACGATGGCCGCTCCCTGCCGCAGACCTTCCGCGGCGGCCAGATCACGTCCACCGAAATCAACGGCCTGACCGTTTACGGCGGCCAGTTCCGTGGCAACAGCCCGCGCAACGACGCGAGCATGGAAGACATGTCGATGAACGGCCGCGGTGCATTCACCTCCGATCGCTTCAACTTCGGCGGTGGCGAATACAGCTTCAACGAAAAACGCACCATGGTCGGTGTGTGGTACGCCGAGCTGACTGATATCTATCAGCAGCAGTATTTCAACCTCAGCCACAGCCAGCCGATGGGCGACTGGACTCTTGGCGCCAACCTCGGGTTCTTCACTGGCAAGGAAGACGGCAGCGCCCAGGCCGGCGACCTCGATAACAAGACCGCATTTGCCCTGCTCTCGGCCAAATACGGTGGCAACACTTTCTACGTCGGCCTGCAGAAACTCACCGGCGATGATGCCTGGATGCGTGTTAACGGCACCAGCGGTGGCACCCTGGCCAACGACAGCTACAACGCCAGTTATGACAACGCCAAGGAGCGCTCCTGGCAGTTGCGTCACGACTACAACTTTGCCGCACTCGGGGTGCCTGGCCTGACCCTGATGAACCGCTACATCAGCGGTGATAACGTGCACACCGCCACCACCGATGACGGCAAGGAATGGGGCCGCGAATCGGAACTGGCCTACACAGTGCAGAGTGGGCCGCTGAAAAGCCTCAACGTGAAATGGCGTAATGCGACGATTCGCCGGGACTTCAGCACCAACGAATTTGACGAGAACCGGATCTTCATCAGCTATCCGATTTCGCTGTTGTAACGGGTCCGAAAATCGCGCATCTCCCTGTGGGAGCGGGCTTGCTCGCGAAAAGCGGCGTGTCAGTCATGAATGTGTTCACTGATACGCCGCATTCGCGAGCAAGCCCGCGCCCACAGGAGAATCGCATTGCAGCGCAGTCGACGACGGAAATTGAATCACCCCTTCCGTCATCTACACCAAAAGTCGCGTTGACAAGATCCGGAAACCCTACCGATACTTCAGCGCAGTCATACGACAACCTACAACAAACCTAATAACAATGTGTTCAGGTATTGCCATGACGTCTACTTCTACCCCCCGCGCTCCTTTCAATCGCCTGCTGCTGACCGGTGCCGCCGGAGGCTTGGGCAAAGTCCTGCGCGAACGCCTGCGCCCTTACGCCAACGTGTTGCGCCTGTCCGACATTGCCGCACTCACCCCGGCCGTGGATGAACACGAGGAAGTCGTGCTCTGCGATCTCGCCGACAAGCAAGCCGTGCATCAACTGGTCGAAGGCGTCGATGCGATCCTGCACTTCGGCGGCGTTTCGGTGGAGCGTCCGTTTGAAGAAATTCTGGGCGCCAACATCAGCGGCGTCTTCCACATTTACGAGGCCGCACGCCGCCATGGCGTCAAGCGCGTGATCTTCGCCAGCTCCAACCACGTCATTGGTTTCTACAAGCAGGACGAGAAGCTCGACGCCACGTCTCCACGCCGCCCCGACGGTTACTACGGCTTGTCCAAGTCCTACGGCGAAGACATGGCCAGTTTCTACTTCGACCGCTACGGCATCGAAACTGTCAGCATCCGCATCGGCTCTTCGTTCCCCGAGCCGCAGAACCGCCGGATGATGCACACCTGGCTGAGTTTCGACGACCTCACGCAACTGCTCGAACGCTCGCTGTACACACCGAATGTCGGCCACACCGTGATCTATGGCATGTCAGCCAACAAAGACGTTTGGTGGGACAACCGCTACGCCAACCACCTCGGTTTCGAAGCCAAGGACACCTCCGAGGTGTTCCGCGACAAGGTCGAAGCGCAGCCGATGCCGGCCGACGATGATCCAGCGCGGATCTACCAGGGCGGCGCCTTTGTTGCAGCAGGGCCTTTTGGCGATTGACCGCTCGACTTGATCCCCCTCCAATAAAAACCATGGGAATGAGTATGCAAGCCGAATTGATCGTCGACGCCCGCAATGCGGTCGGTGAAAGCCCGGTCTGGGTGCCGCAGGAAAACGCGCTGTACTGGGTGGATATCCCCAACGGCGGACTGCAACGCTGGAGCGCCGACACCGGGCATGTTGCGTCGTGGAAAGCCCCGCAAATGCTCGCCTGCATCACGCCCCACCGCAGCGGTGGCTGGGTGGCCGGCATGGAAAGCGGCTTCTTTCGCCTGCACCCGCACAGTGATGGCAGCCTCGACAGCGAATTGCTTGCAACCGTCGAGCACAGTCGCCCCGACATGCGCCTCAACGATGGCCGCTGCGACCGTCAGGGGCGTTTCTGGGCCGGCAGCATGGTGCTGAACATGGGCCTCAACGCGCCTGAAGGCCGGCTCTATCGCTACAGCGCTGGCCAGTCCGGCGTGATCGAAGCGCAACTCGACGGCTTCATCGTGCCCAACGGCCTCGGCTTCAGCCCTGACGGCAAAACCATGTACCTGTCGGATTCGCACCCCAACGTGCAACTGATCTGGGCTTTCGATTACGACAGCGAAACCGGCACGCCATCGAATCGCCGAATCTTCGTGGACATGAATCATTTCCCCGGCCGCCCCGATGGCGCCGCCGTGGATGCCGAAGGTTGCTATTGGATCTGCGCCAACGACGCGGGACTGATCCACCGCTTCGCCCCGGACGGGAGCCTGGATTTTTCACTGCAAGTGCCGGTAAAGAAACCGACCATGTGTGCCTTCGGCGGCAGCGACATGAGCACCCTGTTCGTCGCCTCGATTCGTCCCGGCGACGACCATGATCCGCAATCCCTGGCCGGCGGCGTGTTCGCCCTGAAGCCTGGCGTCAAGGGCCTCGCCGAACCGCAATTCAACGATTTGCTTTAGACCCTCTGCTGCACCGCTGCGCCCTGAACACAAAAATAACAAGACTGGAGACTCACCCCCATGAACTTCAAACGCACCTTGCTCGCCGCTGCACTCCCGCTGATGTTCACCTTTGCTGGTGGCGCTCAGGCAGAAATGAAACTCAAATTTGCTGACATTCACCCCGCCGGTTATCCAACCGTAGTGGCCGAAAAATCCATGGGCGATACCCTGACCAAGGAAACCAACGGCGAGCTGACGTTCCAATACTTCCCGGGCGGCGTGCTGGGTTCGGAAAAGGAAGTCATCGAGCAGATGCAGGTCGGTGCTGTCCAGTTGTCGCGCGTCAGCCTGGGGATCGTCGGCCCGGTGGTGCCGGACGTGAACGTGTTCAACATGCCGTTCATTTTCCGCGATCAGCAACACATGCGTAACGTCATCGATGGCCCGGTGGGCGACGAGATCCTCGATAAAATCACCAACTCCGAATTCGGCCTGGTGGCTCTTGCGTGGATGGACGGCGGCACGCGCAACATCTACACCAAAAAACCAGTGCGCAAGCTCGAAGACCTCAAGGGCATGAAAATCCGTGTGCAGGGCAACCCGATGTTCATCGACATGATGAACGCCATGGGCGGTAACGGCATTGCCATGGACACTGGCGAGATCTTCAGCGCCCTGCAGACCGGCGTGATCGACGGCGCGGAAAACAACCCGCCGACCCTGCTCGAACACAACCACTTCCAGAACGCCAAGTTCTACAGCCTGACCGGTCACCTGATCCTGCCAGAGCCGATCGTGATGTCGAAAATCACCTGGGAAAAACTCACCCCGGATCAGCAGACCCTGGTCAAGAAAGCCGCCAAGGCTGCCCAGGCTGAAGAACGCGTGTTGTGGGACAAGAAGTCCGCTGCCAGTGAAGAAAAGCTCAAGGCCGCCGGTGTCGAGTTCATCGAAGTCGACAAGAAACCCTTCTACGACGCCACCGCTCCAGTACGGGAAAAATACGGCGCGAAATACGCCGACCTGATCAAGAAAATCGAAGCCGTTCAGTAACGCCCCCCGCTCGTACTTTTGAAAAAGGCCCGGCGCACCTGATGACTCAGGCGCGCCCGGTTACGGTGGAACCCGATGAAGAATTTGCTGCTGCGTATCAACGACAAGATCTACATGACGTGCATCTGGGTCGCCGGCCTTTCCGTCCTGGCGATTTCCCTGATGATTCCCTGGGGCGTGTTCGCCCGCTACGTGCTCGGCACTGGCTCGAGCTGGCCTGAGCCCACGGCGATTCTGCTGATGATGGTGTTCACCTTCATCGGTGCTGCCGCCAGTTACCGCGCCGGTGCGCACATGGCCGTGGCCATGCTCACCGACCGTATGCCAGCGCAGCTGAAATCCGCAGCGGCGATTTTCTCCCAACTGCTGATGGCGGCAATCTGCATCTTCATGACCATTTGGGGCGCCAAGTTGTGCATGTCCACCTGGAACCAGTTCATGGCCGCCCTGCCCGATCTGCGGGTTGGCGTGACCTACCTGCCGATTCCGCTGGGCGGCTTGCTGACGCTGATTTTCGTCCTGGAAAAACTCCTGCTCGGTGACCAGAGCAAACGTCGGGTCGTGCAGTTCGACCTGGTTGAAGAAAGTGAAGGTGCCGTTTAATGGACGCTCTGATTCTGCTGGGCAGTTTTATCGTGTTGATCCTGGTTGGCATGCCCGTCGCCTACGCGTTGGGCGCCGCCGCGCTGATCGGTGCATGGTGGATCGACATTCCATTCCAGGCGGTGATGATCCAGGTTGCCTCGGGGGTAAACAAATTCTCGCTGCTGGCCATTCCGTTCTTCGTACTGGCCGGTGCGATCATGGCCGAGGGCGGCATGTCCCGCCGTCTGGTGGCGTGTGCCGGGGTGCTGGTCGGTTTCGTGCGCGGTGGCCTGTCACTGGTCAACATTGTCGCGTCAACCTTCTTCGGTGCGATCTCCGGCTCTTCGGTGGCCGACACCGCTTCGGTGGGTTCAGTACTGATCCCGGAAATGGAACGCAAGGGCTACCCACGAGACTTCTCCACCGCCGTGACCGTCAGCGGTTCGGTGCAAGCCCTGCTGACGCCGCCAAGCCATAACTCGGTGCTCTACTCGCTGGCTGCCGGCGGTACGGTGTCGATTGCTTCGCTGTTCATGGCCGGCATTGTCCCGGGCTTGATGATGAGCGCGTGCCTGATGGTGCTGTGCCTGATCTTCGCGAAAAAGCGCAACTACCCCAAGGGCGAAGTGATCCCGATGCGCCAGGCGCTGAAAATCGTCGGTGAAGCGCTGTGGGGCATGATGGCCATGGTGATCATTCTTGGCGGCATCCTCTCGGGGATTTTCACCGCCACTGAATCGGCAGCCATCGCGGTGCTGTGGTCGTTCTTCGTGACCATGTTCATTTATCGCGATTACAAATGGAGCGAGCTGCCCAAGCTGATGCACCGCACCGTGCGGACGATTTCCATCGTGATGATCCTGATCGGTTTCGCTGCCAGCTTCGGCTACGTCATGACCCTGATGCAGATCCCGGCGAAGATCACCACGCTGTTTCTGACCCTGTCGGACAATCGTTACGTGATCCTGATGTGCATCAACGTCATGCTGCTGTTGCTGGGCACGGTGATGGACATGGCGCCGCTGATCCTGATCCTTACACCGATCCTGATGCCGGTGATTCTGGGGATCGGAGTCGACCCGGTGCAGTTCGGCATGATCATGCTGGTCAATCTGGGGATCGGATTGATAACACCGCCGGTGGGAGCCGTGCTGTTCGTCGGTTCGGCGATCGGCAAAGTCAGCATCGAAAGCACCGTAAAAGCACTGCTGCCGTTCTACGCCGTGCTGTTCATGGTGCTGCTGCTCGTCACCTACGTGCCGGCCATTTCGCTGTGGCTGCCGCACCTGGTGTTGTAAACCGCTGAGAAGATCGCAGCCTCGTGCAAGGAGGCTGCGATCTTTTGCTCTTCACGCCCGCAACAACATGTACCCTGCCACCACCAGACAGACACTGGCAAACCCCACCTGCAACGCCCGCGCCGGCACCTGCGCGCACAGCCTGCGGCCGATGATCATGCCGACGATGCTGGCGACAATGAAGGCTGCGCCCTGGTTGTCGATGCGCACGCCCGCCTGAAACGAGCCGATCACGCCGATCGCTGAAATCAGACTGATCACCATCAAGGACGTGGCGACGATACCGCGCATTTGCACATCGGTCAGTTGCTTGAAGGCCGGGACGATCAGGAACCCGCCACCGACGCCGAGCAATCCCGAGACCACACCGGTAATCGCCCCCAGAGCAGCCAGCGTGGCGGTGCATTTGGTGGTCCAGTCGAAGCGTCCGGTCTGCTCGTTGAGCATGCAGTTCTTCTGGCCCCAACTGGCATGGCCGTGATCGCTCGGTCCCGCTTGCTGACGCTCTTTACGCAACATTCGCCAGGCCACCAGGACCATCAGCAGGCTGAACAGGATCATCAGAACCTTCTCCGGCAACTGATGTGCAAAGTAGATCCCCAGCGGCGAAAACACCGCGCCCAATGCTGCGATCAATAACGCCGCACGGTAACGCACCAGACCACGTCGCAAACCGTCAATGGCCCCGATCGCCGCCGCGCTGCCGACCGCAAACAGGGCCACCGGCGCCGCTTGCGTCATCGTCCAGCCCAGCCCGAGCACCAGCGCCGGCACGGCGAGAATCCCGCCACCCGCGCCGGTCAGGCCGAGGACCAACCCCATCACTACGCCAAACAGACTTGCCAGCAACATAGGGTTTTCTCAGTCGACCTTGGACAGACGCGTCAGCCACTCGCGGCCCTTGAGCATGCCGTGCCAGTAGAACCATGGCAGCCATGTTGCTTTCAGCCACCACGCCGACCGCCGGGGTACGGTCGGATCCAGCGGGAAAGTCGGCAGCAGTTTGCCGCCATAGCCGAACTCGGCGAGGATCACCTTGCCCTTCTCCACCGTCAGCGGGCACGAGCCGTAGCCGTCGTACTTGAGTGGCAGCGGCTGTTTTTTGCGTGCGGCCAGAAGGTTTTGCGCAACGACGACAACCTGCTTGCGCACCGCGGCCGCGGTTTTCGCGTTGCTGGTGCCGCAGATATCGCCCAGGGCGAACACTTCGCGATAGCGCGGATGCTGCAGGCTGTGCGGATCGACCTCACACCACCCGCCGGCATCGGCCAGCGGGCTCTGCGCGATGAAGTCCGGCGACACCTGGGGTGGGACGACGTGGAGCAGATCAAAGGTTTTCGCTACGCGGCTGACGTTGTCATCGGCATCTTTGACTTCAAACCACGCGGTTTGCGCCGGGCCATCGACCTTGACGAGGTTTGAGTTGAACGCGAGTTGCGCGTTGTACTGTTCGATATATTTCATCAGCGGCGGCACGAAGGTCGGCACGCCAAACAGTGCGGCGCCGGCGAGATTGAATTCAACATTGATGTTGTGCAGCACCGCGCTTTTGCGCCAATGGTCGCAGGACAGGTACAGGGCTTTTTGCGGCGCGCCGGCGCATTTGATCGGCATCGCCGGCTGGGTGAACAGCGCCCGGCCGTCGCGCAGTTTCTGCACTTGATCCCAAGTGTATTGGGCGTGTTGATAGCTGTAGTTGGAAGTGACGCCGTGCTGACCGAGGCTTTCCTGCAACCCTTCGATTTTCTCCCAGGCCAGGCGCAGGCCGGGACAGACGATCAGGTTCTGATAGCTGACGGTGCGTTGATCATCGAGGGTGAGCTGGCGGCTTTGCGGGTCGATGGCGCTGACGCTGGCCTGAATCCAGGTCGCCTGTCGCGGCATGACTTTGCTCATCGGTCTGACGGTGTCTTTCACATCGAAAGCGCCGCCGCCGACCAGCGTCCATGCCGGTTGGTAGTAGTGCTGTGAGCTCGGTTCGATCACGGTGATGTTGAGATGCGGGTCACGCTTGAGCAGGCTGGCGACTAGACCGATGCCGGCCGTCCCGCCGCCGATGACCACGATGTCTGCACTGATGGATGGGCCCCAGTGTTGATCGTTCATTGCTTGTTCCTTTTGCTGCACGCAAGGGTTTCAGTCTTCACACCCCAAAGCAGTGTGGGAGCGGGCTCGCTCGCGAAGGCGGCGTGTCAGGCAATGAATGTTCGACTGACACGCCGCTTTCGCGAGCAAGCCCGCTCCCACAACTGAAAGGGTGTGATAGCTGGCATTTATAGCTGTTCCCAGCTTTTGAGCACCGCTCCGCAATAAAGCCCCGAGAGGGTCTTCATCACCTGGATCACTTCGTGACTGGCCAGGCCGTAGAAAATGTATTTGCCTTCCCGGCGAGTCGCGACCAGCCCTTCGTCGCGCAAGATACCCAGTTGCTGGGACAGCGTCGGCTGGCGTACGCCGGTCATCGTTTCCAGCTCGCCGACGTTGCGTTCGCCTTGAGTCAGTTGGCAGAGAATCAACAAGCGATCCTCATTGGCCAGCGCTTTGAGCAGCGCGCAGGCTTTGGACGCCGAGGCGCGTAGTTGGGCGACTTCACATTCGGTCAGACTGGATTGCATTTGCACGAGGCCTTGAAGGTCACTTAAGCTGCGAACATTATGTTTTTACATAAACTGTTGCAACCCGAAATTCCCCAGCACAGGTTTCTGCCATGCCCGCCCTGATTGAAGCGTTTCTCGACCCCGCCTCCTCGACCTACAGCTATGTGGTCTACGAAGCCGACGGCGGGCATTGCGCAGTCGTCGACCCGGTGCTCGATTACGACGGAGCCGCCGGGCGCACCGGCACTGTGCAGGCGGACAAGATTGTCGCGTTCGTGCGGGCACACCGCCTGCAGGTGCAGTGGTTGCTGGAAACTCACGCTCACGCCGATCACCTGTCAGCCGCGCCTTATTTGCGTCGGGAGCTGGGCGGCAAGATCGCCATTGGCGAATCGATCAGCAAAGTGCAGAACGTGTTCAAGGCGCTGTTCAATCTCGAGCCGGAATTTCGCGTCGATGGCTCGCAATTCGACCATCTGTTTGCACCGAATGAGTCGTTCATGATCGGCAATCTCAAGGCCACTGCCCTGCACGTGCCCGGCCATACCCCAGCGGACATGGCCTATCTGATCGGCGGTGACCAGATCCTCGTTGGCGACACCCTGTTCATGCCCGATGTCGGCACCGCGCGCTGCGATTTCCCCGGCGGCAATGCGCAGCAATTGTTCAAATCGATCCAGAAGCTGTTGGCTTTCCCGGCCAGCGTGACGCTTTACGTCTGCCACGATTACCCGCCCGAGGGCCGCGCCTCACAATGCCGGACCACGGTCGGCGAACAGCGCAAAAACAATATTCATGTACACGACGGCATCGATGAAGCGGCGTTTGTCCAGATGCGTAACCAGCGTGATGCCGGGCTTGGAATGCCGACGTTGCTGCTGCCGGCCATTCAGGTAAATGTGCGCGCGGGAAACCTGCCAGCGGCCGAAGACAACGGCGTTGTGTACTTGAAAATCCCGCTCAACAAACTCTGACACACGACATCGCAGCCGGTCCGCTTCATCCCCCGCGTGTCACCAGCTTTCGGTGGCAATCGGCCGGAGTCAGCACTGCGCCGGCCGCCGAACGCACCGCTATGGTTTCGACGGGCTCGGCCCGCTCGTTGTCGAGCAACACCGAATGCTCCTCGCCTTGCGCGAACAGGAAGCGCTCGCCCCACTGGCGCAGGCTGACGACGATCGGAAACACCGCGCGGCCCATGTCGGTGAGCACGTATTCCTTGTAAGCACTGCCGTCGGACGCCGGTTGAATCTGCAATACACCGAGCTCGGCGAGCATTTTCAGTTTGACCGAGAGGATGTTCTTCGCCAGGCCCAGTCGCTTCTGGAATTCGCTGAACCGGCGTACGTCATCGAACGCATCGCGAATGATCATCAAGGCCCAGCGATCGCCGATCGCTTCAAGGGTCCGGGCGACGGGGCATTCGCTCTGAGCCAGTAATTGCTGTCGGGCCATGTTGCTCCTGGGGTGGTCGCTGAATGTGGTTGCATTTAACAACTCGAATGGATAAAGATCAATGCATCGGTCTCGTTTCAAAACCACATTACGAGGATGCAAGGATGCCCTGCCAGACGCAAACCCTGATCACTGCGCACACCGCAGCTGACAGCACAATGATTGGCCTGAGTCGCCTACAGACGTTTCTCTTTGCAATCACCTGCGCCATGGCCGTGGCCAACGTTTACTTCGCTCAGCCGTTGCTCGAAACGATGGCGCAAAGCCTCGGTGTTTCATCCGGTGCAATCGGCGTTGTCGTTACAGCCACACAAGCCGGGTATGCCCTCGGCCTGTTGTTCATCGTGCCGCTGGGTGATCTGCTCGATCGCAAGAAACTCATCGTCAGCCAATTGCTGTTGTCGGCGGTGGCGCTGTGTGCAGTCGGCTTGGCCGAGAGCTGGGGCGTGCTACTCGGTGCGATGGCGTTGGTAGGTCTGCTGGCGGTGGTGGTGCAAGTAGTGGTCGCCTGCACCGCCAGCCTGGCGAGCCCGGCTGAGCGTGGTGCAGCCGTGGGCACCGTCACCAGCGGCGTGGTGCTCGGCATCCTGCTGGCGCGTTTCGCCTCCGGGGTAGTTGCCGATCTGGCGGGCTGGCGCGCTGTCTATCTGGTCTGTGCAGCACTGATGGTCGGCATGGCGCTGCTGCTATGGCGTACCCTGCCCGCCACGGCGAAACCTCCCGCGCAGCGCGGTTACTGGCGATTGCTGCGCTCGGTGTTTCAATTGTTTTTGACTGAGCGCGTATTACGCATCAGAGGCACGTTCGCCCTGCTGATCTTCGCCGCATTCAGCGTTCTGTGGACATCGATGGTGCTGCCACTCAGCGCGCCGCCACTGTCGCTGTCGCATACGCAGATCGGCCTGTTTGGTCTGGCCGGGGTGGCGGGCGCGCTTGCCGCTGCGCGGGCCGGGCATCTGGCGGATCGGGGTTTGGGCAATCGCACCACCGGCATCGCCTTGGCAGTGTTGACCCTGTCCTGGCTGCCTATCGCGCTTGTCGAGCATTCGCTGCTGGCGATGGCCGTTGGCGTGATCCTGCTCGACTTCGCCGTGCAAGCAGTGCATGTGACCAATCAGAGCCTGATCTTCGCCGCACGACCCGACGCCCAGAGCCGACTGGTCGGCGCTTATATGTGTTTTTACTCGGTAGGCAGCGGCTTGGGCGCCATCGCGGCGACCTATAGCTACGCGCTGTTTGGCTGGGTGGGGGTGTGCACACTGGGCGCCGGGATCAGCACTGTTGCGTTGGTGTATTGGCTCTGGCTGGCGCGGGGTTGTTTGCGCGACTGAACGCCTGTGGGAGCGAGCCTGCTCGCCCCCACAGGTTTTTACCAAGGGAGCTACTTGCCCTCCTCGGGCTTTTCGGTCTGCATTTGCACCGACGGCTTGCTCTTGTCGCTGTCCTTGTTGGGTGCGTCGTTGGAGTCAAAGCAGCCGCTCAACAGAAACATTGAACAGAGCCCCAGACATGCACAGATTTTTTTCATGACGATCTCCTGTCAGCAGTGGTATCGCTACCCGGTTCAAGCTTGACCTTGATCCATCCGGATTGATGTTGATCAAACGCCTTGAATGCGGAAATCGCATCAGTCAACGGCTCATCCTGAGTCAGCACTTTCCCAGGATCGACGCGCCCGGCCAGGGTCATTTCGATCAGCTTGGGAATGTATTTGCGGTGATGACAGTTGCCCATGTTGATGCGTACGTTCTTGTTCATCGCCTCGCCGATCGGGAAGCTGTCGAACCCGGCGGGATAGACCCCGATGATGGAAATCGTGCCGGCCTTGGCCACAGCCTTCACCGCCCATTCCAGCGCTTGCGACGGCGCGTCTCCGGGTTGCCACTGCGCAGGGTGATGATGGCCGTGATGGCAATGGTTAGCGTCGATGCCCACGGCTTCGATCACGCGATCCACGCCAATTTCCGCCGTCAAGCGAGCGATGGTTTCAACTGGATCTTCTTTTTCGAAGTTGATGCACTCGGCACCCAGCGCTTGAGCGCGAGCGAGGCGATCATCCAGCCCGTCAATGGCGAACACGCGACCCGCGCCCATCAGCTTCGCGCTGATAATCGCAAACAGTCCGACCGGCCCACAGCCGAACACTGCCACCGTGTCGCCGTCCTTGATTCGCGCCATGTCGGCGCCAAACCAGGCTGTAGGAAATATATCCGACATGGCGATGGCCTGGTCGTCGGTGATGGCATCCGGCAGTTTGATCAGGCCGATGTTGGCAAAGGGAATTCGCGCTTTTTCGGCTTGCAGGCCATCGAACGGCCCGGTGGTTTTCGGCCCGCCGAAGAATGAAGTGCCAGCGGTTTTTCCGTTGGGGTTGGCCACATCGCACTGGGCGAAATAGCCGGCACGGCAGTACGAGCAATTGCCGCAGGCAATGGTCGAAGGAATCAGCACGCGGTCGCCAATCTTGAGATTACGCACGTCTTCGCCAAGCGCTTCGACGATGCCCACGCCTTCATGTCCGAGAATCGTACCGGGCTGCATGTCCGGCGCGCTGCCACGAATGAAATGCAGATCGGTGCCGCAAATAGCCGATGCGGTGAGCCTGACAATGGCATCGGTTGGCGCTTGAATGGTTGGCTCGGGCACATCGTCCAGCCGAATATCACCGACGCCATGAAATACAACAGCTTTCATCGTTCACCTCCAATTTTCCGGATGGCGCTAATCCGCGTTCTCAGCCCTTGCTGTGCTCCGGCGACGAAGGCCCTTCCTTGACGCCGCGCGGGCCAGCGATGCCCCACACGATCAGGCCGAGCACCGGGAACACGATCAAGCCGATCGCCCAGGCGGCTTTGACGCCGACGCTCTTGTTGCTGCGAAACACGCTGACAATCGCCCACAGGTCGACCAGCAGAATGATCACCGCCACGGCGATGGAAAAATAACTCGCTGCCTCGTTCATTTCGCGATCCTCCAATGAGTGGTAAGGATTGGGCTTTAGGGGCGATTGAGCGTTCAAAAAAATTGCCGGCGAACATCACTGGCGGCTCAACCTTTTCCTGAATCCTGCGGGATCACCGAAATCTTGCCGTTGCGTTCGATGATTGCGAATTTGATCTGCTCAATCGTTTCAATGCCTTGGCTGGAGCGGGCCGCCTCCATGATATCCGCCTCGACCAGCCGCGCATGGCGCAGCCGTCGGTGCAACAGCTTGCCATTCTCGACAATGATCGTCGGCTCGCCATCGATTAGCCGCGACACCCAGCCGGAACGTTGCTTGAGCAGGGAAAAACCGACATCCACGGCGATCAGCGTGATGATCACCAGAAACGCGTTGGTCAGCGAGAAATCATCGCCCAGCAATGCTTGCTGGGTGGCTTCGCCGATGATCATCAGCAAGACGAAATCAAACGTCGTCAGCTCGGCCAGCGAACGCCGGCCGGCAATTTTGAACAGCACCATCAGTGCCAGATACATCGCGAGTGCGCGCAAGACCGAATCCATGGGTCACCTATGGATAAATGAATTGATTGAGCTTCACGTCGCTCGAGCCGGGCATGCGGATATGGCTGCGAAACAGGCCCAGTCCGTCGCCGCGCAGCGTCAGGTAAAGCGTTGCCTGGCCCTGCGCATCCGCCTGCAACCACAGGCGCATGCCCTGTTTTGAGCTACGCATGCGCACCGGCGCCGGCTGCAGCGTTTCAATGCTGAAGCCATCGAGCAGTTCGCCGCCGATGTCCAGTTCGACGGTGGCTTCAGGCGCCACATGCACGCTGAGTTTCAGCGGATTGGTCGAGCCGTTGCGGTGGAACATCTCGTATTCGACCTGAACCCTGCCATCGGCGCTGCGGGCGTCCTGCGAACTCAGCACACCACGGGAAAACAGCCCCAACAGGCCCAAGAGCATGCACACCACCAACAGGTACCAACCGATGTGTTCGAAGCGCCAGACCTTCAGTTGATAAGCCATGTCCTCCTGTACCGGGAACTGCCTGCTACGCAGATCGGGATGGTCAGTATCATCCTTCATTGGCGCCACCCTCCTTCACCGCGCAAGGCACGACGGTGAAAATCCGGCAGTTGCTGCAAGGCGAATTCCGAGGCTCGGGTCTGCACTTCGCTGCGTGACCCGGGAAACCATTGCTGGGTGCTGAACAGAAAATGTCGCTGATCGAACTGAAATGCCCAGGCGAAACATACCGTTCCCGCTTTGATCCCATCCATATCGTCGGGACCGAGAATGCCGGTGGTGGCGACTGCTACATTGGCCGTGCTGTCGCGCAGCGCACCGATGGCCATTTCACTGGCGACTTCAACGCTGGTCAGGTTGAAGGTTTCCATGGTCGCCGGGCTGACGTGCAGCAAGCGCTGCTTGGCCTGCGGCGAATAGACCACGTAACCGCATTCGATCAGTTTGCCGCTGCCGGGCACTTCTGACAGCAGCATGACGATTTCCCCCGCCGTACAGGACTCGGCGGTGGTGATCATCAACGACTGTTGACGCAGGTATTCAATCGTTTCCTTGGCAATGGACATGGCGTGCTCTCGAAGCTGTTATTGCCGGTTGACCGTGCGCTGCGCTGATCATTCCGCTGGATTGGATGAGCGTATGAAGCCTCTTGCAGAGAAAGTTTTCCGCCCTGTCCAGCGCGATCACCTACCCTCATAGACTGTGTGAACCACTTGAGTCCGCCGTCCCCATGCGCTGTTCATTCAAGCCACTGTTTTTCATCCTGTTCCTGCTGCTGATACCGGGCAGCGCTGCGCTGTGGGCGGCGGACCTTGCAGCGCCGGCCAACTCAGGCGCAGCGCCGTTGCCGGTGATTTCGCAAAGCGATCTGCAAGCCCTGCAACAACGCCTCGATGGGCTCAAGCAGCAGATTTCGGCGGCAAACAATTACAACCAGCTCGAAGGTCCGCAGGATCGGGTCCAGGCGTTCATTCTTGATGTCGACCGATTGTCGGCTGCGCTGTTGCCGCAGCAGGCGCAACTGGCCGTGCAACTGGGCGTGCTCGGCACGGCGCCAGACGCCGAGGTGGCCGCCGAGCAAGCCGATATCGTCGCGCAGCGGGCGGCACTGGCGGAGCAGAAAAGCAAGGTCGATGGCACGCTCAAAAGCCTCGCCGCACTGAAACAGAATGCCGCCGATCTGATCACGCAAATCGCGGGCATCCGTCGCACGCTGCTGGAAAGCGAACTGACCTTGAGTACCCGCAGCGTATTGAGCCCGAATTTCTGGGCGCCACTGGCCAGTCCAAGCGAGGACGACCGCCAGCGGCTGCGACTGTTCGTTGCGCAGGTGAGTGACGTCTGGGCCACGGTCTGGGCGCCGGGCGAACGTTTTTTTACCTGCGTACTGGTGCTGTTGGCGCTGCTGGTCTGGACGCTCGGCCGGCGTTTGGCTGAGCGCGGGCTGACCTGGTTCTGCATTCACCGGGTGGCGGAAGGCCGCCTGCGCCGCAGTGCCTTGGCATTCGCCTCAGCCATCGCGACCTTCATCACCACCGCCATCGCCCTGAAACTGCTGTTCTACGCCTGCACTCGCCACGAAGCCCTGCCGCCGGTGCTGGAAACGTTTTCCGAAGAGTTCGAAAAAGTCGTGTATGCCTGCGTACTGATCACCGGGCTCAGCCGCGCGCTGCTGTCGACCGAGCATCCGTCGTGGCGCCTGCCGGCCATTGCCGATCCGGTGGCGCTCGCCCTCAAGCCTTATCCGCGAATCCTCGCCTGCTCTTTACTGGTCTTGGTGACGCTGGTACAGGTTGGCAACGCCACGGGCATGAGCAGCCACATCGTCATGGCCGGGCGCGGCGTTATTTCGATGGTGGTACTGGCGATCATCGGCACGATGTTGTTGCGCGTCGGCAACGTGCGCAAGGCGCTGGTCGCGGCCAATGACGCCACGGCGGTCAACAGCGTGTTCGCCGGGCTGATCTACAGCGTCGCCAGCGTCTCGATGTTTGTCTCGGCCATCGCGCTGCTGGCGGGGTATGTCTCGCTGGCGCGGTTCATCAGTTATGAACTGGTGTGGGGCTACATCGTGCTGTCGGGTTTCTACCTGCTGATTCAGCTGGTCAAGGACGCCTGCGAACACCTTTTTTCGCCCAAACACGCGAGCGGCAAAGCACTCAAGCAACTGCTCGGCATCAGCGATCGGCGCCTCGATCAGATTTCGATTCTGCTGTCCGGATTCAGTCGCGCCGGACTGATGTTGATGGCCCTGATTTCATTGTTCGTCGGCGGCATCGGCACCACGCTCGGCCAGTTGCTGACCAACATCATGTCGATCCTCGGCGGCGCGGGTTTGCGCAAGCTGAACATCGTGCCGGGGCATCTGCTCAACGCGCTGCTGGCGCTGCTGATCGGCATCTGGCTGATCCGCGCATTGAGCCGCTGGCTCGACAATGAATTTTTGCCCAAGACCGACATGGACCCGGGCATGTGCGCGTCGCTGAGCACGTTGTTTTCCAACATCGGCTACGCCTTTGTGATTCTGCTGACGCTGTCGTCGTTGGGTGTGCAGTGGACCAACCTGGCGTGGATTGTCAGTGCGCTTTCGGTGGGCATCGGCTTTGGCTTGCAGGAGATCGTCAAGAACTTCGTTTCCGGCCTGATTCTGCTCACCGAGCGCCCGGTCAAGGTCGGCGACCTGATCAGCATCAGCGGCGTCGAGGGCGATATCCGGCGGATCAACGTGCGCGCCACGGAAATCCAGCTCAGCGACCGCTCCATCGTGATCGTGCCCAACTCACAACTGATCTCGCAGAATCTGCGCAACGTTACCCTCGGCGGCAGCGCTCAGGGCGTGGCGTCGCTGGAGCTGGTGTTTCCACTGGATATCGATCCTGAGGAGGTCAAACAACTGCTGCTCGACATCTATCACGAGAACGAAACCATCCTCGACAAACCCGGGCCGTTCGTGCGCTTCAGCAAATTGTCCCCCGACGGCATCACGTTGACGGTCACCGGTTATGTCGGCAGCCCAAGGATCGTCGGGCTGACCAAAAGCGACCTGTTGTTCGAAGTGCTCAAGCGCCTGGGCGCCGCTGGAATTGTTCTGGCGAAGCCGCCAGCGACGTGATTCGGTTACCGCTCGCCCGAACTGTCGATGCCGATCGTGCTGGTGCGTGGCGTCAGCTCGAACGGCAGGATCACGTGCCTGTCTGGCAGCGGCTGTTTTTCGATCAGGGCAATCAGCATCTCGACCGCTTTTGTTCCAAAGGCCTCGGCCGGTTGCGAGATGGTGGTCAGCGGCGGATCGCAGTACGCGGCCATGGGAATGTCGTCGAAGCCGACCAGTGAAATGTCCTCGGGTACCCGCAGCCCCGCTTGCCGAATGCGCTTGAGCGCACCGATGGCCATTTCATCGTTTTCACAGAACAGCGCAGTGGGTCTGTTGGTCAGCGCAAGCATCTTTTCCGCTCCGGCGAAACCGGCTTCAAGGCTGAAGTTGCCGTGACAGATCAGTGCCTCGTCGAAGGCGATAGCGCCTTCACGCAATGCCGCTTCGTAGCCCTCCAGACGATCACGCGTCAGCGGGCTGTTCTTCGAGCCTTTGATCAGGCCGATGCGTCGATGCCCCAAAGTGATCAGGTGCTCGGTCATGGCTTTGGCAGCGGCGACGTTGTCCAGGCTGATGGTCGGATAACGCCCTGCCTTGATCACTTCACAAGCGTTGACGAGCGGCGGCAGATCGACGTCTGCCGGCGCGTTTTCAAATGGATCGTAGGCGCGCAACTGGATCACACCGTCGGCTTGATGGGCGTACACCAGCTCGGCGAACTGCCGCTCCAGCTCTTCCCGCCCTTGGGTGTCGCAGAGCAGCAAGCGATAGCCGGCGGCCTGCGCCGCTTGCTGCGCGCCGCTGATCACCCGGGCGAAAAAGGTGTTGGCGATGGTCGGCACCAGAATCACCAGATTGCCGGTGCGCCGCGAGCGGAATTGCACCGCCATGAGGTTCGGCCGATAGCCCGCCTGCTCCACCGCGGCCATCACGCGCTCACGGGTTGGCGCGAGGACGCGCTCGGGCGATTTCAGCGTCCTCGACACCGTCGCCACGGAAACGCCTGCCAGCCGAGCCACTTCGCGAATATTGGACAAAACCACCTCGTTGTTTAACACCGATCAGGCGCGGAGCTTACCGCAGGCGACGACCGATCGAAATGCTGTCAATCATCCGCTCTCGTTTGACACCCGGCTGTTTCGCGCCTAGATTTTGCTCCACGATGTAACCGGTTACATCATTGATCAGAATCGCATCCAGCTACCGAGACGACTGCCATGTACGCTGCCGCAACAAAAATAAGAATGGGTTTTGTCGGAGGCGGTGAAGGCGCCTTCATCGCCCGCGCCCACCGGCAAGCTGCCGGCCTGGATGGACGCTTCGAACTGGTCTGCGGCGCGTTCAGCCGCGACTGCGAGAATAATCAGCGCACCGCTGCTGCACTGGGTGTGCCCGCCGAGCGTTGTTACGACGATTGGCAAACACTGCTCACCGGCGAGGCCGCACTGCCCGCCGAACAACGCATGCAACTGCTGATCATCGTCACGCCCAATCATCTGCACGCACCGATTGCCCGTGAAGCATTGAGCGCCGGTTTTCACGTGTTCAGTGAGAAACCCGCGGCGCTTAACCTGGCCGAGGTGCAAGCGCTGCATTCGGTGGTCATCAATAGCCAGCGCATTTACGCGCTGGCGCACACCTACCTCGGCTATGCGATGGTCTGGCAGGCCCGCGAGATGGTCGCCAGCGGCGTGCTCGGGCGCGTGCGCAAAGTCATCGTCGAATACCCGCAAGGCTGGCTCAGCACCGATGTCGCCGGGCAAGGCAACAAACAGGCCGGCTGGCGCGACGACCCGGCGCAATCCGGGATCGGCGGCTGCATCGGCGACATCGGCACCCACGCATTTTCCCTGGCCGAATTTGTTGCCGGTCAGCCGATCCAGTTCATCAGTGCAATGCTTGGTTCGCATGTCGAGGGCCGGCAGCTGGATGACGATGTGGCGATGCTCTTCAAGATGAGCGACGGCGCCAGCGGCGCATTGCTTGCCAGTCAGGTTTGCGCCGGTGAAGAAAATCCGCTGAAGATCCGCGTCTACGGGGACAAGGGTGGGCTGGAGTGGCGGCAGGAAGAGCCGGCCAGTCTGATTCATCGGCCATTGAATGAATCGATGCGCGTGCTGCGATCCGGGGTCGGTCAGCCGTGGTTGTGTGCCGCCGCAAACCAACGCATGCGCCTGCCTGCCGGGCATCCTGAAGGTTATCTGGAGGCCATGGCCAATCTGTACGGCGATCTCGCAGAGGCAATTCTTCACGACACCGGACGCCATCAGGCGCCGGGTGTACCGGGTATCGAGACAGGCCTGCGCGGCATGGCTTTCATCGAAACCGCCATTGCCAATCACCTGGGCAACGCAAAGTGGAGCGAGATCCCGGGCCAACTGACAGGAGCCACGAACAATGATGAATGATCAGCAGACCGCTACGGGCCTGAAAGGCCCGGGCATCTTCCTCGCACAGTTCATCGCTGATGAAGCGCCCTTCGACTCGCTCGCCAACATCGCCAAATGGGCGGCGTCGCAAGGTTACAAAGCCATCCAGGTACCGACCCTCGGCACACGGTTCATCGATTTGCAGTGCGCTGCTGAAAGTCAGGATTACTGCGACGAACTTATCGGCGTCTGCGCCCGCGCCGGTGTAGTCATCAGCGAGTTATCGACGCACCTGCAAGGGCAACTGGTCGCGGTACATCCGGCATTCGACAGCCTGTTCGACGACTTCGCCCCAGCGGCACTGCGCGGCAAACCCGGCGAGCGCACCGAGTGGGCCATCGAACAGCTGAAACTGGCTGCCCGTGCCAGTCAGCGCTTGGGACTCACCGCCCACGCAACTTTTTCCGGCGCCCTGCTCTGGCCCTACGTCTATCCGTGGCCGCAACGCCCGGCTGGATTGGTCGAGCAAGGCTTCGCTGAACTGGGCAAACGCTGGCTGCCGATACTCGACTGCTTCGAAGAGGCTGGCGTTGATCTGTGCTACGAAATCCATCCTGGCGAGGACCTGCATGACGGCGCGTCGTTCGAGCAGTTTCTCGAAGCGGTGAATCATCATCCTCGCGCTGCGATTTTGTATGACCCGAGCCATCTGTTGCTGCAGCAGATGGACTACCTCGGCTTCATCGATCGCTACCACGACCGCATCCGCATGTTCCACGTCAAGGATGCCGAATTTCGCCCCGATGCGCGTTCCGGCGTCTACGGCGGTTATCAGGGCTGGGTCGAACGCCCCGGGCGCTTCCGTTCGCTGGGCGATGGCCAGATCGATTTCAAATCGATCTTCAGCAAATTGTGCCAATACGACTTCAACGGCTGGGCGGTGCTGGAGTGGGAATGCTGTCTGAAAGATTCCGCGCAGGGTGCGGCTGAGGGTGCGGCTTTCATCGAGCGGCACATGATCCGCAAGACCGCCAAGGCGTTCGACGATTTCGCCGGGGTCAGCGCTGACGCCGCTTCCAATCGGCGCCTGCTCGGCCTGGCCGACGACTGATTCAGCCGCGTTTACCGACATAAAAACAATACGGTGATCTGAAATGAACGTAATGAATGCGCGACTCAGCGTGATGATGTTTTTGCAGTTTTTTATCTGGGGTGGCTGGTTCGTCACCCTCGGCACTTTTCTGGCTACGACGCTCGCTGCCAGCGGTGCGCAGGTCGGCATGGCGTTTGCTACGCAATCCTGGGGCGCGATTGTGGCGCCGTTTGTCATCGGCCTGATTGCCGATCGGTTTTTCAATGCCGAACGCATTCTTGCGGTGCTGCATCTGCTCGGTGCGGTGCTGCTCTATCAGCTCTATCGCGCAGCGGACTTCAGCGTGTTTTATCCCTACGTACTCGCCTACATGATGGTCTACATGCCAACGCTGGCACTGGTCAACGCCGTGGCGTTCCGCCAGATCAAAGATCCGGCGCTGGAGTTCTCGCGCATTCGCGTGTGGGGCACGGTGGGCTGGATTGTCGCCGGCGTGGTTATCAGCTTCGTATTCGCCTGGGACTCGCAACAAAGCATCGTGGCGGGAGGCTTGCGCAATACTTTCCTGATGTCCGCCGTGGCGTCGCTGCTGTTGGGGCTTTACAGCTTCAGCCTGCCGAACACTGCGCCGCTGAAGAACGCCGCAGGCGCATCAAGCCTCAAGCAGATGCTCGGCGTCGATGCGCTGGGTTTGCTCAAAGATCGCAGTTATCTGGTGTTCTTCCTTGCCTCAATCCTGATCTGCATCCCACTGGCGTTCTATTACCAGAATGCCAATCCGTTTCTGGCCGAGATCGGCGTGCCCAACCCAACGGCAAAGATGACCATCGGTCAGGTGTCGGAAGTGCTGTTCATGCTGCTGTTGCCGCTGTTCATCCATCGTTTTGGTATCAAGATCGCCCTGCTGGTGGGCATGGCGGCATGGGCGTTGCGTTATGTGCTGTTTGCTTTCGGCAATAACGACGATCAGGCATTCATGTTGTTGATCGGCATTGCCCTGCACGGCGTGTGCTACGACTTCTTTTTCGTTTCCGGGCAGATCTACACCAACGCAAAGGCACCGGAACGCTTCCGCAGCTCAGCGCAAGGCTTGATCACCTTGGCCACGTACGGGTTGGGCATGTTGATGGGTTTCTGGATTGCGGGGCGGATCACTGACCACTTCACTTCGAGTGCGGGCCATGACTGGAGAAGCATCTGGCTGTTCCCTGCCGGTTTTTCCGTGGCGGTATTGCTGTGTTTCTGGGCAACGTTCAAGGGTCGCAATCGCGACAAGGCCGTACTGCCGACGACGATTTAACTGAAGATCGTGGCGCTTGAGCCAAACGAATGCCGCTTGTGTTTGAGGCGGCATTCGCTGTCGATGCTCATTGTTGCACTCAAGCTGTACGGCGTTCGAGCAGGCGGTCGGCACCGCCTTCAGCGACCAGGTTACCTTTCAGGCGATCGGAGCCGTCGGCAGCGACTGCATCGCTGAACAATGGATCGGTTTCGGTCGCGGCTACGGCGTCACTGAACAGTGGATCGGTTTCAGTGGCAGCGAAGGCATTCAGTGCAAAAACCGAGAAAGCGATACCGAGGATAGTCTGGCGTTTCATGATGGTGTGCTCCGAGGTGCAGTGGTTGGGAATGGAACCGATCTTACGCCGCATCGTGGATATGAGAACTTCATTGACTTAATGGTTGTCATTGACGCAATCAATAGCTGGTCGAGCATGAGCCACCATCGGGCCGATATTCGTGATATTGCTTACGTCTCCAAGCGAAACGCCTTACAAAGTCGAAAAGCATAAAACCGAAAATCTTATATTTGACAGCCTTATGCACACGAAAAAGACCCGTACCAGTCGAAACCGAAACGGGTCTTTCTCACTCAGACAA
Source organism: Pseudomonas sp. Choline-02u-1 (assembly GCF_002836515.1). Lineage (GTDB taxonomy): Bacteria > Pseudomonadota > Gammaproteobacteria > Pseudomonadales > Pseudomonadaceae > Aquipseudomonas. Next base: position 182,950 of record NZ_PJBC01000001.1, read on the forward strand.
CCTTTGCAAGTCGTCAAAGTGATCTCGCAGGAACTCGTAAAAGCGCAAGGCTTTCAACAATCCCCATTACAAGGCTCAGCGTTCGCAGCAAAAGCTTCAAACGTTTAGGCCTCCAGGGCTGGCGGCCAAACCTGCAGCAAACTTACCGGACCATGCGTGCCTTCAGCCGACTGGTTAAGGGGGCTGGTGAAGCACATGGCTTCGATCGCAAATCGAGGCCAACCAAAAACCGCCCCGCGAAGGCGGTTTTTTTTCGTCTGCATTTTCTTGCGAAACCCTTCTCCCATCACATCTCCCAGCTCGAGTTCCCCTCCTCACCTGCACAAATCTTCTAAACACTCTCCAGCTCCACGCGGTATCGTAAAAACGCCCCTGCTCAACCGCCCCTGGAGTACTCCCATGGACAAACGCAACTGGATCTCCCTGTCCCAGGATGTCGATACCGGGATCGAGTCGATTCGTGCGCATTTCCGTGGGCATGCTTACGATCCGCACTGGCACGACAGTTTTCTCGTCGGCGTTACCGAGCAAGGCGTGCAGCAGTTCAATTGTCGACGTGTGCGTCATCGCAGTACGCCGGGGCATGTGTTTTTGCTTGAGCCGGGTGAAATCCACGATGGCCATGCGCCGACCGAGGACGGCTTCACCTACTCGATGCTGTACCTCGATCCGCACTGGCTGGAGCGCGAACTGCACGCGCTGTTCGAAGAGGCACCCGCCGACAGCCACCCGGGCTTTGCCGATACCCTGAGCCACGATCCGCGTCTGTCGATGGCAATCGTGCAAGCCTTCCACGCCTTGCACGACGGTGACTTGCGCATCGTCCGGCAGACTGCGCTGGATGGCCTGCTGGCGTCCCTCACCCGCCATCTCGACTGGCGCAAGCGTCAGGACTTCGATCCGCGCCTGCCACTGGTTGCGCAGGTTGCGCGCGACTATCTGCATGCCCACACCTATGAAGAAATCGGCCTCGACGACCTAGCGCAAGCCTGTGGTGTCGATCGTTTTCGCCTGACCCGCGCGTTCAAGGCCGCTTTCGGTCTGGCACCTCACGCCTACCTGATCCAACTGCGACTGGCCAAGGCGCGGCAATTGCTCGCGCGCGGCGAGACGCCAGCGCAGGTGGCCAGCGTGCTTAGTTTTGCCGACCAGAGTCACCTCGGTCGCTGGTTCCGCCGCGCCTATCAACTGACCCCGGCGGACTACCGCAGACGCTGCTCAAATCTTCCAGACTGAGGCCTTCGCGCTGACGATCATGGTGTCCTGTTTCGACATTCAGGAATCTGCACCATGGCGTCTTTACTGCCCTTTCTGCTGTTTGCTTTCGTTGCCTCGATCACCCCGGGGCCGACCAATATTCTGGTGCTGAGCCACAGTTCCCGGCGCGGATTGATTGCCACGTTGCCGATCATTTTCGGCGCCTGTGCGGCGGCGGCGCTCATTGTGCTGGTGGTCGGGCTCGGCGCTGGCGAAACCCTGTTGCGCTTTCCGCGCGTGCAGCAAGCCATGGCTTGGGCTGGCGTGCTCTGGTTGAGCTGGCTGGCGTGGCAGATCTTTCGCAGCCAGCCGCCATCGCTGGACCCGAATGCCGCCCAGGAACAAGGCTTGAGCGTATTCGGCGCGGCGCTGCTGCAACTGGTCAACCCGAAGGTGTGGATGATGGCTGTGGCCGTGGTCAGCGTATTCGTTGGCGGCGGCGACAAGACGCTACGCCTGCTGGTGTTGTCGCTGGCATTTCTGCTGGTATCGCTGCCGTGCATGACGCTCTGGGCGCTGCTTGGAGTCGGCAGCGCGCGGTTGCTCGGTTCACCGCAAGCGTTCAAGCGAATGAACGCGGCACTGGCCTTTCTTCTGCTGCTTTCGGCCTGGTTGGCCGTGTTGGTCTAATGCCCGGTCGCCTGCCGGTATTCGCGCGGTGTAAACCCGGTCGAGGCCTTGAACTGACGGGTAAAAGCGCTGTGATCGGTGTAGCCGCATTGCAGCGCAACCTCCGTGATCGGCAAGTCGCTGTGCAGCAAGCGATGCGCATGCTCCAGCCGGACTTTCTGAATCATCTGCCGTGGCGTCAGGTGAAAAACGCGTTTGCAGTAGCGCTCCAGTTGCGCCACGGAAATCCCGGCGATGCGCGTCAGTTCACCCAGCGTCACCCGCCGGTTGAAGTTGCCGCGAATGTATTCATCGACAGCCGCCAGGCGCTCGAAAGCCGGATGGGTTTCGCTGGCTGACTGCAGATCCACCGAGATCCCCACCAGGCCGATGATCGTCCCGTCACGGCTGTAGATCGGCCGCTTGTGGGTCAGGCACCAGCCCGGCTCGCGACTGCCATACAGGTGCAGTTCGAGCTGATCCTCCAACACGAAACCTTCCTCCAGCACTTTGCGATCCTGTTCGGTGTATCCCGGGCCCAACTGCGCCGGGAAAACCTGCGCACTGGTTTTGCCGAGCAACGGGCGCAGGTCCTTCAAGCCACAACGCTGCACCAGCGTGCGGTTGGCCAGCACATAGCGCGCTTGCAGATCCTTGATGAAGATCGCCGCATTGGGGATCACATCGAGTATCGGCAACAGTTGCGCGACACCCGCGACCATCTCTTCGAGAGTCTGCGCACGCAAGCCGTCAGTGCCCTGGCACAGGATCGAAAACGCTGACTGCATCAAAGACTCTCCTCGAACTGAACCACCACAGACGCCACTCGCCAGCAGATTGCAGCAACGTCGCCGCCCTGTCGAGGCCGCGCATTCATCGCTGCCACTGTGCTGAATTCGTCATCGATCCCTGCATAAAACATCAATCGCCGCTGCCGTCGACCGGTGCAAAGTCTGCTCGTCCCCGTGACACAACTGCCTATCCAATAACTCACAAGAAGGCGATGCCATGTCAGGCCAAGGCAAGTTCAAAAAACAGCTTTCATTGATCGACCTCACCTTTATCGGACTCGGCGCGATCTTCGGCTCCGGCTGGTTGTTCGCCGCCAGCCATGTCTCGGCGATTGCCGGGCCGGCGGGGATTTTCTCCTGGCTGCTGGGCGGTTTCGCCGTGTTGCTGCTGGGCATCGTCTACTGCGAACTGGGCGCCGCATTGCCCCGTGCCGGTGGCGTGGTGCGCTACCCGGTTTACTCCCACGGCCCGCTGCTCGGCTACCTGATGGGCTTCATTACCCTGATTGCGTTTTCCAGTCTGGTAGCGATCGAAGTGGTCGCCTCGCGCCAATATGCGGCGGCGTGGTTTCCCGGCCTGACCAAGGCTGGCAGTGGCGACCCGACGATCCTTGGCTGGCTGGTGCAGTTCGGCCTGCTTTGCGTGTTTTTCCTGCTCAACTACCGCAGCGTGAAAACCTTCGCCAAGGCCAACAATCTGGTCAGCGTGTTCAAATTCATTGTGCCGCTGCTGGTGATCGGCGTGCTGTTCACCTTTTTCAAACCGGAGAATTTCCACGTTCAGGGCTTCGCTCCGTTCGGACTGTCCGGCGTGGAAATGGCCGTCTCCGCTGGCGGGATCATCTTTGCCTACCTTGGCCTGACGCCGATCATTTCAGTGGCCAGCGAAGTGAAAAATCCCCAGCGCACCATTCCCATCGCGCTGATTCTGTCGGTGCTGCTGTCGACCCTGATCTACGTGCTGCTGCAAATGGCCTTCCTCGGCAGCATTCCGACAGAAATGCTTGCCAACGGCTGGGCCGGCATCAGCAAGGAATTCGCCCTGCCTTATCGCGACATCGCCCTGGCGCTTGGTGTCGGCTGGCTGGCGTATCTGGTGGTCGCCGATGCGGTGATTTCGCCGAGCGGCTGCGGCAACATCTACATGAACGCCACGCCGCGCGTGATCTATGGCTGGGCGCAGACCGGCACCTTCTTCAAGGTCTTCACCCACATCGATGAAAAGTCCGGCATCCCGCGTCCGGCGCTGTGGCTGACCTTCGCCCTGTCGGTGTTCTGGACCCTGCCGTTTCCATCGTGGGAAGCGCTGATCAACGTGGTCTCCGCCGCGTTGGTGCTGAGCTATGCGGTAGCGCCGGTGTCGGTGGCGGCGCTGCGCCGCAATGCGCCGGACATGCCGCGCCCCTTCCGGGTCAGAAGCATGGGCCTGCTCGGGCCAGTGTCGTTCATCATCGCGGCGCTGATCGTCTACTGGTCGGGCTGGAACACCGTGTCGTGGCTGCTCGGCCTGCAAATCCTGATGTTTGTCATCTACCTGTTCTGTGGCCGCTTTGTGCCCACCTCGCACTTGAGTCTGGCGAGTCAGGTGCGTTCATCGGCGTGGCTGATCGCCTTCTACGCGGTGACCATCGTGCTGTCGAAACTCGGCACCTTCGGTGGTCTGGGCATCCTCGCCCATCCGTTCGACACCATCGTCGTCGCCGCTTGCGCCACCGGTATTTACTACTGGGGCGCAGCGACCGGCGTGCCTGCCCATCTGCTGCGTCTGGACGACGAGGACGAAGAAAGCGAAAGCCCCGCGCCCTCGCCCACCGTCAACGCCCGACCTGCCGGTGCCTACTGAAATCATCCAACGGGATCTCTTCATGAAACGAGTACACGTCATTGATTCCCACACCGGCGGCGAACCGACGCGGCTGGTCATGAGCGGCTTCCCCGAGTTGCCCGGCAAGAGCATGGTCGAGAAACGCGACGCCCTGCGCAGCCAGCACGATCAGTGGCGCCGCGCCTGTCTGCTGGAACCACGCGGCAACGATGTGCTGGTCGGCGCGCTGTATTGCCCGCCCGCCTCGGCGGACGCGACCTGCGGGGTGATTTTCTTCAACAACGCCGGCTACCTGGGCATGTGCGGCCACGGCACCATCGGCCTGGTCAACTCGTTGCAGCATTTGGGGAAAATCCAGCCGGGCCTGCACAAGATCGACACGCCGGTGGGGCAAGTCAGCGCGACGCTGCACGACGATGGCTCGGTCACCGTGGGCAACGTGCCGGCTTACCGTCATCGCAAACAGGTGCCAGTGGACGTCCCCGGTTTTGGCCGCGTAGTCGGCGATATCGCTTACGGCGGCAACTGGTTTTTCCTCGTTTCCGAGCATGGCCAGACATTGACCATGGACAACGTCGAGCACCTGACGGCGTACACGTGGGCGATGCTCAAGGCGCTGGAAGATCAGGGCATCTCTGGGGAAGACGGCGCGGTCATCGACCACATCGAACTGTTCGCCGATGACGATCAGGCCGACAGTCGCAACTTCGTCATGTGCCCCGGCAAAGCCTACGACCGCTCGCCGTGCGGCACCGGCACCAGCGCCAAACTCGCCTGCCTGGCGGCCGACGACAAACTGCAACCGGGCGCGCCGTGGGTGCAGGCGAGCATCACTGGCAGCCAGTTCGAAGGCCGTTTCGAATGGGAGGGCGAACGCATTCGCCCGTTCATCACCGGCCGCGCCTTTATGACCGCCGACAGCACCTTGCTGATCGACGACAGCGACCCGTTCGCGTGGGGCATCTGAGCCGCCGCGCCGACCTTTCACCTCGAATCAAACGAAATGCCAAGGAGTTGAATCATGAGCGACAACATCTTCACCGGTTGCATGCCGGCCCTGATGACCCCGTGCACCACCGAGCGCAAACCGGACTTCGACGCGCTGGTGACCAAGGGACGCGAGCTGATCGATGTCGGCATGAGCGCCGTAGTCTATTGCGGCTCGATGGGCGACTGGCCGCTGCTCACCGAAGCCGAGCGCCAGGAAGGCGTGGCACGGCTGGTGGCTGCCGGGGTGCCGACCATCGTCGGTACCGGTGCGGTGAATACCCGTGAAGCGGTTTCCCACGCAGCGCATGCGGCGAAAGTCGGCGCGCAAGGCTTGATGGTCATCCCGCGCGTGCTGTCCCGTGGCGCTTCGGCGACGGCGCAAAAGGCTCACTTCGCCGCCATCCTGCAAGCCGCACCGAACTTGCCGGCGGTGATCTACAACAGCCCTTATTACGGCTTCGCCACCCGCGCCGACCTGTTTTTCGAACTGCGCCGTGAGTACCCGAACCTCATCGGTTTCAAGGAATTCGGCGGCGGCGCGGACCTGCGCTACGCAGCTGAGAACATCACTTCCAAGGATGACGACGTGACGCTGATGGTCGGCGTCGACACGCAAGTGGTGCACGGTTTCGTCAACTGCAACGCCACCGGCGCCATCACCGGCATCGGCAACGCCCTGCCCCGCGAAGTGCTGCAACTGGTTGCGCTGAGCAAGCAGGCCGCGCAAGGCGATGCCAAGGCCCGGCGCCAGGCGCGGGAGCTGGAGTCGGCGCTGGCGGTACTGTCGTCGTTCGACGAAGGTTGCGATCTGGTGCTGTATTACAAGCATTTGATGGTGCTCAACGGCGACAAGGAATACACCCTGCACTTCAACGAAACTGACGTGCTGAGCGACTCGCAACGGCGCTATGCCGAGAAGCAATATTCGCTGTTCCGTCATTGGTACGAAAACTGGTCGGCCGAGCAGAACTTCGCCTGACTACTACCTGCCGCGAGTCAACACGATTCGCGGCAGGCCTCGTTGATTTTCACAGGAAGACACCATGACTCTGACGGGCAATATGCTGATCGGCCAGCAAGCCGTGGCGGGCAATCGTCCAGCCTTTTGCGGGATCAATCCGGCGACTAACCAGGCACTCGAACCGCAGTACGCCGGGGCGTCAGCCGAACAGGTCGAACAGGCCAGCGCCCTGGCCTGGGCGGCGCAAGACGCCTATCGCGAAACCAGCCTGAGCACCCGTGGCGCATTCCTCGACAGCATTGCCGAGCACATCGAAAACCTTGGCGACGAACTGATCGAACGCGCCCACGCCGAAACCGGTTTGCCGCGCGCACGCCTTGAGGGTGAACGCGGGCGCACTTGCCAGCAATTGCGCCTGTTCGCTCGCACGGTGCGCGCCGGTGAATGGCTCGACGTGCGCATCGACAACGCGCAACCGCAACGCCAACCGTTGCCCCGTTCTGACTTGCGGCAACGGCAGATTGCCCTGGGGCCTGTGGCGGTATTTGGCGCGAGCAACTTTCCGCTGGCGTTTTCCGTGGCCGGTGGCGATACCGCTGCAGCACTGGCGGCCGGTTGCCCGGTGATCGTCAAGGCGCACAGCGCCCATCCCGGCACCAGTGAACTGGTCGGCCGCGCAGTGGCTCAAGCGGTCAAGGCCTGCGGTTTGCCCGAGGGCGTGTTTTCCTTGTTGTTCGATTGCGGGTACGAAGTGGGTATTGCGCTGGTCGGCGACTGGCGCATCAAAGCCGCCGGTTTCACCGGCTCGCGCAGCGGCGGGCTGGCCTTGATGAAAGCCGCGCAAGCGCGGCCGGAGCCGATTCCGGTGTATGCGGAAATGAGCTCGATCAACCCGGTAGTGCTGTTTCCTGCCGCGCTGGAAAATCGGCCGCAGGCGTTGGCCGAAGGATTTGTCGCGTCGCTGACACTCGGCGCCGGGCAGTTCTGCACCAACCCGGGATTGCTGATTGCCCGTCACGGCCCAGCGCTCGATAAGTTTCTCAGCGCGGTGGCTGATCTGATCCCCCGCAGCCCGGCGCAAACCATGCTCACACCCGGCATTTTCGGCGCCTATCAAGCAGGCGTGACGGCTTTGCAAGACAATCCTGGTGCACGCGCGGTAGCGGCTGGCCAACCCGGCAACGGCCCGAATCAGTGTCAAGCGCAAGTCTTCAGTACCGACGCGGCGGATTTTCTTGCCGATCAGCGTTTGCAAGCCGAGGTCTTCGGCGCTGCATCGCTGATCGTGCAATGCAGCAGCGAGGAAGAAATTCGTCAGGTCTGCGCACACCTTGAAGGCCAACTGACGGCGACGTTACACATGGATGACGCCGACCTTGCTTTGGCGCGCACGTTGCTGCCAACCCTCGAGCGCAAGGCCGGGCGCTTGCTGGTCAATGGCTGGCCGACCGGCGTGGAAGTCTGCGAGGCGATGGTTCATGGCGGGCCTTACCCGGCGACCTCGGATGCGCGCAGCACCTCGGTCGGCACTGCGGCGATCCTGCGTTTCCTGCGGCCGGTGTGCTATCAGGACTTCCCCGACAGCTTGCTGCCGACGGCGCTGCAACAGACCAATCCACTGCACCTGCGACGTCTGCTTGATGGCCATCGGGAAGCGACACGCCATGGCGAATAACCCTTCGCACGACGTCGCCGTGGTCGGCGCTGGAATCATTGGTGTGGCTTGCGCACTGCGCCTGGCGCGTCAGGGTTTGCGCGTGGTGGTCATCGATCAGCAGGAACCGGGGCATGGCGCTTCGTTCGGCAATGCCGGGCATCTGGCCACCGAGCAGGTGTTCCCGATTGCTGACGCGTCGATCCTCAAACGCTTGCCGGCCATGCTGATGGACCCGATGGGGCCGCTGCGCCTGGACTGGAAATATCTGCCGCGCGCCCTGCCGTGGTTCACCCGGTTGCTGCTGAATCTGCGGCCTGAGCCTTTCCAGAAAACCGTTGCAGGCCTGCGCGCGCTCAATGACAGCAGCCTGGATGCGTGGCAGCGCTTGCTCGGTGATATCCAGCGCGCGGATCTGCTCAGGGTTGACGGCTCGTTACTGGTCTTTGAAAAACCCGAATCCCGGCAAGCCATCGAAGCCTTGCAGGCACGACTGCATCAGCAGCAGGTACCGGTCGATTACTGGCAGGCCGGGGCGATCCGCGAAACGGCGCCGCAGCTCAGCGAACAGATTCAGGGCGGACTGTTTTTCCCGCGCACCGGGCACTTTCTCGACCCGTATCGGGTGGTGTGTGCGCTGGTCGAGACGGCTCGCAGCAGCGGCGTGAGTTTTCTCAAGCAACGGGTTCAGGGCGGCTACGTGCAGGAAAACGGCGTTCTACTGGTGACCGGCAACGGCGGTGTAACGGCCAGCCACGTGTTACTGGCTTGCGGTGCGCATTCGGCGAAACTCACCACCGCGCTGACCGGCAAGCAGGTACCGCTGGACACCGAGCGAGGCTATCACCTGATGCTGCCACACGAGCATGATCGCCTGCCCTTCCCCGTCACCTCACTGGAACGCAAGTTCATCATGACGCCGATGGGCGAAGGCCTGCGCCTGGCCGGCACGGTCGAGTTCGCCGGGCTGGAGCGACCGGCAAACATGGCGCGCGCCTGGCAGTTGCAGCGCTTGAGCCAAGGCCTGTTCCGCAAGGATCTGAACGCTGATGGCGCGACGCCGTGGATGGGGTTTCGACCATCACTCCCGGATTCGCTGCCAGTGATCGATCAGGTCTGCGACGGCAAGGTCTTGCTTGCCTTCGGTCATCAGCATCTTGGGCTGACCCAGGCGGCGGTCACAGCTGAGATGATCGGGAAAATGGTTTCAGGCGCCACCCTCGCGTTGCCCAATACCGAGCCCTACCGACTGGCGCGTTTCTAAACGTGCTTCAGCGCGTCGCCGTGATGCATGGCCAGATGGCCGGTCTTGTCGCTCTTGACCTCGTACTGCGGCGCGTCTTTCGAGGCCGGGCGGTGGCGGCCCATGAACTCGGTGTCGCGGGTGTGCACCTTGACCACTTTGCCGTGAATCTCGCCGGCCTCGGAATTCCAGCGCACCGCATCGCCGACCTTGAATGAGCTGCTCATCATTGCGTCCTCGCCTCTGGCTTGTTGGTTTATGGAGCCGTGCGCGCTGGAGAAATTCCGCATTTCTGCGAGGCGACCATCGGCAGGCAAAAAAATCGAACGGCGAAAATTGTCCGCACCTCCAACGTGCACGAGCCGTAAAACCGTAACGAGGAGGTGTGAGATGAATAATGATCAAGGCAAGCAAGGTGACGATCCACTCCCAACCACACCGGATCCGCTGAGTCCGGGGCGTACCGAGGTGGATCCGATGAAGGAGCGCGGCATCGACGAACTGCCCGACAACGAAGGTGAAATCCCGCTGGATAATGACGATGCCGGATTGGACCCCGAGCAGGTGCGGCAGGAAACCGATAACGCCGAGATGGACGATCAGCCCAATCCGCGGTGAGCCTTCAATCGCAGCCGTCGCCCTACGGCTGCCTTTGGCTTATGCGTCAACGGCAGAATCAGGCAAGCATTTCACAGAAATGCACTACCTCGCGCTCGGACCCCCGCGCAACAATGAGCGTCCGACAACCCATGGAGGATGCTCACATGCTGGTACAAGCTTACGGCGCCCACGCTGGCGACAAACCTCTTGAGCCGATGCAGATCAACCGCCGAGCCCCGGCGGCGCATGACGTGCAGATCGATATCGCCTTCTGCGGCATCTGCCATTCCGACCTGCATCAGGTGCGCGCGGAATGGGCAGGCACGCAATTCCCCTGCGTCCCCGGCCATGAAATCGTCGGCCGCGTCTCAGCGGTTGGCAATCACGTCAAAGACTACAAGGTCGGCGATCTGGTCGGTGTCGGTTGCATCGTCGACAGCTGCCAGCACTGCGACGACTGCGACTCCGGCCTGGAAAACTACTGCGACGGCATGATCGGCACTTACAACTTTCCGACCCCCGACGCACCAGGCTGGACCCTCGGCGGATACTCGCAAAACATTGTCGTGCACGAGCGCTACGTGTTGCGTATTCGTCATCCCGAAACGCAACTGGCCGCCGTCGCGCCACTGCTCTGCGCTGGCATCACCACTTATTCGCCGCTACGCCAGTGGAACGCCGGCCCCGGCAAGAAAGTCGGCGTGGTCGGCATCGGTGGTTTGGGGCACATGGGCATCAAACTGGCCCACGCCATGGGCGCCCACGTCGTCGCATTCACCACTTCCGAATCCAAGCGTGAAGCCGCCAAGGCACTGGGCGCGGACGAAGTGGTGGTGTCGCGCAATGCCGAGGAAATGGCAGCACACGCCAAGAGCTTCGACTTCATCCTCAACACCGTCGCCGCGCCACACGATCTTGACGCGTTCCTGGTTCTGCTCAAGCGTGATGGTGCCTTGACCCTGGTCGGTGCGCCTGCTTCGCCGCATCCTTCGCCAAACGTGTTCAACCTGATCACCAAGCGGCGGACCATTGCCGGCTCGATGATCGGCGGCATTCCCGAGACTCAGGAGATGCTCGATTTCTGCGCCGAGCACGGCATCGTTTCCGACATCGAATTGATCCGTGCCGACCAGATCAATGAGTCCTACGAGCGTATGCTCAGGGGCGATGTGAAATATCGCTTCGTCATCGACAACGCAACCCTCGCCGGCTAATCGCCAACGTCCATCGGCAGCGACGTGCTGCCGATGGCTTAAGGGATTCCATCGGCGCGATTTGACAGCGCCAGCGTTGCTCGCCAGAGTCGCACCCCTTTTTCCACCGTTGGGTGAACAGGGGTCGCCGTTGAACCAACAGACATTGTCCATGCGCCTTGAACGCGTCGCTGCCCATGTGCCGGTCGGCGCACGGCTGGCCGATATCGGCTCCGATCACGCTTATCTGCCGGTAGCCCTGATGCGCCGGGGCCTGATTACAGCGGCGGTGGCTGGTGAGGTCGCGCGCACGCCGTTCCATGCAGCGCAACGCACCGTCAATGACAGCGACCTGCACAGCCACATCAGTGTGCGCCTGGCTGATGGTCTGGCAGCGATCAGCCCTGAAGATGCGATCACCGCCATCACCCTGTGCGGCATGGGCGGCGAAACCATTCGCGATATTTTCCAGAGCGGTAAAGCTCACCTCAATGGCCACGAACGGCTGATCCTGCAGCCCAACGGCGGCGAGCAAGCGTTGCGTCAGTGGTTGATGAATAACGGCTACCGCATCGTCTGTGAGGAGGTGCTGCACGAGAACCGCTTCGACTACGAAATCATCGTTGCCGAGCGTGCCTCTGATCCGGTGAATTACGATGCCAGGGAACTGTTTTTCGGCCCCCTGCAGCTGCAGATGCGCACCCCTGCCTTTGTGCGAAAGTGGCAACGCAGGCTGAGTCAGCGGCAGAAGACGCTGGGGCAGTTCACGCAAGCGCAACAGGCGTTACCCGAGGACAAAATCGGGGCGCTGAGGCAAGAGGTGCAGTGGATCAGCGAATTGCTTGGGTGACTGTGCCGCCGTCTGCGCGGGCAAGCCCGCTCCCACAGGGGTTTCGGGATTGGCGTGAAATTTTGCTGCAGCGCCTGCCAACTGTGGGAGCGGGCTTGCTCGCGAAGGCAATCTGTCAGTTGTCATCGTTGGTGACTGTGCCGCCGTCTTCGCGGGCAAGCCCGCTCCCACAGGGGTTTCGGGGTTGGCGTGAAATTTTGCTGCAGCACCTGCCAACTGTGGGGGCGGGCTTGCTCGCGAAGGCAATGTCAGTTGTCATCGTTGGTGACTGTACCGCCGACTTAGCGGGCAAGCCCGCTCCCACAGGGGTTTCGGGATTGGCGTGAAATTTTGCTGCAGCACCTGCCAACTGTGGGAGCGGGCTTGCTCGCGAAGGCAATCTGTCAGTTGTCATCGTTGGTGACTGTGCCGCCGTCTTCGCGCGCAAGCCCGCTCCCATAGGGGTTTCGGGATTGGCGTGAAATTTTGTTGCAGCACCTGCTCGCTTCCACAGGGCTAGTCGAACTCTGGTTTCCGTTTGAAAAATGAAAAGCCTGCTGTTGAAAGCAGGCTTTTTCGTGGGCGGTGAACTTACTTCTGCTGCGTCAACGCCGAGTAGCTGTTCATCAGGTTGCGGTAGTTGGGGATCCGCTGCGACAGCAGGTTGCCCAGGCCTTCGATGTCGTTGCGCCAGTCGCGGTGCAGCTCACAGGCCACCGAGAACCAGTTCATCATCTGCGCGCCGGCCTGAGTCATGCGGCTCCACGCGGCTTGCTGCACGGTGGTATTGAACGTGCCGGAGGCATCGGTCACCACAAACACGTCAAACCCTTCTGCCAGTGCCGACAGGGTCGGGAACGCGACACACACATCCGTCACCACACCGGCAATGATGATCTGCTTGCGGCCGGTAGCCTTGATCGCCTTGACGAAATCTTCGTTGTCCCAGGCGTTGATCTGGCCAGGGCGAGCGATGTACGGCGCGTCCGGGAACATCTCTTTCAACTCTGGCACCAGCGGGCCGTTCGGGCCTTGTTCGAAACTGGTGGTGAGGATGGTCGGCAGGTCGAAAAACTTGGCCAGATCCGCCAGTGCCAGCACGTTGTTCTTGAACTCGTTCGGCGAGAAGTCCTGCACCAGTGAGATCAGACCGGTCTGGTGATCAACCAGCAGCACGATAGCGTCGTCTTTGTTCAGGCGGTTGTAGGTTGGAGTGGTCATGGTGTACGTCCCTTTTCAAGTTTGAAGTTTTGTTGTTGCGTTCAAGTTGGGTACAGATTACTGACGCACAGCAAAGGGATAAATCGGCTGAAAAGCGTTTCACCGTCTACTTGAACAGGACAATCACTACCGCCCCGACCCGATTCGATACACCGCAGTACAAATGATGTACCTCCGCCCCCATTTATCAACTCCGCGCAACTTCCTAAAGTCGCCTCCAACAGCCACCCGCCATCCCGACGGGGCCGGCGACAGAGGAAACCATCATGAGCACATCGAAAAAAGTAGTTGTCATCACCGGCGCCTCGCAAGGCATCGGCGCAGGTCTGGTCGAAGGCTTTCGCGCCCTTGGCCATCAAGTGGTCGCAACCTCGCGCTCGATCAAAGAGTCGAGTGACCCGGATGTTCTGACGGTCGCTGGCGACATCGCCGATCCGCAAACCGCCGAGCGAGTGATTCGCGCTGCAGTAGCCCGGTTTGGTCGTGTCGATACGCTGGTCAACAATGCCGGAATCTTTCTGGCCAAGCCGTTCACCGCTTACAGCCAGGCGGACTATGCCCAAGTCGTGGCGACCAACATGAGCGGCTTCTTCTACATATCGCAACTGGCCATCGCCGAGATGGAAAAACACGGCAGCGGCCACGTCGTCAGCGTGACCACCAGCCTGGTTGATCATGCAATCGATGGCGTGCCTTCGGTATTGGCGTCGCTGACCAAGGGCGGCATCAACGCCGCGACCAAATCCCTGGCGATCGAGTACGCCAAGCGCGGCATTCGGGTCAACGCGGTGTCGCCGGGCATCATCAAGACGCCGATGCACGCCGAGGACACCCATCAGGCCCTGGGCAGCCTGCATCCGGTCGGCCACATGGGGGAAATCGACGACATCGTGCAAGCGATCCTCTACCTCGACGGCGCAAATTTCGTCACGGGCGAGATCCTGCATGTCGACGGTGGTCAGAGCGCCGGCCATTGAGCGAAACCGGCAATGCCGCCGGTGGATACCGGCGGTGTCGCTGGTTGTGGTACACAGAGGATGAACGTCCGTCGAACCTCGGTGCGAGCCACAATGAAACGCCATTTTGAAGACTTGCAGTTAGGCAGTATCGAACTGTTCTGCCTGGCTGCCGAAGCCGGCAGCTTCACGGCTGCCGCGCAACGGGCCGGGGTCACGCCGGCGGCTGTCAGCCGGTCGATTTTGCGTCTGGAACAACGCCTCGGTTCGCGACTGTTCACCCGCACCACGCGCAGCATCCGCCTCACCGACGCCGGGCGCAGCTTCTTCGAACAATGCAGCCAGGCCTTGACGCAACTGGTCGAAGCGCAGCAGGAAGTCATGGGCGCGCAGACCTCGCCGTCGGGGCGACTGCGCATCAGCCTGCCAACCACCTACGGACATCACCGCATCCTGCCGCTGCTGCCGAAGTTTCGTGCGCTGTACCCCGAGGTCACGGTCGACGTGCATTTGGGCAATCGCAATATCGACTTCGTCGAAGAGGGCTACGACCTGGCGATACGCGTTCGCGCGCAACCGGACTCGACCCTGATCGCTCGCCTGCTGGAAGATGCCAGCCTGGTGGTGGTCGCCACCCCCGAATATTTGCAAAGAGCCGGCACGCCACAGACGCTAAAGGATCTCATCGGGCACGAGTGCATCCAGTTCGAATTGCCCAGCAGTGGTCGGCGGATTTCCTGGCTGTTTCAGGAAAACGGCCGAGACCTGGAAGTGATTTCCGACGGCGGCTATTCCTGCTCCGACGATGTGCTCGGCGGTGTGACGCTGGCCAAACACGGCGCCGGGCTGTTTCAGACTTATCGATTCATCGTCGAGCAGGAACTCGCCGATGGCCGCCTGATTGAAGTGCTGCAGCCGTACGCCGGGCGTTCACGGCCGTATACCCTGCTCTACCCGCACGGCCGCTATGTGCCGCAGCGGGTGCGGGCGTTTATGGATTTTCTGCTGGGATTTCGTGATGAATGGGCTGGCTCTTACAGTGCGTCGTTGCTCACTGCGCCGGATCGTACTCGTTAACGTTCGGCACCTGCGCATGCAGGCGCCCCAGCAGTTCGATCAGCGTATCGACTTCCGCTTCCGACAAGCCGCTGAGCAAACGCCGCTCACGCTCCAATGCCACTTTCAGCACACGTGCATGCAGTGCCTTGCCGCTGGCGGTGAGGCTGACCGTATTGCGCCGCGCATCCTTCGTGTCGACCTGACTGCGGATATGCCCGGCTTTCTCCAGCGCCTGCAATGAGCGGCTGACCGCGCTCTTGTCGAGGCCGATGGTTTGCGAAATGCGGTTGGCGGTGATGTCGTTTTCCACCGCCAGCATCGAGAGCATGCGCCACTCGACCACGCCAATACCGAAGTGCTTGCGATAGCACTGCGAAGCGCCCGCCGAGAGCTTGTTGGAAAGGAAATTCAACAACGCGGGAACATAACGAGACAGGTTCAATTGCGGTTCTGCAGACATCGAAGATTTACCCGAAAACGACGAAACGCCAGATTATTGGTTGACACCGCAACTAAATAATCAGAGGATTTCCCTGCCGAACGTTGCGGGCGATTCTGGCTGAATGATAGGCCGTCGCTCGCGTCATAAAAATAATTATCAGGTTTTGGTCATGAATCCTTTCATTTGCGCGGGCGTCGATTGGCCAAATTCGGCGATCACCTTGCCGCCGCCCGCCCCCGGCTGATCCTTCCCCCCGCTAATCCCACGAGTCTTTTTTCAGCAGCCACTTCAGTGTGGAGGGACAGGTCATGCTCAACGTCATCGTCACCGGCAAAACCTGCGAAGCCGAAGGCATCTGCAGTTTTGAATTAAGCGCCGCGGATGGCACCGTGTTGCCGCCGTTTGAAGCGGGCGCGCACATCGATGTTCATCTGGCCGGCGGCATGGTCCGCCAATATTCCTTGTGCAATGACCCCAGAGAGCGCCAGCGCTATCTGATCAGCGTGCTCAAGGACCCGCAATCCCGTGGCGGCTCACAGGCCATGCACGAGCAGATCCTCACCGGGCAAATGCTGACGATCAGCGCCCCGCGCAACCTGTTCGCGCTTGAGCCCACCGCCTCGCGACATTTGCTGTTTGCCGGCGGCATCGGCATCACCCCGATGCTGGCGATGGCTTATGCCCTGGCTCCGCAAGACGTGCCTTTCGAGCTGCATTACTGCTTTCGCTCCAGCGATCGCGCAGCGTTTCTGCCGCTGCTGGCACAAGCCCCGTTCGCTGAGCGGGTCATCCTGCATGACGACAGTGGCACGCAGGCGCAGAAGCTCGACGCCGCGGCGCTGCTCGCCTTGTCCGACGCAGGCAGTCACCTGTACGTCTGCGGCCCAGGCGGATTCATGAGTCACATCATCGACACCGCGCAGCATGCAGGCTGGCCTGCACACAGAGTCCATCGGGAGTTCTTCGCCGCCGCGCCCATCGATCACAGGGCCGATACGGCCTTCGAAGTCGAACTCGCCCGCAGCGGGCAGATCTTCCAGATCCCGGCCGACCGCAGCGTGTTCGAAGTGCTCGACGAGGCCGGTGTGGCCATCGACTCATCCTGCGAGCAAGGCATTTGCGGAAGCTGCATGACCCGCGTGCTCAGCGGCATCCCCGAGCATCGCGACCAGTTCCTCAGCGCCGCCCAACAGGCCGCCAACGATCAATTCACCCCGTGCTGCTCGCGGGCCAGGACGACGCGCCTGGTGCTCGATCTTTGAACAACTAAAACAATTGGCTCGACAGGAGAAGCTCATGATCACGTCCACGCCCGAATCACTCGCCAGCGAACTTGCAGCCCCTGCTCTGCCCGAGTATGCGCTGAATCAATGGTACGTCGCCGCCCTCGGTTGGGAGCTTGAAGACAAACCGCTGGGTCGGACCTTGCTGAACCACCCGGTGGTGCTGTTTCGCAAATCCGACGGAACCGTCGCTGCCCTCGAAGACCGTTGCTGTCATCGCGCCCTACCGTTATCCAACGGCACGCTTGAAGCCTCCGGCATCCGTTGCGGCTACCACGGCCTGCTGTTCGACGACGCCGGCAGGTGCGTGGAAATACCCGGGCAGGACAAGATCCCCAGCAAGGCCAAGGTGCCGGCCTATCATGTGCGCGAACAGGACCAGATCGTCTGGATCTGGTTCGGCAGCGCGGCGCAGCCCGAGCCCGATTGCGAACCGCCGCCCTACGCCGTGCACAGCAGCGGCCAATACCTGTTCGACGGCAGCGTCTATCACTACGAGGCGCCGTATCAGCTGATTCACGACAACCTGATGGACTTGAGTCACTTGGGCTATGTGCATCTGCGCACCATCGGCGGCAACGCCAGCATCCATATGAACGCGCGGATGACAGTGGAAAGTGAAGGCAACGTGGTCCGCGTGGTGCGCCATATGCCGGATTCGGTGCCACCGCCGACCTATACCGCCGCCTACCCGTTCAAAGGCACCGTCGACCGTTGGCAGGAAATCGAATTCCACGTCAGTCATCTGCGCATCTGGACCGGTGCGGTAGATGCCGGCAGCGGCTCGCTGGACGATCCCGAGCGCGGTGGTTTTCATATGCGCGGCTTTCATGGCGTGACACCGGAAACCGCGACCACCAGTCATTATTTCTGGACCATCGCCACCAATCCGGCGAGCGATCCGCAGGCGATCAAGGACAAAGTCGTCGAGCAGACCATCCTGACCTTCGATGAGGACAAGCAAGTGATCGAAGCGCAGTACCGCAACCTCTGCCGGTTCGGTGCACGACCGATGATCGACATTCACGTCGACGTCGGCGCCAACCGCGCCCGGAGAATCATCGAGCAACTGCGTCAGGCGTGAGCCCCTTCAGCCAGTCTGGCGCAGGCGACTGAGTTCCTTCGACGGCGGGCAGCCGAACTGGCGGTTGTATTCGCGGCTGAACTGCGAAGCGCTTTCGTAGCCAACGCGGTAACAGGCGCTGGATACGTCCAGCCCTTCATTGATGATCAGCCGCCGCGCCTCCTGCAGGCGCAGCTGTTTTTGATATTGCAGCGGGCTCATCGCGGTGACGGCTTTGAAGCGATGGTGCAGCGCCGAATTGCTCAGGTTGGCCACCTGCGCCAGCGCGTCGATGCGCAGCGGTTCGGTAAAATGTCTGTTCAGCCAGTCGATGGCCCGCGTGACCCGGTGCGTCTGCGAATCGCTGACGGCGATTTCATACAGCAGATGCCCGTGCTTGCCGCGCAGCAGGCGGTAATACAGCTCGCGCAACGCCATCGGCGCGAGCATGCCGATGTCGCGCGGATTATCCAGCAGACGCACCAGACGCAGCATGGTGTCGAGCAGAGTCACGTCGATCTTGTCGAGAAACATCCCGCGCCCGGTTTCCTGCGGCACCCCGGTCGGCGGCGACTCGGCAATCAGTTGCGTCAGTTGCGCCGGGTCGAAATCCAGCCGTACGCAAAAGTAGGGTGCTTCGGGCGAGGCTTCGATCACTCGGCCAGACACCGGCAATGTCACCGAGACCACAAGATAATTCAGCGGGTCGTAGAGGAAACGTTCGTCACCCAGCCCGACTTCCTTGCGCCCCTGCACGATCAGGCACAGCGCTGGCCGGTGCACAACGTGAATCAGCTCGGACGGGCCATCGAGACGGATCACGTGCAGCGGCGCAATCGCGGTTTCGTAGGTGCCCGGCGCATCGAAGCGCTGAGTCAGCAGGCGCACCAGCTCGGCGCGATAGACCGCCGTGTCGTGGAGGATGGAAGCGTCGTTGTCCATGCAAAAGGCCTCGCAAGCAGACGAAAGGTGGGTCAACTGCGGATGAAGATTAGCCAGTTTCAGCAAAGGGCGGCTAGATCAAAGATGCTGCAGATTTGCCTGATTCTGCGTTAGTCAGAACAGGGTAAACCTTGGGCGCGTGATCCCGCGCGCCCAGGGTTTACCGCATAACTGTCAGCCCGCCGTGACCGTCATGCCGCCATCAGCCATGACCACCGCGCCGACCATGAAACTGGCACGGTCGGAGGCGAGAAAGGCCACGATCTCGGCAATTTCCTTCGGCTGCGCCGCACGGCCGATCGGCGCCGCCTCGCCGTGCTGCGCGAGGAAGCCCGGTCCGTCCTCGACTACATCATTGAGGATATTGGTCACCACATCGCCGACGCCGATGGCGTTGACGCGAATGCCGTGCTCGATGACCTCCAGCGCCAGCGTGCGGGTCAGTTGTGCCAGCGCGCCTTTCGAGGCGGTGTAGGCGGCAATCGTGGGGAAGGCGAAGTACGAGGCATAGGAAGCGATATTGACGATCGCACCGGACTTGTTCGGGATCATTGCCCTGACCGCTTCGCGGCAGTGCAGGAAGGCTGCCGTGGCATTCACCGCCTGGATTTTCTCCCAGTCGTCGCGGCTCATGTCGATCACCGCTTTGTTGATGATGATTCCGGCGTTGTTGACCAGAATATCGAGGCGGCCGAAGTGCTCAACGGCAAGGCCCACCGCGCGTTCGGCCGCGCCGTCCTCGGTGATGTCTGCCACCAGCGGCACCAGATCGGGACGGGCCAATTCCTCGACAGCCGGGTTGAGGTCTTCGGCAATCACCTTGGCGCCGCGGGCATGCAGCATCAACGCAATCGCCTTGCCGATGCCACTGGCTGCCCCCGTGACCAGTGCAACTTTACCGGCAACTTCTTGTGGCAGGGTGTGATTGAAATCAGTCATGGTCTTGACTCCTCGATAGCGAATCGGTGTTGCACCTGATGGCGCAGTCGTGAACACGGCTTCACTGTCGCGCACTGTCCGCCGCCGGGCTTTCGGGCGATTGCCGGGACTGTCGGAGTTTTGCGCTGGAGTTTCTCGTTTACCCGCCCTAACCTTCAAAATCATTCGCAGCCGAAGCTTTTGATGGAGCGTCCTGTGCCCTCTGCCAGCTCTGCTACACCGACAATCAGCCAACCCGCGCGCATCGCCGCCGAAGCCATGCCGAAGCATTTGCCCGGTGTCGCGGAAACGGCGCCGCCCCGGCCGCAACTCAAGGATGCCGTGGTGCAGTTGTTCCGCCATCAGACTCTGCTCGAGCCGATTCGCGTGCCCTGCGTGGCCGAACCGCTGCTGGTCCTGGTTCTGGCCGGCACTGCGCGGGTCGAGGAGCGTTCATTGGGTGGCGATTGGCAGGCGAGCCAGGTCACGGCGGGCGATTTCTTCCTGACCAACACCCGCGAACCCTACGAAATGCGCTGGCAGACCGAAGGCTGTGAAGTGTTCGAAGTGATGCACCTTTATCTCGGCCTGGGCCTGATCAAAGAAGCGGCGCGCGAAGCTTTCGGCGAACAGGCCGGAGCGGTGACCTTCGCTGACGTTTCCGGTGCGCGTGATGAACACGTCAGCTTCATCCTTGAGCAACTGCGAGTCGAACTTACAGAACAACGCCAGCCCAGCGCACTGTTGGTGCACTGCCTGGCTCAGGCTTTAGCGATCCATCTGCTGCGTCACTATCTCGACCCGGACAGCAACCCGCGTCGCGACAACGCCCTGCCCGCCTACAAACTGCGCCGGGTAATCGAAGCCATGAATGCGAATCTGGCGGAGGATTTCGGCCTCAGTCAACTGGCCGTCATCGCCGAGCTGAGCGACTACCACTTCAGCCGCACCTTCAAGCGCGCCACCGGTTTATCGCCCTCGCAATACTTCATCCGCCTGCGCATGAGCCGCGCGCGTCAGTTGTTGCTGGAGACGACGCGCAGCGTGATCGACATTGGCCTGGAAGTCGGCTACTCCAGCCCAAGCCACTTTTCCCAGATTTTTCGCCGCGAAGTTGGAGTTACGCCGAGCACCTACCGCGATACGCCTCGTGGCGGTTGAAGTTCGGTTGAAAAACGACGCAGCAGAATTGGGCAAATGCCGAGGAGGAATCGGTTAATTGCCTATGCGCTGCCGCGCTTAATCTTCTTCCAGGCCCACTCCCGGGCACAGCGAAGAGGACGACATCATGCTGAACATTCAAGACAAAGTAATCGCGATTACCGGCGCCAGCAGCGGCATCGGCGAAGCCACCGCACGCCTGCTCGCCGAGCGTGGCGCCAAAGTGGTATTGGGCGCACGGCGCACCGAGCGTCTGGCAGTGATCGCCGATGACATCAACGCCGCCGGTGGCCACGCGCAATTTCGCGCACTGGACGTCACCGATCAGCAGGATGTGCAGCGCTTCGTTGATTTCGCCGTCGAGCATTACGGCCGCGTCGATGTGCTGGTCAACAACGCCGGGGTCATGCCGTTGTCGCGGCTGGACGCGCTGAAGGTCGATGAGTGGAACCGCATGATCGACGTCAACATCCGTGGCGTACTTCACGGCATCGCCGCCAGCCTGCCATTGATGCAGCGCCAGCGCGCCGGGCAGATCATCAACATCGCTTCGATCGGCGCCTACGCGGTCAGCCCTACTGCGGCGGTGTACTGCGCGACCAAATATGCCGTACGGGCGATTTCCGAAGGCTTGCGTCAGGAAGTGGGCGGCGATATCCGCGTCACCGTCATCGCACCGGGCGTGACTGAATCGGAACTGGCCGAGAGCATTTCCGACGAAGGCGGCCGCGCCGAGATGAAGTCATTCCGCAAGATCGCCATCCCCGCCGAAGCCATCGCCCGCGCGATTGCCTACGCCGTCGAACAACCGGCAGAAGTCGACGTCAGCGAACTGATCGTGCGTCCAACGGCAAGCCCTTACTGAGACCAGCAACAAACCTGTGGGAGCGGGCTTGCTCGCGAAAGCGGTGTGTCAGGCAATGATGATCTTGAACCTGCCGCCGCCTTCGCGGGCAAGCCCGCTCCCACAGAGATTCGGGTTGCACTGGAGATGGTCGAATTGCCTCCGGATCATTGTGGGAGCGGGCTTGCTCGCGAAAGCGGTGTGTCAGGCAATGATGATCTTGAACCTGCCGCCGCTTTCGCGGGCAAGCCCGCTCCCACAGGGAATCGGGTAGCGCTGAAGATGGTCGAATTGCCTCCGGACCAGTGTGGGAGCGGGCTTGCTCGCGAAAGCGGTGTGTCAGGCAATGATGATGCTGAATGTGCCGCCGCCTTCGCGGGCAAGCCCGCTCCCACAGAGATTCGGGTTGCACTGGAGATGGTCGAATTGCCTCCGGACCAGTGTGGGAGCGGGCTTGCTCGCGAAAGCGCCGGGTCAGGTAAATATGATCTTGAACGTGCCGTCGCCTTCGCGGGCAAGCCCACTCCCACAGGAATTTTGGTTGCACTGAAGATGGTCGAATTGCCTCCGGATCATTGTGGGAGCGGGCTTGCTCGCGAAAGCGGTGCATCAGGCAATGATGATCTTGAACCTGCCGCCGCCTTCGCGGGCAAGCCCGCTCCCAGAGAGATTCGGGTGGCGCTGAAGATGGTTGATTTGCCGCTGAATCATTGTGGGAGCGGGCTTGCTCGCGAAAGCGGTGTGTCAGGGCAATGATGATCTTGAACCTGCCGCCGCCTTCGCGGGCAAGCCCCCTCCCACAGGGATTCGGGTGGCGCTGAAGATGGTCGATTTGCCGCTGAATCATTGTAGGAGCGGGCTTGCTCGCGAAAGCGCCGGGTCAGGCAAATATGATCTTGAACGTGCCGCCGCCTTCGCGGGCAAGCCCGCTCCCACAGAGATTCGGGTTGCACTGGAGATGGTCGAATTGGCTCCGGATCATTGTGGGACCGGGCTTGCTCGCGAAAGCGGTGTGTCAGGCAATGATGATCTTGAACCTGCCGCCGCTTTCGCGGGCAAGCCCGCTCCCACAGAGATTCGGGTGCCGCTGAAGATGGTCGATTTGCCGCTGAATCATTGTGGGAGCGGGCTTGCTCGCGAAAGCGGTGTGTCAGGCAATGATGATCTTGAACCTGCCGCCGCTTTCGCGGGCAAGCCCGCTCCCACAGGGATTCGGGTGGCGCTGAAGATGGTCGATTGGCCGCTGAATCATTGTGGGAGCGGGCTTGCTCGCGAAAGCGCCGGGTCAGGCAAATATGATCTTGAACGTGCCGTCGCCTTCGCGGGCAAGCCCGCTCCGACAGAGATTCGGGTTGCACTGGAGATGGTCGAATTGCCTCCGGATCATTGTGGGAGCGGGCTTGCTCGCGAAAGCGGTGTGTCAGGCAATGATGATCTTGAACCTGCCGCCGCCTTCGCGGGCAAGCCCGCTCCCACAGGGATTCGGGTGGCGCTGAAGATGGTCGATTTGCCGCTCCCACAGGGATTCGGGTTGCACTGGAGATGGTCGATTTGCCTCCGGACCAGTGTGGGAGCGGGCTTGCTCGCGAAAGCGGAGTGTCAGGCAATGATGATCTTGAACCTGCCGCCGCCTTCGCGGGCAAGCCCGCTCCCACAGGGATTCGGGTGGCGCTGAAGATGGTCGATTGGCCGCTGAATCATTGTGGAAGCGGGCTTGCTCGCGAAAGCGGAGTGTCAGGCGATGATGACGCTGAACCTGCCGCCGCCTTCGCGGGCAAGCCCGCTCCCACAGGGAATCGCGGTGCTGCTGGCCAAGCGGGTTCGCCTTTACATCCAACCTACCGCGCGCCCGGCCCGATCAACATGCTTTCAATCTCGGCGCCGGGCATCATCTGTTGCAAACCTTCGATGAGTTTGTCGCCCGCCTCGGTCAGCGCCTCCAGCGGCATCGCCGGCAGGCTTTCGAGGATGAACCACATATGCCGGGCCTGCGCATCGAGGCGGGTTCGCACGCCCTGGCGCCAGTTCCAGCGCCGGCAGGTCACGCCTTGGTCATCGCGCCAGACCACTTCACCAGCGTCCGGAAATTCATGCGCGGACACGCCCTCTTTCATCGTGTCGAACGGTTCGCTGCCATCGGCGACGACCAGACGTGGCGAACCAACATAGGCTTCGGCATTTTCGCCACCGACGGGGATTGCGTATTCAAGGCTGATGGCGTTGTACAGGTCGACCACCGGATCGATGCTCGGCAAGTCGCCGTCGCGCAACACACGTTTGCGCAGAGCCTCGGCGGAACAAGGCGTGCGCTGCGGTTTGGCGCCGAACAAACGAAAGACATCGGCCCAGGCCTGCAAATGCGCAGGCGCCCACGCCGGACCACCGGCAGCGACGATTTGACAGGCTTTGGCCAGTGCTTCACCGGCCACGTAAGCCTGAGTAATCGGCGCCGCTCGCACGACAATACTCAGCGCTCTGAAGCCCGGCGCCAGTTGCGCAACAGCCGGATCGATTGACGGCACGACAGACAGCATCCCAGAATCCCCCTCACACCCGAATTTCAGGCGATGCTAGCGACCAATGACCAAGAAAGTCAATATACCGACCGAGGCCGGCGCCGACGTCCAGACTGTCAGCGCAGCGGTTTCCCGCACGCTCAAACAGGCGCGCAAACAACAGAGCATCACCCTTGACGAACTGTCCCGGCGCTCCGGCGTGAGCAAAGGCATGGTAGTGGAAATCGAGAAAGGCTCGGCCAACCCGAGCATCGCGACCCTGTGCAAGATCGCTGCCGCGCTGGGCTTGTCAGTGGCGGACTTCGTCAACGTCGCAGATACACCAGCGGCGCACCTGATCGGCAGCCAGGACATCCCAACGCTGTGGACCGGTGAGCTGGGCGGATCGGCGCGATTGCTGGCCGGAACCAGCGGCCCGAACATGCTCGAATTGTGGCGCTGGGAGTTGTTTCCCGGCGAGTCGTTTTCTTCCGCCGGGCACCCGAACGGCACCACAGAACTTTTTCACGTCGAGAAAGGCACGTTGCATCTGACGGTTGGCAATGTCGAACTGGTCGTCGGGCCTGGGTGTTCGGCGGTAGCGCGTACGGACGTGGCGCATGGGTACGCCAACCATGGGCGGTCGAAACTGGTTTTCACCATGTCGGTGACTGAGCTGCATCAGGGTGCCCGCGAAACTGCCTCGCCCTAGCCTCTGTAAGCCGGGCCAGGCAGGGCACGGTCCCGGCACCACTCAGCCCCGAGAAACGTCCATCAATTGCGCGCCGGAAACACCACCCCGACCCGCCGCGCATACACCATCCACGCTGCCTTCAACCGCTCAACTGTCTGCGGCTGCGCCCCCGCCAGATCAGTCGTCTCCCCGCGATCCCGTGCCAGATCAAACAACTGCCACTGCACCGGCTGCGCGGTGTCGCCCATTCCCACTTGCGGACGCATCCCCAGCAACTTCAGATCACCCTCACGGTAATAGGCATTGCCAAACAGCTCACCCGCCAGCGCTCCTTTGTCATGCGGGCTGCCCTCGCCCGCCAGCATCGGCATCAATGACCGTCCGGTAATCGGCTGCTTGCCAGCATCATTCGGCACGGCAAT
Organism: Pseudomonas sp. Choline-02u-1; assembly: GCF_002836515.1. Taxonomy (GTDB): domain Bacteria; phylum Pseudomonadota; class Gammaproteobacteria; order Pseudomonadales; family Pseudomonadaceae; genus Aquipseudomonas. The sequence goes on from NZ_PJBC01000001.1 coordinate 208,402, forward strand.
GCCGGCGATCTCGAGAAAGGTCGGCGCCAGGTCGTCAACCCGTGCCACGCCGCGCTCGATCCCTTGGCGGCGCAACGCCTTGGGCAGCTGAATGATCGCCGGCACGCTGATGCCGCCCTCGGCCGTGGTGCCTTTGAACAGATGGAACGGCGCGGCGCTGACCTCGGCCCAACGCAAGCCATAGTCGGCTTGTGATCCCACACGTCCCAGGTTGGCCAGGCTGTTATCGGTACGCGGCCCCGGTGGATAGAACTGCGCGTGGTTCTCGCCCGCCGCGCCGTTGTCGGACATGAACACGATCAAGGTGTTGTCGTATTGGCCGCTTTTGCGCAGGTAGTCAAGCAAGCGGCCGATGTTGTCATCAAGGTTGTCGACCATGGCCGCGTAGATCTCCATTTTGCGCGCGGCGATCTTGCGCTGTTCCGGACTCAATTGTTCCCAACCCGGCAGTTTCGAGTTGACCGGCAGCGGTTGTGCCGGCTGCGCATCCGCAGCGAGCAGGCCGAGCTTTTTCATGCGCTCGAGCCGTGACAGGCGCACGCTGTCGTAACCGTCGTCGAACCGCCCATGGTATTTGTCCAGATACGCTTGCGGTGCCTGCAACGGCCAATGCGGCGCGGTGTAGGCGGCGTAGGCAAAGAACGGCTTGCCGTCCTGTCTGACGTTCTGCAGATAGCCGATCAGCTTGTCGGTGTAGAAATCCGTGGAGTAAAAATTCTCCGGCACCTGCACGGCCCGACCGTTCTCGCGGTAATGCACCTGCTCGATCTTCGCCGGGTCGTCAGTCGCCGGTTTGAAGTGCGGCGCGCCGCCTTCAAGCAAGCTGAACGACTGGGCGAAACCGCGCTGATCCGGGCCCTGGTTCGCGTCCAGGCCCAAATGCCATTTGCCGGCCATCAGCGTGTGGTAACCGCCACGCTGCAACAGCTCGGCGACCGACCAGGCGCGCTCATTCAGATAACCCTCATATCCTGGTTTGCCGCGCTGAAACGGCTGTAATGCTTCGGCCATGGTACCGAGGCCGACCAGATGATTGTCGGTACCGGACAACAACATGGAGCGGGTGATCGAACAGGTCGGCGTCGCGTACAGGCTGGTGAACTGCAAGCCTTCGCGGGCCAGTTGATCGAGGCTTGGCGTCTGGATCTCGCCGCCGTAACTGCCGAGGTCGGAGTACCCCAGATCGTCGGCAACGATCAGCAGAATATTCGGCTTGGCCGCAGCACCGGCAGCGGCCAGCGCGGCACCGCTGCCGAGGGTCAGCGCCGCGCAGAGCACGGGCCACAACGTTCGCAAAACAGGCATAGGGACTCTCTTGTTATTGGTCAGTCTTCGAAGATCGCCACCGCGCGGACAAACCCTGCCGAAGCATGTTTGATCTTGTACGGGAAGCACGACACGGTAAAACCGCTGGCCGGCAGTTGCTCGAGGTTGGCCAGTTTCTCCATCTGCCCGTAACCAATATCGCGCCCGGCCTTGTGCCCTTCCCAGATGATCGAGGCGTCGCCGCTGGCGGCGAACCGTTCGCGGGTGTATTTGAACGGTGCGTCCCAGCTCCAGGCATCGGTGCCAACCACCCGCACCCCACGTTCGAGCAGATACAGCGTCGCCTCGCGGCCAATGCCGACGCCGGCATCCAGATAACCCGACTGGCCGAACAGCGCGCCGGCGCGGGTGTTGATCAGCACGATATCCAGCGCTTGCAGGTCATGCCCGATGCGCGCCAGCTCGGCTTCCACCTCGGCGGCAGTGACCACATGGCCGTCAGGCAGGTCGCGAAAATCCAGTTTCACCCCCGGCTGCAGGCACCACTCCAGCGGCAGTTCGTCGATGCCGAAGGCTGGCGCACCGCCGTCGGTGGTCGAGGCGTAATGCCACGGCGCGTCCATGTGCGTGCCGCTGTGAGTGGTAATGCTCAGGCGCTCGGCAGCCCAGGATTCGTTGCCGGGCATCTGCTCCAGTTGCAGGCCAGGGAACATCGCGGCCATTTCCGGCCAGCCTTGCTGGTGATCCATGTAATCGATCTTCGGCAGCAGCGGCGGCGGGTCCGTGTAAGGGTTGTTGTCGAGCGTCACCGAAAGATCGACAAGACGACGTTTACGCGCGATGGGCTGTGACATGGGAAGTCTCTCCGGGCAGGGGCAAATGCCGATAAGGGGCGGGATTCAAAGCGTTGCGCAGCAGTGCGGCGACATTGCCGTCATGGCTGAAGCCCGCCGCGCGGGCCTGGGGGGTTTTCAATGGCGGCAGACGTCCGAACAGCGCTTGCAGGTCAGCGTCGGGCGCAAAATTGATCAACGAGCGGCGTTGCTCGCCATAGGCCGCCGCCAGCGCATCGATCACTTGCGCAATCGACAACTGCAGCACCGGCAGTTGCCAGACTCGCTGTTGCGCGGCATGGCTCTGCAGTTCGGCGGCGTGGATCAGGTTGTTCACGCAGCAACGCGCCGACATCCACCACGCGGTTGCTTCCGGTGACACCGGGCAGCAGTAGTCGACGCCTTCGGCAAAGGCGCGCAGCAGGTCGCTCATGAAGGCCGAGCGCAAACCGTTGGGCTCACGCGGCCGCGCGACAATTCCCGGCAGGCGCACCGCGCGGCCATCCACTTCGCCGCGCCGGGCCAGATCGATCAACGCCTGCTCGACCATCGCCTTATGCGTGCCGTACGACAATTGCGGGCGCAGCGCGGCCTGCTCGTTCATCCTCGCTGGCAGGTCGGCGCCGTACACCGCGACGCTGCTGGCATACACCAGCACCGGCGGGCGCGCCTTGTTGCGCAATTGGTCGAGAAGTTCCAGGCTCGCCAGCAGGTTGACCTGATAGCCCGCCTCATAATCGTGTTCCGCCGCGCCGCCGGGAATGCTCACCAGATGAAACACCACGTCGATGCCATCGGCGAGCACCCGGCGCATCAATGCCGCGTCGGTCACGCTGCCGGTGTGCCGACGCAGGCGCGGATCGTCCGGCAAGCCCTGCACTTCGGTGTCCAGCACCAGTAACGAACGAATGACTTGCCCACGCAAACTGCCCCGCGAGAGCAAACAGCGCAGCAGTTCACGGCCGACGAAACCATTGGCGCCGGTGATCAATAAACGCATGGGCGTTCCTCAGCCATGGGCTTTGACGACGCGCTGGTCGATGGCACCGAACAGCGAGCGACCAGTGCTGCCCGTAACGTCCATGCGCACCCGATCACCGAAGCGCATGAAGCCGGTTTGCGCAGCGCCCTGCTCGATCATTTCAATGGCGCGCCGCTCGGCGATGCATGCCGAGCCGGCGCTGCGCTCAGCGTTAGAGACGGTCCCTGACCCGATCAGCGTGCCGGCGCGCAGACGCCGTGTCAGTGCGGCGTGAGCGATCAGTTCACCGAAGTGAAAATCCATCTGCCCGCCGTGGGGCTGGCCGAAGCGTTCGCCGTTCCACTCGACCTGCAGCGGCAAATGCACCCGGCCGTCGCGCCACGCCTCACCAAGTTCGTCCGGGGTGATCGCCAGCGGCGCAAAACTCGACGATGGCTTGGCCTGCAGGAAGCCGAAACCGGTGCGCATTTCCCGTGGCGCCAGGGCCCGCAAGCTGATGTCATTGATCTGCAGAATCAGTTTGATGTGCGCCAAAGCGTCTTCAGCCGAGCAGCCCATCGGCACGTCGTCAACCAGCACGACAAACTCACCTTCGAAATCGATGCCCTGGCTTTCACTGGGCAACTCGATGTCATCGCGCGGGCCGATGAAATCATCGCCGGCGCCCTGATACATCAGCGGCGTGCGATCGGCGCCTTCAATGGGCTCAAGGTTGAACGCCTTCTGCATCAGCGCGCCGTGGCTGAGAAACGCCGAACCGTCGCACCACTGATAGGCACGCGGTAACGGCGCCATGGCCTGGGCGGGATCGAAGTCCGTTGCGTGGCGGGCGTCGCCCGCTTCCAGCTGCCGTGCCAGGGCCTGCAAGCGCGGCTCGACAAGCGGCCAGTTTTCAATGGCGTATTGCAGGGTCGGCGCGACAGCGCTGGCGTCCAGCGCGTGAATCATATCGGGCGAAACGACGACCAGCCGACCGTCGCGGGTGTTGTTTTTTACTGTGGCGAGTTTCATGCCCAGGCTCCCTGGCGTTGTTGCAGTTGGGCGGCAAAGCGCCCGTCGAGAAGAATGAAAACCATGCGAGCCATGGCCTCGGTGCGGTTGCTCCACGCGTGGTTGGTGCCGCGCTGGACCACCACGTCGCCGCGTTTGAGCTGGACTTCCTGATCGTCGAGCACCAGCCACACTTCGCCCTCGGTAACGATGCCGTAATCGAGGGTTTCAGTGCGATGCATCAACCTGTGCCGGACGCTGGCATCGCCAGTGCCGGCCTCGGACTGACCCATCTCGGCGAACACTGCCGCTGCATCCACGGCGCTGATCTGGTTCTGCATGCTGTCCGGCGGAATGTCGACCACGCGGATCACGCTGCCGTGCGGGTCGGGGCTCAGTTGCAACGGTTTGTCCGTCGGGTCGCCGCCGTTGTCGAGGACAGCCGGGCTGGCGCTGCTGTTCCACAGTTCATGAAACACCGTGCCGGGCACCGCTTGCAGGGCGAATACGCTGGCGGTCGGGCCGCAACTGGCGATCACTGCGCGGCCATCGGCATCATGCCCGGTGACCACGCGTTTGAAGGGGGGAAGCGCTTGCATGGAAATTCCTCGTTCAATGGCCGTTGCCGATGGAGTCTTGACTGCTGACAGCCGCACCCGGCAACAAACCGCCGAGCCTCGGTACGGACAGACAAAACAGCGCCACCACCAATTGCAGCCAACCGATGACGGCCAAGGCTTGTGGCAAAACGGAAACAGCGCCGGCGGTGATGGCGAGCACCACCAACGGGCTGACGAATTCACCGGCGAAAATCGCTGCAGTAAACCAACCGGCAGCGCGCCCGCGCTGCTCGAAACCGACTTGCGCCATGATCCAGGTGATCAGCGTTGGCAACATCAAACCGATGCCCAAACCGTTTACCAGCACCGCAACCACCACTTGCACATGGCTGTTCGCGCCGGCCATCAGCAAGCCGCCAGCACCGGCCAGCCCAAAGGCAATCAGCAGCAAATGCTGACTGCGCAAGCCGCTGAGCAGGCGAAAACTCAAGGCCCCGACAAGCACGCCGAGCTGGTTGGCGCCCATGGTCATGCCGATCTGCTGCGGCGCATCGACGTGCAGCAGGTTGAGCAGATAACCGGCCTGCACCGGCACGATGAACAGGCTCAGCCCGGCCAGCAGGGCCAGCGCATACATCGGCGTCAGCGCGCGCCAGGGGAAAGCACGTTTCACCGGCTGCGCCAGGGTTGCCGCCATGGGCACACGCGGTTGCGGCTCCCAGAGTTGCCAGGCCATCAGCGGCAGAAAGATCAGCCCCACCGCGTACAGCGCGAACGGCGTGCGCCAATCGTTCTGGCCGAGAAAACCGCCGAGGGCGATGAACACCGCTGCTGACAACGAGGTCGCGACCATTTGCAAAGCGAACAGGCGTTCACGTCGCGCGCCGCTGTAGTAATCACCCATCAATGTCGTGCAGCAAGTCATGATTCCCGCCTCGGCCAGACCGATGCCGGCGCGGCTGGCGACGATCGCCGGCAACGACTCGAGCCACAATGGCAAGACGCCGCACAGCACATAGAGCGCCATGCTGGCCAGCAACAGCGGCTTGCGCCCGAGGCGATCAGCGATCATCCCGGCAAACGGCGCGAGCAAGGCAATCATCAACGCGGGCAGGGTCAGCACGATCGGCACCAGCACCGCACTCCCCGATACCTCGGCGAAATGCGCCTGCATGCGCGGCAATACCGGCGCGAGCAACACCGCGCCAAGCACCGGCAGACAGCTGCCGAGCAGCAACAGCAGCGATTGCATCAGGCCGGCTTCACGGCGGTGGTCTGGCACTGCAGATTCAACGGCCATGACAGATCTCCCGTTGTCGCGATGGATGAACGTTGGCGACCACAGCACTGGGCGGTTGCGCCACGCTGATCACCTCGACCGAAGCTTCGGCGCCGCGTTGAGTGCGCTGAGCCGGTAGCAGGAAATACGCCAGCGCTGGCAGCAGCACCAATGCGCCGACCATGTTCCAGACGAACATGAATGCCAGCAGCACGCCCATGTCGGCCTGGAACTTGATCGGTGAAAAAATCCACGTCGCCACACCAATCGCGAGGGTAATTCCGGTGAGCATCACCACTTTGCCAGTCGACACCAGCGCTCGGTAATAGGCCTCGGACAGGCTCGCCCCCTGGCGCAAATGGCCGAGCAGAATGCTCATCACGTACAGCGCGTAATCGACGCCGATACCCACGCCGAGGGCAATCACCGGCAAAGTCGCCACCTTGACCCCGATGTTCAGCCAGACCATCAGCGCCTCGCAGAGGATCGAGGTAACCATCAGCGGAATCACCGCGCACAGCGTCGCGCGCCAGGAACGGAAGGTAATCAGGCACAGGATGATCACCGCGCCATAGACCCAGAACAGCATCTCGCGGTTGGCCTGTTTGACGACGATGTTGGTCGCCGCTTCGATGCCGGCATTGCCGGCGGCGAGGAGAAACTGCACATCCTGATTGTTGTTCGCAGCGGCGAATTGCTCGACGTGCTCGACCAGCCGCGTGAGAGTTTCGGCCTTGTGGTCGGTCAGGTAGGCGTACAACGTCAGCAGGCTGCAATCCTCGTTGTACAAACCGCGCGGGGCACTGGCGGTGATCATGTTGAGCATCGCCTGATTGTTCTGCAGTTCGTACCACTTGGCGCTGCCTTCGCTCAGGCCGACCAGCATGCGTCGGTTGAGCAACGCCAGCGAGTTGGTCGAATCCACCCCCGGCAGCGCACGCAGTTGCCAGTCCAGTGCATCGACCTTGGCCAGAATGTCGTAGCGCGCACATTGCCCGGGCGGCGTCTTGACCATCACTGCGAACAGGTCGCTGCTGGCACCGTAGTGCCGGGTCAGAAAAGCGTCGTCCTGGTTGTAGCGCGAGTCGGCGCGCAGCTCCGGGGCACCGGCATTGAGGTCGCCGATTTTCAGTTGCAGGCTGACGATAAATCCAAGCGCCGCCAGCGCCAGGCTGACCGCGATGCACAGGCTGGCCCAGCGCCGCCGAGTGAACAGATCGAGAAAACGCCAGAAGCCATGGCGGCGCTGGCCGGCCTGTTCGCCCTGCTCGCTTTTCAGGCTCAGTTGCGCGGCGCGTGGCGTGACGCCGACATAGGACAGCAACACCGGCAGCAGGATCAGGTTGGTGAAAATCAGCACCGCCACGCCAATACTGGCGATCACTGCCAGATCCTGAATCACCTGGATCTTGATCAGCATCAGCACCGCAAACCCCACGGCATCACACAGCAGCGCGGTCAGCCCGGCCAGGAACAACCGGCGAAAGGTGAAACGCGCGGCGACCACGCGGTGCATGCCACGGCCGATGTCCTGCATGATGCCGTTCATTTTCTGCGCGCCGTGGCTCATGCCGATGGCGAACACCAGAAACGGCACCAGCACCGAATAGGGATCGAGCTGATAGTCGAGCAGCGGCAACAGGCCGAGCTGCCAGACCACCGCCACCAGCGAGCAGAACACCACCAGCACGGTGCTGCGCAGACAGCGGGTGTACCAGAACAGCACAGCGGTGGTGATCAGAATCGCCACGGCGAAAAACAACAGAATCTGCTTGAGCCCTTCAATCAGGTCGCCGACTTTCTTGGCGAAACCGGTGATGTGGATACCAATTTTGTCGCTCTGGTATTCGCTGCGCAGCGCTTCGAGTTGCTCGGACAACAGCGAATAATTCAGCGCCTGGCCATCGCTGGTGGTTGCCAGCAGCGGCACGTAAATGATGCTTGAGGTCTGGTCGAACGCTACCAGTTGCCCGAGTTCGTTGGAGCGTTGCACGTTGCGGCGCAAGGCATCGAGATTCGCCTGAGTGCCAGCGTAATCGTCGGGGATCACCGGGCCGCCATCCAGCCCGTCTTCGGTCACCGCGACCCAGCGGGTCGCGGGTGTCCACAACGACTTCATATAGGCGCGATCGACACCAGGCAGCAGGTACAGCTTGTCGCTCAAGGCCTGCAGGGCTTTCAGGTAGTCGGCGTCATAGATATCGCCCTGACGATTGGCGACGACGATGCGCAGCGAATTGCCCAGACCGCTGAGCTGTTTCTGGTGCTCAAGGTAATTGGCAATGTACGGCTGTTGCGTCGGAATCATCTTTTCGAAACTGGCATTCAGTTCGATGCGCATGGCCTGATAACCCAGCAGCAGCGTAGTGACCAGACACACCAGCAAGACCCACAGCCGATGGTTGAACAGCGTGCGTTCCACCAGCGAACCGGAGCGCGGATCGAAACTCGCCAGGCTGGCCGTGGCGTTGTCGAATGAATTCATAACCTCACTCCGAAGCAATAACGGTGGGCGCTGCCAAGCGCGTCAACCCGGTGAACCCGGCCAGCACCAGACTGCCGTCGGCGGCCTGCACAACGCTGGCGACCGGTTTGCCCAACGGCGCGCCGTAAGGCTTTAGCTGTGCCTGCGCATCGGCTTGAGTGCGGAAAAGTGCGCCGCCCTGATTGACCAACAGCAACTGGCCGTCGACGGTGCGGATCGCGTCACTGAAGGACACTGGCATCGGCACTGGCGCCGGAACAAAACTGCTGCCGTTGTCGCGGGACACGAAGGCGTTGCCCTTCAAACCCGCCGCGAGCAAGGTGCCGTCGTCGCGCACCTGAACAGCAAAGAAACTGCCGCTGTAAGGACTGTCCAGAGCAGCGAAAGAATGTCCGCCATCATTGGAGCGCGCCAGATAACCCTGTTCGCCGGCGATGAACCACTGCGCACCGTGCGCGGCGAGCGCATACAAATGCGCGCCTGCCGGGTTGTCGATCTGGCCGATCAGCGACTGCCAGCTCGCCCCGCCGTCCTCGGTTCTGAACGCAAGGCCATAGGCGCCAACGATCAAGCCGTGGCGGGCATCGGTGAATGTCAGCGCCAGAAACGGTTTGTCCGCACCTTCCGCGATCAGGCGTTCAGCGTTTTGCAGCCGCACGGCAGCGGCATCGGTGTCGCTGGCATTGGCCATTTCTGTGCGGGCGGCGTCCAGTTCGAGCTGCGCGGCGCGACGGCCGTCCAGTTGGAGCGACCAGGTTTCACCGCCGTCAGCGGACATCAGCACTGCTGCGCCATGGCCGACCGCCCAGCCATGATCGGCATCGACGAATTGCACCGCCGTCAGGCTCACCGACACTGGCACTGATGCCTGGCGCCAGGTGGCGCCATTGTCATCGGAGAGCAAGACAATGCCGCGTTCGCCGACCGCCACCAGCCGCGCGCCGGCACGCGCCAGGTCGAGCAATACCGCGCGTTCAGCCTGCGGCGCATGCATTGCCGGCGTGCTCAACACATCGCCGACCGCCGCCTCGGCGGCGCTCAAGGGCAACGCCCAAGGCAACGCCAACGTCAGCAAGCCCATCAGCTGACAGATTCTGTTCATACCCACCTCGAAAACCTGTGTGAAACCGGACCGCGACCTGCGCCGCGATCTGGCCCGATTCAGCGAACGCCCGCACCCGCCATCGCCGCCGGCGAGAACTCCGAAGGCTTGTAGCGATCGACCACGCCGTACTGCTCGGGCAGGCCGGTGTAGACGTTCTGGATAAACCAGGCGCCGGATGTCAGGTCATAGAACCCCGAAGACAGTTGCGCCTGCGCCGGCAGATCCGGCAACACTGCCGGCAGCGACCACAGGGTCTTGGCCAGTTGGCCGTTGGCGTCCCAGCGATCACCGAGCATCGCTTGCCAGGTGTCTTCGTCGAGGTAGTAGCGGCCCTTCGGCAACTGATGACGCTTGCCCGGTGCCAGTTCGGCATCAATCACCCACACGCGATGCAGCTCCCAGCGCACGTAATCAGGATTCATGTGATGCGCCGAAAACAGGTCTTCGGGCTTGTTGGCGGTGAGAACCTTGTTGGTGTTGTAAGGGATGTACATTTCCTGCTTGCCGACCAGTTTCCAGTCGAAGCGATCCATGCGCCCCTGAAACACGCTCAACTCATCGAACGACATCACGCCAGCGGTAGCCGGGGTCGGCGTGTCGCAGCAGGCGTTGGGCAATTTGCGCACTCGGCGCTGGCCAGTCAGGTAAACGTGAGCCTGTGACTTGTCGCCGTTGATGTTGGTGCGGCCCATGATCTGCTCACCGGCACGCAGCGGCGGACCGACGTTGAGCAGACGGAACAGCCAGTAATCACCAGCGAATGTCTCGGGTGAGCCGTCCTGGTAGTAATACGGCATGTCCTGAATCGCCTGGCCATCGGTGGTCATTACCGACTTGCCGTCAGCGGTCATCAGGTAATGGCGAAAATGCATGGCCAGCGAGGTGCCGCGCCAGTTCAGCACATGGTTCCACATGGCCTCGGCGCCGTTGCGCGGGATCGGGAACGGAATGCCGCCAAATGCGCCTTCCGGCACTGGCCCGGCGCTGCTTTCGACCAGTCTGGCGCGGGTCGCGTTTTTCAGCGTGTTGTCATACACCCACTGCGGTGCGGCGGCCGAGCGCCGGGTCGGATAGATGTCGATGCGATAGGTTTCAGGGTAACGCTTGAACATTTCCTTGCTGCCATCGCTGAGTTTGCTGGCGTACTGCGCGAGGTTTTTCGAGGTGATGCTGAACAGCGGTTTGTCCGCCGCGAAGGGGTCACTGCGCTTGCCGCCCGGTTTGTACGACGGATCGACCCTGGTGTAACCGCCCTGCCATGCCGGAATGCTGCCGTCAGCGTTGCCGGCACGCTCGGCGCCCATCGGCGTCAGGGTCGTCGACAGTTTCGCCGCTTCCTCGGCAGTGGCGGCGGTTGCGCATTGGCTCAGAACAACGAGCGAACCCAGCAGTGCAAAGCACACAGCCTTGAGTCGAAAGGCGCGGTGATGGTGATGAACAGTCATGCGCAAGTCCTCTTAAAACGTGGTCTTGACGGAAAAGGCCAGGTAATCCCGATCCTTCAGCGATTGTTTGTAATTGAACTGGCTGAGGCCGTTGAGGTTGGTGTCCTCGGCCCCGTAGTAATGGGTGTAGGTCAGGCCGGCGGTGACGCGGTCAAGGTAAGTGGCGGTGATGCCGAGGTTGATGTCGCCGCCGTTGTCCGGGCCGAACGAGCTGACCACCGCCGATTTGCCCAAGGGGAAGTAGCTGACGCCCACCGGGATGCTGATATCGATGCCGGAGAAGAACTGCCGGTAGGTCGGCGTGTACACCACTTTGAAACCAAGGCCATCGTCGGTAGCGTTGGGGTCGAGTGCGGCGCGGTTTTTGGTCACGCTGAGCAGGCGGTTCCACGCCACTTCGCCGACCAGTCCGGATTCGCGCGCAAGAAAGTTCGGGCCGAACGAGGCGATCACGTTGAGATTGACGTGGGCCGTGCGACCCACCGCGTAGAGCGCGTCGTCATCGTTGTCGGCGACGACGCCTGGCAACACGGTCTGGCCGTTGGAGATCAGCGGCATGTTCCAGCGCATCGACGCCTCACCAGCGAAGCTGTACTCGTCCATGGTTGTGGCAAAACTGGCGCCGAGGGCGCGAATGTCTTCCGGGTAGACCCAGTAATACTCGCCAATCTGACCGCTGCTGAAGTTGGGCGCGCCGGCCGAGGGCTTCAGGTACAGCTTGGGCGTCTTGTCGTGATACTGGATCGCGTAGAGGCCGTATTCGACACTTTCGGCGCTGTATTTGAGCTGCAGACCGCCCTGCCCCGAACTGCGTGCTTCCTTGTCATTGCCATGGAAAAACGCCGCCGGGCTGGCTGGATTGCCGCCGAGAAACGCCGGAAACGGTGCGCCGACAATCAGCCGCTCGGTACCCTCGCCGATGGTGTCGCTGGTGGAGAAATAGCTTCCCGCCGCCGGCAGGCGTGTCTCTTCCCATTCGAGCTGATAGTAGCCACCGAGCGAGACGTCGTCGGTCAGCTGGAACGTACCCGACAGTTGATTGACCGGTCGGGTGATTTCCTTGAACTGTGTGTTCGGCACCGACTGCGCCTTGACCACGTCGACCGGGGCCATGCCGCCGGCAATGCCGTTGGCGCCGAAAAACAGGCTCTCGCCCCAGATCAGGCCGTGACGCCCGGCGCGCACCGAGGTCGCGCGGTCGGCCAGTTCGCCGTTCCAGTACACAAAAGCATCGAGAATTTCCGCGTCGCCACCGTGCAGGTGACGGGTGTCATCGGTGAACTCGTCGTAATCCACCGAGCGCGCGTTGGCACGAGACGGATCGTTGTTGTCGTTGCTGCCTTGATACTCAGTGTCGTACCACCCCGCGCCACTCAAGCGTGCGCCGAAATCCCGATACGACAGATCGAGTTCGGACAGGATGTCGGTACGGTTGGAGATCAGGCCTTTCTTGAATGCGCGATCGCCGTCGTCCTGATTCAGCGCAACCTGACCTTCGGACAATTTGCTGCTCGGGTTTTGCGTGCGCCACGCGGCGCTGTACTTCACCGTGTTGTCCCAGCGCAATTTGAAATCCGGGTTGCCGGTATCGATGTCGAACGCCTGCGCCGCCTGGCTGCACAGCACCAGCACGGCAGCGATACTCAAACCGAAGGGTGCAGACGAGCAGACCCGGCGACGCGCAAGCGCCGCAGTCGTAGAACTAACCATCGCGTTAACCTCTTGTTTTTATAGTGGTAACTGCTGTGGGTGGGGCGTTTGAACGGCTAGATGGGCTCCGCCGTACGCGCGAGCATCTGCTTGACCAGACCGATGCGATCGAAGCTGCGGTCGTGCTGCATCTCCTTGTCGCCGGCCAGCACCGAGCTGTCGCTGATGTATTTGCAACGTTCGAATCGCCGCGCCATGAAGCGCTGCAACTGCGCCTCGACACTCATGGCGGACGAATCGCGGGTGAGTTCTTCGCTGAGCACGATTGCATCTTCGATGGCCATGCCAGCACCCTGGCCCAGGTGCGGAGTCGTGGCGTGAGCGGCATCGCCAATCAGTAGCACCCGCCCGCGATGCCACGGCTCATCGACGAACACCACTTCCATCGGCTTGTAAACGACTTGGCCGCTGTCGGTGATTTGCTCGCGCAGTTCGCCAATCAGGCCGGTAAAGCCTTGCAGGCGTTGGCGCATCTGCGGGGCGAGATCGGCCGGGTCCATCCATGGGTTGGACGGCTCGTGCGAAGTCAGAAACAGGTACATCAGATCACCGGCCAGCGGCACCAGCCCGGCGTTGCCTTCGGCGCTCTGGTAGTTGGCCAAGTGATCGATCTGTGGTGCGCGGGGGAAGTTGTAGCGCCATACCGATTGGCCGGTGAAACGCGGGGTGTAGGTGTCGCCGAAGACCAGGCTGCGCACTTTCGAGAACAGACCGTCGGCCCCGACAACCAGGTCGTAGACACCGCGACTGCCGTCGGTGAACAGCACGTCGACCTGCTGGCCGTTGTCGTCCAGCGTTTCGACGCTCAGGCCAAGACGCACTTTCGCGCCAAGCCCAAGGGCAGTTTCGCTGAGCACCTTGTGCAGTGCCAGTCGCGAAATACCGACGTTGGCCGGGTACTGCGGGCCGGCTAGACGCTGCCCCGCAATACGCGCCAGTTGCTGCCCGCCCGGGCCGTAGATGGCCACATCTTCAAAGGCGTAAGCCGCATCGAGATAACCGTCGAGCACGCCCAGTTTGGCCATCTCGCGTACCACGTTGCTCTGCTGAATAATCCCGACGCCGTAGACCGTCCACTTGGACTTGAGCTCGATCAGGTCGACCTCGATGCCTTTGCGCCGCAACGCGATGGCCGCGCACAAGCCGCCAATACCACCGCCCACGATCAGAACGTTGTTCACTGCACTCATGGCTCACTCTCTTTTTATTCTTGTGATCGAAGCAGCGTCGGGCACTGCGTCGTTGGGTGAAGCTTCCCGGCAAAGCAGGGATTTGACTAATCGCGAGTGGGGATGCGATGTATCGCCGTACGCGATACCTCGATTTACCCCGACACTGGCCTCGGCTCGGGCAGCAACACCCACAACCAACCGTCCTCTTCGCGCGAGGCCAATGCCTCCAGCGACTGCCCCAGACACGGGCCGTAGACGCATTCGCCGGTACTCGGCAGGAACTGCGCGCCGTGGGCATAGCAGACGATCAACTGGCCATCGGCCGACAGAAAACGGTCCTTGCGGTACTCCATGCGCACGTCCAGATGTGGGCAACGGTTGCGATAGATCCGCACCTGACCGTCATGGCGCAGAGCAAACAGACTGTCGCGGCCCTGCTGCAACGGATCGAAGCCACGCGCCTGCCCTTCCAGCAATTCATCCAGGCGACACAACGGCCACTCGCGCTCACTCATGGCACGGCCTCAACCAAGCTTCGGTGGCGGGCCGCCGGGTGCCCACTTTTCCTTGCTGCCGAACAGGAACAGCTGCGAATTGTCCGCCGACAGCGGCGCACGCCGGGCCTCCCAGGCGTCATCGTGCTTGTCCATATCGGCGTCGTATTCGATATGACAGCCCAGCGGGCTGTTGAAGTACCAGAACCAGTTCGAACCAAACAGGTGACGCCCCGGGCCCCAGAAACTGGTCCAGCCCTTCTGCTCGAAGCGCGTGCCGGCCAACAGCACTTCGGTGCCACTGCCCATGTGAAAGGTGAAGTGCTCGCAGCCTTTCATGTGCGGCGGTGTCTGGATCATGAACAGGCAGTGGTGATCATCAGAGCCGGCCGGACGCATGAACGGTCCGGCGCCGATGAAGGTGTCGGTGGTGCGAAAGCCCAGACGCTGGGCGTAGAACGCCTCGGCCTTGGCCGCGTCAGGGACGAAATACACCACATGCGACAGGGTGCGCGGGATGGCGCTCATCTCTGGACTGATGCCGGGCTGATTGAGCGGACGCTGTGGCGCATGGCCGGCAGCGTTGGTCAGATCAGCCGGGGCGCTGTAGGCCTTGCGCACACTGACTTGAAAGGCAATCGCAAAGCCCATGTCATCGACGCTGTGCAGCACGCCCTGGGCGTCGCGGCTGACGGGGCGGTCGCGGGCCAGTTCGTCTTCGATGGCGTCCAGGTCGCTGAGCGCGCCGACGCCATAAACGGTTTCGCGAATCGACGGCGCGGGGCCGATAGCCGCCGGAAGATCGGGGTCGTCGGCGCGGCGCAGAATCACGGCGGTGCCGTCGAGTGCTTCGAAACGCCCGCCGTGACTGTCGACGCCGATCGGCGCCAAGCCGTAATCGCGTAAACAATCGGTGCAGGCTTGGATGTCATCGACGCCAAAGATCAGGGCATCAAGGCCAATGATGTTCATGGCTTACCACTCCATTGAAATTATGATCCGGTCACCGCCGCCGCAGACGCCAAAGTGCGTCGGGCCAGGCTGCAACCCGGTGGTGGTGTCGGCGACTGGGGGCCGACTGCGGCGGAGATTGGCGCAAGGCTCGGCAGCTGACTAATCGCGAGTCGGGATGCGACCTATCGACAAACGCGATACCTGCATCGGTGGTTGACGCGTCGATGGAATCGTTCGAAGGTATTGGCAAAATAAATACAACAAGCGGACCTGCCCATGCGTTTCAACCACCTGGATCTGAACCTGCTGGTGGCGCTCGATGTGCTGCTCGAAGAACAGAACATCACCCGCGCCGCCGAACGCCTGCACATGACCCAGTCCGCCACCAGCGGCGTGCTTGGGCGTTTGCGCACTTACTTCGAAGACGAGTTGCTGGTTCAGGTCGGGCGCAAGATGCAGCCCACGCCCTACGCGACCGAGCTGGCGAAACCGGTACGCGAAGTGTTGCTGACAATTCAGTCCTCGATCACTGCCAAACCGGTGTTCGACCCCACCACCAGCAAACGCCACTTTCGCCTGGTGACCTCGGATTACCTGATCAGCGTGTTGTTCGCCCAAGTGATCCAGAAGATCCATCAGGAGGCGCCGAACATCACTTTCGAAATGCTCGGCCCCAGCGACAACTCTGGCGAATTGCTGGTGCGCGGCGAGGTTGATCTGATGATCGTGCCGGAGCGCTACATCATCGAAGGCCACCCTTCCCAACTGCTGTTCGAAGAGGAACACGTTTGCGTGGTGTGCCAGAGCAACAGCGCGGTCGGCGCCAGCCTGACCCTCGAGCAGTACATGCAGATGGGCCACGTGTCGGTGGGTTTCGGCCGCACTCGGCACATGAGTATCGAAGAGTGGTTCATGAACCAGTACGGCTTCAATCGGCGCATCGAGGTGATCACCAGCGACTTCAACACTCTGCCGCAACTGGTGGTTGGCACCCAGCGCATCGCCACAATGCACCAGCGTCTGGCTAACCTGTATGCGCGCTATCTGCCGCTGCGCATCCTGCCCCCGCCGGTGAAAATCCCGCTGATGCGCGAGTACATGCTGTGGCACCGCAGCGTCGACGGCGACCCCATGCACCGCTGGCTGCGCGAACGCATCAGCGAGTTCATCCAGCATCTGGAGCAGCCGCCTATCGAGTCTCGCGATACCTCGTATCCGCCGTCACGATTGGCCAATTAGCCGGTTGATCCTTAACGTGCCTTGCGAATGCCAAGGCAACCACAAGGACAACAAAAATCATGTTCCGCTACTTCCCGACCAACTACGTGTGGAATCTTTCGGTCGACCTGGCCATTGAAATGGGCGCCCGCATGGGCGAAATCGAGGCCATGTGCGCACCGCTGCAAGAGGCAGCCAAGCAACCGGACGCGGCCGGCACCAAGGCGTTTCGCGAGACCTGGGCCAAAATGGCCGACAAGCTCTGCGGTCTGGCCGAAGAAGACGAAGGTCATGGCCGCCTGCTCTCGGCCGGCGAAAAATACAACCGCGCCGCGACTTACTATCTGACCTGCGAACGCCTGCAAGCCCATGGCGCGCCAGGGCGTACCGAGCTGTATCAGCGCTTTGTGCAAACCTTCAAACGCGGCATCGAACTGTCGCAGGAAAACTGTCAGCGGGTGGAAATTCCCTATGAGGGCAAGCATCTGTCCGGCTTGCTGGTGCGCGCCGAAGGCGTCGACGGGCCAGCGCCGATTCTGGTGCAGGTCAATGGTCTGGATTCGACCAAGGAAATGAAATACCGCGTCGGCCTCCCGGCCTGGCTGGCCAAGCGTGGCGTATCGTCATTGATCATCGACCAGCCCGGCACCGGCGAAGCGCTGCGCCTGCACGGTTTGACTGCACGCTACGACAGCGAGCACTGGGCCAGTCGCGTGGTCGACTGGCTGGAGACCCGGGATGACGTCGACGCCAAACGTATCGGTCTTGAAGGCGTTTCCCTCGGCGGTTATTACTGCCCCCGTGCGGTGGCGTTCGAACCGCGTTTCGCCTGCGGCGTAGTGTGGGGCGCTAACCACGACTGGCGCGACGTGCAGAAGCGCCGTCTGGAAAAGGAAGGCAGTTTCCCGGTGCCGCATTATTGGGCGCACGTCTGCTGGGTCTGGGGTGCCAAGGATGTTGAAGAATTCATGAGCATCGCCGAAAACGTCCACCTCGACGGCGTGCTCGACCGCATCAAAGTGCCGTTCCTGGTTACCCATGGCGAGCAGGACTCGCAGATCCCGCTGAAGTGGGCGCATCGCACCTATGAGCAATTGGTCAACAGTCCGAAATGCGAACTGAAAATTTTCACCGAGCGCGAAGGCGGCGTGCAGCATTCCAGCTTCGACAACAGCATCAACGCCGGCCACTACATCGCCGACTGGGTTGCCGAAACATTGGGCGGCCGTACGGCATAAGCGCTTAGTCAGCAACACCACACCACCGTGGAGGACCAAGCTTGCTCGCGAAGAGGCCGTCCGCCTCGACACAAATGGCGCCTGCCCCACTGCTATCGCGAGCAGGCTCACTCCTACAAACGACCGTGCTCCGTCAGGTCAACCGCGATCCCCCGTGGGAGCG